>CALRIU020000022.1:0-89303 GCA_943362175.1 Hydrocarboniphaga daqingensis | reverse complement strand
CATATAAGTAAATTTTTTACTTGAACAGTTTGAATAATACACCCACCAGGGCATTCTCATCCAGCTTAATGGCGCGGGTGAGGGCAAAATCGGCTTTATCCACCACACTTTCCAGGTTGCTCACGGTATCGATAAAGGCTTTGTGTTTTTTATCGCTTTTGTTTCCCTCCACTTTTTTCAACTCTTCGAGCAGAGCCAGGATCGGCTCGATCTCGCGTTTCCGGCGCTCGTTGATGATCTGCTTGGCTACTTTCCAAATGTCTTTTTCGGCATAGAAGAATTCCTTGCGCTCGCCCGGAACCAGTTCTTTGAACACAAGGCCCCAGTCGATAAGGTCGCGGAGGTTCATGTTGGCACTGCCGCGTGAAATTTTCAGATCTTCCATCACCTCTTCCGCAGAAAGCGAATCGGGGCTGATGAGCAGCAGGGCATGCACCTGCGCCATGGAGCGGCTGATTCCCCAGCTGCTGGCCAGCGTTCCCCAGGCCTGTATGAACTTGTCTTTTCCTTCGTTGTACTTCATGATCTGTATTCCGGATCAAAGGTAAGCATTGTTTCACAACTTTCAAAATAAATTGAAAGTATTTTTTTTGAATTTTTTTGACACCTCTTTGCGGGAGTGAATTGCAAAAGCCGATAGCCCGGTGTATGATGAGATCAATTCGTTTTCATAAGTTTATTTGGGCGCCCGGGCGGGCTGTCACCACTCGCTCTTTATTCCTCACGCCCCGGCGTGAGGAATAAAGGAGCTCAGACAATGGCTCCATCCCTGGCGCAGCCTGCACGATGCATAGAGCCTCAGCTTATATCTGAGTTAAGCCTGCGTGAAGGATAGAACGGAAATCCTTTTACATAACGCAGTGGAGTAAAAGATTGCAGTGATAGCCTGGCCCCGTCCCGGTTCCTTTCGGGACGGGCACGCCCGTCTGAATGACATAGTCGGGCACGCCCAAAATTTAAAAAACAAAGCAAGTCAGCTCTCTATCCAATATTCATGCTTTTCAGTTTGATGCCTGCAGAAAGAGGTTTTAGATTTATTATGATCGTCAAAAAATAGAATCTTGCAAAAAATCACTTTCTTTGTAAGAAAAATTGCCAAAGCTACTCCTATATATATGTATGCTTCTGCTGTGCGTTCGCTGCGCGCAGATCACCCCCCTCACCGGAGGAAAAAAAGATACCGAAGCCCCGAAGCTGTTGAAAGCTGTTCCCGCCAATGCCAGCCTTAATGTGCAGCCGAAAACGATTGAACTGACCTTTGATGAGTACATTACCTTAAAGGATGTGATGAACCAGTTCGTGATCACGCCTCAGACCAAACAATTTCCGGAGATCGAAGCAAGCGGCAAAAAGGTGAAGGTGAAATTCAATGAAGCGCTGCTCCCGAATACGACGTATAAATTATCCTTCGGAAATGCGATCGTCGATCTGAGGGAATCGAATAACCTGCCCAACTTCGAGTACGTATTTAGTACAGGTTCTACCATCGACAGCCTGAAGCTGAGAGGCGCCATCGAAAACGCCATGGATAAAAAAGCAGCGGCCCAGGTGCTTGTGGGATTATATCCCGCCGCTTCCGCCGATAGCATCATCTATAAGGAGAAGCCCCTGTACCTGATCCGTACGGATGAGCAGGGACGCTTTGCCTTTAACTACCTTCCGGATAAAGCATTTAAAATTGTGGCGATCAAGGATCAGAATAAAAACCTGCTCTATGATGGCTCCGAAGAGCAGATCGCCTTTGTGCCTCAAACCGCCGACCCGAAAGACACGGCAGAGATCAGGATGCGCCTGTTTAAAGAGATTCCGTATAAGAGTTTTATCAGGCGTCATTTTTCGGTGGAGCCGGGGAGAGCCAACATCGCCTTTAACAAGCCGCAAAGCGGGGTAACGGTAAAGGCAGAAGGGCTGATCCTCACACGCTGGAACAGCCCGGGAGATACCCTGAGCCTGTATTATGCAAACCGCTTTGATACACTCACCACATACATTTCTTATGCTTCCGGAAAAACGGATACCTTATATATACGTATCCCGGCCGAAAATGCAAAATCCTCCGAAAGAGGTTTGGCGAGAAAAGCAACTTCTTACATTATAAAGAGTAACCTGGAAAATGCAAGCATTCCGTATTTCCTGGTTCCGGAATTTCAGCTCAACTTCCCGGTATATTCCAAACAGGTTAAAAAAGAAAACATTGTGCTTGTAGAAAAAAGAGATACGGCCCGTGCCGCTGTGAAATCCTACACGCTGATTGCCGATTCGGAGCCGGCATTGTCTTTTACCCTTCAAACGGAATTCATGCCCGAGAGCAGTTATACCCTATCCATACTGGACTCCGCATTTACCAATGATTATAAGCGTTTCAACGACTCAACCGGTTATAAGTTCCGGACCACGACCCCTGATGATTATGCAGGGCTGAGCATGAAACTGATGTTTCCGAAAAAAGAAAATTACATAGTGCTTCTTAAAAATGATAAAGGTCAGGTGATCGACCGACGCGTGATCGAATTATCACTCACCTCTACTGCCGAAAAGCTGATCGTATATAAAAATTTGTTGCCGGGAAATTATTACATAGAGGCCATTGAAGACGCTAATAAAAATGGCCTGTTCGATACGGGAAATTATTTTTTGCGGACACAACCGGAGATTATATTTATCAATTCTGCTGCCATAAAATTGCTCGCAGGATGGGAAATTGAAAATGAATGGCTTGTTCAATAGCATCATTCAAAATATTTTTTTGCTGTTTTGAACATTCATTTTTCTCTCACCAAAGTTCTTTCACTTCCCGGAACGGCATAAGCTATTTTTGAAATATTTTTTGACGATGCTCTGAATGTACAGTAAAATCAATGCTTACAGAGCCTCGCACTCGAGTTGTTGTTCGCATAATCCATACCCTGAAATCTGTATGCGCATTTCAAAACAGTATTAACAATTTCAACAATTTTGTGTTAATAAAATAACTGATTGAAAATTAGTTAGCGTTAATAATTTTATTTACTTCGTAGTAACAAAAATCTCAAAAACAAAAAACCATGGCAACAACAAAAAAAGCAGCTCCTAAAAAAGCAGCAGCAAAAAAAGCAGTGAAAAAAGCAGCTCCTAAAAAAGCAGCTAAAAAAGCAGCTCCAAAAAAAGCAGCAAAAAAAGCAGCTCCTAAAAAAGCAGTGAAAAAAGCAGCTCCAAAAAAAGCAGCTAAAAAAGCAGCAGCTAAGAAGTAATAAAAAGCCCCGCAACAACGGGGCTTTTTTGTTTACAGGCCTTTCTGTAAAACAGAAGGTAAATGCCACTACGCAAATAGTGGCATTTATTTTTTTTAAAACAGCAGTTTGCCTTATATTTGTTTATCACTAAAACAGAAAACATGAAAAAACTCGTTACGCTTTTATCGGCTCTTACCTTATCGGTTGTATTCGCTTCATGCGGAAATAAAGAAACTAAAGAAGACATACAGGCACCTGCAGGAATGGTTGCTTTAGATCTGAGCAAATACGGCAAGCAGTTTTCGATCTTCGTACCGGATACCACAGCGGCTAAACTGGAAGTAACAGAACAGAGCTGGGGTGCCCTGGAAGTGAAAGTCGGGAAAAATTTCAGGATTTCGATCACTGAAGATCCGGGTGATATTGAATTAAGAAAGAGCGATATCAAATCCAATGATGTGAATATCTTCAAATCCTATATCGTGGAAGAGCCGCTGACAATCATGTGGGAGAGTGAGATTACCAAACCTGAATACCATTTCTATATGATCCAGAAAGCAGCCGGCAATACGTATGTGTTTGAAGACATCGTTCCGGCCGACGGCGAGCCGTTGAGCAAAGAAGCGGTTCAGAAAATGCTCGATTCTGCAAAACAAATCGTAGAGAAGAAAAAACCGGAAGCATAAGCGAAAGGCCTCATCATAAAAAACGCTCCTGCATGAATTTGCAGGAGCGTTTTCGTGTTACACGTTGGGGGAACTACTTCAACCTGAATGCTACCGGAATGTTGAACCGGACTTTTACCGCATGCCCGCCATTCTTACCCGGTTTTTTCCATTGCGGCATCTTGTTGATGACACGCAGTACTTCCTCATCGCAGCCAAGGCCTATCCCTTTCAGGACTTTTGCTGACTCTACTTTACCAACTTCATTCACCACGAAAGAAACATACACGGTACCTTGCGCACCTACTTCTTTGGCGATCTCCGGGTATACAATGCTTTTGGCAACGTAATTCATGAGCCCGGCGTTGCCGCCTTCAAATTCCGGCATCTCTTCGGCAAATACTACCGGCTCGCTGGAAGTGGTAGCCGTAGTGCCGGCAACGGTGGCGGTCGTTGTTACCGTAGAAGTTTCAGGTCCTACCGGTGCAACGCCGGTGGCTGTTGCAGAACCTACACCGCTCACAGAGTTATTCATGTTGACGGTTGTTGTGCTGGTTGGCTCTGAATCCACAATGCGTAAAGGCATTCCGCCTGAAGGTGCAGCCGCAGCCACTGCCGGTTTTTCGACAGGTGTTTCAAGCGGCTTCATTTCCACAAGCGTTTCATATACCAGGGGCTTGATGCCGGAGTCATCGATGATGATTCCTTTTTCATCGGCCGGAATGGCGCTGATCTTGTTGTAGGCAAAAACGGATCCGAAAAGCAAAAGGACGAGGCCGCTCAGGCATAAGATGGATTTTGTAAGGGAATCGCTGTAAGCTTCCCTGATCGCGTAGGCTCCATAAGCCTTGTTCCTGTTCTCAAAGATGACGTCGTTGAGTTTGCTGGAGTTGTTTCCTAAGATATTCATGATTTGATTTTTTAAATGGTTTATAATTCAAACCGCTCTCTTACGCGCTCAAGAATTGTTTGCTGATGTAAAGGTAGAATGACCAAAAAGAAAAAACCACATCTGCTTGAGATGTGGTTACGCTGGGTTTATAAATGGTAAGAATTTACCGGGAAATGGAAATTATTGTTTCGTACAAACGGCAGTACATGTGTCTTTATTACCTGCTACATTGGTTGTATACGACATGGAAAGGCTTGTTCCTGTTGAAGATAGATTGCCTGAACCGCTTGCAAAACCTATAGTTCCGAGCTGCTGGTAAGGAATAGAGATGCTGTTTCCGGATACGCCGGCACGTGCCTGGGCCTGCAGATCGTAGAAATGATCGATCATAATTTCCGATGTGCTGGAGCCGGATTTTGAAATGCTGATCGTATAGGATGTATTGCCGGAAACCTTGCTGGTTTCATTGCAAAGCCACTGCCCTACATATTTGTCCCTTGCATCTGTGCTTGGGCTGGGGGAAGTCGGATCCTCCTCCTTATCGGGTTTACAGGAAACAATAAATAGTCCGCCGATAAGGAATAATCCGTAGATCAGTTTTTGGAAGTTAACAGCTTTCATGGCTTTGGATGTTATCAGTATTAAAATCAGAAGAAATCTTTCTTCAAAAGATCACCTCAATGTATTTTGTGAATAGTATGCAATTTCCTTACCAAACTTCTTCCGTGCCAGGAGAGGGGCCAGGCGGGACAGGATGGTGATGACCGGGGACAGGATGAGGATGGCGGTGGGAAGCACGATCCCGAAAATGCGGACCCGTGTGCGGCGCCGGGCGCTCCCGGCACTTCCCTTTTTGGAAATGTAGTTGGCATATAAGGGGAATAAAGCCTTGCCGCGGCCTTCCATCAGTAATAAATTTCCGCGGATGTCGAGCGCGCCGGCGGCATTCAGCTCCGGCTGAATGTTTTCCAGGCTGCCACTTTCCAGATTCTTTTTAATGATCGAACCAAATTCCGGGCCTTTCAGGATATCCTGTTCCGACACGCCGTATTTCGGAAAAATGCCGAGGTATTTATCTTTAGTGCCTTTGAGCACGTGGGCCAGCACAGTCACCAGGCTGATCAGATTGGCGGAGCGGTCTACAAAGGTAATGTTACCCACCAGTTTTGCTTTGACATCGAGCAGGCGCTGCTTCATTTTTTCCTGCGCACCGAGCCACATGTTGCGGCAGTTGATTATCGTGACAACCGGTGTTTCTCCCAGGACGCGTTTGGCTTGCTCTGTTTGCAGAAAACTGCTGATGGGCACACAGATGCTGAGGAACCAGGGCTGGTAGGCGATCACCGCCAAATCATAGGAGATGGATTCATCGATGGTGAGAGGTTCCAGCTCACAGGCTACACCATGCACGGTTTCAGGAAAGGCATCGAAAAACTGCGTATAGCTCCAGGGATAAGGAAAAGCGTTTTTCGGCTTCACCAGGTGGTAATGTAAGGTGTAACCAGGGTTTCCGGCAAAGGGTTTCAGACTCGCGTCCAACACCTGTTTGGCCTGCCCTGTCTGGGAATAGTAAATAACCAGGATGTTTTTCATAGTGCAAAAATGATGTGTGGTCTATCGCCAACCAAAGATAATCGTTTCGTGGAAGCTTTGCACCAATAAAAAACGAATTTATCGTACCTTTGCCGGATGATAGCGCTTGGCCATACCCTGATCTCGGAGGATGTATTCGACAAAAAATTTGTTTGCGACCTGAATGCCTGCAAAGGCGAATGCTGTGTGGCCGGCGATAGCGGCGCTCCCTTGAATAAAAAGGAGCTGAAAATCCTGGATAAGATCTACCCGGAAGTAAAACCTTACATGAACAAGAAAGGCATAGCCGCCGTTGAAAAACAGGGCAGCTATGTGCTGGACAGCGACGGGGATTATACAACGACCCTGGTTTCGGATGGCGCCGAATGTGCCTTTGTGTATTTTGATGAACAGGACATTGCCAAATGTGCGATTGAAAAAGCCTACATGGAAGGAAAGATCGACTGGAAAAAACCGATTTCCTGTCATTTATACCCGATCCGCATCAACGAGCACCGCGATTATGACGCCGTGAACTACCATTCCTGGCACATCTGCAAACCTGCCTGCGAGTGTGGAAAGCAACTCGATGTTCCGGTATTTAAATTCCTGAAAGAGCCGCTGATCCGCAAATACGGAGAAGACTGGTACAACGAGCTGGACCAGGTGTACAGGGCTTATTCTGCCAAATAAGTATTGAGCTACGTTTGAGCGAAAACCTGAACCGGTAGAAATACCGCGCCAGGGATGTTGCGATATGTCTGAGCTCCTTTTGTTTGTCCCGCAGGGCAGGCAAAAGAGCGAGTCGCAACAGCCCGCCCGGGCGCCCAAATCCAATTGCTGAATTTTAGTACTAAGGGCAATTAAGGCGGTTCACCGTAGGAGCATACAGCGTAGAACAGCTTAACACTGGCCATGGATTTAACATTCCTTTATAATTTACACACCGTGGAGAAAGATGGTTATTAAACTTATCCTTATCTTTTTAGTCATATCTGTCACTATGGCTACACCGGTTGAGTACATTCAGCATTTATACAAGCGCTTCGGTTTTGGAATTTCCCTGGAAGAGGCGAAGCAGCTCAGATCCAAGAAGCTCGGCGAGATCGTCAACGACTTATTCAATGCTTCCATTGTGGCCATGCCGCTCAAAGCTGTTGCCATCGACAGCATTCCCAAAGCGAAGGAGGCCCTGGCGGAAGGGATGAACAAGAAAGAGCTCAACAAGCTCATTCATACCTACAGCGAAAACCTGAATACCGACTGGATCAAGCAATTAGGGACGACCAAAGCGGTGGTCCGCGAAAAACAAACGCTTTTCTGGCACAATCACTTTGCCTGCCGCCTCCGTAATCCTTACCTGGTGCAGGAACTAAACAATATCCACCGGAAATTCGCCTTTGCCAATTTCAGGGAGCTGCTGTTTAATGTGAGCAAAAGTGCGGCGATGCTGCAATTCCTCAACAACCAGCAAAACAAAAAACAACACCCGAACGAAAACTTCGCCCGCGAGCTGATGGAGCTGTTTACGCTGGGCCGCGGGCACTATACCGAACAGGATATTAAGGAAAGTGCCCGTGCCTTTACAGGTTGGGGCTTCAACCGCGATACCTTTGAATTTGAGTTCAGGGAAAAGCAACACGATCCCGGCCCGAAAACTTTTATGAAGCGGGAAGGGAATTTCGGAGGAGAGGACATCATCAACATCATCATGGACCAGAGGCAAACAGCCTACTACCTTTGTAAAAAGCTATACGCCTATTATGTGAATGATGCGGTGGATGAGAAGCGCGTGAAAGAGCTGGCGGATTATTATTACGCCAATGCGTATAATACGGACATGCTGCTGAAAAAGATCGCCCTCTCCGATTGGTTCTATGCGCCGCAAAATATCGGGAATAAAATAAAACCGCCGGTTGATTTTTTAGTGACGCTCAACCGGCAGTTCACTATTCAGTACGAAAGTGACAGCACGCTGATCCTGATCCAGAGAAGCCTCGGGCAGCTGTTGTTCTACCCGCCAAATGTAGCGGGCTGGCCGGGAGGGAAAAGCTGGATCAATTCTTCCACGCTGATGCTGAGGCTCCGGCTGCCGTCGATGCTGCTCAACAGCGGAACCATTGATATGGACGCGGAGGACGACGATCCGGACGATGGCATTATGGCGATGAGCAAATCGGTTTATAAAAATTATAAGACAGAGGTGAATTGGGAGAGCATCAGTGCCAGCTACAAAAACGTGAGTCTTGAAGAGATGTCGACACTCTTCCTCGGAAGCGAACCGGAGCCGGCGTTGAAAGCCATTATCAAAACGGATACGGGCTCTACGAAAGAGCTCGTGCTGAAATTAGTGTCCCTTCCTCATTACCAGTTATATTAATGGATGACTCATGGACAGAAGAGAATTTTTAAAACTATCGGGCCTGGCCTCAGGCTATGCGATGATCCCCGCTTTCTTGAAGCCCCTGGAAAGCTACGGTGCAGGGCCTTCCGGCTTAGCGGCTTCCGGAAAGAAGAAGCTGGTGATCATCCAGTTTTCGGGCGGCAACGACGGGCTGAATACGGTGATCCCTTATACCAATGATATTTACTATAAGCTCCGGAAAACGATCGGTATCAAAAAGGAACAGGTGATTACCCTTGATAAGGAGCTGGGACTGAACCCGGCGATGAGCGCTTTCAAAGAGTTGTACGACCAGGGCTATGTGTCTGTGATCAATAATGTAGGCTATCCGAACCCGGACCGCTCGCATTTCAGGAGCATGGACATCTGGCAGAGTGGAAGCTCCTCAACGGATTACCTGAGCACCGGCTGGCTGGGGCGCTACCTCGACAGCCAGTGCCAGTGGCCTTATGAAGCGATCGAGATCGACAACAACTTATCGCTGGCCCTGAAAGGGAAAAAGCTGAGCGGCATCGCCACTAAAAATGCAAGGCAGCTGTTTGAAGAAACCAAAGCGCCTTATTTTGAAACGGTGGCGGATTATGTGAAGCCTGAGATGCTCCATGAAGATAACCTAGGCTATTTGTACAAAACGATGTTGAATACCACCTCTTCGGCCAGGTATATCTTCGAAACGCAAAAGACCTATCAGAATACGGCGGAGTATCCCGATTCTCAGTTTGCCAAAGAGCTGAAAACCGTGGCAACCTTCATTAACAGCGGCCTGAACACATCCGTCTATTATGTGAATCTGACAGGCTTTGATACGCATGTAGGGCAGCTGAATAAACAGGAAAACCTGTTGAAGCAATACAGTGAAGGTGTGGCGGCTTTTGTGAAGGATCTCAGATCAAACCATACTTTTGAGGATACGCTCATCATGACCTTCAGCGAATTTGGCAGAAGGGTGGAAGAGAATGCCAGCGGCGGCACGGATCACGGCACAGCAAGCAACCTGTTTGTGATCGGGGAGAACTTAAAAAAGAAAGGGGTTTTCAATGAAGCACCCGACCTGGTAAATTTAGCAGAGGGCGATTTGAAGCACCACATCGATTTCCGGCAGGTATACGCTACGGTGCTCGACAACTGGCTGAAAGCGGACAGCGTGAGTATCTTAGGAGAAAAATTCGTGAACCTGGGATTTGTTTAGGCGTTTCGAAAGGTGGCGTCGGGTCGCGGTATGCCGTGATCAGCCACCCATCGTTGGCGGAGGCTATCGAAGCCATGTAGGAATCAACTCCCGAACTGGTAGTGGCTATAATCCAGCAACACCGTATTTAAAAAGTCTTCGTCTTTCCAGGAAACACTTACCCCCATCTTCGCTTTTACCTTATCGGCCAGTAGCTTCAGGTTTTCCGGTTTTTGGTTGCGCATGCTGTGTTCCAGGATCTCTTTGATAATAGCAACGTCTTTATCCGATAGTAAAGACACCTGTTGGAAGACGATGCTGTAGCTGGGAATCTGCCGGTATAAAATCGTATCTCTTAAGCTGGTATTACTGTCTTTCCGGATCACCGTGGTGCCGGCGGCCATATCGCCGAGGCGCTGGCTTTTTTCGGAAACAGGAATGCAGATGATGGCAACAAGCCCGTTCATGATATGGATATCGATGATGCGGAACACCGAGCGGAGCACATAAGAGCCGATGCCCGGTTGCGAGCCGTCGAGCTTCACGACTTTAATGCCCATGATCTTTTTTCCCAGGCTCTGCCCGTTCATAAAGGTTTCGCTCAGGAAGTGATAGAGCAGGATGGGAAGCCCGGCAATCGTTAATAAGGTCATCAGGAGGTAATTATCGCCATCGAACATGTGGCGGTTCATAGAGCCTGAAATACCGAGGATGAGCATCACAAGGCCAAAATACACCATCATAAAAATAATGTCGAGCAGCGTTGCCAGAAGCCTGTATCCCAGGCCGGCCGCCTCATATTCCAAATCCACATTCTGGGTCGTCGTTATTTTGATAGCATCCATGCCCGGTATCCGCTTTTAAATAAGCGTCCGTTAAATTTAAAAAATATAAAAAGAATCGAAACAAATTTGATACATTTAATATAATTAAATACAGTAAAGGACGATGAGTATTCTGAAAGAACTGGATGAGCTTACGCAAGCGCAGGTCATCAGCCCCGAATCTGCCGAGAATATCAGGAAGTATTACCGGTCGAAACAGGAGCATTCGGGCAACCGCCTGTTTATTGTATTCGGGATCCTGGGTGCCATCCTGGTAGGTCTCGGCCTGATCCTGATCATTGCCCATAACTGGGATGATCTTTCGAAGAACACAAAGGTGTGCGTGGCTTACCTGCCTTTGGTCCTTGCGCAGCTGCTGTGCATCTATGCGTTGGTTAAGAAAAGCGACAGCAGCGCCTGGCGCGAGGCTTCCTCCGCCTTCCTGTTTTGCGCGGTGGGCGCCTGTATCTCGCTCATCAGCCAGGTGTATAATATCCAGGGCGACCTGTCTTCTTTCCTCTTTACCTGGCTCATCCTGTGCCTTCCCATCATTTACCTGATGCGCTCGTCAGTTGCTTCATTGCTTTACATCGTGGGCGTTTCCTATTATTGCTGCGAGCTCAATTATTTCAGTCATTTTTTCAGCAGTTATAAGCCGGTGCATTACCATTACTGGTGGATGCTCTTGTTGGCCCTGCCTCATTATTACCTGCTGGTAAAGAACAGACCCGACAGCAACTACACGGTTTTTCATAACTGGCTGGTGCCTTTGTCGCTGGTGGTTTGCCTGGGCTCTGTTGGCCGCCACCACGACGAGCTGATGTACATGGCCTATATGAGCATGTTCGGCCTGTTTTATCTGATCGGCACATCAGGCAGATTTGCACAGATGAAACGTAACGTGAGCGGCTACCTGGTATTAGGCTCTTTGGGCACAACGCAGATCTTACTGACATTGAGCTTCCGTGACTTCTGGACGCGTTTAGGGAATGACCCGGCCCGTTTCTTCGAATGGTATTCAAGCCCTGAAGCGATTGCTGTATACCTGCTGACGGCTTCCGCCATCGGCTTGCTGATCTTTCAGAACAGGAAAGGCCTCCGGGAATTCCACCCGATGAAAGTGCTCTTCCTGCTCTTCCTCTTTATTTTTATGCTGGGCGTGGTTTCGCCGTACAGCGCAGTCGCGGTAATCAACCTCCTGGTGCTGGCTACCGGCATCATGGTGATCCGCCATGGCGTCATGAAAGACCACCTGGGTATTTTGAATTACGGCCTGCTCACCATCACGGCATTGATTATTTGCCGCTTCTTCGACAGCGATATCAGCTTCGTGATCCGTGGCTTGTTGTTTGTGCTGGTGGGAGTCGGATTTTTTGTGGCGAATTACCTGATGCTTAAAAAACGTAAACAAACGGAAAACAGACAATGAAAACAGCGGGAATTATTTTATTTGTAGTGCTTTGCCTCATACAGCTGGCGGTTCCTTCGAAGATGGTGTTTGCCCAGGAAGATGTGTTGAGCTCCGGACATGAATACCGGTTCAGAACGGCGCCGGTGGATCCTTACGATCCGTTTCGTGGAAAATATGTGACGCTGAGCTTTGACGCCGAACACTACGATACGGATGCAAAAGGCTGGAAACGCGGCGAGACGGTGTATGTGGTGCTGGGGACAGACAGCGCCGGTTTTGCGATCATTACGTCGGTTCACAAACAAGAGCCTCAGGCGATGGAAGATTATGTCGCTGCCAAAATTTCGTACGCCTCTGATAACGGGATCAGCATAGAGTATCCCTTCAACCGCTTTTATATGGATGAGAACAAGGCGCCTGCAGCTGAAAAGCGCTACCTGGAGGCCAACCGCCGCTCTTCTGCGCGCGAGGCTTACGCCGTGGTGTATGTCAAAAAAGGGGAAGCTGCTTTGAAGGATGTGATGATTGATGGCGTTTCGTTAAGAGTTTTAGCCGCACAGCCTGTAGAATAATAGGAAACAAATTAATACATTTAAGGTGGATTAGAATAGGGTGAAAGAAATTACTTTTTTAAAGCAGAACGTTGAGCGCTGGGAAAGCTATGAAGCCTCCCTCACCGGCAAGGAGCAGATGCCGCCGGCACAGGTCACGGACATGTTCGTGGAGCTGACGGATGACCTGTCTTATGCGCGCAGTAATTTTCCGGGAAGCAAAACCACCTCTTACCTTAACCGGCTGGCTTCCCTGATCCATCAAAACGTGTATAAAAATAAAAAGGAAGGGCACGGCCGCATTTTCCGCTTCTGGGCTTTTGAGCTGCCTTCCCTTTTCGGAAAATACCACCGCCTGTTGCTGATCTCCTTTATCATCGGGCTCATTGGAGCCTTCCTCGGTTTTGTATCGGAGCTGTACGACGAAAATTTTGTGCGGACGATCCTGGGAAATGACTATGTGGATGCAACGATCGACCGGATAAAGAAAGGAAATCCTTTAGGGATCTACGGCGAAATGCCGTCCTACTTCATGTACTTTTACATCACGCTCAACAACATCCGGGTATCCTTCATGGTCTTTGCCTTCGGGATGATTTTCTCTTACGGCACCGGATTTTTTCTTTTGTATAACTGTATCATGCTGGGAGCATTTTTCGGGATGTTTTATAAATACAATGTATTGGACAAAGCGCTGAAGGTGGTCTGGATCCACGGTACACTCGAGATTTCCGCGATCATCATTGCCGCCTGCGCCGGCTTTGTGCTGGGCAACAGCTTTATGTTTCCCGGAACCTACAGCCGGCTCGAGTCCTTTAAGCGCGGTGCCAAAGACGGCATCAAGATTATTGTAGGATTAATTCCCGTATTCATGTGCGCCGGTTTTCTCGAAAGCTATATTACGCGCTACACCGAAATGCCCCTCTGGCTCAGCCTGCTTATCATCATCGGCTCACTGATTTTTTTAATCGGGTATTTTATCATTTTACCCATCACCCTCAAGAACAAATCCTATGCAGGTACAAAAAATTGAATTCAGAAAAGAACGTGAATTTACAGGCGTTTTAGGCGACTCTATTAAATTCCTGAAGCAAAACTTCAAGCCTTTATTTCTATCGGTGATACTGATTATAGGCCCGGTTGTGCTGCTATCGGGGCTTGCCTATTCGTTTTTGCAGACTTCGATGCTCTCCAATACTTTCACAAACCCGGGGAGTATGTTCGGTCAGGCATATTTTGTGACGATCGGTGTGGTCTACCTGCTGATGCTGGTGAACAGTGTGTTGCTCAACAGCGTGGTGTTTAATTACATGTGCCTTTACCAGGAGAAGGAAGCGGGAGAAAAGATTACCGTTTCGGAAGTCGGGGCCAGGGTATGGAGTAATATCGGGCGCGTGCTGGGCTCTATGGCCCTGCTGATCATGCTCCTGATCGCAGTTGCCATTGTGGCAGGGCTCATTGGTGTCGGCTTTGCATCGATGGGTGGCGTGGGCATTGTTTTGCTGATCCTTGCCGTTATTTTCGGCGGATTGATCTATGGGCCGGTACTGAGCTATTATTTATCGGCCGGATTTTTTGTGGTTGTCCGTGATAAGATGATGATCATGGGTGCTTTTGGAAAAGTGAGGAACTATCTGCACGGCAATTTCTGGTGGACCTGGCTGATCCTCGTGGTGGCGATGATCTCGCTCAGCATCCTGCAGGTTGTTTTCAATCTGCCGGCGACGATTCTTACCATGACGGAAACCTTTACCCGCATGCGCCATATTACCGATGGCAGCGGTATGGGAGATGACCACTCGATCCTGCTGATTATCTTTTATACGCTTGGCAGATTCCTCACCACCTGCTCCTTCGTTATTTTGCACCTGATCTGTGCCTTTAATTTTCTGAGTCATGAAGAAAAGCATGAGGGACAAGGCATGCTTGGAAGAATAGAGGAGATAAAATAACAGGCTTGTACCGGAATATCACATACTACCTTCTGGGTGTTTTACTGTTTGCCGTGGCTCATCTTTCTGCGAAGCCTGCGCCGGTGCTTCGTTATGACTCTTCGCTGGTGAAACAGCTTCGTCCTTCGGTGCTGCAGGAGCGACAGGTGTTTGACGAGGTAGACCTGGGTTTTGCCAAGGTCAACGAAAACACGGAAGAAAATCCCATTGCCCGGTTCTTTTCATGGATCATGGAAAAGATCTTTGGCAATACCAGCAGCGAGGGCCGTCGCCAGGCGAAATGGGCTTTTCTCTGGATCCTGGTAGTGGCAGGTGTCGTGATGGCCATCTGGCTTTTCCGCAAAAGTGAGTTCGGTTCCTTCCTCAGGGGAAATACCAAAGAGGCCGGATTTAATTTTTCGGATATGGAGGAAGACATCAGCCAGATCGATTTTGAGGAGAAGGTCCGGAAAGCAAAGCAGGACAAGGATTTCCGGCTGGCCGTGCGCTGGCTCTACCTCAAGCAGTTATTTTTATTGAACGAACATGGCAGGATAGCCTGGCAACCTTATAAGACCAATATGGATTACGCCAATGAGCTGTCGGCACCTTCCTTAAAGCAATCGTTCAGGCAGCTCAGCAAGCTATATGAATATGTCTGGTATGGCGATTATCCATTAGAAGAAGCAGGTTTTGCAAAAGCAGAATCGGAATTTGCACAGTTCGAAACACAGCTCCATGTTTAAAGGAAACCGGAAATATTATATGATTCTGGCCGCGATCTTTGTGGGTGTGATTTTCATGTATTACAGCCAGCCAAAGCCCATTAACTGGAACCGGACCTTTGGCAAGGACGATAAAATCCCCTTCGGCTCCTATGCTATCTTCCACCTGCTCGAAGAGACCTATGCTTCCTCCGTGCAAACGAATGCTGAAGGCATCTATAACCTGAACGAGCGGAACGTCTCTACGGATCAGAGCCTGCTCATCATCGACGATCAGATCAGCATGACAAAGCTGGAGATCAAAAGCCTGTTTGCCTTTGTGCAAAAGGGGAATACCGTGTTGCTGTGCGCTAACAGATTTGGCAAGGCCCTGACAGATACCTTTCACCTGGATGTGAGCATGAATACCAACTTTGATGCGTCTTCCCTCGACTCGCTCCTAAAAAAGCCGGCCTTTGAAGTGTCTTATGTGCAGCCCAAAAATACGGTCAAAAAAAGCTATGTCTATCCGAAGGTAGCCACCGAAAGTTATTTTGAAAAAATCGATACCAGCCGCTTCAGCATTGTTGCCCTAAACAAAAAGCACATGCCCGTGCTCCTGGAAGCTTCGGTTGGCAAAGGAAAAATCCTGCTAAGCACTTTGCCCGATGTGTTTGGAAACCTCTTTATTGTGGATCATCCCAACCGCTTTTACGTGTATACGCTGCTAAGCAGGTTGAGAAACCAGTCCATCCTGTGGGATGAGTATTATAAAACCTATGGGCATCCCAAAGACAGCCTGTTCGCTTTTATTTTTTCCAGCGACGCCCTTTATATGGCCTATGGCATCACCTTGCTGGCCTTGCTGGTGTTTATGATCTTTGAGATCAAGCGCAAGCAACGCGCGATACCGGTGATCACACCGCTGAAGAACACCACGCTCGAATTTGTGGATGTGGTAAGCCATGTGTATTTCAATTCGCACAATCACAAGCACATTGCCCTGGAAACGATCAAGTATTTTTATTTCGATATCTCCAGGAAATTCAACCTGAGCACGGCTAACCCGGATGAGGAATTTTATACCAGGCTGCACCACCTGAGCGGCGTGGACGTGGAGAAAATCAGGATTTTGTTCAGGTATTGCGAAAATCTGAAGCAGGCGCCAAGCCTGACGGAAGATGATCTGCTTGAACTGAATGACAGAATTACTAAATTTAAAAAACAAAGCATCAGATAATGGAAGAATTCAAATCGCGTGTCAACCTCACGGAGCTTACCCAAAAGGTAGAAGAGATCAAAACGAACCTGTCGCATTACCTCGTAGGCCAGCACCAGCTTGTGGAATACCTGATCATAGCCCTGCTGGCCGATGGCCATGTGTTAATAGAAGGCGTTCCCGGTGTGGCTAAAACACTCACGGCAAAATTGCTGGCTAAGAGCATTCATGCCGATTTCAGGCGCATCCAGTTCACGCCCGACCTGATGCCGGGAGATATTACCGGAACGCCGGTGTATAATTCGCGCAACCATGAATTTGAGTTCAGGCAGGGGCCGTTGTTTGCCAACATTGTGCTGGCCGATGAGATCAACCGCGCGCCGGCCAAGACGCAGGCGGCCTTGTTCGAAGCTATGGAGGAAAGACAGATCACCGTAGACGGCAAAACCTATCCGCTCGATCTGCCCTTTATGGTGCTGGCCACGCAAAACCCGATAGAGCAGGAAGGAACCTACCGCCTGCCGGAAGCACAGCTCGACCGTTTTATTTTTAAGCTCCTGGTCAATTATCCTAACCTCGAGGAAGAAACCATGATCCTGCAAAAAGCCAACCAGCAAAGCAGCCAGATAGACCTGAGCACGATCGGAGCTGTGCTTAACAAAGAAGACATCCGTACCTTGCGTGCCACAATGCAGCACATCCACGTGGAAGAGCATTTATTCAGATACATTGCGCAGATCGTTTCCGGGACCCGGCAAAATCCGTCCTTGTACCTCGGTGCGTCTCCGCGTGCTTCCATTGCCATCCTCAGGGCAGCGAAAGCCTGCGCCTGCATCAACGGAAGGGATTTCGTCAGTCCGAACGACATCCGGCAGGTATGCGCGCCTGTGCTGAGGCACCGCGTGGTACTGACGCCTGAAAAAGAAATGGAAGGCATCAGCGTGGATACGGTCATTCATCAACTCGTCGATAAAATTGAAATTCCAAGATAAATCTAAAAAACAGTCCTATGTCTATTACTTCACCGGCAGAGCTTGAGGGCATGCAACAGGTCAGTAAGGTGGTGGCTCACACCTTAAAGTGCATGCGCGATTATGCCCGCCCGGGCATGACTACCAAAGAGCTGGATGATTACGGCGCTTCCATTTTAAATTCCCTGGGAGCAAAATCCGCCCCCAAGCTTACCTATGGATTTCCGGGCTGGACTTGTATCAGCCTGAACGAGGAGATTGCCCACGGGATTCCTTCTGCTAAAAAAGTACTGAAGATGGGCGACCTGCTCAACGTCGATGTATCGGCAGAGCTCAACGGCTTCTGGGCGGATAACGGCGGCTCCTTTGTGGTGGGCAATGTGGAGAACGAGCATACACGCCTGGTGGAGGCATCCAAAGCGATTTTGCGCAAAGCGATTTACAGTATTCACGATGGCGTGAAGATCTCGGAGATCGGCCGGATTATTGAGACGGAAGCTAAAGAAGCCGGCTATAAAGTGATTAAGAACCTCGCAGGGCATGGCGTAGGCCGCAGCCTGCATGAAGATCCACAAGAGATCCTGAATTGCTACGAGCGATTCAACCGGCAGCGCTTCAAAAAAAATTCGGTGGTGGCCATCGAGACCTTCATTGCCACGCATTCCTATTATGCGGAGCAGCAGTCTGACGGCTGGACACTGTTGGGAAACCGGGGCGGCTTTGTGGCGCAGCATGAGCACACCATCGTGGTGACGGAAAACGAGCCGATGATCTTAACGGCGGATAACTGTATCTGGAATCAGGAACTGTGAAGAAGACAATCCAATATATCCTATCGTCCGTGTTTTTTACAAAACGCCTGTACACTGCTACCGGGGCGCTTGTGGTTGTATTTGTGTTTGCTTTTGTGTATCCCTGGCTGTACTTTATCGGTCTGCTGGGCTTGTGGAGCCTGGTATTGGCAACGGTGCTCGACCTGCTGATGCTGTTTACAAACACAACCGGCATTATTGCCAGGCGCAGCAGCAAGTTCAATAAGCTCTCGAATGGCGACGACAACGAGCTGTTTATTGACGTGGCCGGAAATTATGCGTTCCGCACAGAGCTGGAGATCATTGACGAGATCCCCGAGCAATTTCAATACCGGGAGTTCAGGATCCGGCGGAGGCTGGAAGCCGGGGGCAGGCATAAGATCCGCTATACCCTTCGGCCGGTATCGCGCGGCGAATTTCATTTCGGAAATTTGCTGGTCTTTGCGACATCGCCGATTGGCTTTGTGAAGCGTCGTTTTACCTTCGATCAGCACATGATGCTGCCGAGCTATCCTTCTTTCCTGAAGCTGCGCCAGTTTGAGCTGATGGCCATCAGCGACAGGCTGATCAATGTGGGGATCAAAAAGATCAGGCGTGTGGGCCAGAGCACGGAGTTCGATCATATCCGGGAATATGTGCCGGGTAATGACATCCGCGCCATCAACTGGAAGGCGAGCGCCCGGGCGAGGCACCTGATGGTGAATCATTTTATGGATGAGCGGGCTCAGCAGGTGTATTCGGTGATTAACACCGGGCGTATCATGCAGATGCCTTTTGAAAAGCTGAGTTTGCTCGATTATGCGATTAACGCCTCTCTGGTATTGAGTCATATTGCTTACATCAAGCATGATAAGCCGGGCCTGGTGACCTTCTCCAATACGATACAAAGCGCAGTAGCGGCCGACAGGAAAGGCAACCAGCTGTACCGCCTGCAGGAAACATTGTATAATGTGAAGACAGATTTCCAGGAAACGAATTATGAAGTGCTGTTGAATTTCACGCGTACCAAGCTCACGCAGCGCAGCCTCATCCTCCTGTACACAAACTTTGAAACATTGAACAGCTTAACCCGGCAAATCAAATACCTGAAGCAGATTGCCAGGAACCACCTGGTGGTAGCCATTATTTTTGAGAATACGGAGCTTCATGAGCTTCTCACCCAAACGGCCGCCAGCACCGGCGAGCTTTACCGCCAAACGATCGCTAAAAAATTCGATTACGAAAAACAACAGGTCACGTTGGAATTGCAGCGCTCTAAAATCCAGTGTGTGTACACAAAACCCGAGAACCTCACAGTGAACACGCTCAACAAATACCTGGAGCTGAAAGCGCGGGGCATGATCTGATAAAAGTGAAAATACCCTGTAGTGGGTACGATGCTCCCCCATGCCTGCCTTAACTTTGTGTTATAACTAAAACACATCCATGAACAACAGAAGCTTAATAACAGGCGGCCTCCTTATTTTAGGAACCCTGGTAATCATTTCCTGCAAGAAAAAAAGCGCGGACCCGGAACCTGATCCGGCATCGACAACCACCACAACAACAACGGGAGGTACAACGACAGGAAATCCTGTGACAGCACCAGGCTTCACGTGGACAGCGGCAGGAGCGCAAACGGTAGCCGACTCTTCCTTTTATGTAGAAGGTGGCTGGGGCTCGGGCATTCGCGCATATAAAGGCGGCAATCTGAAATTTGAAATTAATTTTCAGCCAACAACGCTCTCCGCAAACACGTATACGTTTACAACCAATACGGCTCTTACTTATATCGACAACACTCAATACTTCGATGATAAGACCGGAACCTTTCATGTAACGGCTCTGGCTAATAATAAGGCCAGCGGGAACTACAGTGGTACAGGAGTCAACTCAGCTTCATCCGGCAGTGTGGCCTTAACCATTCAGTTTGTGGATATCCCAAAGCGTTAATTGCAACGGAGAAAGCATCATGGTCTTGAAAAAAGCAATGCTCCAAAAAGCATAAGGTGTCCCTGTTCGAAGCATCGTGATGGCCAGGCGGGTGGCCTATTCTTTGCAGCTTTACCGTAGTTAAGAGATTACATTCAATAAGTCGTGATCTGCGTGAGCGATTGAGCCATTGTTTGAGCTCTTTCTTCTAAGCTTTTTTGCGCGGAAGAAAAGCGAGTGGCGAAAGCGCGACTCCGCTGCCTCTTTGCGGAGGCACGCCCAAACAGACTCTTTTGTGGTCATTGTCTCCTGATCGTATACAAAAGTAAGAGGCTTCTTTAACATTAGATTAAATGCGATTTAATCTTAACGCAACCGGGGGGCGGTAATTTTGTGGCAAAAAGCAGAAGGATTGCTCTTACCTGTTTTTTGCGCTCTTACCATGAAACCTTTCTTTCACCTTATACCACGCGGTATGATTATTCCTATCCGGTTGATGTTACTTGTTATGACTGCCGGATGTTTTCACTCTGTCCATGCACAGGTTACGGTAGCCTTTCAGGGCGCTGAACCCGGCGATACCTGGACCTACACCACAACCGGCCTCGGTGCGGCAGTGGCCTCCGAAGCGGCATCAGGCCCCAATATCAAAACAGGAACACGCTCTATCGGTGTAGGAGGAACGGCAGGTGGCGGGAACTGCTGGCTGGGTGGCTCAGGCAACGGGCCCAATACGGTTCATAGCATTAGTTTCAATAGTATCAATATCTCCACATCCTCGGCCTACACGCGCACCCTCACATTTAGCTGGGGAAACCGGTTTCCGGCCTGCAACGGCACCGGCTGGGACTCTGGCGAGAACATGACCTTCCGTGCCTATCATGATGGCGTGGCACAGCCGCAGGTAGGCGTGATGAACGGCTTTAGCAATGCGGCTTACAGCATCCAGAGCAACAGTTATACGTGGATCATTCCTCCCTGCGTGCAGGATTTTTATTTTGTGGTGAGCGTTAACACCAACCGGAGCGATGAGCTGCTATTCATAGATGATGTCAGGATCGAATCACCGGCTTTGAATCCTACCATTAACCAGCCTTCGGCCATTATGGGAAACACACTCGTTTGCCAGGGTATGGCCGCCACCTACAGTGTGACCAATGTGCCGGGAACTTTTTACAGCTGGAGCAACCTGCCGGCCGGGGCTTCCTTTACATCAGCGAACAACAGTGTCAATTCCCATTCGATCAATGTCAACTGGGGAAGCGCTGCTCCGGGAACCTATTCGCTATTGGTAACACCTTCCGATGCCTGCGGCCTTGCTCCGGCAACAGCGCAAACCGTGGCGATCACCGTTCAGCCGCCCCCAACGCCTTTAGCCATCAGCGGTCCGGCGAGCATCTGCCCGGGCAATACGATTACCTTAACTTCCAACTACACGTCTGGTAATGCCTGGTCGACGGGCGTTACAACGGCAACGGCAGCGGTGACTACTGCCGGTGTATATACACTCAGCACCCTGTCTGCCTGCGGGCCTCTCAGCACAAGCTATACCATAAGCGCCGATCCGGCAGCCAATGCGGCCATTACAGCCAACGGCCCAACTACTTTTTGCCAGGGGAACACTGTTGTACTGACTTCTGCTACAGGCAACGGCAACAGCTGGTCGACCGGTGGGACAACACCTTCAGTGAGCATTACCACATCCGGAACCTATTCCCTGAATGTGACAACCGTATGTGGAACGGCTTCTTCCAGCATAACAGTGACGGTGATCCCATCCACCATTACAGCGGCCATCACTGCGGGAGGTCCGACCAACTTTTGCGCGGGTGGATCCGTGGTTCTGTCTTCTAATGCAACCAGCGGAAACAGCTGGTCGACCGGTGCGACAAGTCCAACGCTCTCTGTGAACGCAGCCGGTGTGTATACCTTAACGGTATCCAATGGCTGTGCCTCGGCATCTGCGACACAAAGTATTTCCATAATTCCTGTGACCACGGCTTCGATTACTTCGTTGGGTCCGGTCACTTTTTGCCAGGGAGGCTCTGTGATTTTAGCTTCCGGTTCCATGACCGGTAATACCTGGTCGACAGGCGCTGCAAGCCCGACGATCAGCGTGAATACAGCAGGCATCTATACACTCACTGTAGCAGCTGCCTGCGCTACAACAACCGCCACTCAGCAGATTACGGTGAACCCGCTTCCCATCGCTACGATTACGGCCGGAGGCCCAACGGCGCTTTGCCCCGGACAATCCGTGCAGTTGAATGTAAGCGGCGGCACGACCTACACCTGGTCTACGGGACAAAACACCAACAGCATTTCGGTGAATAGCCCGGGAACTTATACGGTAGCAGCTTCCAATTCCTGCGGGACAGCGGTATCGTCACCGCTTACGGTGAGCGCTCTGGCTTTACCTGTTGTACAGCTCAGTGGCGGCGGGCAGCTTTGTCCGGGCGACTCCTTGTTATTGACGGCCTCCGGAGGTCCCGGCTTCACCTGGTCGACCGGCTCGACGAATGCCTCCATCTATGTGCATAACAGTGGTGATTATACGGTTATCACCAGCAATGCCTGCGGTACGGCATCGGCATCGGCCCAGGTGAATGTCATTGCTCTTTCCGCAGGATTCACGGCAAACACCGTATCAGGAAATGCGCCGCTGCCCGTTCAGTTTATCAATACAAGCTCTGCAAATGCCTCAACCACTCAATGGAATTTCGGTGACGGGAGCAGCAGCACAAGCGGCTCACCGGCGCATACCTTCGGGGAGGCAGGCGTGTATACCGTAACGTTGACGGTACAAAGCGCCAATGGCTGCACGGATACTTATACCATGATGATTACCGTAATATCGGAGGGTTCGGCGATCCGGGTGCCGAATGTGTTTACGCCCAACAACGACGGGGTGAATGACGGCTTCCACATTTTTACAGAAAACATTTCCGATTTTCATATCAGTATTTTCGATCGCTGGGGAACCTTAGTGATGGAGTCGACAGACCCGGGCCAGGATTGGGATGGGACAAGGAAATCAGGGGGCGATGCCGCCGATGGAACTTACTTTTATATCCTGATTGCCAAAGGTGGCGATAGTAAGGAGTACAAGGAACAAGGAACGGTGAGTTTGTTTAGGTAAGGGCCTGAACCCTTCCTCTTTTTCTTGAATGATGGTATTTCTGATTCCGGAGCCTGTATCATGTTCAGGATACGGAACGCAACATCCCGTATTCTCCGGATAGTTTTTGCCGGATATATGCCCGAATCGGGTATTCGTCGTCTCTTTTTTAGGTTAGACTCCAGATCTGAAATATGCCCTGTATTTTAGGACATCCGGATTTTCCATTTTATGGAATGGCTTACTCATGGCTTTAAATACCCCTGAATTCAGGTAAAATTACGTGTAGCTGATGTATCGAAAAATAGTACATTGCAGCGCCCTTTAATACATTCATTATTTTAAGCTTCTTCGTTTATGAAAAATTTTATTTTCTCCATCCTGGCTTTATCAGGTTTATGTTCTTATGCACAAACAGTCACGACGACAACAATTAACGGATCACTTAAGGTAAATGATTCATTAAATGTGTCTAACAATCTTGAAGCGGCCGACATCAAATCGCGCGGTGATATGATTGCACAAAATAACCTGCGTACCGAAAGCGATCTTACGGTAATCGGTAATGCGGATATTAGTGGAAGCCTCAAAGTGACGGGACTTTCCAAATTATCAGGTGGTGTTCTGACTCCGAGTCTTGCCCTGGGCACGGCAAGCGATAATTTTGGCCTGACCTTGCAAACATTACCAAGCGGCGCCAGGGTATTCGGGATTGGCTTTGCCGGGCCCATCAATGAATTACCGGCTACCTGTATTGCTCCCTATAGCAGCAGCTCTCTTTCTATCTTCAATAGCCGCGCCGGTGTCATTAAAAGCGGAAGCTCCAATATGCTGGATTTTAATAATGACGGATCGAATGGATTTATCGACTATGGCTATGATGTCAGTATCTATGCTCCTTCCGCTAATCCTATTCCCGCCCTGAAAATTAACAGCCACTGCTATGGAGATGTAGAGATCGCCAGGGGTGGTGGTTTTGTGGCAACAGGGACAAATTTAGAAGTAGGGAACCCAATACGCTATGGAGAAATTGCTCTTAACGTATATGCCCCAAACAAGATAGGCCAAAGGGTGACGGTCAGCCAACAGCTGCCGGACAGCTATTCTCCCTTCCCTGATTGCTACAATACACAATTGTTCGTCAACCGAAATAATATCAAAGCGCTGACGGTGCTTAACACGGGCACTAATCCCAATGGCGATCAAACCTTTGTGGTGTATGGTAATGGGAAAACACACATTGGTAAAGGAAGACCTTTATCTACAGGGGTTTGTGCCAATGCTATGTTAACAGTAGATGGAACGATCCTGGCTAAAGAAGTAAGGGTGGCGATTTCCACGTCAACGCATTGGGCGGATTATGTATTTGATAAAGATTACAAACTTATGCCTTTAAAAGAAGTAGAATCGTATATCCAAGCCAACAAGCACCTGCCGGAAGTTCCAAGTTCTGAAGAAGTCGAAAAAGATGGTGTGGAAGTAACGGAGATCAGCGCGGTACTCCTAAAGAAAATTGAAGAGTTGACGCTTTACGCCATTGAACTGCAAAAGAAATTAGAAGCACAGCAAAAGGAAATTAACATTCTTAAAACACATTAATTATGAGATGCCTCATTATTTTGTTTTGCCTGAGTGAATTTCTAGCTCAGGGACAACAGCTCTACCCGCCGGTTACGATCGACTCTGTATCCTGGACTAGTGGGAATGTTCGCCTTGCCAATGCGGAAACCTTTATCTATAAAGCTTCTGCTACACAAACTTCGGATGTTGAATTGAAAGCAGCGGCAGAAATTGTGATGAAACCGGATGCCATAGCCGGTAGCTATGTTAGTGACGGGCAATTTCATGCCGTTATTGCGCCGGAAGCTTTAAGCATTGTCTCATTTCATCCTAATGGGTGGCAGAATGTACCGCGTTATGAAAAATTTGAGATGGGAATAAAGTTACCGGCAACTATTCAAACTCAGATTGATGCCTTTTTGAGCGGACAAGCCGGGATTAATCCTTATGACCCTGACCAGATCAAGGTAGAATGCAATTTCAATAATGGTGCTTATTTTCGTTACGGCTTTTATTACAGGGATTATACCGTACAAAATAATACCTGGGTGGAGCAAGCAACGGAATACACGTTTAGAATCAGGATCGCGCCTGAACAATTGTATGGGAATAGAGCTGACATTAAGCTATACGTTAATGGTGTATTAATAGAAAGCGTTACCCGCTATTTTAATCTTCAAAACAGTAATAACCGTGGTCATTTGAAGATGGCCAACGGAAATTTACTAAAGATGCAGTATGACAACGGGGATATATTTTTTGGGATAGGTCAAAACATAGCTTACCCAATTCCTGATAGCATAGGTTTGAACTGTGCAGGTGGACCAAGCGGTAAATGCAACTCACCTTACACGTTTCAGAAGCAACGGGATTATCTAATTGATTTGGCGGATAATGGCGGCAATTTCACACGTGTAAGGTTAGATGCCCTAAATATGCTTTGTGAATGGCCATACAGGCAGGAGTTGAATACAGATCCTGTGTCGACTAATAAACCATTAAGCGCTTACCTAACCAATTACCATGATAATCAACGCTATCTCTGGGAATATGACAGAACGTTTGTTACAATGGAAAATAAGGGAATTAAAGCTATTTTGTGTTTGCTTCAGGATCAGGCGTTTTCTATTGATGGAGCTTATGATCCTCATCATCATTACACCTGGAATAATAATCCATACAGTACTATTACCGGAAACAATCTTTCGGGATGTAAAGCTTTTTTCACAAATCCACAATCAATAGCAACCTACAGGAAATGGCTTTATTATGTACAGGCCAGGTATGGCTATAGTACAAGCCTAGCCATTTGGCAAATGATTAATGAAAGCTATAACACGGCTAGTACAACAGCAGTTACGCACCCAATTGATGTAGATCAAACATTTCATGCCAATGTGAAAAACTGGGTATGTGATATGAAATATTATCTGCAACAGATGTATCCGCTTCATCCTGCTACGACAGGTTTTGTTTCACCTACTAATTTGAAAAATTTTATGTTTAATTGTTTAGATATTTGGTCTAGTAATTCCTACAATACTTATATGGATAGTCTTGGAAAATATCGGGATGATGATCATGAAGGAAGAACAAATGCACTATTAGGCACATCAAATGTTCCGGGCTATTTTCCAAATTATAAACCATTTTTTTGGGGTGAACTCGGGATGGCAGATGGGATCAGCATAATTGACCGACTATCGGACAGAGAATTTCATAATACGATCTGGTCAAGTACTTTTACTGGTGGAATTAGTAGCGGTTTGTACTGGAATGATTGGGAACAATTGAAGGGAATTAACCATCGACAGAATTTTAAAGCACTCCGAAATTTTGTCAATATGATAGATTTTAGCCAAAGGCTAGAGCCTTTTAAAGGAAAGGACTTTGGCTTAGCCACGACATCATTTGAAGATAGAGAAATACATACATGGTGGATGGTAAATGGTGCTAAAAACTATATTGTTGGCTGGACAAAAAATAATTCCGCGAATTGGACACAGGAGGAAACACTTTATGACCCTATAGTCTGGGATACTATTGTGGCCAGATCACGATTTAATGAAAACGTTCAAGAGTATACTTGCTTTTCAACTAATCAAAATCCTAAAACAGTTATAAGTGGGTTATTAAATAACACGAACTATAAAATAAAAATGTACAATACTTATGATAATGCCAATGAAATTGATGTAATAAACGCATCTACAGGATTTAATGGACAGTTATCATTCAGGAGAGATATGTATTCTTATATAAATGATCCTTTTAACGGTGATTATGCATTTATAATTAAGCCAAACTCTACTTGGAGATTTTCTAATAGTAACATAATCGCCAGTGACACGATTTATGCGACGACTTTAGATACCATAACACTTCGTTCCAGATTCTCATGTAATAACGCAGCATATACGTTTAACTGGAGTATTGACGATAATAGGCATAAACATGATAGCATTATTTACGTTAACTATTCCGTTGAAGGAGCCTATATGTTACACTTAAAGGCAAGTAATACTAGTAATGATACAATTATTGAACACGAATTTATAGTAAAAGTATCCAACGAAAAAATCGCAAAAAGGTTAAACCAAATTGTAGCTTATCCAAATCCAGCCAATAATTATGTGTACCTTTATTATGATAACGAAATCTTTAAAAACCCCAGCATTACTTGTATTGACATGTTAGGAAAAGAGCAGGAATTTACTCAGATAGAAGCCCATAGATTTAGTACCAATAATTTACCTGACGGCTTGTACTTAATTAAAATCCAATATGCTAACCATGAGAAAACGTTTAAAATTAATATTATTCATTAGCCTTATTATGTTATCTGAGGTGCCCTGCTTTGCGGCGGACACCTTAAATACAAATAGAAACTTTGTATTAGTTGGCTTGCGATATGGTATACCGGCATATAATCGACTAACTATTTATTCAACCGTTTTCAATGAAGGCTATTATACTGTACGTTCTGTTAATAGAAGTTGGTATGAATTTTTGCTAATTGACAATTATAAAAAATATAGTTACTCGCTCGGGCTCTCTTTAATACAAAGCGAATTCAGAGGAAAAGATTTTAAGTTTGGCGCACATTACCTTTATCAAAACATAAATTATAATGTCTACTATGTGAGTGTCGGATTTGGGCGAAATTTTAAGCTTGGGGCTAAGCATATCATTATCTCAACTGTATGCTTATATATTCCGGCTGTCTATGACTTTAAGATAAATAATGTCTATTCAAAAAATAGTACGAGAGACACGACAATAGTACCAGCTACTAAAAATGCCTTTAATCATGATACGAATTTTGGCCATTTTCCCCGATTTAAATTAGGAGTTTCCTATCATTACATGGCCACAAAACGGTTAGCAATTATTGGAGATTTGTCATTTTTTTACGCAAGATCAATAGGTGGTAAAATACCTGAAACATCCAGGCCGGAAACTGTTTTTAATCACAGTAACAACTATTCCTATCTGGCCTATAAAGTTTCTCAACAAATGATACTTATTCCTTCAGTTGGAATTACATATAGATTAAACTAAAAATCATGAAATCATTTTTGTTTTTACTCGTTATTGTTTTTTTTGGTTGCAAAAAGGAAAAACTTCCTCTTGAAGCCATGCCTATAGCACCTTCTGAGAGATATGTGTTTCTCACTCATAACAAGTGGAAATGGACGCACGAATATATAGATTCAACCACTTATGCAAAAAATCATTTAGAAGAATGGCCGTTAAATACGACTGAGGATTTTATGAACATTTATGATACCTGCTCATGGGATAGCGAAAGCCTTTTTCTTACAAATGGAAAATGGCAAGTTATCAAAAGTCAGGCTTGTGATTCTTCTATTTCGCCTGATGCGGGTAACTGGAGGTTAATAAACAACGACAATGATTTTGTGATCGTTGGCCAAGATACATTTCATATTGTTGAGCTCAATAAAAGTAATTTCAAGATGTATTACAAGCGATATACCTGGGTGCAGGGCATACTGGTCTTGACAGAGTACTGTATGTGGACATTTGATGCGAAGTAATCATGATACCCAATGCATACACCCCATCATTCCGGCAGGGCTTTCTCTGTATTTTCTTCTTCCTGCATCTGTTTGCTGCTTTTTCGCAGAAAGGGATTAGCTTTTATGCGGGTGCCGGAGGAACTAATGCGATATGCAGATACGCAAACATTTCAAGTTTGAGAAATAGAGGGCAAGGTCTCCCATCATTAGTATTGGATGCTGGCATGAAACTTAAGTACAGCCGTCGCTTTTCATTCACTCTTAAATATATGCATCTTAGAAGCCACATCAGAACCAGGTTTAAGGACCTGGACGTGACCTACTTTAATCATTATTCTCAGACCGGAGGGCGTATAGGAAGTCTGACCTTCACAGATGATATATTTCTTTATGGAAATTTATGTGGACTAAGCCTTAATCATGAGGTACCGATTCAAAAAAGCACCCTCATTTTCATCTTAGGGATCAATAAAGTATTTTACGATTCATACAGAAACCACATCGACCGGCATTACGAGAGCCTTCCTCCTGCCCTTTCAGATCTGGAAACCCGCCAGTCTGCCCCGATCAGCGGACCGAATCCCCTGGCCATCAGTACTGCCATAGGCTATGAAAATATGCTTTACCGGAACAAGCTTGGCATTTACGCGAGGCTGGAGTTTATATACAATTTTATTGAGTACTCGTATGAATACCGGTATTCCGATGGTAATGAGAGTTTCTATCGAAATGCTTACTCCACGATGGGATTGCCGGAGAGTTTTACATATACCAGCGCTACAGGCAACGCTGACTATTTGCGTTATTATACTATCCGGTTTCACACGCTGAATTTTACAGCCGGCATTTTCTACAAGATAAATTTTAAGACTAAGGAAAAGACTCAGAATAAATAATTAAGAGCCTCTTTGTAGGTATCGGGTAGGGAAGCACATTTGGCATTTCAACCCAACAAAAAAGCCTGTCCCATTAATTGGGACAGGCTTTCCTGAAATATAAAACAAAAATTTATTCCACCGTGACGCTCTTCGCCAGGTTCCGTGGCTGATCGACGTTACAGCCGCGCATCACGGCAATGTGATAGGAGAGCAGCTGCCATGGGATCACCGATACCAGCGGTACCAGCGATTCATCCGTTTCCGGAATTTCGATGGCGTAGTCGGCCATGCCTTTCACATCTTTGTCGCCAGCCGTTACCACGGCAATGATCCGGCCTTTGCGGGCCTTCACTTCCTGGATATTGCTCACGACTTTTTCGTAGTTGGCGCCTTTGGTGGCGATCACAAATACCGGCATCGCTTCATCAATCAGGGCAATAGGGCCGTGTTTCATCTCAGCCGCCGGATAACCTTCGGCATGGATGTAAGAAATTTCTTTCAGCTTCAGCGCGCCTTCCAGGGCTACCGGGAAAGAGTAGCCTCTTCCTAAGTACAGCGCATTGCTGGAATCCTTGTATTTGGCAGCAATTTTTTTGATGGCATCATTCAGCTTCAATACCTCTTCCACTTTTTGAGGAATAGATTCCATTTCGTATAAGAGCTGGCGGTAGCGGCTTTCGGCAATCGTGCCTTTTACCTTCGCCACATGAAGCGCCATCAGCGTGAGCACCGTTACCTGTGCCGTAAAGGCTTTGGTGCTGGCGACACCGATCTCAGGACCGGCATGCGTGTAGGAGCCGGCATGCGTGGCGCGCGCGATAGAGGAGCCTACGACATTGCACACGCCGAAGATCGTAGCGCCTTTGGCTTTGGCCAGCTCAATGGCAGCCAGTGTATCTGCTGTTTCGCCGCTCTGGGAAATCGCAATGACGATATCGTCGGAATAAATAATCGGATTGCGGTAACGGAACTCGGAAGCATATTCCACCTCTACCGGGATGCGCGTATACTCTTCGAATAAGTATTCGGCAACCATGCCTGCATGCCAGGAGGTTCCGCAAGCTACCACAAGGATGCGCTTGGCGTTTTTGAATTTCGTTTCGTGCTCTTCGATGCCGCCCATTTTCAGGTGGCCTGTCGAGGAGTTCAAACGTCCGCGCATGCTGTCGAAGATAGAGCGCGGCTGCTCATAAATCTCTTTCAGCATGAAATGGTCGTAACCGCCTTTTTCGATGGCTTCCAGCTCCATTTCCAGCTCCTGCACATAAGGCGTGATTTCCTTATCGCGGATGGTGCGGATCTTGAGGTCTTCGCCGCGGCGGATAATGGCCACATGCTCGTCTTCGATGTACACCACGTTTTTCGTGTATTCCACGATAGGCGATGCATCGGAAGCGATAAAAAATTCATTGTTGCCCACACCGATGACCATCGGGCTGCCTTTCTTGGCGGCAAACAAGGTATCAGGATCGTTTTTGTCCAGCACCACAATCGCATAGGCGCCGATCACCTGCTTGAGGGCCGCCATCACGGCATAACCCAGCTTGATGTTTTCGTGCTGGCGGATATCTTCGATCAGGTGGATCAGCACTTCCGTATCGGTTTGCGAAAGGAAGGTATGCCCCCTTTTTTCGAGTCCCTCTTTCAGGGAAGCGTAGTTTTCGATGATCCCGTTATGGATCATCACCAGGTCTTTGGTCTGGGAATAGTGCGGGTGGGAGTTGACGTCGTTTGGCTCGCCATGCGTTGCCCAGCGGGTATGGCCTATGCCGATATTGCCGCTCTTATCTTTATCCCTGCTGAAATCCAGCAGGTCGGAAACCTTTCCTTTTTTCTTATACACATTCAGGTTGCCCGAATCGGAGATCATGGCTACCCCGGCGCTGTCGTAGCCGCGGTATTCCAAACGTTGCAAGCCTTTTATGAGAATGGGAAACGCCTCACGGTTCCCGATATATCCTACAATTCCACACATAGATTTTGATTAAAAAAACAAGGCTAATATAACGCTAATTTTAGAGAAATAGTGTGTGCTTCGTCGCAATTTTTACCCTTCCTGCGGCTAGAAAGGCTTGTGGGAGGTCGGACAAGACAACCATCTGTTGCTTCACTTTTGCGGGGGCGCCTCCTTCCGCCCTGCTTCGGGTCAGGGGTTGTCGTCATCGGCAAGCGGCGGAAGGCCGGGCCACTGCGGGCTCCGCTTCGCTGCGGTTTTTTGTTCGCTGAAAAAAAGCGAACAAAAGAACTGACCCCTTCGTGTCCCTGGCGCAGAATCACGACGCTGAATGGCTGAAGCGCTCCACATACCCCTTGCTGTTCCGGGCCGGATTCGGAAAGAAGACAATTGACCTGTCATATATGGCGAAGGATGGTTTTGTGTGTGGTTACTTCACCAGTGCCCCCAGGGCAGGCTTCAGCTCCGGGAATTTAAAGCGAAAGCCGGTGTTTAGTAGCCTCTGGTTGCTTGCCCTGACGCCACGGAGCAAGACGTAGGCCATCTCTCCATAGAGCAGCTTCATCGCAAAGGCAGGAACGGCGGGCATAAAATAAGGTTTCGACAGCGCTTTGGCAATGCTTTCGGAAAAGTAAGCGTTGGTGATGTGTTCCGTGGCCACCGCGTTGTAAATGCCCTCAAAGGCAGGATTGAAGAGGCTTTCCACGATCAGGGCCACCATATCGTCGAGGTGGATCCAGGGCATGTATTGTTTTCCGTTCCCGATCGGGGAGCCAAGCCCCGCTTTGAAGATCGGCAGCAGGCGCTTAAGGGCACCCCCTTTTTCGGAGAGCACCACGCCGATGCGCAGGATACAGGTCTTATCAGACAGCGCTTTGAGGCTATCGTAGGAGCGCTCCCAGAGCTCGCAGGTCTTCCAGAGGAAATCCCGGGGTCCGCGGTCGTCTTCCGAAAAGATCTGTTCGGAGCTTCCCATGCCGTAAATGCCAATGGCGCTGGCACCTACCACCGATTTCAGGTGAAGGGCCTTCTTTGTTACGGTAGTGGTGATGAGCTTCATGCTGTCCACGCGCGAGTCGATGATCTCCTGCCTGCGCTTCTCCGTCCAGCGCTTGTCGGCCACACCAACACCGGCCAGGTGTACGATATGCTCCACGCCCTCAAGCGCTTTGTCGTCGATCTCCTGCTTCTCTACGTTCCAGTAAAATTCGGGAACCTTCGCTCCGGCCCGCGGCGTACGGCTCAGGACGCGAACGTGGTGGCCCTGCTCTGTGAGCGATTGGCTGAGCGCTTTCCCGATAAGGCCCGTTCCGCCGGTGATGAGTATTGTTGCCATGGTCTTGTTTCTCTATTTACAAATTTACCCTAACTTTGTTTAAATATAGCAGATAAATGGACCCGATTTTTGATATTCACATCCTCGTATGCACCAACCAGCGTAGCGGTACGGAGAAGCTGAGCTGCGGCGAAGCCCACGGCCTGGAGCTGGTAGCTGAATTTAAGAAACAGCTCAAAGACCTGAACTCCGGATTAAAAGTGCGCGCCAATAAAAGCGGCTGCCTGGGCATTTGCGACCTGGGGCCAACGGTAGCCGTATATCCGCAGGGGATTTTTTATGTGGGCGTACAAAAAGAAGATGTGAAAGAGATTGTGGAAGCACATGCCATTCATCATACCGTTGTACAACGCCTCCTGTTAGACACATGGCCGAAGACCTGATCCTCCTGGAAAAGCCGGAGTGGCTTGAGAAATTCAAAGCGCAGGTATATAAGGACTTTGAGCTGGCCGGTGTCGTGCAATACCTTCCTTTTCTGGAAACCAAAACACTGGAAGAGCTACAGCAATCCTTTTACCAGTCGGTGTTGAAGCTGGAGACAGGACATGCCCTGAAAAACCTCCTGTACCGCATCGACCTCACGGAGAAGCAGATTGCCGCGGCGGCCCGGGAGCAGCCCGGAAAGCCTTTGCAGCTGGTGCTGGCAGAGCTTATGATCAAGCGCATTTTACAAAAAGTAGTCTTAAAAGAATTATATAAATAATGGAAATAAGCATCCGCAAAGGAACAGAGGCAGACATTGCACAGGCCCTGAATCTGGTAAAAGAACTGGCTGCTTACGAAAAAGCGCCGCTGGAAGTGGAAGTCACTCCCGAAGAGATGAGGGCCTGGGGCTTCGGGCCCGACAAGCAATTCGATTTTTTTGTGGCGGAAGTAAACGGTACGATCGTTGGGCTTGCCCTCTACTACTATAAATACAGCACCTGGAAAGGAAAATGCCTTTTCCTGGAAGACATCATCGTCACGGAAAGCCAGCGTGGCAAAGGCCTCGGGAAACTGTTATTCGATCAGGTGGTGCAGGTAAGCAAAGAAGCCAACGTGCGCCGCATGGAATGGCAGGTGCTCGACTGGAACACACCTGCCATTGAGTTTTATAAAAAGTACGCTGCCGGGCTCGATGCCGAATGGATCAACTGCAAGCTGACGAACCACCAGCTGGAAAAGCTGTAAGCCTAGATCCCGATCGCTTTTTTAATATCCTCCATCGAATTTACTTTCGCCTTCACCTTGAAATCAAAGTGATGGGAGACCTTTGCTTTCGGCGCGGCTTTCACTGCGGTTAATTGTTCGGAAGAAACTTCCGCGAGAAGGTTGCCCGGGAGCACCGTCATCAGGAAAGCCGATGAATCATTGGAAAGCGGAAGCTTCATGTCGGCGCCATAAGAATAGGTGATCATGCTTTTTTCGTTCCGGCTGATGTAGAAAATGCTTTCCGGAGCCATGGTATTGGCTTTGCCTGGAAATGTAAAGCTGGCTTCTACAAAAAAGGCGTCGGGCTCTTTGCTGAATTTGTCGGCATTATACACGCCAAAGCGATTGACTTCCAGTGTCCGTGTCACTTCCTTCATGGTGGCCAGCCGGGCCTCGTCCTCGCGGATCTGCCTCATCGCATCGTCATAATTGCTGGTCCAGTATTCGGGTCCGAAGGAAAACAAATGCTTGATGGTCATCACGGCTTTGATCTGCGCTTTAAAGACCTGCTTTTTGGTGTTGTTCACTTCCAGCTCATACACGTTCCCTTTGATCAGCTTCAGCCTGGCGTAATTGTTTTTGGTCCATTCCGGGAAAGCGATGCCGCTTATATTTTCCCAGACCATGTAATCCGCCGCATACTGGCTCTTGTTAAAGGTAACGCCGCTGCGGCAATACAGATCGCTTGATCTGATCCCATATTTGAGCAAACGCGCCGGAAGCTTTTTATGCTTGTTCCCGTAGTAGGGAACAATCTTTGCATAATCGGCATTCAGATACACATCGAGCATCGCCATGCTGTTCAGTATAAAATAATTTTTTCCGGAAAAGGCAAGCGTTCCTTTGAGCTTTTCGATCTGCCGGTTGAGATCTACCTTCCGCTGGTTCTTTGCCAGCAGCTCTTCGCCGCTGTAGATCCAGTCGCCCGTTTTGGGATCGAGGTAAAAGCTGGAGAAGCCTGCTTGGGTATTATTGGAGGCGAGCTCCACCGAGAGAGGCCTTGCGTTTGAGATCCTGATCTTTTTGCGGGTTACGGTTTCTCCCTTTATCTCAAACATGCCGGCCGTCACAAATTGCTTGTCGAGGTTGGCCGGATCGTTCTTAAAGGTCATCGGAATTCCGGAAGCCATGACAGAAGCAGGATCCATGAACTCGCGGTAATGGATCAGGCAGGCCTCCGTGATGGGAAATCCTAAACTGTCGATGAGCGCGCCTTTCGGGATCATGATCCTGCTACCCGAGGCTGTGACAATGGTATCGTCCCTGGTAGGGTTGATGGTATAGGTGGTATAAGCTACGTCTACCGCCTTAAACGGGGGCCTGATCACGGGTTTCGGTGAGGCGGATACCACCGCCTGTTCCTGTTGATGGCAGGCTGCAATGAGCAAAGCAGCCATGAGGGTTCCTGTCCCGATAAGGGAGATGCGTTTGGGTGTAGTCATACGTCCGGGGTTTATAGTGGAGTTTTGGGTGATTTCTTTTTTAAAAAAACATGGGAGTGAAAATAGACAGACACATCGCTGTAGGCATACTGTGTGCCCTCGTAACCGGCACCGTATGGAAACAGGCATTGCCCGGCCGCTGTTTTGATCTGTTGCGCAGGCCTGCAAAATCCGCCATTGTAGGCGCTTGCATAAAACCTCAGGCTGTCTTCGGTATCCTTAAACTCCAGGTCTTTAAAATTTTCATGTACCACATCCACAAAAGCATTCAGGTAAACCAGTTGCCACGAAGCGCTGTTCAGTCGTTGCAGTCGCCGGTTGCGTTGCCCGAATGCGTTGTCAGTCTTATAAGCGATGATGGATGCGTATTTGACCTTGAGAGCGTCGGACTGCCCGATGTTTGTTTCGATCTGTTCTACAAAGGAAGGCTTCATCTGGAAGCGGCCTATCGAAAAATCAGCAGCACCGCTCCCTCCGCTGAGGTATATGTATTCAAGGGCGGAGGTTTCGAGAAGATCCGAGATCATGGAATAACGGACGAGCTCCGGAAATACAATGCTGGTGAGCAATTCAGGGCTGTGGCCATACGTGGAAGCAGATGCTTTGAAAGCCTGGCTGTTCTGCCGGAGATAGTTTAAGGCGCTCGTATAATCCTCTGCAAAAATCACCTCATAGACTGTCTGTTCCTTACCTGAAAAGGAAAGCAGGAGATGTAAGAGTATGAGTAAAGGTTTTTGCATTTGCATCTTATAATGTCCCTGTCTCTCAAAAGATACAGCAGCCGTTTTTAGCATACCTGAAAAATCAGGTAAAAATCCCTGTTTTATGAGCGGCCCGCTTTTACTAGCTTTATTATAAAAACGATGTCAACACTAAACTACCCCTCCGAAAAAGAATACGCTTCACCAAAGCAACAGGTTTTGGTATTAAGCTGTATAGATCTCAGGCTTACGGATAACCTGCTGGACTTTTTGCATTTCGATAACCTGCACAACAGGTATGATCACGTCATCCTGGCCGGTACATCTTTGCTCTGCACTCAGAAAAACAAACATTTGCTCATCGAAGATCCGAAAGCAAAAGATCCGATCGGATCGCCCCGTACAAGCTACGCCAACTGGCGGCAGGTATTCTATGATCACCTTCACATTGCAGAAGTATTGCACGCCATAAAGGATGTATACATCATCGAGCACCAGGATTGCGGAGCCTATAAAAGTTTTCTTGATCCTAAAAAAGTAGATATGTCAACGCTTGCACTTGAAAAAAAGTGGCATAAGACATTTTCAGTCGAATTGGCGAATGATATTCAAACGAAACATCCCGGATTGAATGTTCATTGTTTCCTTATTGATTTGAGAGGAAATGTAGAGTTGCTACATACAAAGCCCGCGCCTGAGCATTAGCAAAAAAATAGCCCGGCATATATACCAGGCTATTTTTTCAATCGTTTCATGTCAAGCCTGCAAACATTCAGTTTCCTGATCTATTGAGTCCGGCTTGCATAATTCCGTGGGCTTGTCATGCGCTCAGGAGCTTCTCAAAACAATGGCCCGTTAATTTTTTATGAATCGGATGATTTGCATCTGATGTTTCTGTTCTGCTTTTATCGTGTATAAGCCGGCTGACAGATGTTCAATGGTGATGCTTTGCTGATCTTGCGTTACGCGTTCCGTATGCACTGTTTTTCCAAGCATGTCGGTAATGCTCAGCTGAACAGGCTCTGCTGAGCTGGTTTGTACATAGATCACCGTGCTCGCCGGGTTCGGGAACACCGACAAGATGTTGTTGACATTTGAAGAAACCGCTTCCATACCGGTACAAAGGCTGACACTCTGCGTGATAATCGTTTGGTTCGAACATCCCTGGTTGTCTGTTCCTTCCACCGTATAAGTGGTTGTAACAGTTGGCGAAACGGTAATCGTTCCGGAGCCATTTCCTATCGGGCCAGCCGGGAACCAGTTATAGAGAGATCCTCCGGTAGCAGTTAATACAGCAGATTGTCCTTCGCAGATCACCGGATGACTGCTTGATACCTGAATAGTTGGTAAGCTGTTTATGGTAACGCTGGCAGTAGCAGTATTCTTGCAATTGTTGCTGTCGCTTCCCTCCACGGTGTATGTTGTGCTCACCGTTGGAGAAACAGCAATGGAATTGGTATTGATGCTGACAGGCCCGTTCGGATACCAGTCATAACCAATGCCGCCGTTGGCTGTTAGGGTCACTGTTTCCCCGGCACATAAAGCGATAGTATTTGGCGACACCTGGATGACAGGAAGGGTATGCACCATGGCGCTGGTGGTAGCGGAATTTTTGCATCCATGAGCGTCTGTTCCTTCTATCGTATAGGTAGTGCTTACCGTTGGAGAAATAACAACAGAGCTGCTACCCGTGCCCATAGGGCCGTCAGGATACCAGTCGTAAACGATGCCTCCGCTGGCGGTTAAAGTCCTCGTATCTCCGGTGCATAGAGCGACGCCTGCCGGCGACACCTGGATGACAGGAAGGGGATGCACCGTGGTGCTGGTGGTAGCGTAATTTTTACATCCGTTCGCATCCGTTCCTTCCACGGTGTAGGTGGTCGTTACTGTCGGAGACGTAGCAAGCGTATGAGTCATTGTCCCCACCGGGCCGTTCGGATACCAGCTATATGTCAGTCCTCCGGTGGCGCTTAAGGTTGTGGTTACGCCTGCGCAAAATACAGTATGGCTCGCAGAGACCTGGACGGTGGGAAGAGCGCTAACCGACTGGTTGAAAAACGCATAATTGGTGCAGCCGTTGACATCGGTCCCGGCAAGGGTATAGCTTGTTGCAACGGTCGGTGTAACAGCAATCGTATTCGTGGCAACGGTTGGGCCGTTACCATACCAGCTGTAAGAAGTGCCGCCGCTGGCTATTAGCGTAGCCGTTGTTCCGATACATAAAGGCAATGTACCGTTGGTTGTGATCTGAATGTTGGGAAGGGGATTCACGCTAACCGTTATGACTGTGGAATTTATGCAGCCATTGGCATTTGTACCCGCTATGGTATAATTGCTGATGCTTGCAGGCACAACTACCGGGTTTCCGCCTGAGTAGGTATATGTGACAGCGCCCGATGGGACGATGGTATACGAGCTGCCTGTGCAGGCAATGCCGTTTGGCGCTGATATGGCCGGTAAGGCATTAACGCTTATGTGGCTCAGGGCAAAATGCTCACAGCCGTTGGCCCCTGTTCCGCTAACGGTGTAGGTTGTACTGGTTGTTGGAGCAACGACGTTGCTTCCCCCCGAATAAGTATAGGTATTTGCGCCGGATGGAACAATCGTGTAGGATTCACCTGTACAGATCGTAGCACCTGGTGCCGTAACGACAGGCAAGGGCTCAGCGATAACCGAAAGCGTGTTGGCGCCGGTCAATCCGCAGGTTCTGTTCACGGAAACACTGATGCTTCCACTGTTAGCTACAGCCACGGAGATGGTATTGCTTGTGGAAGAGCCTGACCATCCGGAAGGTAACGACCAGTTATAAGAGCCCGCTCCTGCCACAGGAGAAACGCTATAGGTCTGAATGCTTCCCACACATGCGCTTGTTGGGCCGGAGATGACATCTGCACCGTCGCATACCTCTGTCCTGGCAATCCTGTTTCGCCCTACGCCATGGTAACTGACAAAGCCACCGGCAATGATCACTTTACTGTCTGCCTGGATGGCGGTTGCATAGACGTTCCCATTTGTAAGGAACGGAATGCCCACAGCTCCGGCTCCGACATTGAACGATGCGTCTAATGTTCCGTTCGTATTTAAGCGTGCCAGGCGGTTCGCCGGACTTCCGTTGTAAGTTGAAAAAATTCCGCCGATAATCAGCTTGCCATCGTTTTGAAGCGACATCGACAAAACGCTGGAGGCAGGGCCTGTTCCGCTATTGAACGAATTGTCTGTGGTTCCGTTGCTGTTCAGGCGCACCAGCCTGAAGGCGCTGATACCGTTGTAACTTAAAAAATCCCCGCCTAAGACAATCTTGCCATCAGCCTGAATCAGCGCAGAATAGACCGTATTACCTGCCCCGGATCCTGTTCCGAATGAAGGATCTACGGAGCCATTCGCATTTAAGCGGGCTACCCTGTTCAATGCAGCGCCATTGTAGGTTGTATACTCTCCTGCAATGATGATCTTTCCGTCGCTTTGGATTGCTATGGCGTAAACCGTATGATTAGCGCCGGATCCCACGGCAAATCCTGCATCAAGGGTTCCGTTGGCATTCAGGCGTGCGATCCTGTTTACGGCAGTGCCGTTATAAGTCGTAAAGTTTCCACCCACAATTAATTTTCCATCGCTTTGTAAAGCCGTGGCATAGACACTGCCGTTGAAACCGCTTCCTGTTGTAAATGAAGCATCTGCTGTGCCGTTGGCCTGTAGGCGGATGATGCGGCTGGCAGGCGTTCCGTTATAGTTTGTGAAAGCACCGGCGGTAATGACCTTTCCATCCGGCTGGATAGAAACAGAAAGCACTGTATCATTCATGCCTGTTCCCGTTGCAAAAGACGCGTCTAAGGAGCCATTGCTGTTTAAGCGTGAGATCCTGTTGGCGAGTGTTCCGCTATACCTCGTGTATGCGCCCCCGGCGATGATCTTTCCATCCGCCTGAAGAGCGATGGCGTGCATGGAATTATTGGCGGAAGTCCCCGCATTAAATGTCGGGTCTATAGAGCCATTTGTATGTAAGCGTGTGATATGGTTGCAGGTAATCCCGTCATACGTGGCGATGTCGCCTCCGGTGATGATCTTTCCATCCGTTTGCAGGCTGAGTGTCAGCACAAAGCCGCTTGCCCCTGAGCCTGCGGTAAACGCAGCATCTACAGTGCCGTTTGCATTCAGGCGGATGATCCTGTTGCTTGCGGTGCCATTGTATGAGGTGAAATCACCGCCGATGATGATTTTACCATCGGCCTGCACCGCCGAAGACCAGATCACCGAATTATTTGGCCCTGTTCCTATTGCAAAGCTTCCATCCAATGAACCATCTGTGTTGAGCCGGGCAACACGGTTAATTAAGGTGCCGTTGTAGCTTGTGAAAACTCCGCCCAAAATGATCTTTCCATCGGCTTGAGTAGAGATTGACCTGATCACGCCATTGGAGCCGGACCCGGCTACAAATAAATTATCGGTAGTTCCGTTCGAATTCAGGCGCACCAGTTTGTTAGAGGCTGCCCCGTTAAAAAAAGAATAAGCGCCGCCGACGATGAGCTTGCCATCTGCTTGCAAAGCCAACGAGCTGACCTGGTTGTCGGCTCCGCTGCATAGGTAAGAGGCATCGATGCTTCCATTAGTATTCAGGCGTACAATCCGGTTAGCAGCCGTTCCGTTGCATTGTGTAAACAAGCCTCCCACAATTATTTTTCCGTCGTTCTGAATAGCGAGCGCATAGATGGCATTATCGAATCCCGTGCCTGTATTAAAGCTCGCATCCAGCGTTCCGTTTGCATTTAAACGGGCAATGCGATTAGCGCTGATTCCGTTATACGATGTGAAGCTGCCACAGATGATGATCTTTCCATCACTTTGAAGCGCCACTTTCCTGATCCCGATGTCAGCACCTGTGCCGACATTAAAAGTCGGATCCAGCGTTCCATCTGAATTTAAGCGGGCAATCCGGTTAATGGCTGTTCCGTTGTACCTGGTGAATTCGCCACCAATCACGATTTTTCCGTCGCTCTGAATGGCGCTCGACCATACGGTTCCATTGGCGCCATCGCCGTTGCCCAGGCCAAAATCGCCTGGGTTGAATGTCGGGTCGTTAAGGCCGGAAACCTGGCTGATTAAGGTGGTAGATACGCTGAGGAGCCAGGTTAAAACGAAAAGAAGGGTCTGTTTTCGGGTCATGTTTTTCTGCATGCGATAGGTTGATACGTCTTTGATAAATAAGGGGAATGAAGCCGCAACGTTAAGCATAATGAGCGAAAAGAATAATACCTGTATGCAGCCGAAGCAGGCTACCTGAAAGCAGGTAAGTGCCGGAACCGGTTTGCAAAAGAAAGAAAGGTGAGCGTTAGCTCTGCATTTTACAGAGAGTGGCCTGATGACTGGATGAGATTGGACTTAGGCTTTTCTCAAAGCGTAGGGCCTTGCCTGCTTGATGATGATCCTGCGCTGCTTGTTCTCCAGGATGAGCTTGAACTCGATGTCCATGGCGAAGTCCTTGTATTCGCCCGGCCATACCCGGAGCAGGTCGTAAAAATGGCGCTTGATGGTTTCCATTTTCTGTGTCAGGTCTTTGAGCTCGGCGATAGAGAGGAGGGAGGTATTGGGGCTGAGGCTCGAGTATGAAATCCAATCAGCGGCCTGTGGCTCGTTGTAAAATTCTGCGGAGGTATTCATGTAGGAAACCACCTGCTCGCATACCAGCTTATTGTCCGGCGACACCACTTCGTTTTCGCCCTGCTGCATGTTGATCACAAAACCGAAATCATAATCGCGGTAAAGGTTTTGCGTGATGCAGACACCGTTCACGAGCTCGTTGTCATAGGTCTCATGCACCAGGATGCCCATCGCCGAGCCTTTCTGGTCGATGCCGAAATAGTTCCGCTCAAAAAAAGCCCGTTCGTTCCAGAGGCTGGCCCATACCTTTTTAATGGCGCGTTCAATGCTTTTACTGCTGTCGCCGATAATGCCTGAGGTAGAAGAGTAGAGACCCGCACCGTTGAAATTGCTTTCGTCCTCGGCATTGGAAGAAGAGCGGAAACGGATCTTTTTGCTTTTGAAGCTGGCCTGGCAATAGCGCGTTACCGTATTCAGCAAGGCGGTATCGAGGGCGGCTTTGTTAATACGCTTGCGGATGCGTTGCAGCTGTCTGGAGATCATGCTGTCGCTGAGGTTTTTGCTGTTGGTAAGGATCTCGATGTCGTGGAGGATGTGGTGCTTTTGCAAATGCCGGTAGTAATAGCAGAAAGGAATGGCGAAGGCTTTTGGCGGTGTGAAGGACGTTTTTTCCCTTCGCTCGATCTTTTTAATTTCCGCCAGGTTGCAGACCTTGGAGCCATAAGCCGCCCTGTCCTTATAAGAGAGCTTGTCGAGGCTGACAATTGCCAGGCGCGAAGTGTCGAGTTTCGGAACAATCTTTTTGGCGGGGACCACTAAGGCAGGAACGTAGTTTGTGAGAGGTCGTATCTGTATGGCTTTTTGGGAAACAGTTACTTCCACCGCCTTGTTGGCATAGCGCCTGAAAGAATCGGCCGTAAAAATATGCTTTTGTGCGGCGCAGGGCGTGCGCCGGTTGGCAGTGAGCAGGCAGATGTGGCTCAGCGGTGTCTGAAACTCATCGGTAATAACAGCTTTGCAAATGGGCAGATCGTTGGAGCTTCCTTTCAATACCAGGATGTTGTTGGAATAGTCTTTTCCTTTTTTGATGGAGTCGGCGGCCATGAACAGGAGCATGCCGCTGGCTTTGCCTTCCACGATGGGCTGGTAGATCTGCGACAGGAAGAGCTCGTCGCTGCTGATCACGGGATGGCTTTTGGCGATGCCGGCTTTGCGGCGCAGGAGGATCGTCGTGTTCAGCAGGATCTTATAATTCTTTTTGCAAAAGGTGCTTTCGTTGATTTTGGCGCATAGCAGATCGATGTGCTCATCACTGAGGTCATCGGAAGGGGCAAACTGCAGGAAGTAGTTTTTGGTATTCGTGTTGTAATTAAACGTTGCCAGGATGTACCTCCGGCTGGGCGACTGGCTGTAGTTCAGCGCGTTGAATTGCTCCAGGTCATCCACATCACCCAGGATCTCCGTCACGAAGCGGTAGTGCCATTTGTAGGTTTTCGATTCGAGGTAATAGATGGTTTTGCTTTTGATGTCGAAGACTATTTTCACACACTCAATGCCGTTGAAATTATTGCTGAGCGGCTCGCCTTTCAGCAGATCGAAATCCGCCCTGGTAGCCAGAACCTTTAAGGAATGCGGCCTGGAAGGCTTTTGAGCAAAGAGTATGGAAGAGCAGACCGCAAGCAGGAAAACGAAACTATATTTTTTTAATGTATGGTACATGGCGCCGCTTTAGTCAAAAGAACCTACGTTATCTTATCAAAATTAACTAAATCCCCGGATAATCAGCAAAGCTTATGGGCCCCTGCTTCAGCCTTTACGTTATCATATTTGTGGGGATAAGCTGATACTCTGGGAATATATGCTTACTTTAGCTATGACATTGATCTTCCTCATTTCCTTTCTTCAATAATCCGTATGGATACAAACGAACTCATCATTGCCAATAAGAAACTGGCTTTTCAGAATGAAGAGAGGAAAAAACGCGCAGAAGAATTAATCATCGCCAACAAGGAGCTTATTTTACAGAATCAGGAGAAAGAAGCACTTGCGGCCGAGTTGATCATCGCAAACCGGGAGCTGGCCTTTCAGAACGAAGAAAGGGAAAAGCGGGCGGCAGAGCTGATCATTGCCAACAAGGAGCTCATGTTTCAGAATAGCGAAAAAGAGAACCGCGCCGCAGAGCTTGCCATCGCCAATAAGGAGCTGGCTTTTCAAAACGAAGAAAAAGAGAAGCGGGCCTCAGAGCTTGCCATCGCGAACAAAGAACTGGCTTTCCAGAATGAAGAAAAAGAGAAGCGGGCTGTGGAGCTCATGGCCGCTCATAAAGAGCTCGAGTCTTTTAATATGATCTCCAACCACGATCTGCAGGAACCTTTACGTAAGATCCAAACCTTTATCAGTATTATCTCTCAGAATGAGCTTCAAAATTTATCGCATAAAGGAAAAGAAGGGTTTAACCGCATTAAGGAGTCGGCCGGCCGGATGCGATCGCTCATTGATGATATTATCCTTTACTCGGATATTAAAACGTCGGCAAAGAATTTTGAGCACAGTCCTCTGAAACAGATTGCGAAAAAAGTGATGAGTAACCTATCGGAAACAATCGCCAAAAAGCAGGCTGTTATTGAGATAGACGAGTTAGGCGAAGCCTATGTTATTCCTTGCCAGTTTCAACAGCTCCTGCATAATCTTCTTCAGAATTCACTTAAATTCTCAGGCACTGAAAATGCACCTCATATTGTATTGAAAAGCAGGATTATTGACTATTCAAACACACATCATCAAAGGCTCTTGCCGGGAACAGCCTGCTACCATATCAGCATTACGGATAATGGCATCGGCTTTGAGCCACGGTTCAGCAATAAGATTTTTGATGTTTTTCAGCAATTGAATCACCGGTCGGAATATGCCGGTACAGGCATAGGACTTGCTATTGCAAAACGAATCGTTGAAAACCATCATGGCTTAATAACAGCCGAAGGCAGGCTTCATGGAGGAGCAACCTTTGATATCTATATCCCGGGTGTTGAAAAAGAAAATGATTTTTAATCTTAATTCTCAGATCTTCCTTCTCAATATTTATTTCTCACATCCCCTTAATGCAATCCACAAAGTACTTCACCTTGTTTTTGTCGGTATCGGGATACAGGCCATGCCCCAGGTTGGCTATGTAGCGTTGCTTTCCGAAGGCGGCAATCATTTTTTTCGCTTCCGCCTCTATTGTTTTCTCGTCGGCGTATAGCATGCAGGGATCGGCATTTCCCTGTAAGGTTTTGCCATTGCCGATGATGATGCGTGCATCCTGCGGGTTGATGGTCCAGTCGAGGCCAATCGTGTTACAGTTCAGCTTCGACATATCCGCCAAGGCAAAATGCGCATCTTTCGCAAATACCGTCACCGGTGCCAAAGGCTCGATGGCGTCACAGATGCGGGAGATGTACCTTAAGGAAAACTCGCGGTACTGGTCGGGGCCCAGAACGCCGGCCCAGCTATCGAAGATCTGGATCATGTCGGCGCCCGCTGCTACCTGGCCTTTTAAATAGTTGATAGTGCTTTGGGTGATCTTGTCCAGGAGCCGGTGCGCCAGTTGCGGATGCTGGTACAAAAATTTCTTGGCCTGGCTGAAGGTCTTGCTGCCGCTGCCTTCTACCATGTAAGCCATCAGTGTCCAGGGAGCGCCGGCAAAGCCAATTAAAGGTACACGGTTGTTGAGCGCCTGCTTCGTCAGCTTGATAGCCTGGATCACATAGTCCAGGTCGCCCGCATCGGCGATGTGCAGCTGATCGATATCAGCCTGTTCCTTAACCGTTTTTTCAAAGCTCGGGCCTTTAGCCTCTATCATCTGGTAAGGCAATCCCATCGCCTCGGGGATCACGAGGATATCGGAAAAAATGATCGCGGCATCCACGCCCAAAATATCCACGGGCTGTACCGTTACTTCACAGGCCAGCTCAGGCGTTTTGACGAACTCGATAAAATTTTTCGCGCGGCTGCGTGTTGCCCTGTATTCAGGAAGGATGCGGCCGGCCTGGCGCATCAGCCACACAGGTACACGTTCTACAGGTTCGCCTTTGGCAGCTCTTAGGATCAGGTCGTTTTGGTACATATTAGTTTAAAATTTCGGTAAGGTTAGTTTTGATGCGTTTGCAGATATCATCCAGGGGCAGGTCGTTATCATCAAAGCCGAAAGGATCTTCGATTTCTTCGGCAATGAGCTCGATGCTGGCAAATACATACAGGACGATCATCGTAATAGGTACCGTGGTGTATTTGAATTCCGCTCCGAAAAACAACGGAAGCGTGATGATGTATAAAAAGATCATCTTCTTCAAAAAGATGTTATAAGAATAAGGGATCGGCGTATTCTTGATGCGTTCGCAGGCGCCGCAGTTATCAGTAAAAGACCGGATCTCTTCATTGAGGATGATGAGGTGATCGCCCGATAAAAGTTTCTGGTCGTGCAGGGCATAGACCTTTGTATACAGACTTTTGGCAATGATGTTTGGCCGGTGCGAGGCTCCCGCGAAGGTCGCCAGGCTGATGCTCTCCGTGGCGGTAAACTCCTCCTGGTTATACACATCGCGCAGGTGATTTTTGGTACTGAACACATAGTTGCTGATGAGGTGTTTGATGTCTTCGCGGTCTTTGGCATCTTTGACCAGCACCGACAGCTTGAGGGCCAGGTTCCTGGAATTGTTTACCATCGCGCCCCAGATCCTGCGGCCTTCCCACCAGCGGTCGTAGGCCGTATTGGTCCTGAACACAAGCAACATAGAGAGCACGAAACCCAGGATGGAGTGCATCGCCGTTGGGTTCTTGCTTTCCACATGAAAGAAATGCACTTCCAGGGCCACGATCAGGGCGGCGTACACGCCTACGCTGATAATCACGGGGAGCAGCACCCTGAACGTATCGCTTTTATGAAATTTAATGATGAGACTAAACCAGTCTTTAGGGTTGTAGGTGATCATAGCCTGCAAAGGTAAGAGCTTTCAGCAAAGAATTGTCTTGCTTTCGTCATGGAGGGAATTTTTTTTAACATTTCAGCACCAGTCCGAAGCGGGCAACGAAGCGCTTATTTTTGAGAGCTTTAAAATGGTGCTTTTTGATGGAGTTCTCGAAATCGCTGCAAAGAAGCTTGTCTTTGGTGCCCAGGCCGCAGCGGCTTGCACGAAGGGTAGCAGCGTTTAGCACATTTCCTTTTTCATCAATCTCCAGGTACACTTCCGCATAAAAGCTTTCGCAATTCCGGCAGTTCAGGTTTTTGATGTGGTGCTTTTCTTTTAAGGCCGCATAATCGAAATAATTCCAGTCGTTCTGAAAGGCCGTCCATTCGGCTTTTTCAGGATCATTGAAGGAAGGGTATACCTGGTAAATCAGGAGCGTGTCCTGTGCTTTGGCCTGCACGGCCCAGAGCAGGAGAAGAGCGGATAAAATCCAGAAATTTTTCATATTTGATGCCGTTTTTCAGGTAAAAATAGCATAATTTTTACCGCCGGTCATTTTATATCTCTACGGAATTGTGTTTAACATTTATATCCGTTATTTTTCCATTCTGAATCATTTAAGAAACAAACTTCCCATGAAATATATTATTTCTGTAATAGCCTTATTGTACGCCTTCGGCCAGCTCCGGGCACAACAGCACTACTGTTCCGATTTTAAATCGGCACGTGGCATAAAAGCTGTCGCCAAACCATCGGCCCAGGCAAGGATCTCTTCCTACACGCCTCCTGAAAATAAATACGACCTTAAGTTCTATCACCTCAATATCAATGTAGAGCGCAACACGCGCTACATCAGCGGAAACGTGAAGAGCAAGGCCAAAGTGGTAACGGCAGTGCTCGATTCTTTTGCGTTCGTTTTACATACCAATCATACCATCGACTCGGTATACGTCAACGGTGCCAAGCGTAATTTTGTCCGTCGCGACAGTCTGGTGATGGCTACAGCCGGCACGCCCATCCCACAGAACACGGTGTTCGATGCAACCGTATACTATAAAGGAACAGCCCCTACAGGCGGTGGAGCTGCCATCGGCGATGGTTACAGCACCGGTACTTCCGGTGCCTGGGGTAACCAGGTATCCTGGAGCTTAAGCGAGAGCCTCTGCGCCTATCAGTGGTTTCCCTGCAAGCAGGACCTCACAGATAAAATCGATTCCTCCTGGGTGTTTGCCACCACGGATTCCACAAACCTTGTGGGCTCCAACGGTCTGTTGAAAAACGTCGTGGTGGTTGGAAACAAAAAGCGCTACGAGTGGAAGTCGAGGTACCCGATCGATTATTACCTGATCTCGGTAGCCACGGCCAAATACAAGCAGTATAATTTCTACGCCAAGCCGCAATACCTGGCTCCGGATTCCATTTTCATCCAGAACTTTGTTTACGACAATGCCATTAACAACTCCGGCTGGAACACTCAAAAAACAGCCCTCAATAAAATGAAGCAAACGATGGAGCTGGAATGCAAGCTTTATGGGATGTACCCTTTCTATAAAGAAAAATACGGGCATAGCATGGCGCCTTTCAGCGGGGGCATGGAGCACCAGACCATGACAAGCCTGGGCTTTTTTGATTTCGAGATCGATGCGCATGAGCTTGGGCACCAGTGGTGGGGCGACAATGTGACCTGCCGCGCCTGGAAGGATATCTTTATCAATGAGGGCTGGGCCAGCTATACCGAATACTTATGCCACCAGTACCTGAGCGCCATTTCAGGAAATACAGCCGCCAATAAAATGAACAGCGTGCATAGCAATGTGATGTCGCAGCCGGGCGGAAGTTCTTATTTTACGAATGCCGATACGATGGATGCCGGTGTGATCTTCGATTCACGCTTAACTTATGACAAAGGAAGCGCGATCATTCACAGCCTGCGCTATGAGATCAACAACGACTCGACCTTCTTCCGGGCGATCCGGTCTTTCCAAACGACCTATGGCGGCGGCGTTGCCAGTGTGATCGAGTTTAAAAACTTCATGCAAACCTATACAGGCCTTAACTTCGGGCAGTTCTTCAACCAGTGGTACTATGGCGAGGGCTATCCTACCTTCGATGTCAAATGGAACCAGGGAGGAACCAATTTTGTACTGAAATCCACGCAAACCCAATCCATGCCTTCTTCCGTGCCCTTATTTAAAACGCCGCTGGATTACAGGATCAGCCGCGTCGGCAAGCCTGATACAACCCTGAGGCTGCAGCACAATATTGCTATAGAGAATTATACCGTAACCCTCACGGGAACCGTAACGGCTGTAGCAGTGGATGCTGATAACTGGATTCTAAATAAAGTGATAGGCCCTGTGAAAGACCAGACCCTGGCAACAGGAACGCCTACGGTGGTTCAGCCGGGGGTCATCGAAGTAGGAGCAGCGCCTGTGGTATTCGTAGGTCCTAACCCGACATCAGCCGAGCTGAACATTTATTTATACAATAGCGCCAAAGCCAGCGTGGAGGTGTTCGATCTTTCCGGAAAGCTGGTGCTCAGCAAAGCCATCGAAGGGCAGGCAGAGTTTGATATTTCGAAATTCGCCAACGGCGTATACATCGTCACGGTAAAAGATGCAGAAGGCTCGCCGATCAAGACCACCCGCATCGTGAAGAATTAGGATGTATTTTCAACAAAGCCGCACACGGCCCGGCAGGTTTCGAAACCTGCCGGGCCGTGTGCTTTCTACATCATCCTCCCCACCCAATGCGGGAAGGAAGCTAAGCTGCCGATCTGCGGTATGCTCTCAAACAGGCCGAATACCGCGCTGCCGCTGCCGCTCATGCTGGCATAGATGGCGCCGGCATCATACAGGTCCTGCTTTGTTTTCTCAACCACGGGATATTTCGCGAAGATGGATGCCTCAAAATCATTGGCCAGCCTGCCTTTCCAGGTATGCACCGGCTGTTGCACCGCTTCCAGCAAGGAGTTGAGGGGTTTTGCCGGTTTCACCAGGCTGTAGGCTTCTTTGGTGTTGCTGTGTACGTCAGGGAAAATCACGGCAATGTAATACAGGCTGAGGTCTATGTCGAGCGCTTTAAATACATCTCCTTTTTCATAAGCGTAGACGGGTTTGTTCTTAATAAAAAAAGCACAGTCGCTGCCCAGGGGCCGGGCGAGGTCCAGGCGCTCTTCTTCCGAAAGGCCCAGGCCAAATTGTGCATTGAGCTGGTTGATGAAAAAAGCGCAGTCGGCGCTGCCGCCACCAAGTCCGGCGCCCATAGGCAGGGATTTATGAAGGTACACGCTGAGCTTCGGAAGTGTCCGTTTCGCTTTGATCAGGGCATAGGCTTTATACAGCAGGTTGTCTTCCACGCTTCCCGGAACAGGAAGCCCGCTGAGGTAAAGCTGAAAATCTGTGGAAGCCTCCGGGCTTTCGATCACTTCGAGGGCGTCGTTCCAGGCAATAGGGTAGAACACCGATTCGATAGTATGGAAGCCATCGGGCCTCTTTTCAGTGATATAAAGACCTAAATTAATTTTGGCGTTCGGGAAACAGATCATGTCGCAAAACTATTCATTTTTAGGGGAATATTCCCGGTCAAAATCATGATTCGCATGATTATCAATGGGTTAGAAGGTGTTGGATTTTCAATTTTTTAGTATCTTTGCCCCCTAACTAATTTCGACACGAATGATATATCTTGATTTTGAAAAGCCAATTCAGGAACTTACTGAAGAATTGGAAAAACTTAAATCAGTTGCTGAAAAGAGCAAAGTAGATATGAGTAAGGCCATTGCAGGTCTGGAGGCAAAGATTCATGAGAAACGCGTAGAGATCTTCTCCAACCTTTCGGCCTGGCAGCGTGTACAGCTGAGCCGTCACCCGGAAAGGCCTTATACACTGGCCTATATTGATGCCGTATCCAACAGTACATTTATAGAGTTGCATGGCGACCGTACGGTAGGCGATGATAAAGCGATGGTAGGCGGTTTCGGTGAAGTAGACGGGCAAACGGTGATGTTCATTGGCCAGCAGAAAGGAATCAATACCAAGATGCGCCAGATCCGCCGTTTTGGGATGGCTAACCCGGAAGGCTACCGCAAGGCTTTGCGCCTGATGAAAATGGCTGAGAAATTCAATAAGCCGATTGTGACCTTTATTGATACACCCGGTGCCTATCCGGGACTGGAAGCCGAAGAGCGCGGGCAGGGAGAGGCCATTGCCAGGAACTTACTGGAAATGATGCAGCTGAAAGTGCCTGTGATCTGCATCATCATTGGCGAAGGTGCCAGTGGTGGGGCTTTGGGAATCGGTATCGGGGATAAGGTGTTGATGCTGGAAAACACCTGGTATTCGGTGATCTCTCCGGAGTCCTGCTCTTCCATCCTGTGGAGAAGCTGGAATTTCAAAGAGACCGCGGCAGAGGCCCTGAAGCTTACCTCTGTAGACATGAGCAAAAACGGCCTGATCGACGGAGTCATCAAAGAACCTTTGGGAGGCGCCCACAACAACCAGTCAGAAATATTTGTGACGGTGAAAGCAGAGATCTTGAAACAGCTGGAGACTTTGAAAAAACAAAGCCCGGAACAGCGCATCAACGCCCGCATCGAAAAATTCAGCGCAATGGGCGTGGTACATGATATGACAGAATAATCAAAAAACGTATATAAATTTAAATAACACAACTTATTATTATGGCAGATACAGGCGATATCAACGTAGGATCAGTGATCAGAATGAATGGTGAACTCATGCAGATCATAGAATGGCAACACCGCACACCGGGAAACCTCCGGGCTTTTTACCAGGGAAAAATGAAAAACCTGATCAACGGTAAGCAGCTGGAGCACCGCTTCAGAAGCGGCGAAGCAGTAGATATTGTACGTGTGGAATATAAGCAAATGCAGTTCATTTATGTGGAAGGCGATTTTGCCGTGGTGATGGATAACGAGAACTATGAGCAGATCCATGTGCCGATGATCCTGTTTGGAGACAGCGCCCAGTTCCTGAAAGAAGGCATGGAAGTGAAAATTTCCTTCGAAGGCGACAATGTGATCCTGGCAGAAGCACCGACTTTTGTGATCTGCACGATCACATACACGGAGCCGGGTGTAAAAGGCGATACGGCTACCAACACCTTAAAGCCTGCAACACTGGACACAGGCGCGAAAGTGAATGTGCCTTTATTCTGCAACGAAGGGGATTTGGTGAAAGTAGATACACGTACTGCTTCTTATGTGGAGCGCGTGAAAAAATAATGCTCTTCGATCGTGTTGAAAAGCCTCTTGCTGTTATGGTGAGAGGCTTTTTAGTTCCCGTCATCCGGATATCTATCGGATGCGAGCGTAGAGAAGCCATCTCATCTTATCGTGAGATGGCTTCTCCTCCTGGTGTCGGTTCGCAATGACAGACAAATTTCCTAACTTTAAGCGATGTCATTAATTACCCACCTCTCCTCCGTTATTTCCATGTCCAAAGAGCTGGAGCAGGAGATCACTGCCATCTCAAAGACCATCCGTGTTTCCAAAGGAGAGCAGCTCGTCGGGATCGGTGAGCGCTGCAGCCGGCTTTACTTTATTCATCAGGGATTGTTGCGCGGCTATTATTTCCTGGATGGGAAAGAAGTCACCAACTGGTTTGCGCAGGAGGAAGAATTTGCCACCTGCTTTTATGCCTTCATTGCCGGCAAGCCTTCCTTTGAGTATGTGCAGGCCCTGGAGGACGGAGAGCTCACCGCCCTGGATTATTGCGCCCTTCAAAAATTGTATACTTCCTTCCCTGAAACCGAACGCATTGGCAGGCTCATCACCGAAAATTATTACATCAGGCTCGAAGAGCGGGTGCTGAACCTGCAATTTAAAACCGCCAAAGAGCGCTACCAGAAATTACTGTCTTCGAAGCCATCCTTGCTGCAGCGCGCCACCCTCGGACAGATTGCTTCCTACCTGGGAATTACGCAGGAAACGCTGAGCCGTATCCGCGCGGAGGTGTAAAAGCATGCTTGACTCCTGCGGAGCATAGAAATGAGAGCAAGGACATGAGATCCGGGGCTCCTTATTTAAGAAGAGTATCAAAACGCCGATCAGAGCGAAAAGCTACTACTTCAAGAAATCCTGCGCCAGGGATGCATAGGGTTTAGTTCCTTTACCGCGTCTGCCTCTTGCGCGGTAAAGAACCGGAGCGAAGGCGGAGCCCGTCGCAGCCCGTGGGCGCCCTGAAAAATTAAACCAATCACTGGCATTAGAGCTGACCATTTCTTTTTTTGACAATTGTCAAAACTCTTCGTTTTTCTTCGCTCTACTTTTGATCCATCATTTTAAACAAAAAAATCATGACTCAAAAACCATCTCATGCCTTTATCGGCGCCTCCTGGATTGCTTTGCTGGCAGGAGTTGTTTCCTACAACATCGGTTTATGGAACGCCTCGATGCTCCTCAATGAAAAAGGCTATTATTTTGCGGTGCTTATGTACGGCCTGTTTTCTGCGGTGTCGCTTCAGAAAGCGGTGCGCGACGACCTCGAAGGGATTCCCGTGACGGCGATCTATTATGGGATCAGCTGGTTCTCCACCATCCTGTCGATCCTTCTGCTCGTCATCGGCCTCTGGAATGCCGACCTGCTGCGCAGCGAAAAAGGATTTTACGGCATGTCCTTCACCCTCGCTTTGTTTGCAGCCGTGGCCGTTCAGAAAAATATCCGCGACAGTCATAAAGCCAAACGGGAATCGGATAAGCTGCCCGAAGAATTTCCTAACGCCTGATGATATGACGATGTCTTTAAAACCTTTTCTTAAATATGCCTTGTTGGGAGGCATTGCCCTTGCCGGTATTGCGCTGGCGCTCCTAAAGAATCCGATCCCCCAGGATCCGCATTACCACTGCTTTGCAGATGGAAGAACCCTGTGCGGTATTCCTCATTTCTGGAATGTGGTCAGCAATCTGCCTTTCCTGGTGATTGGTCTGTCAGGCATCCTGTTTCTTTTGAGGAAACGCAAAGACGTGGTTTTGGATACGGGAAGCCTGGTCTTTTTCCTGGGCATTCTGCTTACGGGCTTTGGCTCGGCCTGGTATCACCTGCACCCCGATAACCGCACCTTAATCTGGGACAGGCTGCCGATGACGATGGCTTTCATGGCCTTCTTCTCCGTCATTATCCGCAACTATATGCATGAGGAAGCAGGAAAGAAAATGCTATGGCCCTTGCTCTTCCTCGGGATGCTTTCGGTGTATTACTGGCAGATGACGGAGAGCCGCGGGCAGGGCGACCTGCGCTTTTATTTCCTGGTGCAGTTCCTCCCCATGCTGCTGATTCCCCTGATCCTGTTGCTCTTTAAAAATCAGGGGCTCCCGAAGGTGTATTTCTGGCTGGTGCTGTTGGCTTATGTCATTGCCAAGGTCTTTGAGCTAAAAGATGCGGAGCTCTTTCATGCGGCAGGCATCAGTGGGCATACCATCAAGCACTTCATGGCAGCTGTGGCCCCGTTGGTTTTCCTGATTGGTTTGAGAAAAAACGTTGAATAGAGGTTGACGTTACTTTGTCTTTCTCGACGGCGCTCGAAATCACAAAGTGTATTGTATTGCCACTTCGGGAGAGAACGGTAATTCTTAGCAAGGTGTCTTAATCAGACAACGATCATTTCATCTTCAAAAACTTGATCGTGAGTCCCATCTGCCCCAGGTGATAGGCATTGTGATGGATCAAGCCGTTCAGAATATCCTGGTGCGTGAATGCCGATCCCGGATAGGGTTTTTCAAAAAAAGCATCGTCGCTGGTTTCAATCAGGCGGATGAGCTCATCGTGCAGGGCGTAAAATTCTTCTTTTAAAACTTCCCAGCCATCGGTCTTCAACTGCGCATTGTTTTTCCAGTCGTCAGGGCTATGGTCTTTCAGGCTGTTCTCTGTGCCCGTCATGCGGTCCATGCAGGCCCGGAGCCATACGTTGAGGTGCGAGAGCAGCTCGGCCACACTATGCATATCCGGAAGGGGATTGATGAACGCTTCCTCCGCCGAAATGCTGCTCAGCTTTTTATCGAAGTGCTCATCGAGCCATAAGGGGCCGTGCAGGAGTTCCTGTAACTGTTTGATGAGGTCTTGTTTCATAACGAGTCTTATAAGTTGCTGATCAGAGCGGCGTGAAAAATAGTGCAAAGGTAAACCCAGGCAATCAGGAACAGCTGGAAGGGGATCCGGAACCATAAGTACGACAGGCCCGGGCCCTCGTGCGTGCCTTTCTGATAATCCACATTGTTGGCAGCCGCATAAATATTGACCGGCAGGATCAGGATAAAAAACAGGATGAGTAAGTAAGAAGTCAGAAGTTGCAGGGAAGGAATGAGAAGCCCCGCAGCAGCCATGACTTCAATGATGCCGGTGATATAGACCATCGCTGCCTTAAACGGAATGAAAGGAGGCATCATCATTTCCATGCCCTTCACAAAAGCAAAATGCCCGATGGCGGTAAATACCAGCATGACGCTCATGGCGATGTTGCCCGCCAGGAAAGGATCCGGTGTACCGGTAATGAAGCGGATCGCAAGAAAAGAAACAGCAAAGCTGATGATCAGTACAAAAAAAGGTTTCATGGCAGGGCGTTTGGTTTCATAAAGGTACAAACTCTTGGAGCAAATACCAGGCTACTTAAAAATCATTGAGCCCGATAACCTCGTAAGAGCTCAGCGTAAGAAAGAGCTGTTGCTTGAAGGGCCTGGCAATCAGCAGCACATTGGCCTCGCTGTAGATGTGGACAAACTCCATCGGCAATGCGCCGGAGCCCGCATCGATCAGCTTCCGGAGCTCTTCGGGCTTGTAGAGCAGATCCTTATACCTGACCACCTCGCCGCTTTGATCCGATCTCAGGCTGAGGTTGATCTGCCTGGCTTTCGGCTCCAGCTTCAGGGAGAAGCTGTGCTGCGGATATTTTCTGACAAGCTCCTCATAAGGCTTGAGCGCCTGGAACCCGTAGGCATATTTGATCCCAATGCGGGAAGGCTTGTCTTTATAAAGCTTAATGAGCAGTTGTGAGCTGTGCAGGTACATGGCACAAAGGTACTAAGGCCCGGGCTTGCCGCTTGCTACAGATCGTAGCACAGGTGTTAATTTACCAACCCGTTATCACGAACGCACGAAGCAATCTCACCAACGATGAGATTGCTCCATACTTTGTTTTGTGCGAAATGATGTAATGTATTATTTAAAACTCCAGCCTGTAGCTCAGTACAGGAATCAACGGCGCCTGGTACCAGTATTTGATTTTTCCGGTGTTGACGTCAAAGTATTGCCCGCCGACATTTTTCCGGTTGATCGTATTCTGAATATCCAAGGCCAGCGTGCCCGTTACTTTTTTGTAATTGCGTTTCAGGCTGATGCGGATGTCGAGGCGGTAATAATCAGGATTTTTCTCTTCAAAGGTTTTGGAATCTTCGAACACGGTTTCCCCTTTGGCGATAGATGCGTTGAGGTCAATCGGCGTGTAACGCATCCCGCCTACATACACCGATTTCAGGTTGAAGCCGATCACGCGGCTCTTCCGTTTTTCGGATAAGGTCCATTCCTTGCCGGCGGTAATGCTTAAGGCATAATTGGTGTTGAAGCGCGTATTAAACCACTGGCCTTTGGCAGTCTGGTATTTCGAATCGTAGAGGGAAGCCGATACCAGGTAATACAGGTTGCGGTGCATGAAGCGCTCGTAGGTCAGCTCGAGCCCGTAATTTCTTCCCAGGCCTTTATTGGTGAGCGGATCGGTAGCAAAGCCATCGATCGCATTCAGGATAGAGTAGGTGCTCGCCGTATCCCTGCTGATAGGAACATGGAAGAGATGCTGGTAATACACTTCCGTTTTGATATGCGAGTAGCTGTTGATGCTCCAGTCGTAGCCCAGTACCAGGTGATGCGCTTTACTGAGGGAAAGGTCTTTATTCGGCCTGGTATACGTTCCGTCGGAAGCCTGGCTTTGCGCGAAGTAAACGCCGATAGGCTGTAGCTGGCTGTGGAGGCCGTATCCGAAGGTAATGTTGTTGCGCGGGTTGAACTCATATTTCAGGGAAGCCCTTGGCTCCAGGGAGTTGGAGTTGTTGAGGAACAGCTGGAAGTAGTGAAGCCCTACATTCGTGGTCAGTTTTTCACTCAGCTTATAATTCCACTGGAAAAAGACCTGTGCCGTTTGTGTGCTTCCTTTTACCTGGATGCGTGGAATGAGCACCGTCGTATCCTCATTGTCTTTCTGAACAAGATTATATCCCAGCTGGTTCAGGATAAAGCCGCTGCGGATATTGCTCCGCGCGCTGATCTTCTTGGTATAGGTTGTGGAGAGCGTCACTTTGGTCTGGGAAAATACCTGCTCGTATTCTTTGGTGAAGCCCGTAAAATCAAGGTGCATTTTTTCCTGTGAATACCCGTTCTCCACGCCGGAGAATACCAGCGCCGTTTTCAGGTACGACTGGTTTTGAAAAAGCTTGGTATTGGTCATCCCGATAGCGCCGGTATTGCTGTAGAAGTTGGTATTAAGTCTCGTGAAGTCGTCCTCGCGCCACTTCACCGTATCTTTCTCTGCGGTGGTCGTCTGGTTACTGATACCTCCGAAACCGAATACCGTAAAGGTTCCCAGCTTTTTGGTCGGTAGAGACACATTGAGCGAAAGGTCCTGGAAGATGGTATTGGCATCGCCGATGGGCACACCTATTTTTCCCAGCAGGTTGAGGGTCGAATAGCGGTAGTTGACAAGGTAAGAGCCATCATAGCCTTTTTTGAATGGCCCCTCGGTTGCAACATCCGCGCCCAGTACGCCAAGCTGTAAGGTGTATTCTCTTTTCTGGTTGTTGCCTTTTCTCAGCCTCAGGTCGAATACGCCTGAGAGGGCATTGCCGTATTCTGCGGCAAAAGCGCCGGTAGAAAAATCGGAGTTGCCGAGCAGCTGGGCGCTGATTATGGCGATGCCGCCACCCGAGGTGCCCACATTGGCAAAGTGATTGGGATTAGGGATTTCCACGCCTTCCATGCGCCACAACAAACCGTTAGGCGAGTTGCCGCGGATGGAGATCATATTGGCCCCGTCGTTGCCACCCACTACGCCCGCAAAGGAAGTCGCCATCCGTGCCGGATCATTGACGGCCGCGGCGAATTTTTGAGTTTCCTCTACCGAAAAAGCTCTCGTGCTCACGGTCGACATGTCATTCAGGGGTTTGTTCTTTTCTACTTTGGCGCTTACCACCACTTCATCCATGGCCTTGATGTCTTCCTCGAGCGAGACATTCAGCACCAGCTCCTTTCCGGCATTTACCGACAGGTTTTGCATCACCGATTCCTTATAGCCGATGAAGGAAATTTTCAGAGTTTGCTTGCCGACAGGCACCTTGCTGAAGCTGAATTTTCCTTCCTCGTTGGTGCTCACACCCATCAGGGGTTCCGAGTTCACCAGCACCACAATGGCTCCGGGCAGGGGTGCCTGGGAAACTTTGTCGACCACCGTTCCCCTTACGGTTTGTGTAGGAGTCTGTGCCGGAAGGAGTATGGAGAACCCAAACAGAAAGGCAAGCAGCATGAATATGTTTCTATAACACAGCATAGTTATTTCAGAAAAAGATTAAACGAAAAATGAATAATGATTAGTTGACGTTGCTGAGTTTTCCGGATCCGCTGATCTCAGAGTTTACAGCCGGTGTGCCGGTGTATTTAACGCTGCCGCTGCCCGAAATGCGCACATCAAGGCGTTTGGTAGCATGTAATCTGGCGCTGCCCGAACCGCTTAAGCGCACGGTGCTGTTTTCAGAGCTCATCGACATCACGTCGATGTCGCCCGAGCCGCTTGCCTGCAGCGACTGGTCGATGGTAGAGCCTCCACGGATGGTAAGCTTTCCGGAGCCGCTGAGCTCGGCGTTCAGGCTTTGAGCATTGAGGGAGGACAGGGATGCAGAGCCGCTGCCGCTGATGTGAATGTCCATCGTATTGGTAAGGATCGGCGTTTCTGCCTCGAAGTCTCCGCTACCGCTCACTTCCACACCATAGAGGTTCGGGGAGTGTACTTTGATGCGAACCGTTTTGTGCTTCCATAAAGGGTTCTTTGCACCGATGCGCAGCGTAGAGCCTTCTACCTTGATCCGGAGCGCTTTCTGAATATTGGATTGCGCATATACTTCTACATAGTAGGCATTGTCCTGTATATAATCCACGTCGGCGTCGATGGACAGGTCGATGTGGTCGAAGCCGCTATGATCGTATGTTTTGCTGACAACATCGCCACGGCCTACAACCGGAATAGGAGATTGTTTACGGCAGGAAGCAAGTGCGATTACGCAAAAAGAAATAAGGGCTAAAGTTGATGTTTTCATAGTGTCAGTATTTAAGGTTTTTTGTTGTTATATAGCTATGACAACATACATGCATCTTACCCCTATGTGTGAATGAAAATTTTTTTGAACTATTTTTATGAGTCGTAATCCCTGTTTCGATGTGGTTTGTCTTTAGATAATTTGGGCGCCCGGGCGGGCTTTCCGTTCCAATCTCTGTCACAAAGGAACGTGACAGAGGATTTCCACGGCAATCCCTGGCGCAAATTTTCACTGCACATGGAGTCAGATTCATAAATTCTGAACCAGGCTTGCCTGAGAGATGCAAGCGGACATCCTTTTTTGCCGGACACCGAGCGTAGTCGACGTGTGGCAAAAAGATTGAAGCGGGCAGCCGGCCCGCCTGCCGAAGGGACACGCCTAAAAACTTAAAACAATCTGAAGTATCTTTCAGATTGTTTCTTGTTCCAATGACGGTATTTTGGCTGCGCTCACCGGCACGAATTAAAAGAATTTAAGACAGATCTTTCCGCCGATCCACATCCTTAGATGATTCGGTGCTGTGGATTCTGCTGCACGGTAAGAAGGAATATCGTTCAGCAGATCGGAGTTGTCATTATCCGTCGTGTTGGGTGTATAGAGGTTGAAGGTAGGGCCGAGGCCGATCCTGAACTTCGGGTGGAATTTATATTCCAGGCCCACATAAGCCCTGCCAAGCAGGTTGGCGCGGAAAAGCCCGTCTTCTCTGTGCTGCATCTGCTGTGCTATGACCGTGGCACTGAAGCCCAGGTTTTTTTTGATCGTGAAGCCCGAGCCGATGCCATAACCATAGCTCACAATATTGGGATTGGCATAATTGATACCCGCCAAGAAAATGGTGTATAGCTTTTCGGTGCCGGTGCCAAAGCTCATATTGGCAAACAAGAGCTCATCGGTATTGATCTCCAGCTTATGGTACCCGGTTTTGACATAATTGAAAAGCCCGATGGAAAGCCCCGACGATGAATCAGCCACGTTAAGCAAGCCGAGCTGGAGACCATCCACATAAGCGGCGCGATTGAGCACACCGGCCAGCTGCATGCCATGCACCTGGCCGGCAGTATTGGTAATACCCGCCAGCTGAAAGCCCTCCAGTGTATCGGTCACATTCACGATCCCTGCGATCTGTATGCCTTTTACGGAAGGGCTGGCGTTGCAGATTCCAGCTGCCTGTGCGCCCTCAGCCTTTTTGCCGCTGGCATTAAAAATACCGGACAGCTGCACGCCATGGATGTTCCCCGAAGTTGCATTGCCGATTCCTCCTATCTGCGCACCCTTCATGTCGCCCTTATCCACGTTGATGATGCCGGCTACCTGCGCACCCTGTGTATTCCGGTCGTTGAAATTCAGGATCCCCGCAATCTGGGCGCCTTCCGAGTTGCCGGATACGATGTTCGCCAGGCCGGCCATCTGTCCGTAGCGCACATCGCCATTGTCGATGTTCAGCAGGCCGGCGATCTCAAAGCCTCTCACCCCTTTGGAATAACCCGCAAGGATGTTGAACGAGACCTTGTTGACCGTATTAATAGAGAGCAAGCGGTTGGTGCTGATGTATGGAACAAAGGATACCGCCACATCACTGAACAAGGTGTCGCTGATGTTTTTCAGGTTCGTATTGAAGGTCTTGAGCGGCTTCCAGAAATCGCTGAAAAAACGTTTCTGCGGAACCACGACCGTATCTTTTTTGGTGACCACAATGACGCTGTCTTTTTTTTCAGGGATTACCAGTGTTTCCACCACACTGTCTTTCTGGTGATAGCGCGGATATAAGTACAGCACTACTTCCTGCTTTTGCTTATTGTAAATCACGAGGGTGGAATCGTAATAATTTTCGCGGGCAAAAGACACGGAAATGCTGGGAAGCTTATTGGAATAGGACAAGGAAAAAAAACCGTAGTCGTTGCTCTGTGCCGAGTGCCGCGTTTGCTTCACATAAATACTCGCATTGGCCACAACCGAGCTGTCTTCGGCGTTGTAGATGTAGCCTGTAATGACGGAGGGAGGAGGCAAAGGTCTTGGGTCGCATTTCAGGATGATGAACTTATCCTTGGTCTTATACGTGCATCCTGTTTCCTTCAGGAGGTCATTCAGCACCAGGCGCAGCGGCCTTTTCGTGCAGTTGAGGCTGGTTTTTTGCTTATCGTTGAAAGCCTGGCTATACGAAAATACCACCGCCGTTTGCTCGCTGATGAGCTTAAACACATCGGCCAGGCTCCGGTTAGTGGCATGGATGCTAACGGTGCGTTCCAGGTAAGGCACCTTTTGTGCTTTCAGCGCAGAACCCAGTAACAGTAAGCCTATCAGTAAACCCTTATGTTGCCTCAGGAATGACATGTATTACCCTTGATGATATATCCCTTCGCTGTTTTTTCGTAGCTCAGTCCCAGCGTTTCGGTGATGATGCTGATAATGGTGTCGAGGTCCTCGTGCTCGAAGCGCGTAGTGATCGTACAGTTTTTCAGGGAAGCATTCTGAAGGATGATGGCAGTATTATAGGTCGCGTTCAGCGTGGCAATGACTTCTCCCAGGGGCTTGTTGTTGAAGCTGAGCTGCGCGTTCGGGCGTGCAACGGTGGTTTCATTCTTTACGATCTGCCTTTTGGAGCGGATGTAGAGCGCATGCTCCGAGGCCTTGATTTCAAGGGCTGAGCCCAGGCTGTCGAAGAGCAGCACGATGCCTTCATCCACATGCACATATACCGTGTCCGTATCAAGCGAAGAGCGTACGGTGAAGCGGGTGCCGATGTCTTTAATGAACACATTGCCGGCGTCGATCACAAAAGGCATGCTTTCATCGTGTACCACCGAGAAGGTGGCATTGCCCTGCAGGTGCATGAGCCGGTTTGTTTTTCCGAAGCCTTCGTCGGCAGTAAGCCTGGAGTGCGCAAATACAGTTACTTCCGTGCCATCCGTCAGCTTAATGTCCTTCGGCGTATTATCGGCCACGTATGAGGAGTGCTTCGCATCCGTATTAAAGAATAAGACAAGGCCGACGCCAATTCCCAGCAGGATGATCAAAGCGGCGGCAATCCGTGTAAAGGTGGTTTTAGGATAAAGCGGCTTCACTTTTTCGCGGTCGAGCAATGGTTTTACTTTTTCCCAGGCTTTGGCCGTATCCACTTCGGCGGGCTTCCCGGCGTTTTGCAGCAGCGCAAATACATGCTCGCTTTGCTCATAATGCGCCTGGTTTTCCGGGGCCTCCAGCTTCCAGTCTTCCAGCATCATGGCCTCTTCCGGAGAAGCTTCTCCTGAAAGGAACCTGCCGATCAGCTCATCTATATTCTCTCGGTTAATCACGGTAGTATTGGCTTAGGATTATTACTAAAAGCGGTAAGTAGTCTTTCAACTGTTCTCTCATGACCTTCAGGGCTTTGCCCATCTGGTTCTCCACGGTTTTTACGGAAAGGCCCAGCTGGTCGGCTATCTCCTGGTATTTGAGCTGTTCGAAACGGCTCATCTTAAAAATTCTGGCGCATTGCTCAGGCAGCTGTTCCATGGCCAGCTCTATTTTTTGTTGCAGTTCCTTTTGCTGCATGCGGTCTTCGGCAGCGCCCTCTTCACGGTGAAGCTGGATCACCTCTTTGGCATAACCGCTTCTCACCTGTTGCTGCTTGATCCGGTTGAGGCAGGCATTGTGTACAGCACGGTACAATAACGATCTCAGCGAGGTGTGTATCTCCATCGCCGAGCGTTTTTCCCATACCGTTATAAATACCTGTTGTACCATATCTTCCGCGTCATCGCTGTCTTTCAGGATCGTCCGGGCATAAGCTGCCAGGGCTTTGTAGTAGGCGTGAAACACCTGCTCAAAAGCGGCTTCGCTGCCCGACCTGAATTGTTCTATGACTTCTTTTTCGAGTTCCACGGATGCGGTTGATTTGCCGCAAAGGTAGAAACTTTTATCTATGACAACCGAAAATGAATAGACCCCTATGCGAAATCATAATTATTTTTTAAGATTATAAATCAGGAAGATAGAAGCGAAGCTCCGGTGAAGGTCTTACCGTTTACGTCCACTGAGCGGAGTCGAACAATTTTTACGTACACTGAGCGGAGTCGAAGTGTACGTAAATGGCGCTGTGTTTCCGGATGTGCAATAACAGGGTAAATCAGGCATTTTGTCCGGGAGTTACACGCCATAGGCTCTTTTCAGGGCTGAGTGGTCGTATAACTTTTTTAAGTGAGCCATAATTGTCATAAATGCGTTTATATTTGAAAAAAACCATCTTTATGCAATTAGTCATCTCTCATGTTTCCAAAACTTACAGCAACGGTCTGAAAGCCCTGAACGACATTAACCTGAGCATCTCTCCGGGGATGTTCGGATTATTAGGCCCGAACGGCGCCGGCAAATCCACCTTAATGCGTACCATTGCCACCTTGCAGGATCCGGATGAGGGAAGCATTATGCTGGGAGACATCAATATCGTGAAGCAAAAAGAAGAGCTGAGAAAGATGCTGGGCTACCTGCCGCAGGATTTCGGCTTTTATCCTAAGGTGAATGCCGAAGACATGCTGCACCATTTCGCCGTGTTGAAAGGCATTAACCACAAAGCGGAGCGCAAAGAGCTCTGTGATGCGCTCCTGCAGCAAACCAATTTGTTTGAAGCCCGCAAGCGCAACCTGAGTGAATACTCCGGCGGGATGCGCCAGCGCTTCGGCATTGCACAGGCCCTGCTGGGGAGCCCCAAGCTCATCATTGTGGATGAGCCTACCGCTGGGCTCGATCCGGCTGAGCGGAACCGGTTTCATAATATCCTGAGCGACCTCGGCGAGAACATCATCGTGATCCTCTCCACGCATATTGTGGAAGACATCAAGAACCTGTGCCCGCGCATGGTGATCATGAACCGCGGGCAGGTGCTGCTGGACGGAAAACCTTCCGATACCATCAGGGATATGAAGAATAAGGTATGGAGCCTGCTCATTGACAAATCGGAACTGGAGGCTTACAAAGAGAAGTACAGGATCATCTCGGCAAAGATCGTGGAAGGCCGCCTGCTCATTCATGTAAAGAGCGATGAAATGCCTGATGCCGCATTTGCAGCCGTAGAGCCGGATCTGGAGGATGTGTATTTCTCAAACATCCTTTAATTTTTTTAACCCCATTAATTGCCGCTTATGTTTTTAGAAATTCTCCGGTTCGAATTGAAGTATGCGCTCAGGAAGCCATCTACCTATGTGTTCTTCAGCATTTACTTTGCCTTTTACCTTTTCCTGTCGTTGGCGGGTTCGGGCGTTCTCCCTCTGGGCTCGAGCGATAGCAATACCTACCTGAACAGCGCACTTGCCAACGCGAGCCTGTACCTGGCTTTCAACCAGAACATCCTGGCGCTCATTCATAACATGATCATCATTGCCGTGATGGCGACGGCTATTCAGCGCGACTTCGAGTTCAATTCCCATTCGTTGTTCTTTACCAAGCCCATCACCAAGCCGGCTTATTTTTTCGGAAGGTTTTTTGGTGTGTTGCTGATTGCCCTTTTTGTGTTCAGCGGGCAGCTCTTCGGCCTCCTTCTGGGCAGTGCCATCGGCCATAACCAGCCTACCATCGGCCCTATTGAGCTGTACAATTACATTCAGCCCTTTCTTTATTTCGTAGTACCCAATACGCTTCTCTTCGGAATTATTTATTTCTCGCTCACCACCTTTTTACGAAATACCACCATCGCTTACCTCTTCACCATTATCTTCTTTTTATTCGACCTCGCTGCCAGCTCTATCCTGTCTGATATCGAATACCAATCGCTGGCGGCCATGCTCGACCCTTACGGAAATAAAGCCCTCAGCAAGATCACGCAATACTGGACGCCCTTCGAGCAGAATGAGCGCATGCTGCCTCTGACGGATGTGTTGCTATACAACCGCCTGGCCTGGCTCGGCCTGGCCCTGCTCATCATGTGGTTCAGCTATGCGAGGTTCAGCTTTTCGCAATTCCTGAATCCGGTCAAACGTTTTTCGTTCCGCAAAAAAGAAGAAAGCTATTCTCCGCAAACTCCCGCCATCCAGCACATGTCCGACCTGCCAAAGGTGACGATCAGCGCCAGCGGGAAAGCTTTCTGGAACCAGCTCCTCTTCATTGCCCGTTTCGAATACCGGCGCATCATCAGGAGCTATTTCTTCATCATCATGCTCGTGCTGGGGGCAGTGCTGGCGTACATCATCAGCAGCTTCAATTCCCTGATCTTCGGAACGGAAGTGTATCCGGTGACATATAACATCTCCGAGCAGACAGGCTCTATGTTCCAGTTCATGCTGGCGATTCTTGTCATTTTCTATTCGGGGAACCTGGTGTTCAATGAAAAACAATTTAAAGTGGATGAGCTGGTAGGAGCTTCTCCGGTTAAATCCCCCACCCTCGTGATCGGCAAATACCTGGGCCTCCTGGGTGCGGTGGCTTTAGGCTTATTAGGTGCTATCCTCACAGGCATCGTCATCCAGTCCATGAAAGGCTATTACAAATTTGAGATTGGTCAGTACATAGCCACCATCTACGGCCGCAACTTTATCGGCCTGGCTATTACAGCGGCCCTCTGCTTTATCATTCAATGCATGGTGAGCAATAAATATGTGGGTTTTGTCATTTCTTTTATCATTGCCTTTCTGTCGCGCATTATTTTCAGCCGCCTCCAGATCGACAATCCTTTGTTCAATTTCAACTCGAGCGGCCCGATGATGGGGTACAGCGATATGAACGGTTTCGGGCATACGCTGCCTATCTATTATTTTTTTAAACTGTATTGGTTTGCCGTGATTGCCTTGCTGTTTGTCATCGCGATCCGCTTTTACCTGCGCGGAAAAGAAAAAGGCTGGAAAGCCCGTTTCCGTTTTTCTAAGTATGATTCACACAGGCAGCTCCGGATAACAGCTGTGATCGCCTTCCTCACTTTTGCCGCTACCGGAAGCGTGATCTATTATAATGTGAAGGTTGCCAATGAGCTGCTCAGCCGGAAGGATTATGAAAAGCTGCAGGCGAAGTTTGAGACAAGCTATAAGCATTTTCAACAGACGCTCCAGCCGCGCGTGGTATCAAGCTATGTAGAGGTAGACCTGTATCCGAAGGAGCTGGGGGCGAAGTTCAAAGGTTATTATTACCTGAAGAACAAGCACAACAAAGCGGTAGACACGCTGATCGTCAACTACAATTCCAATACGGAGCTGAGAGCACTCAAATTCTCGACACCCGAAAAAACGGTCATCAACGATACGGTTCTCTGCCTCAAAGCCTTTAAGCTCCTTTCCCCGCTGCAACCCGGCGATTCCATCCGGATGGACTACAGCATCGACTACATGCGCAAAAGCTGGTTCAGCAATGAGGCCAAAACCGATGTGGTGTATAACGGAAGCTTTATCAATAATTCCCTGCTGCCCTCTATTGGCTATAACGACGGTGCAGAGCTGGGCGAAAATGAAGCCCGCAAAAAATTCAACCTGAGGCCCAAACAGCGTGTTGCCGGCATCGACGATACAACGGCCTATGCCAATACCTATATCAGCAAGGATGCCGACTGGATCCGTTTTGAATGCATCGTCAGCACGGAGGCCGACCAGATCGCCGTGGCTCCGGGCTACCTGCTGAAAGAATACAGCAAGGACGGCAGGCGCTACTTCCATTATAAAATGGATAGCCCGATCCTGAACTTCTATTCCTTCCTCTCAGCGCACTATGCAGTGAAGAAGGATAAATACAGGAACATCAACATCGAGATCTATTACCAGCCGGGCCACGAGTATAACCTCGACCGCATGATCAATTCCATCAAGAAATCACTGGCCTATTACGAAAAAGCTTTCAGTCCGTACCAGCACCGCCAGGTAAGGATCCTGGAGTTTCCACGCTATGCGACCTTTGCACAGTCCTTCCCCAATACCATTCCTTTTTCGGAAAGCATCGGCTTTATTGCCAATGTGGATAAGGAAGATCCATTGAGCATTGATTACCCGTTCTATGTGACGGCACACGAGGTAGGCCACCAATGGTGGGCGCACCAGGTGATTGGCGCCGATGTGCAGGGTGCCACGCTGATGAGCGAATCGATGGCCGAGTACAGCGCGATGATGGTGATGGAAAAAGAATACGGCAAAGAAGCCATGCATAAATTCCTGAAAGACGCCCTCAACAAATACCTGATAGGCCGTGCTTCCGAAAGTAAAAAGGAATTGCCGATCATGTTGGCCGAAAACCAGCAATACATCCATTACAACAAGGGATGCCTGATCATGTACGCGCTGAAAGACTATATCGGTGAAGATTCGGTGAATGCGGCCCTGAAGCGCTATATCAAAAAGGTTGGATTCCAGAGTGCGCCTTATACCACGGCAAAGGAATTTGTTGCCAATATGAAGCTCTCTGTTCCTGACAGCATGCAGTATGTGGTGAAAGATTTGTTTGAAGACATTACCATTTACGAGAACTACGTGAAAGAGCTGAAATCGGTAAAGCAGCCTGACGGGAAGTATAAAGTAACGCTGACGGTAGGCTCAGGAAAATTCAAAGCGGATAGTGTTGGCAAGAGCAAAGCCGTTCCGGTGAACGACTGGATGGACATCGGAATTTTCACGCAGCAGGATGTGAAGGGGAAAACAGTAAGCAAGGAGTTGCTGCTGAAAAAAATAAAAATGGATAAGCCTGTCAAAACCTTTGAGTTCATTGTAGATCAGGAACCGTTTTCTGCGGGCCTCGATCCATACAATAAGCTCATCGACCGGATCCCGGAGAACAACCGCTGCAAATTCGGCGAAGCGCCGAGACCTGCGGACCTGGATGCCAACAGCGGCAATGTGAGTATTACGATTAATTAAATCCAGGTGCCTTCGGCGGGAGCCACCATCAGAAAAAATTGATCGCCAGCGAGATCGTATGAAGTACCTTCCGGTTGTCATTGATCTTATTTTGTGCGGTAGAGGTGAGGCTGTAGATGATTTCCGGTGCCACGTTGGTTCCGTGAAACTCGTAATTAATCCCGTAGCCGAGTAAAAATCCAAAAGCCAGTTCGTTCTGAAAGCCTTTATTGATAAAGCCCGTATCGAATTTTTTCAGGTTGATCTTTGGCCCCAGCAGCAGGTAAGGCTGCTTGCTGCTTAAATAGCAGCTCATGTTCCGGGCCATATAAATAATGCCATGGTCGTTTGCCGGCTTCAGCGCCATGGCAAAGCTATTGGACACGCCTATGTCAAACGACGTGGCAAAGAGCCTGCTTTTTTCTTTCAGGCAGGTGGTGGTGAAATTCCCTTCCAGTTTCGGTTTGTATACCAGCCTTTCGTTCATAGGCATCCACAAAAACATCCCGATCCCGAATCCGTACTGCGATTCCGCCATACAGGATTGTTTGATTTTTCTCTTTGGTCCTTCTGCCCGTTGATCCGGTAGGGATTTTAAGCAGATGGAGGAATACACCGCATGCGTGAATCCGAAATTGAGCTGCGGGCATAAGGGCGCATGTTCCTGCGCCAGGAGATTGCTGCCTATACACACGGGGAGGATATAGTGCCGGAGTTTCATTTGCCATGATAACGCCAAACCAAAAAGAAAGTCACAGGAGAATTTTCCGGAGGCAAAAAAATGCCCGTCCAGGTTAATCCTGGACGGGCATGTCATCATGAACAGCTTTTGTTGCCGCCGATAGTTTCTATTCTTTGATCAGTTTTTGTTTTTCAATCACGGCACCGTCGCCTGTTACCACCACAAGGTAGATCCCCGGAATCAGCTGTTGTGTCCTCAGCTCATGGCTTACGCTCTGGCTGTTGAGGCTTTGTGTCAGCACCAGTTTCCCCGTCACATCGTATACGGAAGCTTCCAGGCTGCTGTATTTTGCACCGTGTAAAATCTCCAGGTTAGTCATGCCATCAGAAGGATTCGGGTATAATTTGAACAGCTGGAAATTGGTTGCTTTGGGGCTGCCCGATAACGCGGATGTTACAGGTTCCGGCAGGCTTACATACTCGTTGTATCTACTGCCAAACACACAGCTCATCATCGCCTGCGCATTTTTATAAGCAGGCTTGCATCCCTGATCAGAGCAACGTGCAAATTCCTCTACCTGGCTTTTTAATGCGCCGTCCGTTTTCATTGAAAAGATGCTGTGCTTGTTTTGTTTCATGCCGATGATGAGCTCCTGTAAGCGGCAGAAATCATTGAGTGTGCCGCCTTCTTCGGCCCTGATGCGGCTGATGAGTTGCGAAGCCTCGGAGAGCTTATTAGCAGAGACATACGCTGCCAGTAATTTTTGCTGGTTGCCCGCACGGTTGTCGTGTTTCAGGAGCTCAAATACCTTGGCTTCGTCCACACCGTTGATACTGTCATTTAAGAGCCTGCGCATCATCTCGTCAATGGCGGCACCTCGTTGCTGGTTCAGGGCGGCAATCTGTGAAACCAGGTCTTCTTTCTCCTTTGCCGTGCCTGCTTCTGCTTTTTTGCTCAGCAAGGCCATCTCTTCTGTTGTGCGTGTGATCAACGCTTTTACATACTCCAGGCTGTTCGGGTCGGCCAGGCGCTCATGCGGAAGCTCCGGAATGAGGATCGCCTCCGGGCACATGCTTGCATAATTTAAAGGCGTTGCCAGGGCCGTGTTCACAAACAAGGTCGGGTCGTATTTCGGCAGCAGGGGCTCGGTGAGGCTGCCCGTAGTCGGATTGAAATAATACGAGAAGCTGTTGACAGGATTGGAAGAAGGAAGTAAGGCTGTTTGCTTATCGTAAAAATCCCACATACTGTGGCTGAATAAATTATTGGCACCCTGGGTAGCAGATCCCTGAACCTTATCGATCTTGCCATTCATCCAGCTTGGGATATTGGTGGTCACGTTATTGCCCATGTACATGTCTGCCCAGTTCTGGCCTCCTGCGCCCTGTCCGTAGTTGTTGCAAAGGAATTTTAAGCCATCGCCCGGGTTCGTGCCCATGTTATCACCGTATACCGTCGTCCCGCAGTTCATGTTGTTGAAATTATTCCTGTACAGAACATTGTTCAGGCCGTTGGCACCATTCACAAAAATACCGGTGGCTTTGCTCAGCCCGTAGCTGGCCGCATAAGTCGTGAAAATGCTGTTGTTTGAGATCTTGTAGGCCGATGAGTTTTCGACGTAGATACCATAAGGCAGGTAGGTCATTGAGTAGTCGCCGTCCCCTACGTTGATGCGGTTTTTGGTAATGCTGGCATTGTAGGTGCTGCCAATGTACACACCCCGGTTGCAGCCGATCATGTCATTATCATTGATGGTAATGGCGCTGTAGGGCGATGCATTTTGAGCGGAGATCGCATAATACAGGTTGCTGAAGGTGGATGCATTGTTGGTAGAGTAGGCTGAGCATCCTGAAGGGCCCATCACGCTGCACACTTTATAGCGGTCTACCAGGAAGCTGGCATCATAGCAATAGATCCCGTTTCCACGGTTGCCAATGTTTGGGACAGAAGGAAGGGTATTGCGGTACGTATTGCCGTAGAATCTCAGGCCTTCTACTTCCCATAAGGAAATAAACGCATCCGGATAAGGGCTTCCGGCATCTTTTAAGAGCGCATTGGTTTCAAACAGGCTGTTGTAAAAATAGCCCATGTTGGCCGTGTTATTGCCTAAAACATTCTTGTTGTGATATGTGTAGTAGGCAACCGCTTTCCAGTTATTGATAAAGTTGGCATTGTTGCAACGGATGATGCCTCCGAAGTAGCCACCCCAATCGAGATCGCCGTTATCAAAAAACTTGGCGGTTTGTATACCCACCCCGGCGTCCCTTACGGTTCCTCCGTTGATGATGTCCACGATACCGTGGGCAGTGCTCAGACCGTTAGTGCCCACACTTTGCCTTACAGTGGATGTTCCCCATACATGGATCCCGTCCCACATTTTCCCGCCCCAGGCCGTTACCTCGCCGCCGTCAATCACCAGTTTGGCACCGCGTTCTACAATGATGCGCCCGCCGGTGGCCATGGCCACTTTACATTTTATGGTCAGGGTGGCGCCTGCTTTCACCACAATATCCTCATACATCTGGATGTCGAAATCCCAGGTTTCGCTGGCAGTGATGTTCCAGGTGGCTACCCTGTCGGATGGCATTTCCTTGGCAAAGGCGCGGATGCCGTTGCTCGTGAGGTGCAGGTTCATGCGCTTGCGTCCCATTTGCAGGGGCGACATCCAGTTATTGTCCGAAAACCGCGTTCCCATCAGGTTATTGCTATTATACGTTCCATTTTCGAAGCAGACGTCACATGGAAGAGTGCCGGCAGGGCACATCGTATTGTTGATCGGGAACACATCACACAGAAAGTTGGGCGTCGTACAGTTATAACCCCAGGCCATCTCATCACCGCCGCCCTGGTAGGTATGGTATAACGAAAAGGCATGGCCGATCTCATGCCTTAAATGGATGGAGGCACCCCAGGGATCGGTTCCGAAAATTGTATGTACGTATGGCTTTCCGTTATAGCTGCTTTGGTAGCCGGCAGCACCGCTCATATTTCCTGCATTGAAAAAAATCGGCAGGCCTTCGTCCAGCCTTCCCGGATAATTCGTGTTTACATGCGAAGCCAGCGTAGCACCCTGCCCCAGGCCAGGGCCTGTGACTAAGGCATTGTCGTAGTAATAGTAAATGTTGGTAAGCTCATAGTTAATGCGGGAATCACTGATATAAGGCATATTACAAAGTGTGCCGGTGCTGTAATTCGCCGATCGCGGATCGGAATAACGCTCATACCCGTTATGCAGGAAGTTTCCCAATTGTGTGAGATCAACGGTCCCTGCGCTTACAGGCAGCCAGGGGCCGGAGGTGCCGGCCGCATTCACAAACACGTGAAAGGTGATTTTCAGCGTGATCACAGGTGAGTTGGCAGCAGGAACATAAGTGGATTGTAAGCGGTACTTATTGAGGTAGTCGGTAGAGCTATTGGTGCAGCTGGCAGCATTCACCCGTTGGTGAGAAGGATTGGGATCCGGGAAAGGACCTGCGCAGCTGTTGGTTTGAGCATGCAAAGACCGGAAGCTTAGCGCCAGGATCATCAGGACAAGGCTCCATCGGTGGTTTAGCAGAGCTTTCTGGCAATAATCTTTCAGAATGGTAAGGCGCTTACCAGTGGTGTGTTTTGATTGTTTCATGTTCTTTAAAGTTTTAATGGTTAATACGTATGATCAGAAAGTCCTCTCCGTATACAACATAAATCCCGGGGGGGCAGAGATCATCGGATTAAAATTATTTCGTTTTTTCAGGAATGATCGTACCATAAAAGAAGTTTTTGGCACAGCTTTTCGCACAGAACTACGTAATATTACGTGGTTCTGGAACGATGCATCAGGATGTTTTTATCAGATAGATGAAAACAGGAAATAGCCGGAAGCCTCTGCCGGAGAGGCTCAGGGAGATGAGTCCAAAAATAAAAAATTAAAATCAGTTTGAAGACACGAGCTCTTCCCAGAACTCGGCACCGCGACGGGTGTGAGGGATCACGATGGTGCCACCGACGATATTGGCCACAGCAAAGATCTCGTAGATCTCTTCGGTGCTGCAGCCCTGCTCATGGCATTTCAGCAAATGGTATCTGATACAGTCGTCGCAACGCAGCACCATACTCGCTACCAGGCCCAGCATTTCTTTGGTCTTCACATTCAGTGCGCCTTCCGCATACGTTTGCGTATCTAAGTTAAAGAGACGTTTGATGACGAGGTTATCCTTTCCTAAAATAACTTCGTTCATTTTCGAACGGTACGCGTTGAATTCTTCAGCCTGCTTTGACATAAGGATCGGTATTTGTGCCTCCTAAATTACACACAATTGCGCGAATACCAAATCCTTATGCAAGCATGGCAGCTTAAAGCTTTTGTTTGATGATTTTGATCTCAGGTCCTTTGGTACCGCTGTTTCCGGGGAAGCCGGGAGTACCATGCTGTCCCCAGTTGGAAGGGTAATCGCCCTTGGCGCCACCGACACCTGCCTGTCCCCCGTTGCCGGCGGCACCACCTTCATTGGAAAAGGTGAGTGTTCCGGCAGGGATTTTATCGGTGCCCGGGTCTAAATAAACAGTGATGGAGCCACCTTTGGCGCCGTTCCCGCCATTACCGGCAAAGCCTGCGTTTCCGCCGTTTCCCGAGGTTTTGCTATAGCTGTTGCTGCCTCCCGGCCCACCGTAACCGCCGGCACCACCGGAGCCACCGTGACCGCCGTCAGCGCTTACTTTTAACTTTCCACCGGCAGGATCTACGAAGTAGACTTGCTCTGTTCCGGCGCTTTTACTTTTCACACGTACTTCCAGCAGGTCTTTTTTCAGGATCGGATCAGGCTTCATTTTGGCAAACACCTCGATGTCCTGTCCTTGTCCGCCATCGCTTCCGTTTCCGCCCTGTCCGCCGTTTCCGCCATCCCTGGGCGAAGTGGAGCTGCTTCCATTGTCGCCGCGCTGCCCGCTCTGTCCGTTTCGCCCCGGTTTTCCTGCCGTTCCGCTGAAATCCGCCAGCATCTCCCCTTTATAATCGAGGTGTAAGATAAGCTCGCTTTTGAGCTCCGGATTTTTGACGAGGTATGCCTTTACGTTTACCTGGTGCTGTTTTATGTCTGCAAAGTTGCTGCTGATGATTACTTTTCCATCGGCAAAGGTTCCGCCCTCAACTTCTACTGCGAACTGATCCCACGCAATGGTCCGGAATGATCCTTCTTCAGGGAAGCCGGGTGTTCTGTATTCTTTGTCCTTATCGGTTTTCACGATGATGCCGATCTCTATCGCCTGCCCGAGCCCAATGCCTGCAACCGCCTTGCTTTTAAGCTCAAGGCTGGTAAATTCTTTTCCTTTGAAGATGCTATTGCCTGCCTCCGCAGGATGAATGTTTTTGAGAGCTGTTGTTTTGCCGGCAGACAAAGAGCCGGTGCTGAAAGTTGTCAGGATCAGGCCCAGGAATAAGCCGGTTGCCTGTTTAAGAGAAGTTGATGTCATCATGATTAAACGGATTGAGCCCTCTAAATTACAGGAACACATTTAAAAAAACGCGGGAAAATGCTCCGGTGGCGGTATTCTCTGAACCGGTGTCGGCTTTTGGATGATATCTGTTTTGAAGGAATTCTTCAGACCGCTTGATCTACACGTTATTCTTCCTCACCACATAAGCGCTCACAAAAATACTTCCTTCGTAGAGGAGGTACATCGGAACGGCCACTACCATTTGGGAGGTCACATCCGGAGAAGGCGTGATCACAGCAGCGGCAATGAGGATCACCACCACGGCATATTTACGGTATTTGCGCATGAAATCCGGTGTGAGCAGGCCCAGGCGGGACAGGAAATACACAATAATCGGCATCTCGAACACCACGCCCGATACCAGCGTCATGGTAGAGATCAACGAAATATAATCATCCAGCGTATTGTTCGTTTGCACAATATTGCTATCGGAAAGCGTGTAATTGATGAGGAAATTGTAAGACATCGGGAACAGTAAAAAATACCCGAAGAAAATCCCGATCAGGAATAAGATAGAGGCAACAATCACAAACCATTGGGCCGGACGCGATTCCGTATCCTTTAAAGCCGGCTTGATGAATTTCCAGATCTCATACAGCACATAAGGAAATGCAATAATGATCCCGCCTACCAGGGCAATCCACATGTGCGTGAAAAATTGCTCGGAAGCCGAAAGCGTTTGCAGGTGCGGTACTTTCACGGTCATGCACATCACGTCGCCGGCGCCGATATGATGCCCTAAGGAACAAAGCGCGCGGTAAGAAATAAACTCCTGTTTCAGCGGCCCGAAAATAACCGTATCGAACAAAAAATTATTATTGAGGAAGAGGACAATGGCACAAAGGGCAATAGCAATAGCGCTGCGTACCAGGTGCCACCGCAGCGCATCGAGGTGCTGCATGAACGACATTTGAGCTGTATCCTGAGGGCCTGCCATAAAGTGCGGTAAATTTACGCAATATTATTCAGCCCGGTCCATAAAAAATTCGGGGAAGGCCGGGCCGGCGGCTCAATTTACCGGCAGGCTAAACCCTGATCCCTACAATTAAAATATCGTCGACCTGGTCGTGGTTCCCCTGCCAGTCTTTCAGGGTGTGTTCCAGTATTTGCCGTTGTTCGGGTAGGGGCAGGCGGGCAATGGAAACCAGGAGATCCTGTAATTGTTTGTACTTGAATTTTTTTCCTTTGCTGCCGCCAAACTGGTCGGCATAGCCATCGGAGAAGAGGTAGATCATCTCTCCTTTTTCTACCGACACGCTTTTTCCTTCGAATGGCAGCACTTCTTCCCTGAATTTCCCGATCGGCCGCTTATCCGCCGACACCTGGGATAGCTGCCAGGGCTCCTCCCACAAGGCTGTGGTGATTCCCGGCGGGCTTACCAGCCATACCGGATTATTAGCAGCAGCTATATAGAGCTTCATCTGCCGCTCATCGAAAATGCACAGGGCGGCATCCATCCCGTCGCTCACCTCATAGTCGCTTTTCGAAAAGGTTTCCTGCATCAGCTCATTCACCTTATCAAAGATCTTTGCGGGATCAGACAAGGCAAATTCCTTGACGGCCCTGTTCAGGGCATTGCAGGCCACAATGCTCACCATCGCTCCCGGTACGCCATGCCCGGTGCAGTCGCCTACCACAATGGCGGGCATGCCTCCGATGGTTTCCGTCCAGTAAAAATCACCTGCCACCACATCCTTGGGCTTGTACAGGATAAAATGCTCGTTGAACAAGCCTTCCAGGGCCTTTGCCGAAGGCAGCATGCTCCCCTGGATATGACGCGCGTAGTGGATGGAATCCATCACATCCTTATTTTTCGACTCGATGATCTCTTTTTGCGTTTCCACTTCCTGTTTCTGTAAACGGATCAGGGACAGGAGGCGTTTGATTTTGCGGCTGTAGTAAAAGAGAAACAGGCAAACCGATGCGGCCAGCAGCAGCCCGGCGATGAGAAGGAAAGCGTTGCTTTTAGCCTCTGCCAATGCCGCTTTTTCTTTTTCGAGGGAGAAGCCCTGTTCCGCAATGATCTTCTCCTTTTCGCTGAGGCGGAGCTTCTGCTCCACATGATGGATGCTCTTCACCTTTTCGATGTTGAAGAGGGAATCGTCGAGCAGCTTATAACGTTTCAGGGCTTCAAACGCCCGCAGGTAGTTTTTTTCTTTCTCATACAGGTCTACCATGCCTTCCAGCGCATCCTTTTCTTCTACCAGCAACCCGTATTGCTGCGCCAGTGCAATCGCCGCCCTGTAATTGTCGCGGGCCTTCCCCAGCTCGTTCAACTGCAGGTAACAAGCCGCCAGAAGCGTCATCCCAGTAATTTCGCTATCGATCATCCTGTAGTTACCGGCAACCTGCCTGGCTTTCTCATAATGGTACAAGGCTTCGTTGTACTCATGCTTCATGTAGTATACATTGCCATAATTGAGTTCGGTGTAGAAATCGGTTTCGCCGGGAGGAAGGTTCATGTGTTTGATTTCTTCCAGCGTGGCAATCGCCTGACCATAGGCGCCGATATCGCTGTATGCATTGGAAAGGTTGAGCAGCACAGATACCTGCCCGTCCTTATCGGGAGAGGTTTCATAGATGCCTTTGGCTTTCAGCAGGTAATCGAGCTCTTCTTTGGTTTTATGAAGCCGTCCCAGGGCAATGGATTTGAGGGAATAGGCTTTGGCGAGGCCTGTCTGCTCCTTGTGTTTTTCGAAGAGGGCAATCGCCGTATTCAGTTTTTCGACGGTGGCTTGCAGGTCGCCCTTCAGCAGCAGGTAACGGCACTCGCAGTGCAGCGAATAGGCCAGCTGAACATCAAGGTGGTATTTGCGGCTGATACTTTCGGCCTCTTCGCAATAGCTGATAGAAGAATCGGGTGCCGAGCTGTAGATGCTTTTGGCAGCAGCTACCAGCAACATGGCTTTTTTCGCCGGTGTTTTTTCAGCAGGGATCAGCCGCCTGATACTGTCGAAAGAGCGTGGCTGGGCCGTCAGGGAGATTGATAGCAGAACATAGCAAGCCAGAAGCAGGGAGCGTTTTTTGATGGGGGAAATCATAGACCCTAAAGTAACGAAAAATGCCCGTAAACCGCGCTTTTTACATGTAATTTTTCCGTTAATTCCGCTGTTCCAGCACCCGGACAATGTCCTTTAAAACCAGGCCTTTCGCCTGTAAGAGGATCAGGTAATGGAACAGCAGATCGGCCGCTTCGTTTTTGAAAAGCTCTTCCTGCTCGTCCTTTGCTTCAATCACCAGTTCAATGGCCTCTTCGCCTACTTTCTGGGCTATTTTGTTGATGCCTTTCGCAAAAAGAGATGACACGTAAGACTTGCTGCTGGCATTGTTTTTTCTGTCGCGGATAATCGCTTCCAGCACATCCAGGAAACCGGTGGAGCTGTTGCTTTCGGCAAAGCAGGTATCGGCCCCGGTATGGCATACAGGCCCTTTGGGGCTGGCTTTGATCAATAAAGTGTCGCGGTCGCAATCGCAGAGAATGTCGTTCACGGTCAAAAAATTTCCGCTTTCTTCTCCTTTGGTCCACAAGCGGTTTTTGGAACGCGAGAAAAAAGTCACGCGTTTTTCCGCCAGGGTTTTTTCATAGGCTTCGGCATTCATATAGCCCAGCATAAGTATGGCTTGTGTGCAGGCATCCTGGATAATGACCGGCAGGAGGCCGTTCGTTGGTTTTGAGAAATCAGGTGTTATCATATCGCTTAACTATTATGGATTTTACAATCTTACGTGCAGGCCTTCTTGCTTTAAATACTGTTTTAGTTCCGGAATGCAGAGCTCCTTATAATGAAAGAGGCTGGCTGCCAAAGCCCCGTCGGCACTGCCATTCAGAAATACATCCCGGAAATGCACGTCGCTTCCCGCACCGCCGGAGGCAATCACCGGTACCCCGACTGATTCCGATACGCGTTTGGTGATCTCCAGTGCGAAGCCCGATTTGGTGCCGTCATGATCCATCGAGGTGAGCAGGATCTCCCCGGCGCCAAGAGCGACTGCCTGCCTGGCCCAGTCCAGGGTTTGCCATTCCGTTTTGATACGGCCCCCGGCGGTATACACATCATCGCCGCTTTCGCCGGCTTTGGTATCAATGGCTACTACCACGCATTGTTTTCCGAACCGCGCTGCCAGTTCGTGGATCAGGCCGGGACGTTTTACCGCCGCCGAATTCACGGAGATCTTATCCGCGCCCGCGTTCAGCAGAATGGAAACATCCTCCACAGAGCCGATGCCACCGCCTACGGTAAAGGGAATGTTGATATGCCGCGCAATCCGCGTGACGAGCTCCGCCAGTGTTTTTCGTTTTTCCTGTGTGGCCGTAATATCGAGGAATACCAGCTCGTCGGCACCTTGCCGGCAGTATTCCACGGCCAGCTCCACAGGATCGCCGGCGTCGCGGAGCTGTTCGAAACGGGTTCCTTTCACGGTTCTTCCGTCTTTGATGTCGAGGCAGGGAATGATGCGTTTGCTGAGCATATCAGGTAAATTTTTGGAGTTCCTTGAGAGTGATTTTATTTTCATAAAGAGCCTTACCGACAATGACACCTTTGCAGCCGATGTCCTTCAGGCGACGCAGATCGTCGGCCGATGATACGCCTCCGCTGGCAATTAATTCGAGCTCGGGAAACGCAGCGATTACCTGCTTGTAGAGTTCCAGGGAAGGCCCCTGCAAAAGTCCGTCTTTGGAAACGTCTGTACAAAACAAACGCTTGATTCCCTGTTGCATGGTTTCGGTGATGAAATCCGCCAGGGAGAGCTCCGTGCTTTCCTGCCAGCCGCCAATGGTGATGTAGCCTTTTTTGACATCGGCCGCCGGAAGAATTTTATCCGGCCCATAACGCCTGATCCAGGCATGGAACAGGGCTTTGTTCCTGACGGCAATGCTTCCCGCTACGGCCATCTGCGCGCCGGCATTAAACACACGCTGAAGGTCTTCATCCGTTTTAATGCCACCTCCGAAATCGATGATGAGCCTGGTATGGGAAGCAATCTCCTCCAATACGCTTTGGTTCATAATCCTTCCGGCCTTTGCGCCGTCGAGGTCTACCAGGTGAAGCCGCCGGATACCTGCCTGTTCGAAGGCCAGCGCCACTTCCAGGGGCTTGTTGTGGTATACGGTTTTGCGGGCGTAGTTGCCCTGTGCGAGCCTCACACATTTTCCGTCAATCAGATCTATGGCCGGGATAATTTCCATTGCTCAGAGTTTAATAAAGTTTTCAAGAATGACCTGCCCTGCGTCTCCCGATTTTTCGGGGTGGAATTGCGTGGCGTAAAAATTATGGTGTTTCAGCGAAGCGCTGTACTCAGGCCCGTAGCTTGCTTTGGCAATGGTGTGGGCACATAGCTCCGCATAATAGCCATGTACAAAATATACCGGCTGTTGTTCGCGTACCGAGCGGTACAATTCCGTTTCCAGGTCATAAATGCTGTTCCAGCCCATGTGCGGCACTTTCCGGAGTGCAGCGGATTTTTTCTCAGCCGCTGCAAAAGATTTCACGGCTGTATCGAAAATGCCGAGGCAGCTGGTATCGCCTTCTTCGGAGTGCCGGCACAAAAGCTGCATGCCCAGGCAAATGCCCAACACCGGTTGCTTCAATGAAACGATCAGCTCGTCGAGGCGACGCTCGCGCAGGTACTGCATGGCAGATGCCGCCTCTCCCACACCCGGAAAAATAAGCTTATCGGATGAAGCTAAGGTATCAGGATCGTGGCTCACTACAGCCTGGATGCCCATGCGCTCAAGCGCGAAAAGTACAGAGCGTGTATTACCGGCGTTATAGTTGATGATGGATACGTTCATGGTATTTGTCTATGTTACAACATTCCTTTCGTGCTTGGCAGGCTCATGTTTCCGGCATCCCGTTTCAAGGCCATTTTCAGGCATTTTGCCAAAGCCTTGAAGATCGCTTCGATCTTGTGATGCTCATTTTGTCCTTCGGCTTTGATGTTGAGATTACATTTTGCAGCATCGCTGAACGACTTGAAAAAATGAAAGAACATTTCCGTAGGCATGTCCCCTGTTTTTTCACGCTTAAATTCTGCCTCCCATACTATCCAGCTTCGCCCCCCGAAATCCAGCGCGACCTGCGCCAGGCAATCGTCCATCGGTAAACAAAAACCGTAGCGTTCGATGCCGCGTTTATCGCCCAGCGCTTTTAAAAAAGCCTCTCCGAGAGCAATCCCAACATCCTCAATGGTGTGGTGCTCGTCGATGTGCAGGTCGCCCTTGGCAAGAATCTCCAGGTCGATGTTTCCATGCCTGGCAATCTGTTCGAGCATGTGATCGAAAAAAGCCAGCCCCGTTGAGATAGAAGCCTCGCCTTTTCCATCAAGGTTCAGCTGGATCCGGATTGCCGTTTCTTTGGTCTGGCGATTATGAGCCACAAGGCGTGGCGGTACTTTCAGAAAATGATAGATTTCTTTCCAGTTGCTTGCCTGCAGGGCGATATCGGATTCGAAGCCCGCAGCGGCATCGTAGTTCCTGATAAAGATAGACCGACAGCCCAGGTTTTTTGCCAGCTTCACATCCGTGATCCTGTCACCGATCACAAAGGAATTCGCCAGGTCATAAGCGCCCTGCAGATAAGAAGTGAGCATACCTGTATTCGGTTTTCGATTGGGGCTGTTGTCTTTTTCAAAACTACGGTCGATGCATTGCTTTGAAAATACAATGCCTTCCCCGGCCAGAAGATCCGTCATGAGCCGGTGTACCGGCCAGAAGCTTTCTTCAGGAAAGGCCTCTGTGCCCAGCCCATCCTGGTTAGTCACCAGCACCAGCTCATAGTCGAGCTCGCGTGCGATCTTTCCCAGCCAGGTGATCACACCCGGAAGGAATCTGAATTTTTCGAAGCTATCGATCTGAAAGTCGCCGGGTGGCTCCCAGATCAGTGTTCCATCGCGGTCTATAAACAGTAATTTTTTCATTCAGGTATATCGGTTTAATAATTCAATCAATTTTTGGTTTTCGGTTTCGGTTCCTACACTGATGCGAAGATGATTACGGCAGTTTTGCAGCGCCGAGCGGTTGCTGGTCAATATGCCGCGCTCCCACAAATAACGGTGCAGGCTTTCCGCATCTTCCACTTCCAGGAGAAAGAAGTTGGCGTCGCTATCGACCATCCTTTTGATGAAGGAAAAATGCTTCAGCTCTTTTCTCAGCCATTGTTTTTGCAGCAGGACGGCATTTACCAGCTCCGGGAGCCTGTCAGCTTTCGTTAAGGCCTGTAACAACACCTGCTGCGAGGTGCCGCTGATATGGAAAGGCGGCCTCACCTTGTTGAGGATGGCAATTACCTCCGGGCTTCCATAAGCTGCACCAACCCTCAGGCTTGCCAGGCCCCAGGCTTTGGAAAACGTTTGCAGCACCAGGAGATTCGGAAAATCGTTCAGTAAGCCTAGTGCCGACGGGTGTTCCGAAAAATCGCTGTAAGCTTCGTCCACAACTACCAGCCCGGAAAAATTCCCGGCAATGGTCCTGAGCTGGGCGCTGCTGATGCTGGTGCCCGTGGGATTATTAGGAGAACAGAGGAACAGGATGGTCGTTGTAGCTTCCACGCTTTTCAGGATGAGGGCTTCGTCTGCTAAAAACGAAGCGGGCAGGAGAGGGGCATTCAATACGGCAACATCGTTGAGCTGCGCATACATCCTGTACATTCCGAAAGTGGGTTCGCAGACGAGGATCGAGTCACGGCGGGGCTCGCAAAAGCAGCGGATTAATAAATCGATGAGCTCGTCGCTGCCATTTCCCAGGGCGAGGCTTGTCACATTCACGTTTTTGTAGCCGGCGATCGCAGATCTCAGCGCTGTCTGTGAAGAAGAAGGATAGCGCTCATAGCCCTTGCCCAAAGGAGAGCCGTAATTGTTTTCGCAATTGTCTAAGAAAACCGCTTCCGGATTTTCAAGATAGCCATCGCGATTTACCCGGTAAGGCTCAATGGACCTGATATTTTTTCGGGTGATTTTTTCTAAATCAAACATGTTACAATGTTTTAAGTCTTAAGGTTACGGCTTGCCTGTGTGCTTCCAGTCCTTCGGCCTCTGCCATCAATTCTATCGCAGGCCCTATGTTGGCAATGCCTTCCTTCGTGAGTTTCTGGAACGTGATTTTTTTTACAAAGCTATCGAGCGATACGCCGCTATAAGCCCTTGCATAGCCATTCGTAGGCAGGGTATGATTGGTTCCCGAGGCGTAATCGCCGGCGCTTTCGCAGGAAAAATTTCCCAGGAAAACAGAGCCTGCATTGATTACGCCTTCTGCCAGGGCTTCGTCATCGCGGCAGGCAATGATTAAATGTTCAGGCGCATAGGCATTTAATAACTCCAGGGCTTCTGCATAATTCTTAACCAAAATGGCTTTACTGTTCTCAAGTGCTTTGGCTGCAATCTCTTTTCTCGGCAAAAGCTCCAGTTGTGTTTGAAGCTCTTCATTTACGGCCCTGATCACTTCTTCGGATGGTGACACAAGTATTACCTGCGAGTCTTCGCCATGCTCGGCCTGGGAAAGCAGGTCGGCAGCCACAAAAGCGGGGATGCAGCTATCATCGGCCAGTACCGCCACTTCCGAGGGACCGGCGGGAAGATCGATGGCAATGCCTTCCTGGCTGATCAGTTGTTTGGCGCAGGTCACATAGCGGTTTCCGGGTCCGAAGATCTTATCCACCTTTGGGACAAGCGCTGTTCCGTAGGCCATCGCTGCAATGGCCTGTACGCCCCCGGTTTTGAAGATGGTGTCGATGCCGATGAGCTGAGCCGTATAGAGAATGGCAGGGTGGATATTCCCCGAAGGGCCGGGTGGCGTGCAGAGGATGATCCTGCGGCATCCGGCGAGCCTGGCCGGAATTCCCAGCATCAGGATCGTAGAGAACAAGGGAGCAGTGCCTCCCGGAATGTACAGGCCTACGGTTTCGATAGCTACTGATTTTCTCCAGCAGCTTACGCCCGGCATGGTGTCGATGATTTTCGGCTGCTCTTTTTGCGCCGCATGAAACACTTCGATATTTTTTTTCGCGATCTGTATCGCGGCTTTAAGCTCCGGGCTCACCAGCTGCGCGGCGGCGGCAAATTCTGTTTCGGATACACGGGGATCTTTGATCTGCACCTTGTCGAAGCGCAGGCTGTACTTTTCCACGGCTGCCTGCCCGTTGCTTTTGATGTCCTGCAGCACTTCCCGCACGATTGGCTCAATGCTGCTTATGTCTGCGGAGGGCCTTGCCAAAGGTCCTTCCAGTAGGGACAGGTTTGAATAGAGTATGGTTTCCATCTGATGGGTTTTTATTTAATAGCTTGATTTTACAGGATCATTTTTTCGATCGGCACAACCAGGATGCCCTGCGCGCCTTCGGCCTTCAGCTTCTCAATGATCTCCCAGAATTTATTTTCTTCCACCACCGAATGAACCGAGCTCCAGTTTTCCTCCGCCAAAGGCAGAATCGTCGGGCTTTTCATGCCAGGCAAGATCTCACAGATCGCTTTGAGCCTGTCGTTCGGTGCGTTCAATAAAATGTATTTATTGTTTTTTGCTTTCCTTACTGCCCGGATCCGGAAGAGCAGTTTCGACAGCAGGTTCCCTTGTTCCTCCGTGAGTGTTTTGTTGGCAACCAGGACGGCTTCCGATCTCAGGATAACCTCCACTTCTTTCAATCCATTGGTAAATAAGGTGCTTCCGGAGCTTACCAAATCGCATACGGCATCTGCCAGGCCGATACCGGGAGCAATTTCCACCGAGCCGCTGATCTCATGGATCTCTGCCGATACGTTCTGAGCCTTCATGTAGCCTGATAACAGCGAGGGATAAGACGTGGCAATGCGTTTTCCATCCAGGTCTTTCAGCGAGCCGTATGCCTGTTCCTTAGGAATAGCCAGTGACAGGCGGCATTTGCCAAAGCCCAGGCGGTCGACAATGTCGAGGCTCTTTTCTTTTTCAAGCAATACATTTTCACCCACAATGCCCAGGTCGGCAACCTTGTCCTCTACGTATTGCGGAATGTCGTCGTCGCGCAGAAAGAAGACCTCCAGGGGGAAATTGGAAGCTTCTGCCTTGAGTTTGTTCAGGCCGTTATCGATGTCGATCCCGCATTCCTTCAGAAGCTTTAAGGAGCTTTCGCTGAGTCTTCCGGATTTCTGAATAGCAATTTTCAAATGGGTTTGCATGATGTTTTTTTGTAAAAAAATGGAAATAAAAAAAGGCTTACCGTCGTGGCAAGCCTTATATATGCTGAGTTTGGGAACTACTCGTTTAACTGCATAACATCATTGCCTACCATGTGGTAAGTGATGATGATGCCTATTTGAAGTGAATAACATTCGCGACAAATGTAAACGATATTTTATAAACGGCAAATAAAATTCAGTTTTCCGATACTATTTTTTTTGCTTCCGGGAAGATGAGCGCTTCCCAAAGCGCGTATTCTTTGGCGGAGGGGTGAAGGCCATCGGCGGCAACCAGGTCTTGATGATGGAGCATGCCTTTGGACAAAGGAAAGATATCCACACAAACCAGTCCCCGTTTTTTCGCTTCCGCTTTGATGATGTCATTAAACTCCGTAATGCCTTTGGAAATGTCGCGGCCACCGCTATATAAAGCTCCCTTCGGAGTTACGCCAAAATCGGGAATGGTGATCAGGATCAGCTTTGACTTATCGGGAAGGGCTTTCTGAATCTCATCGACGATGTAGCTCAGGTTTTTGTGATAAGTCTTGGCATCCACATCGCGCACCCAATCGTTCACGCCGATAAGCAGGCTTGCAAAATGGTAGTTCCCGTTTTTCAGTAAAGGCAGTTCGTTGTCTATTAAGTCCTGTGTGCTGAAGCCGTTTCGTGAGGGGTTGCTCACGAGCTCTACGGGAATGCCTGCGTTGCGGAGATGGCCGGCCAGGATCTCGGGCCACTGCTCGGCTGTAGCGGATGTACCCGTGCAGATCGTATACGAATCGCCCAGGGCCATGTAGCGCAGGGCTTTTTTGTCGTGCTTCATAAATGACATCAGTAAGATGAGCGGAATATAGACCAAGTGTTTCATAGCAGATATACGGAACCGGGATCCTGTTTGGTTTTAGGAAGGTACAAAACGGGAATACAATTTCTTACTATCTTTAGTCAGTCAAAAAAACGAGTCTATGAAATATATTTACCTGCTTATTGCCCTTACCCTGGTTACCGTCCTCAGCTTTTGCACCGGGGGCAAGGAAACCCAAACAGACACTAACATCAACAACAGCGTGGGGAAGCGCCTGAGCGAAGAGGCCATCTTTAATATGGACTCTGTTCTCCTGGCTCAGAAAGAGGTTTCCGCTCCTCAGAAGGACGAAGGACGCAAATATTTTCTGAGAGCGATGGATCTGCTGGTAAACAAGCAGAAAGCCAAAGAAAGCATTGCGCTGTTCCGGGATGCCATCCGCTACTTTCCGGATTCCAGGATGTATTATTTTTTGGCCAAAGCCTACATCGAGGTCAATGATGCCGGTAATGCCCAGCAATCCAACGACCTATTGCAGACCATAGGATATGATCCGTATTATGAAATCTATTTTAATGACGCCCTGATCGCCGCTATCCGGCAGGATTCCACCGCCTGCATCAATAGCCTGAGCCAGGCCGTGTTCGAAGGCTTTCTGAATAAGAACAGGATTCTGAATGAAAAGCGCTTTGATTTTGTCAGAGATAATCCGCGCTATGTGAGCTTTATCGTGAACACATTTAATGACGACGCAAAGCTGAAGGCCCTCTTATTCAAAAATTACCTGAACACCTTCCCCGATCTTAAACTCCCTTATGCGGAGCCGATCGACAGTGTCAAAAATCACAACTATTCTTATATCAATTACGACTATGCCGTGTTTATTCCAAACATGGAAGACGGGCGCTTTGCGCGCGATGTGACGAACGAATACTTTGCTGTCGGAAAAATGAAAATCGGAAATAATTATGCGATGATCTATAAAACCTACCTCGCCATTGCCGATACACTGAACCCTGTGAAAACCTTTGTGGTAACCTACGACTCAGTTGGAACCGTGGTGGATGAGGAAATGCTCGGATGCTTTTGCTCGCCGACAACGGCGCAGGCCTTTAGCATTAGCAGCGATTACGTGATCGACATGATGGGCTATACCTATAAATGGAAAAACGATCCGGTGGAGAAAGGTTATGCCGGCAACGAAATTATTTCTGCCGAAGCGGATAAGCCACAACAGGTACAGCTCATAGAAGGCGGAGAGATCAGGCGCGATAAAGTGACGGAGACGGATGCAACCATCGTGTCGCAGGATGGCTCAAGGGGAGGATAGCTTTTTGGCATAAATGATCCACTCGGCCATCAGCAGGTTCAGCAGCCAGCTGAGCCAGGCGATGAGCGCATATTCCGTTCTGGCATCGAGGTGTACGATATGCGGCAGGACCAATGCCAGCAGGCGCAGAGTAATGGCAGATAGCGTCAGTGCAAAACTGCGGATCATCCAGGCTTGATGCGCCCTGAAATCTTTTTTGATGGCTTTGACCAGGGCCAGCGCCGTAAAACCGATCCATAGCAAAGATAATAAGACAAAGCTGGTTTTGGAAACGACGGTCCCATTGGCATAAAAGGCCATGATGAGGCCGGAAGGCCCTGCGAGGCAGATTACATCAAGCACATATACATAGCCCATCGCCCGGTGTACACCTTTGTGTTTATGCAACAGGTAACCGGAGAATTGCGTCAGTCCTGCGATCAGTGAAAAAATACTGAACAGGATATGGCAATAGAAGGCATAGCGCCAGTGCCTGATATGGATAATTTTTTGCTTGGTCAGCAAAAAATCCACATCCGTTTCAAAGCTCAGGTAAGGAAGGGTGAGGCCGATCATCAACCAACAGAATAAAGCCATAAGCGCTATCCAAACGATTGAAGCGGTGGCTCGCATCCTTACAGTAATTTCAATAAGATCTCGCCGAAGCGGAAGATGTCTTCAAATGAATTGTACATCGGCACAGGTGCGCAGCGGATCACATTCGGCTCACGCCAGTCGGGGATCACACCGTTTTCGATCAGCTTAGTATAGAGCGCTTTTCCGTGCCCGTGTGCCACGATGCTGATCTGGCAGCCGCGGTTGGCTTTAGGTGTGATGATCTCGAGGCAATTGTTTTTTTGCCGGTTGATTTCCGTCACGATAAACTCCAGGTAAGCGGTGAGCTTTTTGCTTTTCTCATTCAGCTTTTCCATCCCCACCTCATCAAAAATATCCAGCGAGGCCTTGTAAGCTGCCATCGAGAGAATAGGAGCATTGCTCAGCTGCCAGCGCTCCACGCTTTCTATCGGGCGAAATTCCTTATCCATTTTGAAGCGTGTTTCCTTGTCGTGGCCCCACCAGCCTGCAAACAAAGGCAGGTCTGTCTGCTTGTGATGCTTTTCATGAACGAAGGCGCCGGCTACGCTGCCAGGCCCGGCATTCAGGTATTTGTAGCTGCACCAGGCCGCAAAGTCTACGTTCCAGTTGTGCAGCTCCAGTTGTAAGTTTCCGGCAGCATGCGCCAGGTCGAAGCCGACAACGGCACCTGCTTTGTGGCCAGCTTCGGTAATGGCTTTCATGTCGAACACCTGCCCGCTGAAATAATTAACGCCGCCGATCATCACCAGCGCCAGCGAATCTTTATGTGCGTCTATGGCTTCGTAAATATCCTCGTGCCTGATCTCGTATTCCCCTTCGCGCGGTCCTACTTCAATCAGGGCCTCAGCAGGATCAAAGCCATGAAATTTCACCTGCGATTGCAAGGCATACTGATCGCTTGGAAAGGCTTTGGCCTCGCACAAAATTTTATAACGTTGTTGAGTCGGCCTGTAAAAAGAAACCATCAGGAGGTGCAGGTTCACCGTGAGCTGGTTCATCATCACCACTTCGGAAGGAAGCGCGCCAACGATCTTCGCCGTTTTATCGGTCAGGATCTCGTGGTAGGAGAGCCAGGGGTTCTTCGCGAGGAAATGCCCTTCCACGCCGAAGGTTGCCCAATCGTTGAGTTCCTGCTGTAAATATTCTTTGGTGGTTTTGGGCTGCAGGCCCAGGGAGTTGCCGGTAAAATAAACCATATCGGCGCCCTCGTGCTGCGGGATAAAAAAGCGGCTCCTGTATGAGCGCAAAGGATCCTGTTGATCTAGCCGGCGGGCAGATTCCAGAGAATTGGTATAATGTTCCATAGGTATGATGACGGAATTTTTAAGCGGTCTAAATTAATCATTTTTGTCCTTACGGCCCGGGCAAATCATACAATGTTAAACAGGAAAGGGGATTCATGATTAATGGCTACCTTTGGCCCGTGTCCTTTTCCAACCATATCCACTTGCTTAAAAAACTCACGTTCAGGAAGCTGTACAACGCCTCGAAGGTGTGGACAAGCTATCAGCTGTCGAAGCATCTGCATTCGGTGCCGGGCATGGGCTTTCCGATCAGCATGTCGGTAGAGCCGACTACCAGCTGCAACCTGCGCTGCCCCGAGTGCCCGAGCGGGCTGAGGCAGTTCACCAGGCCTACCGGGATGCTGGAGCCTTCTTTTTTCAGGTCAACGATCGATGCGGTGTATAAAGACCTGATCTACCTTACCTTTTATTTCCAGGGAGAACCTTACCTCAATCCGCATTTCCTGGAGATGGTAAAATATGCTTCGGGCAAGGGCATTTATACATCCACCTCTACCAACGCGCATTACCTCACAAAAGAGCAGGCGAAGAAAACGGTAGAAAGCGGATTGGACCGCCTCATCATTTCCATAGACGGTACGACACAGGAAACCTATGAGCAGTATAGGGTAGGAGGCATCCTGCAAAAAGTGATCGATGGCACGAAGCATATCATCGAAGCAAAAAAAACGCTGAAGAGCGAAACGCCGCACGTGGTATTTCAGTTCCTGGTGGTGAAGCCAAACGAGCACCAGTTGCAGGACGTAGAGAACCTGGCGGCTGAGCTGGGAGTAGATGAGGTGGTATTTAAAACAGCGCAGGTCTATGATTTTGAGCAGGGCAATCCGCTCATTCCTGTCAATGAAACATACAGCCGCTACAAAAAGCAGGCAGACGGCACTTACCGCATCAAAAAT
>CALRIU020000021.1:0-94376 GCA_943362175.1 Hydrocarboniphaga daqingensis | reverse complement strand
AGCAACGGAACGGTGACTGCCTGCTCGGGCGTGTTCTTCGATCCGGCCGGACCGGCGGCAACTTATGCCAACAGCAACGTCACCACACAGACCTATTCTTCGGGATCGGCCAGCTTTATCAATTTCACCTTCACCAATTTTGATGTGGTCAACGGCGATACACTGTTTGCCTACGACGGCACCAGTGTTTCAGCGCCACTCATCGGAAAATATACCGGCAATGATTTACCTGAAGTCATTTCTTCCAGAACGGGAAGCAGCGTGACATTTAGATTTGTCTCCAACAATACGACCGTGGACCTCGGATGGAAAGCCATCATCGGATGTTCGGCAAGCCCGATCATTCCTACGGTATTTAACTTACAGGACGGTGTGAGGAGCGTATGCACCGGGACTTTTTATGATAATGGCGGTGTGTCCAATAACTACATCCGCGACAACCATATCCAAAGCTTTGTGTCGTCAACCGGCAGCAGGCTCAAAGTTGATTTCAGCACCATGACCAACCTCAACGGTGCTTCGCTGAGTGTATACGATGGGCCGACAACGGCCTATCCGCTGATCGGGATTTATTCAGGCAGCACCTTCTCCGTGGAGTCTACAGGTTCTTACCTCACTTTTTATTTCAACGGGGCGAGCTCAGGCACTTCGACAAGCGCCGGCTGGGAAGCCAGCATCAGCTGCACAACGCCAACCTTAACGCCTTATACCATGAGCAACGGAACGGTGACTGCCTGCTCGGGCGTGTTCTTCGATCCGGCCGGACCGGCAGCAAATTATGCCAACAGCAACGTCACCACACAGACCTATTCTTCGGGATCGGCCAGCTTTATCAACTTCACCTTCACCAATTTTGATGTAGCTATTGGCGATACACTCTTTGCCTACGATGGCACCAGTGTTTCAGCGCCACTTATCGGAAAATATACCGGTAACAGGCTTCCCGAAATTATCTCTTCCAGAACGGGCAGTGATGTCACGTTCAGGTTTATCAGCAATAACGCGACAAACGATTTCGGATGGAAAGCCACGATCGGATGTTCGGCAAGCCCAATCATTCCAGGCGTTTACACGATACAAAACGGGGTAAGAAGTGTATGCTCGGGAACCTTTTACGACAATGGCGGACCGTCCTCTAATTACATCCGGAGCAACCATACCGAAAGTTTTGTGTCGGCAACCGGCAACAGGCTCAAATTCGACTTCACGACCATGACAACACTTAACGGTGCTTCCCTGAGTGTATACGATGGTCCTACCACCAGCTCTCCGCTGATCGGCACGTATTCGGGAAGTACATTTTCTGTGCAGTCCTCGGGCTCTTACCTGACGTTCTATTTCAGCGGCGCCAGCTCAGGGACTTCCACCTTTGCGGGGTGGGAAGCTACCATCAGCTGCCTTGCCCCGGCGGTAACCCCCGTCGCAAACTTCAGTACACCTTCCTACAGTGTTTGCAGCGGCTCATGCATCAGTTACACAGACCTCAGCACCAACAGCCCTACGGCCTGGAACTGGCAATTCCAGGGGGCAGCCGTAGGCTCTTCTACGGTGCAGAACCCGGCTAACATTTGCTACAATACACCCGGAACGTATACGGTTTCCCTGACAGCTTCCAATAGCTCGGGCTCATCGGTGGCTACACAAACGATTACTGTACTCGCCAGTCCTGTTGTTTCCATCACTCCATCTTCCACAACCATTTGCCAGGGGCAAAGCACAACCCTGACGGCAAGCGGCGCCAACACGTATACCTGGAGTACAGGGTCAACGAGCAACAGCATCAGCGTGTCGCCCTTCAGCACTGCTTCTTATACGGTAAGAGGTGCGAACGGCAACGGGTGCCAGACCGTCACCATAGCGCCTGTTGTTGTGAAGACCCTGCCGGTGATCTTCATCGGCGGCAGCACGGTAACCTGCTCCGGCCAAAGTGCCACCTTAACGGCTTCGGGCGCAAGCACCTATACCTGGAGCACAGGTTCTACCGGCAGCAGCATCAGCGTGTCGCCGACCGTGGCCACCACCTATACAGTAACCGGCCAGGGCAGCAACGGTTGTACAGCGGATGCTACCCAAACCGTCACACCGGGCTCTGCACCTACGGTGAGCATCAGCGGGGGCACCACGCCGGTATGCGCAGGCCAGCCGGTTGTGCTGACTGCCTCCGGAGCAACGACTTACTCCTGGAGTACCGGTTCAACAAGCGCAAGCATTACTGTGTCACCAGCGGTAACAACGACGTATACACTCAGTGGAAATTCGGGTAGCTGCAACGGAAACGCGGTGAAAACAGTCAGCATCAATCCTGCTCCTTCCCTGTCGGTATCAGGGAATACGGTTGTGTGCGGAGGACAGAGCACCACCTTAACGGCAACAGGTGCCACGAGCTATACCTGGAGTACAGGCGCCCTGAGCAGCAGCATCGTTGTTTCGCCAACGATTGCTTCAACCTATACCGTAAGCGGTGCAAGTGCTTTGGGCTGCACGGCCAGCCTTGTGCAAGCGGTGAACGTAGGCACCGTGCCAACGGTGAGTATCAGCACTCCTAATCCTGTTATTTGCTCAGGACAAAGTGCTACCTTAACAGCCACAGGAGCCAACACCTATACCTGGAGCACGAATGCCACCAACAGCAGCATCGTTGTTTCTCCTTTATCCAATACGGTATACACGGTTACCGGAAGAAACGCTGCCGGTTGCACGGCCATGGCGTCGGCAAGCGTCACGGTTAATCCGTCACCTGCACTGGCTATAAGCAGCAGCAATACCCTGATCTGTAGCGGACAAAGCGCGACCCTGAGTGCCACAGGAGCAAACAGCTACACCTGGAGCACCACAGGTACCGGAAGCAGCATCACGGTGTTTCCTGTAACGACCACAACGTATACAGTAAACGGGACAGGCCCTAACGGATGCAGCAGCCAGCTCAGCTATACCCAGCAGGTGAGCCTATGTACAGGCGTGGAAACCATCAATGGAACATCCACAGTCCTTGTTTACCCGAATCCTTTTTCAAACCAGCTCAACATTGTTCTTGAGCAACCTGCCCTGATCCTGATTACCAATATGCTTGGACAGACGCTCTACTCCCGACAAGCAGCAAGCGGCCTCACACCGGTCGATACAGAGGGTATTCCTGCCGGTGTTTATTATGTCGAGATCCGTAACGACAAGAGAGCAGTGATCAAGCTGATCAAACACTAACGTTCATTTCATTTGAGCATAAAGCCCCGGCCAAAAGGCCGGGGCTTTTTATGTAACATCCCTCCACCTGGCAGACCTTTACTGTATCGCGTGAGGTTTTTTTTGTGCGTATGTTAAAAAAATCATTTTCCGGAATCTACATGATTTTATTCTTCGTAGGTAATGACAGTAACCATTCTAAATTTAAAACTATGAAAATTTCTACTCCATTAAAAACAGGGGCTGTAGCGCTATTGACGGCGCTCTTCTCCCAGGCGCAGGCACAAACGATCTACGGCACAATCGGCAGCACGGTTCTGGCGTCTTTCAATGCAGCTACTCCCGGAACCATCTCTTCTACAGTCAGCATTACGGGCATTACCGCAGGCCAGACGATCGAAGGCCTTGATTTCAGGCCAAATACCGGGCAACTCTATGCCTTTGGCTATAACAGCAGTGGAAACATGTACCAGGTTTACACCATAAACCGCACAACCGGCGTGGCGACAGCCATTAATACGGCGACTACCATTGCGCTTGGCAACGGCCCGATTGGCTTCGACTTTAACCCGACCGTGGACAGGATCCGTGTCGTTTCTGCCAATGGCGGGAATTACCGCTTACATCCCGCCACAGGTCTTATTGCGGCTACCGACGGCACCTTATCTTACACGGCAGGGGATCCGAATGCGGGCGCCAGCCCTAAGATTGTAACTGCCGGTTATACCAACAGCTACATTGGAGCAGCTACCACGTCTCTTTACAATTATGACAATAGTCTGAATGTGGTGACTTTGCAAAATCCACCCAATAACGGTTCGCTCATTACTGTCGGCGCTTCAGGCATCAGCACTAATACAACAAGCCCAATGGTGGATATAGACATCTTTTATGATAATATGACTTCCACCAATAAAGCCTATTTGCTGGCAAATAGCACAGGTTCTGCCACCACGGATCAATTGTACTCCCTGAACGTCAGCACCGGCGCAGCAACGCTCATCGGGGCCATTGGCGCTGCCAGCCCGGTATCCAACATCGCGGTATTCATCGACCGGACAGCTCCTGCCCTGGTGGGACAGATGGCTTATGCGCTTTCGGGCACAAACCTCCTCTCTTTTGATACACAGAACCCTGGTTATATCAGGGAGCTTAACGCTATCACCGGAATTACAGCAGGACAAAGTATTGTAGGCATGGATTTCAGACCTGCTACAGGAACGCTCTATGCCCTGGGTTTTAACGGCACAACGAATGATGCCCAGCTCTACACGATCAACACCAGTTCTGCTATCGCGACGGCCGTTAATGCGACGCCTGTTTCCATCAGCATCGGAACGGTAAACACCGGTTTTGATTTTAATCCTACCGTTGATAAGATACGCGTGGTTTCCAATAACGATATGAACTACCGACTGGATCCAATCACAGGAACCATTACGGCAACGGATGCTAATGTTAACTTTGCGACCGGCGATGTGAATAGCGGAGCAAATCCTAATGTAGGAACTGTCGCATACATCAACAGCATCAACACGGCTACGGCCACTACGCTCTACAATTACGATGAAGTGCTGAATATCCTCACCAATCAGAATCCTCCGAACAATGGCACACTGAATACGATCGGCGCTTCCGGTATTGCTGTAAACAGCGCTGATCCAAGTGTTGACATGGACATTTTTTACGATGTAGCCACGATGACTAACAAAGCATTTCTGGCAGCCAATGTCAATACGGATATGAATGACAATCTGTACTCCTTAAACCTCAGTACAGGTATGACCACGCTGATCGGCAAGATCGGTTTCGGTGTTCCGGTAAAGGATATTGCGGTGCAGTCGTTCACGGTTCTGTCAACAGGCATTTCCAAAAACACCGGGTCTTCGGCTGCTGAGCCGGCAAATGTTTATCCGAATCCTTTACAGGAAACAGCGACCATCAGTTTAAAAAAAGGGGTAACGGCAAAAATAAACGTGATGGATATGACGGGAAAGCTCCTGGAGATCTTAACGACTGAACAAGTGAAAAACGATGAAACGATCATCACCTGGAATACATCCAATCTGGAAAAAGGAATTTACTTCGTGCAGATTGCCACTCCTGATGGCAACAGGCAGGTGATCAAAGTCATCAAATAAGTTTAGGTTTGGTTTATTCGTTTAAAAGGGCTCCGCCAATTGGCAGAGCCTTTTTTATGCCGGGTAAACCTCTATCTTTGAACCGCGCACATATCCGTTTTTTCTGTGACTGCATTCAACTAAATTACCATACGCCCATGAACAACAAGCTATTCAGAGAAGCATGCATCCGGGATATTGCACAGATCCAGGTGGTACGGAACTCCGTGAAAGAAAATATGCTTTCTGATCCTGCCCTGGTGAGTGACCGGGACTGCGAGGAATTTTTAACCGAACGCGGAAAAGGATGGGTCTGTGAGATCAACGGGCGGATTGTCGGTTTTGCTATTGCCGATCTGAAAGAGCATAATATCTGGGCCTTGTTTCTTCATCCTGATTTCGAAAAGCAGGGTATTGGAAAAATACTTCATGACATGATGCTTGACTGGTACTTTCAACACACACAGCAGACGGTATGGTTGGGGACCGCGCCGGGCACCAGGGCTGAAGGCTTTTATAGAAAAAACGGCTGGAAAGAAACGGGTATGCACGGTAAAGAGGTAAAATTCGAAATGGGGCATGCAGACTGGGTAAAATGAAAAGCATCCTACTTTTTTGTTTCTTGAAAATCATGTAGCTTTAATCCATGCTTCATCTTACCAAAGTACACCATATCGCCATCATCTGCTCGGATTATACTACCTCCAAGGCATTTTATACAGAGGTCCTCGGCCTGGAGGTGATCCGGGAAGTATACCGCGCAGAGCGGCAATCGTATAAGCTGGATCTGTCGCTCAAGGGAGCTTATGTGATCGAGCTTTTTTCTTTCCCCGGACCACCGGCCCGTGTGTCGCGCCCCGAAGCAGCAGGCCTGCGTCACCTGGCCTTTGAGGTGGAGAGTGTGGAAGCAAGCATCGACTACCTTAAGAGCCGGCAGGTAGCAGCAGAACCTGTACGCATAGACGAATACACCGGTAAAAAATTCACCTTTATCTCTGATCCCGACGGCCTTCCGATCGAGTTTTACGAACATTAAAACACGTTCCTCCGGGTTTCTTCACGAATATTAACATCCGCGTAAAATGCGTTTTGTCATTTATTAGTACCTTAATCCGCTTTAACAACCGTTATGAAACTACAGATCGCTCTTCTTGCGCTGATGCTGACGCATGGCCTTAGCTCCTTTTCTCAAACCAACCAAGTCCTCAACTCTGCCGAAATTGTACAGGCTCTCAAAAAACTCAACACGGTGGGAAGCGTATTGTATGTGGCCGCCCACCCGGATGACGAGAATACACGCCTGCTGGCTTACCTTGCCAATGAGAAAAAAGTAAGAACCGGTTATTTATCGCTCACCCGCGGAGACGGGGGACAAAACCTCATCGGCAAGGAGCAGGGAGAAGCCCTGGGATTGATCCGTACCCAGGAATTGCTGGCGGCACGCCGGATCGACGGTGCCGAGCAGTTCTTCACCAGGGCCAATGATTTTGGCTTCTCCAAAAATCCGGAAGAAACCTTTTCGATCTGGAACAAAGACAGTATTTTATCGGACGTCGTATTGGCGATTCGCCGCTTTAAGCCGGATGTCATCGTTTGCCGTTTTCCGACAACAGGCGAAGGTGGCCATGGGCATCACACGGCTTCTGCGATCCTGGCTGTAGAAGCATTTGATGCGGCAGCCGACCCGAAGCGTTTTCCGGAACAGCTGAAATATACGGAAGTATGGCAGGCCAAACGCCTCTTCTGGAATACCTTCAATTTTGGCACCACCAATACCACGGCCCCCAACCAGCTAAAGATCGATGTGGGCGTGTACAATCCCTTGCTGGGAAAAGGTTATGGAGAGATCGCTGCTGAAAGCCGCTCTTCTCATAAGAGCCAGGGCTTCGGCTCCGCCAGATCAAGAGGCTCGGGATTGGAATATTTCAAATTGCTGAAAGGCGACAGTGCCAAAACCGATCTGCTGGAAGGCATCACCACCAACTGGACGAGGCTTAAAGGCCAGGAGAAGATCCGGAAATTAATTGATGAGTGTATTAAAAAATTCAATCCTCAGCTGCCGGAGAACAGCATTCCCGAGCTCATTGCCATTTACAAACAGATTCAATTACTCGACGATAAAAATACGGTATTGAATTATTGGAAGAAACAAAAGCTGAAAGAGACGGAGGCTATCCTGCTGGCCTGCTCCGGCCTGTGGCTGGAAGCTACGGCCGCTGACTATACGGGCATTCCGGGACAGGAGGTGACCATCACGGCGCAGGCCGTGAACCGGAATAACAGCTCCGTGAAATTAAACAGCCTTTCTTTTTTGCAGCAGACAGACAGTACAACAGCATTGACCTTAAAAACAAATGAGCTCTATACGTTTAAGCATAAGGAAAAGCTTCCTGAAACGATGCCTTTCTCAAATCCATACTGGCTGAATGAGAAACACGAGATCGGCACCTATCACATCGCCCATGCTTCACTCATTGGTAAGCCGGAAAACGAGGCGGCTGCCAAAGTGATGTTCAATATTTCCATCCATGACCTCAACTTAACGGTTGAGCGTGGCCTCACCTATAAATACACGGACCCGGTGAAAGGCGAGGTTTACAGGCCCTTCGAAGTGCTTCCGCCCGCCACAGTAAATATTCCGGAAAAAGTATTTGTCTTTATTGATGTGGCGCCTAAAAGTATTTTCATCACCGTGAAGGCAAATACGGCCAATGTCAACGGAACGCTTGCTTTAAAAGGTACGGAAGGCTGGAACATCAGCATCAAAAACCCGGAATTCAAGCTCGCCGCCAAAGGTGACGAAGCCATCATTGAAGCGGTGATCAGTGCCGCCAAAGGTGCAAAAGACGGCCGGCTGGATGCTTCTGTTTCCATTAACGGCAAAAGCTACAGCAAGAGTATCAGGCGCATGGAATACGACCATATTCCTTACCAGTTCATCCTTAGCGACGCCGAAGCCGGACTCGTCAACATCGACCTGAAAAAAACGGGCCTCAACATCGGCTACATTCCGGGTGCCGGCGATGATGTGCCGGCGGCCCTGAAACAGGTGGGATACAACGTGACGGTGCTAACGGACGAATTACTGAGCAACGACAATTTATCGAAGTACAACGCCATCGTTTCGGGAGTGCGGGCCTATAATACCAACGACCGCCTGCAGATACACTATGCGCGCTTAATGGATTACGTCAAGAATGGCGGAAACCTGGTGGTGCAGTATAATACCAATAACCGCATTGGCCCGGTAGTAGCGAAGATCGGCCCCTACCCGTTCACCATTGCCCGCGACCGTGTAACAAATGAAAAAGCAGAAGTGACTTTCAGCAATCCTAAACACAGCGTGCTGAATTTCCCGAATGTGATCACACAGAAGGATTTCGAAGGCTGGATCCAGGAGCGTGGTATTTACTTCGCCACGGAGATCGACAAGCAATATGAAACGGTATTAACGATGAATGATCCTCATGAGAAGCCTTCGGAGGGCAGCCTCATTGTCGGAAAATACGGCAAGGGAAATTTTGTGTATACGGGATTGGTATTTTTCCGGGAGCTGCCGGCGGGTGTTCCCGGCGCCTACAGGCTGTTTGTGAATTTGCTGAGCCTGCCGGAGAATAAGTAGAGGCGAATAGAACACGGATCAGGGCGGATTTAGCGGATTTGCACGGATAAAATTTGGAGAAGAAACTACTGACAAATGGAACACAGATCAGGATGGATCTAGTAGATTTTTACAGATAAATATAGTAAGCAAGAAAATTTATCAGAGGCAAACATATAAACTTTAAAACGACGATGGAAGCAAATATGACAGGCTCTGAATCGCTCTTACACAAAGACATGACTGAACCCATTATTAAGGCTTATTATGATGTGTATAATGAATTAGGATATGGCTTCCTGGAAAAGGTTTATCAAAATGCAATGCTCCTGGAACTAAAAGAAAAAGGTTTCACTGTGGAGGCTCAGAAAAAAATACAGGTTCATTATAAAGAAACCGTAGTTGGCGAATACTTTGTTGATATCCTGGTTAATAATACAATTATATTAGAGCTTAAGTCTTGCGAATCCTTAGCTCCCGAGCATGAAACACAGCTTCTAAATTATCTCCGTGCTACGGAATTCGAAGTAGGAATACTTTTCAACTTTGGTAAAAAAGCGGCTTTCAGAAGAAAGATTTACACCAACGATCAAAAAAAATTAAATTTTATTGATTAATTAAATGCATTTTTCTATTCCTATATTCATCAAAAATCTGTGATCATCTGTCTGATCGGTTCTAATCCGTGTTCTATAATTTAATATCATGCAAAACGAAGAAGAAGAAAAATCACCCATCCTTGGCTCCTGGCGTAATGTGTATGCTCTGGTGATCGGCGTGTTAGTGCTGATCATCGTTCTTCTTTACCTCTTCACACAACAGTATCAATGAGCATTACCGACTGGATAGTCTTAGGAATTACGCTCCTGTCCATCATTGGGTATGGGACCTGGAAGAGCCGCGGTACTAAAAACATCGAAGGCTATTTGCTGGCCGACCGGAAAATGCCCTGGTACCACGTCGGCCTGTCAGTGATGGCGACACAGGCCAGCGCCATCACCTTTCTATCGGCGCCGGGACAGGGCTACACCGACGGGCTACGTTTCGTGCAGTTCTATTTTGGCCTGCCGCTGGCGATGGTGGTGCTCTGTATTACCTTTATCCCTATCTATAACAAGCTGAATGTGTTTACAGCTTACGAATTTCTCGAAAAACGTTTCGATAATAAAACCAGGACCTTAACGGCTTTTCTATTTCTGCTGCAACGCGGGCTCTCAACGGGTATTACCATTTATGCCCCGGCCATTATCCTGTCTACGATCCTGAACATTGATGTGAATTATACCATCGTGATCAATGGATTGCTCGTGATAGGCTATACGGTGTACGGCGGCGCCAAAGCCGTTTCCTATACGCAGCTGTTCCAGATGAGCGTGATCTTTGCGGGCTTATTCCTGGCAGCGTATATGGTTGTACACCTGCTCCCCGATCACGTCAGCTTTTCGGATGCTCTGCACATCTCCGGAAAAATGGGAAAGATCAATGCCATTGACACCAGCTTCGACCTCAACAACAAATACAATATCTGGTCGGGCATTATCGGCGGTTTCTTTTTGCAGCTTTCCTATTTTGGCACCGATCAATCGCAGGTAGGCCGTTACCTCACCGGGAAGTCGGTTGCGCAAAGCCGGCTGGGACTGGTGATGAATGGCCTGATCAAAATTCCGATGCAGTTTTTCATTCTGCTGATCGGCGTGATGGTATTTACCTTTTACCAGTTCCACCAGGCACCGGTGTTTTTTAATAAGGCAGAGGTCAGGCAGATAGAAAAAAGCGCCTACAAAGACGATTATCAAAAACTGGAGCAGGCTTACACGCTTGCCCACAACGAAAAGCAGGCCCAGGTAAACCTGCTGGTAGAGGCCATCCACAGCCATAATGAAGGAGCCGTGGATGAAGCCGGAAAGAAAGTCAAGGCCGCCGACGATAAAGCCAATGGTATCCGCAAGGAAGTAGCAGCCCTGATGAAAAAGAACAGCCCGACTGCCGATACGAATGATACCAATTATATCTTCCTGAGCTTCATCACTCAGCAACTGCCGGTCGGTGTTGTCGGCCTGCTCATTGCCATTATCTTCCTGGCATCGATGGGCTCTATGGCTAGCGGGCTCAACTCCCTGGCGTCTACCACAGTGGTTGATTTTCACAAACGCCTTTATAAAAAGGAAGAGAGCGATCAAAGCTACCTGAATACTTCCCGCTGGACAACTGTTGCCTGGGGCGTATTTTGCATCATCACCGCTTTTTACGCCAGCCGCGTGGGCAACCTCATCGAAGCGGTGAATATTTTAGGATCCTTATTTTATGGGACTATTCTCGGGATTTTCCTGGTGGCCTTTTACATGAAAAAAATCAGCGGCACGGCTGTGTTTTATGCGGCTCTTGTAGCGGAGGCCTTCATCGTTTATGCCTGGATCACCAACCTCACGGCCTTCCTGTGGCTCAACGTGATCGGCTGCTTTGCCGTGATGATCATTGCTTTTGTGATACAAGCCTTCATGAATAAGCGCGCGGTACCAACACCAGGCGTATGATGATACCCTTATAACCAATTACGGGGAACTATAGGTTTTGCTCCTACGGAACTTAAACAGCTTTTTTAGGTACAACACACCTTTACTCTCTGTTTCTTTAGTGGCAAGGATTTGAAAGGATTTTATTAATTTTTTTACTTCTGCTTTATTTCCGATTTTTTAGTCAAATCCCCCCCTATTTTCACCCCTGTGAGGATAACATTTCGGGCAGGATTGTCTTATCTGACCTAACTTTATAGTAATAAATATCAATTACTATGGCACTCAAAATTAGGTTAAAAAGACCAAAAGAAAAAACTTCTGTTTTAATGACAGAATTTAATCGGAATGGCATTTCCTTCAAATTCTATACAGGCAAAACCATCCAGTGTAAGAACTGGTCTGAAAGCAAACAAGAGGTGCTTTCTAAAGAGGAGAATTATGATCTGATAAATAGTTACCTCGACAAGTGGCAAACAGAGCTAAAGAGAATTATTGCCGAAATGGAAGCTAACCGGGAGAGGTTGAATAAGGACATTATTCAAGCAAGACTAGATAACTATTTTAGAAAAGGCAATACAAAAGAAAGTCCTGAAGATGGAATTACAGATTTTATCTCTTTTATAGAAAGCTATTGCCTCAAAATGAAATCCAGGCAAAGAGATCCCTACAGGCTTCCTCAAACCAAAGTGCAACTTATCTTGGCGTTTAATCTCCTGACTAAAAATCATCTTGCTGAATATAGATCTGGCTCTAAGGATTTTTCGAGTATAAATCTTAAGGCCGACTATAAACTCCCCTTTGAAGATATTAATCTCAAATTCATGGAGAAATTCAAAGACTATTTGACAAAGGCTACCTACAGCGAGAAAATAAAGGGTAATACTGTCATAAAACAGTACGCCAATAATTACGCAGTTAAGCATCTCAAAATCCTCAAACAGTTCATTATTCAGGCTATTGAAGATAAATATGTAGAGCCTTTCACATGGAATACCTTTAAGGCTGAAATCAACGAAGTAGACAGCGTTTATACCGACCTGAATGAGATTCAGCAAATTTTTGATGTGCATTTAGATAATGAACTTGGAAAAATGGTAAGGGATAAATATGTACTAAATTGCTTTTTAGGTATGAGGTACAGTGACTTGAACAAGTTGGAGCCTCATTGCTTTACAAAAAGGACTATTTCAGGGAAGGAATATCTGGTTTATACAGGTCGCACAAAAAAGACAGATCACCGGGTGGAATTTGCTCTGCATAGTACTGCACAGGATATTTTAGAGAAATACTGCTATCAAATCCCAAAGTTGGATCTTCAAACCTTCAATACGATATTGAGGCAGGTCGCTTTTAAAGCTGGATTAACAGGTCTTGAGCGGGTCAGGGAACTACGTGGCGGTAAAGTAACTGTATTAGACATCCCGAAATATGAGCTGATGAGCAGCCATACAGGCCGGAGAAGCTTCTGCACGAATTTTTACAATGAGGGAGTAGCCATTGCTGCTATTATGAGTATCAGTGGTCACCAAACTGAAAAAGAGTTCAGGAAATACATAAAAAAAGGCATCTGTGAGGCTGGAAATTGTTGCTGAGCAGATTTCAGCCATACAGGGGGTTAAAATGTTAAGCGTGGCTTAATGGAGTATTTAGATCCCATCATAATTCGAATCGATAACTATTCTTAACTTGTATAGATAATTCGAAATAATGCTAATTGATTCATTATGATCATATAGCTTTTAAAGGCCAAATTATTAGTTAAATCCATATACTTTACTATCCTCATTTAACTCTTTAACAATCGTTATGGCATCATTGTGTGATAATTCATGTTTGTAAACTAACATACAATAAATATTTGCATACTCATTGTATATATTAGTGGCAAAAATGCCTGTATCATCCGATCCCACAACAATTGGTGGCACACTCTTTCCCTCTTTCTTCCATCTGAGCCAATTCCATAGATGATAAGTTTCGTATCCTCTGTGAAATCCAATACGAACATTGCTTGTTGGTAAAGTCTCAATAACAATCTCCCTTTTATTCATAAAGTCCAGTACAGCCAGTTGCAAACTTTCTAGTCCCTGTTCCCCAAAAATATCAACGGTTTTTACGGAAATGATTTCATTAAACTCTTTACGATGCTTCGTACTATGGTAAGCTTGGAGGATTTCCGTATAATGTGAATCTAAGGTTTTGGCATCTGTAATAAGCGCCGCCTCTTTTGCAAACATCCATTCTTCCTGATCAAACACAATAGAAGATGCTATTGCTGACTTACTTTTTAAAAGATGAAAAGGGCAACATTTACGAAGTTGCCAAGCTTTTTCAAGTGCCGATATTGAATAGTTCGTTCGATAAATCTCATGGGCTAATACTTCTGCCTTATTTACAATAAACGGCAAATAGCCTTCCAGCTCAGCTAGTCTGTGAGTAATAATCAGATGATAGGTGAAAACGAGATTATCGAGATACTCGCCCCGTCGTATTAAAACATTTTCACCGATCTCTTGGTGCCACAATTTCGTAGAGATTGCTGTAGCCGTTGCATGACCTATTCTATCACCCTGCTTAAGCCCACAGAAGGTAATGGCCTCATAAATTGATCTTAGCCCACTAATAATATGATAAAAATCTTCGCCGGCATGATAAGTGAAATGCTTAATACCGGAACGCCTCATTAAGCGAAATACAGGCGCAAATGCTTCCGGAGGAGCATCAAATTCACTCGCAGCAGCATCAACAGCTACAATACGCCTTCGATATTCTACATGGTTTTTAATTAAAAGAGCCAATACCTTAGCGCATTTCCAAGTGTCCTTTCGTAACTTACTATGACGTATATAGCGGTCTGGGGAATTGTCCTTCTGTTTGATAAAGTGAGCAATCAGCCGTAGTTCTGGCAAAGAAACTGCTTTATCATGCACGTTCTGCAAATTTGTTATAACATTCTTCATCTCTTCCCAACCTTTCCAGATCTCATCAACAAATATCTTAAGATCTCGTTCATTTTTTTTTGGTGAAAATCGCCCCTCCAGAAATCGGATATGATTTTGGTCGTTGCCATGTAACTGAAAAAAACGACGTGTATATTTCTTTTCACTACTCTCCCTCAATCCATTTAATGTATGTTTTTGGAACTGCTCAAAGCCATGTTGATGCACTTGTTGAACTAATAGCCTATTTGTAAGTCCCAGTATTAACAGATAAAAATGAAATATTGCTGAGAGTAATTCGCTCCTGGTTTCGTTTATCCTTTTTAGCAAAAAAACGTACATCAAAGCTTCCAATGACTGTGTATGAAAATAAGGTTCTTTTGCCTGTATAACGGATAAAAAAGGATGGTTGTGTGATCCAGGATAAGAAATTGAAGGAGAAAGTAGCCTTTCAAGTAATTGGTTTCTATTTAGTTTGCTAAACTCTCTAGGTAGAGGTTGCTGAAACAAATAATCAAATAAAAAACGACGCAACTTCTGAGCAGTTTTTAATAAATTGAAATAGGTTAACGGCTCTAAAAGTGAAGATTCTTGTTCTAATTGTTCCTTTACTTTAGGCACTTGAAATGCACTCTTTAAATCCTTATATACTAATTCTGGGGCTGCAAGATAGTCCTGCCATATCAGATCAGTTTCAATAGCACCGTTCAAATGCATATGCAAATCATAAAAGCCCTGCTGCGTTTCAGAATAATGCATTAGCTGGGGAATACGAGATCCCGGTAAGGCGGTATATTTAGTATTTGGCAATATATCTTTCAAATAATATTGAATAACAGCCGAGTCGTCCATTAAAGAAGGTACAGGTGCCTGTTTGTATAGAAATGCGGTTTGCAATAGCAGGGGCGGAATAAAAGTGACTAATTCTTGCCATTCATTTTGCATTTTCGGTAAAACATAAATTCTTTGGTCAACCAACTCAAGAAAATTATCCGTCAGTTTTGTTAAACCATCCGTTAATAATTCACCAATTGAGCTAAGGCCATGTAGAGATCGGTCACTACTCAATCGATAATAATGATCAGGCAAATTTCGATTTTGACTGCGCAGTAGCAAAAATAGCCTACGGCTAATGTCTTCAAATGATACAAACTTCCCCTGCTGGTATTGCGCCAGAGATTCAGTATCACTTAAAATAAATGTTAGAATAGACTGATGCATGGCCTATTTGTCAAGTTTTTCCGAGTTATCTTTATTATTATTATTCTCTACCGATTTCAAATCAACATTATTTAATAATAAGTGAAGCGATACACTAAAATTGGATTCTGACATATAATCTTCGCAATATTCACTCAATGCTTTTCTCAATCCCTCTTTATCTTCTAAATAATTTGTTAGGAGAGGGCAAGCCAATAGCCACATTGAAAAATTTAGTTTATTCTTATCTATATCTTGCTTTTTTATATTATTCAAATTATTCAAAAATATAGTATCAGAAAATTTCGTGTTACTAATGTTCAAAAACGTAATATCTTCAATGTTTTCTCTTACATCTTCAATTAAAACAGAATTCATAAATGCAATAATCTGGTGATGAAATATTATACCTAGCTTTCTTTTCACAGACGGAACAGTAGCCAGATTAATCATTGTATAAAAAAACCTAGTAGAGATTTTACCAAGTACATGGGGAGAAATTCTAACCAAATTCTCACCGCTCTTTATCCAATCTAACAAATGGATGTAGAACATGTTATCTGAATCCGTTTGATTAGCTGCCTTGCCTGAGTTACCTGTTTCATCATCAATCAGTTCCTCGTGATTTGGGATTTCATTGTTATTTGCTTTGACGTTTCGAGTCGATGTTCCGGGAGATGAGTTTAACGAAAAGTCGATAATAGGATAGGTACGCAATTGTGACATTTCTTTTAACGCGTTCTTAATGATATTTATATTCAGCTTATTTTGCCTATCACCTTCAGTCCCCAAAGTATCATATAGTTTGATCAGTTCTCCTATCGTACCGATAAGTAGATATATGGAATAAGCAACCCGAGATTCATTCTTATAGTTAAAAGACCCTGAAAATCCAGGAATTTTACCAAGTATTTCTTGTTCAACTGAAACATTTTCTGACGAAAATACTCTATCTAGGCGATCTTCAAGATTTCTTTTTGCGGGTCTCGCTAAACCAGATAGCTGAATATATGAAGTGGTAAAATCTGAGTTCTTTTTTATTAACTCATAGTAGCCGTATAGATAGCTTTGCATATACCCTGTAATATCCCTTAAAACGCCTTCCTGAAGGAGACCTGTTTTTTCACATAGATCTTCAATAGAAGGTGTATAAGATGATTGATTCTTCTTGTCCTTTATATCCTGCTGTACAATACTTAACAAATTCCGCACATAGCCAATTCTAATCATGTAATCAAAGACTAAATAGAGGCTATTCCTTTGAATAAATTGCGATTCTAGCATGCTTAATGAAAATAAACTGGCATTTAAGCTATTATCAGTAGAAGTAGGCTGCAATTGATAATGATCTTTCAAGATATGCTCTGACAACAATAATTTGAGAATGCTGATATTAAGGTATTTTGGATTATTACTAGCGCGGTTTATATCTACTCCTTTTTCCAACAGGTCGGATAGAAATATATCTGTGATATAGATATTGTTTTTATCAGCATCATCCATAAAAATTTTATTTATTTCAGTAAGAAAATGAATTTGTGAGCGCAATGGCTGAGCTAAAAGAAAGCTTGAATAAACTTCCTGTTGCGTCTTATTGCTAATACCCTGTTTTTTGAAAAAGTTTTGGTACATCTCTTCAATTTCCATTTTTACACCACTTTCTGTAAGTACTATATCTATAGGGAAGTTTTTAGTTCTGCTTTTTTGCTCAAGAAGTGTGCTTAAATGTATCCTGTTTTTTGGCTGCATAATTTTTAACAGATACTGCGAAGTAAGTTCAGTTACCATACTATTAAAGTTATTAAGGTTATGTTGCTCGTATTTTAGCATTTTTTCTCCAAAACTTTCCCATTTCTGTTGACGTATGACAGTAGTGTATAGCTTTAAATCCCCGCTAAGAATAGTAATGAGTCTCGAGGTTGTGAAATACTTACGAATGCACTCTAGAACAGTCCAACCTTTAGATGAATCAACATCTATATCATCAAACCCCAATAAAAAAGCTTCTTTGCCCAAAATCAATAATGCCTCTTTTAAGAGTGTATCAAAATTACTTGCTAGCTCTCTGGCTGCTGAAACTGAGCGGAGTCCACGTTGCATCACAAATTCGGGATCTTGCCAATCGTCCATACTAGCATGGCCAACACCATCTATTGAGGGTAACCCTGCAGCTAAGTTTAAGATGGTATCGTCCCAAGATTTTCGATTATATATACTGTTATTTTGTGTTGGATCGCATTCATTTCTGCTTAGTTTATCTTCCACACGTTTGGAAATAATTGCAATAACATTTAAAAAGACATGACCCTTCTCTTCAACTAGAGTAGGATCAATTACCTCCAAAACCTCCAACTTATCTCCTAAATTCCCAAGAATAGGTAAATCTTTGAAATTTTTGCTTTTTATACGCTCATTTATACTCAAAAGAAAAGACGTCTTTCCACTACCCCTAGTTCCCAAAACGGTAATGCTATTATGTAAGTACTTCTCCTTTCGGGGTCGTTCAAATGCGTCCTTGATTAATTGAATCGCATTCTCGAACTCCTTCTGATAAATAAAATTTTCCTTATTAAATTCCTTTGCATGGTCGCTTTCAGAGAGCACAATTGTAATCTTATCTTCGTTCATGATATTATATTTAAAATTTATAGATTTTTTGCTTGTAAAAACTGTATCACATATTCCTGTGTAATCTTTTCTTGTTCTAACCGTATATTATTTTCTTTCAGGAACCTAAAAAGCTCCAGTTCTTCCGGATATAAACCGGCTAGGTTTTCGGCATTAGTAGGAGAACCTTTTCCCCATTGGGGTTTAAAATGATTCAATGTTTCTAAATCCATCATCCAGGCAGCAACGTTAGGATAACTTAGCCGAACTTGAGATAATATTTGCAAGCCATGTGCATCAATGTCTCCCCAATAAAACAGTTCTTTATCTTTCAGCCAATGTATATTTTTTAATTTGCCTGAACGAAAACCACTTCCGAATATGGCAATTGTGCCCTGCATCTGTGGCAGACTCAAAAAATTATCCACATTCTTATAATTCTGCTTATTTTCCATAATGATTACCCTTGTAACGGGTATGTTCAAGCCGTTTAATTCAGTGGGTGTAATACCAATATCCGATAATCCACTGAAATAATTTAAGGAAATGTTTTTGTCAAGAATGCGAATATGAAAATAAGATTCATAATGCTTTAAAGAGAATCGGTCTGCAAAGGATTCTCCAAAATGATTAATATGTTCCGGAATTAACGAAGTCAATAGCTCATCCAATATTGAGGCGTGTTCTTCAACAAATTTTGTATGAACGGCGATTGGAAGCTCGCGTATGTATAAGTTAGGCTTTGGAGTGGTTGTAAAATAATCGAGTACTTTTAGAAGATCTTCCCAACAACCCGATTTACCAACTAACTTTAAAGGAAACTTTGTTATCCAGGGCTTTAACTGCGGATACTTTTTAAGCAACAAATTAGAATCTTCCTGGAATTTTGCCATCTCTTCCTGTTTATCCAGGAACTTTAAATAATCGTCTTCGTCTATAAATACAATCTCTTCCGGCAATTGTTGTTCGCCCATTTTGGCTGACCTAATTGTTTTAAGCTTTACAGTATACCCATATCCTAATCTGTCTTTTGAATGCTCCAGTAAAGGCAGTAATTCCTTTTTAAGCGTCATAATTTCCTTTTCCGAAGGGTTTTTATCACTTCGAATTATTTTCGGAAAGAAACTCTCACCATTTATCTTGGACGTAAGGTAACTCGGATAAAATCCAAGTGCCTTTTTTCTTATGTCATCCGGTGTTATCATTCAGCTTCCGAAATTTCTTCAAACTCTTTCTTACGTTCACGGTATTGATCCATCGTTAAATTAAAAACGTGAGACCGCGTCCTGTTTTTATTTTCTACATAATGGCATGCAGAAATATAAGGTTCAGCAATATGAATTTTATCTAAAGGGGTAACAACTAAAAGTTGGAGGTGTAATTGTTTACATAGCTCCATTAAATAATTGGATTTTTCCGGATCAAGCTTACTAAATGCTTCATCCACGGTAATGAACCGGAACGACTTGGTTTGTGAACCATCATGGTTGATGCCAAATTGATAGGCAATAGCCGCCCCAAGAACAGTATAAGTAAATTGCGCCTTCTCTCCACCAGAAAGACTGCCTGAACTATCATAATAACGATGGTGCGTTCCGTCTTCTCTAAAAGACTCTTCTGCACTAAATTCCAGCCAGTTCCTAACATCAATTACTTTTTTCCGAAGCCGGGCGTCCGTGTGCAACTTGTCTATGAGGTTTTTTATTTTAATAAACTGCCCTTCTAGCCAACTGTCTTGTTCCTTGAGCGCCATATCCGCAACATTAGGCATACAGGCCTGTAAGGCCGGTTTAAAAAATTCCCGTATTTCCGGGTCACGTGTAGCCTTGCTTAATAATTGAATATAAGTAGGTGGATGCTTACCGAAATCAATAGCTTTTAATGAAGTATTCAGTTCTTTTAAATGTTGTTCAATTTCTTCCAGGCGAAGGTCTAAAGAGGTTTTAAAAGAAGTAATTCGTTCAAGTATGGCATCATTCATATAACTGCGAAACCTCTGTTTGTGCTTAGGCAGATCTTCTTCCAAAATACGCTTATATAGTTCACTAAAATCATCCAGATGCTGGACGTTATCTACCAAGTTTAGTGTGTCTCCGCTCCAATCCGGAAATCTATCTGTTAATTCTTTTGGTGGAAAAATGAATTTTTGCATGGCTTTAGAAATCGACATCTCAAGTTCTTTTATATCTTTCTCCTTTTGTTTTAAAAATTCCTTAAGATGGTTTTCCGTTGCATCCCGTTCTTTGAAAAGCCTGGTTAAAGGATCGTGATGCTCAAAATGTTGTATATATTTTTCAAGAATTGAATAATAATCAGAGCGTTCCGTATTGGGTAATCCATTTAAAAAAGTTTCAATTTCCCCAATACGTTTATCGTTGCTCGTAATCTCACTACCTACTAAGCTGATTTTTCCCACCACAGCATCCCTGCTTTCATCTTTATCTTTAACGACTTTGGCCAATTCCTCCAGTTGGATCATTAATTCTTTCAGGTCATTGGCTTTTTCTAATAAGTCTTTTTTCTGTTTTTCTAAATGGATCATATTCTCTTCGTCCACTTTCCAGTTTAGTTCTGAATAGCTCTCAAACTTCCGAAGGTCTTTCAAGTCACTTTCACGACCCTGTAAACGTTCCTTTTCCTGCTCAAAATCATTTATTTTCAGTAAAAGCTCCTCTAGTACTTTCTCCTTTTTTTGTAGCTGTGCCGACAGAACAATTATCTTTTCCCGGTTATCCCATCCAAGAATGTAGTTTACTGTTTCAAAACGTTTTTCTCCGTCTTTTTCATGGCGATCCGCATTTTTTCTCAGCCCGCTTGGCATAAGAGCTCTTGTTTCATGTACAAAATCTTCCTGATTTTCAGTACATATATAATCGAACTGTTGAGCCAGTCGTTTCTCAAGCCAATCTTCAAATACCGTATCGGGTTTTATTTCTAATTTTTCACGAACACTGTTCTCAATTATATCTGGCAAAATATCTTTGCTAGTCGATAGGTTTACTTTATGATAAACTACCTTTCCCTTTAGGTGTGCCCCATTTACATATTGGTTAACAGATTTGATGTACTTTTCCGGTACCAGCAAGCATAAACCGAAATTATTCAAAAGGCTTTCGAGTGCGGCTTCCCATTTTTTCTCTTCTGGCCGTACCTTTAACAATTCACCTATAAATGGAATCTCGTCTTCCTGCGCGCCCACTGCATCAAGTATACTTTGCCTTATCTCTAAGTTTTTACGGGGTATTTGCGACTTACGACCACGTAAAGAAGTAATATCGTCCTCAAGCGAAGTGCATTCTTTTACCAAAGATTCCTTTTCCACATATTTATTAATCCTGTCTTTATCAATAGTAGCGAGTGTAAACGTAACCTGTTTCATTTCCTGGCGGATCAGCTCCTTTGTTTCCACAAACTGGGCCTCCGACGTAACAGGACTAAGTTTCAGTCTCTTAATAAAAACATTATACTCTGTTTCCTGAAGCTGCTTTTTGGATTTTTCGCCGGATAATTTTTCGATTTGCTCCGTCAGCTTTTCAATAGCTTTTTTTGCGTCATTATCTTCAATAGATTTAGTTAATGAAGATTCACGTGTTCTTAATAGTTTCAGCTCTTCTTCGTATACTTTTTTAGAATCCTCCAAGCTTTTTAGTTTATCTTTAAGACCACTTAAAGCTTGTGATCGTAACTCCTTTTCCTGCTTCGGATAGTAAACTTTTACGGCGTTCTGTAATTCTTTTATATCGTTTATTTCTGTATTTACGTTATTAAAAGTTTCTCCTTTTGTCACAATTGGACTAAGCATTTCGATTTGCTGTTCAGCCTTTTTTATATTTCGGTCCGTTTCAATAAGATTCTGAAAGTTTTCTCGGAGCTGCTGGAACTCTTCCTCTGTTTCGCCCTCTTCGAGCATATTTACCCGTATAAATTCATTAAGGTTACCAATCACTTTAATTCCCACCGTTAAATTAAACAGTGATAGCGCTTTTTCGGAACGCATGCCAAAATGATGCATAAATACCTCGCTGTAAGACGAAAATGCTTCATTGACTTCTGTTTTAGTATATTGTTTTCTTAGTTGTTTTCTCCAGTCACCCCTGGTATCAATGTTGTTAAAATGTTCCTTAATGGTAAACTTATGAGGAGATACTATATAGGCCCGCTTTAATTCGGTATTGCTAAACCAGCGTACCTGTACCAGCGAAATATATACTCCAGTAGCGGCATTGAAAAAACAGCCAAGCAAAACTGAACAATCTGTTCGTTTTCTCAACATCTGGGTTTTTGCTTCTGAGCCTTCCTCTTCTATGCTTTTACCATAATATCCTAAAACATACGAGGTTTCATCCCGCTCTTTCTTTTGTTCTGCCCCCGAGGACTGGTTATAAAAACGTTTTGTGTTAGGCACAAGTAAGGTAAGGAGGGCGTCCACAATAGTTGTTTTACCTGAGCCATTAGCGCCGGTTAATAAGGATGTGTTACATCCAGGTACCAACCGCTCCACACTGCTATCAAAAGTACCCCAGTTATACAATTCAATGTAATCCAGCCGGAAACCAGGTTCCAGATTAAGATGTTTCTCCATTATTGCTTATATGTTGATTTAACTTGCTTTTTATCTCTTCCAGCACTTCATTACTTATCATGGCTTTTACAATCCGTTTCACTTCATATTGTGTGTTTTCAGAATCCATTTCATCTTCCCGGTTCTTTTTCAGCAATCCCAATGAGTTAGCTGCTTGTTCAATGCAAGCATTAAGCTGTTTCTGTAATCTCGACTTATTTGTGGGGTCTTTAAAAAAAACTTCTACACGCTCCCTTATATCTTTTTGAGTAACAAACAATTTTCCGCTTTCCGTAGTTCTGGCATCAAATTCTTCCATCCACTCACGCAACATTACGCAGAGCAGTGTTTGCTCATAAGTTAATCCACGTTTTCTTATAAGTCGGGGCACACTGCTTTCCTTTTCTTCGGTATCACTTATTTTTTGCCTGAGAAAAGTAAAGCCCTCTTGTTCATTTAACACTAGTTCTATGTTCATTTGTATAAAATACCGGGCAATATTAACCTGGTGCAAAATAATAGTGCCCCAATATTTTTCTTCATCGCTATATACTACACCCTGAAGCAGTTTTACAAGAGCGCCCGCATAGGGTACTTCAGATTCATTTTCTATTTCTTGTATCATCGTTTGAATATAATTTTTGGTACATGCATGTTTCTACCACTTTTATCAAGGACAATTAATTCCTGTTGATCTTCCTGTATAATGCTTCTTGGCTGTTGGGTAGCAATTGAAAAATAGGTAATTACTTCGGATAGGCCTTTTTCTAAAGGATGTTTACTAATAACTTCGGCCAAGCTCACCTCATTCTGTTCATTCAGTATGGAACGAATGTTGGATTCCAGATTTTTTCTATTGACAACAAACTGTTTATACAACAAAGTAAAATCCGGTGCTCCATAATCTTCTTCCGTTTCGCCTGGTTGCCTCCTGATCAAGTCTTCCTGCTGTCCATAATTTAATTTTCTGGATAAGGGCAAGTTCATTTCAGCTTCAAAAACTTCCAGTTCAATAAAGGTACCTTCCGGCGTTATATCCATTGTTTTTAAGGCCAGATGCCTGATCTCCTGTATTAACTCCATTGCCCGCTTGCGATCCATAAGGCTCTTTTCAGCCAATAGCCTGTTTAGCTTCTCTGCCAGCTTATCATTCGATTCAAGCACCCTTTTGCCATAATCATGCAGATACCTTTTCAGAAATCTCAGAAACTGGTCGCTGCTTTGCTCAATATTACGCGATTCGAGCAAGCCGTATAAAGTATCTATAAGGTTTTTATATTCCTCTTTACTGGCATCCGACTGAAGAAACTCCCAAAATGCATAAAAGCTTTTCCCCTGGTCTTTTTGTCTCAGTTCTCCCCAGGAGTCTAGTGCTAGCCCTAATAGACCTCCTTTTGAATAGACCTGTGCGCTTTGTTTTTCGTAAATATCGCGTGCAATGTTTTTAAAATTTTCATCTACTTCCCTGAAATCTGCTAATAGAGATTTTGCTTGCCGGTTTAGTTCCAGGAACTCTTCTTCTATTTGGGTGCTATCAAGTGTATCTACTTTACCGGTTTGTTCTATATAGTCAATTTGCTTTTGCAATTCCTTTTTTTGTTCTTCCAGCTCCTCAATCTTTTTTTTAGGATCGGTGGTCGAATTATTTACAAGCTTTTTTATTTTTTGAAAAATATCCTTGAATCGAGAATTAGCGCCTACAAAGCGCTGCCTGTTAATTAGTTCCTCTACCCAACGAAGTGTTTTTATGGTATCGGTGGTTAGTTCGTGCCAATGCTCCCCAGTTTCATCTGGCGCCTTAAGCAAATAGCCCTTATTAGTCCACAATTCCAAATACCTTTTAGCCCGAATAGCAGAATCCTCCAATAAGTTCACTTCCACACCATCTTCTTCTACCGTTTCTTCCGCTTCCAAAGCATCCGATAACTTACGTATTAGTTCCGTATTGGTTTTTCGGATGATGTTGACGCTTAAAAGCTCACGATATAAGAAACTTAGGATGAGCGGCGCATTCTGCGCCTTCAACAACAGAATGCTGGGAGAATGATCGCGGAGTATTTTAATTTGGTCAGGGGTCATTTTAATATTATTCTTTCCGCAGCGAGTTCTAAATTTTAATTGCTTCAGGAACAAAAGCCTTTATCAAGGCTTCTTCCTCTTGTTTAATCAGTTTCAAACATATTAAATTTGTTTTTGCCCTTGAGCATGCTACGTAAATCAATTTTAGATTTTTAAGTCTTTTTTCAGCGTCGCTCGCAGGATCAAATATGCTAGTGAAGTTATAGGCGCTCCAAAAATACTCGTCCAGTACTACTAAAACATTTTCAATACCTGATCCTTTTGTTTTATGCATGGTAATGTAGTCGGTGTTCTCATTTATATATTCGAAATATTTTAGAATCTCCCCGAATTTGATTTTATCTGAAAATAAATCAATATAAAATCTTTCTTTTTTTAAAAGTTTTTCCAGGTCTTTAAATTCTTCTTCTGTTAAATCAGGCTTAGCCTCTATAATCCGGGCATGTGTGTTACGCCCGTCACTATAATGTTTCTTGAAGTCTTGAAATACTACATTAGCGTTCATGTCAGCCAAAAATGAGTCCTTTTTAGCGATGTACTCGGAATATTTATCTGCTTTTTTGATAATTTTATAATCAAAAGCTTTATTTAAAGTAGTAATAGCACTTTCATCAGAGTTAAGAATTGAATCAAATTGGTCTTTTACTTTTGCTTTATCTTCAATCGTTTTAATTGAAAAGCCCGATTTTTTAAGTTCAGTTAAAATATAATTAAGGTTTTGTGCCTTACCAGTATAAGCGTTACAAAGTTCCACCAGGTCAAGCAACTGCAACTTCATTAAATCTTTATCGATATATTCTTTAGCATCCAGATATCTGGAATCAAAAACTTCATACAGATTTTTAAATCCAACTTCCGTTGAAATAGATTTATTAGTAAGCATTAATTTTTTAAATCCTGGATGCAGATCATCAACTTTTTTGATTAGGGTATTTAAAGCCGCAATATATTTTTGTTTGTCATCTTGTGAGCTAAATTGATTGGGTTTTACAGGGTAAATAGAATAATACATTTTTACGAGTCCTTTTCTCTTTGAAGGATCTTCGGTATTCCCCTCATTACCAATTTTTAAAGCGACTGTTTGTTTCAGTCTATCATTTCTTAAAATATTAATAAAATCAATAACCTCTTCAGAACACCGGTAATTATCTTCTTTAATTACTTTTTTCAGGTAGCCGCCATCCACATAACTTTCTGCATCCCCAATACCGTCCTCATAAATAGATTGCATTGAGTCGCCAAACAATCCAATGGTAGTTTTTGTCGTGTTCGGAATGATTTTTAGAAATATTTCCACGATTTTCTCATTTGTGTCTTGATATTCATCAACAAAAATAAAATCGAATTTATCCTGTAATGTTCTACTTAAAATTTCATAGTTTTTAAAAAGGTGATATGACAAATCAATCAGGCTGTCGTGACCAAAGCTAAGATCTTCGAAATTATTAAATCGCGATTCGTTATATTTTATCGAGTTGTAATCCTTTGCCTCTATTACCTTTAAAGTTTCTAAGTTCAGTAAGTCAATTTTAGCATTTAATGCCGTGTTGAATGTAACCGGATCTTTGTCATATTCCCTTTTTCCCTCTACTTTCCCTTCCTTTTCTTTCTTTCTTGTAAATAGAGCTGATGAATATTTCTCGTGTAATTTCTTATAATTTTCGTGTTCCGCTTTCTTTTGTACAGTTTCGTTGTTATCGTTAAAACCAATATCTTTTCTTTCTACCTTTTCCAGCTTGAAAATTTCATAGATTATCTTATGAATGTTCTTTTTATAATCTTTTATCAGATCATTTAAGAAGGAGTGTATAGTGCTAATTGTATAATTCCCTTCAACTCTCGACTTAATTTCGTCCACAGCTAGGTTGGTGTGCGTAATACACGCCACTTTTTTGGTAGGATAAGTGGTTGATATAAATTCTAAAACCTGCTTAAGCGTTTCTGTTTTCCCACTACCAGCGCCCCCCTGAAGGACAAAATTTTGACCATCGACCAGACAAGCCTTTATTTGGTCAATTGGTGCTATTTTGCTATCCATAATAAGCCTTCTTTAATATAGTTTGGAATTTCCCATTTAACCTCTTCTTTAGATAATGCCAGGAATAATATAGAAGATGAAAAGTCAGATTTACCTTCAAGTATTTCCTGAGTTAGATTATAGATATTGGCTTCGGAATCCAGTTTATCTTTCTTCTTAAGTCCCTTTATCTCATCTCTTTTTTCTTTTATTTTTTCCAGATTTAAATTGATAAATGCATCTTCAAAGCTCCTTGCGTGATACCCTTTTTCTTTTTCTTGATAAGCAAGAAATATAACTGCGTCCGGCTTTTGTAACACATGATTTTTCAGATCTTCAAACCATTTAGAGAAACTGGCATCGTCTATTTCTGGTGCGTTTAAATAATGTTTTAAAGTATAATTACTTGTGTTTACAGCCTCTTTTGTTTCACAAGCCTCATAATAACTCTTTCCTTGTTTACCATCCTTCACCTCTGCGGTTACTTTTTTAGTAGCATCTATATCTGTAATTACAAGCGTTTTTATATCCAAAAATTCAAGGAAATGATCAAAAGCTCTGGCATTGGCGCCAACCTCTAAAACCGATATATTTTGAGAAGATAACGGTATATGGGCTTCATCGGCTTTCTTTTCAGTATCAATTCTACTTATGAAGTAGGGTAATAGCATTCTTTCGGAAACGCCTTCAATAAAGATTATCTTTTGAGCAAAGAAAAGCTCAGAGGATTGAATGGTTAGGTATTGTTTTAGAAACTTAAAGTAATCTTCCTCTCCCTTGTATTTAATTTCTAGCTCCTTATAGAAGTTCTTTATCTTTATATTGTCCACTTCATTTTTCATATACCTTATATCTTCAAATGAGCATTGAGATACAATGTGCGATGAGTGAGTAGTAATTATAGTTTGAAGATTGTTGACGGTAGAAAGAAGATCTTTTACTTTATTAGCAAAAACATACTGCATCTGGGGATGTGTATGTGCTTCAGGTTCTTCAATAAATAATAGATTAATGTCCTTATTCTCGTTTACAAAAAAGTTCTTTTTAATTTCTATTTGTAATATCAAAAACAAAATATTCATGTATCCGAGGCCGTTTAAGTGCTCGGGTAAATATTTATCTGTTTCGCCATACACAATTCTTGAATAATTTGTTAGAATTTCCTGTGATTGCAAATCTGAAATGACCTTTATATCTGCAATACCCAAAAAGTCTTTAGAGTTTTTTAGAAACGCTTCAAAGTACTCTTTATACCTGTCATCAAGGTCTTTATCCATTTGAAGTATAGACTCATTAATTTTATTAAATGTTTCTATAGATACTTTGTTTTCTTTGTTGAAATGTTTTGTTGTAAGACCAGACAAAACTCTTTTGTCTTGTGTGTGAGATTCAGAACTTGCAACATCACGTTTTGCATGTATAACCTGAAAATTTATCAGGTTTTCGACGGACCTAGATTCTTTTTTTATTAATAAGTGTCTATTTGCAGGAAGTAGGTTTTCATCTTTATCAAAAACGTAAACATTTGTTTCTATGTAGCTGGATAGATTTTTTTGTATGAAACGCTCAACGTTTGTAATCCCTTTGAGATCATTTAGAAGGAGCTTTTTGTTAATCAAACACTCGAAAAGGATTTTTACTGTATTAATATCTGGATCTAGGTCTAATATAAAATCTGATATATGCTCCAAATTGTCTTCTTTAGAATATTTAATTTCCACTATCATCTGAATAGATAGGGAATGTACATCTGTATCAGCTTTAATTCCTAAAATATCCTTTCTTAAATACAACGAAAAATCATCATACGTAAAACTTAATTTCCTGTAGAACTTATCAAACAGAGTTATGAAGGAAGTTTTTCCACTGTTATTCCGGCCTATTAATAAGGATAACTCCTTTCTCTTGGCTTCATCAAGGTCTAAAACGCTATCTCGTAGAAGCCTGAAATTTTTGATTTTTACTCTGCTTATATACATATTTATTCCTGGTCATCATTTTTTATTTCTCTCTCTTTTTCATCGGCTTCAAAGTCTGTTGGCAATAAACTAGGGGGCAATTCTTTGCTGGACTTCAACCCTAACCCCTTTAATTTCATGGCCTGACCAACCAGGTTGCCGCTACCAGAACTAAGCTGACTCACCGCTGTGTTATACGCTTCCTGGGTTTTTCCGAGACCTTTGCCAATATCTTCCATAGTTTTAGCAAACCCTACAAATTTTTCATATAGCTTTTCACCGCGGTTAACAATCTCCTGTGCATTCTTGCTTTGCATCTCACGCTTCCATAAATCCGCCATTAATTTGAGGCAGGCAATTAGGTTGGTAGGGCTAATTAATAATATGCGTTTAGAATAGGCATAAGCCCAAAGATCCTGGTCGGTTTGTATAGAAATCAAATAGGCCGGCTCAATGGGAATAAACATCATAGTGAAATCCAACGAGGCTTCAAGGTTATCATATTTTTTATCGTGTAGGCTATCAATGTGGCTATAGATGGATTTAAGATGCTCCACCAAATGAATTGATTGCTCATCAGTGGTATCAGCCGATGAAAATCTATCGTATGCTACTAACGAAACTTTGGAATCAATAATTATGATCCGGTTATCCGGCAACTTAACTAATACATCAGGCCTTAAGTTATTGCCCTCTTCATCTTTTATAGTTGCCTGCAAAAAATATTCACGATCTTTCACAAGCCCGGATTTTTGCAAAATGCTCTCCAGTATCATTTCACCCCAATTGCCCTGTTTTTTTGCCTGCCCTTTTAAGGCAGTGGCGAGATTGTTGGCTTCGGCGCTTACTTTATTGGTTTGCTCAATCAGCTCCTTTACTTTTTCCTCTAACGAAAAACGATGTTTCGATTCCTTATCGTAAGTTTCCTCTACCTTCTTTTTAAAGCCTTCAATGTTCTCTCCTAAAGGTTTTAATAGCGCTTCTATATTGGTTTTGTTTGACTCAGTAAATTTGCCCGATTTTTCCTCAAGGATCTGATTTGCTATCTTTTCAAATTGTAAATGCGAGGTTTTCTGCATTTCCAGCATTTCTTCTTTTTGCGTTGCCTGTTTTTCAATAAGCGAAGTGTTATTGGCCTGTAGCTTACTATTCTCGGCAGTTAACTGGGTGTTTGCCTGTGTTAGTTGCTCAATCTGTAAAATCTGCTTTTCAATGGACTCTTTTTGAGTTTGTATACTTTCAGTTAGCAGAGCATGTTGGGCCGTTAGTTTGCTGTTTTCTGTAAGCAATGTTGTTTGCTTTTTAGTTAATTGTTCGGCATCCTGCTGCAATTTTGTAACTAATCCCTTTTGTTCGCTTAAATTCTCAGCCAATGCTTTAATATTGGCCGTAAGCTCAGAGTTTATTTGTTTTAAAGCGTTAATCTCGGTTTGTAACGTAAGGCTTTGTTTGCTTTGATCATCTAACAATTTCGCCAGTTCGCTATGCCTTTGCTGCTCATTTTGCACGGTTGTTTCAAATGAGGCGGCTTTAGTTTTAGTAGTCATTAATTCAATTTCCACAGCATCAAATTTTGTACTTAAGGTTGAATGTTCCTGTTGCTTTGCCGAAAGTCGATCTTCAGCAACCCTCAACGTAGTTCCTGCGTCGTTAAATTTTTGGTTTAAATCGTCATATTCAGTTTTTGAAACGCTTTTATTCTTGTTTAAGTGAAATATGGCATAAGCAAGAATAAATCCAATGCATAAGCCAGTTAAGATCAATAGTATTTCCATAAGTACAATCAAAGACAGGGAATCGTGTGGTTTAGCAAATCTATACTATATTTTATTAAAAAAAGGGCGGTAAACCGCCCTTTTTGTCTCGCGGCAATTTCGTACTCTCGCGTGTCAACTTATTTCGGGACGCGTCACACTGTTAACCTATTTCAGGATTAATAACCAACACTGTCAACTTATTTCAGGACGATACAGGACGCTACACAATGTTTATGTGGAGCAATTAGGGTGCTATAGCGGAGCAATGTGGAAAGTTAGATGAGCTATGTGTTTTTATAGAGGAAGGATTGTGGCATTACCGAAAATCACGTAACAACTCTTCAATTTCCAATTTTAAGCCTATGCTTAATTTTCGTAGGACGAATAAAGACGGATTAGTCCTTCCTGTTTCAAGCCTGGCGATGCTGGAACGTTCCATATAGCACAACCTGGCGAGTTCAGCAGCTGTTAATCCTTTGGATTCTCTAAGCTTAACCAAATGAGCCCCAAATCGCTTCTGCAACTTAAGTTTATCTTCTTTTTCCTGATCGTTCATCAAACTATTTAAACCAAATAGACGATTTTTAACAAACAAAAGTGCTAACCAATTGGTTAGCACTTTTGTTTGTTATACTTTTGGCAATATGAAAACCTTTAACCTGCTTTCTGTTATTCTGGGGTCGTTAATTACGATTGGTTCTTCATGGTTATTAGAGAATTTATTCATACTGATTTGTACGTCAGATCCTCCCTTATTAGGGCAAGCAATATCCAATAAGTGCGCATTGGATTTTCCGATTCTGTTTTATGTAGCCAATATATTTTCAACTGTGTGTATTTGCTTTTTGGGCGGAACCATACCTGTGTTGATTGGGAGCGGTAATTTAAAATTCTGTATATTAATCGGAGGTGTTTCTACCTTGTATGCATTAGCAAACTCAATGATGAACTCATTTCCGATATGGTATAAAATAATTTACACGTTGGCTTTTTGTCCATTTTGTTGCTGTGGTACTATAGCAATAAACATGTTTAATGAAAAAGTACATCAAAAATATCTGATCGAGGATTTTGAGCAATTTGACGACACGAAATCTATATTTAGATTTCTTGAAGATGATTCTTGAGTTTATCAAAACTTTGCTGGTTGATAAAATCATCATTATGAAGTATTGTTTTTACTGATTAAAGTATGTTACTTTACGCGCCCTCTGAAATCTAAGTCCATATTAATCCAAAAATAACCTCTGCCTTGTTTTCAGGCTTGTTTCGCAAAGACGCTAAAAAATATTCTTGAACATCTATTTATAAAAAAATGGTGTATTTTTTACAGCTAATTCATGTGGCGAAATCTAAAAACAGCGATATAACAATATAATAGTCTAGCCTATTTATGAACTCCCAAAAACTCCTCAATATTGCGTTCGGCCTTGCTCTGTGTATAATGGCCTATTTTCTTTTTACAAAAAAGGCAAAAGTAGCCTGTGTCGATAACACAAAGGTTATTAGTTCCTATCCCGGCATCGAACAGGCCGCTAAAAAGCTCCAGGCAAAAGAGCTTGAACTAAAAGGCAAAGCCGATACCCTTAGCCAGGAATTTCAGATTAAGCTCAGGGAATATGAGAAGAACAAAAGCAGTATGAATACTGCGGAGATCCAGAGTGCGGAAACAGAACTGCGCATGATGCAGGACCGGTACCAGCATTTTTCCACTATTAATGACGAGAAATTTAAAAAGGAACAGATTGAAGTGACTGAGAAAGCCATCGAGGAAATCAACAAGGTCATCGCCAGGTATGCCAAGGACAAAGGCTACAGCGTCGTGCTTGGGGCAAATGCTACCGGGAGTGTCGTTTATGCTGATGAGACCATTGATATAACAGATGAAATTATCAATATCCTGAATAAGCCTGGAAAATAATGCGCCTGGTGGTTTTACATATACTTGCCGTACTGATCTTGCAACTTTTGCCAGGCTGTCAGAGACCGATAGGGAAAACCGAACTGCTAAGTTACCTGAATGACCCTCAGAATAAACTCGTAGTAGCCGACAGCGCATCTGGATTTACTTATAAAGTTTATTTTAAACCTTCCGATCTGATTGCTGCACAATACCTGGCTAAACGCGATAGTAGTATTCATATCGACAGTCTTAGAAAAGCCCACAAAGAATATTTATATTTCAATCTCTGTGTGTCCTGGTTAGGTAAAGACCTTTTTTCACAACAGATTCCCGGAACCGATTTTGGTGAACTTCAAAAACGGGTGTCTTTCGGCCTTGAGCAATACGTGAGGCTAACAGACGATTATGGTCATAACTACAAGCTGGTGGACTACAGCTATCCAAGGTTATACGGCATGACCAGTTCCACCAATATTCTCCTGGTATTTAAAAACGATGCGCCTGAAGTCGCAAACCGCTATGATGTTGCGGTAAAAGATTTTATAACCTGCACCTCCGATCAATTCTTATTTACCTTTCGCAAAACAGATATTTTAAAGGCCCCTGAACTCAATTTTGATTTAATCTTATGAAGAAGAAAACACTCATTCACAACAGCAAAGTCTATTTTTTACTTACCATTTTTATTGGCCAGTCGGTATTACCGACAGTCAGTTATGGTTTAACAGGTGATGCCACCCAGCCGGAGTTTGCCGCTTACGAGGAGTTCAACACCACCGATATGGTTGACCTGATCACAGGCGATTTTAGTTACAACATTCCTTTACTGAATGTGCCTTCGCCGGAAGGCGGATTTCAGATGCCCCTTTCTTACCATGCTGGGATCGAGCTGGACGAAGAATCCTCCTGGGTTGGTTTGGGATGGTCGTTAAATCCTGGCGTCGTGGACCGGAATGTGTCCATGTACCCGGATGATTTTAATGGCGAACAAGTCACCACCAATGTGACCAACGGTGGCGGCTCAGCCTACGTGCGAAACTTCCTGATGTACACAGAATACTACGATTCGGAAAAAGGAAAAGGTGGTACCGTGAGCCTGAGCGATCTCCATTTTGGCTGGGGAACAAAAAAGCAAGTCGGGTTAAGTAGTGTCGGACTGACCTATTCAAATGGTTCGTTGAAATATTCGATTGATGATATGGCCCAAAGTATGGGCAAGCACATGAATAATATGATCTCTATCTGGGGCGGTCCCGCAGGCTCTTTACTACAGCTCGCTTATAATGGCATACAAACTGCGGCCACCATTAGCGCTGCCGGAAATGCCCTGAATAAAGAGCGGAACGGAGGATGGAATATTGAGGCAAACATTGAGAAGAAAGGATTTTTAGGCATCGGTAGAAAAACAGCCTTCAAGTACTATTTTGACCAAACCACTTCCGAGAAACAATACGGGTCGCTTCACCTCGACGGTATGGGGAGGGGTTATCAGTCATCGGTCCATGACCATTCCACTTATGTGTTTAACGGCACTGCAAACCAACCCACTAATTCCGACTTAATTAATATTTATTATAATTCAGGAGATGGCACCCCGGTTAGCAATGTTCCATCGTCTGATATGTTTATGCATTATGACCAGGGTTCCTATGCGAGCAATGTCAATCCAACCGGCATCGCTTATGACGCCTTCAGTGTCAAATCAAGCGGTGTCAGTGGTGGGATAACTCCTTATAGGCAGGACATGGGCTCATTCAGTAATGCGGTGGCCTCCGGCACCTATCACGATTCTTATAGTATTTCAAATTTTGGTTATCAGAGTGGAAAAGTCAATTTTAAATATACCGGTGATCCGTCCAATTCCTACACCTATCCTGTGATTGGCGGGAATCTGAACAGTCCGGCTTTTGCCTTCACACCATTGTACTTCTTAAATCAGGGTATTGTTCTTATTAACGATGCCAAAGCTTACGATTTCGGCCGTACCGGATACAATCCTGCTCTTAAAACCGAGCCTGTAAGGAATGGCCTGTACAATAACAACCTGGTGCATGGGAGGCATATCCAGTGGTACACCAACACAGAGATCAGCACCAATACTGCTAAAACGCAAGGATTTATGGAATCCGGATCGCTTTTCAACCGGAACGGCTTGCCTTCTGAAGGCATAGGAGGATTTACCATTACCAGGGAAGACGGCCTTACCTATCATTACACGATCCCGGTTTACAATAAAAGCGAATATACACGCTTTGATCAGGGCAACACACACTGCAGAGTATACAACCCCAATCCTTACGCAACCATGTGGCTATTAACCGGCATCACAGGCTCGGATTTTATTGATAGGGGAACCATCGGTTTGATCGACAGCGAAGATTGGGGCTATTGGGTACAGTTCAACTACGGCAAATTCGCCAGCAATTATATGTGGAGAACGCCATACCATTCCTTTGCCTTGTCGGGTACAGATAATTTCTCTATGAAAAAAGGCGTGAAGGAAACGTATTACCTCAATAAGATCTCCACCCGCACACATACGGCCTTATTTGCCAAAAGTTATAAGACAGACGGAAAGAGCTTTCATGACACCGATGGCCTTGATGCCGGGGATGGAACGGTGACAGATTGCTCCAGCACCCTAAAGCTGGATGATATTTATATCCTCACGAACGAAGACTATAATACGCTGACCACATCAACGGGCTCGGGTGGAATGGGGCTTGATGCTTCATTCAATTCAGGACAAGGAGCAGGGACCTTGCACAATAACGATACCTACGCAAATGTGCTGGATAATTTTGACCTGGCTCCGACGGCGATCAGTAATTTCCTGAAACAAAACCAGATCAATAAATACCACTTCAATTATTCTTACGGTTTGTGTAACAAAACCTGGAACTCCTTTGACTACAACAGCAACGGCACCACCCCGGTCTATAACAGTGACGATGGCTCTTCGGTAGATCTCAGCCTGAGAAAAGGCAAGCTCACACTGATGTCAGTTGATTTTATGTCCGCGCAGAACGCGCGAATCATGCCGGGCTATGTGTTTGATTATGGCAATCTATCGTCATTGACAGAAAACCCGAATTACGACATCAATAAATGGGACGACTGGAATATATACAACCCCAATGGAGTCAATGCCACAACAGGGCATGAACCTACTTCCGGAGGTGATCAGTGGTCATTGAAGAAAATTACTACGCCACTAGGCTCTGAAATTGAAGTTAATTATGAGCGTGACACTTATTCTTCTCTTAATGGAATTGACATTTATAATAATACTATTTCGCAAAAATATGGCGGTGGAATCCGCACAAAAGAGATCAAGATCAAAGACGAAAACGGCAATAGCTATTGTACCAGGTATGACTATACTAAGATTATACCAGGGAAAACCATCTCTTCCGGCGTTTGCACCTATGAGCCTGAGCATGCCAGAGCGGGACATTATTATTCCTTTTACGACTTGCAGGATCATCCCGTTACACCTATCCTATACTCCTATGTCACAGTAACCAATGGACGCTTTGAAGGCGTATTCCAGGAAACCAACAAGACCGTTTTCCATTTTGTGACCCCTCATGTGAATATGATTTCCTATCAAAAGAACCTTATAGCGGGAGGTCAATATAACTCCGAACATAGCAGTAGCGGCCTCAAAGATTACTACAAATACTACAACCATCTTTCCGCCAACTTCACGATCATTAATAAAACGGCCATGATCGGGAACCTGGACACAATTAAATCCTATAACACGAAAGATCACCTGATCAGCAAAACAGTTTACGAGTACACAGACAATTCTGCGAACGACTACGCCAATAACCTTGGCAAATACGCAGAAACCACCTTTCTGTACGAATACATGAAAAGCAATCACACAGAGGACAATTCTGGCAACCTCATCCAGGACTGGTATCTTTTCCGTTTGTTACAAACCAACAAGATAAAGTATCCTAACATCTTAAAGTCTGTCAGCTCTACACAAAACGGGATCACATCCCGGCAGGAATTTAAGGAATATGATTACCTGACAGGAGCGCCGACCAGGGTTATCACCACTTATGGCAACCAGGAAAAATACGAAAGCTACACCGTGCCCGCTTACACGAAATATACAGAAATGGGTTCTAAGGTGTATGACCCGAAGAGCAAGAATATGATGATCGCCCCTGCTGAACAATACTCCTACGTGTATGACCAGGCAAATAACAAAAAGCTCCTCGATGCCTCCATCACTACCTGGTCAAAAGCGCAGAATTACAGGGCATACAATAGCACAAGCAATGCCTATCAGAATGTAGCGCCAGGTACCGCACTCAACCTCCCTTACTTGGATGGTAACGTGTTCCTGCCTTTCCAGTCCTACCAATGGAAGTCCATTGTGGATGAGGACGGCACGATCAAGAACAGCGATTATGTGGCTTACAACTGGTCCCTGCCAACTCAAAATTCACACTGGATCAAAACTTCCGAGGCCACCTTATACGACCGCTATTCAAAGCTCCTGGAATCAAAAGACATCAACGGCATGAAATCATCTGTCAAATATGGATACGGGAATGCTTTTGAAATTGCTGGTCAGCCAAACTCAGCCTATACCGGCTGGTGTTACTCAGGCGCCGAAGACAAATCCAATGACCCGAATTATTTTGACGGCGAAGTGGCTGGTGTTGCAACGCAATTCCCGTCTTCCACTTTTGCCCATACCGGAAAATACAGTTCTAAATGTGCTGCCAATCAAACAGGCTTCCAGTTTAAAGGCGCTTATGGCACAGAGTTCGATTATACGACTTACAGGAGTAGCGTATGGGTGCATGCCTCTAATGTGCAGGACGCCATCCTGTATGGAACCATTAAAAACAGTGGCGGCACTGCCATCACGTCCGTTCAAATCAAATTAGGTGATCCGGGCGTCACCCAGGTAGGAAGCTGGTACCTGTTCAACCTGGACCTGAAAATTAATTCCGGTGTGTCAGGTGCCACAACTGTGGAATTCGGCTGCAAAAACACCCCATCCGCTACCACAACGGGAGGACCTGTTTATTTCGATGATTTCAGGGTTCACAACCTCAGTACACCATTAACCTCCAGTGTATATGATTCCAAAACAGGCCTGGTAACGGCGATTCTGGATGAGGAAAACTTTGCGACCAAATTTATTTATGATAATGCCGGGCGCATCAGTTCTACCTATAAGGAAACCAAACAAGGTCTGAAGCAGGTATCTAAATCAGAGTATAACTACAGCAGATAAATTTTAACAGACTTCAACATGATGAAAACGGTTTTTCTAATAATTGGGTGGATGGCAGCTTTGGCATACAGCCAAGGTGCTTTTTCACAAACGCCTTTGCCTGCTGATTCCCTCAGCATGATCATGATTGTTCAACCCGGAGATCAGACAATGGGTGTAGGTGATCTTGATTTTAAACCAACAACCCAGGTGATTTACAAAGTGGTGTTTGTTTTAAACGATAGCACAAGTACATCGAAGTTTCATGTAAAGATGGGCCCGACTGCCGGAACGGCAAATTACCTGGATAAAACCTTTGTATTCGATCAGAGCGGTAGCTTTCCTGATGGAACTGCCTATGAGCGCAAAGGAAGAGCAGTGTACCTGAGCCTGGGCACCTACGTGGGTATCAGTACTTATGCTGTCGAACTGAAAGTAGAAAACACCAACGGGCAACTCTCCTCTCCATTAAGTTTATCAAACACTAACTAAAAAATTGAGTATATGTTAAGGATTATTTTAATAATAACACTGTTTACGATCTGCCGGAGTGCGATGGCAGTGGACATTGTATGGCAAAACCCAATCGGTATTGCCGTCAATTCATCAACGATTACCAAAACAGCAGACGGAACCCAATGGGGTAATGCCGGGGTGAATACCCTCAACATACTCAAGAACAACGAATCGGGAGGTATCCAGTATAAGCTGCGCAATACTACTACCTCTTTCGCCTTTGGCCTCGATGTGGCAGATACTTCGAAAACCCGCCATTACACAGACATCAAGCGGGGCTTCCTGTTTAATAACGGCTTGCTTTACATATACTCAAACGGCGTTGTCCTGGCCTCCCTGGGAGCTGGTGCTACAAACGATAAGCTGATGATGGTGAAAAAACCGGACAAGTACGAGTATTTTAAAAACGATATTCTGATGTACACTGAAAACCGGACGGACACTAATACCCTTCGTATGGAAGTAGCGATGAAGACTTACAATACGAGCCTGCTCAACCTCCAGCTGTCTTTTTACGCCCGCATCCAGACCAGTGCCTTTAAGCTCGATGGTGCGGCCTACGATCAAAATACCGGCTTTATTGAGCTGAACACAAAATACGGCCTGCCTCCCTACCGTTACACCTGGAGCAACGGATCGCAAGCGAGTGTGCTTTATGATCTTGCACCAGGCGACTACTCAGTATCGGTAACCGATTCCCTATACATCGATACCGTTAAGCTGGCATTCACAATCGGGCAAAAAACCAATTGGGTGGACGTGCAGAACCTGCTCTTTGATGAAAACACCATTGCAAAAATCGACCCTACACTTCCGGCCTCTGCCACAACAACCAGCTATGTGAAGAGTGGCTCTGCAGGCTGGTACGAATTTGTACTCCCTGACATGGACAATGATTTTGATTTTACCCTGCAGGAGTTTTCGCTGCCTGACAGGACAACCAATTACGGACATGGCATAGAAGTATCTGAGGGAAAACTCTACGCTGTGCATAACAGCGAACGGGTTATAGGCAGCCTGGATGTTCATTCCGGGGACAGGATCCGGATCGGGCGGGTGGAAGACCAGTTCTACGTTAGTATTAACGGAACCAAGGTCTACACAACCACACTCAATCCTGAATTTAACCTGGCGGGGCGCATCCGTCTCTTGGGCGGAATCATCCACATAATCGGGCCGCTGACGATAGCGCCTAACCAACTGGATGGTATTTATAACGTTTGCGGCGATACTAAAAACTGGACAAAGAACACCATCTACGACGGTGCAGGTAATGTCGTTTCGGAATCGAAGGATTATTTTGATAACATGGGCAGGCCTACTCAATCATTGGCAAGAAATGTGTCTCAAAACAATGTTATTGTCACTCAAACGATTTATGATGCTTATGGCCGGGCAGTGCTTCAATCCCTGCCTGCTCCTGCATTTACCTCTGAGCTTTGCTACCAGGACGGATTTATGAATGGTGACAACAAAGGAAATGCTTATACCTATGAGCATTTTGATATGCCGGATCAGGAAGGGAGAAGTGGTGAGCAGAGTAATCCCGTTACTCCTGACCAATCCACGATGGGTTCGCTTGGTTGGTATTACAGCAACAATAATAATATTGAACCATTTGTAGCAGCAGCACAAAATCCTTATAACAGGGTTGAATACAATTCACTGAACACCACGGATGTCAAAAAAATGTCCAAAGCCGGGCATTACCTCGGGCATGGCAGTGGGCACGAGCAATTCTCCTTTATCATGCCCACCGCAGGAGAGTTAAATTACATGTTCGGCTATGGTGGAAGCTGGACCATGAACGACCTGGTGATGGCTTTTACTGGTAACGACTATACCGGGCAGGTCAATCCCGCTTTTTATCCCAATGCCGGGGAAATCGCCCTGAAAGAAATTACCCGCGATGAGAACGGAGTGGAAGAAGTAACCTTCACAGATGTGAAAGGCAATGTGATTGGCTCTTGCCTGTCCGGAAAACAAAATGGTGTAAACGTAAAAGTACAGTATGTGCAGGGCGTTATAAAGCCCCTGGAAGAGGCCAGGCGCTTCATTGATGTTCACTTGCCGGATGGCTGCGAGAGTACTTTAACACTCTATCAGAATAGCGGCTCGAACTATGTTTACAATATCTATGATCTTAAAACAGGAAAAACTATTCTGTTCTCCGGAAGCGAGAATTATACCGGCACCAACCCGACATTGGCTCCCGGCTTTTACCGCATCTATCTGAAGAGTTGTCCCTATAATGCTTTATCGAGTATTCCTGTGAGGCATAAATTGAACTACTATAATTTTACTATAAATTATTATGACAAAGCCAACCGCCTGAAAGTGTCCGTTCCTCCTAATGGTTTTGACAGCGCTTATGTCTTTTCCCCACAGATCGTCAATAGCGGAACCCGTGTTCATTTTAATGCCCTCAGCAATGCCAAAACTTACACAGGCAATCTGGCAACCGTAGACTGGAGTATGACCAGCGGCAATTTTTCAGACGAGGTGCCGCTGACTTTGCCCACCCCCTCTGCATTACAATTGAGTAATGTGATCGTTGCCATTAATTACCGTAAGGACTGGAGCACCGTCAGCCTGTCAACAGGGGGCTACAATCCTGCCCAAAGAACGCCAGGTGATTTTTATGCAGCGGCTAATTTTGCCGAGCCAAGTGTGGTGCTTGATACCCTGGACTTTAATCCCACCATCAGCGGTTATGATTCCACAGGGGCCGCTTATTACATCATTCCGCCAATAAACGGTGGCGGAGGAAGCTCCGACCCCTGCGGGATTATCCTGGCCGTTCCTTTCCGGATCGCCTTCCAGCTACAGGATCAGAACGGCACACCATTGACGAATATTTACAATAACCCGGTAACGATTTATCAGTGGGCTACCTGCTATTTACACAGCTGCCAGAGTGGCGCCACCTTTCGGACCTGGGATATAGAAGCACCCGTGCAATATTACCTGAGCCCTGCACAATCCGCCTCTACCACAAGCCTCAAAGTGAAGGTCCTAAGCCTGATGGCTTATACCGGTCAGCCTTTTGACAGTAACATTCTCTACGACCTGGAAGCATCTATCGGGGTTAATACCCACCAAATGCCGGGCCTGCCGCAACACAGCATGCAGGAGATCTATAAATATAATTCCTGGGATCAGCTGTTGACCTCTTACAAACCGGATGCAGGACAAACGGATTATATTTACAGCAAGGACGGCAAATCGAGGTATACTCAAAACGCCAAACAGGATGCCTCCTCTGGTACGGCGGTGTCTCGCAACTTCAGTTATGTAAATTATGATGCTTACGACCGGCCGGTAGAAAGCGGCGAGTTTGTACCGAACGCTACCTATAGCGGAACAGCGCCTTCCAATTCCTATTTTGAAAATTATGCCGAGAACCTGCTTAACTCGAATCCTGCGGACCCGGCATCCGTGATGAATAAAACGGAGATCTCACTGGACGACCATTTCAGAACTCATGAACGGGTAACCATCATCTACGATCTGCCCGATCCGGATTTCTATACACTGACGGGCCTTTCGGCAAGCAGCTACAAACAGGAGTTTGTGACCGGTGATGTATCATACAGCTACAATGAGAACAAAAGAACCTGGTACAGTTACGATGAGCTCGGAAGAACCGTATGGATGGTGCAGCGCTATGAGAACACCGCAGGTACCGGAACCTACGCTATTAAAACCTTTAATTACAGTTATGATTTCCTGGGGAACGTCACACAGATTGCCTATCAAAAAGAAAATACTTCAGAAAGCCTTTATCACTATTATGTGTATGATGCCGATAAGCGTTTGAAAAAAGTATTTACCAGCCGTGATGGTCTGAGCCGCAAAGAAGAGGCTGCCTACTATTATTACCTGCATGGCCCGTTAAAACGTTTAGAGCTGGCCAATAAGCTCCAGGGCATCGATTATGTGTACACCATCAACGGCTGGCTCAAAAATATCAATGCGCCTGAAATGGACAACCTGCGTGACCCCGGAAAAGACGGGCAGACCAATAATACCTACCAGGTCCCTAAAGACCTCTTTGGCATGAGCCTCGATTATTTCGATGGTGATTACGAAAAAGCATCAACCTACGTACAGACCTATCCGGAGCCGCAGAACTCCAACCCGGCTGTTGCACCGGATCTTTTCAACGGCATTATCAAAGCCCAGCGCTGGCAGACCAGGACACCGGCAGGAGGATCCGCGCTTGCCTACCAGGGACAACACCTGTTCTATGGTTACCAATACGATAAAAAATACCAGCTCAAAGAGGCGAACTTCGGCGTGTGGGATGCCGACGGCATTCAAAACTACCCGATGGGAGAAGGCGTGGCTAATGATATTAATGTGAACCTGAGCAACGACTACAAGGTGTATAACCTAAGTTACGATTACAACGGAAATATCAAAACCCTTAGCAGGAATGCCTACGCTGCAGGCACCGGTGGCATCAACCTTGATGCGCTGAATTATTCGTATCTTGGTAATTCTAATAAACTGGAAAAAGTGACCGATGCGATTACAAGCAACCCTTATGCGAGCCTGGGTTATAACCCCGGTCAGGGAGCCAATAATTTCCAGTACAATGCTATTGGAGAGCTCATCAGCGATACCAAAGACACTAAAAAATACACGTATAACAGCTTCGGGCAAATCACCCGCGTGGCGGATCTTTCGGATAATCCCATCGTAGAATACGACTACGATGAAGGCGGGCAGAGAATTGTCAAACGGGCCTTTGTAGGTGGCAATACAACGACAACAATGTACGTGAGGGACGGCGCCGGGCAGGTAACTGCCATCTACGAAAAAACAACCGCCTCTCCTACCTACGCTATCAAAGAATGGAATATTTACGGAGCCGATCGCATCGCCACCGCTTATGAAACCGGAGCTTCACTGCCGGAGTACATCTACGAGATCAACGATCATCTCGGTAATATGCGGACAACCTTTAAAGCAAGCCCGGTATCTTTGCTAAGCACCTATTTCAGCGGGGATGATACCTACGATTATTTTCTCAAAGATCCGCTGAATACCGTCGATGCTACGGTGGATATTAACGGCGGAGTAGGAAATAGCGTTAAGGTGTTTTTTCCATCCAAGGTAAACGGAGCGGGTTTTGATAAGATCCCAGTGTCCTATGGACAGACCATTGAAGCCACCGTATTCTCGCATTACACGGCCAGCACCAGGCCAAATGCTTCCCTGGTGATTGACTTGGTCGACGAAAATGGAAACCTGCTGGCCGGTCAAAATACATCAGCAACTACTATCCCTTCCGGCTCAGGCACCTGGAACAACTTTATGACGAGCTTCGTCATCACTGAAAATTACCCGCAGATGTATGTGAAGGTTTACCCCTCCAATCCTGATGCATTGGGAACGCCCGTGTGGTTTGACAACCTCAGTGTGGAAGTAGTAGGTTCTGTGGCAAGCAGCATTGCTGTACCGGAGCAACTGAGTGTGGCATCATATTACCCTCATGGCTCTGTGATGCCTGGCTTGAACTATAGCTCTACTTTAGGAGGCCGTTATGGCTACCAGGGACAGTATGCCGAGCAGGATAAGGAGATCAACGAATCCTTCTTTGAACTGAGAAACTACAATCCACTCACGGCAAGGTTTAATACAACAGATCCTTATGAGCAGTATCATAGCCCTTATTTGGCGATGGGAAATAACCAGATCAATCAAGTAGATCCGGATGGTGGAAATGCGGCAAGTGTTTTAGTAGGTGCTGCAGGTGGGGCTGTAATTGGGGGAGTTACGGGATTCGCAATAGCTAAGGGTAATGGACTTGATAAATCACAACAATGGAAATATACCGGTATTGGTGCTGGTATAGGAGCTGCCGCTGGTGCCTTGGCCTTTGGTGTTATATTTGATGCTAAAATCGGCAGTCAGAGATATGCCTTAGGTAACAAGGGAGGTCTTAGTTTAAAAGCAAGAGAAGGCATCAGCTGGGGAATACATTTTGATGCAACACGTTTTTTTAATGCTTTGGGAGTGGTAAACTTCCGCCCGTGGGTCGCTACCGTTAAAATAGGTGACTATAAGAACGTATCAAGATGGAATGATTATGTGGAATATGACAATAGTGATGGAGGATCTTTCTCTTACAATGAAAGTCTTACCAAAAGGTATCGCGTAGCGTATACAGGTTCAACTTCACCAGGTAATACAAATACATGGACGGGTAGAACAAGGTTTTCTGCATTTACGTTCCGAGGTGGCGTGTTTTATGCTAGACCCGTTAAGAAAGCCACTTTAAATATTTTTCAAGCCAATGGCACAGCACGATTAAGGATACAAATAAAATCAGAGACTAAAGTATGGAGGAGATTTAGAATCTCAATTACCCCTAAATAATATGAATCGAAATTTCAAATCACTAAGAGTATTTCCGAATACGACCTCGGTAAAATCACAAGGACCGCGTAGACGCATTTTTGGCATGGCTTTTCTGCTATTAATTTGCATGGCTACCTTTTCACAACAGTCAAATGGAATGCTCTGTAGAAAGTCAAATAAAATTTACCTTGTTGGCTCTGAGCCATACGAAAACACAACAACCTTTCCTATTAATATCGACATTTTGAGGCGTTTGAACTTCGGGGGGATTTATCCAAAATATTTTCTGCTTGAAGGTGGTCATGGAACAGCATTTATATTAAACCGCTATTTAGAAAACGGGGATGAGAGTATTTTGAATGGCCTATTTCCATTCGATGCCGTATCGTCAAAATATTTCGAAGAATTGAGGGCACTGAATCAATCTCTCCTAGATAATCAGAAATTTTCGTTCAAAGGTGTAAGTTACGATCACAATGATGAAGCGACCCATTTGGCTTTAAGATATTTATTGCTAAGCCCAAAGGAATTTTCTGACAATACAATGTGTACCGCTAATCTCAGCTATGTGCAAAGCGAAAAAAGATTTGATTACCTTGTTTGCTCATTTATAGATCAACGTTTAACCGCACAAAGGACAAAAGAAGATATTGAATTAATGATGTACCTATTAAATTCTTCTGATTCCACTAAGGTGATTAAGAAAATGGGGGATAAGTATTCCGAAGCCAAATTGGTACTGAAAGGGTACTTACTCGGCAAAGAAAGAAAAAGAGGAGGCGTATTATATAGTATTCCTGGTGACGAAGGATTCCGGCCAAAACGCGAAAAACTGATTGAAGAAAATATATATCAGCTGTTTTTACAAGATACAACCAAATATATTTTCGGTTCATTCATGTCATATTCTAAATTGTTTATGGATAATGTAAAGAGTAAGGATTTTGATGGGTTTAATACTTTTGCTAATACGCTTAATAACGACGTTAAATACCCTTTGACAAATAATAGGATATGTGCCAGTGTTATTCTTTATAAAAAAGATTTAAAGCAACAATCGAAAGATTATGGTCTAGATAAAGATGAGTTATTGAAAAAGTATAAAACCCTTGAGCCGAATAAGCTGTATATAGAGCAATACATGGGTAAATATCCAATGATTAATCAAATGTTGTTTTATAATCATAAGCCGATCAAGAAGTAGATCCGGAAACATACCCATTCCTTAGCTTGAAATTTTGGCGTGAACGTAATCAAATAATTATGAAACTATCTTTAAAACTTTTATTAAGCACTGCGCTTTCCCTATATATGCATTTATCTTGTTTTTCGCAGAGTGACTCTTTAAGAAAAAAAGAGAGGAACACGCGTATCTCTATATCGGCTATGGCGGGGATCCCTGTATACAATAAATTTGTATATGACTATTTTTGGGGCGGTAATACATACTATGAAAGTAATTCAAAAAAGAAATTGATTTGCGGTGTAAACGTTGACTTTGATATTCGCCATTTAACATTAAATTTATTAACCAATTACAGCCAGAACGAATTTTCCGGGAAAAACTACAGCCTTCAAGTTGATCAGCCACGCATTAGGACTTATGATATTTACCAGCGCGTTCGATATAATTATTTTCAAATAGGAACTGGTTTGGGTTATAATATATCTCGCGGGAAACATTTCTTTTCTTTAACAGCAAATGTGATGTGTAATTTAATCACTGACATTAGATTTAGTTCTTTCTATTCTCCTGGGTCGGGTATAAATGATAAAGATACCATTTATACGACTCTGGCTAAAAATTATAAAAGCAACGATGTGTCTCGGAAATTTGAGTTATTTGCTAACTTGCGGTTTATATACTCTTATACTCTTTCTAAGAGATTCCTGGCTTGTGTTTCGTTGAATGGCGCACTCGGCGCGCTAGGTAATCGAACATTGTTAGGTTACCCAACAGTAAATAATTATAGCCTAGGGTATTTCATTTTGAAACAAAAAATAATTTATCCTGAAGTTGGTGTTAAATACAGACTTTTGTGATCCGGAAGCATACCCATGTTTTTAGCGTGAGGTTTTGACTTGGGGGTTCTGCTCCTGAATGTGAGAAGAAAAAAATGGGGGGAATTAAAATTGTAAATCATTCTAGCAACTCCTATGAGTTTATAAGGAAAGTTATGAACAGGCAAAATTCAAATCATTAGAATCCACCCCCAATTTCACCCCAAAAAGTACAAATCATAGTATTTACAGGGCTTTTGGAGGCAAATATTAAGTCCCTACGGAGCAAAAGAGCCAGAGTACATGTTGGAGTTAATCATGTCAGGCTCCTACGGAGCCAAACACTTCTCTTACTTACAGCCACAAACAAAAAAATCCTGCACAAAGGCAGGATTTCTTTCAGTATAGAAGATAGCGGATTATTTATTCTCAGCAATCAGCTTTTTAGCCATGGCCACATAATCATCGTTTTTAGCTTCAGTAGCCAGGGCGATCACTTTTTCAGCAGATGCTACCGCGCCTTTTTTATCGTTTTGCTTCGCCTGGATTTTCGCTTTCAATAACACGATCCAGAATGCTTTAGGATTAGCAGCGATGGCTTTGTCAGCCCACTCGTATGCTTTGGCAAGGTCTTTATTATTTTCATAATAGTAGCTTGCTGCCTGGAAATACGGACGGTTGTCGTTTACCACATTGGCTTCGATGTTCTTCATGATCTTGCTGTCGATGTCAGCCGTTACATTGAACGCCACGCGGGTTTTCTCCCAGTTCAGCTCGATATTGGCGGAGTTTGACGTCACATCAGCCACATCGATGGTGAAGGTTTCTACTTTTTCGGATAAGGCTTTAGGCTTTACGGTAAAGCGTACCAATTCATTTTCTTTTTTGTAGTCGGCTACATTGCCGCCCAGGGTCAGGTCTTTATAAAGCATGATCTCCCAGCTATCTTTGTTTGGAATAGTATACAAGGCATAAGTGCCCGCTGCTACGGCATTTCCTTCTACTTTTACGTCTTCCCCGAAAGTGATTTTCGTAGAGCCGTTAGCACCGGTACGCCATATTTTTCCAAAAGGTACCACATCGCCATAAATGACACGTCCTTTAGCGCCCGGACGCGAGTAATCGATGGTAATTTCAGACAGTCCCATCGCTTGTTTCAGCGTTTGAGACGGGCTTGGAGCAGGCACTTTTAACTGGGCCTGCAGGCTTGTGCCGGTTGCTACAGTGAGCGCAAGGGCAGCCGTAAGGGTTTTTAATGTTTGGATCATATTACAGGTTTTAATTGGTTTAGGAGCGCCAAAGATAATTATTTAGCGGTAACAGGTTGGTTCATACAACAGTTATTTGATTAAACACTTTGATCTTTAAACTAATTTAACTTTTTTTAAACTCTTGGGATTAATCCATAAGAGTACTTTTAAGTCTTAGCTCACATGAGGAAATTTTTCGCTATAGGCCTGCTGTTTGCCTTCATTAAAACAAACGCACAAACAGTTACCATTAAAGGGAAATTACTGGATGAAACGAAGCAGCCGGCCATCGGGGCCTCCGTTCTTCTGCTCAACCCGGGAGATTCCGTGATGGTAAAAGGAACAGTGACAGATATTGACGGGGTTTATATCCTCAACGCAGAAGCTCAACGCCGGTATATCCTCAAGATCCTGTCTCTCGGCTACAAGGACCAGTTCAGGAACCTCAGCACAGGAAACGATTCCATGACCATGAGCCCCATCTCGCTTTCGCAGAACTCCACCATTTTAAAAGAGGTGCTGGTGGAAGGTAAGGCTCCCCTGGCTACCCAGAATGGCGATACCACCAGCTTCAACTCCAGTGCTTATAAAGTGAATAAGGATGCCAGTGCCGAAGACCTCGTCGGCAAGATGCCGGGCGTAACCGTTACCGACGGCAAGGTACAGGCACAGGGTGAAGATGTGAAACAGGTATTGGTAGATGGTAAGCCGTTCTTCGGGGACGATGCCGCTGCCGTTCTGAAAAATCTGCCCGCGGAAGTAATTGATAAGGTACAGGTGTTTGATAAAAAAAGCGACCAGGCCCTGCTCACAGGCTTTGAGGATGGTAATACCGCCAAAACCATTAACATTGTGACCAAGCCGCAGTTCAGGAACGGGGTCTTCGGAAAAGTATATGCGGGCTACGGTTATGACGATAAATACACCGGGGGCTTTACCACCAATATTTTCAAAGGCAACCGCCGGATCAGCATTTTAGGACAGTCGAACAACATTAACCAGCAGAATTTTTCTTCGGAAGACCTCGTGGGGGTGATGAGCGGCAGCTCAGGCGGGGGACGTGGCGGAAGAGGCGGTGGACGTGGCGGACAAGGCGGCCCTCCATCCAACGGTGCCGATAACTTCCAGGTCAATAACCAGAACGGGATCAATACCACGAGCTTGTTCGGCCTGAACTACTCTGATAAATGGGGTAAAAAAACCGAGGTGACAGGAAGCTATTTTTTCAACTGGACACAAAACAATTCCGTTTCCTCCCTTTTGCAGCAATATGTGTTGGGATCCAACAACGGGTTGATCTACGATGAGAAAAACAATTCCAAAAGCAATAATTACAACAACCGCATTAATTTCAAGCTGGAGACGAAGCTGGATTCATTGAATACGATCACCATCCAGCCGCGATTGTCTTTCCAGAACAACGATGGCCGGAAAAGCCTTTCGGGCAGGAACACACGGAGCGATGCTTTGCTGAGCACCACCGACAACCGGACCTCTTCCGACCAGCTGGGTTATAATATTTCCGTGCCTTTGTTATACAGGCATGCCTTTGCAAAAAAGGGAAGGACCTTTTCCATCAACGCGACGCCCACCCTTACCAAAAATCAGGGCGAGAATTTCCTCTACACAATCAATAATTTTTATGGCGATACGCTCACCGGTGATACCATCGACCAGCGGTCCACTCTCCTGAAAAACGGCGCCTCCATCAATGGCAATGTATCTTATACGGAGCCACTTAACAAGAACAACTTCCTCTTAGTGAACTATACCAGCAGCTATACAGACAACTACTCTTCCAAAAGAACGAATAACCGGAACTACCTCACCGATCAGTATTCTATGGAGGACAGCCTTCTGACGAATGTTTTCCGGAACAATTACCAATCGCAGTCTGCGGGATTAGGCTACCGCTTTCAGAAAGAGAAATTCAACTTCGCTGTGAACGGCGCTTACCAATGGGCGCAGCTTACCAAGCACCAGGAGGTGCCTACCAGTTACACACTGAGCAAAACCTTTGAGTCGGTGCTGCCATCGGCACAGCTGCAATATAAATTTACACCTAAGAAAAACTTAAGGCTCAATTACCGAACCAGCAATAATGCACCGAGCATCGACCAGTTGCAGGACGTGATCAATAACAGCAATTCGTTGCAGCTGAGCACCGGTAACCCCGACCTGAAACAGGATTTCCAGCAAAACCTCAACATCCGCTATTCGGGCGTGAACACCGATAAAGCCACTTCTTTCTTTGCGCTCGTCAGTGGCAACTATTCCAATAATTACATTGGCAACAGCACCCTGATCGCCAACCGGGATACCGTGGTATACAACGACATTTTTTTACAGAAAGGATCGCAGATCATCCGGCCGGTGAACCTGGACGGATACTATTCCCTGAGGTCCTTCATTAATTATACTTTCCCGATCTCCAAACTGAAAACCAATTTAAGCGTGAACTTATCAGGGAATTACACGAACATTCCGGGCCTGATCAATACCGACATCAATTACGCCAAAACGGCTACAGGTGGCTTGGGTCTTGTGTTAAGCAGTAATATCAGCGAAAAATTCGACTTCACGATTTCCTCCAATTCGTCTTATAGTAATATCCTCAACACGCTGCAAACCTCTTCCAACACGACTTACTTCAATCAAAATTCCAGGTTAAAAATCACAGCTAATCCTTACAAAGGCCTGGTGCTGCAAACCGAATACACCAACACCTACTATTCCGGCCTAACGAGCGCTTATAACCAATCCATCTCCTTATGGAATGCTGCGATCGGTTACAAATTCCTGAAAAACAAACAGGCAGAGATCAGGCTCACTGTCTATGATATTTTGAACCAGAACAACAGCGTATCGCGTACAAACACCGACAGCTACATCCAGGATTCGCAAACCAATGTGCTGAACCGCTACTACCTGGTGACATTCACCTATAACTTCAAAAAATACTTCTCCAAAAAAGAAGAGGGAAAATCCGAGGGCAATGAAATTAACAAAGGCTAAGAGAGAACAAACGACACGGCTACTTCTATTTACCTGGTTCAAATACAGAAGGCTGATCATTGCAAGCGTTATCATTGGCTTCTTATGTGCCTTGCTAAGCGATTCGCTCAAGAAGATCACAGAGCATTATGAAGCGTCTTTCTTCAGATCCGCACAACAACACTGGTTCCTCTACCTCGTTTTTCCTCTGCTTGGGCTCCTCCTGATCCATCTGCTGAGGCATTACCTCTTTAGGCGCAAAGAGAATAAAGGCATCAAAGAAGTCCTGGAAAGTATTAACACGCATCAAAATGAATTGCCGGCTTACAAGATCCCTTCGCACTTCATCAATGGATTAATCACGGTGGCTACCGGCGGCTCTACAGGCATTGAGGTTTCTACGGTAGTTGCTTCGGCTACGGTAGGATCGGTCACGCGCAAAAAAGAGCGCGCCTTCAAAAATTTCAAAACCGAGCTCATCTGCGCGGGCATTGCCGCAGGGATTACGGCTCTCTTCAACAGTCCTTTGGCAGGTATCCTGTTTTCGTTTGAGGTAATCACCAAAAAATTAAGCAAAGAATTCATCATTGCCACCAGCCTGGCGGTAGCTACGGCTTTCGCTTTCAATCTTGTGCTTCATGAAGAGCCTCTATTTTCGATCCCCGTTACAGGCTGGCAGCTTAAAGCCATTCCTTTCTTTATACTGCTGGGTGTGCTGTCGGGTCTCAATTCCGTCTACCTGACACGGTCTGTGCTCTTTTTCAAAAAGAAATTTGCGGCATTCCGCTCGCCTTACCACCGCATTTTTTCGGGAGCCGCTATCATCAGCCTCTCGCTGATCCTTCTGCCACAGCTGTATGGTGAGGGTTATCATGCCGTGAAAGACCTGATGCAGTACTCTGCGCAAACTACGTTAAGTTTTACGTTTGTGCTCACCTTCCTGGGTGTTCTGTTGATGAAGCCGCTGGTGACTTCCGCCACACTGGCTTCCGGCGGCGATGGTGGCGTTTTTGCACCCAGCCTGTTTCTCGGGGCTTTCCTGGGCCTGCTGGTTTCTGTTGTTCTGAATGGAGTGTTCCATGCCGGTGTCATCCCGATCAATTTTGTGATCGTGGGCATGGGCGCTGTTTTAAGTGCCAGCATTCATGCACCCTTTACGGCGCTGTTCCTCACCTGTGGCCTCACCGGCAACTACAACCTCCTGATTCCTTTGCTCATGGCCTGCCTGGTTTCTAAAATGACTGCCAGGCTGATTTATCCCTACACGGTCTATAGCTACCAGCCAGCAAAATAATTTTTATATTTGATCCCGTGATCAAAAAAATCAAATACAATTACCGCAAGGCAAAGTATGTTCTTTACAAGGAAACACTGATTGATACGAAAGAGCACATCCTTACCTTTCTGGGTGCCTTTGTCGGAATAGGGCTTGTCGGCTTTATCAACAGCAGGTATTTTGTATTGAACGATAATTTATTCCTGATCGGTTCTTTTGGTGCCTCTTCCGTGCTCATCTATGGCGTGATCAATAGTCCGCTGGCACAACCGCGCAACCTCATCGGCGGGCATCTTGTATGTGCGGTTATCGGCGTCACGGTGCATAAGCTTATTCCTAACGAGATCTGGCTGGCATCCGCTCTTGCCGTAGCCCTTTCCATTGTAGCCATGCAGATCACCAAAACCCTGCATCCTCCCGGAGGCGCGACAGCGCTGATCGCCAACATCGGCAGCGAAAAAATCAAAGCGCTTGGCTACGTGTATGTATTAAGCCCTGTGCTTACCGGCGTGATGATCCTGTTTGTGGTAGCCCTCATCTTTAACAACATCAGCAAAAGCAGAAGCTATCCTCTACGGAAGAAATGAGGTTTATTGAACGCTGATGTTTCATGAATGGAACGCTGATGACTCGGGTTAAGCAGATCAGTTATGATTCAAAATACAGAAAGTAATCTCGTCAAGACGCAAAGCCAATAATAAAATCTAGATTCCAGATCTTATTAGTCATAACCATCTGCCTCATTTGCGTTCTATTGACTGCCCATATTAAAATATGCTTTATATTTGATAAACCATATTTACAAGCTGATGAAAGCACATTTATCCTACCTCCTGATCTTTACCTGTTTCCTTTTCTCACAGGCCCAGAAATTAAAACCGGGCTTCGATAAGCAGGAATACATGGAGCTTCTGAAAATTATGCAAAAGCAGCATTTGGACCTTGATAAATGGCCTGGCGACACGGCTGTTCCCAAGCCTCAGTCTTCCTTTGTATACCGCTCGCCGGTAGTAGGTATTGCCAATGTATGGGACCTCTGGCTCACCAAAGAAAAAATCCCTGTTCTGAGTGTGCGTGGCACGGTAGCCGATCCGGTGAGCTGGCTTTCAAATTTATACGCAGCGATGGTCCCCGCCAAAGGAACCTTAAAGCTTGCCAATGATTTTCAGTTCAGCTACCATTTGGCCGACGACCCGAAAGCCAATGTGCATGTGGGCTGGCTGATTTCTACGGCTTATATTGCACGAGACATGGTACCGAGAATCGACTCCTGCTATAAGGCCGGCATGAAAGAATTTTTGATTATGGGGCACAGCCAGGGCGGTGGCATCTGCTTTTTACTGACCTCGCACCTGGAGCGCCTGAAAACAGAAGGAAAGCTTCCGAAGGATATCCGCTTTAAAACCTATTGCAGCGCCGGCCCAAAGCCGGGAAACCTCTACTATGCCTATGCTTTTGAAGAGCTCACCCGCGACGGCTGGGCCTGCAACGTGGTGAACACGGCCGATTGGGTACCTGAGGTTCCTTTTTCCATTCAAACCAAAAATGATTTTAATACGACCAATTTTTTCGTGCTGGCGGATCCGATGATCAAAAAACAGAAGCTGGCCGGACGTGTGATCGCAAAGCATGTTTATCGTAAGCTCACAAAACCGGGCCTGAAAGCGCAACAGAAATATGAATTGTACCTCGGCCGTATGGCGTCGAAATCGATCAAAAAGGTATTGCCGGAATTTGAGGAGCCGAAATATGCGGAGTGCAACAACTATGTGAGAACAGGACACACGATCCTCTTATTTGCCAGGGAGGACTATTATGCAAAATTCCCTGACAGTAGCACTGATATCTGGGTACATCACTTAACACGTCCGTACTTATACCTCGCCAATCAGCTTCCTGAGAAATAACACTACTAGGAGATAGCTGTAATCTCATAAGAGACACCGTTGAATACGACGGTGTCTTTTTGTTTGGCCCCCGCAAAGGCTTTTCCTAAAGGTGATTGCATCGAGATCACAAAAACGGATTGTTCCTGCACCTGCAGTTTTCCAAGAGCCAGGGCGATGAAGAAAATGCCTTTGCCAGTTTGCACCAGGCTGCCCGGGGATACCAATGAAATTGTTTTCTGAAAATCAATCTTTAGAAATTCGGTGAGCTGCTGCTCTGCGTCTCTGAGTTGCTGCCCCGTTCTTTCCTGCTCGAGCTGCACCATCGCCCGGGCCGTTTCATGCTTATCCCCGGCAGTGCTTTTGCTGTCCATTGCCGCTGCTTCCGAGAGTGCCTGCATCTGTTCTTTCAGATCGAGGACCCTGCGCTCTAATACCTGTCTGCAAGCCTCTATGGCAGCTGTTTTCAACGTGTTCATATTTCACAAATATAACGGAATTCAGGCATTCCTGCATGATGGATTCCGTTTATGGTATTATGTAAACTATCCCACATTTCCATACTCATGAATAGGTATTTTAAAGACCAAAGCGGCAAATGATTGACCCACAAGCGCTCTTTTAATTTAACGAATTTTGTCGTGAAATCAGGGGTTACTAAAGCAATATCCGGGCATTATTAACGTCATGATACAGGTTGTCTCCCCCGACTCCCACATCATTTATTTCTTATATACAAGACTCAAAGGAAACCTTCGAGGTGCGCGCCCTATGCCGGTTTTCCAGGGATTTTCTATGTAAAGAATATTTTTTTACAAACCTTTTAAATTTTAAAACATGATTTATCACGTAAATGGCACGGTCAATTCCTCCAACACGGAATACTTTAATTGCCTGACCTTTAGTAAACTCAAAATACGGGTTTATAGTGTTGGCTATGATAGCTTAACTGAAATCGGCGACACTGAAGTCACCGATGATGGAACCTTCTCTCTTGAGATCGAATCGGTGAAAAGCTCCATACTTGTCAAACTCTTTTACTACAATGCACCGTCGACAGAGGCCTTCGTGGCACAGAGCGATGTTTTCTGTTTTCACGATCTGATCCAGGTTGATTTCGATATCGACGAAAGTAAGTACACGACTAATATATTTGACGTGATCTTCAAGAGGCTTGAAAAAGACTGCTTCACGCCTGCAGTAGAAACCATGATCCACCTGAGTGACGAGGACATCAAGAAGATCAGTTGCCTGCTCTGTATCAGTGAAAAAACCGTCAGACGTTTGCAGGCTGCCTATCGCCTGTATAATAGCTCCTTGTTTGAAATTTATCCGCTCTATCCACAAACGGAAGATCCTATCGATAGTTTCTGCGATCATCCGGGAACGTCTGTGCCGCTTCTGTTCGCGTTGATAGGCGATGATTCCGGCATCAGTCTCGCCGATGTATTCACCTGTTCTGAAACACAGTTTGCACAAAAGCTTGACGCTGCCATCACTAAAAATGAGATCCATGCTTCGCTCTCCAACACAACCAACATCGATATGCTGGTTGACATTAGAAATGCCATCCTGCTTTTCCCATCGGAAACCGGCTATTACGACGCCAAGATTATCCACCTTTCCGACAATAGTTATGGCAATAAAAACGTGTTATTAAACAATGCCCTGGATAAAGGAGGGCTATCAGCAAGCATTCCTGAGAACCCAATGGAAATCTCCGATGCCTTGCTTAAAGTGATCCCCCTGATCACACTCGATCAGCACCTTATGCATTTCCCACCGATGCTGAGCATTGCAGTATTAAGCCCGTCTGTAGGACGGAATCCGGATTACTACGACCTGGCCCTTGAAGGCCTTGACCTTTGGGAAGGGCTTATTGTATCGTATCCGGAAGCTTATGGATCTGCCGGCGACTATGCGCGGGCGATCTACAACAGCATTAGCGGCGACAAGCCTTCTGCAAGGTTATCCAGAAACCTTGATGCGTCTTCTATCACAGACGCTTCCGTCTTAAAGGCTGTCCTGGATGACAACCGTACCTTCAATATTGAAGAGCACAGTGTTTCCAGCTTTTTCAGCACTGTAGAAACGGATCCGAATTACCTGGCACCTGCCACCATGCAGAAAATGCAAAGCCTCCAGAGAAGTCTTAAGCTTAGTGGCGACACAGAGAACCTCAATGCCACGAAAGTGATGCTGGAAAATGAATGGCATTCCTCTTATGCCGTGACGCGCCAGGGTAAGCTTGGCTTTACCGAACTGATGTTCTCGGCCGGCATTCCCAAAGAACATGGCGAAAGGATTTATTGCCGGGCTGCTGCCATGAACAGCACCATTTCCATGCTCATGGCACAATACCAACGCTATGAAAGTGCAGAGGCGCAATTACCGTTCAGCTTAAAAAATCCTGAATACACAAGCGATCCGTTGCCAAACCTACCCGACCTCGAAAGTTTATTCGGTAACCTGGACACCTGTACCTGCTCGGAGTGCCAGTCGGTATACAGCCCTGCGGCTTATCTTACCGATCTCCTGCACTGGCTTGGCACATCGGTTGTCTGCTCGCCGGCTTCAAGCGGAAGAACGGGATTCAAAGCCCTCATGCAAACGAACTATGTGTTCGGCAGCAAAGACCGCAGAAAGGACATTCGCTATTTAAAGCTTAACTGCAAAAACACGAATACGCTGGTTCCTTACATCGACCTGGTAAACGAGATCCTGTCCGTTAACCTCCTGATTGGTCTCCCGGGATACACGGCACCGGATATGATCAATGTGTACAAAACACTGCAAACTACCAAAACAGCCGAAGAGCTTTTAACGGAGCCGGAGCACCGCTTTCCGGACGCAGAAGCGTTACTTAAAACAAACTACTTTCAATGGGCTTTGCCTTACGATGCGGCTTATGACGAATCTACCTCCTACCTGAAAAAGCTGAGCAAGCCTTATCCCGAGCTGATCAATGAGTTCACCAATGAGAACGATCGCTACAATAATTCCTTGTGGGCAAGGGCATTTCTCAATCTGAATCCTTCCGAAGCTTCGCTGATTGAAAATTCACAGGCCGCCGATCCAAGCTTCTGGTCAAAATTCTGGGGATTAAGCTCTATCGACTTAATCGATAATACCGTGCTTCCTGCAACGCCGGGTCTTGGTGCTGTCTTGAAAAGCGCTTCCCTGACACTGGAGGAAATGAATGAGCTGATGCACGTGTACTATATGAATGGCTCTTCCGTCTTGGATCTTGTGCCTTATGTCGATGACTTATGTGACGTTGATAAGTTTAAATTTTCTCCTAAATTTTCGATCGGCATTGCCGACCGCTTCATGCGTTTTCTGCGTCTGATGAGAAAATCAGGATTATCGGCCACAGAGCTTGACCTCGCCATCAGCAATCATAGCCCTTCACAAGGAATCGACGACCAGTTCCTGATAACATTGGCCGCCTGTAAGGCTTTTTCCCAGGAGAGTGGGCTTAAGTTTACGGATGTAGAGGTATTTTTTTCGGACAAGGCTTATCATCATTTATTTTATCCGACCAATGTTTCCGGATACTTTATCGACAAATTTCAAAATCCACTGTTGCCATTGGAGGTCATTAAGTTCTTTACTCCGGGTGCAACAGGTGAAGTATTTACGAAACAGGTAAATTCCCTGACGAATGCCGACAAGCAGAAACTTGCCAGGATCTTTGGTGTATCCATTCCTGCCATAGAAGCTGTGATAGCCTATGCCTTACCGGGAAATCCTTTCGTGACACTATCAAATCTGGCGGTGATAGACCGCTACAGCACCTTTATGAGGATCTTCAAAATAGAGGCGGACCAATTGCAAAACATCATCGCTTATTTCGGCAATCCTTTCCTTGCGACTGATATTCTTGGGGCATTACGTGCATTTTCTAAAAAATACAGCGCATTCAGCAGCTTTGGCATCAAGCTCAGCGACTTCATTGAGATCGTGGAAGGAACCGGCATCCATGCGTTAACCTCGCCCGAATTGATCGCCGAAGCGGAAGCTTTATGGCTGGAAACGGAAAAAGCATATACACTGGCTCTCGCTGCTCACCCTGAAAAAACGTTCAGCAATACGACTTTACTACCGATAGCCCCGGCAGATATTACCTATTTTGAGGACATCGTGCTGGATAGCCTCCGTATTCCTTTTAATCTGAGGATCAGGGACGTTGGTGATAGCATTATTGATTATTCCACGTTCTGGGCAAAAACATACATCACGGATCCGGAAGGATCGGTAACACCAAGAACCTGGGCAAATAAGAAAGCGGCCTTTATCCCTATTTACCGGTATTTAAAACGCATCCGCCTGATTGCCGACATTTTGGGTATGGATGACGATGGCATTACCAAAGCCGTTGACTCCGGTATCAGGGGTGGCGGCAATATCCCGGTAAATTACTTTTATTGGTTGCAGAACTTATACCCCGCAGCGGATATGAATACATTCCTCTGGATAAAAAATGCTTTGGACAATGCAAAAGTGCTGGATGTTTCACAGGCGGCTTACATTCATCTGTGCGATCTTTTTGTGATCAACAGTTCGGGCTATGCTGCAACCATTTTCAGTTCCTTTGGTGCAAAGAGCATTTACAAAGCCTTAAGTATTTTTGAATTCACTCAAACCCTTTCAAAGGCTCAGCTCATTGCTACCGATAGTACCGATTTCACGGATGTGATGGGATTCTTTAGCAGAATCTTCCGCACGGTAAAAACACTGGGCTACAATGTGACGGACGGATGGAGCTGGGTATGGAATGCTTCCTCAACGGCATTCAATGCTGTAGCAGATCATAGCAGCGATATCCGCAGGGTATTGAATAATAAATACAGCGACTTCAAAACCTGGAGCGATGTGATCGTACCTGTTCAGAATGAACTAAGGGCCCGTTTGCGTGATGCCTTAGTGGCATTATACGTCGGCACACGTGGCTTTAAAAATGAAAATGCGATTTATGCTTATTATCTGCTCGACACGCAAATGGCCCCCTGCAACCAGACTTCCCGTGTGGTAGCTGCTGTATCGTCGGCACAACTGCTGGTTCACAGAGCGCTGCTGGGGCTTGAGGCGGACGTATGCATGGACGAGGACGACAAGAATGAATGGGAATGGAGAAAGAACTACCGCGTGTGGGAAGCCAACCGCAAAGTGTTCCTCTATCCCGAGAACTGGATCGATCCGAGCTTGCGTAATAATAAAACCACCATCTTCAAAAATACAGAAGACTTATTGCAACAGGATGAGATCAACCAGAAAAACAGCGAGCAGGCCTTCGCAGGTTACCTCACCAATCTGAACGATGTAGCTCACCTCGATATCCGCGCAACGTATATGGAGGTACCGGAAAACAATGCGGCAGAGCCTTGCAAAACGCCTTCGGAAACGCTCCACGTATTTGCGAGAAGCTGGAATCCGCCTTACATCCATTATTACAGAACATTGAAAAATAATGTATGGACGGCCTGGGAAAAAATGGAGCTGGAAACAGACAGCGAGCACCTCATCCCGGTGATGTTCAACCGCAAGCTATACCTGTTCTTCCCGATGTTTATCGAAAAACAGCACCAGACCATTAAAGTAAATGTGGGTGGCCAGGAGAGCGGTGCGCCATACATGGAAATCAAAATGTGCTATACCAAACTGGACTTTGGAAAATGGTCGAATAAAAAAGTGCTGAACGGCACCTTACAGGTGGGAACCATTGCCAGCAAAAGCTTTCCGAATAATGATACCGGACTAGCGTATAAACTGGGCACAGGCAGCGGTTTCGGAAGAGGCATCACCTACCGCGGAAACCTGGTTTGGGATGCAACGGGCTTCCCTGATTTCTCCTACGTGAGCCTGAAAAAAGAAGCCTTCTATTTCTGGCCCCAGGTAGATGCAACCACAGGCGACCTGATGATTCATTGCAGAAGGGATTTTGCTGATTCCGTTGAAACCTACCACGATGGCTACACGGAGATGGCTTATGAATGGGGCTTTAAAATTGGCGCCTGCGATGAAAAAACAGAGATCGTTCCACCGGTCATCACGGAAACATCTCCTACCGCCAAACGTCTGTTAGCAAGGCCTTACATGACCGTTCCCTACTACCAGCAAATGAGACGCGGAAAAGATTTCGGAGCCGAGAATCCAACGAGCGACAGCGGCTTGTGGACGAAAACGACCTACACCCATGCGCCGGGATCTACCAGGGTCCTGAAAAAAACAAACGGCGATTATGTTCTGACCTACCCGGCACAGCTCAAAGACAACATGAACGGACAACCGTATTTCTTTGCCGATAAGCGCCACAGCATGTACATCAACCCGGCAGGTAAGTTTTCCCTGCACGAGCATCCATACACCTGCAAGATGCTGGAAGCATTGAACCGCTTTGGCATCGATGGCCTGCTGAACTCAAAGGATGCAGCCGGCTTAAGAAGGCAAGCAGCCTCCGCCTCTTTTTTCCCCCTGGAATATACCCCATCGGGAGTTACGGCGCCTTATCCGGTTATGGATTACGATTTCTCATCGTCGGGAGCGTACTCCATGTATAACTGGGAAGTGTTCTTCCATACGGTATCATTGATCGCCAGGCAGCTGAGACAAAGCAATAAATTCGAGGACGCCCTGAAATGGATCAATTATATTTTCGATCCGGCCAACCGCGATATGAGCCTGCAGGATTTACGTTACTGGAAAATCAAGCCTTTCCTGATCGATGTAACCAAAGGTATTCCGTATTATATGCGACTGTTGAGCGCCCCGAACCTCACTGCCGCAGAGAAAGAAGAGAAAAGGCAATGGGAAGAACAGATCGAGATCTGGAGGGACCATCCTTTTGATCCGCACCTGATCGCGTCTATGCGCCCACGCGCCTACATGTTGTGGACTGTCATGGAGCTCATCGACATTCTCAGCGACTGGGGCGATTACCTCTTCCGCCAGGATACCACGGAATCGGTGAATGAAGCCATCAACCTGTATGTGCTGGCCTCCGAGATCCTGGGCGAAAGACCTAAAAAAGTGGACCGCCCTGCTCCACCGGAATACAGCTACGATGACATTATTGGCGGATTGACTTCATTCTCAAATGCGTCTCAAAGATTCGAGAATTATATGACCGGCCTGCGTCTCTGCAAATGCAAAGACGGCGTATTGGTGGAAGACGAGCCATGTGACAACAGTCCTGCGCTGAGCACGCTTCCTGAGCTGACCTTCTGCATCCCGGACAATCCACGCATGACGCAAATGTGGGACCGCGTAGAAGACCGTCTCTATAAAATCCGTAACTGCATGAACATCGACGGCAAGAAACGCCAGCTGGCCTTATTCGCGCCACCGATCGATCCGGGATTGCTGGTACGCGCCACAGCGATGGGACTTGACCTGAGCGATGTTCTATCTGACCTGGCAGCTGCGCCGCCTCACTACCGTTTCTCATATTTGTTGCAACGCGCCAATGATTTTACGAATGAGGTGAAATCGCTTGGATCCCAATTGCTCACAGCGCTTGAGAAAAAAGACGGTGAGGAATTATCCGTGCTCCGCCAGGTGCATGAGCAGAATATCCTGAAAGCAAGCCGCTCATTGAAAGAAATGCAGCTGGAAGAAGCCAAGCAGAACTACAGCACACTCCAGTACAGCAAGAACCTGATCCAGATCCGCCTCGACGATTACAAAAACCGCGAATACAAGAACAGCCGCGAAGAAAACGCACAACGCCAGACCCAATTGGCAGAAGGCTTTATGTTTGCGGAGCAAGGAGTTAAAATACTTGCAGGTTTCATGGGCTTAATACCAGATGCTTATGTTGGAACAATGTCAGGATCAAAAATATTTGGAGGTGATAAGCTGCATAAATTAATCAGTGCGGGAGGCCATGCGCTAAGCATCATCTCAACTGTGAACCGCAACAAAGCTTCCATGTCCTTAACCTATGCCGGTTACGACCGCAGGCAGGAAGACTGGAACCTGCAGATCAAATCGGCTACTGAAGAGCTGCTGCAGATTGACAGGCAATTACTGAGCGCGGAGATCCGCATTGCCATTTCCGAAAAAGAGCTGGAAAACCACGATTTACAGGTGGAGCAATCCGCTGAGATCTATGACTGGCTGAGGAGCAAATACACCAACCAGGCGCTTTATACCTGGATGGCTGGCCAGCTTAAAACGCTGCACCGCAAATGCTACGACCTGGCTTATGACCTTGCCAAGCAGGCGCAGCAAGCCTTCTTCAAAGATCTTGGCGGCGTCGATTCGCCTAAGATCAACTTCGGCAACTGGGATAGCAGCCGCGCCGGCTTCTTCGCCGGTGAGCGCCTGAGCATCCAGCTGAAAGAACTGGAGACTTCCTATATCCAGCACAATACAAGGGATTACGAGCTGAGCAAAAATATCTCACTCGCTTTATTGGATCCGTTGGCATTAGAGGATTTGAGATCGACCGGTTCCTGCAGCATTCACCTGCCTGAAGTGTTATTCGACATGGATTATCCTAGTCATTATTTCAGAAGGATGAAATCCGTAAGCATCACGATTCCGGGAATTGCAGGCCCATACACAACGGTAGCCGCCACACTGACCTTAACCAAAAGCTCCCTGCGCACCAGCGATAATTACGGCACAGGTTCTTTACAACAGGAACCGTCGTACATCGAAAGCATTGCTACCAGCAGCGCGCAGAACGACAGTGGCGTCTTTGAGCTCAACTTCAGGGATGAGCGCTACATGCCGTTTGAGAACAAAGGTGTGGTGAGTGAATGGACACTCGAATTATCAGACATTGTCAGGCAGTTCGACTTCACCTCTATTTCCGATGTGATCATGCACATGCAGTATACGGCGAAAGAAGCGGGAAGCCTGTTTGGAGCGGCCGTCAAAGCTGACTTTCCGAATAAGCTTGAAGCAGCTTTCCCTGCAGGCAACGGGCTGTATTACGCCGTCAACCTGAAACACGACCTGCCGAACCAATGGCACGAGTTGAAAACGACCGGCAGTGCAACGATCCGAATTCCGAAAAACCGCTTGCCGTATTATGTGCAGGCCTTATCCCCGGCGGTGAGTGAAGTAACTGTTGTGACTCACACCGACGTGAATGAAAACGGTGGCCTGGAACTCGTATTCGGTACCGAGCCTGTAGTCCTGGCTCAAACCAGCAACCTGTCGGTATATAAAGGCTCAAGCACAACCACGCCTATGGCACTCGATACGGATGTCCTGGTAAATGTTGTGAATGTTTCCGGGCTTTATACCCCGCTTCCATTGAATGACACCAGCGAAATAGTCATCCTGGTAAAACTGAGCGTGTAGTCTTGATTTATGAGAGGAATGTGCAGGCAGTGTTTCCGGGAAATCCCAAAGAGCAATCTCAGTTCACGGGAAGCGGCGATGCAATGCCTGCACACCCACTCATATCATTAAAATGAGTATGGATTATTAGAAAAATAACACATTATGGAAAAGGAACCCACAAATAAAGAAAACAAGCAGCCGCAATTTAAAACGGACGGAGGCAAAACAAAATCCAATGCCATTGAGGCCCCTTCGATAGCTCTCCCTAAAGGAGGCGGAGCGATTAAAGGCATTGATCAGAAATTCGCCGTGAATGCGGTCAATGGAACCTCATCATTCTCTATCCCGCTGCCAGTAGCAGCCGCAAGAGGGGTAACACCTGCTTTAAGCCTGTCTTACAACTCGGGAAGCGGTAACGGCATTTTTGGTCTCGGCTGGAATTTAAGCCTGCCTTCGATCAAACGCAAAACCGATAAGGAATTACCACAGTACCAGGATGCGATTGATTCCGACACCTACCTCTTCTCCGAAGCGGAAGATCTTGTGCCCGAATATCAAAAAAATCCGGATGGCAGTTTCAGCAAGGATGTCAACGATCAGTTCATCATCCGCGAAACAAACTCTCCGGATACCTTATGGCGTATCCGCTATTACAAACCACGCATCGAGGGCTTATTTGCCCGCATCGAGCGCTGGACAGAAAAAACAACGCGGGAGATTAAATGGCGTGTGACAACCAAAGAGAATACAACGACGCTCTTTGGATGGAGCAGCGCCGCCCGCCTTTCCGATCCTGCTAACGGTTTGCGGGTGTACGAATGGCTCCCGGAGCTGGTAATGGATGATAAGGGCAATTGCGCCCATTACCTCTATAAAGCGGAAGACGATGCCGGCTTCGACCCTGCGCTTTTGCATAACAAAAACCGTTACAAAAGCGGGAACATTACCTACACGAATCTGTATCCGGATAAGATTTTGTATGGCAATAAAACACCTTACAAACAACATGATCTGCTTCTTCCGGGCTCAGATTATATGTTCCAGACCGTATTCGATTACGGCCAGTACGATTTGAACGCGCCTTTCGGTATCAGCGGCGATTGGACCTTCAGAACGGATGCCTTCTCGGAATATAAAGCAGGATTCGAGATCCGCACCACCAGGCTTTGCCGGAGGGTCATGCAATTTCATTATTTTCCCGAGCTCACAGGAGGCTCTGCCCTTGTGAAATCCATGAGCTTTGCTTATGACGATAACGGGGACAGCGGCTTTACCTTTTTGAAAACAGCTGTTTCACGTGGCTACATCAAACTCAGCGATGGCTCTTACTCGGATAAAAATTTACCGGGCATGGAATTTACTTACGAAACGCATCACTGGAATAAAGATGTCAAAACCCTTGACCTGTCGGACCTGGAAAACGCGCCTGCCGGGTTAACCGCTCCTTACCAGTTTACCGACCTCTACAACGAAGGCTTGCCTGGCATCCTCATTGAGCAGGGCGGCGGCTGGTATTACAAGCGCAACCTGGGTGACGGGCATTTCGAAGCTGCACAACTGGTGACACCAAAACCTTCTTTCAGGGGATTGGGTAAACCTCTCCAGCTGTTGGACCTCGACGGCGACGGGCAGAAGCAGATCGTTAGCCTTCACAGCGATCCTAAAGGATATTTTGAGATCAACGATGAGGACGAATGGCAGCCTTTTAAGCCGTTTGAGGCATTGCCGGGCATTAACCTGAAAGATCCGAATGTGCGCTTACTGGATCTTAACGGCGACGGGAAAACCGATGTGCTGATCACGGAAGACCATGTACTGACCTGGTACGAATCCGATGGAAGAAAAGGCTTCAGCGATTACCACCATACACCAAAAGCCATTGAAGAAGAGGAAGGACCGGCACTCGTATTTTCGGATAGCACACAAACGATTTTTCTGGCGGACATGAGCGGCGACGGACTCATAGATATTGTCCGTATCCGCAATGGCGAGGTATGCTACTGGCCTAACCTGGGCTTCGGCAATTTTGGAGCGAAGGTAGGCATGGACTACGCCCCGGTGTTTGATGACGACAGCTCCTTCAATCCTGCCTGGATCAGGTTATCGGATATAGACGGTTCGGGAACACCGGACCTGATCTATCTCGGAAAAAACAGTTTTCGCTGCTGGATGAATTTCAATGGAAATACCTGCAGCACCACTCCTTTTGAGATTGCTGCCTTTCCGGACGTACATCCGCAGACCGATATCACGGTGAGCGACCTGCTTGGCAATGGCCTTTCCTGCATCGTGTGGAGCAGCCCTTTGCAAAAGGACGCCAGGCAGCCTTTACGCTACATCGACCTGATGAACAGCAAAAAGCCCCACATCATGACGGCTTATAAAAACAACCTCGGCCTGGAAGTGGAAATGGAATACACACCAAGTACCAGATACTATATCCAGGATAAGCTGGCCGGCAGGCCCTGGGCCACGAAGCTGCATTTCCCGGTATATTGCGTAAGCAAGATCACCAACAGGGACAGGATCACCGGGCACACCTTTACCAGCCTGTACTCCTATCACCACGGTTACTACGATCATGCCGAAAAAGAATTCAGGGGCTTCGGGCGTGTTGACCAGACTGATACGGAAGTATCGGAACGCTGGAGCAGCGCTGATGGCACCAACCTCACAAACGCCGCTCTGAACCAGGCGCCTGTGATCACCAAATCCTGGTTCCACACAGGCGCTTATCTACAGGAAACGAATATCCTCGACCGCTTTGCTACAGAATACTGGCAAGAGGAAATGACACGGCAGGGTTACCCGGTGACCAGCCACGAAGTGCCGCTTCCTCCGGCACGCATTGTGCCCGATGACCCGATCAACAGCAGCTGTGTAACCGGCATCAGTCCTTTGGAGAGGCGCGAAGCGATGAGGGCCTGCAAGAGTATGGTGCTTCGTACGGAAGTATTTTCCCGGGAAGGAACGCCGGAAAAGCAACTAACCCCCTATAATGTGGGAACACATAATTGCCACATTGAGCTCATTCAGCCCAAAGGAACGAATAAATATGCCGTATACTGCGTGAAAGAAAGCGAAGCGATTTCTTACAGCTATGAACGCGACACGGATGATCCGCGTATGGCTCATACCTTGAACCTGGAAACAGATCTTTATGGTAATGTCCTGCGGGCCGCCTCTGTGGTGTATCCACGCCTGAACCCTGATAGCTCACTACCCATGGAGACACAGGATGCACAGAATAAAACGGCGATTATTGTAACAACGACCCGTTTCACCAACGATGTTATCCATAACGATGACTACAGGCTCCGCATGCCATACAGTGTACAAACGTATGAGCTTTGCGGAATTTCCAAAGCAGGCGCACTCTACACACTCCAGGAAATGGAGAGCGGCTGGAATCATGCCTCTGAAATTCCTTATGAAGACCTGAGCGGTGGTTCAGGCGCAAACAGGCGCCTGATCGAATACGTGGAAAGCTGTTTTTACCGCAACGATCTTACAGGCTCTTTACCTTTCGGGGATCTTGAATCCCTTGGTATTCCTTATGAGACTTATCAACTGGCCTATACAAATAATACATCGTCCGATCTCGTAACGGATATTTTCGGTGCGAAGATTGGAAGCACCGAGCTAACGGATGGAACATACATCAAATTCCACGACGACTGGTATGTGCGTTCGGGCACTGTACAATACATGGATAGTGGTGAAACGCTTGCAGATGCAGAAGCACGTTTTTTCACACCGTTTTCCTATACAGACCCGTATGGCTCTGTCACTTATGTGCATTATGACAATACAACCTATCTGTTCGTTGACAGGACCACCGATGCCCTCTCTAATAAAACGCAGGTTCTCGCCTTTGACTACCGGACCCTCACGCCAACAAAGATGCAGGATATCAACGATAATATTTCAGAGATACTTCTCGATGAACTGGGCCTGCCCAAAGCGATGGCTTTATACGGCAAGGGATCTGAAGCAGATGATTTAAGTGGACTAACGCCTGAAACACTCAGTACAGAGCGCTATGACATTGATAACTATTTTATCGAAGTGAATAGCGAACCTACCTTTTCTTATCGCATTGAACCACAGGCGGAACTATTGCTTCAGCATGCTACAGCACGTTTCGTATACGACTTCGATTGCTATAAAAACTCCGGTGGAACACAGCCACCGGTAGCCTCTACCATCGTACGTGAACAACATTACCAGGATAATAATAACTCTCCTATTCAAATGAGCTTTGAATATTCGAACGGCTCAGGCCAGGTAGTGATGAAAAAAGTGCAGGCGGAATCAGGTTACGCGAAACAGGTAGTAGACAATGGCGATGATACCATTACGGTGAATATGGTGGACATGACTCCTTTCCTGCGCTGGATCGGGAACGGACGTACGATCTTAAACAACAAAGGTAATCCCGTGATGCAGTACGAACCTTATTTTTCGGTAACAGCCAAATACGAAAGCGCCAAAGAGCTGGTGGAACAAGGTGTCACGCCGGTAATGCACTACGATGCACCGGGAAGACTGATCCGCACGGATTACCCGGACGGGACTTTCAGCAAAACAAGCTTTAATAGCTGGAAGCAAATGGTATATGACCAGAATGATACCTGCCTGGACAGCGATTGGTATAACCTTCGCTACAATCGTTTAATCGACACTGAACTGACAGCAGCCGGGAAAGATCCCGACAAAGAAAAGCAGGCGGCCATCAAAGCCTCCGCACATTATGATACACCTGTCACCACACACTTCGACAGTATGGGAAGACCTGTTCTCACTGTAGAGCTTGATGAGCATGCCACTGAATATCATACCTCACTGATCCTGGATATTGAAAACAATCTGCGACAGGTGATTGATGCACGCGGCAATAAAGTGATGCAATACTATTATGATATGCTGGGCAATATGGTGAAACAGGAAAGCATGGATAGCGGCGTACGCTGGCTATTTCCTGACACGCTTGGCAAGCCGCTTTATACCTGGGACGAACGCAGCCATCAACTTGTATTTGATTACGATGCTCTGCACAGGCCATTGACAGTCATCGTAAAAGGCGGCGATGGACCAGTGTCGCTGGATAATACGGTTGAGCTCTTTGTATATGGCGAAGGCCAATCGAATGCTACACTCGAGAACCTGAGAGGAAAACTTTTTCAGCATTATGACTCAGGAGGCCTGGAAGAAACACCGACTTATAACTTCAAAGGACAATCCATGAAAATGATCCGCACGCTTGCCATTGACTACAAGGTCGTCGCCGATTGGAGGGTCATCAGCGGTAAGCTGGAAAGCAATAGCTACCAGATCAGGACAAGCTATGATGCCCTCGGCAGGATTAACCGGCAATCGGCTCCTGACCATAGCATCATTACTCCTTCCTATAGCAGGCGTGGTGTACTGGTAAGCGAAACGGTAGAACAAAGTTCTGTGGTGACGACACATCTGCAAAACATTGAATATGATGCGAAAGGGCAGCGAATGAGCGTGACCTACGGCAATGGTGTGATTACCACCTATGAATACGATGATGAAACTTTTAGGATCAAACACCTGAAAACCTTGAGCGCCATCAGTGATCCTTTACAGGATCTGCATTTCACGTATGACGCCGTCGGAAACATCGTGTTCAAGCAGGATGACAATGTACCGACTGTATTCTACGATAACAGCATGGTACAAGGCACAAATGAATATACCTATGATGCCCGCTACCAGCTTATCAAGGCAACGGGACGTGAAATGATTGCCTCCGCTGCTTTTGGAACTTCGGATAACTGGAACGATGTACCTTTTAAGCTGACGCAGTATCCGAGCGACAGCATGGCGATGCAGAATTATACGCAGAATTACCGATATGACGAAGTCGGAAACATCCTGCAACTACAGCATTCGGCAACAACGACCGGGAGCTATACCAGGGATTACACTTACGATACGGGAACAAACCGTTTAGGTCAAACGACTGTTGGCTCCGACACCTATTCCTACCACTACCACGCACAACATGGCTTTATCACGGAGATGCCGCATCTGACAGTACTGGAATGGAATTTCAAGGAAGAAATTGCTGCAACCAGCACTCAGAGTGTGAGCTCGGGAACCCCGGAAACGACCTATTACCAATATGACAGCCAGGGAACCCGTCTGAGAAAAATTACGGAGAACTATGCCTCTTCCGGTACGCCAACGTTGAAACAGGAGCGTATTTACATTGCCGGTTGGGAATTGTATAAAGAGCATAGCGGCCCGAGCGCAGGTCTTACATGCGAAACCCTGGGCTTAATTGACGAAGGTCATCGTTTTGTGATGATCGAAACGACAGACGATCCTTCTACAGGCATTTCCAGGGTAACCCGCTACCAGCATCCCAATCACCAGGGAAGTACGACGCTGGAAACGGACGAGTCCGGTAATATTATCACCTATGAGGAATACCATCCTTTCGGTACCACCTCTTACCAGGCCACTAACGGTTGGGTTACTGCCGCTGCCAAGCGCTATCGCTACACTGGTATGGAGCGCGATGATGAAACCGGGTTGGAATACCATAATGCCCGGTATTATATCAGCTGGCTGGGAAGATGGATGAATTGTGATCCGATCGGCATTGGTGATGGGGTGAATGTGTATGCCTATTGCCGGAATAACCCGATTGGACATGTGGATACAAGTGGGACGCAAACACAAGACAAAGTGCCTCCTCTATTAGCTGTAGGAACCGGACAGACCAGTATAGGAGCACAACCTCAGCAGAAAGCCCCTGACAATGCGCCTCATGTACCCGGAGCTGCAGATTTACCTGCTATTTCCACAGTTAATGCAAACCCAGCCAGGCCATTGCCTGCAAATAAAGAAAAAACAGCCGCTAAGGCTCCTGTGAAAAAAATTGATAAGGAGCAACTCATGAAAATCGGCCGTGCTGTGCAATATGGACTTAAAGAAACTGTACGTCATAAAGCTACGCAGTTAGCAGATAAATTAATTGAAAAAAGCGGAGGAAAGTTTGCGATAGATGTCCCGGACCGATATATAAATCCATTTCATTTAGGTGTTCAATGGGTAAAAGGAACTGGAAAATCTGAAAGAACTTTTACTCAAAACAGCCTAATGGGCCGACAGATGCTACGTACGCCTGAAGTTACTTATAACTTAGACAAAATTTCTTCCCAAATTGCACATAGACAAAATGTAAATGACACAACTAACTTTTCCCGACAAGCAAAAAAAGAAGGTGATATAAAATATCCGATAAGCTTCTTCAAAGACTTGACAACAAATCCTACCAGGGCATTTCATGGCAGTTTTGGCGGAAAGTTGATACTAAATAATGTTACTCAAATAAGTCCAACCGAAGCGCGGGTAGAAATGACAATAAAAATAACAGATAAGATGAGCGCTAAATCCGGCTTTCGCTTTCCTACATTTCTGGGCGGTTATGACGGGCAATCCTTATTGCCTGAAAATCCCTACGGGAAAAATGGGCAATTCAGAACTATCATTGTGAACTATGACCTGAAAGTAGTTAAGATTATACAATTACAAATGCCTTTAAGCGCCATGACATATTTGTCCGGTGGAAGATAATTATGTATATTAGGAAAAATTCTCGGGCAAATAATAATTAACATGAAAGTCTTACAAATAATATTAGGCATAGTTGCAGTTTTCTTTTTGCAAAATTGTAATTCGGGACCAGCAGAACCAAGTAAGGACATAGAAGGAGAATATATATTCAAGTATCCTTCAGGACAAGTTGAAGTTTTATCTGTTCAATATCAGCCTCATACTTATAGTCAATTTTTTTATTCGAACGAAAAAGATTATTTAAATAAGGTAACCCCTTTGTATAAAAATGATAATACATGGCTTGCTTCTGGTGCAGAACTCGAATTTAATAATTGGCTTTCCATATGCTATCTGGGGATACACCCAGATAGCATATTAGTATCTCCTTTTCATACAGCACTTAACAATGTAAACTGGTATAAAGCTACGGGGAATAAAAAAGCAGAAATTGATGTTTTTTCGGCTAACGATTATATCCTGAAAAAAAAGGACTAGCCAAAGCTTTAATTTATTGTTTAGTCTGACTTCTGTCAATCAGCAGACCCATTTTTCTTTTTATAAAATACTTCCAAATGAAAACGGCAGCAACTACATCGCTGCCGTTTTTTATTTCCCATTCAGCCCTCCGGCACCTTAAAAATAAAGCCTACCTTAAAGACGTTTTCGATTTCCAGCCGTGGATCTTCTTTCAGGTATTTCCGGATCTTGGTGATGAACACATCCAGGCTTCTGCCCAGGAAGTAATCGTTCTCCCCCCAAAGCTCTTTCAATAAATCCTCGCGCCTGATAACCTTGTTCCTGTGGCTGTATAAGTATCGCAGGATGTCACTTTCCTTTTCTGTAATGCGCTTTTCGAGACCGTCAATACTCAAACATTGGTTATTCCAATCAAAACTATACTTTCCTATGATACTGACTTCCGTTTTATGTTCCTTCTTGAGCTCCGGTATCCGGCGGCTCAGGGCTTTGATCTTCCAGAGCAGCTCTTCCTCATCAAATGGCTTTGTGATGTAATCGTCTGCCCCCAGGCCATAGCCTTTGAGCTTATCCTCTTTCAGCGACCGGGCCGTAATAAAGATTACCGGCACGTATTTATTTTTCAAACGGATCGCCTTCGCCAGGGAAAAGCCATCCAGCTTAGGCATCATCACATCCAGCAGGCACAGGTCAAAATTCCCCGCCTGAAAAGCTTTTAAAGCGACTTCACCATCTTTGCAAAGCTTGACCCCAAAACCTTCCGCTTCCAGGTAATCCACGAGAAGAACTCCCAAATTGAGATCGTCCTCCGCCAGCAATATATTGAGCTTTTCATTAGACATAAGGTATCGCTATCGTTATCGTCGTTCCTCTTCCTGCTTCACTTTGCAGGTCTATCGTTCCATTGTGCAGCTCCACGATCTTTTTCACATAGGCCAGCCCCATCCCGAAACCTTTCACATCATGCACGTCGCCGGTTGGTACCCTGAAAAAGGCATCGAATACTTTTTTATGATATCCTTTCGGAATACCAATCCCTTTATCGCGAACTGTTATCATCAGGTATTTACCGCTGTTCTGTGTCGTCACCAACAATTCCGGTTTCTCGGGCGAATACTTGATGGCATTGTCAAGCAGGTTACAGAGCACGTTGGTAAGATACGCCTTATCCCCCATCACCTCAAGATGCTCTGCTTTCAAATCCAGCGTCAAGCGTCCCTGGGCATGTTCAATCTGCACACTAATGCATTTGACGGCTTCCTCAATCAGCTGGTGCATGTCTGTTTCGGCTTTTTGCAATGGCAGCTCTCCCCTTTCGAGGGCCGTCATGCTCAACATGTGCTCTACCTGAAGTCTCAGCTTCTCGTTCTCTTCGAGGATGATTGCCGAATAATGCTTCAATTTTTCTTCCTGCCTGAGTGTTGCTTCTTTCGTCATCATCCTGCCTGCCAGGGCGATGTTGGTAAGAGGTGTTTTGAACTCATGGGTCATGTTGTTCAGAAACTCCGTGGTATGCTCCAGGATCTCTTTCTTTTTCAGGAGTGACAGAACCGTTCTCCAGAACATCACCAGCACCACGAGGATCAATACAACAGAGGTAATGAACATCGGTCCCATTTCGGCGATGATGAATTTTCTTTTATCAGGAAAGGTGAGTTTCAATTCCAAGCCGTTGTTGCTCACCACTTCATCCAGGCGCTTGTTGTAGACATTATTCGCCGCTTTGCTTTGCTTCATCCCGAACAGATCCGGCTTAATCACTTCAAACGAATAGTCGATGTGAAAATTATAAAATTGCATATAATGCACAAAGAGGGAATCTATTTTCCGGACTTCGGCTGCCTCCACACCAGCCTCCAGGTTCCGGCAGGCCTGTGTATCGGAGCTTAGTGCTTCTGCCGTGCGGGTAAGCACCATATTCGCCTTTTCGTTGAAGAGCTCTTCCTTGATCCTGGCGGCATGCAGAATCCAGTTGACCTGGATTATCAGCACGACCACCAATGCCAGGGAAGACAAAGCGATAAAGACGTAAGTGCGATCGAGTTTCATCAGAGTATCCAAAATTAGCGATTTTTGACGGGCCCCGCATCACATTAACAAGTCGTTAACAGGCCAATAACGACTCAATAACACCTTGCTGTGCATGCCGGAATTACCTTTGTAACAGCACCTGCTATTTATCACTTCTCAAAACCATACGCCTATGAAACACCTGATTCTCACACCGCTTTTATCCCTCCTGCTGTTCTCCGGATCTGCCCAGCCTCCGGAGTATACCGGGAAGTTAATTCCCTCCACGAATAAACTAAAACTCCGTGAAGCTGCTTTCCTGAGTGACATTACACCTGAGCTGTGGCGAAATATGGTTCTACCCTCTTATGAGCGCATGGACCTGAACCGCAGGAGAATCGGCCACTACCAGGGCTACGATATTTTTCCCCTGGGCTACAATTACCTGTCTCCCCAGGAGCATAACTATAATAAGCTCATTGATTACCTGTCGGTGAACATCACCTCTACGCATAACGGAAAAACGCTCACCGCACACAGTAGCAACGATCAGCTCAGCCTGGATCAGAAACGGGTGCTGGCGACAGCCGATCTGAACACCAACATCACCATCAAGGTGAAATTCAAATACAAAGACCTGGCCAACGATGCTTCCGGGTACGAAGCAAAGATCATAGAAGGAAATGTCAGTGTCGCGGTTGTTCCTGAGACAGAAGCTCAATTCCCGGGAGGATATACAGAACTCAGAAACCAGCTAACGAAAAGCGTGATGAGCAAGCTTCCTTCCGGAGGTGCTGCCGAAAACATGTACGCCGATAAAATATCCAGAACAGTTGTGAAATTTACCGTCAATGAAGAAGGCAAGGTCATGGATGCTTCTATTTCCACGACTTCCACAGATCCATTTCTCGACATCCTGCTGGTCGATGCCATTTACCACCTGCCGAAATGGAAGCCTGCAAAAAATGCAAAAGGCCAAACCGTAAAACAACAATTCCATTTTTCAATGGGCAGCGGTGGATGCTAGGAAACAGCCTGTTGCCATTATTGACCCGGTAAAATTCATCCTTACCCTAAACCAGCAACTCATGAAAAACTGCCTGATCCTTTCAACAGCATTGTTGCTTTGCATTTCAGGGCTCGCCCAGGACCTGAACTACGAAGTCCGGGGAACATATACCCGCGCCATAAAGCAGGAGAAGCTTCGTTCTCCCAAACGGCTAAGCGATCTCATCGAGGGTTATCCTGTCAACTGGATTGACGGTTATACATCTGTTGAGCTCTCTGCAAGCTGCCATGGCAAAGAACGGAAAGCAAGCAGTGCCAATGATAGCCTAAGCCCTGAGCAACAGCAAATGTTACAGGCAGCCGACCTGGCTTCGAAGATTATCATCTCGGTAAATTACAGCTACCAGGTACCGGTGACCCGTGTAATGGAGCATAACACCATGCATGTTGAGATGACCGTCGTTCCGCAACACGAAGCACAATATATAGAAGGACACGAAAAGCTGATGCAGTATTTAAAAGACAACAGTCCCCGGATCCCGGAAGCGGGCTCCAAAGAGCTCCAGCAGCTCATCATCCGCTTTACGATCAATGAACACGGTAAAGTCAGTCATCCGAAAATCAAACGGTCATTCGGCGATAAAGAAACAGACCGGCATTTTTTAAAGCTGATCCAAAACATGCCGGAGTGGAAAGCCGCGGAAAATCCGGAAGGCACCAGGGTGAAGCAGGAATTTGAGTTTGTTGCCGGAAGAGGCGGCGGATGTTAGACAGGGATCCGTTTTTTACCTGCCCAAATGAATCCGCTTGATAGGTCCATTAGCGTAGAGTGTACAACCCTGTCACCGGTGCCCTCCTACCCGCAGGTTGTCCTTCGCCCTGTCTACACGATCTGCTGAAACATATTTCCCGCACATATCAAACTTATCCCCTTAACAATGAGCGCTAAGTGCCCTGCTCTTTTCATGGTTTGTTACCCGGCTTATTTTATACATCCTGTTTCCGGCTTTTTGGCTTAAGGCCAATGTATTATTTGATCTCAATTAAAAAAATGACAGAAAAATTTGCGTAGCTAAATAACTACGCATATATTTGTAGTCAAATAACTACACAATGAACCTAAGACGAGATGTATTCCAGGCTATCGCCGACCCAACGAGAAGAGCTATCCTCCTGCTGGTATCCACCCAATCGCTGACAGCGGGGGCCATTGCTTCCAATTTTGACACTGCCAGGCCAACCGTATCGAAACACCTGCAAATCCTGACCGAGTGCGAACTACTCGGACAAACACAGAACGGCAGGGAAATTTACTATCACCTCAATCCGAAAAAGATGAAAGCAATAGCCGACTTCATTGAGCCTTTCCGCAGCATGTGGGATGACCGCTTCAACAAATTAGAAAGTATCATGAAGAATTATAAACCAAAAAAATAACATGGAACGAAAAACGAAAATTACTGCCGAGGAAGGCAAACAGGAAATCATGATCACCCGGGAGTTTGACCTGCCACTGGAATTGCTCTTCAAAGCTTATGAGGAGCCTGAACTTGTTGAGCAATGGATGGGCAACAAAGTCGTGAAGATGGAGAACAGAAAGCATGGCTCTTACCAGTTTGAGAACTCCGATCCACAAGGGAACGTCATTTTCCGTTCGAACGGCACAATTCATGATTTTGTGCCTAACCAAAAAATCACGCGCACGTTTGAGATGGAGAACACTCCTTTTCCGATCCAACTGGAGTTCCTGGAGTTTGAGCAGCTCAGCGACAGCACCAGCAAGCTCACGATGCATGTGATCTACAAATCGGTAGCCGTCAGGGACCAGATCCTGCAATTACCATTCGCCAAGGGAATCAACATGGCGCATAACCGCTTAGAGGAAACTATAAAAAACTTAAACTAGATCACCATGACAAAACGTAATAAAATTATTTATTGGACGGCTACGCTGTGGCTGTCCTTAGGAATGGTCGCGACAGGCGTTGTACAATTGATCAAACTACCGGAGGAAGTGAACATGATGGAAGACCTGGGCTATCCCCTGTACGTTCTAACGCTTCTTGGCATCTGGAAACTCCTGGGAGTTGTAGCCGTGCTTGTCCCTAAATTTCCGCTGCTCAAAGAATGGGCTTATGCCGGATTTTTCTTTGCCATGTCCGGCGCAGTTTTTTCCCATATCGCGCACGGCGACCAGGCCATTACTCTTTTCGGACCGGTATTACTATTGATGCTCACAACCGTATCCTGGTACTTCAGGCCGGCAGAAAGAAAAGTGATTTTCCCAAATTCATAAATTATTCGGACATTCGTAAAAAGGTATAACATGAATCCTAAAGTTGATTGGTATTTCGCCAAAAACAAAGCCTGGCAGGAAGAGATTGAGACCTTAAGGTCCATCGTGCTCGGGTGTGGGCTGACCGAAGAATTGAAATGGGGCTGCCCTTGTTACACCCACGAGGGAAACAACATTGTTCTTATCCATGTCTTCAAAGAATACTGCGCCGTGCTGTTTTTTAAAGGAGTGTTATTAAAAGATCCGGGCGGTGTTCTCATCCAGCAAACGAAGAACGTACAGGTAGCGCGCCAGATGCGCTTTACCACTCTCGAGGAAATCGTGAAGAGAAAAGCAATCCTGAAAGCTTATATCAAAGAAGCCATTGCCATTGAAAAAGCCGGACTGAAAGCCGAGCTCAAAAAGACAACGGAGTTTGAGATGCCCGAAGAGTTTCAAAGCAGGCTGGATGATATGCCGGCTTTGGAAAAAGCGTTCAAAGCCCTGACTCCCGGGCGGCAAAGGGCTTACCTGCTTTATTTCTCACAGGCGAAGCAGGCCAAAACCCGCGAAGCCAGGATCGAAAAACACATCCAACATATTTTCGATGGAAAAGGACTGGACGATTAATACACCACTTACCCTGAGCAAAACCTAGCGACGCTATGAAAACGACAAAAAAGAAATTATCACCTGAGCAGCAGGCCGAATTAATCGGCACATTGAAAACCCGTTTTGAAAAAAACAAGGCCCGGCATAAAGGCCTTGACTGGTCGAAGGTACAGACACGGCTGGAAGCCCATCCTGCAAAACTATGGTCGCTCGATGAGATGGAAAGCAGTGGCGGCGAGCCGGATGTGGTTGGCTATGACACGAAAACAGGAGAATTCATTTTTTATGATTGCTCGGCAGAAAGCCCGAAAGGCCGCAGAAGTATTTGTTATGATCACGAAGCCCTTGAGTCCAGAAAAGAGCACAAGCCCAAAGACAGTGCCCTGGGGATGGCCGCCGATATGGGCATAGACATTCTGACAGAGGCAGAATACCGCGAGCTTCAGAAGCTCGGCGAGTTTGATCTGAAAACATCAAGTTGGGTAAAAACACCGGCCGGGATACGGGCACTCGGCGGAGCCCTTTTCTGCGACCGCAGGTATGATACGATCTTTCTCTACCACAACGGCGCGGAATCCTATTATGCCGCCAGGGCTTTCCGAGGCTCTCTGAGGGTGTAAGCTTACAATGACAGGCCGTTTAGCTATTCCACAATCAGTTTTTTATATAACTGCCGGTCCTCATCCGTTATTTTAAGAAAATAAATACCGGCATGCAAGCCAAGTTGCTTAGCGGAGTACTGATCATCTGCTGCAGGAGGAATATCATCAGCTTTTAGCGTTTTCAGTAGCTTCCCTTGCAAGTCCAGTATTTGTAACTCCTGAATCTTGCTGCCAGCAGCTGATCTGATCTCGAATTTGTCGTCGGTAGGATTTGGAAAAATGGAAATTAAAGACTTCGCTTCTTTCCATTCATCCATGCCGGTTGCAGCAGCAGGAGTCAAGGTAATTGATCGCTTATACGAGTAATCTCCGCTTGTGGCGTGGTTGTGATTGCTCGTAAGCGCGCCCAGATAAAGCGTGATGTTTCCTACGTTAGCAGGGGGCGCCTGCCAGTTGAACGTCCATTCGTTAAAGCCGGGAGATAGCACATCCGCCGCACAAGGCGTATGGCTCACATATTTCCTCGATCCGCCGGTAAATGTTCTTGTTCTTACAGCATCCAATAACTGAAAACTACCTATGGTCGAATTATTCGAGCTCCTCAAAGCCACACAGGCAAAGCCCGTTTTATCCGTTGCCGGCTCTGTTACTGAAACGGTTACCGAATAAACCTGCCCGGGAGTATACTGGGTGACGCCTCCGGCTATGCTGAAGGTAATGCTTGCCGAACCAGTGTTATCCGTTCCGGCATGACAACCCGAACAGCTGGTTTCTCCCGGAGCTCCGGTATGCCCGCCTACCAATGGGGCATCACAAAGTGAGCCACTGTTATATATCACAGTCCAACTTGCCAGGATAAAAATACTGACAAACAATGTTAATGCTAAACTTACTTTTTTCATCGTTTTTGATTATTGAGGTTTTCTTTGTTTCATAGCGGCAACATGTTCATACGGGTAATATTCAGGCAAGCAACACAAGCGTTGGCTTTACGCGGCTACTTCCCGAATCCTGTATGCGCAGGGTGCCTTGACTATTATACACATTATTTTGTTGAGTTACATGTTGTTGGTTTCCTGTTCGATTCAGCTTTTGAAATGCCATCGGTTTTAAGCGGGCTCCCGACGGCTTCTTGCATATCGTTCAATTCCGCTAAACGTTAAACTGCGTTTTTCTCTTGACGGATGAACCGGATCTGAATGCACTCTCTTGTAAAAATAACGCCTCTTACAACAAAAGTCAAGAGGTTTTCGTGATTTACAACGTATAATTCCAATATTCATTGGAATCGGGTAAGTAATTTTACCTGCTTACAGGGTCTACGAAACGTGAAGGACTACGCGATCGTAACCGGCAAGCAATTTCATGAAACGTTACACCTCCGATAGCGATCCATGTTTTGCCTTACCTGTTTTGTTTTATACTCAACAAATCCGTGACACTACCAAAAGACAAAATAAAAAATCTCTGTTGAATTTCACGGAACGTATCCTTAAAACTAAGGATATAAAATCATGAATTTTAATGAAACTCAGCCGCATCCTGCAAGATAGCTTTGTATCCAATTATGAGCAAAGGAATTTCCATACACATAGGCGTTGACAAATTACTTCCAGGCATATACAATACCGAAGATCCATTGAATGCCCCGTCTCTGGATGCCAAAGCAATGGCGTCAATTGCAGAACATGAAGGCTATGAGCAAATTCATCTGCTCATTAACCAGCAAGCTACTATATCCGGATTTATGGAAACATTTGATAAATGTATTCCTCTTTTGGATGAGGGCGATACGTTTTTCATTACATTTTCGGGGCATGGCGGACAGATAGATGACAAAGACGGGGATGAAGCGGATGGAAAGGACGAAATCTGGTGCTTTTATGATAGACCTCTTATCGATGACGAGCTAAGGGGTAAATGGCAATGTTTCAAAAAGGGTGTCAGGATTATTGTTGTTTCATCCAGCTGCCATAGCCGCTCTACACTCAAAGTTTATGATAACAGTTGTTTTTCGGGAAGTGTATTCGTAAGTTCTAACGGCCAAAAAACAGTGATTCAAAATGGCAAATCCATTTTAGAGGAGTACCTCCGCGATCCCCTGGTTAAAGCAAGTATCATTCATATATCTGCCTGCGAAGACTACCAGCAGGCAGAAGATGGCGAGAAATATACGATGTTTACCAGGTTGCTCTTGAAACACTGGGACGATGGAGAATTCAAAGGCTCTTACGAAGATCTGGTAAAAAAAATTCAATTGGAAAGCGGTTATACACAAAAAGCCGGAATAGCCACCTTAGGGAATAACGACTTCACATTTTTAAACTCGACACCATTCAAATTATTAACCAATCAAAACCATAAATCATGAAAATTGCCAAACCACAGGTACACCTCAGAAAAAACACATCCACCGAAACGTATATGATCCATGTTGTAACATGGATGGATTATACCAAGTTCAAAGCAAACGGGTATGAGACCTTGCCTACCTCTCCTGTAGACGGAGTGTATCCCATTACACTAAAGATTACAGAAGACGAAACGATTCCAAATATGCAATTACTGACACCGATAGTCCATACTTTGGTATTGGAAAGCATTGAGTTAAACGGATCGCACCCCTTTATTGAAGTTACTGTGATTAACTCATCGAAAGATAACAGTGTTGTAGGCAAAATAAAAACACATCAGGATGGAGCAGACGATTCGGGAATGCCGACCGAGGGACTCAGGATACCGGCATAATAGGAGTTATTAAATCTTATTCTTATTTTTAAATAATGAAGCTCTTCCCTGCTATAGTAATGTTTATGGCGCTTATGGTGTTTCACTATTCCACCGCCCAGAACACTAAAAAAACCAATGACACAAGCTATATAGATGAGCTCAATTTAAAGGCGTGGAAAATCCGAAACCAGGATCTTGAAACCTCCAGATCCTATGCGATACAGGCGCTGCAGGAAGCCAAAAAGATTAACTATATCCGGGGAAAATCCTACAGTTACAACCTCTTGGGTCATTATAACAAAGTAAAAGGCAGTTATGATACTGCCTTTTCTTACTATCAACAGAGCCTGGCCATTCGCCAACGATTAAAAGATACGCTTGGGATTGTGAGCTGTTACCGGAACGTAATGAGTATTTACAAATTGCGTGGAGAACATGAAAAAGCAATAGAAACCGGAATCAAGGCGATCCGATTGTTGGATCCGATGAGGCCTGCATCCAAAGCGGCTAAGGAACGGGCCTGGATCCAGACCAATTTATCTTTTCTCTACCTGAAAACCGGCAGATACGATGACGCCATATCCAATGCACTGGAATCCAAGACTACATTCATCGATCAGAATGACGAAGAAGGCATTGCTGCATCAGCTATGAACCTGGGCAATGTATACGAACAGCTAAAAGAGTTCAACAAAGCCCTGATTCAGTTTCAGGAAGCCATTAGCCTTAATCTTAAGCTGGACAACCAGCGTGAGTTGGCGAAAGCTTACAACAATATCGGAAATATATATTTTGCTACCGACCATTATTCCCAGGCTTTATCCAATTACAAAAGAGGATTGATCATCCGGCAGGTAAATGGCTATGACGATGATATCAGCGGCTCCTTATATAATATCGGGGTCATTTACAGCTCCTTTCATGAAAAGGACTCTGCCCTGGTATACCTTGGCAAAAGCCTTGAGATCAGTACCGAAAGCGGGAATGTGGAAGGCCAGTTTGAGGCACACCGTGTCATTGGTAATGTGCTCTCCGGCAATGGGCAATATGAGGCTGCAAGGTCACATTTTCTAAAATCCCTTTCCTTATCATCCAGATCCAATAGTTTGCCGGAGGTATTGATCCTTCTGAAAGAGATGGCTAACAATTACCGGTCTTTAGGAAAAATAGATTCTGCCCTATTGTATTCCGAGAAATATTCTCTCTTAAATGATTCTCTGAACGAAGTATTAAGAAGGTCGATTGAGCTGGAAGCTGAAATCAAACATAAGAAGTATGAACTGGATATCAGCGAGGAGAAAAACAAATCCCAGAATTATATCATCCTGGCGATGCTGGCCATCATTGCGGCTTTAGGGATAACACTTCTGTTTTTCATACGGTCTGTGACTTCCAGAAAAAAGATGGCCCGACTTCAGGAATTACTCAAATCCCAGGAGCTGGCAACGCTTGATGCCATGGTGGAGGGACGTGAAAATGAACAAAAACGGCTTGCCATTGAACTTCATGATACTATTGGAAGTATCCTTTCTGCCGTAAAATATGCCTTCAAGTCTATGGAAGGACAGTTATCCGGCAGCCAGCACCAGCGGATCAATAGCATGCTGGATGAAGCCCTGGTTGAGGTAAGGCGCATTTCCCACGACATGGCTTCAAGCACGCTCTCCGAAAAAGGAATCACGGGTGCTCTCAGCAAATTATGTGATACCATACAGAACATCGGCCAGATTGAGGTTAAGCTGGATGTATATGGGTTAAACGAACCAATAAACACAACACTCGAACTTCAGGTATACAGGATTACCCAGGAATTATTGACAAACATCCTTCGCCACGCCCATGCGAAGAATGTGAGTATACAACTGATAAAAAACAAAACCGAAATTAACATGATGATCATAGATGATGGCAAAGGCTTTGATCCTAAAGATGCCAGCCTGAAGCGCGGCATAGGGATACAAAACATTGATAAAAGAGTTCATAGCCTGTCCGGAAACTGGAACATCGATTCAGGAAAAGGCAACGGCACTACAGTCATTATCAACATTCCAATAATCAATATTACGACACAACATATATGAAGGAAAAAAACATGATCAGGATCCTGATTGCCGATGATCATCAAATGTTACTTGATGGATTGCGCTCATTACTAAGCTCTGAAGAAAACATCCATATTATTGGAGAGGCCACTACCGGGGACCAGGTATTAGATATTCTGGGTTACGACGCTGTTGATGTAGCCATTATTGATATTAGCATGCCGGGCATGGACAGTCATCAAACGGTCTTAGAAATAAAGCAAAAACATCCTCAAACCAGAATCATTATTCTGAGTCTTCACAAAGAAGAAGAGATTATCCGCAAATTTATGGACGCAGGTATATCCGGCTATGTGATTAAAGACAGAGGGAGTGAAGAGCTCGTGAAGGCTATTCATTCAGTAGCAAACAACGAAGACTACTGGGATCATGAAACATTAAAGATTCTGGCGAAACCAGGGCGAACTAAAACTCCCAACCCTAGCGATGAAGTACCTCTTAGCGCAAGGGAGAAAGAGGTTCTATGCCTTATCGGTAACGGGTTAACTACCAAAAAAATTGCAGAAAAACTTTACATTGCCGACAGTACGGTAGAAACACACCGTAAGAACATATTGAGCAAACTAAATTGTGATACTTCGAAGCAATTAATCATCAATTTTCAAAACAATAAATACAAACACCTCCTCTAGGCTACATTCCCAGGCCGTTATCCTTAGTTCTAAGGAGAAAAGATCCATCATTCCGGGGACATAAAATCACCACAACAAATGACAAAATCCGGATAGCGTGAGCATACTTTTGTGTCAACGAAAGTAACTTATGCAATACATCGACACTGATCTGATTTTTAATGAACGCCGCTCCGCCTCAAGGTCCGGGGGGATGTTTAATCCGCTGCCTATTGAGAGCAGTGATAGCGCCTCAGGCGAAGTCCTCGGTATTACGCTCCGCCTGGGAAACCAGCCTCTGGTGTATGATTTAAGCAAACTGCAACGACAGACCGACAAAACGCGTTCTCAGGCTTCAAAATCAGGCATCAGGACGTTGATGGTGGTTCATGTGATCAGCGCCATTCGAACTCAGGGAAAAGCCAAAGTCGATGAGCTGCAATATTCTGCCGTTTGCTCCGATCCGTCGGATTTACAAACCACCGATCTCATTCCACAAACGCGGTTTAACCCCGTTTTTAAGGGAAGCCTGAATATATCGGGAGCTCTTGATCTTTCGGGGCAAGCTTCACTGGATATCCCTTCTGTTGTGACGGAGACCTTACTGGACGAGTTTGTTGGCATCGGAGACCTGAAGCTGCAATTATGCACGGCCTCTGAATTTATAGGAAAGTTTACGCTAAGTATTCATGCACCAATCATACAATCAGGAGGCGTAGGATCTAATGCTTGCCGTTGGGTTATTAACCCCAACGAAGAAAAGATTCCATTATTAGGCGACCAACGCTTAGTCCAGGTGATTGCCGTTCCCGACTCCTGCCAAACACTGAACTATACAATCTCCGGCGTAGTGAAGGCAGACAAAGGTCTATTCTGGCGACAGCAGGAATTACGGACTCCGGACTACACGATAGAACTCACATTACCAACTCTATAACCACTAAAAAAACAATATGGCAAGCCCAAGAGCATTTATCAGTTTCGATTTCGACAATAACGTCGACCAAAAAAAGTATTTCGCCGGACAGGCGGTAAATTCCCGGACACCTTTCAACATTGAAGATTGGTCCTCTAAAACTGCACTCCCACAAAAGGAATGGGAAGAGCGTATAGAAGCAAAAATTAAGAAATGTAATCTCGTTATTGTTTTGGTCGGCAAAAAAACATATACCGCGACCGGTGTTGCCAAAGAAATTCGCTTCGCCAAAAGTCATTCCATTCCTGTTTTCGGGGTGTATGTTGACGGCGCCAATACAACAACCTCTCTTCCGGACGGCCTGCCCCGCAACAGGGTGATTCCATGGGAGTGGGAAAAGATTGCTTCCATGATAGATCAGTGCATGAAAGAAGGTAAAAACAAATAAACAAGACACAACATGGGATTTTGGGATTGGCTTTTTGGAGAAACACCAAAAAAAGAAACACGAAAACGGGTATTTATCAGCTTCGCAATTGAGGATAGAGAATACAGGAATTATTTAGTTGAGCAGGCCAGAAAAGCGCATTCCCCATTCGAGCTCATCGATATGTCGGTAAAAGAGCCCTGGCCCCAGGAAGAATGGAAGAAACGCTGCCGGACAAAGATCAGAAGATGTCATCGCGTGATTGTCTTGCTTAGCAAGCACACAAGAACGGCGAGTGGCGTTAAGTGGGAAGTGAAATGCGCCAGAGAGGCAAAACTGCCCATCCGGGTGATGTACATCAAAAAAAATGGCAAGCCTCCAATTCCCCAAGAGCTAAAGGGATTAAAAACGATGGAATGGTCCTGGGATAACTTAAGTAACTTTTTAAATCAATCATAACATGGCTTTATACACAAGCAATTACCTGAAAAATCTGGCGAGGAATAATTCGCTGATATTGGAAAATCGCATTTTCTCTGAACGGAAAAATTACTGAATCCGGCCATAGCTATGTTTCAATGAAGGACTGGATAATTAAAGGAGAATCACCAAGTTATAAATCAACAAACATCATAAACCTATGAAAAAAGCACTCATCATTGGGATTAACAATTATCCCAACAAACCTCTCAGCTATTGTGTGAATGACGCACATGCTTTGACCTCTATTCTTGAAACAAATGGAGATGGGTCGCCTAATTTCGAAGTCGTTCTAAAAACAGATATCGAAAAAAAGACCTCCCTGAGGAGATTGATTGAAGACCTGTTCAGCGGAGATTCCTTAACCACATTATTATACTTTAGCGGGCATGGTTATGCCAACGAGCTTGGCGGCTACATTGTGACTCCCGATGCAACAAAATATGATGAAGGGGTTTCCATGGATGACATCCTGAAAATCGCTGTCTGTTCAAAATCAAAAAACCGAATTATCATTCTGGATTGCTGCCATTCGGGCGCTTTTGGAGAAGCACACATTGCCTCTTCCTCAAATATTCACCTTGCTGAGGGTGTAACCATCCTTACTGCCTGCCGTAAAGAGGAGCCTGCAATGGAAATAAACGGACATGGGGTATTTACCAGTCTTCTCTTAGACGCTCTGAAAGGAGGTGCTTCTGATCTACGCGGTAATATAACGCCGGGAAGCGTGTATGCCTATATTGACCAGGCCCTTGGAGAATGGGAGCAAAGGCCTGTATTTAAAACAAACATTACCCGTTTCGTTCCATTACGAGAAATCTCGCCGCAGGTGTCGAAAGAAACAATCAGAAGAATGATTGACTATTTTCCAACGGCGACAACTGAATTTCAACTCGACCCTGAATATGAATATACTGCTACAGAAGCGAAACCTGAAAAAGTAACGGTGTTTAAAGAACTCCAACAGCTTGAAGGCGTGGGATTGGTTATTCCCGTGGGCGAAGAACATATGTATTGGGCGGCGATGAATCATAAATCCTGCAAACTGACGGCATTAGGTTACCATTACTGGAGACTCGCCAAAATGAAAAGAATCTAAAAAAAGAAAATCATGAAAAAGAAAATATTTATCAGCTACCATTTTAAAGATGCCAGCTTTAAAGGCGAAGTACAAAAGTGGTTGGAAGAAATCGGAATTGAGGTACTGGTCGTGAATCAAAAGGATCTCACAAACGAAGCAAGGGAGAATGCCGAAAAAAAGATTAAAGAGCAGATTTCCACGTCACAGTCTGTATTGGTTCTTGTCGGGGATGATTCTCACAACAGACCTTTTTTAGACTATGAAGTACGTGTTGCAGAGAATATGCGAATCCCTACCTATTGGGTGAGGTTATCCAATAGATCCGGGGCTGCACCCAAAGAGATAAGAGGCCTGCTACCTGTGCCGTTTGACAGGGCCAGCATCCAAAAGCTCTTCAAATAAGCTTCCGCCTGAGGCTTATCAGGTAAACTAACCAAACACTTATCCATCAAAAAAAATCCATGCATCCATGGGCGGGCATCGCCTTGCCTTTTCTGAAACAAATTATAACCATACTCATTATGACTAGTAGATTGACTGTAATCGATTTTTTCTGTGGTGCCGGCGGATTCTCCGAGGGCTTCAGGCAAGCGGGATTTGACGTCATCTGGGCGGTAGACCTCTGGAAGCCAGCGGTAGACACTCACAATGAAAATCACCCGGAAGGAGAAGCCATCTGTGACGATGTGATACGATTGTCGAACCTGCCCGACGAAGAGTTTCATAACATCATCCCCGATTCCCATATCATCGTAGGCTCTCCGCCCTGCACTTTCTTTTCGACGTCCAACCGTGCCGGGAAAGGCGATAAAGAGAAGGGGGCCAGGCTCATTGAAGCCTATCTCAGAATCGTTTTCAGAAAAAAATACAAGCGAAATTCCATGCTTCAGTATTGGCTTCTGGAAAATGTGCCAAAGGTGAAGGACTATATCAGGGACGACTATTCAGGATTTTCGCTTGGCATCAATAGCTCCCGGATTCTGCATGTAAAAGGTGATTTCGCCGGAGAGTATAATGCCAAATACTTTGGTGTACCATCCAATCGTATCCGGTACTTCTGCGGCGATTTTCCTCATCCGGAAACAGTCATTAAGGATGATTCCGGTTTAGTACCCCTCAAAAGCATTCTGGCCTCCTTGGGTTATCCCAAGACAAAGCTATCCGAAACCATTCAAGACCCTATTTACGATATAAGTCTCTCCGGAAAAGACATAACCGACCATCATTACCTACAGCTTCTTTCTGATTTCGAGACAACGAAAAGTATCAGGCTCAAGCAGGACAGGGGCTATATGGGTAGAATGTCTATACCTGAAAACCCTGAGAAACCTGCCAGAACCATTATGGCAACTCTATCCTGCTCTTCCAGGGAGGGCTTTATTCTGGCTCACAAAGACGGGCGATTGCGTGCTCCAACAATTCGGGAGGTTGCCTCTCTCATGAGCTTTCCCATTGATTACCGCTTCTACGGAAACTCTGCCAGTACCAAATACAGATTGGTAGGCAATGCGGTGCCACCTAAACTTTCTTATGCATTTGCCAAAGCCATCTTAAAAGCAAAAGGCAAACGGTGCCGGAATATTTACAAACCAATAGTTCATGCCAATAAACTGGAATTTACTAATCTGAATTTCACAGAAGTATCCGTTAAAAAGGAAAGGGAAAAACGCATCAGTGCTAAATTCAGGTATCACATCCCCTATTTTATCCATAACACCTACCGTGTGGAACTCACCAATGCATATTCTGACTTCGAAAACCATCGCTATTGCTGGTCTGCCGAGATTCATTACAGCCAGGGAAAAAACCGCGCGAGGGTATATTGCCCGGAAATCAATGCTCTGTTTCTGAATGCCCAGGACAAAAAAACAGCCAATGTTTTTTTTGACTTATATGGTAAAAACATTTCTTCCGCGGAAGAATTTCAAACTACCTATTGCCTCACAACGGAAGAGATCCGCCGGAAAAAACTAGTAGGGCCTCACGAAATGCTACAATTGGTAAGGAAGTTTATAGATCAGCATTTTCAGTTCGACGGCGATCTTTTTCACGAACGAATTGGCTTGACCAGTCCTCCTTATGAGCTCCCCAAACCTATTGCGATTGGATATTACATTGTATTTAAGTGGATTAACCTAATGAATCAAAAACATGAATAAAACAGAACGAGTAAAGCAATTAGATAGCCTGCGTGCTAAAAAAACCCCTTACAAAATGGATGACATCATTTACAGGGGCGAGAAAAAACTACTACCGGTTTTTGAAATCCCCCTCGAATTCCTGGTATACAACAAGTATAATGGCCGGATTCTGAGTATGGTCAAATCCTACGAGCGGCAGTTTCACGAGTTGATTGTTGAGAACAAAGCCGACAAAAAAACGATTGAAAAGTTTTTGTGGGAATCGAAAATCGTTAGAAATAAAATCACCATGGAAGACCTCGCTACATGGGGACAAAAGAAAATAGGCATTGTCACGCGGGACGGAATTATCATTGACGGCAACAGGCGGGCCAGCTTACTGAACAAAATTGCCGAGGAAAAAAGTACAGGGCCTGCGTATTTTAAGGCCATTATCCTGGACGATACACTGGATGATAATCCGAAAGAAATTATGCGTTTGGAAACGATGTATCAGATTGGAGAAGATGATAAGCTGGATTACAATCCGATTGAAAAATACCTCAAGTGCAAGGATCTGACAGAAATTGGTTTCGGGATGGCAGAGATTGCCAAAATGATGGGAGCAAAAGAACCACAAATAAATGAGTGGCTGGATATCATGCATCTGATGGATGACTATTTAGACAATCTGGGTTATAATGGGATTTACACCCGGCTGGAAAAACTGGAAGGCCAGTTTGTCGATCTGAGCCGGTATTTAAAACGCTATGAGAACGGCTCATCTTATGCCGACTGGCCCTATAAAAAATCGGATATTTCTGACCTGAAGGCCATTTGCTTTGACTATATGCGGGCCAGGTATGAAGGCAAGGAATTCAGAGCCATTGCAGCCCTCAGCAAAAAAGATAGCTTTTTCTGCAAACAAAAAGTCTGGGAAAAATTCAGGGATAATCATTTTAAAACGATTGATCCCATTAATAACAAGGAATACTCCATTGATGAGCTAAGAGAAAAAGAGCCTCAGAAAAATCTTTCGACGATTCTTAAAGTCAGGGATGACGATTGGAAAAGCAACGCTTCAACCACATTGAACAAAAATCTCGAAAAAGCCAGAAGGCGCCTTCAGGATTTCAATGAGGAGCATGCACCGCTGATCCTGTTGCGCCGTGCCAAGGATACACTCAGCTCTATCAACACCGATGTGGAACCTTTTTACAATGACGAAACCGTCTTATTATTAATTAAAGAGATCAGCTCATTAACCCGGGATTATCAGAAAATCATTACCAGCAGCAGGAAATAATGTCCAACATAAGCATACATATTATTGAAGACCAAGGCGTATTTCATCTTTCTGGAGATGTAGACTCCCTGTTATCCAACAGGAGAGCCCGGTTCTATCTGCAGGATTATCTGAAGGCAGATCTGGCTAAATCCGGGCTAATCGTCATCCCTTATGATAAAGAAGCGCAACAGGAAAAGGAAAAAATCTTTACTCAAATACAGGAGATGCTAGTAAAGTTCGGTTGCGAGGAAAATCTGAGCGAAACATCCCAACATGTGCTGACTCATTTTTTAAACGAAAAGCGTCGCTTTGAAGAGTTTTCGCAGAAAGCAAAAAGTATCTGGGCCAATAAGCTTAGCACCGAAGAGTTTGGTTCCTTTACGGAACTACTGAAAACCAAGATGCCGGCCAGGCGCTTGTATGATCTGCAGTTGCTCTCGTCTTACCATTTGACATTCGCCCAGAATGCATGCAATTTTTCGGTGCCGGGAGCCGGAAAAACCAGCATCGTTTATGCGGCCTATGCCTATCTGAACAGTCTGCCGGAAGAGCACCCAAAATATGTGAATAAACTTTTTATTGTTGGCCCATTGAGCTCCTTCGGCCCCTGGGAAGACGAATACCAATCCTGTTTTGGTAAAAAGGGAAAGATCCAGAGATTGTCGGGAGGAATCCCAAGAGAAGAAAGAGTCCGGCATCTCCTTTCTCCGGACTCAGCGGAGATAAGCCTGATCTCTTACCAGGGCATCAGCTCAAGCAACGAGGACATTCTTTCATTCTTCAAACGCTCTGGAAACCGGGTGATGATGATACTGGATGAGGCTCATAAAATAAAAAACACACAGAATGGCCTGTGGGCAACATCGGTTCTAAGATTAGCTAAGCACTGCGCCTCAAGGGTTGTCCTAAGCGGAACACCCATCCCAAACGGCTACGAGGACCTTTATAACCTCTACAATTTCATCTGGCCTGATAAAGATATCATCAGGTTTCATTTATCCCAGCTGAAAGAAATGTCACAAAATCCAACAGATTACCGCATTCGGGAATTAGCCGATAACATCTCGCCTTTTTTTATCCGGATTACGAAGAAGGACTTAATGAAATATATGAACCTGCCCCCTGCCATTGACAATCCGCCCGTCAAAATTACAATGGGAAAATACCAAAGACAGATTTATGATGCTCTTGAGAAGCAATACATGCCCTACTTCTCTCATTTGGCCAAGGCAAGCGGAGATGCAGAATCTGTCCTGACAAAAGCAAGAATCATCCGACTGATGCAGGCTGCTACCAACCCCACCCTATTGCAGAAGCCAATAGAAGAGTATTACCACGAGCTCGGAATATCCAATGAGTTATTCAGTGATGACTCGGTACTGATCAACAACATTCTTAAGTTTAACTCCGTGGAAATTCCTGAAAAGTACATAGCAATCGCTCATCTGGTGTCAAGAATAATCTCCGAAGGAGGAAAAGTAGTGATATGGGGAATTTTCATTCAAAGCATCAAGGAATTGCAGGAATACCTGAAGGGACAAGGCATTTCATCAAAGCTGCTGATTGGGGAAACACCTGTAGAATCGGATGATGCAATTCAGGAAGGCATGGATACCCGGGAAAGCATCGTCCGGCAATTTAACCAGAACGATTCGGATTTCAAGGTCATTCTTGCCAATCCATTTGCAGTAGCCGAATCCATTTCCTTACACAAAAAATGCCACAATGCCGTGTATTTAGAACGGAATTTTAACGCGTCAAATTTTTTACAATCCAAAGACAGGATCCACAGGGTTGGTTTAAAGCCTGAAGATAAAATCAATTATTATTATTTTATTTCGGAAAAGAGTATTGATGAAACCATTCATGAGCGACTTGCAGAAAAGGAAGCCAGGATGATGGCAATTATGGAAGGTCAGGAAATCCCATTAATCAACCTGAATATGGATTACGAAGAAGATCAACAAAATGATATTAAAGCACTCCTCAAAAACTATGTCAAAAGAACTATCGAAAATAGATAAACTAGCCAGCCTGGACGAGCTTCATTTTTTATTACTGGAAGTCTTAAATGATATCCAGGCGATTCAAAAAGAAGATTTAAGCGCCCTGTGCCTGCGCAAATCAGTAAACCTGCGGTTTTCTTTTGAAAACACGCTCCTTTTTCTGAATATCCTGTCAATCATTGATTTCACTCCGGATGGATCAATACGCAAAAGCAGGAATATTAATTGGGAAGATATGAAGTCGCACCAGGAGTTGGCAGCACTTATCCTGACCAGGATCTTTAATTACTTAGAGAATAACGGGCAATTGGATCTTATATTTGGAGAAAGAGTGATGGTTTTGGAGCAGCGCGAAAACTTAATTGTTTTATATTCTAATAGGATTCCCTTACATTTTTCCTGTATCAAGATTTTTCTACTGAATGCTGAAATTGCTTTAATTGATCGCAACCTAACGAATCGGTTAATTATTTCTAAGGAGTATCAGGAATACTTTAAACCTATTTTGTTACCAAAGAATGAACCGCCTAAAGCCACAACCGAAACTTTAATTGCCGAAAGCCAATCCGACGAAATACAACAACCCGGTGGGTTTAATCTTTTTATTTCCTATTCACATAAAGATGAAGATTTTAAAAATGAATTAATGAGTCATTTCAAGGGGATGATTGATAAGGGAACGATCAAAGCATGGGAGGGTAGAGCCATTTTACCTGGGCAGGATTGGGACCTGGAAATAAAAAAGAAGCTGGAAGAAGCCACAGTCATTCTATTCCTGGTGAGCTCCGCTTTTATGGATTCCGACTACATCAAAGATGTTGAAATAAAACATGCGATTGAACGCTATGATAAAAAAGAAGTGAAAATCGTTCCGGTAATTCTCAGGCCTTGTGATTTTGATAGTCTTCCTTTAAACAAGCATTTGGCCGTCCCTACAGGAAGAAAGCCAATTAGCAGGTGGGATGACAGAGACGAGGCTTATCTCGATGTTGTCAACCATATCAAGCGAATGCTGGGTCTGACATAATCAATTGCCATAATTCCACTAATTATTGTTGGTATAATCTTTCGAATAGTCATATTATACGTATATGTATTTTTGTTGTTGATGGTCTTTACGGATCCTATTTCATGCAAACCGGGCCGCTCATCATAAAATAATTTCCAAAAGCCACTCATTCAACACTCAGAATCCCAAAATAAAAAAGGGCGATAAACGCCCTTTTTACTTTTAAATGGATCAGGTCGAGTAGACCAAAATCCAAGTGGCTCCATGACCTCCACTGTTTGCACAGGGAGGAAACTTCTCTCCTTTTGACAAAGGAATTTGTTGACTTGAGTGCGTGCCGCATTGGTATACTCCTGATTGCTGGCAAATTTGACCTGTTGTTGGCATGTATTAAGTTTTAAAGATTACCCGACAATGTTATGCTACTAAAAACAAGAAAAGCTCATTAAAAGTGATGATTTGCCATCCCTATTTCCTATGATTTGTACTTTTATCAACTGGAAAACGCAGATAGTATAGCGATACGATTTAAAATACTTTTGTTACCGGGTGCAAGCTCCTGGCTCAAGAAGAATGAGGCGATTACCTTTAAGGCCGGTTGATAAATCATATAAACTCTGAACTTTGCATATCCCTACCTGAGTTGGCATACTCTTTAGTAGCCCTGTTTCCTACACTAATAGCCCATCTACAATAAAGAACCTATCGATCCTTAGCTCCATCTCTTGACATCTCCTGCGGAATGGCATACATTTACTATAGCCGGGAATAAGACATACGCTCATTCTGAAATAACAAAAGGATAGCATCGCTCCTGATTTCTCATACCCTGTGGCCCTTTATACGAACACCACAATTCTTTCCATACCGATCTGCACATACGGTCCTGACTTCATTTAAACATTAATTTATAATAAGCTTATCATGGACTCAAGAAACATCAAACACCTGATTCAGGCAATCCTATTTTGCCTTTTTTTACAGCCGCTATCTGTAAGCGCTCAGCAAAAATTCAATACATTTTATACGCCCCAGGCCATTGTTTTGCCTAATGGCACTTATGAAACAGCCGGCACCATGAACGATGTAGCCATTGATCCTCAAACCGGCGATATCTACCTCGCCGGGGGGATCGGAGGTGGCTGGACCCATACTGCTGTCTCACCATTCGGTTACCTGGGTAAGCTGGACTCATCCGGAAACCCGCAATGGTTTGAAAACAACCGGGTACTGAACAATACCCTGGCTTATGAAAATAAATACACGCGGCTGATGGTCACAAGCGATAACCATGTACTGGCGCTCACCGGTTATTTTGTGACGAATACTCCCAACGGCTATACAGGGCAGCTGATGCTTCATAAAGCAGACATGGGTGGCGCGATGCAGATCCAGAAAAACTACGGTGAAATGTATAGCCCAAACATTCCTTATACAAAATTCAGCGAGGGCCGCAGTCTTATTGAGGCAAAGGATGCTGCAGGCTCGATCAGCTATGTGGCCGCCGGGCTGTTTTTAACTACTTACCCGACCAGCACAGTCACCTCCGAATGTATTTTTGCGGTGAAGACGCAAACCAACCTGGCGCCTCTGTGGCGAAAGTTTTACAGCTTCTTCAGCTCCGGTATTCATAGCGAAAGAGCGCAGTGTATTTACCAGGCTTCCGATAAAAATTACATCCTCACCGGCGTCAGCGACGACAGGCTTTTTATCATGAAAGTCGATCAGGGTACGGGAGCCGTTATCTGGTC
>CALRIU020000020.1:0-103380 GCA_943362175.1 Hydrocarboniphaga daqingensis | reverse complement strand
AGAAAGGTGGTTCAGCAAAAATTCGATCTCTTCAATCCCTTTTTTGCCAATCTCGCTGGTCTGTAAAAATATTTTTAAGGTGCTTACCTTATTTTCATTGGAACCCGAAAGATCGATCAGTGGCTCCAGCTTGGCGATGGCTTCATTGGAAATCCCTTTCTCCTGTAGTTCTTTGATCACGCCCTCTTTCCCGATCTTATCCAGCTTATCAATCGCCACGGTAATGTCGATGATCTGTTCGCTGGCATTTAAAATTTCGGCAATGCCGCTCAGAATCTTCCGGTTATTGAATTTGATGAGCACGGGGATGCTCAGTTCTTTAAACGTTTTATCCATCAGCGACAACAGCTCCAGCTCATTCACCAGCGAATCGGAACCGATCACGTCGGCGTCGCACTGATAAAACTCGCGGTAACGGCCTTTCTGGGGCCTGTCGGCTCTCCATACCGGCTGCACCTGGTAGCGTTTGAAAGGGAAGGTCAGTGCATTCTGGTTCATGACCACATAACGCGCAAAAGGAACCGTGAGGTCGTAGCGCAGGGCTTTCTCGGAAATCTGTTTGATGTGTTTGTCGGATTCTAAAATCCCGTTTGAAGGAAGAAATGTGTTGGCATCACTTCTTTCCAATTTGTCAAAGGCACCCACTTCTTTTTCACTGAAAACGAAATCCTTTAGATAATCTCCGCTGTTTAGTATTTTAAAGATGAGCTTATCACCTTCGTCTCCGTATTTTCCGGTCAATACCTCTAAATTCTCCATTGTAGGCGTTTCAATCGGTGCATAGCCGAAGAGCTGAAAATTGCGTTTTACAATGTCGAAAATATACTGGCGCTTTTGCATTTCGGCAGGCCCGAAATCGCGGGTGCCTCTTGGAATAGAAGGTTTCATAGCTGTTTCAAAAGCATAAAAGTAAACATAAAACCCTGTTTTGCAAAGCCGGATGGGCGCTCGCAGCCTTCGGGATCTGTCCGGATTTTGGAATAACCGCGTCAGCGATTGAAGCGGAAAGCTCCCGCGCTGTCCTTTGCGCGGGACTTGCAGCGTAAAGCGCGCCCGGACGCCCAAAGACTTAACCTTTAATGCTTGCGGATCCTATAACATAAAAACTCCGGGAGCGCCGGAGTTTTTTTATTTAAGATAAGTACCTGAACAGGATTAGTGAACCACCTTTTCTTCCTCAGCCTGGAGGACTTCGTAGTAGGTAGGGCTCGAGCTGCTGGCATCGTAGATGTAAGCCACCACATGGCATTTGCGTGCCCGGTAGTTGCTGCTGATGGTATAATTGTTATAGGTCTTCACCACAGAATCATTCGGGATAGCGCCGGCCGCAAACACCGCATCGCCCCAGGTGCTGTTGATCGCATCCCTCAGCACGTGCTCAAATTCATAGTTCGGGATCAGCTGGCTGCCGGAAGGCAGGCGGTAGTCCAGCTGCTCAGCCACAATACTGTCCTCGGTGAGCAATACCACCAGCTTGTACATGCCGGTGTTGTAGCCCAGGGATTTTACCGTCACGCTGGTGTTAAGGCTGTTGCCCGTTGCATTAAAGGTATTCCGGATCTTCAGCTCAAATTTAGCGGGCGTGGAAAGCATCTGGTAGGCATCGCCTTCCCAGGTCGTGAAAGCTTTGATGAAATTGCCGGTGCCGTAGTTGCCCCGGTTCACAAGGCCGTTCGGGTTTCCTGCCAGTGAGATCCCGAATTGCGTATCGTAGGCGTCGCTTACCGGGTTACGGAAATCCGTCGGGTAGCTGGTGCTGGGTGCTGCCGTTGCAAAGAAGCCGGCATGGATCGCCACAGGAATGATCTTGCCCGGGTATTTATTTTTGATGTAAGCGAGAGTATCAGCCGCAGCCGGGCAATTCCCGCATTTGTGGCCGGTATAATCTTCGATCAGCACCTTCCGGTTTCCCACTACCGGGGCCGTACTCGGGTCCCTGGCATCTTTCACATAATCGCAGCCGGCTAAACCAAAAGCAGCAGTCAGGAAAAGGCTTATAGGTAAAACTGTTTTTTTCATAAGTAGTTATTATTTTTCTTTTCGGCCTTATGGTATAGCCATGTTATCTTCTTTTGTATTTGTTCTGTCGGCAACATGGCTATTTCATGGTCGTTAATTGGATCATTAAAAGCTTGAGGAGATGGTGAAACTTAACCCGCTTTGCGCAGGCACAAAACGGCAGACACCACCCGCGCAGAAGATACCCTGGCGCTGGCGTCCGTAACTTACCGAAATACGCGTAGGACCCGATACATAGCCCACGCTGCCATAGTAGTAATGCACACGCTTGGCCACATCCGGGTTATTGTAATTATACTGATCGGCTAACACAAAGAACCATTTCGAGGTAGGCGTCCATTCGATGAGCTCCGATACCCAGGAGCCTGTATTGTTGGTAATGTTTACGTTCCCGGCCTTATCCAGCTTGTGTTCGCCGTAATTGTAAGTGGCAAAGAAACCCTGTGTTTCGAAGCGGATGGCAGAGCCCGTCTTGTAACGGTAGGTAATATCAATCACCCCGATGTTGGAGCTGATATCCGGGTGCTCTTCCTTATCAGGCGTGTTGAACTGCACGATCGACTGGTTCAGAAACTGGTTGGCGTACATTACCGTTATCTTCAATTGCTTGTTGAATTTCTTGGTGATCTCGATGTTGAAATCATGGTAGTACTTATCGCCGACGTTGCCGTAGTTGGTGCGGTATTTATGGTTCATGGAAGAATCCTGTACCGGGTTGATGCCGATGGTATCCAGGGCAAAATACGAAGAGGCGTTCACGGTAATATCAACACCGTATTTGCCGCCGAGCGGCGTGCCCTTCTTGATTTTGTATTGTACTTCTGCCGTTCCGCCCACTTCGCCGTTCGGCTGGGTAGCATACGGATAATAAGCCATCAGCGAGTAGGTGTGGAACTTACTGAAATCAGGCTGGTAGTTGATCATGTCGATCGTGTTTTGCGCATCCCTGTCGCTGCGGAAGCTCATGTTATCGAGCATCTTTCCCGAAAGCTGGGCCGAAAAACCATTGGCGCCGTAAGCCGCAGTGGCAATGAGCGCCTGCCCCGGCTTATAGCTGTATTTGTTCTGGTACGAAGGGTCGTTGATCTTGTACGCGTATTCCGTATTGAAGTTGAAGCCCCCGCGGATAAGCGTCACGCGGCCTGCGCCCGTTCCCACATTTTCAGGAAGCACCAGCGTCGGGTTTTGGTCTTCCTGGTATTTGCTCACGAAGCTTCCGCCCACGATCACTTTGGTTTTGGATTTCGATAAGGAATCAAACAGCTCCATGATGTTCACTTCGGCATCGAAGCCACGCACCACGCCGGGAGACAAGGAGAAATACGTCCGCTGCTTGCCTACCAGGCCTTTCAGGGTGATGCCGCTTTTCGGTGAAAAGATCACCCGCATCCCGTCCAGGGCATTGTCATATAAGAGGCCACGGTTCTCGTAGGCCCTGAGGGTGATGCCGCTTCCGAACTGCTCGTAGAAGTTACCCACCGTAATGTCGATGTCCTTGTGCTTGTAGCGGGCAAAACGGTAAGGAATCCCCGAGCCTTTGTAGCCCGGCAGGTATCCCAGCAAGGGCGGATTATAGCTTTCGAAACGCACGCCGGCGGAAAAATTTCCCATCGTCGCGTTGACATTTCCGAAGGCATTGTAGCGAAACACCTCTTTGCCCGGATCGGCTTTAATAGCCGTGTCTTTCTGATAATAAGCGCCTTCTACCTGGAAATTTCCGCTCACGGAAGATTGCCTGAGGTCGCCCAATACCTGGGCAAATGAAGAATGGATACAACAAAGGCCTAAGCCTGATACAGCATAGCGTATGTATTTTTTCACAGGATGTGGTCGGGGAGTTTAGTGTTCGATTTTTTCGCCTTTGGCTACTTTTTTGACATTGGCAAACAGGATCTCTTCGTCGCCTTCTGCATAGGAGTTGTGGCTCCACACCATGTGGCCTTCACCGTCGATGATAAAGGTATGCGGGACGTTATTCACATTCATGGCACGTTTAAAATCCTGGTTCTCATCGATGTATACCTCATACGTCCAGCCTTTGGCTTTCACGTCGGTCATCACCTTTCCGGAGCTGCGGGCATCGTCGATAGAGATTGCAATCAGCTTCACGCCCGTTTCCTTCACCAGGTCGGCATACTCTTCATTAATGGCATCCAGCTCTTTTTTACAAGGCTTGCACCAGGTAGCCCAGAAGCTGATGATCATTGGTTTCCCGTTATTGGAAAAGGTATTCGAATTAACGGTAGACCCGTCTAAGGTTTTTACGGTAGCAGATGGCAGTTTCCCGCTGTCGTTTGTTTTAAAGGCGGTAAGGCTTAAAACAGCCAGGAAGGATAGGATCACTAATTTTTTCATGGTTTTAACTTCGGGTTTTTATTTAAACAAATATAACGATTTGAGGAGCTTATGTGTTAAACGGCCACCCGTAAATTTCAATTTAAATTGGATTCTTATACCGTGCTGTTAAATAAGGGGATAAAGCCCGCTAAAAGCCGGACTAAACAGGATCTGCCGGACTTTTCCAGAATTGCGTGAGCAACCGGCACTACACAAGATGATAAAAAGTAAATAGGTTGAAATTTTGGGCGTGTCCTGCGGACCAGGCTTTCCGTTCCTCCCGATAGATATCGGGACTTTTTTGCCGGCCACTGAGCGCAGTCGAAGTGCCGGCAAAAAGGATTTCCACTACTCCCGCTAGTTATCGGGACCTTCACGCCGTATTTCCCTCAGTCTGGTGATTGACCTTCTATACTGAGGCATGCTGTATCAGGCAATCAAAGAGAAGTTTGGAAAAAAGAAGGCTTACACCTTCCCGTTATACTTCCTCAGGAACCACTCCACAGAGAGCAGGAGCAGGATCACAAAAAAGATCCATTTCAGGTTCACAAGCTCGTTCAGCTGCTTGTGCGAATAAGTAATAGACTTGATGGAATCGGTTTCCAGGATCGCTTTCTGCAAAGCCTCCAGCTGGTTTTTATAGAATAATTTCCCGCCGCTTTGCTGCGCCATCTGGTACAGTAGCTGGTGGTTGGCTACCGTATTGATCTTTTCCGAAACCACTTCCTTCACAATCACCAGGCCTGTTTTCGTATACAGCTTGTCGCCCGATTTTACCTTAGCCTCGTAGGTATATTCGCCGGCAGCAAACTGCCCGGCCGAAAGGCTGTACATGGTTTGCTTTTTGCTAAAAGTATAGTTGTACACCTTGCCCTTGCTGTCTTTCAGGCTGAGGGTCACATCCGGATCGGTAATGAGCTCATAGCTCTGGTTATACACTTCGGCCGTGAAATCAAGCGCCTCGTTCTCGTTGATGATCTTTTTGGTATAGACCCTGAAAAAGCTTTTATCGGCTTTGACGGACAGGTACTGCACGGTTTTGCTGATGAGCTCATTGAACAGGTTATGGTTGCCATGGTCTGCATAATCCCTCAGCCTCCAGCGCCACAGGCCGTCGCCCGTAAAGCCACCCGATTTCACGCCGTTGGCATCCGAAAAGAACAACAAAGGCTCATCCGTATCTACCACGCCCAGGCGTTGGGTAAGCAGGCTGCTCACATTGCCGGCATTCACGCTTCCGCGGAAAGGGCACTTCACAGCCGGCAGGTTTTTAAAATAGCCCTGTAGCTCAGGGCTGATATTGAATAACGAAAATTCTTTTTTGCAAGCGGCTTCCACCTCGTTGGAGCGCTGGTCGTTCCGGGCATTGGTAAAGCCGCTGTTCCCGATAAAGAATACGGGGATGTTGTTCGCCTTAATATCATTGACAAGGGCAAGCGGCGTAGTACCGGCCTGGTGCAGGATCACGAGGGAATAAGGCTTCAACGGTTTTGTGAAATTGCCAAGCAGGGCCACTTCCACCTCATAGGTCTGTGCATTGCTGATGCTTTGTTCCAGGGCCGCAATGTCGGGGTGTGGCGCGTTGGCCAGGATCAGGATCTTTTCGCGGTTGTCGATCACATCGATCATGAAGGACTGAACATTGTTCTGCTTGTTCTTGTCCTCATCAACGCCCGAAACCGTAACCGTATATTTCTGGATGCCCGGCTTGTTAGCGTCAAACACATAGTTCAGGGTCTTGCTGAATGTTTTGGAGTTGAGGGAAACCGTTTCGCTTTTCAGGGTCTTTCCCTCATGTGCAACCGACACCGTGGCCTGTGAGCCGTTCAGGTCGATGGCATTCACCACCACTTCTACAGGGAACGAATTGCCGAGGTAAGCCACCTGGTTGTGTGTCACCGATTGGATCCAGACATCTTTCAGCGGAACGGTGTCGCCCAGGGCAATGGTATACACGGGCGCATTGAGCTTGCCGATGCTGTACAAAGGATTGGTGCCTTTGTTGTAAATGCCATCGCTGGCCAGGATGATGGCGCCGATATTTTTATTCAGGTAATTATTCTCGATATCGGAAAAGGCTTTGGAGATATCCGTTTCCTTGCCTTTGAAATCAATCCCGCTCATGGGCGGGACAGAGGGGCTCACTTCCGAATCGAAACGGTAGGTTCTGATGTCGTACTTTTCTTTCACCGCCTCCACTAAAGCTGTCAGGGCTTTGGCGTAAGTTGTTTTGATCTCCGTGGAATCTTTGCCCGCTGTAATGGACGACGAATTATCCTGCATGAGCAGGATCACCGGCTTCTCCGTTTCATTCACCAGGCGCTTCATGAAGATGTCCAGCAGCAGCAGGGCGATGAGAGTCACCGATGCAAAGCGCAGGGTTGCCAGGCTGTATCGCAGGACCTTCGGGCGTTCCGCATGGTGCTTATCCCTGAAATACATGGCAGCAGAAAAAACAAACCCTGCTAAAAAACATAACAGGGTGTAATACCAGGGATAATTAGAGATCAGTTCCATTTTAGGAAATTATGAATTTTAAATGATGAATTTTAAATCAGGATAATGATTTATGATTTTTTTAATGAAAAGAAATCAGCCTGCATTTCTAATTTAAAACGGATCATCTCTAGGTCAGCATGCCTCCGCAGATATTGATGCATTGGCCGGTGATGTACGAGCTCATATCGCTGGCGAGGAATAAGGTCAGGTTGGCTACATCTTCCGCGGTGCCACCGCGTTTCAAAGGAATGGCGTCTCTCCAGCCTTGTACGGTTTTCTCATCGAGGGCGCCGGTCATTTCCGTTTCAATAAATCCCGGAGCAATGGCATTGCTGCGGATATTGCGGCTGCCCAGCTCCAGCGCTACCGATTTGGTAAAGCCGATCATGCCCGCTTTGGAAGCCGCATAGTTGGCTTGCCCCGCATTGCCCTTCACGCCTACCACTGAGCTCATGTTGATGATAGAGCCGCTGCGCGCTTTCAGCATCGGCTTTTGCACCGCTTTGGTGAGGTTAAAGGCTGATTTTAAATTGGCGTTAATTACCTCATCCCATTGCTGCTCGCTCATGCGCATCAGTAAAGTGTCGCGTGTAATCCCTGCATTATTTACCAGGATGTCCACCGTGCCGAATTCGGCCACCACATCGTTTACCAGTTGCTCGGCTGCTTTAAAATCGGCAGCGTCGCTCTGGAAACCTTTTGCTTTAACGCCATAGGCTGCGAGTTCAGCCTCAAAGGCTTTGGCTTTTTCTACCGAGCTCAGGTAAGTAAAAGCAATGTTACAACCCTGTTCGGCAAATTTAGTGGCAATGCCCTTTCCAATCCCACGGGAGGCACCTGTAATGATGGCAACTTTATTTTGAAGTAATTTCATAAGTGTTTGATGATTTTGAACAGCCTAAATATACAAAATTATCACATTAGCGTCTTTTGCAATAAAAGCTAATTTTTTGGAAGGCTATGTGTCATCTATCAGAACACGTCGTCATCCGCCTGATCAGGCTCATCGGTATTCTATGGATCAGTTCACAGCGATGTTGCGCCTGTATACGGCATCTTTCGTGCTGATGGCAAGTACATAAGTACCGGGAGCAAGGTGCTCCTCACGGTACAGCAGAATATTTTCTTCGGCTTCCTGCACAGTCATGCTGCGGGAAATACAGAGCCTGCCCAGCGCATCCGTCACCGTCAGTTCAATCGCCTGTTTTTCAAAACCCTTCAATTTAAGGTGGATGTCTCCATCGGAAGGATTCGGAAAGACAAGAATATCTGCATTTGCCTGTCGGCTGCGGTCTACCGCTACGATCGGGGAATAACTGTATCGCCCCGTATAGTCGTGTTGTTTCAACCGGTAGTACGAGAGCCCCTCGAAAGGCTTCAGGTCTTTTTCGAAATAGTTGGCAGCAGAAGTGCTGTTACCTGTGCCCTCACGTGTAGTCAGCGTTTCGAAGGCCAGGCCGTCGCGGCTCTTTTCAACCGTAAAAAAGGCATTGTCCTTTTCGGAAGCCGTTGTCCAGCTGATATCTACAGCTTCTCCATTGGCTACAGCATTAAACCGCGTCAGCTCTACCGGCAGCGGGCTCACCAGGTAGTTGCGCGTACCAATGGTATAATAACCGTCGTTGCTGAGCGTTACCCCGGAAAAGATCACCCGGTCGCCCGAAATGGAAGACGCTGTCGTGAGCTCCGTCCAGTTGCCCGTTTGCCCGGCTCTGTATAACAACACATAATTACTTGCAGTGGCAATCGGCACAGCGCCTACGCCGCCGTCGCTCATGTCGAACTCGATCGTGTTGGTTAAAGGAGTACTGGTGTTGGTTACATCGACGTACCAGATGCGCAGCCAACGTGCGTTGTTGATTCCTGTCATCCCACTCACATCGTAGGTGATCTGCATATTGGTAGGAGAGGCATGTCCCGCAAGGATGTAATCGCCAGCATCGAGTCCGGAGGTATTAGCAAGGGTAAGGCCGCCCGAAACAGAAGCCGAGAACGTAGGATTGCTGCCCGAGCTCTCACGCCCGATCCCAGCTACCTCAAAATCATAATTGCCGTTTCCCGGTGTGTCGCCGGCATATTTGTCATTGGCGCTCAGCCCGATGCTGTATTTTGATGATAAATAGTTATTCACGATGATACGCTGGGCATCGTTCACCGTCACCGTGTAAATAATCACTTCCGCGATATAGCCTCCGAAAGGGCGGTTATTGGACGCATGTGTGCAGCCCAGGTTGAGCGGCGAAGGCTTGTCGGGTACGTTGGCGCTGCTTTCGGCATAGGTGTTTCTCAGTGTTTCACCTTCATAGATTTTAGTACGGGAGGAGGAGGGAAGAGAGCCGTCATAAATGCCATCTATGATGTACGATGTATTGGTGGTGTAAGTCACAGGGCTGGTCGATTGCCTGTCGCCGAGGCCGTCGATGTCGAGGTAAAAATAGCTGGGCTCCCAGTAGAACAGCATAAAGGCTTCATCAATATCAATAGCGGTACGTTTGGAAACAATGCAGCGTGCATCCCCGCCAATAGTATTCATCCGTGTGGCAGTGAAAAAAGAATAGCCGGGCGTGTTGTCCAGTTTCGCATTGTCGGGGGCGGTCAGGTAATCGTTCTGGCCCGAAGTGTTGTTATTATCAAATACAATGGCCGGAAAGCCATTCATCACATTGGTGGCAAAAGAAGGCTGCTGAACGGCGGTGCTTTGGGAAACGTTGATGCCATTGCCCGACTGGTCGTTCCAGGAGCTGATGGGCGTATTATGTGTGGTGGAAGAGGTGCCTTTATCGGCTTTTACCCAGAACACATTGGTGTTTGGTGAGCCAACCCCTGCCGGACCGGTTTGCGGGAATGCTGATAAAACGAACAGCAGGGTAGATAAAAGAACAAGCCACTTTTGCATAATCACATCAAAAATACAGCATCTAAGCAAATAGCGTGCTAAAAAAGAGGTCTACTTCGGGTTTTCCCTGATAAGAATGTCCGATTTCTTTTTAGGGCGCCTGTTTTCGAGCCATACAAAGTCTTTCAGGCGTGTTTCCTTATCGTTAAATTCGGCCAGTGGGAATACCGTAGACTCCGGTTTGTTGCGGAATGTGGCCCGGTCCACGCCATCCTTATCCATCCATACGGTAATGTCGCTGCAAATGGTCTTATTAACGCCTTTGTACTTTTTTTTCTGTTTCAGGTAATAAATGATCTGCGCATTTCCCACCACATTCATTTTCCGGATAGAATCCTTTTCAAAAAAGCCTTCGATGCGGCGCCCCGCAATCTGGTTAAATTTATCCTCATCCAGGCTATCCACTTTCTGGATCACGATCGCATTGGTGAGCAGCTCGAAGTATTTCACCGAATGCCCGCCGGCTGTCACGTTGATGCTCTTGGCGGTAACCTGCCCATTATTGGTCCACAGTACAGGCGAGTTGTATAGCTTCATCAGCGAGTCGTGAATGGTATACACCAGGGAGTCGCAAATGCCCTGAAGGTCTTTTTTAAAGATCTTTACCTGGCGGAAGGCCTTCACATAGGAATGCAGGGAATCGGGCTCGTCGTAGAACAGGACCTCCGCCGAAAGGAACAGCGTATCCTTATCAATCACGCGTCCGTAAATAGCATCGCCGGTTACCTTCGAGCGGTTGCCTTTCTCATAGTGCTCGGCAAACTGCCCCGTAATGATGGATTTATTGGTGGTATCCAGGATCTGCACATTGTTGGTGGCCCGGCCATATCCTTTTTTACGGTCGTAGAAAACGCTGTCACCCGTGAGCTTCTGGTCTTTGGTAGTAATAACCGCATTCTTGCTGAAGCGCGATACCTCCTTGTCCGTGTCGTACCAGCCGTTTTCGCAGTAGATGTAATTTTCCTTGCTGGTAATGATGGAGGGACCGAGAAAATAGGAGGTTTTATTCACCGTATTGTAACGTAAGGTATCGCCCCGCATTTTATAATCCGGATTGGTAAGCACCACATCGTAGTGGAAAGAGAGGTCCTTGGTCGCAGAATAATAGTGGCCGTTCTTGCTCACCAGGGTGTTTTCCTTGTTCACAATCGTACCGCCGTTGTAATAGCTCGCAATGCCTTTGCCTACTTCATAGGTGAGGATATTGGTGGTCAGCGTCATGTCTTTTTCAATACACCGTACATTGCCTTTCAGGTTTGCCAGCTTGGTATTGGCATCATACCTCAGCGAATCGCCGTATACAAAGATGCTGTCGCCTTTGATGATGGAAATATGCCCGAAGGCCTCCATTTTTTTATCCGTGTACAGGTAAGCGCTGTCGCAGCGCATAATCGCACCGTCATGCTCGCACTCCACATTGCCTATCAGGCGGCGGGCATCCACGCCCAGCGATTTGTCGTAAGCCAGGCGGCCCGCATGATTGATCTTAATAGTCTTGCCATTGTCCGTTTTTACCTGGCTTTGGCTGATACCCGCATGAGCAAGCAGTACCAGCAGGATCACTCCCAGGAGCTTCGGCGCAAGTAAGCTGATTCTATGGTTGACGTAAAGGCCCATTTTTGCCCCGCTAAATTAATCATATAAATCCGAACCCGCCTATACTTATGTTTTTTTAAGAAGAAAGGATGGGAACGGCGGCAGATGTAATGAGTTGGAATTTTCCCGATTGATTTTTGTAGCCGGTTGTCCATCGTTTGCTGCCAACACGATGCCTTGCTACAAGATAGAGGAAACAAGGGGCCCTGTTCCTTTCTCAAATCCCACTACTCAAATCTCATACCTCACTACTCATATCTTCCCATCTAATTCTTATCTTTGCGGCCTCATGAGTAAAATAAAGAAGAACATATTTGTAGAGAATGCCCCGATCGTGGATATTTCCTCCGAAGGAAAATCAGTGGCGAAAATAGACGGCATGGTCATTTTTGTGGATGGCGGCGTACCGGGTGATATCGCAGATGTCATGATCACGCGTAAAAAAAACAACTACGCCGAAGGGCATGTCGTCACCATTAAAAAACCGTCGGAGAATCGTGTAGAGCCGGTTTGCCAGCATTTCGGGCACTGCGGCGGCTGCAAGTGGCAAAACCTCGACTACCCGACACAGCTCAGCTTCAAGCACAAAACCGTTGCCGATGCCCTTACCCGCATCGGGAAGCTCGACATTGAGCACCTGGAGCCTATCTTTGGAAATAAAGAAGCCTACTATTACCGTAACAAGCTGGAATTTTCCTTTTCCGATAAGAAATGGCTGACCAATGAGCAGGTCAAAAGCGGGGAGCAGATCGATAACCGCAATGGCCTTGGTTTTCACATTCCCAAAATGTTTGATAAGATCCTCGATATCAAAACCTGCTACCTGCAGGAAGAGCCATCCAATGCCATCCGTAACGGCATCCGCGACTTTGCCAATACCCATAACCTGAGCTTTTTTGGCGTCCGCGAAAAAACAGGCCTCCTGAGAACGCTGATGATCCGCACCTCCAGCAATGGAGAGATTATGGTCGTGATTCAGTTCTTCGAGAACCAGCCCGAAAATAGTGTCCTCCTGCTGGATTACCTGAAAAATACTTTCCCGCAGATCACCTCCCTGCAATATACCATTAACCAGAAAGGCAACGACACGCTCCAGGATCTGGAGATTATTACTTACTATGGGCGTGATCATATCTTTGAAGAAATGGAAGGCCTGAAATTCAAGATCAGCGCCCGTTCCTTTTACCAGACCAATTCGCCCCAGGCTTATGAGCTTTATAAGATCACCCGCGATTTCTGTGGGCTGACGGGAAACGAGGTGGTGTACGACCTTTATACGGGGACGGGTACCATTGCCAATTTCGTATCCAGGCAGGCTAAAAAGGTAGTAGGCGTGGAGTATGTGGAAGATGCCGTGAATGATGCAAAAGAGAATTCCAGCTTTAACGGAATTACCAATACGTTGTTTTTTGCGGGCGATATGAAGGACATTCTCAACGAAAGCTTTATCGCAGAGCATGGCAGGCCCGACGTGGTCATTACCGATCCGCCACGGGCAGGGATGCATGAAGATGTCGTCAGGGTATTGTTAAAGGCGGCCCCTGAAAAGATTGTGTATGTAAGCTGCAACCCGGCCACACAGGCCAGGGACCTGGCGATGATGACCGACCAGTATGAGATCAGGCGCATCCTGCCGGTGGATATGTTTCCGCAAACAGCCCATGTCGAAAACGTCGTTTTACTTGTTAAAAAATAATTTTAAGTTCTTTTATAAAATCGCTGTAACCATTTTGCGTAATTTTAGGTTTAACCAATTTAGTTTAACCAAATAATCTACGCCTATGACAACCACATTTGAGAATATAGATAAAGAGAAAATTGAATCTTTGAAATTTCCAACCAACGAAGTTTTAACAGATCAGGTAGCAATCAAGGAAAGAGAAACAGAGCTCAACAGGGCGCTGACACTTGGAAATTTGGAGCATACCAAAATCAAAATCTATTTTGAAGATGATCTGTCGAAGAAGATCGTGGAAACAACCGTATGGGGCGTCACCGATAAACGCGTGATCCTCAAACAAGGTGTTGTCATTCCGATTCACAGGGTACATAAAATTTCCCTGTAAGGGTCTTAAGCTTCATGAAAAATCCCCGGTGACATCTCACCGGGGATTTTTTTATTCGTTTTATCGGATCGCTACCTGATCTTAGGAAGCAGGGTCAGGTGGCCGGTGCGTTTCACTTTATTACCTCCCATCGTGACGATATCGGCCTGGTAGATGTACACACCCTGCTCGCAGGTCCTGCCCTTCGAGGTGCCGTCCCAGCCAATCGTTTCGCCATTGCTTTTGAAGATCACCGTACCCCATCGGTTGAAAATCGTGAGGCTGATCTCACTCAGACCGTAACCTACAGGAATAAAAATATCGTTTACGTTATCAGCGTTAGGCGTAAAGGCATTCGGAATAAACACATCCCAGTCGCGAGTTACGGTCACGCAGATCGTATCTGTATTCAGGCAGCCGAACTGGTTGGTTCCCATCAATACATAGCAGGTCGATTCCTGGGGATTGACCACGACTGAATTACAGAAGTTGCAATTGAGTGGTGTTGAAGTTGGAGCGAGGAAACCTACGTCCACATTCCCTGTTCCATTCAGGGTCAGAGTTTCGTCGATGTTGACGGTTGTGTCCTGTCCGGCATACACATAAGGCAATGGGTTCACAATGACAGAAAGCGTTGTGGTTCCCGGGCATTGCCCGTTATTGGAAACGGTTACGGTATAAATGGTTGAAGCCGGTGGATTTGCAACGGTCACGGAATCGTTCGGATTGCTGAGGCCGGTAGGAGGAGACCAGGAGTAGCTGTTTCCGCCTGAAGCGCTGATGGTGGTGGGCGATCCGAAGCACATCGGCACAGGACCCGGAGCAACCGCCTTGCTTCTTGGAATAACAGTGATGGTGATTTGCTGAGCGGAAGGACAGACCTTAGGTAAAACGCCGTTGGTGCCGATGACCGTATACGTTGTGGTGGTGGTGGGGGTGATGGTCACGGGGTTGGCGTTGATGCCGCTCATCGGGCCTGCCGGTGAAGCCGACCATGTATAGGAGCCGGTAGCAGAGCCTGATGCCGTCAGGCTGGTGTTATCACCTTCGCAGATGCTCATGGAGCCCGAACTAATGGAAATGGTAGGGATCGGAATAACGTTGAGGGCTACCGTGGTGAAGCTCTTGCAGCCCAGCGCCGAAGTTCCCGTGACAGTATAAACGGTTGTCGTTCCCGGATTGGCATTGACGGTGCTGCCAGTGGTGGCGCTCAGTCCTGTTGCCGGTATCCATGAATAGGTGGAAGCACCCGAAGCGCTGATGGCCGTGGTTTCACCGTTACAGATCGGCGTAAGGGCAGGAGCGATTATGGTAGGATTTACCGTAACCGTTACAACTACCTGGGCAGAATTGGTGCAGGTGCCCGTTGCGCCAATCACCGTATAGGTTTCGCTGCTAGGAGGAGTCGCGGTGACTGTGCCGCCGTTGGCTGTATTCAGCGTAATGGCCGGTGTCCAGGTATAATTGGTGGCACCGCTTGCCGTTAGGGTTGCAGAGCCCATCGGGCAGATCGTCGGTGTTGCCGTTGTGGCGTTTACCACAACGGTATTGGAAACAACCAGGCTTACTGCAGCAGTTGATGAGCAAATGCCGGTTAAGCCTGTCACCGTATAGGTAGTGCTTGTTGTTGGTGTGGAGATCACCGTGGATGAGAACTGGCTTCCGGTGAGGAAGACATTCGGGCTCCAGGTGTAACTGTTGGCGCCACCGGCTGTTAAGCTATTCGGGGAGTTAGGGCACACCGTCGCATTGGGGGTTATCGTCATGGTCGGGTTAGGCGTTACGGTTACCGTCACCGTGGTGATTCCCGCACATCCGGTGGCGTTGGCGCCGGATACCGTGTAAATGGTTGTGCCAGCAGGGCTGGCAATTACCGTTGCGCCATTTGCTGTATTCAGCGAAGCGGCCGGAGACCAGGTATAGTTGGTGGCGCCACTAACGGTTAGCGTACTGCTGCCGGCCGGGCAAATGGTAGTGTTGGCAGAGGCCGTGATGGTAGGGTTCGGTGCAATGGCGACAGAAACCGTTGCGCTGTTAATACAGCCGCCGGCATTGGTTCCGGTGACGCTGTATACCGTATTGGCCGTTGCTGTGGCTGTTACAACGGCGCCGTTGGCAGAGCTAAGGCTTGCCGCCGGTGTCCAGGTGTATGTGCTGGCACCGCCGGCCGTGAAGCTTGTGGTTGCGCCGGGGCAGATCGTTGCATTGGCCGTTGCTGTCACCGTTGGGTTGGGTGCTACCGTCACCTGTACCGTTGTTGTTCCCGTACAGCCGTTGCTGTTGGTGCCGGTAATGGAGTATACCGTTGTTGCCGCAGGTGTGGCAGTAACCAGGCTTCCTGTTGAGACGCTTAAAGATCCTGCCGGCGACCAGGTATAGGTGCTGGCACCACTCACGCTGAGGGTGGTGGAAGCTGCCGGGCAAATGGTGGTATTCGTTGCCGCAATTAAAGTTGGCGTGTTGACAACAGTCACTGCTGTTGTTTTTGTAGACACACAACCGTTGGCATCGCTGCCGGTAATGGTGTAGGTGGTAGAGGAGGCAGGAGTGGCTGTCACCGGGTTTCCGTTGGCTGAGCTGAGTGTGGCCGAAGGCGTCCAGGTGTAATTGACCGCGCCGTTAGCTGTGAGTGTAGCTGTTTGCTGGCCCAGGCAAATGGTAGAGCTGTTGGCAGTAATGGTAGGAGAAGGTGTAACGCTTAATGAGATGCTGGTGGATGTAGGGCAGGCGTATCTGTCCTGGGAGTATACCGTAAAGGTATTCGGACCTGTTGAGGTGACCGTGATCTGATCGGTATTTCCTGGTGTGCTGGTATTGGTAAAGGTCTCTGTTCCCGATTGCAGCCAGGTGTATGTATAAGTCGGAGATCCGAGGATAGTGCTGGCATTCAGGGTGACATTGGTATTCGGACAATGGACCGGCACATTGGCAACCGTTACTTGTGGGCAAAGGTTCACCTCAATGACGGATAAGGAATTGTAGCCGTTGCAATTGAGGTCATTCCAGGTGCCATCGGGATAAATCTGTGTACAGTTCTCATTACCGCCGGCATTATTTGGCTCTCCCGGTGCCCAGTTGGAATAGGTGACCGGCGCACTGTCGTACCAGACGAAGGTACCTTCGAGGGCTGCATCCGTAAAGCCAATCCAGATGACCTGCCCTGCGTAGCCCTGGTTCGACAGGGCTTGCAGGAGATCGGCATTTTCTGCGGCGGATTGCACGGAGATGAGGTTGGCACCGAAGGTTTGTGCATAGGCCTGCGCCTGCGGGCCCGACATGAATTGCGGATTGATGAAGTAGAGGCTGCAGGTATTATTCATGCCCAGGAGCTCAACATTTCCGGCAGAAGTTAAAGCGGATCTGATGGCGGCCAGGTTACAGGATGTCGGGATACAGCCTACCGTGGTGATATTAACGGCAATGGTTGCGGAGCCGGTACAGCCGGCCGTAGAGCCGGTAACGGTATAGACCGTATTGGCCACAGGCGAAGCGGTAACTCCCGTTCCTGTAGAGGCGCTCAGGGTAGAGGCATTGGCCCATGTATAGCTGGTAGCGCCTGTGACGTTTAGCAAAGCCGATGCACCCGGACAAACCGTTGGCGTATTGGCAGTCACCGTTAAGGTTAATCCGCCCGATAAGGTAACATTAGTCGTTGCAGAGCCTGTGCAGGTTCCTGTTGCACCAATAACGGTGTAGGTCGTCGCCGTTGTCGGGCTGGCAGTAACGTTGGCACCGGTGGCAGAGCTGAGAGATGCGGATGGAGACCAGGTGTAGCTGGTAGCCCCGCTGGCGCTGAGGGCAACGGTGCCACCCGGACAAATGTTGGAGGTTGTGGGAGTAACGGTTAAGCTCAGGGAGCCGTTCATGGTAATATTGGCCGTTGCAGAGCCTGTGCAGGTTCCTGTTGCACCAATAACGGTGTAGGTCGTCGCCGTTGTCGGGCTGGCAGTAACGTTGGCACCCGTGGCAGAGCTAAGAGATGCGGATGGCGACCAGGTATAATTAGTGGCGCCGCTGGCACTGAGGGCAACGGTACCACCCGGGCAGATATTAGAGCTGGCAGGAGTTACGGTGAGGTTGAGTGCCGGGCTCAATGATACGTTAATGCTTGCAGTAGCTGTTCCGCAGCTTGCCACAGCCACAACAGATACCGTGCCTGCGGAAGATCCGAAGTTAACGGTGGCGACGTTGGAGTTAGCGCCGGAGGTGATGCTGGCACCGGCAGGCACCGTCCAGGTATAGTTTGTAGAGGCAACGTTATTCACCGAATAGGTTAAGCCTGTTGCGTTGGCGCAGACCAGTGTCGGGCCGCTGATAGCGCCGATAGCCGGTGGCACGCCGCTGACAACCACCTGTACGGTTTTGGTTTGCACGCCGCTGCAACCCGGTGAGCTCACGGTATAAGTCGTCGTTATAGTAGGAGAAGCGGTGACGGTGGCGCCATTGGCAGAGCTCAATGTGGCAGCCGGTGTCCAGGTATACGTGCTGCCTCCGCTGACGCTGAGCGTTGTATTTTGCCCGGGACAGATAGTAGCTGTCGGAGAAACGGTGAGGCCTGCTGCTGCAGGAAGTACGACAATGTTCACACATTTATTTCCAGGGCAACCGGCAGCATTTTCGCTGGCTACACAAATCTGTGTGCTCTGGCTGGGTGTAAAGGTGGCATTGGGGCCCGCTGCCATACCGGGAATTGAGAAAGGCATGTTGTTGCAGGTCGTTCCCACAAAAGGAATACTAACGCAGAATTGGGTGTTTCCTGTGGCTTGTAGTAAATTCCAGTTCCAGGTATAACCATTCACGCCTGTTCCGCCGCTGGCAGTCATCGTCACTGCCTGCCCTGCACATACGGTGAGTGATGGGGCTACTGCCAGGTTGATCGTGGGAGAAGGTGTTCCTGTTAAGTTGATCGTAGCGGGCGCTGTGGCGCAACCCGGGCCATAATTGATGGTGAGCCCGTAAACCCCGTTGTTGGCGGCCGACCAGTTATTCACGGTGACGTTTTGCGTATTGCCGGTAAAGCCGCCGGGCCCGGTCCAGGAATAAGTGCCGCCGTTGGTGAGCGATGAAAGGTTGATATTACTTCCCATGCAAATGGGGTTGGGAGCCGTGATGTTGGCAGGATTGAGTGTATTCGTTACAACGACTGTTTTTACAACAACTGCTCCTGTAGGCGTACAGGCCGATGGGCCGAGTGTAAGCGTGTAGGTCGTTGTTACGGTTGGCGTCACGGTAATGGTCTGCGTGTTGGGATACGTTCCCGGCGGAGTCGATGTCCAGCTGTAGGAAGAGGCAGTGGAACTACTTCCCAGGGTTGTACTGTAGCCAGGGCATACCTGGGAAGCACCGGTAATCTGCTGTCCGAGAGCGACACCCGCCTGTGCCGCTACGGTATAGCTGCAGATGTTGCCGGCGAAGCCATCAATCATCACATAATAGGTTTGGCCGGGAACCAGGTTTACATTGGTAGTGATGGTGAAGCTTCCGGAGCCATTACCCTGCGATTCGCAGTTGGACACTTCAGTGAAGCTTGAACAGTTTGAGGAAGCATAGATGACGGCCTGGATGCCGGAGCTGTTGTCCTGGCAGCCACCGGAGTTGAATGCCAGGGAAGCGCTGGTGCCACTGGCCACAAAGCTCAGCCAGGAATTATTTTCGATAGAGCCGCAGAAGTTTCCGAGTCCGGAGGTATTGCCAGCGGTATACGAACCGCTGGTGTTGCCGCAATAGCCGTTGAGATCGCAGATGAGAGGTGAACTTGAGCATTCGTCGGCAGCCGGTGTTGAGGCGCAGGCCATGGGGTTGGGAAGAGGGGGGGCAGGCCTGCCCTGTGGAGCAGGACCATTGTCAAGCCTGAATCGAAAGCCTCTCGAAACGCCGCTGTTGTCGGAGACAAACCGCAGGGTCAGGTATTCACCGCTGGAAAGGATCAGGAAATTCTCGTCGAGCACGCCCGAAACAATTTTGATGAGCGGCGCGTTGATGTCCTGCCCGTCATAGATCTCCAGGCGGTCGCCATTGTCGCATAAAAAATACTGGCTTTTCAGGAAGATGGTGCGCTGGTACTCGTTTTTGATCGTCAGGGTATGGTCCTCGTTGTTGTTGTAGCCCGAAGAGATAATGCCTGTTGCCCCTTCAAGGCTGCTGTACAGGAAAGCCCCGTCAGCCGGCAGCTTGAACGTTTTATCGGCATCCATATACACCAGGTTTGGATGCGATTGCTCATCCAGCTTTTGCGGCTTTAAGGAAAGCGCCTCATGTTTGGTTTGTGCATAAGAGGAAAAAAACAGGGAGCTGATAATAAAAAGGGTAAAAAATCTTTTCATTTATAGTAAAAATAGGGTTGGTGAATTAATGAATAAATTTATTTATAATATCCTTCTATTGCGGTCAGTATCTGATTATTATAAGGATAAGAGCATGTAAATGAATTGTTAATCGGAGGGCCGGCTCCCTTCAGAAAAATGCCCACTCATCCGGGTGCTTATCAGGCATCGAAAAAATCAGGATTCACACGTTGTAAGCGTTAATTGATTAATTTTACCTCAAATTTTTTCATGAGTCTTTTAGTCCGCCCACCTCAGCTGTTGAGACGCTATTACAAAAAATCCGTGTGGCGCATGTCGACAGACGCTCCTGTGGTTTACCTCACGTTCGACGATGGACCTGTGGAGGGACTCACGCCCTGGGTATTGGATACGCTGATGCATTACGGTGTTAAGGCCACGTTTTTTTGTGTGGGTGAAAACATTGAAAGAAACCACCACATTTACAAGCGGATCCTGGAAGAAGGACACCAGGTGGGAAATCACACTTACAACCATATTAAGGGATGGAAGACCCACACGCCCGAATATCTTGCCAATGTGGAAAAATGCGAGGAACTGGTGAATACTAAATTATTTAGACCTCCTTATGGCAGGATCAAAAAATCGCAATTCAAAAAACTGGTGCAGGAGTATAAAGTTATTTTCTGGGATGTACTGACCTACGATTACGACAAACTGGTTTCCCCGGAAACCTGTCTGGATAACTCTATCCGCTATACGCGCCCCGGAAGTATCATCGTATTCCACGACAATGTAAAAGCCCAAAAAAACTTAAAATTTGCTCTTCCACAATATATCGAGCATTTTCTGAAATTAAATTATAAATTTGCAATTCTTTAATTTTAAGCTTTTTGGAATGAAACACCTTTGTTTTTTTGTCATCTTATTGTTATCATTTTCTGCCTGCAAAACAGATAAGCCTGAAAGAACAGATACCTTCAAGGTGTGGGGGAACTGCGAAAAATGTAAAAAGAATATCGAAACGGCAGCTACTGCAGAAGGCATTCTTGAAAAAAACTGGGATGTAGAATCAAAGCTAATGACTGTAAGATTCGATACCACAAAGATCAACCTCAATACCGTTGAACAGCTGATCGCTAAAGCAGGCTACGACAACGACCTGTACTATGGCGATGATTACGCTTATGGCAAACTCGACGATTGCTGTCAGTATGAAAGAAAGCCTTTTGAACTGAAATAATTTTTTTACCCGTTAATTTTTTGTATTTTCAGGATATGTACCGGCATTCCGTATCATACCTGATCCTCTTTTTCACCGGCTTCTGTTTTTTAATAGCCTGCAATACTCAGAAAGTTAATCAATCGAGTACCGACCGGCTTTATAAAAAAGACAACAACGAGCTGGATGCCGAGTTCTATGTCTACCACATCAACGACAGTGTGAGCCGCTTGTTCTATTCTTTTTCCAATGAGCCGCTTGTATATAAGCGTACAGATACCAGCACATATTTTTTCAGCAACGTGAAATTGCTGGTGATGACGAGCCCTGAAGAAAACCTCAGCCGAGTGCTCGACACTGCTGCCATGCTGATCCGCGACCGGCAGCTGAACGTTGTGGTGAAGCCCCTGAAAGGCAGCCTGTATTTCAAATTGCGTGCAGGCCAGAAATACCATGTGGATATCCGCATAGAAGATGTGAATAAGCGCACCCGTTATACCAATAGTGTGTACAGTGATAAAACAAGCAAGGATACGCGTCAGAATTTCCTGGTGACAACCACCCAGGGAGAGGTACATTTTACGCCTTACTACAAAGCCGGCGAAGAGGTCGTGATCCTGTCGGAGAGGAACAGCGAGAAATTATTCAACGTGGATTATTTTCTGGAAGATTTCCGGCTGGCGCCGCCTCCTTTTTCGCAGGAGCCGGTGGCGCGTAAAACGTACAAGGCAGATTCTTCTTTCAGTGTGTATGGAAACGGCGAGAGTCTTAAGCTGACCTTGCCGCAAAAAGGCTTTTACCATTTGAAGACGAATGAGCAAACGAAGGAAGGCGTTACTTTTTTTGTGTATGAGCCTTCTTATCCGGGCATTAAAAACTCGGAGCAGATGATCCAGGCCACGCGTTACATCATGGCAAAACGGGAATACGAAAATTGCATGAGTGCCTCCCATCAAAAGGAAGCCATCGATAAATTCTGGATCGATCTGGGAGGAAGCCGCGAGCGGGGTACCGAGCTCATCCGGAAGTATTACGGCCGTGTGCAGGATGCCAACAAATTATTTACCAGTTACCAGGAAGGCTGGAAAACCGATCGCGGTATGGTGTATATTGTCTTTGGTGCGCCCAACCGGGTGAACAAACGTAAGAACGGTGAGATCTGGATCTACGGTGAACCGGGCAATCCGAGCTCTACTGTATTTTCTTTTATGAAAGTATTGAATCCTTTTACCGATAACGATTATAACCTCGAAAGAAACGAAACGTTTAAGATGCCCTGGTACCAGGCAGTTGACATGTGGCGGCAGGGCAGGGTGTACCTGGATAATTAGGAAGCTTGATAAAGCGAAGAGGCCAGATGTTTAAGTCACGCTGAAGTGGCGGTCGTAATACCGTTTCGCCTGATTGCTGATTTTAGTTCATTTTCTGAAGAATAAGAATGGCTTTCGTCTTGAAATCGAGATCTTCCAATACATAATCTTTTCGCATCTCCAGTTTCAGAATCTGTTCGTAATAGAGCCTGGCAAGAGTGTCTTCACCGTTTTCGCGCAAGGCTTCGGCATAGAAAAAATTATTGGCCATATCGTTGGGGAAATGGAGCAGGGCTTTCTCCAAGATTTTTTTGGCATTCTTCACGCTTGGCCAGTTCATGATGATGCCCAGGTTGGGCACGCGGTAATTCAGCACGCCCAGCACTTTCCAGCCGGCGCCGCTATTGTACATGGAGTCGATGGCGATGAGCTTTTCCGAGTTGGTGCGCATCTTATTCACCACGCCGTCGTTCACACTTTTGATCACGCCTGAAATCTCTCCCAGTAAGCCTACGCTCACAATGTATTCGAAGCAAATCGGCCCGTTCTTCGGGTATTTATCCTTCAGGATTTTTCCGATCTTAATGGCCGTATTCAAGACATTTTCCTTATCGGATTTTTTGGTGCATACGAAGCGCGCCTTGAAATTCAGGCTTTGCAGATAATACTGGCCGGCGAGCTCCGTCTGGTGCTGGGCACCAAGCTCCTTTTCGAGGATGGTGATGGCTTCTTCGATGATCTCCGCTTTAGGGCTAAGGCCTACGGAGCCTTCTGCACGCCGGTAGAAAAGCGCAATGCCTTTTTGCACTTCATCCTGTGCCTGTGTTTCCATGCATAAAGCGCAGAGAATACAGAAGATGAGCTTAGGCGCTTTCATTGGCTCCAATGTAAAATTGCCTGGCCCATTGCCTGTATTTGCCTATCGGTCCGTCGCCTTTGGCAAGTGCGGGATTTTCTATAAATGTTTTGTGCTGCCATACATCGAAGTCCTGGCTCACATCGTGTGCATAGCCTTTGAAAGCCTGCTTCAGCACCAGCTTGTTCACCAGGGTCTTTGGAACCACCGATAGAAAAGGATTGAGCCGCGAAGGCTTGTCGATTTTCTTTACCGACATGCCGATCTTTAAATTTATTTTTCCGTCGGCGATCGGCGTCGGGAATACATACTGGCGGGTGCGCAGCTGGTAGGTCGGCACGTTTACTTCTACAAAAGAATAACCCAGGCCATGCACATGAATATCGATCTCCGCTTTCAGGCCGGCATTGCTGAGGATGCCGCCCTTGCGGTTGAAGCCATACGAGGCATTGAGGTAAGGGCCGTTGGCGGTCAGCTCTTTCAGGTCGTGTACGTTGGAGTATTTATGAACGACAGAGAAGTGACCTACGTCCACGCTGTTCTCGGTGGTCTCCTGCGGATGGCTGTTGAGGATGAAATCGGTGGTCATCACCTCGCTCCAGTCGTCATTGTCGGTTTCGGGTACATGCCAGTCCGGCTCTTCGCTGCCGATGCTGTGCCACACAATCACAAAGCCGTTTACCTCGCGGAAAGTATAGGTTTTGAGAACCGCTTTTGCAGGAGGCTTGGTATTATAGCCGGTTTCCGTGCAGTTGCCTTTGGTGTCGAAGCAGAAGTAATGAAAAGGGCAGCGGATGGTTTCGCCTACCACATCGCCGCCATGTCCGAAGTGTGCGCCCATGTGCGGGCAATACGCATCCACCACGGAAAGCACGCCGCTTTGCGTTCTGAATAAGATAATGTCTTTGCCGATGAATTGCTTCGTCTGCAGGCTCCCGCTTTTGATGTCGCTGCTTTTTGCCAATACGTACCAGCCCGTCGGGTAAGGGTATAGTTTTTTTGAAACAGGTAAGACGACCATATATGATCAGTGATTTATTCTACTTTGTCGGTTTCAAGGACTCTTAGCTTCACAGATTCTACCGTTTGTTTTTTGCGTTGAAGGATGGTGATCTCGTAACCACCGTATTGTTTTTTTTCGTTGACGCCAGGGATGCGTCCCCACAGGAAATTGATCAAGCCCGAAATGGTTCCGTAGCGGGAGCTTTCGGGCAGCGACATCGGCAGTGACTCGTTCACATCACCGATGCTGCTGTGTGCATTGACGATGTACTCCGTTTCGCTTTTTTTCTCGACGGTTGGTTTCTCCTCATCGTGCTCATCCTGGATCTCGCCAACCAGCTCTTCGATGATGTCTTCCATCGTGACGATGCCGGCCGTAGCGCCGAATTCATTGGTAACAATAGCTATCTGCATGTGCAGCTTCTGGAAGTCGCGCAGCAGGTCGTTGATTTTCATGCTCTCCGGTACGAAGTGTGCCGGGCGCATGATGTCTTTAATGGAGCGGAACTTGCCGCTGAACATTTCCTTGAAAAGATCTTTGGCGTATACCACGCCGATGATGTTATCAATATCACCTAAAAATATCGGGTAGCGCGAAAAGCCCTCGTCTGTAATTTTCTGGATGATGCCGTCTTTGTCGAGGCCTTCCACATCAATGGCCGTCACGCGGTTTTGAGGAACCATAATCTGTTTCACGATGCGGTCGTCGAAATCAAAGACATTCTGGATCAGCTCATTTTCGCTCGGCTTGATGGCGCCGCCTTCCTCGCTTTCCGTCAGGATAAGCCTCAGCTCTTCTTCCGTGTGTACCTCTTCCTCGCCCACGGCTTTGATGCCCATCAGGCGCAGGAAAAAATTGGAAGATTTGTTTAATAACCAGATGAATGGCCCGAAGACGAAATAGAAGATGCGCAGCGGCCAGGAAATAAACAGGATGGTCTCCATCGAGTATTTGATCCCGAACATTTTAGGAACCTGCTCTCCCAGGGTAATATGCAAAAAGGTAATGAGGCCGAATGCTACGGGAACAGTCACCAGGTGAGGATTCACCGTTACATGGAGCTTTGCGAAAATGTCGGCTACGATCTCGCTCATCACATGCTCGCCAAAGGCACCCAGGCCCAAGCTGGCTAAGGTAATGCCAAGCTGCGAGGCTGAGAGGTAGGTATCGAGTCGTTGTAATATTTTCTGGGCGATTTTGGCGCGGTTGCTTCCTTTCTGCGCTCTGAGGTCAACCTGTGAGGACCTTACTTTTACCAGGGCAAACTCTGCTGCAACAAAAAAACCATTCAGGAGTACCAGCAAAAATGTAAGAAAAAGGTCTGTTAACATAAAGTATTATACTTATACAAATATAGGTAAAGAATTGCAAACCATCGTAGTAGTATTATAATACCGCGATTTCCTTTTGATTTTGAGGCCTTAAGCTCTTCCAAAGTTTTAAACTTTGGAAGAGCTTAAGGCAAACTTTGGAAGAACTTAAGGCGAAACTCCGGAATGCTTAGTGCGTAAAACTACGCCTTATTCTTTGCGAGTTCTGCTTCTTTATACGCAATAGCCTGTTTAAGAAGGTTGATCTCCTCCTGGAGCTTTTGTGGGCTTTTCGACTCGTCATCGTCCCACAGGCGGTTGGTATAGAACGGTTTTTCCTGGATATAATGCAGGCCCGTGGTGCTTCTGAAAAAGCTGTACAAAGGCACTTTGAGGTTTTTGGAGATCTCCTCGAGGTAGCGAAGCTCCAGTGTTTTATGCTCCAGCCCGTCTGCCAGCTCCGTTTCCGAAAGGTTGAGGTATTCTGCCAGCTGAGCGAAAGTATATTGCTCTTTTTGTAAGATCTCTTCTATTTTATCACGTAAGGATTGCATAGACTAAAAGTATGAAAAATATCGATATACAGGGGTTGTGTGGCGCTTTACCTCAGGATCACCATGCGGCGGGCATCCAGCTTCACAAAAATAAACAATAAAATAGTGAAGGACCAGAGGGAGGATCCCCCGTAGCTGAAAAACGGCAGAGGAATCCCGATCACAGGCATCAGGCCAATTGTCATCCCGATGTTGATGGCCACGTGAAAAAACAGGACAGAGGCAACGCCATAGCCATAAATCCGGCTGAAAGCCGAGCGTTGCCGTTCCGCCATAAAGATGACGCGGATGATGAGGAACAGCTCGAGGATAATAACGGTGCTGGTTCCGAGGAAGCCCCATTCCTCACCAACGGTACAGAAAATAAAATCGGTATCCTGCTCCGGCACGAAATCGTATTTCGTTTGTGTGCCCTGCAAATAGCCTTTGCCCGCAAAACCACCGGAGCCAATGGCAATTTTTGCCTGGTTCACGTTATAACCTTCTTTTTTCAGATCCACAGTGCCGCGTCCGAGGAGCACGTCGATCCTGGTTTTCTGGTGAGCCTCCAGGTGTTCGTATACATAACGTGTTCCGACGACGACACCACTGGCGGCGACAAAGACGATGACGACCACCAGAAGCTTCTGCCATGTTTTTCGCATGAAGAGGTAGGAAATGGCGGCGATAATGGCGAGGAAAATAATCAGCTTCCAGGTCACGAATACCAGGGCAAGGACGAACAGGATCACCGAGAGCAGGCCGAAGATGAGAAAGTTTATGGAGAGGCCCTCGCGGTATAACACCACCACAAAGGCAATAAACACAATGGCCAGGCCGGTTTCATCCTGCAGGAGCTTGATGATCACGAGTGGTGCGCCCAGGATGGCTACAGCCACCAGTGTATTCTTATAGTTGCGGATGAGGTCGCTGAGGCGGTTGCGCCGCGATGAGTTTTCCACTTCGATGTTGACGTTGCTCAGGAATTTGGCAAGCGCCAGGTTCGTGGCAAATTTCATGAACTCGGCGGGCTGGATCCCGAAATCGCCGAAGCGGAACCAGGAGCGGCTTCCTTTCACTTCCCTTCCCAGGTAGGGCACGGCAATACAGGCCAGCAAAAGGATCCCATAAAAGAAATAGGCAAACACGGTATAGAAGCCGGCGTCGATGATGAGGATCATCACCGCGATGAAAATGGCACTTGCAATCCAGATGAGCTGCTTCCCGTACTTCTGTGTCGTATCAAAAATACTCTGGTGCTCTTCGTTATAAACAGCAGCATAAATATTCAGCCAGCCCATAAATACCAGCAGCAGGTAGATGAGGATGGTGATCTTATCGATCCCGTAAAACAGGCTATGTTCGTCTTTCCTCACGTTTTTTTCTTTTTAGGAGCAGCTGCTTTTCCAAGCAGGTTCAGGTTATTGATGAGGTCGGCTTCCATCATGCGCTTTTCCATTTCAGGGCGCGTCACTTTGCCCGTCAGGTATTTCTCAATCATTAAGCTCACGATCGGCGCCGACCAGGTGCCACCGAAGCCGGCATTCTCGATAAAGCACACCATCGCAATTTTCGGATTTTCGCGCGGGGCGAATGCGAGGAATACGGCGTGGTCTTTTCCATGCGGGTTCTCGGCTGTTCCTGTTTTTCCGCAGGCCACGATGCCGGGAATTTTGGAAGCGGTGGCCGTACCCGCATCGAAACATTTTTGCATGCCGTCGATCACATTCAGGTAAGCCGTCTGGTCCTGTACCACGGGATAGTGCTTTTCCTTGAAGCGCGGGTCGAGTGTTTTTTCAATGCCCACGCCTTTCACACAATGTGGTACATAGTAGAAGCCACGGTTGGCAACAATCGTTACCACATTGGCCATCTGCAAAGGCACCAGCAGCAGCTCGGCCTGCCCGATTCCTAAGGACACAACGGTATTGCTCCGCCAGTGGTTCTTCCCGAATACTTTATCATAATATTTAATAGAAGGCACATTGCCCGGCTTATCATAAGGAAGGTCTGTGCCCAGCTTGGTTCCGGGGCCGAAGGAATTCACGCTTTCTTTCCAGTGTGTATAGCCGTCTTCGAACTTAGGGTATTTCTTCTGGTCGGTGATCTCCCTGAACACATAGCTATAGTAGGAGTTACAGGAGGTAGCAATGGAGCCCGGAAGATCGGTGGAAGGGTGCGCGTGGCATTTTGGCCGCCCGCCCATCGGCGGATAGCCGCCATGGCAGGGATATACCGTGGAGCGTGTGATGAGCCCATCGTTCTGGGCAATGAGCGCATCGATCAGTTTGAACGTAGAGCCCGGAGGGTACAAACCTTGCAGGGCGCGGTTGAGGAGCGGCTGATTTAAGGAATCGTAAAATAATTTCGTGAAATTCCTGGAGCGGTCTTTGCCACCCACCAATAAATTCGGATCGTAGCCCGGGTTGGAGATCAGGCAAAGGATCTCGCCGGTGGCGGGCTCGATGGCAACGATGGCGCCTTTTTTTCCTTTCATCAATTTTTCGCCGTATTCCTGCAGGTCCATGTCGATGCTGCTGTACAGCGGCTTTCCGGGAACGGCGAGTGTATCGTACAGGCCGTCCATGTAACGCCCTTTGGTTTTGTTATGCACATCCACCATCACGATCTGTGTGCCTTTGCGGCCCCTCAGCGCTTCTTCGTAAGAACGTTCGATGCCGCTTTGCCCGATATAATCGCCCTCGCGGTAGTAAGGATCCTTCGCCGCCTTTTCTTTGCTCACCTCACCCATGTACCCGAGCAGGTGCGCGGCAATGGGGCGTGGATACTTCCTAATGGTTCGAGCCTGTAAGTCGAAGCCTTTGAAGCGGTAAAGCTTTTCCTGCAAGGCCGCATATACCTTAATGGAAAGCTGTTTCTCGAAAATGCTTTCCTTGCGCGGCGAATTGGGGGCCAGGCAGGCCTTCCGGATGCGCTTCAGGAAATTGTCCCTGGTAATCTCCAGGATGGCGCAGAGGGCCATCGTATCGCAGTCTTTCACCTGTTTCGGGGTCACGAGTAAATCGTAGGAAAGCTCGTTGGACACCAGCAACTTTCCGTTGCGGTCGAAGATGTAGCCGCGGGTAGGGTATTCCGTCCTGTTCTTGAGCGCGTTGTTCCGGGCATCGAGCTTATACTGCTCGTCAATGATCTGGATGTAGAACAAGCGGGCAATATAGATCAGGGCAATCAAAATAAAAAAGCCACTGATGATGTATTTCCTGTCCGCTAAATGCGCGTTGTTGTTCATGACTATTTCTTGGCTGCTTTGTAAAACAAAAACTGGATGACATAAACGAATACAAAGGTACCGATGGTGCTGAGGAAAACACGAAGCAGGGTGGTGAAAAATTCGCTGAAGCGGAAGATCTCGAGGTAAAAGAAGAACAGGTGATGGATGAAGATGATGGTGGCCGAATAGGTGATGAACCAGACTGCGCCCATCGATTGGATGGTGGGCGATTGCCCGGCGTCGTAGCCTTCGCGGGGCGCCAGCACTTTCAGAACGTAATGCCTGCTGTATCCTATCAGCGTACATACGGCCGCATGGATCCCGGCGGTGTCGTAGAACATGTCAATGACAAGGCCCGTGAAAAAAGCGATCAGCATCACCAGGAGCTTCGGTGTTTCAAAAGGCAAGAGCAGGATAAACAGAATATAAGGAAAGAGGATCACATAAGCGCCCAGGTGAATGTTCTGCACGATCAGCACCTGCAACAGCACCAATAGCACAAAACGGATGCTATTTCTCACGACCTCATTTATCACTTTGCACCTGCGATTTTAATTCAAGACTATCCCTTTCCGCTTTTTTATTATAACGGACCACGGAGATGTGGTTTACTTTTTTGAAATCGGCACTCAGCCTTACCTTCACCGTATAGAACGATTCGTTCTGGCGGCGCTCGTAGCTCTCTACAAATCCCACGAGCAGGCCTTCCGGGAAAATTCCCGAGAGCGAGCTGGTGATCACCGTATCACCTTTCTGGATCTTTGAGTAGGTTGGGATATTGATGAGGTTGGAATAGCGGTAATCGCTGCCATCCCAGATCAAAGGCCCGTAAACACCGTCTTTTTTCAGCTGGCAATACACCCGGACATCTTTGTGCAGGATCGACATCACCGAAGAGAAATTCGGCGACACGTCTTTCACGATACCGATGATGCCATTGCTGCTGATCACCGCCATATCGCGTGTGACTCCAAGTTTGGAGCCGATGTTGAGCGTGAGGTAATTGTTGCGCTTTGTCACGCTGCTGTTGATCACCTTACCGTTCATGAACTCATAATCCTGGCGGTAGAGCGTGTCGTGGCGCGTATAAATTTTTAAAGGAAGAGCTGCGTAGCCCAGTTTCAACCGGTTGAGCAGGTAAGTGTTTTGCTCCGACAGGCGCTCGTTCTCGTCTTTCAGCAGGAGGTATTCTTTGGTGCTGGCCTGCATGGCATAGATGTTAGCGCTGATGGCATTGGAGGAGTTGAGAAGGCTGGAGCCCTGGTAGCCGTTATTGCGAATCAGGATGAGCACACAAATAAATTCCAGCACCAGAAACACGAAAAAGAAGTTGTTTCTATAGATGAAATTTAAAAGGTTTTTCATGAATTAGTCAAAGAGATGGAGCGTTGTAGAATTGGAGAGTCAGGAATTATATGAATTTAAATCAATAATTCTCTCACTCAATAAATCTCAGTTTTTATTTAATCAGGAAAGGGAATTTTTGTACATTTTTAAGCGCAATACCTGTACCGCGTGCTACGGCCCTCAGTGGATCCTCGCACACATGCACCGGCAGTTTGGTCTTCAGGGAAATCCGTTTGTCCAGTCCTCTCAGCAATGAACCGCCACCGGCCATGTAAATGCCTGTTCTGTAAATATCGGCTGCCAGCTCCGGCGGCGTCATTTCCAGGGCATTCAGGATCGCCTCTTCAATTTTGGAAATGGATTTGTCAAGGCAGTGGGCAATTTCCACATAGCTCACAAACACCTCTTTCGGAATCCCGCTCATTAAGTCCCTTCCCTGTACCGCATAGTCTGCCGGTGGATTTTCAATCTCCGTCATGGCGGCACCTACTTCAATTTTTACCTGCTCGGCGCTTCGCTCACCGATGAGGATGTTATGCTGGCGGCGCATGTATTCTTCAATGTTGGCATTAAAGTCATCACCTGCAATACGGGTTGATTTGTCGCACACGATCCCGCCAAGGGCCATGACGGCAATCTCAGAGGTACCTCCACCGATATCGATGATCATATTGCCCATCGGTTCTTCCACGTCGATGCCCATCCCGATAGCGGCAGCCATCGGCTCGTGGATCATGTACACTTCTTTGGCGCCGGCATGCTCGCAGCTGTCACGTACCGCACGTTTCTCTACTTCGGTAATGCCGCTCGGGATACATACCACCATGCGCAAGGATGGCTTGAACAGGCGGTTGCCGGGGTTGATCATCTTGATCATTCCCTTGATCATTTCTTCCGCCGCCTGGAAATCCGCAATCACACCATCCCTCAGCGGACGGATGGTCTTGATGTTCTCGTGCGTTTTACCATGCATCATCTGGGCCTGCTTTCCAACAGCAATCACTTTTCCGGTGGTTCTGTCAACGGCTACAATACTGGGCTGGTCAACAACCACTTTCTCGTCGTGAATAATGATGGTATTTGCCGTACCTAAGTCGATCGCAATGTCCTGTGTTAAAAAATCGAATAGAGCCATATGTTAGTTAAGAATTGTTGAGTTGGAGGTTTAGTGAGTTAGTAGTTTTAAGTGTTATCGAGATAGAGATTTAGAGAGCTGGAGTAGATTATATTTTATCATTTCCTCTATCTCTCCAACCGAACTAGTGTTTGAAATGTCTTGTGCCCGTAAATACCATGCTCATGCCTTTGGCATTGCAGTATTCAATGCTATCTTTATCCTTGATAGAGCCGCCCGGTTGAATTACCGTATCGATCCCTACCTTGTGAGCGATCTCGACGCAATCCGCAAAGGGGAAAAAGGCATCGCTCGCCATCACGCATCCTTTCAGGTCGAAGCCGAAAGCCTGTGCTTTCGCAATGGCCTGTCTTAAAGCATCCACGCGCGAGGTCTGGCCGGTGCCGCTTGCAATGAGCTGGTTGTTTTTTGCAATGACGATCGTATTGGATTTGGTATGTTTCGCCAGCTTGTTGGCAAACAGTAGGTCTTTCAGTTGAGCGGCAGTAGGCGAAACGTTAGTAACGGTTTGCAGGTTGCCTTCGGTTTCGGTTACGCTGTCCTTATCCTGTTCGATGATGCCGTTCAGCAAAGTGCGGATCTGCTTTTTAGGAAGCGCCACCTGTTTCTGCACTAAAATGATGCGGTTATTTTTTCCTTTTAAGATCGCTAAGGCATTATCAGAATAAGAGGGGGCGATCACCACTTCGCAAAACAGCTTGTGGATTTCTTCCGCCGCTTCAAAATCGATTTCCCTGTTGGAAATCAGGATCCCGCCAAATGCCGAAGTCGGATCACCCGCCAGCGCTGCCAGGTAGGCTTCCAGCACGGTAGGGCGCGAGGCCACGCCGCAGGCGTTGTTGTGCTTTAAGATCGCGAAGGTTGGCTCCTCTGTGAAGTCAGCCATTAAATTCACGGCAGCATCCACGTCGAGCAGGTTGTTGTACGATAATTCTTTTCCGTTCAGCTTGGTGAACATGGCTTCCATATCGCCGTAGAACACACCTTTCTGGTGAGGGTTTTCGCCGTAGCGTAAGGTGACGCCGTTGTTGAGGCTGTGTTTTAAAACCGGCAGATCTTCGGTGCTGTTGAAATAATTGAAGATGGCGGAGTCGTAATGGCTGCTCATCGCAAAAGCTTTAGCCGCAAAGGTTTTACGGTCCGACAAATCCGAGAAGCCATTTTTTTCGTTGAGTAAATTCAACAAGGAGGAATAATCATTTCTGGAGGAAACGATCACCACGTCGTTGAAATTTTTGGCAGCAGCCCTGATCAAAGAGATGCCACCGATGTCGATCTTTTCGATGATGTCTTCTTCTGAGGCGCCACTGGCAAGGGTTTCCTCGAAAGGATACAAATCCACGATTACCAGGTCGATGTTCGGGATCTCGTGTTGTTCCATTTGCGCAACATCGCTGTCGAGCTCACGGCGCCCGAGGATGCCTCCGAATATTTTCGGATGTAAGGTTTTGACACGGCCCCCTAAAATTTCAGGAAAAGCAGTTAAGCTTTCCACAGCCTTTACAGGTGCTCCGAGGTTTTCTATAAACGTTTGTGTACCACCGGTACTGTAAATGGTAACACCCAGGTCGTTCAGTTTTTTGATGACAGGCTCTAAATTGTCTTTGTAAAAAACGGAGATCAGCGCGCTGTTTATTTTCTTTAAATGGCTCATAAAATCAAGTAATAGGCAAAGATAGCGCTTAGCATCGGATATATAAAATTTGTTGAAAAGTGGTTAAAAAAGCCTGTCGGCCTCCGCCTGGTTTTTCAGCATTTTGGCCGGGCGTTTTTTGCCGGCTTTGCGGAACCCGTTTCTTTTTTTTATTTTTAAGCTATGTTTGAATCCCTGAAGCTCCTCGACCGGGAGTTGTTTTTGTACCTGAATGGCTTCCATTCTACGCTTACAGACGAACTGATGTACAATATATCGAAGGTATGGGTCTTCTTTCCCCTCTTTGCCTGGTGGCTTTACCTCGTTTTGCGGAAATGCGGATGGAAGAAAACCCTGCTGCTGGCAGCTTTTATGGGGCTTTTGGTGGGCTTCACCGACCAGTCTTCCAACCGGGTAAAGCATGGAGTCAAGCGCTACAGGCCTAGCCACAACCTCGAAATCATGGACCAGGTGCATATTCTGCATGATTACAAGGGCGGGCAGTACGGCTTTTTTTCGGGGCATTCGGCCAATTGCTTCGGCATTGCCATGCTGCTGTTTTTGCTCTTCTCCACGCGGAGCCTCTGGTTCAGGAGCATGTTCTTCCTTTGGGCTGCTATTACGGCTTATTCACGGATCTACCTGGGGGTTCATTATCCCTCCGATATCTTTATCGGCTTCCTGGTTGGGCTCTTCTGGGGCTATATTGTGTACCGCCTGATCCAATTCACCTTTAAAAAGTACTTTGATGAACCGGTTGCCATCTGACATCCCTGTAAAACGGCCCTGTCGGGCTGTATTGGCTCTTCTGCTCCTGTTGCCGGGTTTACAGTCCCTGGCGCAGGTCCCTGAAACCGATCTCTGGCTGTTTAGCCTCGAGAAAAAGGAGAATGTCTGCCAGGCGGTGAATCCCCTGAACATCACCAACCGCCCGGGTTACGACAACCAGCCGGCGTTCACCTCGGATGGTAAGTCGATCCTGTATGTGAGCATCCGCGAAGACGGGCAGGCCGACATTTACCGCTACGATATCAAATCGAAGCTTCAGACCAACCTCACGAAGTCGAAGGTCAGCGAATACTCGCCCACGATCCTGCCCGATGAGTCGGGCTTTTCGGCGGTGGTGGTAGAGGCCGACTCTACCCAGCGCGTATGGAATATGGGTTTTGACGGCTCTTTCATGAAATTTGCCAGCGATGCTACCGACTCGGTAGGCTACCATAGCTGGCTGAACGCCGATACGCTCCTGTACTATAAGCTCACGGAGCCGCATTCCCTGCATGCCCTTAACCTCAAAACAGGCAAGGATGCCTGGATCTGTGATAAGCCTTCGCGTGCTTTCCGGAAAACAGGCGCAAGCTCCCAATTCATATATGCCATTAAAACGGAAAATGCCCTGGAATTCAGGGTCTACAAGCCGGCCACGAAAGAGAGCAGGGTATATGCCACCTATCCCTCGCCGAACGAGGATTTTATCTGGCATCCGGAGCTGGGCCTCGTGAAAGCGGAGAATGCAGACCTGCTGCGCTTCAATGAGAGGACCGGGAAATGGGAGACGTTATTCTCCTTTGCCGGAGCCGGTATTAAAAAGATCACCCGTTTTGCCTTCGACCCGAAGAATAAACGTTTGGTAATCGTTAATAATTTATAGTTTTTTGTCACCCTGAGCGGAGTCGAAGGGTAAAAACACATCAACGATGAATCTAACACCTTATTTTGTGTATATTCTAAAGTGTAGTGACAATTCCTGCTATACAGGAGTTACCAACGATCTGGAAAGGCGTTTGTATGAACATGAACACTCCAAAGACCAGGATTCCTATACATTTGACAAAAGGCCTTTGATACTTGTATTTTATGAAGCGTTTCAGGACATCAATCAGGTAATTGCTTTTGAAAAAAAGGTAAAAGGATGGACGAGAAAAAAGAAAGAAGCACTTATAGAGAAGAACTGGGATAAAATAAAAGAATTGTCTGTTTGCCGTAATACGACTTCACATCTGCATTATGAAAACAGAACGCCCTTCGACTCCGCTCAGGGTGACACCATAGCATCTTAAACCTGATTTACCATGCAACACATCACCATCACCACCGACAAGGCACAGCTCAATGTGAATTACATTCATGCCTACCTTTCCGAAGAAAGCTATTGGGCCAGGAATATTCCCCTCGAGATTGTCCTTCGCTCCATTGAGGGAAGCACCTGCTTTGGGGTTTATGACGGTAAGCAACAGGTCGGCTTTGCCCGTGTGATCAGCGATCATGCTACCTTTGCTTACCTGGCCGATGTATTTGTAGACCCGGCTTACCGCGGCAAAGGCATTTCGAAACAGCTGATGCGCTACATCATGGATTATGGCCCTTTGAAAGGCCTGAGGCGCATGATGCTGGCCACGCGCGATGCGCACGGGCTTTATGAGCAGTTCGGCTTTAAGCCCCTGGAAGAACCGTCGCGTTATATGGGAATCAAATTCTTTGAATCGTATTGATCCTGGCATCCTTATATTTTTTAGTCTTCATCCTGCTGGTGTGGCGGCTTCCTTTTTTTAAGGATGCCGTTCTTTCGCGCCCGTTCCTGTTGTGTGTGATGGTGGTGAAAGCCCTTGCCTGCTGGGCTTATTACTGGTTTTATTTTATTCACAGCTCAAGCGGGGTGCGGGGCGATAGCGGCGATACCCTGGCAGGAGCGGAGATCATCTATGAAGCCTTCCACGGGCATAAAGCCGATTATCTGAAAATGGTGCTGGGCTGGCACAGCGACCTGGTTTCCGATCCTTTATACAAGCCTTATTTCAGCCGCATCTTCGACTGGGGTAATTCGGATTCCATGAGCGAGTTCTTTCTGAACGATAACCGCACCTCTACCCGTTTTCATGCGGTGGTGAGGCTCTTTTCCGGGGGCGCTTATGCGGTGCATGCGCTGGCCATGCTGGTGGTTTCCTTTGCCGGGCAGTTTGCCTTTTACAAGGCGTTCAAGCTCTATTTTCCTGTTAAGGAAAAGCTCCTGGCCATCCTGATCTTCCTGGCGCCTTCCGTACTGTTCTGGAGCTCCGGTGTACTGAAAGAGCCGCTGGCCCTGGCTCTGCTGGGATTCTTCCTGTATGCTTTTTTACAGATCTTTGTGCAGGGCAAAAAAAGAATAGCCTATATTCTGGCGCTGCTGCTTTGTTTCGTGGTGTTTATGGTGCTCAAACCCTATATCCTGGCGCTTGTTCTTTTTCCCCTGATCGTTTTTGCCCTGGCAAGCCATTTCCGGATCAGGTCTGTGGCGCTGTTCTACAGCATCTCCTTGCTGCTCATTTACGGAAGCTCGGTGCTTGCCCTGAAATACGTCTTTCATAAGGATGTGCTGAATACCATTGTCGTTAGGCAGAATGACTTCATCAGTCTCAGCAGGGGCGGGATCTTTTTTGTGAATACCCAAAATTACCTGAGGCTGGAATACAAGGATGCCGACAAATATACCGTGGTGGATTCGGTGAACTATGTGTGCCGCATCAGGCCGCACACCACGCTCATGTACTGGGATCTCGACCACCTGCGCGATACCATCTTTGTGGCGGATAACCGCGACACCAGCCTTTATAAATTCCTGACGATTAATAAGCCTGCCGGCTCGGGGATTGTCACCGAACGGCTGGAGTATTCTTTTTCATCCTTTGCGCGGCTCTTGCCGGTCGCTGTTTTCAATGTGTTGTGCCGTCCCTTCTTTTTCGATGCGCGCTCTGCGGCGGAGATGATGGCCTCGCTGGAGAACCTGTTGTTCCTGGCTTTTTTTATAGTGTGCCTCCTCTTCCGGAAAAAAGAACCTGTCAACCTCAACCTCTTGTGCCTTTGCCTGGCGGTGGTGATCTTGTCTTACTGCCTCATCGGGATCACCACCACGGTGGCCGGCGCCATTGTGCGCTATAAGGTGCCTTTTATTCCTTTTTTGCTCATGATGCCTTTGTTGTTGCTGGATGTGGAGAAAGGGAAGAGAATCCCCGTGCTGAGGTGGCTGTTGTAAGAACGTCTCTGTTGGCAATAAATTATTAAGTGGATTATTTGTCAGTTCGTCATCACTGATCGTGAGAGTCGAGAATCAGGCTATAGAACACTTCCCGACTTCGCTCGAAGTGACGGGATCATCTAACAGTCAGCTCGAATATTTTTTGCCTGCCTCTTGCAAAAAACGTATCGGGAACGACTGTTAGCAGACTGACGGGAATACTGCGCCACTGTTGGTGTTATCACCAACAGTCCACTTAAACGGAGAAGTTATCCTCATAAACCCTTTGTTGGTGATAACACTAACAAAGGCACGAGTAAAAAGTAAGCTATTTAAAAAGCAAATCATTATTACTATATTTACTTCTTACACATACCCTGTTTATACCTTTAGTATATGGCATATAACCTCTTTCGTAAAAAATCAATTTCCGATATCCTCGCGCGTGCGGAGTCAGACAGCCTGCATGGCGGCCTCGCCAAACACCTGGGGGTGAAAGACCTTACGGCTCTCGGCATTGCAGCTATCATCGGGGCGGGGATCTTCACCACGATCGGGCAGGCCAGCGCCGACGGCGGACCGGGTGTGATCTTCCTGTTTATCTTCACGGCTGTTGCCTGCGGTTTCGCAGCCTTTGCCTATGCAGAATTTGCGAGCATCCTGCCGGTCTCGGGCAGTGCTTATACCTATAGCTATGTTGCCTTCGGAGAGCTCTTTGCCTGGATCATCGGCTGGGCGCTGATCATGGAGTACGCCATCGGGAACATCACGGTGGCCATTGGCTGGAGCGGTTATTTTACGGGACTTTTAGGAAGCATGGGGATTCATCTTCCTGCCTGGACCACCATCGATTATTTATCGGCTTCCAACGGCTTCACGGATGCCAGCATGGCCCTGGCTTCGGGAGGGCATCTCGACGGGCTCAGCGAAAACCTCCGGGAAGCTTACCATGCCTGGACAACGGCGCCTTCCGTTTTCGGTTTCAGGCTCATTGCCGATCTGCCGGCGCTGCTCATTATTTTCCTGATCACCTGGCTGGTGTACCGCGGGATCAAAGAATCCAAGAATGCCGGAAATGCCATGGTCATCATTAAGCTGGCGGTGGTGCTGCTGGTCATTGCCGTGGGAGTGTTTTATGTGGATACCGATAACTGGAATCCTTTTGCGCCGAACGGCGTTGGTGGGATTCTGAAAGGCGTGTCTGCTGTGTTCTTTGCCTATATTGGTTTTGATGCCATCAGCACCACGGCCGAAGAATGTACCAATCCGCAGCGCGACCTCCCGAGGGGCATGATGTGGGCCATTATCATCTGTACGGTACTGTATGTACTCATTGCCCTTGTGCTTACGGGCATGGTCAATTATAAAGACCTCGCCGTGAATGATCCCCTGGCTTTTGTGTTCGAAAAGCTGAACCTGAAATGGTTGTCGGGCATCATTGCCGTGAGCGCCGTGGTAGCCATGGCGAGTGTGCTATTGGTATTCCAGCTGGGGCAGCCGCGTATCTGGATGAGCATGAGCCGCGACGGCTTATTGCCTGCTAAATTTTCTAAGATCCATCCGCGTTTTAATACGCCTTCTTTTGCGACGATCATTACCGGGCTCATTGTGGGTGGCGGCGCGTTGTTTATGAACATGTCCACGGTTACCGACCTCTGCAGCATCGGCACCCTCTTTGCCTTTGTGCTGGTATGTGCGGGGGTATTAAAGCTGGACTCCCTGCCCCATAAGGTAGAACGCAAATTCAGAACGCCTTATGTCAATTCTCAGTTCATTGCCCCGGCCTTGCTGATCCTGGCACTGGTTCTGGGATACGTTTACAATCACGAAGCTTTTGTGAACTTCTTCTGCTCTCACAATTCGGAAGGCCGGTTCGATCCCTTCATCCTGGCGCATAACATCCCGATGTGGCTGTTTGCCATCATCTCTCTTTACCTTTCCGTTCAATGCTTGCGGAAAAAGCATTCCCTGATCCCGGTGCTGGGCCTGACGAGCTGTTTGTATATGATGGCACAGATCGACCTCAAAAACTGGATAGGCTTTACCATCTGGCTGGTGATCGGCCTGGTGATTTACTTCTGTTATGGCTATAAGAAAAGTAAGCTGAATACAAAGAGTGTTGAGATAACATCCAAGTAATTAAGGGATTTGCTTATTGGGGATGTTACTGTTTTGTTTTTGGCGCCTGGCGGGCTAGTTTACGCTGAGCTTGTCGAAGGGCGGCTCGCTCTTTATTCCTCACGCCGCAGCGTGATTCATAAAGGAGCTCAAACAGACCGCCCTATCCCTGGCGCAGAGCGCTGAAATGGAGGCAAACCTGAATTTATGAGCTAAGCCTGCCTGAAGGTCCCGATATCTATCGGGAGGAACGAAAAGCCTGGCCCGCAGGGCACGCCCACAAAGTGATTTCTATTTAAGGCTTATAGTAAATGATAACCTTCCGGCAACTCTCCCTTCCGGAAACGGTTCACCAGCTCGTGTGCCAGCCGCGTCGGTTCCGGGATGCGGTATTTGCCGGTGCATTGCCTGATGAGCTCTAAGGTATTGTTCAATCCCATCAAATGGCCGGGCGACACAAACACCGGCGCTGTCCGGCTTTTGCTGCGAAAGGCGTAACCGATCTGCTCTTCCTTATCCATGATGGGCGTGGCGGATCCGAGGTCGGCCAGTGGCTCTTCAAACTTTCCGAAGAGGATGTTTTTGGCGCATCCCATGCTTGGCTGCCCGGTCAGTGAGCCAAAGTGTGCGGCAATGCCCATGCGCCGCGGGTGTGCAATGCCATGCCCGTCGACCACCAGCACATCCGGTTTTACAGGCATTTGCTCCCATACCTTCACCAATGCCGGAACTTCGCGGAAGGCCAGGTAGCCCGGTACATAGGGAAAATGGGTTTCTGCTTTCACAAGCGAGTAGGCGACAGGCTGTAACTGCGGAAAGGACAGGAGAATAATACCCGCATAAATAGTCGTGCTGTAAAGGTTCAGCGAAATGTCGGCGCCGCCGATGGTGCTGATGTTCAGCGGACGCTCTTCCACGGTCAGCTTTGTGCGTAGCTCCCGCTGGATCTCCGTGGCCTGTGGGATTTTAAGCCCTTCGTATAAGGTTGTTGCTTCCATCGTAAGGATAGCTAGATACAAACCGGGTGCCAGCGCCGGGTAAAAGAAAGTCCCTGATCTTTTTCAAAATGCAGATCCTGAAACAAGTTCAGGATGACTCAAAAAAAGATCAGGGACTTTGCAGGTCGGGTTATTATTTTTTGCTGAGCTTGATCTCCATGGTCTTGGATTCCTTGCCATTCATCTCGCAATACATTTCCATCACCTGGGTCTTATCATCGATCATACGGTACACCTGGCGCACAGGAGTATCTTTGCCGCTGGTAGGATCGGTCATGAGGCCTTTCATGTTGAGGGTTTTGTCTGCTTCGTTGTAGCTGCCTTCCGTCATCATGATGCCGGTTCCCATGTTATCAACCCAGGTGCAGACAAATTTTTTCCTGGCATTGTCATATCCCATCAGGCTGCGCCCTTCGAAATCCATGCCCATCATCTTTCCTTTCACGGTTGATTCCTGGTAGCGACCGCCCATCACCATTTTATTTTCCTGGGTCAGCTCTTCCTTAGCACCTTCTTTTCCTCCGTCCCAGGTTGTCATTTCGCCTTTCCATTTGCCGTCCTGTGCCGCCAGCCATTTTTGCATCTCGCCCGGGGTGGCGTACTCTATCCAGGCCTTCATCATGGCTGCGCTGTCCATCGGTGGCGCTTCCGGTGTTGCTTCCGGTTGAGTGGTAGTTACCGCAGAGCTGTCTGCTTTAGGTGTGGTGTTTTCGCGTTCTTTTTCTGCGTTGCCGCAGCTGAATAAGGCCAGCATAGATAATGCCGCCGCTGAGTGAAAGATTGTTTTCATAGTTTTGTTGGTTTAGGGTTACACGAAGATATAAAAATTATAGCCAGAGGTATTTATAGAATCAGCCTTTTAAAATTGTCCGGACTTACCGGCACCGGCAATTCTCCATGGCATCAAGCCTGGTGCCATGCGGGAAAGCGGCTCTCTGTGTAAAAAAGTCAATGGCTGCTTCCCGGTATTATCGGGCAAATTCAGGCAGGGTTTGAAAGCAGGATAAAAGGCCGGATTAATTAATATATTCGTGTGATGAAAATACTCTACTCCTTTTTACTGGCGATGATCATTTACGCCTGCAAACCGCATTACGATTTTTCCAAAATAAGGGCAGAGATCAAAAATGAAGTAAAAAGCGATAGCCTCGTTTACCAGACAAGCTTTACTACCGGCGACAGCAGCTGGTTGTATTGCAAGGAACCGCATGCCGCGATCAGGACGGAAGGCGAAGACCTGGAAATAAGTGTCAATGCCGTGAATACAAGCCTGGAAGACCGCTCGCCCTGCGGCTCCCTGTATGATTCCTATAGTATTTCCACCAAAGTAAAAATCATGGTAGAGGATTCAACAGACCTGGGCTATGCCGGGATGTGCTTCGACCGCATTGACGAAAATTATTACAGGATGCTCTACATCTCCAATAAGGGCACCTTTTACCTGAAAGATGTTTACAGCGGAGAACAGGAAATCCTGATCCCGAAGATTTCCTCGCGCTACCTCAACAAAGGCACGAATGCTGTCAATACCATTGAAATCAGGCACCGCCGGAAAGAGATCCGGATTTTATTTAACGGAAATGTCGCAGCAGTCTGTAAGCTCAACCATGCGTTTTCCTACGGAGAAACAGGATTGGTGGTTTCCAGCACCGAGAATAAAATTCATTACAGCCCTGTGAAAGCGGTGTTTGAGAATTTTGCGCTGAAGAAGATCAAAGGGAAATAAGATCAAAGAGCGTAGAGAAAAGACCGGTTCTCTTTATCCTTTGTCTTTCCTCAAAAAATCATCGATCAAGGCTCCGGATCAGGCGTTAAATGCGGTTGACAGGGTTTTCCTGCTTTTGTAACTTGTGGTAAAGTTTAAGAGCGCCATGCATACCCCAAAACATCAGACCACACGCTATAGCGATGTGATCTCCTCTGTCGTTAGCTCGCAGGGCGGGCTTACCGAAATTCATTATCACCTCCACACCGGAAGGGTGGTGGCCCGCGCCGACGCCCGTGCTGCCGGCGGCTATCATCCCGGCATTTTAGTAGGCGCCGATAAGTATGGCCAGTACTGGATTGCCCACCTCCATGCCATGAACAAAAAGCCCGTGATCGAGCCCGTAGATGTTTTTTGTAAAGGGCAAAGCCTGATGTTTGATTTACGCGAGGTTAAGTTCGATGCGCTGGAAGTCGCAGCCAGGGCGATGAGGCAGGTGCTGAAAGGCAAAGCCTATCACCAGGTGGCATACGATGCAGAAGATTTTATCCAGGCCTCGGTAGAGGGGAGCTATCCCGCAGCTATTGGAAAGCTCTCTGAAGGAGCAGTGCTTTTAGGCGTCCTCTCCGTTTTTCTTGGGATAATCGAATAGGAACAACTCGCCTGATTTGGTTTTTACCTTGCTCCAGTTCTCCACACCAAAGCGAATGCCCGCCACTGCACAGGTCGGCATTTCCATGGGAAGTCCTTTCGTAAGATAGTCGGCCGTATCGCTGATGGTGGGATTGTGGGCAAACAGCAGAACCGTATGAAAACGGTCGTCGATCTGTTGGATCACCGATAGGTACTCTTTCACGGAAGTATCGTATAATTCTTTTTTGATCAGGATAGCATTGGGATCATAGCTGAGGTTCCTGGCAAAGATGAGGGCGGTGCTGGCCGCGCGTACCGCCGGACTGGTCACAATCAGGTCCGGAACCGAATCGAAACGCGTACTCATCAGGTTGGCTGCTATGTAGCCCCGTTCATTCAGAGGGCGTTCGATATCCTTCAGCAGGGCATTCTCCCAATCGGATTTGGCATGGCGAATCAGAAATAATGTTTTCATGGTATTTATTTTTTGCAGCATAGGCACAGAGAGGCCATAGAAGCTGTGTACTCTCTGTGTCTAGGTAGTTTTAGAAAACTTATAATCTTCCATCGTGAGTGTGCGGTTGCAAAATGCATATTCATCCTTAATGGAGTTGGAACACACGATGATGGTTTTATGCATGGCATACCGCGCAATGAGCTCCTTGTACCATTCCACGACGGTGGCGTCGAGGTTGGTGGTAGGCTCGTCGAGGAAGAGCACCGGTGCATCCGCCAGGATAGCCAGCGTCAGCTTCAGGCGCTGCTTCATGCCGCTCGAAAAAAGACGGATGAATTTCCCGGCATGGGCCGAAAGCCCCGATAGCTCAATGACCTGCGCAGAAGATAAGCCGCTCAAAAAAGGCTTGAAGAGCACCGCATGCTCTATCTGCTCCTGTAGTGTAAAATCCTCCACCAGTTCGAGGTAAGGCGAAGCCACGCTGATGTGCTTGTAGATGGCTTCGGTGGGAATGGCAGCCTCACCCCTGGAATAGTTTACATGCCCTTCGTTAAGGGTCAGGTAGCCGGTGAAAGCCTGCAATAAGGTCGATTTCCCGGAGCCGTTGAGTCCCAGTACCACGATCTTTTCTCCCGGGGCAATCCCGAGCTCCACCTTCCGGAAGATCCATTCCCTTCCGAATTTTTTACCGGCATTGGTGACGTGTATCGAAATCGTGTTTTGCAAATGCAATGTATTTTGGGATAAAAGTACTAAAAAAGCCCCAAGAAGATACAAGATAAAGGATGCTGAGACATACCCTTCCGCTCTTTCCCGGCGCCTTATGTTTTCGGTCAAACGCTTCAGAAGGGAGGCAGAATCCCAAATTCAGGCTCCGGAAGCCCAGGACTTACGACTCATCGTTCACGACTCAATACTCATATCTATTTTGTATCTTTAAGCCCTTGAAAATTCTTAAGCGCATAATTTCTCCCATCTGGAAAACCTGGTTCTTCCTGGTTTTTGCCCTTTCCTTTTTATTGCTGTACCCTTTCTTTTGGTTTGCCCTGGGTACCGGGCGCCTCGACCTTGGCTTCAGGCTGAAGCGGGTGTGGTCTTATTGCATTGTGATTGGTGCCGGAATTTATCCACGTGTTATTTTCAGATGTGCTTCCCGGAAAATGCCGAAACCCTGCATCTTTGTAGGCAATCACACCTCTTACCTCGATATCATTGTCAGTCCTTTTTACATCGATCACCTGGCCCTTTACCTGGGGAAAGCCGAATTGCTCAAAGCCCCGCTGTTTAAGATCTTTTTCCAGAAAATGGATATTCCGGTGAACCGGAAAAGCCGCATCGACGCCGTAAGGTCTATCAAACGCATGGAAGCCGAGATCGATAAAGGCCACAGCATGGTTATTTTTCCGGAGGGGACCATTCCGGTGAATACGCACAAAACCCTGCCCTTTAAGAACGGCGCTTTCAAGCTGGCCATCGATAAGCAGGTGCCTGTTGTGCCGGTGGTGAATGTCAATAACTACAAGCTGTTGCAAAACGGCGGTTTTTTTAAAAGCTTCGGCCGACCGGGGATTGCCAAAATTATTGTATTCGAACCGATCCCGACGACCGGCATGACTGAGGATAATTTAGTAGATTTGCGTGAGAAAGTGTTTAAGATCATTAACGATACATTGAACGAGCATTATGGAACAAAAGATTGATATAAAAACGGTGGATGAGGTAGCGCACCTGGCGCGCCTGGAGTTTAGCGATGAGGCCAAAACGGAGATCGTGAACGATATGAACCGCATGCTGTCATTCGTGAACAAGCTCAACGAGCTGGACACCGAAGGGGTTGAGCCATTGATCTATATGACCGACGACCTGAATGTGATGCGCGAGGATGAGCCTGAGGTAACGCTCACACAAAAACAGGCGCTGCAAAATGCGCCGAAGAAAGATTCGGATTATTTCAAAGTACCTAAAGTCATCGGCGGTGCTAACCATTAAGCCATACCTTCCCGAACACAAAAGCATGCTTCTGGAAATTTTCAGGAGCAATATGCCTTTGTATTTTGCAGAGGAGGAATTGCCTTTGTTTGATGCCTTTCTCGACCAGGACATTGAGGCGCAGCGCCCTTACTGGGTGGTGTTTAACGATGAGCAGATCGTGGGCTGCGGTGGTATTGGCATCAACGAGCCTACCCAATATACCAAAGAGCCGCACGTGATTATGTGCTGGGGCATGGTACACCAGGACCTTCACAAGCAGGGCTTCGGTAAAGCTCTTTTGGAATACCGGATTGAGCAATCCAAACTTATTTTCCCCGGAATTAAAATCGCCCTTGGCACCACGCAGCACAGTTTTCCGTTTTTCGAAAAATACGGGTTCAAAACGGTGTACTACGAAAAAGACCACTGGGCCAAAGGCATGGACCTGTACCAGATGGAATTGTTGTAAATTCATCCGCCCTTCCATAACAATCTTATTTTGTGTATTCTGCAACGTGTATCGATTGGTATCGCTGTGGAATTGACGAATTGTATCCTGGAACGTTGATCTTCAGGGCGCCCGGGCGGGCTTTTCACTGCAATCTTTTGTTGGTTGCTGAGCGCAAGCAACAAAAGGATTTCCGTTGCAATCCCTGGCGCAACCTCTGCGAATAAAGCCTACTCCGTAATTTGAGTTTAGTCTGTGTGAGAGAGCTAAACTCTTTTTTCCGGATACTATTAGGCATCACTCTTTTGCAACAGGGTACAAGAGCCGGAATGCATTGGAAACAGCCTGGTGCATGATGGTCGCATGATTTTCCTGCGGTAAATAATCAAAATGCACCTTAACGGATTTACTTTTTGTTTCCTGTATTTTTTCTGCCAGCAGGTTTGCATCCACTTCCATTACTCTTGCCGGCGTTGTTGGCGTGAGCCCTTCTTTGCCTACGCCTATGTAGATCTTCGTTTCCTGTGTGAAAGTATCCTGCAGGAGCGGAGAAGATTGATTTAGCAGCGAGCCGTTATTCCACCATAAGCTGGGACTTACAATGATGTAGGTGTTGAACAGCGTGGGTTTCTTCAGCAGGACCTCGGTCGCGAAAAGTCCACCCAGGGATTGCCCGATCAGTGTTTTGGCCTTGCTGGTTCTGTAGCTTTTCTCAATAAAAGGTTGCAGCTCTGTTTCGATAAAGGCCATGAATTGATCAGAATGTCCGGTGGTAGGCCATTTTTTCCGATGTTCTTCGATGGTCGTCGGAAACGTAAAATCCCGTTTTCTGTCGACGGTGGCAATGCCTACCACAATGGATTTCGGTACCTGGTTAATCCATTCAAAGCTATTGAACTGAACGAGCCCGGCAATGTGGATAAAATCCTCATCGGCAGAGCCATCCAATAGGTAAATCACCGGGTAGCGTGTGGTGTCGTTTGGATTGTAGCCTTCAGGGAGGTAAATGTTCAGGATGCGCTTTTCTCCTAGCTGGGTTGACTGTAGCTCCTGAATCTCACCGAGCACAAAGGGCTTGCTTTTGCTTGGTTGTGATGCTTTGTTGGTTTGCCCGAAAGCGAAAGCAGTGAGGGAAAAGAAAATGGAAATGATGAAGAGTCTTTTCATATTTTATCTGTTGCAATTTAGGTTACTGTCCGGGAAAACTGTCTACGATCTGAACTTTAATGTCGGGGAAGCTTTCCACCACCTGGATTTTGATATCCGGGAAGCTTTTGGTTTCCTGCCACAGCCCGCACTTGTCAGGGAAAGACGTGACCCATTTTACCTTGAGGTCAGGAAAGCTTTTCACATACTGAATTTTGATATCAGGAAAGGAAGTCACGAATTGAACCTTGCCGTAGAGCTTGATGCCCTTATACTCACAGTTACCGCTGATGAGCGCCTTGATGGCTTCGGCTTTCTGCTCTTCATCCAGGTCCGAAAATGTCGGAGTCGGTTCCGACCAGGCAAGGTCCGTTGTGTTAGCAGGAGCTTGTGTTTGCGCCTTCGCAAAGCCAAAGCCGGATAAGAAAATGGAAAGAATAATGAATGTTTTCATGTGAGTTGAATTTTAATAATGACGTGTTTTTATTTTTTTTGTAGAATATCCAGGTTGAAAGGATAGTCATTTTTTAATAATTCCGAATAATAAATACAGGGTTTCAGATGTTCTGCCGGCAATAGTTGTTTGTCGTTCATTTGTCTGAATAAAAAGGTTCGGCAACCCTGAATGTTAAGTCTATCCTGGTCTTGCCGTCTTTGTCAATATAGCCTGAATAAATAGTGTCGCGTTCTTCGCATACGCCTATGAGTCCGCAGGAAAATTTTGGAAAATAGCCACTGAAAAAAAATCCCGTGTCATCTGTGCTCCGGAAAATCCGTCTCTTGTAAGTAAAGTCAACAGCAACCCTGTTGGTTTCATCAATCACACCCCAGTAGTCGCCTCTCCTGGCAACTGCCAGGCCTTCCGAGAAATCCAGTACCTCGTCAAATGGCCTGCTCTGTAGGTTGATCTCCTGCTTTAGATATTCAGACTGTAATGACTCTGAATTTTCAAATTCTCCTTCTTCATTCACAAAGCCTTTTTTTCCTTCTTTGGTTTCCACATATAATTTGCCGTTCACAAATTTCCCGGTGTAAAATGAGCTGTCGGAGGTTGTGTAGAATTGCGGTTTTGATTTGATCCGGCCCTGTAAGTCCATAAAGCCATAGAACCTTTCGCCTGGATAGCCGCTTGAAGTTCCGATCAAAATTAATTTTTCTGAAACAGGTTTAAACCAGCCCCATTCCTTTGGGAGATCCACTAATTTAGTGCCGTGTTTATCAATGATAAAACGATGTACGTCTTCGGGCATTGATCCGCTTTTTACCGTTGCAACACTGAGGCCATAAGCAAATTCCGATAAGTCATCAAACGTGTTGTCAAGCTTCCATTTTCCGTTTCTGTCAAGCAATCCCCACTTGTTATGGAGTAGGGCAATGCAACCTTCCTGCTGAAAGGAACGGACATTGTCGAACATGCAATCAATAACAGGCTTCCCCTGCTTATTAATAAAGCCCCATTTCTGATGTTTGTTGACGGCTGCCAGTCCGGAAGAAAAATCGCGTGCATAACCGAAAGAAAAATCGCTGATCATTGTTCCATCGGCAGTTATAAAACCGTATTGTCCGTTATAAAGCTCTTCGTGGATACCCATTTTTGCCGGAATTTTTTCGAGCCGGGCAACTCCCTCTTTCCAGTCCCAAATGGAGTGGCACATAGGTTCAAGCACATAATTCCCGTTCAGATCAATGAGTCCCCAATAGTTCCAGTCCGGTTTCACTTTTGCCAGTCCCTTTTTTTGTATATCTGTTGTCATATGATTTTATAATAGCATGGCAATGCTGCTGCTATGTGCGTACTCTCCTTTGATTTGCCGGAGGGGGCCTTCATTTGGGTATGACCTTAACTAAGTTAATAAAAAGTCCGGATTCAGCATGCATTTTTTCGGAAGAAAGACAATTGCCTCTGAAGCCTTTTCCGGTGCAGCCGGCACATCTTAGCCTTCGTAGCTATGAAATTCGGTAATTGTCAGATAATAACCGTCCGGATCCCGTAGTGAAAATTCTTTTTTGGTGGAGTTCGGATTCACATGAATCTCTTCTTCGATAGCCCAGCCCATGTTCTCAGCATTGTTTCGGATGTCCTTCATGTTTTCCGTTCTGAAATAGAGGATCAGTCCGTTCCCGGGCTTAACATCCGGATTCTGCATGGTAGGATGACCGTGATCGCCCCAATGGTGAAGGCAAAGCAGCACATCGTTAGTTTCAGAAACAAGAATGTCAAAGGCTTTTCCACCGTGCATGCTTTGGCAGCCGAACACGGATTGATACCATTTGGAGCTGGCTTCCACATCTTTGACAGCGATGATAGGATCGTTTTTAATCATGTTTTTTGATATCAGTAGCAGGCGTTTTTATTTATAAGTTTCAGTCTTGATGAGCGCTCCCTTTTGATTAAAAAATCGCCATGTTCCGGTTTTAATTCCTTCATAGCCGTACATCTCGTCTTTACAAAACGATTGAGGACCGGAATTTATAAGTTCACAGTTTTTTACTTCTGGCAAAGGCTCTAAATTATTGAATGTTCCGAATATGACGGTTAATGAAAAAACTTTCAGTGAATCAGAATGTTTATTTTCCCAATTATAAAGAGAATCGTTTTTTGAGATTTTAAATTTTTGTTCACTTTTTAACCTGCCGTTTTCGTAATACTCATGCCAGGTTCCAACACGGAAACTATTGTAAAATTCACCACATCTTTTTATGTTCCCATTGCAGAAGTATTCAGTAAAAGTCCCATGTAATAGCTCATTCTTACGATTAACAATATAGGCAATGTCGCCATACACATCGTATGCCTTTTTCAATCCCGTCGGGAAATAGCTGTTTGAGTCGCAATAGTAGTTTGATAAGATCCTTCCATTGATATAGTAGTCCGTGCATGACCATTGTTTAGACGTTTTATTATAAACACAATTTGTCTTGGGAGAGCCATCGCTATAAAACGTTTGCCTGCAAGCATTAGCCTGGTTAGCTGGCGAATCTCCTTGTCCAAATGACAACAGAGCCGGAAATAATATTGAAAAGGTTATAGTTGATCGTCTAAGTATATTTTTTTCAACATTTACTGCATATTTATTTGGTTTTGCTCTGTTCATCAGGAAACAAACGTCTCTCATTTTATAACTGCCGGTAATACATAGTCCTGCATAATCCTGTCAACCTGTTTGTGTCCGTAAGGCGTGTTGTATGCCGTCGAAGTGATAACAATAACAAGAGGCTGATCTTTGAAAATAAAGATTTTATTGCCACCGTTACCGCTCGAATAATAAGTTTCATACGTTTTGCCGCCAAGCGTATAAGTTTTGTTCCAAAACAAATAGCCGTAATATTCTCCTTCAGCGATAGTCATTTGTCGTGATAAACTTTTTTCTACCCAGTCCTCAGTCAGAATCTGTTTACCATTCCACTTGCCCTGATTTTTATAAAGCTGCCCGAATTTGGCATAATCAAGCGAACGCAATTGTAATCCCCCTGCTGTGCTGGCAACTCTTTGCGGGGTGAATTGCCATTTATAATGGCTTATGCCAAGCGGCTGAAATAAATGGTTGTCTGCATAGGTTTCCAGGCCATTGGGAACGGATTTATGAATGATGTCACCTATAAGCACGACGCCTGCGGTAAAATAGTCCCATTTGGGAGTTGCCACCTTTGTTTTGTCAACAGGCAGATTTAAAGCAAAGGCAACCCAATTTTTAGTTGGGTACATCTTTTCTTCGTTTCCGGGAGATTCCTGCACCATGTCGGAGCCATCAAAGGACGAGCTCATGGTTAGCAGGCTTTTTAAAGTAATGCTGTCTTTCGCTGCTGAATAATTTTGAAATGATTTCAAATCGTAAAAGCTGCTGAGTAACTGCATGTCATTTTTAATGTAATGGTCTTTAATCGCAATGCCTAATAATGCAGAGGCAAAGGATTTACCAACCGACCTTGTATCGTGAAGCGTGTTTCTGTTTGCTCCGTTAAAGTATTCTTCCAGTAATAACGTATTGTCTTTGATCACAAGGATACTTGTGATGTCTTTAAATACCCCTGTCGCAATTTTCCGGTTTAGTTCTTCAATTTTTGAAGTATCAGGCTTTTCCGTTGAAATCTGCCAGTCTTTAAGAGGTTTAATGACCTGAAGCTTAACAGCTCTTTCATGAATGGGTATTTCCGGAACAACGATTTTTAGCTGTCCTTCGGCAATTAAGCTGCCGCATACGACTTCCGTTAATTTCAGATAAGGCCTGATTTCGATTTTAAGCATATGATCACCGTTTGTCAATACCTCTTGCCCGCCATTCGCCAAAAACCGGTTCCAGAGGAATTTACCCCAGGAATCCTCATTCGTTGAACTGATTAATGGCACTCTGAAAACGCTTCTTTGATTTTTAGAATCGGGACTTCCGGCACCGGCATTTAGATTTTCAACATAAATTTTTTTGCTGTCAACAAAAAAGCTGAATTGGTAATTCCCGTTTTTAGTAAGCTCTTCGGCGCTTAGTTGTGGCGAAAGTAAATGAAGGTAATTGGTTAGTGAATTACCCATGAACACCCTGATATTGAGATCGGCTTTCTCTTTAAGTTCGAACGACCTTAGAAAGTCTGTTTCACTAAATTTTTCAATGGGAATGGTTTGCTTCATAAAGGCAATTTTCCCAATATTCGTTTTGTGAATCGGATAAACGATACTATCACTTTTCAACAGGTCATTGATCTGTCCGGATATCCTGAAGCCTGTTAAAAAGGCCATCATTGAAAATAGGAATTGTCTCGTCATCATGCGTTATTTTGAAGCTATTTGTTCCGGCCGGATATTTTTTGGTTTATTAAATCAGCAATTCTTTCTTTGAATTTTTTATTTCGTGTTTATTTTCAAAATATTCCTAGCGATGCGGCATTTCTTCTTCCGGTCCTGTACACACCTATTATATTAAATTCAATAACGTTTTGGAAGGAAGCATCCCAGACCGAAAAATTAACACGGCCAGCAAGCGGCTGGATTTTTTCAAAAATAAATTCTGTATCCAATTCAAAAGATGCATTCCTGGTGAATGCAACATACAATTGGTTTGTGATAAAAAAATCCTGAATGATTGTTGTTATACTCTCCATGTTGTCTTTAATTCCGATATACACCCATTCACTTTCTATACTGTCTTTGGGCTTTTCCCAGCTAACCTTTTGTGAATAGACCTTAGCGTTTTCGTATATAATCCTGGATTCCAATTGTAGATTTGTTAAATGATATGTGTAGCGCAACATCACTACTTCACTATGCAGTCTCCTATGAAAGTTTTTTTCTATTGTTATCCCAATAGCGGGCTTGGATGCTTTGATTGGTATCTTCTCTGTCAATGTGTGAATTTTCAATATCGCGAAATTTACTTTTGTCTGTGGGCTCAAAGTCAATGATGTCAAAATATTTTTCTTCAATAACAGTGAAGTCAACCAGTTTTAAATAGTCATCCACTGAGTTCCTGTCAAGCATTATTTTTCCGCCTCCTGCCCAATGCCTGTCAGCTCCATTTTTTTTAACTCCTGAAACCCAGTATTCTTCGCCGGTTTCAATATCGAAATGGTTTGCACCAGTACCGGGAGTCTTTAATTTTTTAATAGCCTTATTGTCGAAATAAATGGTCTGACCGGATTTGGAAAACTCAACTTTACCGATCCAGGCAGGTCCATTATCCGAGTAACCACTCTTCAACTCGATATACATTATTTTCGTATTCATTTTTTTCTGTTACCTCTCAGCAAATGGGACTGTATTTACTGATCCTTTCTGCCTATCAAATTTAAGTCTTTTTGTAAATTATCAATGTTGCAATTGCTTTATATCCAATAAAAAAATCCCTCACAATTTCTCGTGAGGGATTTTTTCATCATTCAATTTATCTAAAGAAATTATTTTACTTCTTCGTAGTCCACATCGGTTACATTTTCACCTTTGTCTCCGTTATCACCGGCAGTGTTTGCTGTGGCATCGCCCTGAGGGTTTGCTTGCTGTTGCTGGTTCATGGCGTTGGCCATGTCCTGCGAAGCCGCTTCCCAGGCGCTGTTCAGGGCAGTGGTCGCAGAGTCGATGTCGCCGAGGTTTCTGGCAGCATGCGCTGTTTTCAGGTTTGCCAAAGCGCCTTCGATGTTTGCTTTTTTATCAGCAGGAATCTTGTCGCCGTATTCTTTCAGCTGTTTCTCCGTTTGGAAGATCATACCGTCGGCAGCATTGATTTTTTCCGCTTCCTCTTTCGCTTTTTTATCTGCGTCGGCATTCATTTCAGCCTCACGTTTCATTTTCTCGATCTCTTCCTTGCTTAAGCCGGAAGACGCTTCGATACGGATGTTTTGAGATTTGCCTGTCGCTTTATCTTTTGCCGATACCGATAAGATCCCGTTCGCGTCAATATCAAAAGTTACTTCGATTTGCGGAACACCACGTGGAGCAGGCATGATACCATCCAGGTTGAACTGTCCGATCGTGCGGTTATCTTTTGCCATCGGGCGCTCGCCTTGCAGCACGTGTAATTGTACGCTTGGCTGGTTGTCGCTCGCCGTAGAGAAGGTCTCTGTTTTTTTCGATGGAATGGTCGTATTCGATTCGATCAGTTTGGTGAACACACCGCCGTAAGTTTCGATACCTAAAGAAAGAGGCGTGACGTCTAACAGCAATACATCTTTTACTTCACCGGTCAATACACCGCCCTGGATCGCTGCGCCAATCGCAACTACTTCGTCCGGGTTCACCCCTTTGTTGGGAGCTTTGCCGAAGAATTTCTCAACAGCAGCCTGGATAGCAGGGATACGTGTAGAGCCACCCACTAAGATGATCTCATCGATATCAGAGATCGTTAAGCCGGAGCTTTTCAGCGCCGATTTGCAAGGCTCAATGGTACGCTGGATCAGGCTGTCAGCCAGCTGTTCAAATTTTGCGCGGCTCAGGGTTTTCACTAAGTGTTTAGGAATTCCGTTTACCGGCATAATGTACGGTAAGTTGATCTCTGTAGATGTGGTGCTCGATAATTCGATTTTTGCTTTTTCAGCAGCCTCTTTCAAACGTTGCAGGGCCATTGGATCCTGGCGTAAGTCGATGCCTTCGTCTTTTTTAAATTCATCAGCCAGCCAGTCAATGATCACGTGGTCAAAGTCATCACCACCTAAGTGCGTATCACCGTCGGTTGATTTTACTTCAAACACGCCGTCGCCCAGCTCCAGTACCGATACGTCATGCGTACCACCACCGCAGTCGAATACAACGATCTTCATGTCCTTGCCTTTTTTGTCCATACCGTAAGCCAGGGCAGCTGCGGTAGGCTCGTTGATGATCCGTTTCACTTTAAGGCCCGCGATCTCACCGGCTTCTTTTGTCGCCTGGCGCTGAGCATCGTTAAAGTAAGCCGGTACTGTAATCACCGCTTCATCAACGCTGGTCCCTAAGAAATCTTCAGCCGTTTTTTTCATTTTCTGTAAAATGATCGCCGAAATTTCCTGTGCAGAGTAGTTGCGGTCGTCAATCACCACACGCGGCGTATTGTTGTCCCCTTTTACTACTTTATACGTCATACGTGGGATCTCTTTTTGAGCCTCGTCAAAATTAGTACCCATGAAACGTTTGATGGAAGATATCGTTTTGGTTGGATTTGTAATAGCCTGGCGTTTGGCAGGATCACCTACTTTACGCTCTCCGCCTTCCACAAAGGCAACTACAGATGGTGTCGTTCTTTTTCCTTCGTTATTGGCAATTACTACAGGCTCGTTACCTTCCATCACAGCTACGCAGCTGTTGGTTGTTCCTAAGTCTATTCCTATTATTTTTCCCATAATTTGTGTGTTTTATTCTGTTATTGGTTTATATATTATTTTTTAAGCCTTAATGCCATTCAGGCACCCCGCTTTTTGTTTTTTATTTCGTATACACATGGTCAATGTTTATGCCAATCGCCGGATAAACTTAAGTAACTGACAGGCTGACATAAAAAAACCCTGAAATGAAAAAAAACTGTCATTTTCAGGGGCTTATGACCGGAAAAATGTGTCATATATTAGTTGCAGACCGTAGCCGATGGCTTTCCGGAGCTGTTGCAGAAGAGGTAAGGGTTGGTGGCTGGATGACAGGCGATTTTGTCAATAAAATCGTTCCATAGGTCCTTCGTGGCAACAGATACCGAACGGCTCGAGAAAATGCCCACGCCGCCGCTGATATTCGAGTAGGAAGGCTTGTCCTGGGCGATGGTTGCCGATGGCGCATTGATCAGGAGAAACTCATTCAGGTTTTCGGCTCCGGCCGTGACAATAAATTCCATATAAAAAGACCTTCTGTTCCTGACATTGGCCGATGATTTTTTCGCCATTTCGGCCGCCAGGTTCTTGTAAAAGGCATCGCCAGTGAAGGTGAAAGACTCGAGCATCGTGCCTCCAAGCAGGTCGGATGATTTATTCGTCGTAAAGTTATAATCCACATAATCCATGCTTGCACCGCCACTCAGCAGGCTGTCGATGTAATGGAAGCGCATGACCACACCATACAGGCGCGCATTTGGGATTGTCCGGAACTTAACCGCGTAAGTAGCGGTAGGAACATCATAATTCACGTATTTTGGCTTGTCAGTCGAGATCGGATTTGCCGGATAGTTGCCATGCATCGGGTAGGTGAGGGGCTGGCTTGGGATATACAGGAACGGCATCGGCTGCTGTGATCCGAAAGGCTTGACGCTGTCGATTACCGTGGTCTGGGCCGTATACACGGCGCTGGAGGCGAGGTTCGTAATGGTGAGCTTGTACTCGCCGGTGCTGTATAACTTGTCAGTCGTTTGCCAGAGGCGTTGGCTGGTGCTGAACGCGCCCGATTCTGTTGTGACAACGGTTTCCGTAAGCACAATTTCTTTCTTTAGGGAGTTTGCCACAGTGGTAAGTGTCGGCGTTGTGCTGCCGTTCATGAAACGCTGCAGGGTTACTCTCAGCTCGCCCGGCCCATAATTGATCGTATTGGCATCCTGTCCGGCCACCATGGCATCGCCATCCGTAAGGTATACTTTATTGATCCGGATGTTTTGAACACGTTCATTCGGGTTTAAGATCCCGTATACGGAAACCGATTCCTTGCCGGGAGCCAGTACTTCCAGGTCGTTTTTGCAGGATGTGAAAAGGCTCGTAAAAACCAGCGACAATACAATAAGAGCAGAATATTTCATGCGATAATTTAAGGATTACAAAGTTACCATTTTTAGCCGAACTCCAAATTAATTCAGTAATTTTACAAAAAATAACACATCCTCATTTATGTCTGTTCACAAGGAAGTTAAAAAGGTTACAACGCATCAGCTCCAGGAAATGAAGCGCCGCGGGGAGAAGATCTCCATGCTTACCGCTTACGACTACACCATGGCAAAGATCATCGATCATGCCGGTATTGATGTGATCCTTGTGGGCGACAGCGCGAGCAATGTCATGGCAGGTTATGAAACCACCCTGCCCATTACGCTCGACCACATGATCTATCACGCCTCTTCGGTAGTGAGGGCTGTCGACCGCGCCCTGGTGGTGGTGGATCTTCCCTTTGGCTCTTACCAGGGAAATTCCAAAGAAGCATTGACGTCCGCTATAAAGATCATGAAGGAAAGTGGCGGCCATGCTGTGAAAATGGAAGGCGGCAAAGAGATCAAAGATTCTATTGAACGCATCCTTACGGCGGGCATTCCCGTGATGGGGCATTTGGGGCTCACGCCCCAGTCCATCTATAAATTCGGAACCTATACCGTAAGGGCCAAGGAAGAAGATGAGGCAAAGCGATTGATGGAAGATGCCAAAATTCTTGAAGAATCAGGTTGCTTTGCGCTGGTGTTGGAAAAAATTCCGGCAAAGCTCGCGGAGGAAGTGGCCAAAAGCATTGCCATTCCGGTAATCGGTATCGGTGCCGGCGGCGGTGTCGACGGGCAGGTGCTGGTAACGCACGATATGCTGGGCATGACACATGAGTTCAGCCCGCGCTTCCTGAGAAGGTACCTGAACCTTTACGAAAGCATGACCGGCGCCTTTCAGCAATACATCAGAGATGTGAAGAGCAGGGATTTTCCGAACGAGAACGAGCAGTATTAATGCTTAACCGCAGAGAACGCCGAGTGATTGCGCAAAGAGCGCGGGGATTAAAATAATAATCAATTTTGTTATGCATTTGGGCGTTTCTCCGCAAAGAGGCAGCGGAGTCGTGCTACAGGCTCATGCTGGCCCATCAAGCCACTGGCTTGCTGTCCTGCTTCAATCTTGTGCCCCGCACTTCGGCTCCGCTCAGTGCCCGGCAAAAGGATTTTCGTGACAATCACTCACGCAAGCATAGCCAATGAATGGAATGCTTTTACGTTTAATAAGAATTCTGAAGGTCCCGATAGTTTTACTATTTCTTGGCGGACTCTGCGCAAATCTTTGCGCCTTCGCGGTTAAATGTTCTACCCGATGGCCTCGTTCATATCCGGGAGTTTCCCAAAGCTGATGATGGCTTTCATGTGCGATTTCAGGGCCTTTCCAAAGGTTTCATTTTCGAGGTAAGGTATACCGAACTCCTCCGCCGTAGACTTCACGATTTCCGAAATGGCCGGATAATGGACGTGGCACACGGTAGGAAATAAATGATGCTCCACCTGGAAGTTGAGCCCGCCCACATACCAGGAAATCCATTTGCATTTGCGCGAAAAATTAACCGTCGTATTCATCTGGTGTACCGCCCAGTTGTTTTCGATCGTCAGATCCGTGCCAGGAAGCGGATGTGTTGTGCCTTCCACCGTATGGGCCAGCTGAAAGATCACCGTCAGTACAACGCCTGAGATGAACTGCATGAGAAGGTAACCCAGTAATATCTGGTAGAAAGGAAAGCCCAGCACAAGCACCGGCAGCACAAAAAATGCAGCCCAGTATACAAGCTTGCTGATGAGGATCTTGATCCAGATGCTTTTGTTCTGTTCTTTGGTAGATGTGTTAACGCCTTGTCTGGTGTATTTGTTGAACTGGATAAAATCTTTCAATAAAGCCCAGTACAAGGTAAGGATCCCATAAAACAGGAACGCATATACCACCTGGAGCTTATGGTACCACTTGACCTCTGTATGAGGGTTGAATTTCAGAATAAGCTTATCGGCGATATCATCGTCGTAATGCACGATGTTGGTATAGGTATGATGCATCACGTTATGCTGCATTTTCCAGTTAAAAACCGAGCCGCCCAGGAGGTTAAGCGTATGTCCCAACCAGTAGTTTGTCTTGTGGCTCGAAGAATAAGCGCCGTGGTTGGCGTCGTGCATCACGCTCATGCCAATGCCTGCCAGGCCAAAGCCCATCACGGCCCATAAGATCAGGGCCACATGGAAAGCCGGATTGAAGGCCAGAATGTATATAAACGGTAAGATGTAGGAGCTTAATAAAATGACGGTTTTGATAACCATCGTGGCGTTATAATGCTTCGAAATTTTGTTTTCACGAAAGTAACCGTCTACCCGCTTGCGAAGTGTTGCGAAAAATAATGCCTTGTCTTTGTCTTTGTCAACAAAGCGGATTGGTGAAAATGCCATTTAGTTTATTTAATAAAAATTAATATGCTCTTTGCGGGGTAAAGCATAAATATACATAATTAAATTAGTAAACGCCTTAAAAGTGTTAATATTGCAAAGATGAAAGATTCTTCGACCTATTCGCCTATTGGCGTGTTCGACTCCGGTTATGGAGGACTCACGGTTCTGAAAGAACTGGTTGCTCAGATGCCTGCATACGATTACCTCTACCTGGGCGACAATGCGCGCGCGCCATACGGCTCCCGCTCTTTCGATACCGTTTATGAATACACGCTCGAATGCGTGAAACATTTGTTTGACCGTGGCTGCGAGCTTGTGGTGCTTGCCTGCAATACCGCATCTGCCAAGGCTTTGCGAACCATTCAGCAAAAAGACCTCGCCGCAATTGATCCCGGGAAGCGGGTGCTGGGTGTGATCCGTCCTACTGCCGAAATCATTGGAAACTACAGTAAAAGCGGGCATGTCGGTGTGTTCGCTACCAGTGGCACAGTATCTTCCGAATCCTACCGCATAGAGATTGAAAAATTCTTCCCTCAGCTCAATGTCTTCCAGGAAGCTTGCCCGATGTGGGTTCCGCTCATCGAAAACAATGAGCTGGACAATGAAGGCACAGAATATTTTGTGAAAAAATACATCGGGAATTTGTTCGATCAATCACGTTACATCGATACCATTATCCTGGCCTGCACGCATTATCCTATTTTAAAACCACTCATCGAAAAACATTTGCCTGCCGGCATAACCTTACTTTCTCAGGGAACAATTGTGGCGCATAGCCTGCAGGATTACCTCGCGCGTCATGCCGACATGGAGCAGCGGATTTCCAAAAGCGGAAAGCTCGATTTTTTAACGACCGATTCCACCGAAATTTTCGATACACATGCCAGCCTGTTCTTTGGCGCAGAAGTGAAATCGAAGCATTTGGCCTTGTAGCTTGATGCCGGCAGGAACCGGCGTCAGGGATTGGAGCGGGCATCCTTTTTGGCTTGTCTTCCTGCGAAAAAGATAGGAGCGTAAAGCCCGCCCGGACGCCCAAAAAACAGAAGCAAGGTTGCTTGTAAACAGGATATTAATAGCCAATTAATAAAATCAGCCATTCGCAAATCGATTTTTTAGTACCTTTGCCGCAGAATCTTTAGGGGTGCTTATCAGTTGTTGAGTTGAAGAATGAAAAAATTGTTGATTGATTCAACAATTCTCCAAATCAAAAACGCTCCAACTCACCAACTGATATAAGCTGAGATTATACCCATTACAAAGAATTGCCACACAATTCCTTGTATGCACCTGATCAGGGTAATGCCTGCGTAGGGAAAACAGTTAATAAGAAAACGTCACATCCCCTTGTGAAGTTTATTTTTAACACTAAAAGAAATTTTAAATGACCTTCAAAACACTCAGAACAGCGGCAGGCATTGCTCTGGCCTTGTCATGCACGTCTGTATCCAAAGCGCAATTTGCTGTCAGCGGCTTCGTCTCATCACCCGAAAAAAAACCGGTTCCCTTTTCAGTGGTAGGTATCAAAAATACCTTTCTGTCTGCACAGGCCAACGCCGAAGGGTTGTTCAGCTTCAAAGGCCTGAAGCCCGGCACCTATGTATTGGTGACTAAATGTGCGGGCTACAAGCAAAAGATTGACTCCATCGAGGTGAAAGGCGATATGGCCATCGAGATCATGCTGACGCAAAGCGATGTGTCGCTGGATGAAGTTCTGGTATATTCCACGCGTGTGGATAATACCTCCGCTTTTGCGCACAGCGATCTCAACGCGGAAGATATTAAAAAACAAAATGTCGGGCAGGACCTGCCTTACGTGCTGAACTCCCTGCCGTCGGTGGTGATTAACTCCGACGCCGGAAACGGTGTAGGCTACACCGGTATGAGAATCCGCGGCACAGACGGTACGCGGATCAACCTCACCATCAATGGCGTTCCCATCAACGATGCCGAAAGCCAGGGCGTGTTCTTTGTGAACATGGGGGATATTATGTCGTCGGCCAACAGCATCCAGGTGCAGCGTGGGGTAGGAACTTCCGTGAATGGGGCCGCAGCGTTTGGAGCCAGCATCAATATGCAAACCAACCTGCTCCGCGAAAAACCCTATGCGGAAATCAACAACAGCATCGGTTCTTATAACACGGTCAAAAATACCATCGCCGCAGGGACCGGTCTCATCAACAACCATTTTACCTTCGACGCGAGGGCATCGCGGATCAACAGTGATGGCTATATCGACAGGGCATCCTCGAAGCTCACGTCTTATTATATTTCCGGCGGTTACTATGGCAAAAAATCGGTGCTGAAAGCCATTATGTTCAGCGGGCAGGAAAAAACCTACCAGGCCTGGAACTATGTGTTGCAGGACAGCCTGAACGCAGGAAACCGCACCTTCAATTCCTGCGGGATGTACTACGATGCCAATGGCAATCTCAAATACTATAATAACGAAACGGATAATTACAAGCAGGATAATTACCAGCTGCATTATATTCAGACAATCAACAGCCGCCTGAATGTGAGCCTTACAGGGCATTACACCGCCGGCAAAGGCTACTACGAGCAGTATAAGCCGGGACAAACGCTGGCAGCTTATAAGATGCCGGATGTGATCACACCAAACGATACGCTCAGCAAATCCGACCTCATTCGTCGCCGCTGGCTGGATAACGATTTTGTGGGAGTGCTCGGAAATATCAATTACAGTCCTGTAAGCAAGCTCAATTTTGTACTTGGTGGTGGCTATAACAGCTATATCGGCCGGCACAACGGCGAGGTGATCTGGGCGCAGTTTGCCGATCCCAATAACTTCAAGCCGCGTTACTACGATGATAAAGCCACGAAGACGGATGGCAACGTGTACCTGAAAACCACGATCAAGCCCACATCCAAATTTACCGTGTTCATTGATCTGCAGTACCGCGCCATCCATTACAGCTTTACCGGATTCGATACCTCGCGTGTGAATACGGCTGTTCAGGATGCCAGCTATGGCTTCTTCAACCCGAAGCTCGGCCTCAATTATTTGCTGACACCCAATACCAATGTGTATGCCAGCTACGGTATCGCCAACAAAGAGCCGAACCGTAACGATTTCACACAGTCCACTGCCCTGAGCAGGCCTAAGCCCGAGCAGCTGAACGACCTCGAGGCAGGGATCACCCACCGTTTCAAGCATGTCAACATCGGCTTGAATTTCTACGACATGGAATATAAAAACCAGCTGGTGCTCAACGGGCAAATCAATGATGTAGGAGCCTATAACCGCGTCAATGTGGAATACAGCTACAGGCGTGGCGTAGAGGCAGAGCTGAGTGCCGACATCACCAGGTATTTTACCTTCAACGGAAACATTACCCTCTCTCAGAATAAGGTGAAACATTTCACGGAGTTTATCGACAGCAGCGATGTCAACTACACCGTGTTCACGCAGTATAAAAAGACTTACTCCTTAACGGATATTTCTTTTTCGCCGAATGTGATCGCCGCCGCCAATCTCATCTTCAGGCCCGTCCGGAACCTGGAGATTGCTGTATTGAACAAATATGTGGGCAGGCAATACCTCGATAATACCTCCGATGTTGATCGTTCTATCCACGACTACTTTGTGACGGACCTGCGGGTAAACTATACCATCCGTACACGCCTCATCAAAGAGATTAACCTGATCGGTGTGATCTATAATATTTCCAACACGGTCTACGAAACCAACGGATACAACTATAGCTTTTATTCGGGAGACCAGCTGTATAAGCAGAATTACCTGGCACCGGCGGCTCCTACGAATTTTATGCTGGCGCTCAACCTGAAGTTCTAAGGTGTGATTCAATGGCGTTTACATTACTCCTGCACAAGGCTGATCTTCATGCGGATGTCCGTGAGCGGGCGATCGTTCTTGCCGGTTCGGGCGGCAGCAATGCGATCGATGACTTCGAGGCCTTCGATGACCTCGCCGAATAGGGTATAGTTGGTGTCGAGGTGAGGCGTTCCGCCCAGGGTTTTGTACACCGCTTTATGTGCTTCCGGAAAGGTATAGTGAGGCGCCAGCTCATAAGCTTTGTCTGTTTTTTCAGTCAATACTTTGGTATAGATCAGGAGGCTGTCGTTATTGACACCTTTATACGCCGCGATCTTTTCTTTCAGGAGCTTGTTTTCCGGGAGGTTTAAGACGGAATCTTTAAGGCGGTTGATCAGCGGCTTGTTGATGCGCCTTTCAAAGGATTTGAGGTCTTCCTCCGTTCTTGGCTTTCCCTGTACAATATAGAACTGGCAGGCCGAAGAGGCTTTCGTCGGATTCACATCATCGCCGTTGCGGGCGGCACACAACATCCCTTTTTTATGAAACAGCTCCGGCCTGAATTCTGCGGGAACCGTGTAGTTGAGGTCGCCGTCGCCCAGCACTTTAAACTGGTCGGCTGTTTTGCTGTCAGGGTCACCTCCCTGGATCATGAATTCCGCGATTACCCGGTGGAACATCAGGCTGTCGTAAAAATGCGTTTTTACCAGTTTCAGGAAGTTGTCGCGGTGCAGGGGCGTTTCGTTAAACAGCTTTAGTTTCATGTTTCCATGGATGGTGGAAATCAGGATGGTTTCTTTTGAAAAGCTCTGGGAAACCCCTGTTTTAATCATTGAAACAAGGATCAGAATCAATATTATCGTCCGGCAAGGCATTGAATTATGAAAATTTTAGTATATTTGAACTACAATATTAATCCATATTAATTAATATAAAAATGAAAGTAAGACTATTTGCTGCCTGTACCGGCCTTTTACTCGTTTTAGGATTATCCACTTCCTGCGAGAAGAAAACAGATTGCAAGCTGAACATTGTGACCGTAGACAGTAAGGGGATGCCCTTATCCAATGTGAAAGTAAAAGTATATGCCAATGTAAAAACTGCTTCCGGCTCTACTGTAGAAGCCGACCTGAAAGCAGAAGGCGTATCGGATGGCAGCGGAACCAGCACCTATACTTTTAAATTACCGGCTATTCTCGATATCCGTGCGGCAGGCACCAGCTCGATGGTTGGTACCGGCATCATTAAGCTCGAAGAAGGTAAAACCGTTGAGAAAACCATTACCGTTAAGTAAGATTATATTTGTCCTTAAGAAATCCTTCACGAATCCGTGAGGGATTTTTTGTTTTATAGGGTTTAATTCCGAACGCGCCTGACCGAATATTCCTTCAGGCGGGGATGACAGGGGTGCTATGATGAGTGAGCGGTTTATTTATTCTGAAAACATCTGCGGTGTCTGCGGGAGGGCGACTCACAGTGTCTTGTAAAAGGTCAATAGGTCAGCGCCGATACGTTTGTAATCAAAATGAGATTCTGCCAGCAGCCGGGCCTGTGTTTGCAGCGTTTTCTTTTTCTGCTCGTCGCTGAGCAGTGAGGCAATCGCTGTCCTAAACTCCTCCGGGCTGTCGGCTACGATCAGGTTTTTGTGGTTGGTATACGGAATTCCTTCGGCGCCAATGCTGGTGGTAACAATCGCTTTGCCATAAGCCAGTCCTTCCACCAGCTTGATCCGGAGCCCGCTGCCCGACCATAGAGGCACCAGCATGATATCGTAGGTTTTGTAAAATTCCGCAGAGCTGTTCACATGCTCAATCACCGTCAGGTTTTTGTCTGCCAGGCGCCTGAATTTTTCGGGCATATTTTTTCCGGCCAGCACCAGCCTGCTTTCCGGGAGCTGTTTCAAAATCCCCGGCCATACCTTCTCCAGCAGCCAGCTCACGGCCTCTTCATTCGGCATCCAGTCCATCGACGCAAAATGAAAGAGCGTATTGGCTTCGGAGGGCCTTTCCACGTTTTGGTACGTGTTGAGGTTAATGCCCGTGAGGCAGGTATAGAGCGCTTTGTGCGGAACCAGCTTTTGAATATTTTTTTTATCCTCGTCGGTGATCGCCACAATGGCATCCGCTTTGGCAAAGGCATCCAGCTCAAAGCGCCTGAGCCGGTTGTTTTGTAGCCTGAGGTAATGTTTTTTGAAAACGTTAGGCTCGTTGGCCAGGTGCCGTTCCCAGATCTGGTGCTCCAGGTTATGGGCCCTGATGCTGATCTTTGCCCGGGAATGTTGCCTGATCAGCGGGATGTAAGAGGCCATGAACACGCCCTCCAGCTGTACCAGGTCGAAGGGCTGCGCTTTCAGCCTGCGGATAAGCGCTTCCTCAAAATCCCTGAAAAAAAAGCGGCTCACAAAATACGATTGCGACGAACATAAATTGGAAAGGGCCCCACCCACGGAAGTGTCCGTATTCCGGTATACCGAGGCGTAATGTGTTTTGTCTTTAAACGCCTGCGGCACCTCGGAGTCAGGTTTGAAATGCTTTTTGGTATTGATGGTGAGCAGGTGCAGCTCCACACCGTTATCAGCCAGTCCTTCCGCCAGGTTGTAGATGGCAATAGAGCTTCCATCGTTTGCAGGATAGGGTGCTTTATTGCTGAGCTGGAGGATCCGCATGCTTCGCTTTTTTAAACCGTTTGAAGAAATTCTTAACCGGGTCCAGGTAAAGAGTGATGTCAAACAATGCGGAATCCTTGGCGGCCTTATACGTAAGGAAAATACCGATAGGCATAAACAGGCAGAGTGGGAACCAGGCCCCGAACACCACATTGTAAATGCCCTCATCCACCATGCGCTCATAAATGATATTGACGATGTAATAAAGCAGGAAGAAAAGCACGGCAACCACAACCGGAAGCCCCATGCCGCCTTTGCGGATGATAGCGCCCAGCGAAGCGCCCACAAAGAAAAGCACGATGCAGGCAAAGGAAATGTTGATCTTCTTGTGCCAGCCCAATTGCCAATCTGTTTTCTGGTAACGTTTCCCGGATATCTCTTCGTTTACCGAATCGATGAAGCCGCTGGAGTTGCGCGCCAGGTTCTGCGCGTTCTCTACGCTTCGCCTGAAATCATCTTTGTTCAGGGACGCATAAAACGCATTCAGGTTGAGGTGCTTTACTTTCATCGAAGCAGTATGATAAGTTCTGGTAAAGAAATAATTATCGAATTGGTTTTTGAGGTAGCGGTATTTGGTGAAGATTTCCAGATCAAAGGTGTCGAGCTGATCGTCAATCTGCCACACGTTCATCATTTCATGGTGGTTCTTAAAGAGGTCCTCCTCCGTGTTTTTCATTTTAAAGTCGCTCATGTCCACATTCACATTCAGCTGCTTAAAGAAGAGCTGCGTCAGCGGGCGGCTGCTTTTTTGTTCCTCCTCCTTCACGGCATCGTCGTAGCGCACCCCGTCATGGAGCCTGATCTGCAGGTAATTGGTGTCTGCCGAGGGCTGCATGGCGCCGCTGTCGGCATAGAGCTGGATGTTGTTGCCCATCCCTTCGTGGTGGTCGTAAATAGAAAGGTTGTAGAGCGTTTTTCCGTCTTTATTTTTTTTAGCCGTCTTAATGCTGTAGCCCTTCAGCTGGTTATAATATATGCCTTCTTTGATGCTGAGTGTTGGCTTGGCCTGCCGGATGTCCCAAAGCAGGTGGGCAGATTTGAGGGTAATGCTCGGAAGCGTAAAATTGTTGAAGACAAAAGTAAGGCCGGCCAGGAAAACGATGAAGGCCAACAAAGGCCTCAGAACCTTAAACAGCGAAAGCCCGGAAGACTTCATGGCTGCCAGCTCGTAATTTTCCGCCAGGTTGCCGAAGGTCATGATGGAAGAGAGGAGAACGGCCAGCGGCATGGCTACGGGAATAAACGTAATGAAGGAGTACGAGAAGAATTTGGTAAGCACCCAGAAAGTCATGCCCTTGCCGATAATATCGTCCATGTAGGTAAATACGTGGATGAGGAAAAAAACGAAAACGCCGATGAAAAGCGTGAGGAAGAAAGGAGGCAGGTAAGATTTTAAAAGGTAGCTATGTAAAACTTTTAGTTTCAGGGCTTCTGTGTTTGAGGGTTGTGTTTACCGTATATCTGATCCAACGCTGATTTCTGTCAATTCACCGGTTTTACTGGTGATCGGGGTCCGAAATGAAAGCTCTAAAATAACGGATATTTTTTAATGTTTATAGCCAATTTATCTAAACTTTGCTATTTTTGTATGATATGATTAACGGAAAAAAGATTGTGGTAGTATTGCCGGCCTACAATGCGGCATTGACCTTGAAAAGAACCTATGATGAGATCCCCTTTGATATTGTGGATGATGTGGTGTTGGTGGATGATCACAGTAAAGATAATACCTCCGAGGTAGGACGTCAGCTCGGCATCAGGCATGTGATCCGTCACGAAAAAAACAAGGGCTATGGCGGGAACCAGAAAACCTGCTACGACACGGCGCTTGCCATCGGTGCCGATATCGTGATCATGCTGCACCCCGATTACCAGTATACACCCAAGCTGATCCAGAGCATGAGCTACATGATCGCCAACGACCTGTATCCTTCCGTATTCGGCTCCCGGATCCTCGGCAAAGGTGCGCTCAAAGGCGGTATGCCCATGTATAAATACATCTTCAACCGCTGCCTCACCCTGACACAAAATGTGCTCATCAACCAAAAGCTGAGCGAGTATCATACAGGCTACAGGGCCTTCAACAGGGAGATCCTAGAAACCATCAGCTATCATGAGAACTCCGATGATTTTGTGTTCGATAACCAGATGATCTCACAGATCTTTTACGCAGGCTTTGAGATCGCAGAGATTACCTGTCCTACCAAATACTTCCCCGAAGCTAGCTCGATCAACTTCCGGCGCAGTATGAAATACGGCCTGGGTGTATTGGGAGTGTCGTTCACGCATTTCTTCAATAAGCTGGGCCTGGCGAAGAGCAGGATTTACATCCGTAAAAAATAGCTAAATCACATACCTATGAGGATTACCACTCTCTTTCTGTTGGCTTCCATTGCCGTTGCTTTACCTGGTTGTAAATCGTGTAAGGATAAAAAGGAAGAAGAGGAGGAAACCCCTCCGGTAACGACCACCGGCACAACTTCCGGCCCGGTCAGCACTTCTGTGATTGGTTATGGCGTGCTGAATAAGGTGAAGGGTATCTGGAACGGCCCGGTGACCTCCACAACGCCCCTTGGAGGCTATCCCGAATGGATCGTGGATTTCAGGCCCATCTCCGAAAATCAGATCTCAGCCAAAAATGAGCTTGATACGCTGAACGACATTCACATGTCCTTCTTCATCGCAAAATACAATAACCAGCTGAGGGTGGCCTTTCGCAATGGCGGTTCTTTCAATGGCATGCACCGCGTATCGTATTTTTTAGCCGATAGCGTTTCCGAAACAGCCGGACAATCCTATTACCGTTTTGCAGAGATCGTGAAAGGCAGGAGCAGGGCCTATACCGAGGTAATCCGCAAGTCCGACAGCCTCATCATTAAGTCCTATACCAACAAATACAATACACAGCCTTCGTCCACGCCACACATGACCTGGCGCGCCAGGCTGCAGGACAGTACTTCCGCCGGGCCGGCGGTGACACAGTTTGCCTTTCCCAAGCCAACAATGACCAAGGATTTTTCCACGGCCTTTATCGGGCAGTCGGAAGCCATCTACTACAATGCTACCACAGAGCCTTATCCGGAAACGGCGCAGCCTTATCTGGGCCGGGCAACGGTAAATTACACCTACGATGGCGCGCATGTGCCCAATGCTTCCAAAAAAGTATTCCTGGTGATCACAACACAGCCCCTGCTGAGCGGTATGACTTATAATGCGGCAAACTTAACATACCGCTCACGCTATGTGATCCTCGCGGCCAACGATCAAAGCTTTGTATTCAACTACATGCATCCCGGAACCTACTATGTGTATGCCGTGTATGATCACGATGGCAATGGCACATCCAACAGCGGCGACTGGTTCAGCGCCACGAATACCACGCTGGTATTGCCGGCTACAGGAACGGCCACGGTAAGTACACAGATCAATTTCACGATTCCATAGAGCTCTCGAACAGCTTAACGTCGTCTATAAAAAAAGCGTCAGGAGCTACCATGACGCTTTTTCAGTGCTCCCACCCGGGCTCGAACCAGGCACCCTCTGATTATGAGTCAGATGCTCTAACCAACTGAGCTATAGGAGCAATGCCGGATTTTTCAAAATCCAGCCTGCAAAAATATATATTTGCAGGGTATTCACAAAATATATGTCCAAAATAAACACAATAATATTCGACCTGGGCGGAGTCATCATCAACCTCGACATAGCAGCCACCATTGCCGCATTTAATAAGCTCTCCAATACGCCTTTTGAAACCATTTATACCCAGTTGCAGCAAACACCGCTGTTTGATCTGTTTGATAAAGGACTGATCACAGAGCAGGAATTTTTTAACGGGCTGAAAGTGGCGATGGAGGCCGAAGCGGACGATGAGCAAATGATAAAGGCCTGGAACGCCATGCTGCTGGATTTTCCATTGCATCGCCTGGAATTGCTGGCACAGCTGAAAGGCAGGTACCGCTTATTTTTGCTCAGCAATACGAATGAAACCCATATCCGCGAGTTTGAAGCACATCTGCTGGAAAGCCGCGGTTACCAAAACCTGGAGCCTTTTTTCGAAAAAGTGTATTACTCCTGCCGCATGGGCATGCGCAAACCTGATACGGAGATCTTTGAATACGTACTGAAAGAAAATCACCTTGTAGCCGAAGAGACCTTGTTTATTGACGATACGATTCATCATGTCGAAGGCGCTTTGAAAACAGGGATCCGCGCGCACCTGTTGCCTAAAGGCACAGACGTAACAGAACTGATTAAGGAATTGCAGCTGCTGTAGATGGTTGAAAGATTTGGTGGAGGTAAAGGAAATGGTCTCTTTTAAAACCCGGTTAATTTCAACGACAGTGTTTAGCCGGTTAGTTAAAAAAAATCCGGGTTTTTAAAAGAGCGTTACCAAAGTACAGGTTATACAACGCTTTCCCAAATTATTTTTTGAACGGGTATGTTATTTTTTGTTATCGCCGGTTTGCAGGCCACTGCATCAGGCTGTTTTTTGTACATTTAGATCAATCAAATTTGAGCAATGATGTTACAACGACCTGTTCCTTCTTCCGGCGAAATGCTTCCTGTGATAGGCATTGGCACCTGGAAATGTTTTGATGTGCCGGATAGCAGCTCTTACCCGGAGCTGACTGCCGTTCTGAAAACCATGCATGGGGCAGGAGGAAGCATGATCGATACATCGCCCATGTACGGAATGGCCGAAAAAGTGATCGGAGATCTTACAGAAGGGATGAAGGAACGCGATGCGTTTTTTTATGCAACGAAAGTATGGACCACCGGTCGCCGCGAAGGCATCGCGCAAATGGAAAGCTCTTTGCAGAAAATGAAAAGAGAACAGGTTGCCCTGATGCAGATCCACAACCTCACCGATTGGAAAACACACTTGCCGGTGCTCCGCGACTGGAAAGCTGCCGGAAAAATAAAGTACATCGGCATGACACATTATACCGATGCCATGCATGAGGCATTGGAAAACGTGTTCCGTGATGAGAAAGACATTGATTTCGTACAGTTCAATTATTCAGTGGATTCGCGCCATGCCGAAAAGCGATTGCTGCCTGCTGCCGCTGATTGCGGTGTAGCCACGATCATCAACCGGCCGTTCGGTGAAGGGAAATTGTTTCAGAAAGTCAAGGGGAAACCTTTGCCCCACTGGGCTACAGAAGCAGGCATCAACGGCTGGAGCAATTTCTTTTTGCAGTTTATTATATCGCATCCCGCCGTTACCTGCGTCATTCCGGCAACTTCTGATGCTTCTCATGCGCTTGATAATTTCAGTGCAGGTGATCATCTGCCGGATGAAAACACACGACTCCGGATGGCAGAATATATGTCGGAATTATAGCTGTGTAAACAATCATCGGGGCATGCTTATGAAATCACGGGTGTCCGGCATTTCAATTAAATCACCGTATTATCCCGGATTTACACTACGTAATATCACGTGGTTTTCCTTAGCATTGATATTTTGAGTCTAAATTTAAACGTTTGATAGTGAGTGAATTATCGTAATCGTGCTTTATTATGTGTGCATAAAAAGATTTTAGGAAATTCCAATCAATTTTTTGATTTAATTTTGGTTAGCACACGTAGTGAATTTTGATTGGCTCCCTGGAATTGCATGAGATCTTAGTTGTCGTCACAACAACCATTAACACATCAATAACACAGCCCGGCCCCTAACAGCATCGATTGTTTTTTAATTTAGTAGTAAGGATTAATTACCTCAGTTTAAAATTACCCGGCAGTTTTGGCTTCCGGTAACGTCACTTCAAACCAGGTACTATGAAAGCAATAACCATCGCGATTGCAGAAGATCATGTATTGATAAGGCAGGCATTAAGTACAATGCTGGAAAAAGAACAGCAAATCAAGGTTCTTTTTGATGTAGGAAACGGCAAGGAATTATTGGAGCGATTGGAAACTGAAAGGCCGCAGATCCTGCTCCTGGATATAGAGATGCCTGTGATGGATGGCGAGCAGGTATACGAGGTCATCAAATTAAAATACCCGAATATCAAAGTCATTATCCTGAGCATGCACTATAACGAAGCCTATGTTTCGAAATTCATCATGGCCGGTGTTGTAGGCTTCCTGCCGAAGAACTGCGATTTTGATAAATTGCTCAACACCATTTATTCTGTACACGAACATGGCTATTATGTAGATGCCTCCATGAATACCTTGTCCTATAACAGTTACAAGATACCATTGCCTAACGGCTCTAAAAAGCTATCGGAGCGGCAGATCTCCATCATCCGGCTTTTATACCATGAGAAAAATGTGGAAGAAATTTCCAAACTACTCTTTCTCAGCAAGCGTACCGTGGAGTGGCACAAGAACCAGATCTTTGAAAAAACGGAAACCAAATCCGTGGTCGGTCTTCTGAAGTATGCCATTTCCAAAGGAATCATCACGATGAGCTGAGGGGTATAGCCCGTATTTATACCGGTGCAGGACCATTCCTGCGGAAGCAAGCCGTGATGGTATCAGGGCAGGCCTTCGCAAAGCCCCGGCCAGGGCCCATCTAAGCCTTTTAGAATATGAGCCTCCAACGGTGCCATCAACATAGCTTAAATTTTTTTCACAACAGGTATTTATACTAGTGTAAGTGTCAGGTGCTTTGTCATAAATTTGATTGAGCTCAATCCAATATTTTTTTTCTAATCACTTAAAACTTATAACATGAAAAAAATCAATTTTTTATGTTTGTTGACGGCCCTGCTGGTAAGCTATTGTTTGCCGGCGCAGAACCTTGATACAAACCTCGTAAAGGGTAAGATCTATTTTAAGATTAAAGATTCCTCTCCCGTCAGGGATTATAGTTACAACGGCGGCTCTACCGCCGGCTTTCCCGAACTACTGGCCAACCTTATCAAAACATTTAAAGTAACAAACATCAACAGGCCATTCCTGCAGGCAAAAGATGCAAAGCTCGACCGGATTTTTTCGCTGAGCTTTGGAGCGCCGGCCGATCTGCCGAAAGTCATTGCGGCGGTAGCTGCGATGCCGGGCATCGAATATGCCGAGCCTATTCCGGTCGACCGTTTGTTCTGTACAGGCGACCCTGTATGGTCGACCCCAACAGATTATTATCACTTAAATTTAGTACAGGCCTGTCCGGCCTGGTCAAGCTTTCCTCCCGGAGCGCCTGTAAAGGTCGCGATCCTGGACAATGAATGTGATGTCAACCACCCGGATTTGGTTTCGAAGATCGTTGCGGCATTCGATATTGCTGATGGCGATGCGAATGTGATCGGGCCGAATCCGTCTTTCAATCACGGAACCCACGTCACGGGTATTGTAGGTGCCGAAGGCAACAATGGCATTGGCACGGTAGGCCTGGGAGGAGTGAGCCCAAGCGTGCAGCTGATGTTCGGTAAGATTGCACAGGATGGCACAGGTGCTCTCACAGCCGGTTACCAGGGAATGCTGTGGGCCGTAGCCAACGGCGCAGACGTCATCAACTGTTCCTGGGGCTCGGCCGAATTTTTCTCTATGAGCAACTCTTTGGTTACTGCCTGGGTGATTTCGCAGGGTGTAATCATTGTAGCGGCATCAGGAAATAATAACATCAATGCGCCTGCTTTCCCGGCTTCTTTTCCGGGTGTGTATTCCGTAGCAGCATCCGATCAGTCTGATTTCAAAGCCTCTTTCAGTAACTGGGGACCAACCGTGGATATTTCCGCGCCCGGTGTTTCCATTTACTCCACCATCAGTAGCGTGGTGGGAGGGCCTAATGCGTATACCTCTATGAGCGGTACCAGTATGGCCTCTCCGATGGTGGCGGCTTTAGCAGCCCTCGTTAAAAGTAATAATCCTTCTTATTCCGCTGCACAGGTATTGAATTGCATCAGCAGCACAACCGATCCTGTGACCAGCGGCGTGCCTGTCGGCCCCGGAAGGATCAATGCTTATGAAGCGTTGATGTGCAGCTCCGGTTCCAGCGATTATGTGCAGTTCAAGATCTCATCAGACCGGATTTGCCCGGGCAATGCGGTGTCTTTCACGGATAACTCCATCACCTCAAGCCCTATTGTCAACTGGGACTGGACAATTTCATCCATGACCAACACACTCACCGCAAGCGGGCCAAACCCATCGGTTGGTTTTCCGGCTCCCGGCATTTACCACGCCGTGCTCACAGTAACCTGTGCGTCGACACAGACGTTCACGTCTTATTATCCAACGGATATTTATGTGGTGGGAATCAATACGGCAGCTTTCAGCTCGGCAGGGAATTTCTGTAAGAACGGGGATGCCATGATCTCTATGACCATGGATGCCTGGCCGGAGCTGATTATGGATTATGATATCAATGGAGTTCCGGCACCAACCATGACGGTGGTGAACCAATACAACGGCATTTGCGACCTCGTGCTCACAACACCTAATGCACCAACCATGACGGTGAAGATCACACAGGTATCTGATGGTATCCTGACCTGCCCTGCAGGACTTAGTATGATAGCGCCTTTGGTGGATTGCTGTCCGAACCTCGTGCCTAATGGTAACTTCGAAGCCGGTATGGTGAGCTTCGGATCCGACCTCACACTTTGCGCCGGGGCAATTAGTCCTGGCTTTGGAACGACGGTTGCCAGCCCGCCTATCCCGTCAAGAGGAGCTATTTCCTTTCATACAGATGGCCCTACAACAGGTGCATCGCCGGGGTATTGCGCGCCCGGCTTTACCACGGTGTCAACGCCTACATCTCATTACAAAAACACAGCGAATCTGATCGCAGGCTCCAACTACATTTTTTCCTTTGTATTTGCAAGCCCCAATCAGCAGTACATCGGCTGGGCTTATCCGTGGCTGTATATTTTCCCGCCTTCGATCTTCAGGGTGAGTCTTCTTGATCCCTCTGCTGTACCTGTGTTTACACAAACCTGGACACCTAATGCCACCTCTGTCGGTAAATGGATCCAGTTCAAACAGGACCTGAGCGGTATGATTACCACCACAGGCACGTATTCGCTGAATGTAGAGCAGATCCTTAATTTCAACGGACTAGCCTTTGATTATACCTGGGATGATTTCTCCATCACGGCAATCAATACGCTTACCTCTGCCATCACGCCGAGCTTAACGGCTCTGTGCGCTCCTGGTAATGCTCCCATGACCGTAAGCAGCGGTAATGCCCAGCCAACACTGACGTATAGCTGGACCTCATCGCCGTCGGGATCTTATCCGGTGACGGCATCCATCAATCCTTTTGTGAGCGCTACGACTGTCTATACAGCTACCATTACCGATGGGAATTTATGTAACGTGAGTGCTACCTCTACGGTAACGGTAGGTAGCCCTACCATCGCGCTGAGTAATCAAACGATCTGTGCCGGATCTTCGGCAACGCTCACCGCATCGGGCGCAAATACGTATACCTGGCAACCCGGAGGCCTGGTAGGAAATCCGGTAGTGGTAACACCGGGGGCCACGACCGTCTATACGGTAACCGGAACGAACCTTGCCGGTTGTACCGGCTCCACAACGGCTGTAGTAACTCTCAGCAACTGCGCAACAACCTGCACCAACTGTGTTGTTCTGGGAGCAGGAGGTACAATTCCCGCGGGCACCTACACGAATACCACGTATTGCATTAATAATAATGTGACGATTAGCGGCGCCGTGAATATCTCCAATTGCGAATTAAAAATGTCGCCAAACGTGCAGATTACCATTGCACCGGGTGCGTTTTTCAATGTGACGAATACGCACATCTACAGCTGCTCGGATATGTGGCGCGGAATGGTGATCACCAATGGTGGTGGCTTAAGCCTGCGTAATTCCTTAGTGGAAGACGCTATCACAGCGGTCGGTATCTCGGGTAATACGCAAACCTCCGGAGTCCTGACGGTATTTTCCTCGACCTTCAACCGTAACTACAAAAGCATCGTCATCAATAACTATTCTCAGCCGATCACGAGCTTTCCGTTTACGATCAAGAATTCCGTATTTACATGCCGTCAGGTTAATTTTACGCCAAACTCTCTGGTGTTTCCGCCAACCACAACCATTGGCGCAGCCGCCAGTAACCCGGGGGCTCCTTTAACCAATCCGTATATCTCAAACTCGGCATTCCCTGAAGCAACTCCTGTGGCTTCTTACCTCAAAGCGCCGTTTGCAGGACAGAAATCGAATACCGGCATCGAGTTGAGCAAAGTAGGATCGACCCTGAATCCTCAGACGACATCCCCTACGTATTATGAGTTCATTATCGGAGATAGCGGAGGCAAAAATATTTTTGATAACCAGGGCTATGGTATCAATGCGTCAAACTCCAACCTGTCCTCCTTCAATAACGTGTTCCAGAACTCGATTGCCACATCGGCCGGCAATGATGGTATCGGAATTAATGCAAGTGTTGATAACGGTGACAATTACCGCTTACTGGTTAATTCGGCAACAGCTGCTACGCCATCCCAGGGTAACCAGTTTGTGGACTGCAGCCGGGATATCAATACAACCAACGTGTTTGAGCACCAGATCATGTATAACGACTTCAGAAGCTCACAATCAAATGCGTCGGCGCCTGCCACCTTTGTAAACGCCCGTGGCAACTACGGCGTGAAAAGCGTGACGAACCGTTTCCGTCTCTACAACGTGTCTAACAATACGATGTACAACCTGCAGAACGCGGTGATGATGGACGCTACCAACGGGCCTTTGAATATCCCTACGGTTGCGGCAAGCGGCCAGTATGCGGGTAAGGTAGATGTGGATAATAACACTATTTCAGCCATGGTGGGCGCTGCACCTACAACACAGTATGTGTCGAATGCCATTACCTTAAATACGGTGAGCGGAGCAGGGGTGATTTCATCTACGCCGTTCCCTAATGTACCGGTGATCAGGGCAAGCAACAACGTCATCACGAACGTTTACCGCGGGATCAATTACAACAACTGGACGAAAGTAAACAGCCTGATCAGCTTTAATGAGATCCTCCTCGTATCGGATCCGTACAATGGAGCAGGCCCTCCCGTTCAGTTTGGCATTTCCCTGAATAACGCGCAGCCAAGCACCGGAAACAATTCCATCACCGGCAATGTGGTAACAGGTTTCACAACGGGATACACCAACCTCTTTGGGATTGTAACCATCAAATCGTTGGGTACGGCAGTAACCTGTAACACAACCAGGAACACCTACAGCGGTATTGAATTCCAGGGTAATTGCTCAGGAACCATTTTCACGAACAATACCATGACTACCCATACCTATGGTTTTGTACTGAGGAATTCAGGCTTTATAGGCGCTCAGGGTAGCTCTACCGTTCCTACAGATAATACATGGCCAGGCACATGGCCTGCCGGTACCTTCAAAACGGCTACGATCAATTCTACAGCGTCCACCAGTCCTATCTGGGTGAGAAGCGCAGCAGGGCCGACCTACAATCCGAACGGTTCAGGATTTACAAATCTGACCTATGGTACCGACGATTATTTTGCGCCTACAAACGTGAGGTACATCACCAATAACCCTGCGGTAGTACAATGCCCGTCTAACCCGGGTAATGTGAAGCCACCGACTTCCCGCATGGCTTCCTCAGGTGAAGAAAGCAGTGAAGCTACAATTGCACAAGCAGGCTTCGATGTGGTCATTTTCCCGAATCCGGGATCGAATGATTTCAACCTCTCCATAGCGCAGTCAGAGGAAACAGATCTTGATATCAGTATCTCCGACATGGCAGGAAAAGTGGTGTATCAGAACAAACACCATGTGACCAATGCATTGACCCATTTCGAAATAGATGTGGCCAACGGAATTTACATGGTGAAAATTCATGACCTGAATACACAGCAGTACCTCATCAAAAAACTGGTGGTTCAGAAGTAACACTGTTTTTATCATTATCTTTTGCACGAAGGGAAGCTCATCGCTTCCCTTCGTGTTTTTTTGGTGTGTGATAGCAGGTGTGCGGAATGCTTTAGTTGAAGCATCTCCGCATGGTTCACCTCAGGATATGGCTACCGGCCTTGTTTTTTTGCACCGGCTTTTTTACCGGATTAATTTTACAGAAAACTATCCGGTGTGTCGAATTACCCTTCCATATTTTATAAGGCCGATCAACGGGTTTGCGACATTGCGGAAACGTATAAGTGTGTTTCTACGGTCAATTCAGGCCATTTGAATGTACATCGCCGGGATCCGCTGGCCATAGCATATTGCCACGATGTGATATTATCTGCCGGCTCCACCATCCGCTACGGGAGCGGGGAAAATATGCTGGAGATTGTCTTGCCGGTATCAGGTGCGGTATCTTATAGCGATGTCGCTGTTACATTCAAACTGCTTGCTTCCGGAGAAGTGCTGCTGGTTGATAACCGGCTGCCTTATTCGCTTCAGAATCCATATAGCAACAGCGTGGTTAATTACCTGCAGATAGGCCTTCATGCAAAAGGAATATGTTCCGAAATGATGGTACGCCCTGTGAATTTAAAAAAACATAACGAACCGGCCTCTTTAAGCCTTGACGCCTGTGGGGCCGGCCTGTATGGTTATGTGGGCGTGTACCAGGGAAGAGCCAAAGGAAGCTACATCCTGAAAGACCAATCGAACGGCGTGTTCATCTATATCATCAACGGTGCTTTCGAAGTGGCAGAGCGCCTGATGGAATACCGTGACGGGTTATCCTTATGGAATACGGCCTCAGTAGATTTCGAATCCTTATCGGAGTCGGGGATCTTGCTTATGATGGAAGTGCCTTTGCATACACAACACTAAAAAAACAAATAGATATGGAACGATCAGACTTTTTGAAAAAAAGCTTCGGCTTTTTGGGAATGGCTTTAATAGCCCCGGCCTTGCTTGCTAAAAAAGAAGACTCGGTCAGCTGTTCGGTTACCAACAGCGAAACGGCGGGGCCTTTTCCAACCATCACACCAGCGTCGCTGGTGCGATCCAACATCGTGGGAGATAGAACAGGCGTAGCCTTCACGATCAACATTGTTGTAAAGAATGTAAATAACAGCTGCGCCGTGTTACCGGATGTGCTGGTGGATATCTGGCATTGCGACAAGGATGGGAATTACTCCGAGTATGGCGGCACGCAGATGCAGCAAACGGATTATACCTCCAATCATTTTCTGAGAGGCCGGCAAAGTACCGATGCAAATGGAAAGGTAACGTATGCCTCTGTCTTCCCGGGTTGGTACCAAAGTCGCGCCACTCATATTCATGTGCATATCTACACCTCGGCAGGAACCTCTTTGCTGATCACGCAGATCGCCTTTCCGGAAGGCAGCGGCAGTGCTGTGGAAACGGTGAATAGTGCCACAGCGTATGGCTATACCAAAGGTATGACAGGCTATACGTATAATGCTTCCGACAACGTCTTTTCCGATGGTACCTCCAATGAGATGTCAACCGTTTCCGGCAGTGTTGCCTCTGGCTATACCCTCGACTGGGAAGTATTCGTATCGGCTCCCGTTGGCACGGGTATCAACAGCACGGAAGCAGAGAGCCAGTTCCAGATCCGGCAGAACTATCCGAATCCCTGTGGCGACAGCACCAAAATTCCGGTGGTCTTAAGGCAGCCCTCGGATGTGAGGCTTGCGATCTCCGATCTTCAGGGAAGAGAATTACAAACGTACACCATCGGCAATTTAAGTTCCGGTGAGCAGATCATCGATGCCGACGTGTCGGCCCTCGCTCCGGGCCGTTATATCTACAGTGTAAAAGTGAGTAACCTGTCGGGGACCTTCAGGCAATCGAAGCTGCTGATCAAGTACTGAATAGCTGAGGTTTTGTGAAAAACACTCTTGCCTGAAAGGAGAGTTACTCTACAGGTTTCCCCGTGCGGTAGGCCGTGCCTTTGAACACCGCTACCAGCTTGCCTTCCGCGTTGGTGGTGCGAATATCGTAAAGCCCGGTTTTGTTGCCCAGGTGCAGCTCCTTCGCTTCTACATACAGCACTTCGCCTTCTTTGGCAGGCTGCGTGAACGTAATGGACACGTCGAGCGCCACTGTAATTACGCCATGCGAGTTTCCCGCAAAAGCAAAAGCGGAATCCGAAGCTGAAAATAAAATGCCGCCGTGGATGTTCCCGAAGCCATTGAGCATGTCGCGCTTAACGGTATAATGCAATTTGCAATAGCCTTTTTCGATCACGTCGATCTCCAGCCCAAGCCAGCGGCTGAATGCATCGCGTGCCGTCATGATGTCTATGATTTCTTTTGGGGTCATGTGGTATTAGCTGATATAAGGACGCATTTCTTCTTCAATGCCCTTCCGGAGATCCATGAGCTTCAGCGCGTAGTTATTCATCGCCAGTTCCTTTTCGGTAGTGGGAACAAAGGCAGGAACCTCTTTGGGCTTGTTCTCGCTGTCGAGCGCCACAAAGACGATCACACAATGCGTGTTCTTTACGAAATTCTCTTTGCCTACCGGCTTGGAGAACGCATCTACCGCAATGTGCATGCTTGTTTTACCCGTGTAGATGATGCGGGCTTCCATTTTCACCAGGTGCCCGATGTGTACCGGATGGTAAAAGCGGATGCCGCCCACGTATACCGTCACGCAATAGGATTCGCTCCATTGCACGGCGCAGGCATAAGCCGCCTGGTCTATCCATTTCATCATCATGCCCCCGTGTACCTTGCCTCCGAAGTTCACGTCCGATGGCTCGCTCAGGAATTGGAGCTCTATGTGGTTGTGTAGGTCTTTTTCCAACATCGTTTTTTGCTCATAAATGTAACGAATCCCACGACAAGATCAAGATACGTTTGCCGGTGAATGGTTTATTTTTTATTTTTAATTGCCGGAAAAGGCAACAGACGATGGAAGCAACCCTATGTTATTATTGTAATAAAAACAAGCCGGAGCCTAAATATGTGTTTCGTAAAAGCTTGTATAAAAAGCTCGACAGCAGTTATGGCATCGGGTTGACGGGCCTGAAGAAAACCACCAAATATTATGAAAAAGAACTAGAGATCGACCGTTGCGCCTCGTGCTACACCGAGCATCACCGATCCAACAGGCCTGCGCTGGTCACCTTCCTGGCCACAGCTGTTGCAGCAGGCATCATCACCGGCTTCCTGGCGAAGCGTGTCTTTATCACCATCGTGGTGGCTGTTATTGCCGGGATCATTGGCATGGTCCTGTATATTTCTCTGGTATACAGAAAGCGGATCAAAGCCCTGGGCATTAAAGATTCAAATGACGTGGATAGCTATTTGCCGGTAAAGCTCCTGCTCGATGATGGCTGGCAGAACTATAAGCCTTAACCCTAAGAATGCCTCCATTATACAAACCGGCTTTGATTGTATTTCACCACCATAACCTTGAACAGGATCAGGCTTTGCTACGGGACCAGGATTGGAAGCATACCGATTATTACGAGCTGAGTTGCAAAAGCGAATTGTGGGGAACTGCCTTTATGGTAGCGGTGAGTAAAACCGTTACCAACAATCGGGATAACGCCATGATCTATCTTCTTGAACGATTGGCAGTAGAAGGGGAGGGATGGACCGGAGCCTCGTTAGCAGAGATTCACATCATTGATTTCGGTAGTGTTATCCTCTCTTCCGGTTACCTGGCGCGGACAGATGGGCAGCATATTTCATTAAGCCATTTCCTGGAAAATTTCAATGAAATTAAAGAGGGCATTTTTAAAGAAGCGGAATCCTCGCTTCATAAAAACGGGCAGGCAATTCCCAAAAGCTTATCTTTAACAGAAGAAGAGCTCGTGGCCGCTGTTTGTTTTTCGGATACATGGAATAACCGCCAGTACTTTGTGGAAAGCAGGCAGGAATGGATGCTGTTCAGCTGGGGAACTTCGGTGTAACGAATGCAACGTTTGTAAGCATGATAAAAAGAATATACAGCTGCCTGGTTTTCCTGTTCGTTGTGGGAGCCTGTACTCCTCCGGGAGAGGAGGAGCATCCGAAGACGGAAAGCGCTCCGGTCGCAACAGACTCCATTTCTTTGGATGTTGTCAACGTTTCTACAGCCCTGGAAATACAGCCTTTGAGGCAATTGCCCGCGGGATTTCACCTGGATTCCATCTTCAAAAAAGATAGCCTGCTCAATCATCACATCATCTTGTATTATCCGGTGTCGGAAACAGCCCCGGCCTTTAACCGTCAGCTTCGGTTATTTATGGAGAAGCATGAAGCCGCTTATAAGCCCGATGAAAAAGGAGATGAATACCAAAGCTCTTCCTTTGACCTCTGGCTCATCGCAGAAGAGCACAGGGATAAGAAGCAGAGCTTTACATTCAGGATGCAGAGCTACTATCCCGGTGCAGCTCACTACAACCGGGATAGCGCTGTATTTTCCTGTTGCGTGAAATGACATTCATAACCTCACGGCATATTCTGATGATTCAAACTCAGCAAGTTTCGGGTTTCGGGAAAGAAGCTAAAGCTCTAGCTTTGTGATCAGAAATAAACACCATGAAAGACAGCACACACATCAATTATAACCGGATAGCAGAAGCCATCGATTATATACAGACACATTTCAGGGATCAGCCCAACCTGGATGAGGTGGCGGAAAAAGTACACCTGAGCCCTTTTCATTTTCAGCGCCTCTTTACCGACTGGGCCGGAGTAAGCCCTAAAAAGTTTTTGCAGTACATCAGCGTGGAGCATGCCAAGCAGGTGCTGAAAGATAAGCAGGCCACACTCTTTGATGCAGCCGGCGAAACCGGCTTGTCGGGCACCGGCCGCCTGCACGATCTGTTCATCAACATCGAAGGCATGACGCCCGGCGAATACAGGAACGGCGGTGAAGAGCTCACGATCAACTACAGCTATGCGGAAACCCCTTTCGGCAATATGATCGTGGCCTCTACCACCAAAGGTATCTGCTACATGGCCTTTGAAGATAATGCCGCCAAAGCCCTGAGCGATTTAAAGCAACACTTTCCGAAAGCAACCTTCCGGCAGATGGTGGATACCCTGCAACAAAATGCCCTGTATATTTTTACACACGATTGGGCTAAGCTGCCAGAAATCAAACTGCACCTGAAAGGAACGGACTTCCAGCTGAAAGTATGGGAAACCCTCCTCAAAATTCCGATGGGGGAGCTGGCCACGTACGGAAAGATCGCCGGAAAACTGGAAAACCCGAATGCCTCGCGTGCTGTTGGTAGCGCTGTTGGCAGCAACCCCGTAGCTTTTTTAATTCCTTGTCATCGTGTCATCCAGTCTACCGGAACTTTCGGCGGTTATATGTGGGGACCAACGCGTAAAGCCGCCATCATTGGCTGGGAGGCCGCGCAGATAGAAAGGGAATAGAGGATACAGAGTGCCAGGGATCAGGTGACATCAAAAACTGGTCATTTCGGAGTGACAGAACAATGGGCTTTGTCACTTCGGGTGCCGGTCGCCTGTTCTTTTCGGCCGGGTATATCGGGCAGTATTCCATGAAAAGATTTTCCTGGCCGTTCTTGCTACAATTTTTTTAAGAGACAGCAAAAATCACCCGAACTGACCGGAAGATTATCCTGTCGCTCGAAGTGACAGCAGACAAAACACATTTAACACATGACTGATTCTATAGAGAAGCGAATTGCTGCACTTAACTGGCTGCAGGTCGCAGAAGCTCTGCATACCAGAGGCTTTGCACATATCCCCGCTTTATTAACGGATGAGGAATGTCAGCAGCTCATCGTGGAGTATTACAACACGATGCTTTACCGGAAAACCGTGGTGATGGAGCGTTACCGGTTTGGCTTAGGCGAATACAAATATTTCTCTTATCCGCTTCCTGCGCTCATCCGGCAGCTTAGGGAAAATCTTTACCCGGCGCTCGCTCCCGTAGCGAACCGATGGATGAATGTGTTAGGGATTGATCAACGCTTTCCCGCAGAGCATGAAGCATTACTGGAACGTTGCCGGAGCAAGGGACAGTTGCTTCCGGCAGCACTGATCCTGAAATACGGGCAGGGAGGATTTAATACGCTGCACCAGGACCTGTATGGTGAGGTGTATTTCCCCATGCAGGCGGTGTTATTTTTAAATGATCCCGGAAAAGAGTATACCGGGGGCGAATTTGTGCTGACAGAACAGGTTCCCAGGGCACAATCGAAAGCCATCGTGCTGAAGCCGGGAAAAGGAGATCTGTTGGTATTCACCACCAATTTCCGCCCTGTAAAAGGAAGCAAAGGCTATTACCGTGTGAACATGAAACACGGTGTGAGCGAGGTGGGATCCGGGGAGCGGCACACATTGGGAATTATTTTTCATGATGCCCACACGTGAGTATGATCGCACACAAGGCCATCAGCGACTCTGAGCTCAGAAAAAAGCTTCGCCGGAAAGAGCTGGCATTTGGCGGAAATAAAAAACTGAAAATATACGGTACCTTGCACTGCTTTTCCGGAAAACGCATGAGGCGGGAGAACAGGGTCTTTTTTGATTCGGAAGAAGAGGCCGGAGCGGCAGGCTACAGGCCCTGTGGGCATTGTATGAAACGCGACTATCAACACTGGAAACACACACACATGGATCTGTTTAACGACACACACGACACCAATTTGCTGCCTTACGATGGCGAAGTGATTTATTACGGAATCATCTTCCCTTTGGTGCAGGCCAACCGCTATGCCTCGCTCCTGATGGATACCATTGCCTGGAAGAACGATGAAGCGCTTATTTACGGAAAACGCATCATCACTGCCCGCAAAGTGGCCTGGTATGCCGACCGGGAATTCTCCTATACCTACTCCGGTACCACCAAGCAGGCCCTGCCCTGGACGCCGGAGCTGGTAGAGTTAAAAAAGATAGCGGAAGAAAAGAGCGGGCATCGCTTCAATTCCTGTTTGCTGAACCTTTACCATCACGGAGAGGAAGGCATGGCCTGGCACAGCGACGACGAAAGCTCTCTTGGCAAAAACACGGTGATTGCTTCCATGAGCTTCGGAGCGGAGCGTAAATTTGCTTTTAAGCACAAGCAAAGCAAGGACAGCGTTTCCCTCATCCTCGAACACGGCAGCCTGCTGGTGATGAAAGGCGCCACGCAAAGCAACTGGCTGCACAGGCTTCCACCCACGGCAAAGGTAAAAAGACCGAGAATAAATCTTACCTTTCGCACCATTATTGACCAGGGTTGAATGGCCCAAACCGGATTCACCTATTATGAAGCTGCCTGAGATCATTGACGAAATAAATCATCTGCAAAGCCCGTCGAAGCATAAAGCCGCGCTCGATATCTTCAACCTGCTTGAGAACAACCGCCGCTTGTTTTTAGAAAAGCTCGATCACAGCGATTTCAACAGCCTGCTCTCGGGCTTTGAAGCCCTGGCCTATGCGCATCCCAAAGACTATGGAAGCGCCTCCTACGGATCGGATTTCGAGCGCCTCAAAGGCTCTTTATTGTACCATCTTAACAAAATTCTTTGAGCCCCGAACCGGCTGTACACACAATAAACTGTATATTTAAGCGTTCATAAAAGCAGTTGAAGAAATTAGCCACATACCTTTTTATTTTCCTGAACGTATCGCTGCCGGCACAAATAGGAGGTCTCAAATCCTACAGCTTTCTGAGTCTTCCGGGGCCTGCGCGTGCCAATGCCTTATCGGGCGCATCGATCGCTATCTGGGACAATGACGTCAACCTGGGCTATGGCAATCCGGCTTTGCTTCATCCCGGCTCTTCGCGGCAGCTGAGTTTCAACCACGTCAACTTTGTGTCCGACCTCAATTACGGTAATTTTGCCTGGGCAAAGCAGCTGAATACATTCGGGACACTGGGTGTAGGTCTGCAGTATTTCAGCTATGGCAAGTTCGACGGGCGCGACGAGTACGACGTGTCGACCGGTACCTTTAAGGCTGCGGACTATTCCCTCAACATCAGCATTGCCAAGCCGGTCAATAAAGACAGCACCTTATCCATCGGGGCTACGCTCAAAACCATTTATTCGCATTACGAAACCTATTCCTCGGTAGGAAATGCCGTGGATGTGGGCCTGACCTACCACGATAAGAAAAACCTGGTGATCTCCCTGCTTGCCAAAAACTACGGGCGCATGTGGAAATCTTACGCATCCGGCGGCACGATGGAGCCTTTGCCATTCGACCTGCAGCTTGGCTTTAGCAAGAAAGTCGCCAAGGCCCCTTTCCGCCTCATTGTTCAGTACGACCAGCTCCTGAAATGGGACCTGACCTATACAACCACGGTCAATCAAAGCACCAGCGATCCCTTTGGCACACAAGCCACTGCCAAAACAGAGAAAGAGATCAGGAACGAAAAAATAAGCAAAGGCCTCGATCGCTTTGGTCGCCACATCACGCTGGCGACAGAGATCATTCTTGGTAAGAATGTCTTCGTCAGGGTAGGCTATAACTTCCGCAAGGGAAAAGAGATGTCGCTGCCCGACAAACGCGCGGTGAACGGTTTTTCAGCTGGTTTTGGTGTTAAAATCATGAAGTTTCATTTCAACTATGCCTATTCCAAATACGCCCTTAATGGCAATTCGCATACGTTCGGGATTACCACCAATCTCAACTATTTCCATAAAAAATAGATCCCATCGGCTCATTTCCTTTAAAAAGTTTAAGAATTAAGATAACTTTGCCTTAACAGGGTTATTCCAGTCAATGCACCAACAAGCCCGGTTTAGAAACGATGAAGCATTTCAATGTCCGGGTATATGGCATCCTTATAGAGAACGACAAGTTGTTGGTTTCCGATGAGCACATCAAAGGAATGAACATTACCAAGCTACCGGGCGGAGGGCTTGAATTCGGTGAGGGAACCACAGACTGTGTGATCCGGGAATTCAAGGAAGAGCTCGACCTGGATATCGAAGTCAGCTCTCATTTTTATACCACCGATTTTTTTGTACACTCGGCCTTTAATACCAACAGCCAGGTTATCAGTATTTACTATAAAGTGAAGGCAAAGAATCCTCTGGCCGTGAGGATTTCAGAAGTTCCCTTTGACTTTGTAAAGAAGGAGGGAGCCCAGGCTTTCCGCTGGATCGATTGCAGAATGTTATCGGAAAGGGATTTTACCTTTGTGATCGATAAGCGTGTAGGCGATATGCTGGGCGGCAACTGAGGCTTATCGTAGTTCGAGCTCAGGCTCCTGGCTTTCCTGATTCAGGTTCGTGGATGACGTATTGATGGTGGGGATCTCTTCAGATACTACTTTTTTCTGTTTTTTCTTTTTTACAAGCGGCTGCTGATGAGCATTCGTGTTGGCAGCTGTTACAACAGGAGGTGCCTGGGCTTTAACCGGAATTACTTCTGCCGGTTTTGTTTCGGCTTTCTGAGCCGCTTGTTTCGTTTCGGTCTGTGTAATGGCGGCTTGTTGAACCGTTGGAGTAGAAGTAGCTATGGTATTTTCTGCAGCAGTGTTTACCGCTTTTTCAGGTGCGGCATTGACGCTTGTGGCAGGCTGTGTCGGTGTAGTTGCCGGTGTTTCTACGCTTTTTTGCTCCGGAACGGCCTTGGTAACCTTGACATCATTCTTCTTGAAATCCACAAAGCTGAACAAAGTAGCCGATAAGCCGCCGATGAGCACGACAAAAATGACTGGCACTAAAACAGAGCGGCTGATGCTGATGTTGAACCGGGGGCTAAAGGAAGCCTGTTTTGGTTTCGCATCGGGCTGTTCCATCTGTTCAAAGCGATTCCACGCCGAAGGATCGTTTTCTGCTTCACCGTCGCGGAGCATGATCCTGATCTGCCTTTCATCTAATTCGTAGCTAAATTGGTTGCTCATCTTTCTCCGTTTTTAAATTTTTTTCAATAGACTTTTGTAAATTGAAGCGTGCCTTTTCCAGGTTTGATTTGATCGTCTGACCGCTGGTCTCCAGTAGCTCTGAAATGTGCTCGAGTGTATAATTGTCGATCACGTGCAGATTAAACACCAGCCTTTGCGAAGGCACGAGCTGCTGGATGGATCTCAGAAGCACTTCTTCGTTCAGGTTTTTAAAATCAATCAGTTGGTTGTCAAGGAAAAGGTCGTAGGTGGTTTCTTTGTGTTGTTCCACCGCTTTTACGGTGCTGGCCACATAATATTCGTTACGGATGTTTTTGATGTACTTCACGGTGAAGGCCACAAACTCATGTTTGACGTATTCTTCCAGGCTATATTTTTTCTGGGTTTTATAATCTCCCAGTTTTGTGAAAATGTGAGAAAAACCGGCCAGGACAATTTGAGATGATTGGGATTTGTTTTTGGAATACCGGGATGAAATATAAGCCAGTTTAGGGTAAAATCGGTCGAAAAACTCCTTTTTTGCCGACTGATCGTTTTTAAGGCACGCTGATATCAATTCCGTTTCTGACATACCTGGGATGGGACTGGTTTTATAAACAATTTTTACTGGTTTTCAACAAAAAAAGTTTCCGTATCAGGGAAAATATGTTAAAAAATATACGATTGGAGGCAATCACCCGACCAATGAATCTCATCTGTAGACCAAAGTTATTTCTGGAGGTTGATGCGGTCCACGTAATCTACCGGGAATCGTTTTTTAATGAACAGTTTGCCCGCCTTTAACTCCCCTTTAAGATGAATGGTTCCTGAGGAGGCATTTCCGATCAGTTTCATCACATCGCCCAGGTTCAGGCTCTCGGGGCTCGTTTTGAGTTTAAATACATAAGACTTTTCGGTATTGGCGCCGATATGCACCCGCTTATGGAGTTTTGCTTTCCCCAGTTTCACGTCGCCGTATAGGATGTCGAACTCCGATTTGTAGATGGAAAAGCCAACCGTATTGGGATTTTTGATCGTGAGTTGCAGCTCGCCTTCGATTTCCTTCAGACTCAATTTTTGAATGCTGAAGCTGTCGACGTTGGTGAGTGTAATGTCTTTAAAGTCGCGGCACGATACCAGGATCAGGGCGCAGAGCAGAAGGGCGGAATAAACCGTTTTTTTGATCATAGAATTAAAAGCAGGGATTAATGGGTGAGTCCTGTAAAAAATACGTATTTTCTGAAAATGAGGTGAATGCGAAGATTGTAATTTCAAATTATGTTTTTTTGGCTTAATGTTTGCGTTCAAATGAGATATCTGGTCAAAACTTGTTAATGGCTATTAGGTCAATAGTTTGGGTTTCTGATAAAATCGGTTTAAATTTACAATAACAAAATCAATGTACCATGGTTAAAATTTACACAAAACTCTTTGTAGCAGCCCTTTCGGTTTTAACATTACAAAGTCAAGCGCAGGTTACGACTTATGCCGAAAATTTTGGCGGAGCAGGCGTAACCACATTTCCGGGTGGTTGGACCTCTGCTTCTGCGGATTGGTTAATTGATGCGAACGACCTTAACGGGGGTGGAGTTCCGGTTTGTACAGTTCCGGGAACATCCGGAAACAGTGTGATGGCAGGTGCCGATGGTACCAGTGGAGTTCCCCAGTCATCCATTTGCGAACCATTTTCAACCATAGGATTCAGCAACCTGGTGATTAGCTGGAACGGTTACCGTGGATCCGGCGCACCGGCTGTTACCCTTGCCATCAGTACGGATAATGTGTCTTATACCACACTGCCATTTACAGATGTGCCAACCGACGATGCCTGGCATGCCTTAACCCCGGTTGCTATTCCACCGGCATTTGAAGGGCAGGCTACCGTTTACCTCAGGTGGTCTTATGTCACAACAGCTACTAACTTTTTTGCTTTCGACGATATTAAAGTAGAGGGAGTGACTTCACCGATCTTTTACTGGAATGGTTCAGGAGCCTTAACGTCTTTATCTTCCTGGGGAACCAACACCAATGGTACAGGTCTTGCTCCGGGTAGCTTTACCGCTAATCAGCAGATCTTCAACCTTGTCAACAATACATCGGCTACGCTTAGCTCCAACTTAACCATTGGTGGTACAGGTTCTATCCTGAATGTAGGCGACGGTGTTACCGGAATTAACTTTACGACCAATGCCACCCTGGCATTCACCGGCGGTGCAAAAATGAACGTGTTGAATACTTCTACACTGACTTTGCAATCAGCCACCTTCCCTGCAAGCTCCGATGTTGTGATCAATACCGGTTCTACGATAAACTTTGCACAATCGAGTGTGGTGAGCATCTGGCCTACCACCTATCATAACCTGACCATTTCAGGCGCTGCCGATAAGAACTCAGCCGGAAGCCCGGTGGTGAACGGGATTCTGAATCTTAACGGTGCAAACCTGGCAATGACGAACAGTGCGTTATTAACCCTGACTCTTAACGGAACCATTACAGGCTCCGGCTCCTTAAAAACAGGAAACTCAAGGCTGACAATCGGTGGCTCAGGCGCTTTTGGCACAATCAACTTCACACCAGGCTTCACGTCGCTTGTTATTAATCAGTTAAATGTAAACAGGGCCAGCGCCGGACAAGTTACTTTAGGCGAAAGCATAGCGGTGACGGGTATTTCCAATCTTCAGAACGGAACCATCAACCTGAACGGTAAGAGGCTTTCATTGAACGGAGCAATTACTTTCCCAAGCACAGCCAGCAATGGCAATTTTATGGGCTCTGCTACATCGTCTCTTTCCATCGGTGGCTCAGGCGCTTTTTCCAATAATACCTTGTTTATGAACCAGGGCTCTTCAGCCAGCAGATCCCTGTTCGAGTTTAACATCACCAGGAATAACGGACAGGTTCTTAATATCGGAAATCCACTCAATATCATTAACTCGATTACGACCGCATCAACGTCGGTTGCATCGGGCGGTAATCTTACCCTGAAAGCAGATGCCAGCAGAAGCGCAATGGTAAATGCCATGTCTACCGGTGGCGCTATTACCGGCAACGTAACGGTTGAAACCATTGCCGCTACTTCAGGTACTACAGGCTGGACCAACCTAAGCCCTACGGTAAACGGAATGACTGTTGCCAGCTGGGACGGGCAGTTCCCGATGTCATGTTCGGGCTGTATCAACGATGAGAATTCGGCCGGAGGGTACTTTGTATCTATCCAGGGTTGGAATGAAGGATTAAGCGGCGGTGCCGAATATGTAGAGCTTACAGGCTCATCGCCTCTTGCATTAGGCAAAGGCTTCTGGGTATACCTGGGAACAGGTCAGGGCTCTACTTCATCCATACTGATCACTACTTCCGGAACCCTCGGCCAGGGTGTATTCACAACACCGGTTACGGTTTCTGCACAGTCGGGCGACAACCTGGTGTCTAACCCTTATGCTGCTCCGATCAGCTGGACTGCAGTAGCTTCCGATCCATCTAATAGTAACCTCGACGGCTCTGCGGTTGTATACAGCCCTGTTGGCGGACAGATTACGCTCAATGGTGCAGGCGCTTCCACACCGGGCGGCTTTATCAACGGTGGTGTGATTCCGAGAGGCCAGGGCTTTTATGTACATGCTACCGGCGCCGGTAACGTCACTTTCCGTGAAACGCATAAATCAACAGCTAATACCAGCGCTAACCCGATCCTGAAAGCGGCCACCACACCGGCAACAAATGAGTTCAGGTTAAGCATCGCAGGCCCTTATGCGGGCTACGATGAAGCTTTATTCATCTTTGATGACCATGCTACCGAGAATTTCGACCGCATGCTGGATGCTTACAAAATGTTCAGCACACCGGGTTATCTTGGCTATCCGGGGGTATACTCACAATACACTTCTATCAGCAGCCGTATGGGCAGTAAGGATTATGCAATCAACGCGATTCCTTCCAATAGCTCTAACGACCTCGTGATTCCTATTCTGGCTAAAGCGATGGTTGCAGGAACCTATACCATTGCTCCGATCGATATTCAAAACATCCCTTCCGGCTCATGTGTGATCCTGAAAGATAAACTATTGGGTGTGAGCCATAACCTGAGAACAGGTGCTTATGTGTGTACCTTATCGGATACCACGCAGACACCGCGCTTTGAATTAACGGTTTGCAGAGCGAGTGTGGCTACCGGTATTCAGAATGCAGCCGCTGCCAACGATCAGATCTTCATCAACCAGGATCAGGCCGGTGCTTATGTGAAAACAAGCTTCGAAGGCAGCACCAAAGCAACGATCTCCGCTTACAATACCATGGGCCAGAAACTGATGGCAGATAAAGAAGTGGAAGGAAAAGAAAATACGACTTACCTTGATCTGGGCAATGTACATTCGCAGGTGGTGATCATTAAAGTAACCACAGCGACCCAAAGCTCCGTGAGGAAACTATACATGAACTAAGGTCTTGTAAATTGCATGAAAAAAAGGCGTCACGGCATATCGTGACGCCTTTTTTAATAACTTTAGGGAATTGATGCATGCCGCTAATTTTGTCGTTTACAAGTCCTCCGCCGGGAGTGGGAAAACTTTTACGCTCGTAAAAGAATACCTGAAACTGGCTATGGCCAACGACCATTCCTTAACGAGCGCCTACAGGAGTATTCTGGCCATTACCTTTACCAACAAGGCGGCGGCCGAAATGAAGTGGCGCATCATCAAAGCGCTGAGAGAGATCAGCGCCGGAACAAATGCCACGCTGGCGGCAATCCTGTCGGATGAAATGCAGGTAGGGGAGGAAGATCTCAAACAACGGGCAAAGGTGGTGGTGACCGAAATCCTGCACCACTATTCCGATTTCTCGGTCGGTACCATCGATAGCTTTACACACCGCGTGATCCGCACCTTTGCGCTGGATCTCAAGCTGCCGGTTAATTTCCAGATCGAAACCGATTCTGATGCCGTATTCAAAAAGGTGATCTCCATGCTCATCAACAACCTGGGAAAAGACCAGCTGATCACCGAATACCTGGTGCGCTTCTCCCTCGATCAGCTGGAAGATAATAAGAACTGGGATCCGGAAGCCACGCTCATCGACTTTATTAAGGAGATCAACCGGGAAGGAGCCGGCGACCTGGTGCAGCAGCTGAACCATTATACCATCAGCGATTTCGAGCACATCAGGCAGCAGCTGATGCAGTTCATGAAATCTTTTGAGGGAATCCTGAAAGCCGCAGGGGAAGAAGCGTTGCAATTGATTCATGCGGCACAGCTCCAGGCTTCGGCTTTTGCAAGCGGAGGCGCCGGCATTTATAATTTATACGTCAAGCTCGCGCAGCTCAAAGCGACTTCCGAGGCAGACCTGTTTGGGGCTAATGTCAATAAAACCCTGCAGGAAGATAAATGGCACGGAGGAAAAGCAAGCGCCTCGGAAAAGCAGGCCATTGATGGGATAAAAGGAAAGCTGGAGGAGCTGGCGCTGAAGGTGCGGGCCTACATCCGCGAGAACCATGAACGCTATAATGTGTATGCCCTGATCTATAAAAACATCTATGCGATTGGCCTGGTGAATGAGCTGGCGAAGCTGACGGAGCAATACAAGGAGGAAGAAAATATCTTATTCATTTCCGAATTCAATGAGCGCATTTCGGATGTGGTAAACCTGGAGCCGGCGCCGTTTATTTTTGAGCGGCTGGGCGATCGCTACCGGCATTTTTTACTGGATGAATTCCAGGATACATCGGCTATGCAGTGGCAGAACATGTTACCGCTCATCGACAACTCCCTGGCCAACGGCTATCGCAACCTCATTGTTGGTGATGGCAAGCAATCGATCTACCGCTGGCGGAATGCCGATGTGGAGCAGTTTGTAAGCCTGCCTGAGATTCGTATGCCTGACAAGAACGAGCTCATCGTGGAGCGCGAAGCCTCCCTGATCCGGAATTTTGAGGGAAGAAACCTCCGGAAGAATTTCCGAAGCGAAGCGCTCATCGTAAAATTCAATAATACGCTCTTCGATTATTTATCATCGGCGGTGCTGAGCGATGACATGAAACCCATCTACGACCAGCAACAGCAGGAGCACAAGTCCGATGAAAAAGGCTATGTGAGCATCGAGTTCCCGCAAACGGGAGAGGATGACCAGGACGCTGTGAATGCCGCACACATCCTCAGGCACATTCACCAGGCTTTATCTTCGGGCTATCATTATTCGGATATCTGTGTGATCGTGAGGGTCAACCGGCATGGCAATACCATTGCCAACTTCCTGATAGGGCAGGGCATCCCGGTCGTATCGGCGGAGTCTCTGTTGTTGGGCAAGGCCAACGAGATCAATGTGGTGATGCAGTTCCTGAAATATGTGGCCAATCACAAAGACCTGGTTTCCGCGTCGGCGGTGGTGAATTACCTGCATGAGCAGGGCCTTTGCGCCGAAGAGCAATATGTGGCGTTCTTACGGGAGCTCAACATCACCAGAACAAAATCGCTTTACGATATCCTGGCGCTTTGCGGCATTAGTGTCGACCTGTTGAAGGTCACCGCTTCGGGCCTGCTCGACAGTTGCCTGGAAATTATCCGTGCTCTTGGCTTGCAAAAGATCAATGCCCCTTACATCCGTTTTTTCCTGGATGAGGTATTGGCTTTCCAGCAGGTGAATACGGCCAACACCATCCTCTTTATCGAATGGTGGGAAAAGCGCAGCGAGAAAGCTTCCGTGATTATTCCGGAAGGAATGAATGCGGTGAACATCATGACCATTCACGCTTCCAAAGGCCTGGAGTTTCCGGTAGTCATCAGCCCTTACATGGCCTGGGATGTGGAAAGCACCGAATCCATCTGGGTGGAGGTAGCGGAAGAAGGACTGAATATGCCCGTCGCCATGATCAGCACCACGAAGAATGCCGACAGCACCGTGTATAAGCCTTTGGTGGAAAAAGAAAGGCAGCAGCAGGCGATGGACAACCTGAATTTGTTGTATGTGGATTTTACAAGGGCTGTGGAGCGCCTGCATATTATCTCTCCCGAACCCAAGCGCCATTCGAAAAAGAACGTGCATAGCTGGCTGAAAGAGTTTGCGCTGAATCAGGCCGGCTACGACAGTGAGCGGGCCATCCTCGAATGTGGGGAGCCCTCTGCCAGGATCAGCCGGCACTCCAAAGCCAGCCTAGAGCCCCTTCCGGTTCATGAGCTCAACATCTTCAGCAACCCGGATGTGATCGAGATCAAAGGCTCTTCCTCCTATAAAGTAAACGAAGATCTTACAAAAGCCAGGGAATATGGGATCCTTGTACATTACCTCTTATCGCAGGTGATATCATCACAGGACATTGACGAGGTAGTAGGGCAAACCCTTCTGGCCGGCGATATCTCCGAAGAGGAAGCGGGGCTCATCTCTCAGAGTATCAAAACACTGATCTCCATTGAGAGCATTGCTCCTTATTTTGCTCCCGGGCTTGATATCCGGAATGAACTGGAGATCCTGACAGCCAGCGGCGCTATCCTCAGACCTGACAGGGTAGTGATTGCCGACGGGCATGCGGTGGTAATTGATTATAAGACCGGGAAAAAAAATCCGGCGAAATACCATGCGCAAATGCAGGATTACGAGCAGGCCCTGTTAAGTTTAGGCTATACTTCTGTAAAGAAAATCCTTTTATACATTCACGAACAGGAAGTAGAAGTCGTTATTTAAAAATTTCAGCAGACGATTTCAGGCAAGCGCATCAAGGCAATTTAAATACACCTGTAAACAGGTAATTTAAAATACTGCTTTAGCGCGCTTTCAGCCCCAATCCTTTCTGTTTAAATGCGGCTATATGCTACTGTTGTATTAACAGATTAAAATTGGAATCGGTTTATTCAAAATATTTTTGAGGAAACTTGAGAATTGAAAAAAGTTTCCTAAGTTTGCAGCGCACTAAAAGAAGATAATATGCGTTAGATGCATGCATTTTTAACAAAAAAAAGTGCGAAACCGGAAATTCCGGCTAACATAAGAACTATGAAAAAAATCAGTTTGTTAATCCTGCTGGCCCTGTTTATGGGAACAGCAGTGGCACAGGAAAAAGCAACCGTGAGCGGTTACCTGAAAGATGCCAAAAACGGTGAAGCCCTGATCGGCGTAACGGTTTATAAAAAAGGCTCACAGATTGGAACGACCACCAATGCCTATGGTTTTTACTCGCTCACGCTTCCCAAAGGTCCGGATACCCTGATGTTTTCCTTCATCGGCTACAAAACGATCCAGAAGCCGGTGAACCTCTCCGCTAACCAAACCATCAGCATTGAGCTGGAGGAAGAAGGCCGGGAGCTGGAAGAGGTGGTGATCTCCTCTGAAAAGGAAGACATGAATGTGAAGAGCATGGACATGGGTACTGCCAAGCTCGACATTAAGCAGATCAATAAGATCCCCGCCCTGTTGGGTGAGGTGGATGTGATCAGGGCCATTCAGTTATTGCCGGGCGTGACCACAGTAGGTGAAGGCGCCAGTGGTTTCAACGTGCGTGGCGGTAATGTGGATCAGAACCTTATTCTCCTGGATGAAGCGCCGGTATATAACTCGTCGCATTTATTCGGTTTTTTCTCTGTGTTTAACCCGGATGCCGTGAAAGATGTGAAGCTCATCAAAGGTGGAATTCCTTCCCAGTACGGTGGCCGTGTATCGTCGATCCTCGACATCCGCATGAAGGAAGGTAACAGCAAGCGGCTGGGCATCAACGGCGGGATCGGCACGATCTTTAGCCGTCTGAGCATAGAGGCTCCGATCATTAAAGATAAGATGAGCTTTATCATCGCAGGCCGCAGAAGCTACATCGATGCCCTTGTTAAGCCATTCGTGAAATCTTCAAGCCCGATCAAAGGCGCGAAGTTCTTTTTCTATGACCTCACAGCTAAGCTGAACTACCGCATCAATGACAAGAACACGGTGTTTGCGAGTGGCTATTTTGGAAAAGATGTGTTCGGCGCGTCGATCTTCAGCTTCAACTGGGGCAATGCCACCGGAACGCTGAGGTGGAACCACGTCTTCAACAGCAAGCTCTTTATGAACGTGTCGGCTTTCTACAGTAATTATAAATACCTGCTCGAGTTTAAAACCGATAACGATGGGCAGGGCTTCAAGTGGACAAGTAATATCGTGAACTACAGCATCAAGCCTGATTTCACCTATTACCTCAATAACAAGAATACCATCCGCTTTGGTCTGCAGGCGCTGTACTATGATTTTACGCCCTATGACACGGATATATCCTTCACCGACGGCACCAAAACCAATATTAAGTCGGAGCACCGCTACGGCCTGGAAAACGCCGTATACATTGGCAATGAGCAAAAACTGCTGCCGCGCCTTACCGCTGAATACGGCGTGCGCCTGAGCATTTACAGCTTTATGGGTAAAGGCACGGAATACCATTTCCGTGATACGATCCCGAATGAGCCGCTGCCTTTCGATTATGAGAAAAAACTCGGCAAGGCAGAGGTATCGAAAACTTATGTGACACCGGAACCACGCCTGGCGCTGAACTATGTGATCAACTCCAAAAGCTCCATCAAAGCAAGCTATAACCGTATGGCGCAATACCTGCAGCTGATCAGCAACACGGCAGCGAGCACGCCGCTGGATGTGTACACGCTGGCTACCAACAACCTGAAACCACTCATTGCCGACCAGGGAAGCATTGGTTATTTCAGGAACTTCCGGGATAACATGTTTGAGACCTCCGTGGAAGTGTATTACAAGTACATGCAAAATCAGCTCGATTACATTGACAATGCCAGCCTGTTCATCAATGAGAAAGTCGAGTCGGAGCTGTTGCAGGGACTGGGCAGGGCTTATGGAGCTGAGTTCTATGTGAAGAAAAGCAAAGGTAAGCTGCAGGGATGGGTGAGCTACACCCTTAGTAAAACAGAGCGCCTGGTACGTGGTATCAGCAACGATGATTGGTTCTACAGCCGTTATGACCGTACGCACTGTATGAATATGAGCCTGAACTACGATATCACCAAGCGCTGGAACGTGTCTGCCAACTTCGTGTTCCTGAGCGGAACGCCGGCTACCTTCCCGAATACCAAAATCCAGGTGCAGGGATATAATATTCCTTACAACACCGATGGAATCCGTAATAACTACCGCATTACACCATACCACCGCCTCGATGTGGGAGCAACCTATGCTTTCAAAAAGAACGAAACGCGCCGCTTCAAGCAGTTCCTGGTGCTGAGCGTTTATAACGTGTACAACCGCAGGAATGCCTTCAGTATTTATTTCAGAACGAAGGATGGAGAGCCGAACCAAACGGAAGCGGTACGGTATTCGGTGATCGGTACCATTGTTCCTGCTTTAACCTATAACTTTAATTTTTAAGATAAAGATATGAAACCAGTGTTTAAATTATTCTTACTGTGCTCCCTGGCTCTTGCCTTTTCATCCTGTGAAGATGTGGTGCAGGTGAAGCTCGACGAGGGATCGAAGCTTTATGTGATCGATGCATTCATCAATGACCTGAGAAGCGACCAGGTGATAAAGATCACCAATAACTCCAGCTATTTCAGCAATACCGGTCCTTCCGGTGTAGCGGGAGCCAATGTGGTAGTTGTGGATCTGACGGACAACAGGCAATATAATTTCACCTATACTTCTAACGGAAACTATGTGTATTCCGGCTGGATGACAGACACGATCGCCAAGGCAGGCCACGAGTACCAGCTGATGGTACAAATTGACGGGAACCTCTATTTGGCGGGGACCAAACAAAAACGCGCAGCCTCTATCGACAGCATTAGTGTCATGCAGGATGATGGTAGCTTTGGCTTCGGGCCTCCGGCCAATACCACTGACACCACTTTTCTGTGTGTGCTCTATGCCAAGGATAAAGCTGATGCGGTGCCGGATTACTACTGGATCAAGACGTACCGTAACGATACGCTCTTCTCGTCTTCATCCGACATCAACCTGAATATTGATGGAACGGGTGGTGAGATCACAACCGCCTCTGTGGATTCCCTGGAGTTCACACCGCCAAGCACCTTGCTGGGCTTTAAAAAATACAGAAGGAACGACCGTTGCCGCGTGGAAGTACACTCCATCATGAAAGATACCTATAACTTTTTTGTGCAGGCCCAGGCCCAGATCAACAACGGGGGGCTCTTTGCCACGACACCTGAAAACGTGAAAACGAACCTGAGCGGTCCGAAGGGGCAAACCAAAGCCGTGGGTTGGTTCAGTGTATCCTCTGTGGCTACGAAAACCGTCCTGGTGAAATGATTTTTTAGAAACACCTGTTCCGATATCTGATTGAAACGCCTGGCACAAGCTGATTGTGTCAGGCATTTTTTTCTGAAGGCCTGGCTTTTCTCTAAGGTGTTCTAATTGCTGACTGAGGTTCTCGACGTCAACACCCAGTGGCTGATCGCCCATATTGAGGCTTGAAGCCGTCAGGCTCCGCCTGTAATGCTTACGGAGTTAAACTATTTATAAATCAGCTTCATCATCTCTTCGTCCTTACGGTACACGTCGATGTAAAGCTTCAGGCCGGTACTGTCGGCATGCGCGGTATAGTAGCGGGTATAGATAGGCAAAGGCTTCTTTAACGCCAGCTTGCGTTGCTCCTGTTTGGCAAAATACACCTGGAGGCTGTCGTGTGTGTAATGCACGCTATCGTCGCGGATCAGGAAGTCGGCAAACTCAACGAATTTCTCGAGCCTGATACAGCCGTGGCTTTGCGCCCGCGAGCTGGTTTTGAAATAGCGTTTCGAATTGGTGTCGTGCAGGTATACACCATAAGGATTGAAGAAATTGAATTTCACCACGCCAAGGCTGTTGTCATCGCCAATCCGTTGTCTGAAACGCACCGGCAAATAATCGGCGGTATAAGTTCTCCAGGGTATCTTAGTGTAGTCAAGCACTTTATCGCCTTTGCCAAGCACTTCAAAATTTTTGCGGCGGATGTAGGTGGTGTCTCTTTTCACGGCCGGGAGGATCTCTTTGGTAGCAATGCTCACCGGCACATTCCAGTAAGGGTAAATGAGCATCTGGTTGATCTTGCTGGAAAGGAGCGGCGTTTGGGTTTCGGGCTTGCCGCACACAATGGCTGATTGCATGACAACCGTATCTTTCTCAAATACCGTGAGCCAGAAAGCCGGGATATTGATAAAGGCATAACGCTCCGGAAACGGCTTCTCCCAGCGCCAGCGTTCCATAGCCATACTGATCTGCTTGATGACTTTTTCGCGGTTGTAGCTCAGGGCCTGCTTTGTGTATTTACCGAGCTTGCCGTCGGGTTGGATATACCATTTGCGTTGCAGCTTATCAAGGGCTTTCGCCATCCGCAGGCTATCGGAATCTGTGCTTAGTGTATCGTAAAAGCCCTGCTTGATGAGGTTTTTCACGATGAGTTGCTGCTTCCGGGCCGAATCCTTATCGCTGACGAAAGGAATGGAATCGAGCTGGTAGAGGAGAGGATTATGGAGAATACCTGCCAGCTCTTTTTTCAGCATGCGGTAATTGTAGTTCTTTGGTTCGAGCGAATCGATGGAGGCACGCAGGTTCTTTTTGGTGTAGCCCGCCCACAACAGGCTGTCCCAGCCCCTGTTCAGTTTGGCGAAATTGGTTTGCAGCAATAAGCTGTCCGGGTAAAAGCGCCCCTTGTTCACATGCGCCCCCATCAGGTAATAGGCATTGCTCAACAGCAAATCGGCATCAACAAGCTTGTTGACGTTTACGTATTTATGATCCACCGGAATAGAATCCAGGTTATTTTTGATCTGCGAAAAGTAATAGTCCTCTGGATTCAGGCCGTAATATGCACTTTTTTCGATCAGCTTAAAGAGGCTGTCGCCATTGCTGTTCAGCTTTGCCTGATCAAACCAGAGAAGCTTATCACTGTAATTGGGCTTAAAGAATCTGTACGTGCTAAGCAGTTTTGAGTCGAGGGTGATGACTGTATCGTTTATGAGCTTATCGCTGAGCTCTGCGGCAACTTCTTTCGCTAACTCCTGCGTAGCGCTTGCCTTCACCGTTTTTACTTCGGGGCTGGTGTTACAGGAGCTGAATAAAAGGAGTAGTGGGGGTATAAAAAAACAAAGCTTCATCCTGGTAAAGATAAAGCTTTGTTGTGAGGTGAAAAATAAATACTCTACTTGTTAACGTTAAATTTCCCGCTGTTGAGCACCTGGTTGTTTTTACCGGTAACTGTATACAGATACATGCCGTTGTTCAGGGAGGAAACGTTCAGTTTTGATTTGCTGTCTTCAAACAGCTCGGTAGCTACTGCTTTGCCTGTAATATCGAACACCGTTACTTTATAAGCTTCCGGAGAGCTGGTATTGATATTTACAATGGAAGAAGCCGGGTTAGGGAATACGGCAATCTCCGCTTTAGCTTCCTTCACTTCTTTAATGCCAACTACTGTATAATCCTTTTGTAAGGTAGTGATGGTTTGAGTGCTTGTTCCGGAGAAAGAGGCAATGGTGGAGGATTGTGCGGAGAGGATAGGTGCTTTAGAGCTTCCCGGTGCATAATAATCGTAAGTCAGCAGGTTGATGGTGGCAGTACCGCTGGCAACAATGTTTTGTACGGTTGTCAGGCGGATGATGTCATTAAAGGTTCTGCCCGGCAATACCAGTGTTCCTGTGGCATCAGCCAGGACATTGCAATTCCCGGTGAAAGCCGTGGTGATAGGAAATGGACTTGTGACATTCACTGTGCCGCTGGTGGTGGAAGAGGTAGAGGTATTCAGCGCCATTGGATAAGATGCTACAATAGCAGGAGAGCTGTATTTGACCACAGCGTTCACGCCGTTTACGGAAATATTTCCGCCGTAGTAGGCTAAAAAGTTAGGGCTACTGGTGCCATAGTAAGAGGCATCGCTGGATCCCGAGCTCACGAAAACGTCGGCAGGAGCAAACGAAGCGTTGGAAGACGGGTTGGTCGTGTAGGTTTTTTGGATAGAAAGGTGGACCGTTGGTGTATAGCTCCACATCGCGCCTGCTCCGGTAGCGCCAGGCAATCCTGCCGTGATGGTGTCGCACTGGTTAATGCTGTAAATCAGGTCTGAAGGAGATGGTGTATGATTAGCCTGGGTTAATTGTGCGTTGGCACCCAAAGCAGCAAATACAGATAAAGAAAGTAATATTTTTTTCATATATTCTTATTTTAGTTCATTCAAATATACATAATCCCACAGGCCTTTCAAAATATTATCTACAGAATCCTTACATGTTTAAACCGGGGCATTCATTTGCAAATCCCTTCACCGGTGCGGGAGAAGGAGCATTTTTTTCTGCATTTCAAAAAACGCCCGCTTAGGTTAAAATTCTTTAAAATACCATTTTGCCCGGGTTCAGGATCAGGTTCGGATCAAAGAGTGTTTTGATGCTCCTCATCAGCGCCATCTGGTGGGGAGGAAACACGATCGGCAGGTAGCCCTTCTGCACCAGGCCGATGCCGTGCTCGCCGCTGATGGTGCCACCAAGTGCTTTGCAGAGCTCGAAAATCTCACGGATTCCTTTCGGGAGCTCCCGGTCCCATACCTCATCCGCTAAATCACCCTTGATGATGTTGACGTGCAGGTTGCCATCGCCGGCATGGCCGTAGCACACACTCTTAAAGCCATATTTGCTGCCGATGGCTTTCACACCTTTCAGCAGGACAGGTAATTCGGCCCTCGGTACGACCGTGTCTTCCTCCTTATACACGGAATTGCTTTTGACGGCTTCGCCTACCTTGCGGCGGATCTTCCACAGCGAGGCTTTCTGGTCGGCTGTATCGGCCATGAGAATATCATCGCAGCCATGATCTGTCATGATCTGGCTGATGGTTTCACAATCACTGAACAGGACATCCATATTATTGCCGTCTACCTCGATCAATAGCAGCGCCTGCCATTCGGGTTTGATGCTGAAGTTTACTTCCCCTGCATATTTGATGCTCCAGTCGATGGCATCGCGCTCCATGAACTCCATCGCACTTGGCGTAATACCTGCCCTGAACGTAGCGCCCACAGCTTCGCAGGCTTTCTCTGCCGAAGTAAAAGGTACCAGCATGAGCAGATCATGTTTCGGCAATGGAATAAGCCGGAACACAATCTTCGTGATGATGCCCAGCGTTCCTTCGCTGCCGATCATCAGATGCGTTAAGTTGTAGCCCGTTGAATATTTTAGGGTATTGGCCCCGGTCAGGATCACCTCGCCGTTTGGCAATACCATTTCGAGGTTGAGGACATAATCCCGCGTGGTGCCATACTTTACCGCTTTGGGGCCGCCGCTGCTGTGCGCTACATTGCCGCCCAGGGAACAGCTTCCCCAGCTTGCCGGATCGGGCGGGTAGAAGAGCCCTAGTTTTTTCACCTCTTCCTGGAAGATGTAATTGATGACACCCGGCTCGACGGTAGCCTGTAAGTTCCGCTCATCGATCTGCAGGATTTTGTTGAAGCGTTCCATGCTGATGACGATACCTCCGTATACAGGCAGGGCAGCGCCACTAAGGCCTGTCCCTGCACCGCGTACCGTTACCGGGATCCGCAGGGCATTGGCCAGCTTCATGATCTCCGAGATCTGGCTAACGGTCTTCGGCCTGAGGACCACCTCCGGCTTATAAAGCAAATCTTCCGTTTCGTCCTGTCCGTATTTTTCAAGACTTTCCTCATCGCTGAGAAGGTCTTCTGCATCCACCATTTGGCGGAGGCTTTCGATGATCTGGGGCGTAATTCTGGTATAAGTGATTTCCACGGGTATTAGGATTTAAAATAATGTTCGATGATATTCCGCGCAGCATCTGCCTGTTGCGTGCCGATCAAAAAAGGTTTGCCATTCTGGTAAAAGAGCTTAATGCCATTGCCGCCTGATACGTTGTAGCACCAGCCGTTTCCGGCCATGCCATAGCGTACGCCCCAGCCGCCGTAATCGGATAAAGGAGAATACGTCATTACAGAAATCGTTTTGATGTCGGACCAGGCAATCATTCGCTTGCAGAACGGGATGCCGTGAAACCTGACATAGAGGCCCTGTGCATCGATGCGCGTTTCCAGCTTCAGGTACAGGAACCAAACGAACAGCAGAAAGGTGCCAAGGATGGTGGAGCCTATCACCAAAAGTGGTGTGGGGCCTGAGGCTGCGATCTTCCGGCTGATATCGGCATACATGGCCAGGCCCACAATGAGGCCCAGCACAAACGGTGAGCCTATGATGAGGTAATGCCACCATTTGTTGAAGCGCTGTATTTCATGAAAGGAAGGTTGCATCGGTGTAATCGCTAAACTATTATGCTAAAAAAACAGGTTCATCAAGGGATGATACGGGGTCTTGGTTATTTGTTTAATTTAATGACAGCCCATTCGTTTTTGGTATAGCTTTTTTCGAAAGTAAAGCCGAGCGTGGTCGCCAGCTCTTTGAGCTCTTCCACATCCGTACCGAAAAAACCGCTCAGCAGCAAGGTCCCGTTTTTTTTCAGGGCCCGGAAATAAGAGGCCATGTCTTTTTTCAGAACATTTTTATTAATGTTAGCAAGGATCGTGTCGAAGGTCTCTGTCGCAGGAAGCAATGACGCATCGCCTTTTTTGAAGATGATGTCGGCGGCCTTGTTGATCTCTGCATTTTCGATGGAGTTCTCGATGCTCCAGTCGTCGATGTCGATCCCGAGTACGGAAGAAGCGCCCAGCTGCTTTGCGAGAATGGCCAGGATGCCTGTGCCACAGCCCATGTCGAGCACATGTTTGTTCTTGAAGTCCAGCTCAAACATGGTTTTGCTCACCAGCCAGGTGGTATCATGGTGGCCGGTGCCAAAGCTCATCTTGGGCGTGATGATGATGTCGTGCTTCGCCGTTGCCGATTTCGGATGGAACCCGGCGCGGATGCACACCAGGTCATCTACATATACCGGGTTGAAATTCTTCTCCCATTCTTCGTTCCAGTTCGTTTTGGGGATTACCGTTCTTACAAATGAAAAGCTGAAATCATCGAAGCTGATGGTATTAAGGTCGGCTTCGTTATCAAACTCCTCCTGGATATAAGCTTCAAAGCCCGTATCGGTTGTAGAAAA
>CALRIU020000019.1:0-104042 GCA_943362175.1 Hydrocarboniphaga daqingensis | reverse complement strand
ACCGTATTCGCTGTAATGCTAAAGAGGCTGGCAAGCGTACAGTTATTGGCGTCTGTGATACTGCAGGTATAGCTTCCGGCGCTGAGTGTTGTAGACGTGGCGGCGTTTCCGCCGGCCGGTGACCAGGTATAGGTATAAGCCGGTGTGCCGCCGCTGACAGTGACTGCGGCTCTACCGTTGATCACACAGGTAACGTTGGTTTGTGTTTGGGTGGCTGATAAGCCAGCTGCGGGTTGAGTGATGCTAACTGAATTCGTTGTAGTACAACCATTGGCATCGGTCACTGTTACGGTTTTAACGCCGGCGGTTTGTCCGGTGATCACGGAGGTGGTGGCAGCGGTAGACCACAAGTAGGTATAGCCGGCTGTACCGCCTGAGGCTGTGACTGTCGCAGAGCCCGTGCTGTTTCCGAAGCATAAGACATTAATGACTGCCGTAGCTGTGCTCAGGGCTGTAGCGGGTTGGGTGATAGAGACAGAGTTAGCTGTGGTACATCCATTAGCATCAGTCACGGTCACGGTTTTCACGCCGGAGGTTTGTCCGGTGATCACAGAGGTGGTGGCAGCAGTAGACCATAGGTAGGTATAACCGGCTGTGCCGCCTGAGGCGGTGACTGTCGCAGAGCCCGTGCTGTTTCCGTTACACAGGACATTACTCACTGTTGTGGCTGTGCTCAGGGCTGTAGCGGGCTGGGTAATGTTTACTGAATTGAGTGAAGTACAGCCGTTCGCATCGGTCACCGTCACGGTTTTCACGCCGGAGGTTTGTCCGGTGATCACGGACGTGGTAGCGGCTGTTGACCATAAGTAAGTATAACCGGCTGTGCCACCTGAGGCTGTGACTGTCGCGGAGCCGGTGCTGCCGCTATTGCATAATACATTACTTACCGCTGTTGCTGTACTCAGGGCAGTAACAGGTTGTGTGATGCTGACAGAGTTTGTTCTTGTACAGCCGTTGGCATCGGTCACGGTCACCGTTTTTACGCCGGCGGTTTGTCCGGTGATCACGGAGGTGGTGGCAGCGGTAGACCATAAGTAGGTATAGCCGGCTGTGCCGCCTGAGGCGGTTACTGTCGCAGAGCCGGTGCTGTTTCCGAAGCATAAGACATTAATGACTGCCGTAGCTGTGCTCAGGGCTGTAGCGGGTTGGGTGATAGAGACAGAGTTAGCTGTGGTACATCCATTAGCATCAGTCACGGTCACGGTTTTCACGCCGGCAGTTTGTCCGGTGATCACGGAGGTGGTGGCAGCCGTCGACCATAGGTAGGTATAACCGGCTGTGCCGCCTGAAGCTGTGATTGTCGCTGAGCCCGTGCTGTTTCCGTTACACAGGACATGGCTTACTGCCGTGGCTGTGCCCAGGGCTGTAGCGGGCTGGGTAATGTTTACTGAATTGAGTGAGGTACATCCGTTGGCATCAGTCACGGTCACAGTTTTCACGCCGGCGGTTTGTCCGGTAATTACGGACGTTGTAGCGGCAGTAGACCATAAGTAAGTGTAGCCTGTTGTGCCGCCACTGGCTGTGACTGTGGCAGAGCCGGTGCTTCCTGCATTACATAACACATGGCTGACGGCTGTTGCCGTAGTGAGGGCTGTTGCCGGTTGTGTGATGCTGACAGAGTTAGTTGTAGTGCATCCATTGGCATCGGTCACGGTCACCGTTTTCACGCCGGCAGTTTGTCCGGTAATCACGGAGGTGGTGGCAGCCGTCGACCATAAGTAAGTATAGCCGGCTGTGCCGCCTGAGGCTGTGACTGTGGCAGAGCCGGTGCTGTTTCCGAAGCACAAGACATTGGTTGCCGCTGTGGAACTGCTGACTGCTGTAGCAGGCTGGGTAATTGTGACGCTGTTTGTTCTTGTACAGCCGTTGGCATCGGTCACCGTTACGGTTTTCACGCCGGCGGTTTGTCCGGTAATTACGGACGTTGTAGCGGCAGTAGACCAGAGGTAAGTATAACCTGCTGTGCCGCCACTGGCTGTGATTGTGGCAGAGCCGGTGCTCCCGCCAAAGCATAAAATGTTGGTGGCTGCTGTGGCAGTAGCCAGGGCTGTTGGTTGAGTGATCGTGACGGTATTGGTTGCAGCACATCCGTTGGCGTCGGTCACGGTGACTGTTTTAACGCCCGCAGTTTGGCCGGTGATCACAGAAGTGGTGGCGGCCGTCGACCATAAGTAGGTATAGGCGCCTGTTCCGCCGCTGGCGGTTACAGTTGCGGAGCCTGTGCTTCCTGCATTACATAACACATGGCTGACGGCTGTTGCTGTAGTGAGGGCTGTTGCCGGTTGTGTGATGCTGACAGAGTTCGTCGTGGTACAGCCATTGGCATCGGTCACCGTCACCGTTTTCACACCGGCAGTTTGTCCGGTAATCACGGAGGTGGTGGCAGCGGTGGACCATAAGTAAGTATAGCCGGCTGTGCCACCTGAGGCTGTGACTGTGGCAGAGCCGGTGCTGTTTCCGAAACATAAGACATTGATCGCCGCAGTACCGGAGCTCACGCCCGTGGCAGGCTGAGTGATGCTAACACTGTTTGTTATTGTACAGCCGTTGGCATCGGTCACCGTCACCGTTTTCACGCCGGCGGTTTGTCCGGTGATCACGGACGTTGTGGCGGCAGTAGACCAGAGGTAAGTATAACCTGCTGTACCACCACTGGCTGTGACTGTGGCAGAGCCTGTGCTGCCGCCGTTGCAGATATTGTTGGTGACTGCTGTGGCAGTAGCCAGGGCCGTTGGTTCAGTGATCGTGACGGTGTTGGTTGTGCTACAAGCGTTGGCATCGGTCACGGTGACTGTTTTAACGCCCACAGTTTGTCCGGTGATCACGGACGCTGTAGCGGCTGTCGACCAGAGATAAGTATAACCGGCTGTACCTCCTGTGGCTGTTACTGTGGCTGAGCCCGTGCTTCCGCTATTGCATAACACATGGCTTACCGCCGTGCTTGTGGCCAGGGCAGATGGTTGAGTGATGGTGACGCTGCCGGTAGCCGTACAGCTATTGGCGTCGGTAACCGTGTAGGACTTAACGCCTGCGGCTTGTCCCGTGATCACTGATGTTGTGGCGGCTGTAGACCATAAGTACGTATAACCGGCTGTGCCGCCTGTAGCGGTAATGGTGGCCGAACCTGTGCTCCCACCGTTACAGGCAACGCTGGTAGTTGCTGCCGGAACCATTAAAGAAGTGGGCTGCGAAATCGCGATGGTATTGGTGATCGTACAGCTGTTTGCGTCGGTAACCGTTACGGTATAGTTACCTGCCGTCAGACTGCTTGCTGTTGCCCCTGTTCCGCCGGCCGGCGACCACACATAAGTATAACCGGGTGTTCCACCGGAAACCGAAACGTTGGCTGCGCCATTGGCTCCTCCAAAACAGGTTGCGTTGGTAGCTGTAACAGCGGAGCTAAGCGGCGAAGGTTCAGCAACCGTCACTGTTTCCGAAATCGCACAGCCATTGCCGTCAATGACGGAGCAGCTCCAGTTCCCAACTGTCAGGCCGCTTACTACCGAAGTCCCGTCCCCTGTCGGCGTGCCGGGTGCCCAATCGTAGGTATAAGGCATTGTACCACCCGAAACAGAAACTGTAGCAGTGCCTGTGCTTCCTCCAAAACAGGAAACCGAGCCCGATGCCGCACTAATAGTGAGAGCTGTAGGCTCCGAAATAGTAACACTCGCCGATGTTGTACATCCGTTTGCATCTGTAATGGCATTTGTATAGTTTCCTATGGATAAAGCGGAAGATAAAGCATTGTTGCCTCCTGAAGGAGACCATGTGTAAGTATAGGGAAGTGTTCCACCGGACACAGTAACCTCAGCCAATCCGTTCGATCCGCCGAAGCAGCTGACATTGGTGCGTGAGCTTGTGGCGGTTAATGCGCCAGGCTGCGTAATCGTATAGGTCTGGATCGTTCCCTGGCAGGCGGCATCCGTCACCGTAACCGTATATATTCCGGGCGACAGACCTGTTGCCAGGGCAGCAGTTCCGCCCGACGGCGCCCAGCTATACCGGACGGCACCTGTTGTACCGGTGACACTCACCTCGGCCTGCCCGTTTGCCGCGCCGAAGCAGGAAACATTGGTTTGCGAGCTCACTGCCGGAAGTGTATAGGTTTGCAGGGCTCCTGCGGTGTTCTGCGTCATCGTTACAATCCAGGGCAGGTTGGAGCCGTTGCAGGAATACTGGTGGAGCAGGATACGCACATAGCCACAAAACGAAGGGGTGAAATTCAGGCTTGATTGCAGACCACAGGCGTCATCGTTGTAACCAAGGAAAGCTCCTGTCGCATTGTCGTATACGGTGAGCTGGGTATCGTAGGTTGGCCCGCCGCCTGTAGAGCCGCCACAGGTAGAAACCTGGTAATTGGCCCCACCTTGTACATAAGCCAGTACGTATTGCCCGGAATTGAATGTGAGCGAAGTACTCTGACCTACACCCGGAGGAGTCAGCGACCCGGGAACAAATGTATTACCGTTACCACATTGTGCAATGGCCGCACTTGTTAATAAAGTATATAAAATGATAAGAAAATGTTTCATGGGGGTTATAAAATTTAATTCTTATCTGCGAAAATACCCCTTTCATCGACCATTTTATTGAAAATGGTGTGAACGACGTGTTTAAGTGTACGAAAATTGAAAAAACGGTTATTTATACCCGTATAGAGATAAGACAGAAACAGTTACTAATACCCGGTTTATTTTTTAAAAACGCCGGCGAGGTTTGTCTGGTAAGCACGGCCGATAGGAAGCTCCGTACCATGAATGACAAGACTATTGGCATTCAACTCCATGACATGTGTTTTATTCACAAGGTAAGATTTATGAATCCGGATAAAACCGGTTGCAGGTAATTGCTCCTGCAATTCGGATAAGGATTGACGGATGACACGCCGTTTGTCGTCCTTCAAACGGATCGTGCTGTAATTTCCATCCGACTCTATCCACAGGATAGTTGTATGGTATAGCCGCACCATGGCCCTGCCCTCTTTCACGATCAGCTCTTCGCTATCCGAAACGGCAGGTGTATTCAGGGAATTATAGAGCCCGAGCTCAATGGCAACCAGCAGGTCTTCTTTTTTAAAAGGTTTAACAATGTATGCATTCGGTCTGGTATGCTTGGCCTTATCGATCATCGTCTTATCGGCATGCGAGGTAATATAGATGAAAGGAATTTTATATTTGGTATGAAGCAGGTTCCCCAGGTCGATCCCGGTTTTGTCTTTTCCAAGAGCAATATCCGTCAACACAAAATCAACCGGGTTGCCTTCGATATGCTCCACGGCTTCTTCAACGGATTCTACCAATGTAATAGTTTGACACCCTTCCTTTTTTAAAAAATCGGAAATTGTCTCAGCAATCAGGAGCTCATCTTCTACAACCAAAAATCTTGACGAATTCATTAACCCTCTTTGTTTTTAACCAGGTTAAAGATAAGACTAAAAAATGCTCCCTGTTCATTTTTTGAAAGGAATGTTCCTTTGATTTGACGCGTCATAATATTCACCAGCTTGAGTCCCAGGCTGTCTTTGCGTCCACCGCCTTCTGCAGGTAAACCTTTGCCGTTATCCGACACGGTCACCATCCAGCTATTTTCTCCGGGATTTCCCTGAAGGGTCACTTTCACTCGGCCCTTTTTCTTTCCGGCAAAAGCATATTTCAGCGAATTGGTGACCAGCTCGTTGATGATCAGGGCCACCGGAACTGCCAGCTTCGTCGGGAAGAACACAGAGGCCACGTCTTCTTCTATCGTTACCGGAATAGGCATGGACCCTGCTACGTCGCGGTGAAAGTCCAGCACTTTGTGCAGGTAGTCCTTCATGTTGATCTCCAAAGGCGAATTGGTATCGTAGAGAAGCTCATGCATGGCGGATAAGGACTGGATGCGGTTCTGGCTCTGCACAAGGTACTCCGTCAGCTTTTCGTTCTCAGCGGTGTTGGCCTGCAAGGTCAGGAGGCTGGAAATGATCTGCAAATTGTTGTTGATGCGGTGATGTACTTCCTGCAGCAACACATCTTTCCGTTGATCTTCCGCTGCCAGCAGGGCCGCCAGCTTTTTCTTGTTGTCGTATGCCCGTTTCACAAAGAAAAGCACCACCAGGGTGAGGATGATAACTACAATAAAAAACAAGCGCCATTGCTTGTGCAATGTGTTATCTGCCTCAAGCTGATACACAAGCTTATCATTTTCATATTTGATGGCCGCCTGCTTCTTATCAAACTCATAATTCATTTCCGTTTCTACCGATTTACGCGTGTTCTCCTCATTATACATGCTATCGCGGTACTGAGTGTAATTTTTATAATGCAGAAGCGCCTTGTCCGGTTTGCCCGTGGCTTCATAAAAATCGCTGAGATTTCCTTCAACCTGCATCTTGTCATTCATGTCATGCATTTCCCTGGAAATTTTCAGGGCTTTCAAAAAGTAGCTTTCGGCATCCGCATGTTTATGCATCTTAAAGCTGGCCTGCCCCATCGTTTTGTAGCAGGTGGAGATCACATCCTCGTAGCCGAGTTTTTCTGAAAGCGCCAGCGCTTCTTTTGCAAAGGCCAGTGCTTTTTCATATTCGGCGGTGCCGAGGTAAAGCTGCCCGAGATCCACAAGCTCATGGGTGACCCCAACATCGTTCTTCATCTCCCGGTCTATCTTCAGGGCATCGTTGAGGCATTTCCCCGAATTCACATAATCCCCTTCGTCGTTATACACACCGGCCAGGTTGCAGAGGTTGTCCGACTCAATGCGCCGATCGCCGATGCGGCGGCTTATCGCAATGGCATCCAGGTAGTAGGTTTTCGCTTTTTTAATATCACCCTGAAAATAATACACCGAAGCAATATTGCTGATCTGCACCAGAATATGGAAGGTGTCTTTTTTGTGCTCGTAGATTGCCAGGGCCTTAAAAAAATTATCCAGGGCTTTGGAGTATTCTCCTTTGATGCGATAGATCAATCCAAAAGAAGTAAGCGCATGGGTCTTCCCATATTCGTAACCGATCTTTTCCGAGATCTTAAGTGCCTGGGTCTCGTAATACATGACCGAGTCGACCTGATCGTTCAGTTGAAAGCCTCTGATTTTTTTGTGAAGCTCTATCACCGCGGCCGTATCTTGCTGTGCCTTCACAACAGATCCTAAGCCTAAGAGAAAAAATAACAGCAGGAGTGGATACATGCTGCAACATAACGCATTACCGCGCATAGAAAAGCCATCGGCCCATGCCATTCCTGAAGTATAATTTTTTCTTCCGGTGCTTAGCTGCATCATTTATGTGTTAACGATTAATTCAAACAGGAGGCTGAAGCTGGCGCCTCCCTTATTTTCCGAAACAAATTTTCCTTTGATCTGCCGGGTCATAATATTTACCAGTTTCAGGCCCAGGCTGTCTTTACGGCCTCCCCCTTCTTCCGGAAGCCCTTTGCCGTTGTCAGATACCGTGACCAACCATTTATTCCCTTCCTGCTTCCTGAGGCTTACATTGACCTGCCCTTCCTTCCTGCCTGTAAAGGCATACTTGAGGGAATTGGTGACCAGCTCATTGATGATCAGGGCCACAGGAACCGCCAGCTTCGTCGGAAACTTCACGGCCTCCACATGCTCGTGTATGGTAATGGGTACAGGCATGGATGCCGCTACCTCGCGGTGAAAGTCGAGCGCCCTGGAAAGGTATTCTTTCATATCGATGTGCAGGGGCGAGTTCGTATCATAGAGAAGCTCATGCATGGCCGACAAGGACTGGATCCTGTTCTGGCTCTGCAAGAGGTACTCCGAGAGTTTTTCATCTTCCGCATTATTGGCCTGTAAGGTCAGGAGGCTGGAAATGATCTGCAAATTATTATTAATGCGGTGATGCACTTCCTGCAGCAGGACATCTTTTCTCTGATCTTCGGCAGCCAGCAGCAGGGTGAGTTTTTTTTTGTTATCATAGGCGCGCTTCACGGAAAACAAAACGATCAGCACCAAAACGATGAGTATGATGAAGAAAAGGAGCCACTGTTTGTTCTGCTTGTTGACAGCCTCCAGCTGATACAACATTCTCCCGTTTTCAAATGTGATGGCCGCTTCTTTTTTTTCGAATTCGTAATTCAATTCCGTACGGGCCAGGGCCTTGGTTTTTTCGCTGTTAAAAATGCTGTCTTTATTGGCCACATAATCCCTGTAATATTTCAGGGCCCTTGCCGGGCGCTTTGTCTTTTCGTAAAACTCACTGTTTCCCAGGTTCGCCTCCATCATGTAATAGTTGGAGTGTGTTTGTGCGGCAAGCTCAATGGACTGTGCGTAGGATTCTTCGGCTTTCTGCATCTGGCCTGTGCCGCGGTAGGCTTCGCCCAGCATGACGAGGCAGTAGGACTGCTCGGCTTTAAGCCCCAGCTGCTTATACAGCTCAAACGCTTTCAACAGATAAGGCAGGGCTTTTTTATACTCATACACATTGGAATAAATGATCCCGATGTTTTCCAGGCAAATAGAAGCATTATCGATATCGGCGACTTCTTCCGACATCTTAAGGGCAGCGAAATAATAGCCGAGTGCTTTGTTCTGCAGCTGCAGGGAAAGGCCGACATTATTTACCTCAAAAGCCGAATCACAAAGCAGCTGGTAACAATGGCCGATGTTGCCCATGTACAATGCTGTGGATTTTTTGTCCTTCTGTTTCTCGCTGATGTCCTTCGCCCTGTTCATATAAACAAGTGCTTTGGAATAGCTGCGGATGTCGCAGTAAATAGCGCCGATATTATTGAGCTCCCCGGCTACCTGTGCCTGGTCTCCCAGCTTTTCTTTTTTCTTGAGGGACTTGAAGCAGTACAAAAGCGACTCGCTGTAGTTCCCCATCATGGAATAGGTAGAAGCGATATGCGACAGAAGGACCGCCTGCTCCAGCTCATCTCCTATGGCCCGGTACAAATCAAAAGAATGAAAAAAATAGCTGAGTGCCTGCCGCGCATTCCCCTGGTCCTTGGCCACACTCCCCAGCTGAAAAAAATACGAAGCTTCTCCCTGCCTGCCAAGCAGTGCCGTCCGTGGATCGCGGGAGGCCTTCAGCTTTTGGGCAAGCTTTACTTTCAGCCCGTTGTACAGACCGATGTTCTTAAAATCATTCTGATCGTCATAAGCGTCTGTAAGCGCCATCAGCGCTTTCAACCGGGCTGTATCGTTTTGTGCTTTCTGGTAGATGTAGCAGATCGAATCGGGTTTTTGCGGCTGGGGAGAGCCGGGCCGCGGGCCTGTCTGAGCATGGGCTGCACTAAAAAACGACAGCACATAAAACAACAGCAAAATTCTCATGCTGCAAGGTACTGAATAATCAGGCAATTAAAAAACAGACCAACAGGACGTTGAAAACGATCAACAGTGGGATCCCGATCCTGAACCTGGGCTTCGCGGCTTTATGGTACAAGGGCGCTTGCATGCCCGCATAAATGCCGGCAGCACCAAAAGCCAGGGCCATCATAAACAAGGTGTTTTCCGGAATGCGCTGCCCGCCGCGTTTGGAGCGGTATTTATCATAACACATCAGGAGATAGGTCAGCGTGTTCAGGGTTACAAGCCCAAGGGCATAAAGCTTCCAGGATTCCATATCAAAGAAAAAATCCCTCCGCTGAGCAGCGAAGGGATTTTTATCATGGCTTATTTATTTTTCAAAGCGTCGCGGATCTCCATCAACAGCTTCTCTTCATTGCTTGGCTCAGCCGGAGGTGCAGGGGCGGCCTCTTCTTTTTTCTTAGCGGCGTTCATGCCTTTAATGATAAGAAATAAGACAAAAGCGGTAAGAACAAATGTAATAACCGAGCTGAGGAACATGCCTATTTTAGCGCCGTGCCAGGCGTACTCCTGAAGGGTAGAAACGTGCGCAGCCTCCAACACCGGCTTAAGCATCAACGGTGTTATTACATCTTCAATCAACGACGATACGATCTTGTTAAAGGCACCGCCAATAATCACACCTACGGCAAGATCAATAACATTGCCGCGCATGACAAATTCTTTAAATTCTTTCATCATTCCCATAATACTAAGTTTTTAAAAGTTAATAATTAGTTATTGGATCAGTTACCTTCCAGGACTTTTAACAGCTCATCCAATTTGGGCGTTAAAATAATTTCTGTGCGGCGGTTTTTCTTGCGTGCTTCCGACGTCTTGGCCGGGTCCAGAGGGAAGAATTCTCCACGGCCGGCTGATGTAATACGCGTAGGGTCTATTTTGGCATTTTGCAATAAGATCTTTGTGACCGAGGTTGCCCTGATCACACTCAGGTCCCAGTTATCCTTGATTTCTCCGGCACCTTTCATCGGCACATCATCGGTATGGCCTTCCACAAGGATATTGATCTCGGTATTTTGTTCCAGCACTTTTGCCAGGTTTTTCAAGGCTTCCACGCCCTTAGGCTGAACGTCGGTTTTTCCGCTCGCAAATAGCAGGGATTCATCCATGCTCACGTATACCTTTCCGTTCTTTTGTGTAATGGTCAGGCCTTTGTTCTCAAAATTAAACAGGGCATCCTGCAATTTCTTTTTGAGGTCGGCTGTTGCCTGGTCTTTTTTCTTTAAGACGTCTTCCAGCTCGTTCACCCGGGCTTCCCGTTTCTTTACTTCGGCAGAAAGCAGATCGAGGTCCTGTTGCTGCTTATTAAGCCTCAGCTCCAGGGCTTTCAGCTCATCTTCTTTTTTCAGAAGCTGCTCCTGGGTCATTTGCAGCTTGCCGCTGAGGGCAGCATTGTCTTTTTCAGAACCGATCAGCATACGGTTATATTTGTCCAGCAACTGATCGTTCACCATGTTCAGCTTATCATATTTGCTGGAAAGAAGTCGCAGGTTGTTTCCAATGGTAGCCGTATCCCTTTGCAGGCCGGCCAGTTCTTTTTCTTCTTTTGCTATTTTTTCTTTTGCTTCCGCTAAAGCCGCTTCGCATTCCTGTCCTGATTTTTTAGCTGCCGACAATGAGGTTTCACAATCGGTTAACCTGGCTTCTGTTTCTTCCAGCTTTCTCTGCGGCACGCAGGATGTCGCGATCAGGGCCAATGCCCACAGGCTTATAAAGATATGTTTCATAATTTGACTAAATTAATTACAGCCTGCGGCTTTCCTTACTCCCGGATACCGACAGGCGCTAACTGTATTGATAAAACAAAAATAAAGGGATTCGCCTTAAAAGGAAATGCGCGTTGCAGGACTTATTAACAACCCTCTTTTCCTAATTATTTAACAGAAAGCAGGGCTTTGTCAATTCTTGCGGCAATGATATCAGCCAGTTGGCTGAAATAGGAATTGATGATTTTGTTGGGATTGTTAACAGAAGCAGGAAGGTCTACTTCCGCAATACCGGAGTTGATCTCTTTGGCATCGTAGGTATACACCGTATAATGCAATACGATTTTCCGGGCGGCATTCGTGCTCATATCGGCCGCAGGGCCGCTCAGCGCTTTGATGTCAAGCTCATTGATAAAAAGGTAAAGATCGGTTTTATATTTTCCGTATAGGTAAGGCACAAGAGAAGCGCTCTTGATCTTGGCATTCATGAAACGGGCGTCGCTGTTACTTTCCACATTCAACTGCCCCTTCTCAATGGCCTTTTGCTGTTTTTCTTTTTCGGGGGCTTTGTAGTGCTCCTGATTAGGAACTTTCTGATACTGGTAGCTCAAAAAACGGTAGATATCCTCAAGGTCCTTTTTGGTTTTCACGGTGTCGTCCAGCAGATCGACCACACCCATTTTTGATTTCAGCTTTTTATACAATTGCTCGTTCATGCCGTCGCGCATGAGGCTCTTAATTTGACGGGCGCTCAGCTTTGACTCCTTGTTGATCAGAAAATCGATCTCGCTCAGGTACATCCTGCTCTCGAAAGGCACGATCATGATCTTATGCTTCTTAGGGCCGCTGTTAGTAGCCGCAACGGTACCGCTGCTGATCGTCTTGTCCTGGGCCTGCACCGGCATGCAGAGGATACAGAATAAAAAGAAGAAAGCCGCTTTTAGTATATGCCTCGTGGTTGCTGTTTTCATTTAATGCCTCTATAACGGTGAGCCGTAAAAAAGTTACTTTTCAAAAAAACGGATAAAGCCTCATCAACTTTACTGTTTCACCCTATTTGAAAAAATGCAGGAAATCGTTCAGGTTGGCATATAACATAAGCGTGAGTATAATAGCCATGCCTATATACTGCGCGTAGGTGAGTACTTTCACACTCGGCGCTCGGCGCGTGATCATTTCATACAGTGTAAATACCACGTGACCGCCATCCAGGGCCGGAATCGGCAACAGGTTCATAAAGGCCAGCACGATGGACAGGAAGGCGGTACGGTTCCAGAAATCCTCCCAGATCCATTTGTCACCAAACATCTTGGCCATCGACTTGAAGCCGCCGATGTGTTTATAGCCACCGGTGCTCGGCGTAAAGATGAGCTTGAACTGCCTCACATAAAAATCAAGTTTGTCGAAGGTTAAGGCTACTCCCGCAGGAAAAGATTCGAAGAAGCCAAATTTTTTGGTCTCTACAGAAAGGATTCCGGCTTTCTCAAGATCTTCCACACCAATCAGAGCGTTGAGCAACCCTTTGTCTGAAACTTTGACCGGAACAGATAAGGTATCTGAGCCTCTCATAACATTAAGCCTCACGCTATGGTTGGCAAATGGCTTGAGCGCGGTAAGTAATTCGTCGCGGTACTGCACCTTGATCGAATCATTGATTCCTGTGATCTTATCTCCTTTCTGAAGGAGTACCATCTTGTTCTGGGAATTTTCCTTGAAGGATAAAAACTGTGAGGGCTGACGCGGCATCCCAAAACCGAATTTCTCTGAGGTGGCGATCTGGTCGATAAAATCTTTTGGCAATACCACTTCTACTTTCTGGCCACCACGGTCGATCTGAACGGTCTTACCCAGGAGGATCTCGACACGCAGGTCGTCCAGGTATTTCACCGGTTTCCCATCTACCGAAATGATTTTATCGCCGGTGCGGAAACCCACGGCCATACCCAGGGAGTCGGAGCATTCGATGCCATCTTTAAGGCTGCTCATCGGAATTTTTTCCTCGCCCCAGGTAAACAGGATCATGGCATAAATGAGGAAGGCCAGTAAAACATTGACGATGATACCACCGAGCATCACAATCAGCCGCTGCCAGGCCGGATGCGCCCTGAACTCCCAGGGCTCTGCCGGTTTGCTCATTTGCTCTGTGTCGAGGCTTTCATCGATCATACCGGCAATCTGCACATAGCCGCCCATCGGGAACCAGCCCAGGCCGTACTCCGTATCGCCAATCTTCTTTTTGAAGATGGCAAAGTTCAATACGCCCGGAAGCGGGAATAAAAAGTCGAAGAATAAATAAAATTTATCTACACGGATCTTGAAAGCACGGGCGGCGATAAAATGCCCGAACTCATGCAGTAAGATCAATAATCCAAGACTTGCGATAAATTGTGCAATATTGATAAAGGTTCCCATAAACGGTTATGCTCCTGTTTTTTTTAAAATAATTTACGAATATACTAATGTATAGCCAAGTAAAGGCAAGAAATTCCCGATTTTAGACAATTTTAGGGCAATTTGGGCGCAAAAAAGACGCCTGAATGCGAAGGCAGTATTCATGACGGCCACATACGCAAAAAAGCCCGGCGCATAGCGCACCGGGCTTTCTTCAAAAGATCCGGATCATTCGATCACGAGCTGCCGCATACCTTCCTTGCCCTCGCTGCGGAGCTTTACAAAATAAGTGCCCGCACTCAATACGGAGAGATCGATGCGGTTATGCTGCATCCCGTTCTTTACGGATCTGAATGTCTCCCGCTTTACGATACTGCCCCGTATGTCAATAATGTCTATGGAATATGATTTTTCAGGGCTTGTCTCAAAATCGACAAAGACCTGCGTTTGTGACGGATTCGGATAGATTGAAAATTCCGTTTTTGTATCAGCCGGTTCGTACAGGCCAACATCACGAATATCGTTCATCCGTATTACTTTATTTACAAAGGGAGGACCTGATCCACCATCATGAAGAATAGTCACCGAAACTTCAAGCAAAGGAAATTTAGAGACTGCTGAATACCATTTGCAGGATACTTTCATGGAAAAGCCGTTATAACCGATCAGGGTATCGGTTTTCACGGTTTTTATTTTCAGCACATTGGAATACGCCGTTCCATCAGGCAGGATCAAAGTTCCTGTGCCTTCGGCTGTAAGGGTCATAACACCGGAATAATTTGAGTTAGGCCCAAGGGAAGACATGGAAGTTGTCGTAAAATTATTGCTAACGGCGCTACTACCGTAACTGAACGGCAAGACGGAAAATACTACCGGGTTTGCGTTTACTGATTGTGTCACGCTATTAGTCCAGCCGATCAGGCTTCTTTCTGTTGCAGACATATTATAATATTCAAAATATCCTGCATTGGTTTCCGAAGCTATATTGGCAGCAGGGAACAACGAAGCGTTTGGCGTAGAAGCAACAGTGGTATAAGTTTCCGTCACAAGAGGGGGATAAGAAACTACCAGGTTGGTGTAATCCCATACCTGTGCCGTGCCCGTACTGCCAAACGTGACACCTGTAGTATCCATATAATAATACTGATAAATATCCCCTACTACAGGATTTGAACTTGCCGTGAGCGTGTATTGTGCCTTTACACCTAAAACAGAGGCTATCGCCAACATGGCTAAAAAATATTTTTTCATGTTATTTTTTGAACCTAAATTAACCGGTCTCTCTTGCGAAAAACATACCTGCACACAGGTATTTTAAATACCGCCTTATCATTTTCAGGCAGGCCCGAAAAAAGAAAAAGCAACGGCTGCCTCTCCGTCTCCGCGATGATCGTTGCATCGTTCCCAGATCGCTGTAGGCCTGGCCAAGGCTGGCTTCTCTCTTCAATTTCTTTCCGACCTCAACACCTTTGAATGAAATCGAAACAGCCTTTCTCACACCGCTCCTGTTGTATTGCAAGATCACTGAGAGCCATGAGCTTCAGGCTGTCATCGGGTTTTGTCAGATACGACGGCAGCGCATCGACGTCGTGCTGATCCTGTGCAGGCAAGAGATTTGCCATAGTCAGCAGGAAGGCGATATACACGACCCTACCGTTTCATTCTTTCTATGTTGAGAGTAGCTCTTTGGCGAGCAGGCGTGTTTCTGTGTCGCATTGCCTGTAGTCGGCTACCGTTGGCGTTTTGATGAAAGGCATCCGGTCGAGGCAGGAAGCAATCACATCGCTCATCTGCAAAAAACCCACGCGGTCTTCCAGGAATGCCTGAACCACCACTTCGTTGGCAGCATTAAGCACGCAGGGCATATTACCACCTTTGTGCATCGCATCAAAAGCCAGCCCCAGGTTCCGGAACACAGACGTATCGGCTTTTTCAAAGCTAAGCTCGGGGTACTTCAAAAAATCAAACCGTGGAAAATGACTTGGAATCCGGTCAGGATAGGTAAACGCATACTGGATCGGCAGCTTCATGTCGGGCAGGCCCATCTGCGCTTTCATGCTTCCGTCTGTAAACTGTGCGATACTATGCACAATGCTTTGCGGATGCACAATCACGTCAATCTGCTCCGGCTTTAAGTTAAACAGCCATTTGGCCTCGATCACTTCAAGCCCTTTGTTCATAAGACTTGCAGAGTCGATCGTGATCTTGGCGCCCATCACCCAGTTCGGATGCTTAAGTGCCTGCTCCTTTTTTACAGCCGCCAGAAAAGCCCTGTCCTTTCCACGGAAAGGGCCGCCGCTGGCTGTCAAATAGATTTTCTCGATCTCATTATGAAATTCTCCGGCCAGGCATTGAAAAATAGCGGAGTGCTCGGAATCTACCGGGTATAAATTCACGCCGTTCTCAAAAGCGAGCTTTGTGACAATATCACCTGCCACCACCAACGTTTCCTTATTGGCCAGGGCAATCTGCTTTTTGTAGTTAATGGCGTTTAAGGTCGAAGCCAGGCCTGCATAACCCACGATCGCCGCCAGCACCATGTCAATGGTTTCCATCTCCACGATCTGCTCAATCGATTTCTCACCTGCATATACTTTCACATCGTGCGAAAACAAAGCATCTTTCACCTGCCGGTATTTGCTTTCATCGCCGATCACCACCGCATTCGGCTTAAATTCAATGGCTTGCCGGATCAGGAGCTCAGCATTGGAATGAGCAACCAGCACTTCCGCCTCAAAATGCGAGGGATTATCACGGATCACTTCCAGTGCCTGCGTACCAATGCTTCCGGTGCTTCCCATCACGGCAATACGCTTAGGTCCTTTCTCTGTTTGTTGACTAGGGTTCATGTGGCAAAAATGCTGAAAAATCGGGGATTGAGAAAATAAATAATCAGGGCGATTTTAACCACAGGTCATGCCCGGAAAAGCACGCAACGACCCGAAGCGAGTGAAGAAACGATGTCATAACGATTTATATCCAACAATTTCAAATAATCTTTGTTCCATCTTTGCGAACTCTGCCAAAAAAAATACCTTTGCGGGCTTCGCGGTTTTAACGCCTGACACATGAAACAGAAAACAGCCATCCTTTTACTCAATCTGGGAACACCCGACAGTCCGCATAAAACGGACGTGAGAAGATACCTCACGCAATTTCTGAATGACGAACGTGTGATCGATATTCCCTGGCTATCCCGTACCTTGCTGGTAAACGGTGTGATCGTTCCCTTCAGAGCAGGCAATTCCTCTAAGTTATACAAAGCCATCTGGGACGAAACCACAGGCTCTCCTCTACTGAAGCACAGCATCGATCTTGCCAAAAAACTGCAGCTGGCAGTGGGCAGCGATTATACCGTAGAGCTGGCCATGCGCTACCAGAACCCCAGCATGGAAAGTGTGCTGGAACGTATGAAAAAAGAAGGCTACCACAAAATCATTGTGTTTCCCCTCTTTCCGCAATACGCCTCCAGCAGCACCGGCAGTGCCCTGCAGCGCTTTATGGAAATTGTGAGCAAATGGTGGGTGATCCCCGAACTGAAGATCATCAGCCAGTATTACGACAACTCCGATTACATCGATTGCATCGTGAACCGCGGAAAGCAACACGATGTATCAGCATACGACCATGTCATCTTCAGCTACCATGGCTTGCCCGAAAGACAGGTAGACAAGGTATACAACGATGGCTACCTTTGCAAAGACCATCATTGCGAAGAAGGACTCACCGACGAAAATTATTACTGCTACAAAGCGGCCTGCTATCAAACCACGAAAGATGTAGCGGCAAAGCTCAGCCTTCCCGCAGATAAATACACGCTCAGCTTCCAGAGCCGCCTCGATGATAAATGGCTGAAGCCGTTCAGTGACAAAGTGGTGGAAGACCTCGCGAAAAAAGGCATGAAAAAGCTCCTCGTTTTTTCACCGGCCTTCACCGCCGATTGCCTGGAAACAGTGTATGAGATCGGCACCGAGTACCAGGAAATTTTTCATCAGCATGGCGGCGAAAAAATCCAACTGGTGGAAAGCCTCAATAGCGGCGACGACTGGGTACAGACCATCAAAAAAATCGCCTTGTCTTAAGCAGCGCTTGCCTCTAGTTGATCGGCCTGGTCGATTTCCCGATATAGAAAAACAGGGGTTGATCCAGGTCAACATCATAACGCTTGTAAGGTGTTCTCCTGGAAAGATCTTCTGCAACCAACTTTCCTTCCGGTGCGTTGAAGGTGAGCTTACCGAAACCGGGATAACTGTAATAGCCTGGTTCGTTGCATGCCTTACCCGCCCCTGCTCCATAGCTGCGCTGCGTCGGCATGACGGCGTAATTTCCGGAAAGAGACAGCCGCTTGTGTTCTGCCTGCTGAGCCTGCATAAGACCTGCTCTATAAGTACCACTCAAAAAAAGATGATGAGCTTCCTGAAAGGGGAATTTAAAGATACGGGCTACTCATGAAGGTACAAAAACCCTATCGGTCTCTGATACTTACGAAAAACCCAAAGCGGCATTTCCTTCAACCCATAATAGCGTCTACTCAACGTTTCGTTATGAGGCCTTCAACGTTTCTGAAATGATAAAACGGAAAATAAATTTTAGAATGAGCCGGATGCTTCATTTAGTGGCTCAGCGAAGAAACAATAATTTTCTTCGTGGTCAATTGCCTGGAAGCATTGAAAACACTTACATAGTAAACGGCTTCCGGTAAATTTCCTGCGTCGACACGCACGTTGTTATATCCTTTCGCAACACGGATGGACCTTGCCTCTACCACCTGGCCCAAAGTGTTATGAATAACCACCTCCAGCGACTGATCTGATGGGGCATTGTAGAGTACACCAAAGTCTTTCCCGCCATCGCTGGCTATGAGAACATGATCCTTAGGGCCATCGCAGGCTTCTACTGAAATGACCTGGAAGGTTTCGCTCCTGGAGCTCTTGTCGGTTTGACGAAGGCGGAAGTAGGTGAGGCCATCATTCATCGCCGCTGTTTTGTATTGGTAGCAGTGTTTCTCACCGCTGGTCCCGGCACCGGCCACACTGCCTACCTGGATAAAGTCGAGGCCGTCGCCGGATTGCTCCACCGAAAAATAATCGCTGTTAGACTCTGAAGCCGTACACCAGTTCAGGATGACCTCACCACCGGAGCACTTACCCTCAAAGGAGACCAGCTCGATGGGCAATGGCGACAATAAGGAGCTAAGTACCCAGGGGCCGAAGGTGCTCAGGCCGGATGCCGTAACAGAGCCCACTCCCGAGGTCACCGCTGCAGCACTACCGAGGTTGGCATTGTTGGGAAGCCAGCCACCCGCCCAGTATTGAGCACCGATCAGGCCATTATTGTATAAAGGATTCAGCGTATTTTCCGATCCGCGGTAACTGAACGTCGCATTAGCAGTAACAGCATGGCTGTTATTTACCTGCCACCAGCGGTCGATCACCGCCGGGATGCTTCCATCGGCATAAGGCACATTGGGTGAATACATGTGCGACACACCGCTTGCCCAGGGCTGGTTATTGGAGGATGCTGTAGCCCGTGTGGATACCTCCACATAAGCAGCTGCATTAGCCATTGGGCCTGTAATATTAAACGTAAAAGGAATATAAGAGCCGGCAACGCCGAAAGGATAGACTTTGGAGCCTCCTACCGTACGGTGATACCAACGGATGGTGCTGGGGTTGGTCGCGGAAGGCGTTTCGCTGATGATGTATCCGCTACTGCGGGTAATAGCGCCCACAGCGCTGTTGGTCACATTTAAATTGTTGCTGTTCAGATCCAGGGTTGAGGCGCCTACCGACAGAACGCCGCTAAAAGTAGATTGCCCTCCCACGGTATTCTGGTTTACGGCCAGCGTTTTGACACCATTGCCTGCCAGCGACAGATTATAAAAAGCTGTAGGCGAAGAACCGCCAATGCTTTGTGCAGCACCTGTAAGCACCACGCCGCCGCCATCGGCGCTGAACACGTTGTTGGCAGGACTCGGGTTGTTGATCCAGTTCCCTACAAGGCTGATTGTGCTTGTTGCACTTGGTGTAATCTGCCCTGTCGATTGATTGGTATAATGCCCCGTACTGCCGTCGATATAAATCTGCGCAGCGCCGGAAAATACAATCCTTGCGCCGTTGTTGATCAGGCCTTGTGAGAAAGCAGCTCCGGCAAGAAGCGTCAATGTCGGTATGAATGCTGTTCTCTTCACGGTTTCTGAGTATTTACAGGTATAAGGATCAGTTTATCGGATTGGGACGTGGTGGATGCTGAAGCCGGCAGAGGCGTCGCTGTCCCCGACATAATCAATGGTTCGCCGGGTGTTGTAGCGGCGGATTTTCCGGAAGCAGTGCCAACAGGAACCAGCAGTAAAGTATGCTGCTGGGAGGTTTCATATTTCTGCCCGTTTACGGGAACGGCATCAGACAGGCTGACCTCTGCATTTCCGGGATCCGTGGATTCCACAACCAATGGCGGCACCATAACTCTTTTGTCCGAGCTCACGGAAGTATTTTGTGCAGAAGATCCCAATGCACAAAAAAAGAGTAGGATAAGGAATGCCTGTTTCATGATCTTAATAAAAAGCAGCGTAGGTAATAGGGATACCGCCTGCGGAGAAATTTGAGCCGGTATTGTTCACAACAGTAATGGCAATAGAGCCTGCATTACACTTCACGCTTCTTATGGTGAAACCGCCCATCAGCGCGTTGGTATTTGTACAATCAAAAGACACAAAGGCCACAGAAGCATTGGAAGCATTGCATACCATATTAGCGTCGGTAATTACAAACGTGATGTATGTGTTGTTAGACCAGGTTCCTGTCCAGGACAGGGTAGAATAAAACTTACCGATAGCCGAAATAGAAGCACTATTGAGGTAGGAACCGGATACCAAACGTTGCCATTTGCTGCTGGCCGATTCCCAGTAATAATAACCCGGTATCACATTATTTGGAAAAGTCCCTGCTGTAGCGGTATTATACACCAGTAAAGAATTTGCAGGAGAAGCGACAGGACCTGCGGCATTAATAGCCGTAAGAGCCACCCGTGGGATCAGCATACCGGAATTAGCAGAAGCCACATCCATCATCGCACTGGCATCGGGAGCAGCTCCGGTGCTGTTGACACCTACATTCTGGGCCTTGAGCCCTTGAACGGAAAACAGGGCTGCAACTATAAAAGGGATCACTTTTTTCATAACCAAAAATTTATTATACTAAAATTAGTGGAAAATAGCAATCCTGATTCTCAAACTAGCTAATAAGAATAGACCTCTCACTCATTAAAAAAACACTTTCACCCAAATGTTAATTATTTAGACATGTAAAAATTACATTTAGCTGCATAAAACCACAACAAATTACACCTAAGTGTTTTTACGCGAAACCCATACACATTTCACCACTGCATTTTCAGCAGTTCTGAGGGTAAAATTACCTGTAGATAAAAGTCCACAAGCCCTTTGATGATGGCCTTTTCAAGTATTTTCCAGGTGCAAAATGAAAAACCTCTTTTGCGGTTTCATCATTTGTCAGTTTAGATTCTGTAAATTTATCGGCATTCTATCTTACGATTCATTAAAGCGCTTTCAACATATTTCCAACAGTACCCGGTAGCGGCGCTCTACAATCCCAATGGTCTGGAGGGCTTTGAGCAGCTCTTATTCGTGTCGGGCAAAGAGCCCGCAGAGCTGCCGGAGCCCGGCAAAAACTACATTGCCTTTATCAACTACGATTACAAAAACGAGCTGGAAGAATTCCCTGAAAAAGAGCTGAATCCTTTACGTTTTCCCAGGCGGCTCCTGATAGAAGCGGAAGAGGTGATCGCGCTGAATCCCGCTGATGTTGCGCCTGAGCAAAGGCCCGAAAAAAAGATCCACCTGAACCCGGTAGTGAGCAAGGAGCAATACATGACCCATGTAAACGCCCTGAAAAAACACATTCAGCTGGGCGATATTTATGAGATCAACTACTGCATGACCTTTGAAGCTTTTGATACAGAAATGGATCCTGTACAGCTCTATCAAACCCTGAACAGCATCAGTAGCGCCTCCTACTCTGCCCTGCTGAAAATGGGCGATCAATACATCATTTCTTCCAGCCCCGAGTTGTTCCTCTCGAAACGGGGAAACCGCCTGCTCACCAAGCCCATTAAAGGCACTGCGCGCAGGGGCGCAACGGATCCCGAAGACCGGCAAATCAAAGAGGAGCTCTACCACAACCTGAAAGAGCGTAATGAGAATGTGATGATTGTGGATGTATCACGCAATGACTTGTCGCGTCTGGCAACACGAGGCTCTGTGCAGGTCGATAAATTATTTGACATTGAATCTTACCGGCAGGTACACCAGATGGTGAGCACCGTCAGCTGTTCCCTGAAACCAAACACCTCTTTTGATGACATCATCGCCGCCACTTTCCCGATGGCCAGCATGACGGGAGCCCCCAAATACAGGGCCATGCAGCTCATCGACCGCTACGAAGCTTACAACCGCGGACCTTATTCGGGCTCATTGGGCTACATCAAAGCCAACGGCGATTTTGACCTGAATGTACTGATCCGCAGCGTCTTTTACGATGCTGCAACAGGCTACCTGAGCTTTACAGTGGGAAGTGCCATTACAGACCTATGCAGGCCCGAAGATGAATATGAGGAATGCCTGCTAAAGGCCAAAGCCATGATGCAGGCGCTTGGCGCGCAGAGCGCTTAATGCTGCACAACAAAAGAAGCGGCAGCGATCACTTGCCCCGCGCTGCTCAGGCACACCTGGTATATTCCGGACGGAAGCTCCGACACCGAAACCTGGTTCGATAAATCAGCTTTCTCGCGGCTTATTACCAGCCTTCCGGCCTGATCAAAAATGGCGAGGCTGGCGGATTTCGGCACATCGCTTCCTTCGAGCCGGATCGTCAGGACTGATGAGGCAGGATTGGGAAACACCTGCAAGGCAACTTTAGCCGGCTGTTTGATTTTTTCATCCAGACCGATGATCACACTGCTCTTCCCATTCGCAAACACGTACTCTCCTTTTTTCAGGGTGTCGATGGTCACGAAGCCTGTCTTCGCAGAGATCTTGAGCTTGCTGTAGTGGCTTACTTCGCGCCAGTCGTCGGCAGCATTTTTCCGGTAAAGCACGATGATGCTGTCTCCATTGATCTTTGTGAGGCAGGTATCGAGGTAGCTGTTGCCCGACGTGGTTTTGTTTCCATCGTAATTGAGGCGCAGCTTACTCACAAAACCGCTGGTGATGATGCCATCCACTTTCCAGTAATGTTGTGTATTCAGACGGAAATGGCTGACATTGTTCTTAATCGGGTCAGGGCTTGCAAAGTTATGCTCTATCCGCAAAAAGGTGGAATCCTGGCCTTTATCCGCGATCAGCAAAGTAGCCCTTCCTAAGCCGTAAGTGATGGTATTGGCGGTTTTCAGGGTTTTGTATTCGGAGGAGATCGCATCGCTGATCTTCGACTCCACGTTGATGCCCGTGTACACGGGTTTCAGATTCGTTTGCAGCGTAAAGGATTTGGTGGCGCCGCTCATGCTGATATTTTTTACTTCCTTGTTCCAGGCGGCATTCATAAAGGTCAGCTCCAAAGGAACATTCGTGTATAAGGAAGGCGCGCCGAATAATTTTTGCTTCACATACACCACCGAGGTATAAGGCGCTGATGTTCCTGTCGTTTTTACCGAATCAATAGAGAAATGCGGCCAGCCGCCTGCCATGACCCAGTTATTGAAAAAGTCGGTCAGGTTCTGCCCGGAAGATACCTGGAGCAGGTTGCGAAATTCAATGCTGTTCATGTTTTGATAAGCCTTTTGCTGCATCACATACTTCAGTCCTGCAAAAAAAGCGGCATCGCCCATATAGCTGCGCAGCGTGTGCGCCACATCGGCTCCCTTACGGTACACATGGTCTCCATACGTATATTGATGCGGAACTCCGGACACGGCCCTGAAACCTTTTTCCCTCAGGTGCGCAAATTTCACCATGTCGTCATGCACCGATTTTACCTCGTCGAGGTAACGCGCATAATTGTAGGTATATTCCAGGAACAGGCGTTCGCTGTAGCTGGCCATGCCCTCATTGAGCCACATGTCCTCCTGCGTTTCGCAGGTCATCAGATCGCCCCACCAGTGATGCGACAGCTCATGTGCCATCAGCTCCGATTCGTAGCTCAGGCTCCCGATAGCAGCCTGTGGGTATGCAATATTGGTCGCATGTTCCATAGCACCACTACTGAAAGGCACAAGGCAATAGCCGACCCTGTTCCAGACATAAGGTCCGTAATAGGATTCGAAACCCTGCACGGCATTGGGCAAATGCACAAAACCGCTTTTGAGCGCGGTGGTATCGGCAGCACGGGCCGCCAGTACTACGGGAATGTTGCCAAGTGCCCCGGCAATGTTCCAGTTTACCTGCGTATAATCGGCTACCGCTACAGAAGCCAGGTAAGAAGGAATGGCTTTGTCGAGCACCCATTTCCGGGTTCGCTTGCCTGCCAATGTCACATCCGACACGAGCACCCCGTTGCAATAGGCAGCTTTGGCAGGATCGGTGATGATATTGAACTCATAAAGGGATTTCTCCACAAAATTATCGAAGCAGGGAAACCACACACGCCCATAGTTATGGGGCTTGGCGCCGAAGCCCACACCGAGGTTATAGGCATAAGTCCCACTGAAGGAAAAGCCTCCCCAGCCGGCAGGATCGCCCTGCGGATGGCCACGGTAAAACACGGTTACCTCGCTGGTATCGGTGGTATTGAGCGCTACCGGCAAATTGACTTTGAGCACGGTATCATTGTATGTATACGTCAATAACGTCGTATTTTGCTTCACACTGTCAATAGTCATTTTCAGGAGGTCGAGGCGGATTTTATTCTGGGCGTTGAGCTTTGGCGCAAAACGGACTACCGTATTCCCACTGATCTTTTGCCCGGCATAATCCGTCACATTGAGGTTGATCGTGTATTTAAGCACATCCATGGTATCGCTCCTCAGGTTTTCTGCAGAATAATAAATAGCGGCGGCAGCGGCCTGGCGGTGAGACTGGCAGTTTGCAACCTGGGCCTGGAGGCAGGTAGTGTTTAAACCAAAAAAAACAAAAAAGAGGGAGTAAATAAATTTCATTCCATAAATTTTGAACTAATTTACTTAAATTTACTTACATTTTAAAAACGGCCAGATAGGAATTCAATAATATGTCACACACAACTGTTTTCCAAAACACATGAATCTCATTTCAAAAAATGATCTGTTCGATCTGGTTAAATCCCTTTCCAAATCAGAAAAGCGGTTTTTAAAGCTCAATGCAGCGGCAACCAACCTGCCGAATAATCTCGTCACGCTGTTCAACGATATTGAAAAGGAAGATGAGTTTACAGAAGATGTTTTCACGAAGATCAAAAAGGCCAAAAGCTACTCGGAAGACATTACCGTACAATCGTCGGAGACGCTTTATAACTTTATCCTTCAGTGCCTCCGCTCTTTTCATGCAGAGAATAATGCCTCCTTTGTCATCAAGGATGAGATCACCAACATCCTGAATTTGTTTGACAAGGCACAGTACAAGCAATGCCGCAAGATCCTCAACAAACAAAAGCAGGAAGCTTACCGCTTCGAGCGCTTCCACTTTATCCTGGAGCTTATCAGCCTCGAAAAATTGCTGATCACCATTGAAACGCAGTTCAACATCAAGAACAACACCATCGAGAACCTGGTGAAGGAAAGCCGTGATGTCATTGAAAAAGCCAGGAACCTGGGCGAATACTCCATCCTGTTTTCCACGGTCAACCTCATGGCCCGGGAAAGCACCAAAGCCAAAACCAATAAGGACCTGCAAAAGGTAGAGGAATACCTCACTTCCCCTCTTCTGAAAAACACGAATGAGATCAAATGCACCAAGGCGCTGATCATTTACCACAACTGCCGCCTGCTGCTCTTCGCCAAAAAACAGGACAATACCAACCGCAATAAGGAGTGCCACCTCATCCTCGACCTGATGAACAAGCATCCCGAGATGATCGAGGAGATGCCGAAGCGCTACCTCACCGCGATTAATAACCTCATCAGCATTGCTTACGAAGACAAAAAATTCAAATCCTGCCACGAATACATTGCGCAGCTCCGGAGCAAGATGAACCTGAAAGCCTTTAATACCACCGACCTTCAGCTCAAAATCTTTACCTCTACCTACAATGCCGAGCTCATTACCTACACCGACAGCGGCAGGTTCGACGAGGCCAGAAAAATCGTATCGGCCATCGAAAAAGGCCTTCAGGATTTCCGCGGCAAGATCAATAAGGAGGAAGTGCTGATCTTCTATTACAACATTGCGATCATGTACACCTATGCCGGGAATTTTGAAACAGCCTTCAAATACATTACACGCGTGCTGTCGGAAGGCGATAAGCTCCTGCGCCAGGATCTGCAATCCTTTGCAAGGATCATCAACATCGGCCTCAACTATGAGCTCAACAATTTCAGGCAGCTTACCTATATCATTTCGTCCCTGAAAGAATATTATAAAACACAGACCTCGCTGTTCAAAACAGAAAGACTGATCCTGACCTATATCGAGAAATTATCGGAGCTGAAACTGGGCGGAAAGGGCAATGAAAAAGAGGTGTTCCTGGATTTCAAGAAAGAGGTGGATGAGCTTATGAAAGACCCGCATGAGAGAAACGTGAGCTTCTATTTCGACATTGAAACCTACCTGGAATCCAAGATCAAAGGTGTACCGATGAACGTCATCATGCAGGGCAAATTTTTAGAAGCCTGGAAAAACTAAGGATCCCGCGTATGAAACCAACCAATCAATTATTCGACCTGATCAAATCCTTATCGCCGGAAGAGGAAAAAAAATTCACGCTGCTCTCTTCCCTGCAAGCGGGCGACAAGAACTACATCAAGCTTTTCAATTATATCCAGAACCAGGAGGTGTATGACGAAGAAGAAGTAAAAGATCATTTCAAAAAAGAAATCTTCGTTCAGCACTTTGCCTCCGAAAAAAACCAGCTCCTTCACCACATCCTGAAAAGCCTTCGTTTTCACCGTTACGAAACCGTGACCAGCGCCAAGATCGATGAAGATATTAAGAACATCCAGCTCCTGTTCAACAAATCGCTCTACAAGCAATCGCGCAAACAGCTGAGCATTATCAAAAAAAAGGCGCATGATTTTGAGCTCTTTTACAGCCTGCTCGAAATTATCGAGCTGGAAAAAGTGCTCATTGACATGGAAGCGCATTTCGGCGACATCAACTACCGCACGCTGAAAGAGCTGATCGAGGAAGAGAACGACGTTTTCAACAAGATCGAGAATTTTTCGGCTTACGAAGTGCAGTTCGCCAAGCTCAACAACGTGTCGTCGCGCATGATGATTGCACGAAGCAAGGAAGATGTGAAAGAAATCAGCGAGGTGCTCAAGGCCACCAAGCAGATCTCGGCCACAACGGGGCAGCTCACCTACAAATCCAGGATCATTTACCTGTACATCATCGGCTTGTGCAACAGGCTCATTACTGAAACCGACGAGGCTTACAAGGCTTTTACGGAGCTGATTATTTTAATGGAGAACCGCCCGGAAATTATTTCCGAAATGCCGGATTATTACATCATGACGCACGGCTTCCTCGTGCGCCACTTTGCCATTAAGAAACAGTACAACGACGGCTTCAAGCTCATCGACAAGCTCAAGTCGCTTTCGCTGAATAAATATTTCAATGCCATCGATCTGCAGATCGCTATTTTCATACAATCCTACATTGCCGAGATCACGCTGTATGCCTTTATCGGCCAGCACGACAAAGCCAAGAACATCATTCCATACATCATCAAGGGCCTCGACAAATACGAAACCAAAATCAATAACGAAGAGCTGGTAAAAATTTACCACATCATCAGCATGATCTACTTCGGCGTGGGCGAGTATAACAAGGCGCTCGTATGGCTCAATAAAATCATCAATACCAACTACGACGACCTGAGGCAGGACACCATCCGCATTGCCAAGCTCATCAACCTCATCGTACATTTCGAGCTGGGCAACGACGACCTGCTGGCCTATATCTACAAATCAAGCGTCCGCTTTTTCAACAACCAGAAAAAGCAATACCGCTTCGAGTCGGTGTTCCTCGACTACTTCAAAAAGATTGCGCTCTCCAAGCGCGACAGCAAGCAAAAGGAAACTTATGTGAAGTTCAAGGAAGAGTTGCAGCAGGTGTTTAAGGATAAGTACGAAAAAAAATGCCCTGGAGTTTTTCAACTTCTACGCCTGGCTCGACTCCAAGATCCACTCCATCAGCTTCGCCGAAGCCATTAAGATCCGCAGGCAGAATAATTGATTTTGGAGAAGGTTATGTAACCGGTGGTTTCGAGAGCTTCAACCACCGTTGCGTTGACTGATTACGCTCTGGCATGACTCGAAGTCAACGCTGGCATGACCATCTTCGTTCCATAAACAGAATCATCCCTTCCAGTCAATCAGGTCTTTCCCGATATCGGAACGGTAATATTTTTTATCGTAGGTAATCTGTTCGGCAGCCACAAAGCTTTTGCCCACCGCTTCGGAAATCGTTTTCCCGAAAGAGGTCACTGCAAATACGCGACCCCCATTGGTGAGCACTTCTCCGCCTTTTAGAGAGGTGCCGGAATGAAACACCTGGCTGTTGTGGATGCCATCAAGCCCCGAAACCACTTTGTGCTTTTCATAGTCTTCCGGATAGCCACCCGATACCAGCACCACGGTGGTGGCAATATCCGGCGTGACACTGTATTCTTTTTCATGAAGCGTTTGTGTGGCTACACCCTGCAGGAGGTCCAGCAGATCCGATTCGATGCGCGGAATCACCACTTCCGTTTCGGGATCGCCCATGCGGCAGTTATACTCGATTACTTTAGGCTCGCCGTCGCAATTCATCAGGCCTATAAAAATAAAGCCGCGGTAGTCAATGCCGTCTTTCAGCAATCCGCTGATGGTTGGCTTCACGATCTGCTCTTCCACCTTTTTGATAAACGCGTCGTCAGCAAAAGGAACCGGGCTCACCGCACCCATGCCACCGGTATTCAGGCCTGTATCGCCTACACCGATGCGTTTGTAATCTTTGGCCGCCGGCAGTAACTTATAGGATTTTCCATCGGTGAGCACAAATACCGAAAGCTCGATGCCTTTCAGGAATTCCTCGATCACCACCGTATTCCCCGCTTTTCCAAATTTGGCATTGAGAATCATGTTCTCCAGCTCGCGCTTGGCTTCTTCCTTGTCGTCGATGATGAGCACACCCTTCCCGGCAGCCAGGCCATCGGCCTTTAATACGTAGGGAGGTGTCAGGCCATCGATGAAAGCGGCCGCTTCTGAGATATTATCTTTGGTAAAGCTTTTGTAGCCTGCCGTCGGCACCCCATGCCTGAGCATAAACTGCTTGCTGAAATCCTTGCTGCCTTCGAGCTGCGCCCCGTCTTTCTTCGGGCCGATCACCGGGATCTCTTTCAGCACCTCATCGTTCAGGAAATAATCGTGAATGCCCTGCACCAGCGGATCTTCCGGGCCCACCAGCACCAGGTCGATGCTTTTTTCCCAAACCAGGTTCTTCACCGCCTCAAAATCGGTGGCCTGTATATTCACATTGGTACCGCACTGGGCCGTTCCGGCATTACCCGGGGCAATGTAGAGGTTCTCCAGTTGTTTGCTTTTGGCCAGTTTCCAGGCAAAGGCATGTTCCCTTCCACCCGATCCTAAAACTAATATATTCATGTAGAGATCTTGCTATTTTTTATTGATATAACCGGTACAACCATGGCATTCCATGGCGCCGCAAAAATAAAAAATCCCGGCTATTCAACCGGGATTAATTTATCGTTTTTAGTTCACATTAGCGTTTCGATTTACTAAAGCTGCTGTTTCCCCTCACACGCCTGGCGCTTCGCTGGTGGTTCTGCCTGGCCAGAATGCCGTCCCTGTAGCGCTTTGCCTTGGTACGGTTCCGTGTAAAAAGCTTAGGCTGCTCTTTGTTCTGCTTCATGCCCGGCTTGGTTTTTTTATACACCCAGGCGCTTCCGCTTTTATTTCCTTTGAAGATGCGGGCAAAAAGACTGCGTTTCTGACCGCCTTTGGCAAAAGCATCGGCATGACCCGTACTTTTCCTGAAATGAAACAGCCCGCCACCGCTTCTCTGGTTGCGGTGCTCTCTTTTTCTGCCCCCTTTTACCTGGGCCATAGCCACATTTCCAGCTCCAAAACAAAGCAATAAAACAATAACGGTGAAGAGTCTGGATAGTTTCATTATTACAATATTATACAATTTAAGTTACAAAATCCAAAATATTGTGTTCCTATCCGCCCTTTCAATTAACAAGATTTTAACAATATGACTTTTATAACCTGGATTTAACGAAAAGAATACCTGGCCTGCAGGCAAATGCCATTCTCCTGTAACGATTTACCAATATGTAGATTAAAACGCCTCAACTATGCTTCCGGCACATAGGGCACTATATCATGCGGCGCCCGGGTGGGCCGGTTTACCCTGAGCTTGTCGAAGAGCCACCCGCTCTTTGTTTTGCCCGGGCGCGCCTGCCGTTAAAGCTCCTGTGCGCATGTGGACAAAACAAAGGAGCTCAGACAGATGGCTCCGTCCCTGGCGCAGGCATTCAATTCCCATTAGGGTAAACTCATACGCTGTAGTAAGCCGCGTGAAGGATTGCAGTGGAAATCCTCCGCCGCCTCTTTTGCGGAGATTGGAACGAAAAGCCTGCCGGCGCCTGCCCTTTGCGCCGGCACGCCCAAAATCCTATTCATTAAAAGATTTGCTTTTTATTACAGCACCTTGCGTAGTTTTTTGTTAGTGTAAGTTTTCCGCTATTAAGCATGTTTTTTTAATGCCTTTAAAATAATAATGTCATTGGATTTCCCTGGCTTTATTATAATCTCAAAATAAACTGTAGATTCGCCTTAATGACAACCCCACCACTCAACATAGAAGACTTTTTGAGCCAGAGTAAGCAGGAGCTGATTGTGGATGTGCGGGCACCTGTGGAATTCAATAAAGGCCACCTGCCCGGTGCCGTGAACATTCCCCTGTTTGAGGACATCGAGCGTGCCGAAATCGGAACCCTCTTCAAGCAACAGGGCAAAGACACCGCCGTCACCCGCGGGCTTGAGATCGTATCGCCCAAGATGGTGAACTTTGTGAATGAGGTCAGGCAGCTTTCCAAAAATAAAAACGTCTTCGTGTATTGCTTCCGCGGAGGCATGCGCAGCAATAGCTTCGCCTGGCTCATGAATACCTCGGGGCTCCGGGCCAGGATCCTGAAAGGCGGCTATAAAAGCTACCGCAACCATGTCCTGAGCTATTTCACGAAGCCGCAACAGCTGATCCTGTTGGGTGGACATACCGGCAGCGGAAAAACAGACATCATTAAACACCTGGCGGAAAGCGGCATACAGACCATAGACCTTGAAAGGCTGGCCAACCACAAAGGATCGGCTTTTGGCGCTATCAATGAAGACAAACAACCGGCACAGCAGAATTTCGAGCACAGCCTGTATCGGGCATTTACGGAACAGGATGGGACAAGGCCGGTCATCCTGGAAGACGAATCGAAAAGCATCGGCTTTAACAAGATACCTCATGCGCTTTGGCTCCAGATGAAACAGGCCACCATCATTAAGCTCGAAATTCCGTTTGAACTGCGCATCGGAAATCTCGTGAAGGATTATGCCACCACCGACACAGAAGCCCTGAAATCCTGCGTGGTAAAGATCGCCCAGCAGCTCGGCCCACTCAATACCAGGCTATGCCTTCAATACCTCGACGAGGGCAACCTGCATGACACCGCACGGCTTACCCTGCAGTATTACGACAAAGTGTATGGCTATACCTATAGCCAAAAGCAACAACCGGTGATTCCCGTTTTTTCCGATACGATGGATGTGCTTACCAACGCGCAAAAAGTACAACAGATCATTTCATCTTTATCTTGACATGGATTACAAACTCACACACTACAGCAAAGCCTCCGGCTGCGGTTGCAAAATAGCACCGGCCGTACTGGAGGAAATCTTAAAAGGAACCGGGCAACCCATGAGCTTTAGCCAGCTGCTGGTGGGCAACGAGACCAAAGACGATGCGGCGGTATTCGAGCTGGATCATGGGAATTGCATCATCAGCACGACCGATTTTTTTACGCCCATTGTCGATGATCCTTTCGATTTCGGGAAAATTTCCGCCTGTAATGCCATCAGCGATGTGTATGCCATGGGCGGAAAACCCCTGATGGCTGTGGCGATCCTCGGATGGCCCGTGGATAAGATCCCGGTGGAAGCAGCCAAAGAAGTGATCAGGGGCGCGCAGGAAATCTGCAGCGCTGCCGGCATCCCCTTAGCCGGCGGGCACAGCGTGGACACACAGGAACCGCTGTTCGGGCTTGCCGTCACCGGCCAGATCCAAAAAGAAAACCTCAAGAAAAACAATACAGTCAAAGAGAACGATCTCCTCTACCTCACAAAACCCCTGGGCACAGGCATTCTGAGTGCCGCCCTGAAACGCGGGCTCCTCAACCCGGAAGATTATCCTGCGCTCCTGAGCACCGCTTCCACCCTCAACAGCATCGGCGAAAAGGCCGGGCAGATTGGCTTTGTACATGCCATGACAGACATCACCGGCTTCGGCTTTGCCGGGCACCTGCTGGAAATGCTGGAAGGAAATCATTTATCGGCGCTTATCGAAAAAGAAAACATTCCGGTGATGAATGGCGTCAAAGAATACATGTCGCAATTTGTATTTCCGGACAATACCACCCGCAACTTCAATGCACAGGCCCATCGCACAACAGGCATGGCAGACCTCGATTTCATGCTCTATTGCGATCCCCAGACTTCCGGCGGATTACTCATCAGCGTGGATGAGCATTATGAAGTGGCCATGGAGGAATTCTTCAAAAAAAACACGCAGTTCTTCTCCAAAGTAGGAAAGATTACTTCCAGGAAAGAAAAAGAGATTGTGTTTGTGTAATCCTTTTGTCAGGCTTCGGCTCCGCTCAGCCTGCGAATGGTGGCTGAGGCTCCCGAAGCCTGTGATACCCGGATAATAATTATATAATCGTCACCCTGAACTTGTTTCAGGGTCTCACCATGACCAAAAAAAGTCACTAAAAGTATAGTTAGAATCGCTTTTATAATTAGATTTATCTTGTGTTTGAAATAACATACCTTAGTGAAGGCTTTAATTTCACTCTAAATGTTACCACACGGGATTTATACATAATCTTACTGATTATCTCGTGTTTAAATGGTAAAATGTTTAGTCGGTTAAAGGGACTATATTCTATTGTAAGAGGAATTAGTTAGCAAGTGAGTAAAAGAGATTAGTTTATAGCTATCTCTTTTATTTTAAACAATTCATTCTAAAAAAACCGATCGTTTTTTATGAGATGCCGAAACAAGTTCAGCATGACCTCAAAAATTTGATACTCGCTTTTAATTATCCGTGTTCATCCGTATCATCTGTTCTGATCTGCGTTCTAATCTGCCAAATCAGCGTTATCCGCGTTCCGTTGGCACTATTACTTCGACACTCCCACCAATATCTTCAGCGATTGCATCAGGGAAAGGTTGCGCGAGCGGCAGGCCAGGGCAAACGAGATCAGGAAACTCGAGGCGATGTTGATGATCCCGATCATAAACACACCGGCAAACACCGTCAGGATAAAGGAAGTGCCCTTCACATAACCGCTGCCGAGAGCAATGGCAAAATTTCCCGAAGAAATGGTCACGTGGCGGATATCGAAGGGAATGCCGATGAACTCACCGATATTTCCCGCCATCCCCAAAGCAAAGCCCAAAAATAAATTGCCGATGATCGCTCCTGCATTCTTCTCAACGAAAGCTGCCAGCTTACGGCGCTTGCCCAGCCGGTAATGCGGATCGAAGTTCGGATGCTTGATGATCCGTTGCGCGACTTCGGAATACACCACCTTGTTGTCGATATAGCCGATAATCACACCTGACAAAGCCAGGAAGACGCCTGCAATGCCTGCAAACACCAACGATCCGCTGTAGAAGGGGTGGTTCAGGTACATGTTCACATTGGCTTGCAAAGACGTAAATACCGAGAAATGAACATACGTTTTCATGATCCACTCCGACAGAAAACACAAAGGCAGCACCACCACGAGATTTCCGAAAAGGCTTACGAACTGGCTACGGATGATCTGCTTGAAGATCTGCCAGGGTTTGACTTCCGCATCCGTATTACCGATATTTCCGGCAATGTAGGAAGCCGTCATCGCCGGTTGTTTGGTGGCAAGTGTATAGTGCCACAGGTGCATCAGGACAAAGCCGATCCCGTAATTCAACCCGAATAAAAAACCTTCAAAGAACAGGGATAAATGCAGGCGGTGGATCAGGTATTTGATATACACCAGGAATACCACTACCAAACCGCCGCCCATGGCCGACTTGAACAATTTAAAATTATCCTTCTTCGAAAAGCCGATATAACTCTCGCCCTTTTCCGACGTATGGCTCACAATGCGTGAAACCAGCAGGTTTGTATTCTCCCTGAAAAATTTCCGCACACTGTTCTTCGTATGTTCCGCTTTTACCAGCTCTTTTACCAACCTTGAAACAACGGTAATCTTATTTGCATACTGCCGCGTGATAAAAAGCCGCAGCAGAAGCCTGATCCGGTCGATGTGCTGCTGGGCCCGCTTCAGCAAAAACGTGAGGTGAAGGCTGGTGCCCAGCGTATCTTTCTGGTTTTGAATATCGGTGAAAATCTGTTCGCAGCGGTCGATGGTGTTCACCACATCCATCAACTCTTCCTGGTCGAGCTGCAACGATGTATCATCCAGGTGTTTTTTTACAAATAACCCCACCTGCTGGTTTAAGTAGAAGAAGGGCGAATTATTGTCGTCAATCTCCGGCATCTTACGCACCAGGTAAGGATCTATCCCGATCGCCGTCAGGCGGTGGCAAAGGATAATAATCGCATTGTACACCTGCTGTGAGATCTTACCCGCATGCGACTGAATATGCTCAGCATCGACCAGGGACAGCAGCCTGGTCCAGTTGGCCACGTCCATTTTTTCAAGCCATTCGATATCGCTTTTTTTAGGAAAAAGAAAGACGATAAAATGGCTCAGCTCATTATCCGGCAGATTGGGAGGCAGGATCTTATGCTTGATACGGCTATAGGCTTCCGCAAAAAATTCACGGCTCGACTGGATACCGTAATCCGTAAAGGCATTCACGAAAAAAGCCTGCTCCATCATCAGGAATACAAATTCCGTCAGCTGCTTTTTAAATTCCTCATCCCTCGACCGGACATCGATCATATTTCTGAGGGCTGCATTAAATTCCGCTTCGTTTCCGGAGGGAATCCTCCTTGCCTGGCTGACAAACAAGCGAATGCTTGCAAAATTATAAGGTGAAAAATTCATAAACCGTTGCCCGAAAATAACGGTTTTAACCCAGCTAAGGGAATTTTACAGCCCGAAAACCCGCCATTAACGTTTGTTAACCTATAACTTGCAATAATACAGGCATTAAGATCGTTTTTGAGAATCGTAAAATAGTGTATCTTTGTATGTGGAACCGGAGCTTGGCAAGGGTTCCTTGAAACATTGTAAAACCAATTCATGGAAATTATTAAAGGTTCAGGCGTCATACCAGGCGAATTACTCGCCAAAGTAAACTCTCCCGCCGACTTAAAGCTTCTGAAAGAAGATCAGTTAGAGCAATTCTGTAAAGAACTTCGCCAGTACATCATCGACATCGTTTCTACCAAGGGCGGGCATTTCGGGGCCTCGCTCGGAGTTGTGGAACTCACGACTGCCCTGCACTACGTCTTCAATACACCCTACGACCAGTTGGTATGGGATGTTGGCCACCAGGCATACGGGCATAAGATCATTACGGGTCGCCGCGATATTTTCCATACCAACCGGATTTACAAAGGCATCAGCGGCTTCCCGAAACGCTCCGAAAGCGAATACGACACCTTTGGCGTAGGGCACTCCTCCACGTCTATTGGTGGCGCCTTAGGGATGGCGGTAGCTTCCCGCTACAAAAAACAAAACGACAAGCAGCACATTGCCGTCATTGGCGATGGTTCCATGACAGCCGGCATGGCTTTCGAAGCCCTCAACCATGCAGGCGTGGAAAACGCCAACCTGCTGGTGATCTTAAACGACAATTGCATGAGCATCGATCCTAATGTCGGCGCTCTGAAGGAATATTTAACGGACATTACCACGTCCCACACCTATAACAAAGCCAAAGACAAGGTTTGGGAATTACTTGGTAAGATCAGTAAATTCGGGCCCAACGCGCAGGAGATCGCGTCGAAGATCGAAAATGCCGTCAAGACCAGCTTACTGAAACAAAGTAATTTGTTCGAATCCCTCAAATTCCGCTATTTCGGCCCTGTTGACGGACACGATGTCGTACGTCTGACGAAGGTTATGCAGGACCTGAAAGACATCCCGGGCCCGAAATTATTACACGTACTCACACAAAAAGGAAAAGGATACCAGTTCAGTGAAGCGGGAAACCCAACCATCTGGCATGCCCCGGGCCTTTTCAATAAAGATACCGGCGAGATCATTAAAGTGGTGCCGAAAGAACCCCAGCCTCCCAAATACCAGGATGTATTCGGCCATACCATTGTGGAGCTGGCCGAACAGAATCCAAAGATCATGGGCATCACACCGGCCATGCCATCCGGATGCTCGCTCAACATTATGATGAAAGCCATGCCCGACAGGGCTTTCGACGTAGGTATTGCCGAGCAGCACGCCGTGACCTTCAGCGCAGGCTTAGCCACGCAGGGACTCGTTCCTTTCTGCAACATTTATTCATCGTTCATGCAGCGCGCTTACGACCAGGTGGTACACGATGTTGCCCTTCAGAACTTAAAAGTGGTGTTATGCCTCGACCGCGGCGGATTAGCCGGGGCAGATGGCCCGACTCACCACGGTGCATTTGATATTCCGTATTTCCGCTGCATCCCGAATATGATCGTGAGCGCCCCGATGAATGAGGAAGAATTGCGCAACCTCATGTACACTGCCCAGCACGAAGACACGACAGGTCCTTTCAGCATCCGTTACCCGAGAGGAAACGGCGTGATGGTAGACTGGAAAACGCCTTTCAAAAAACTGGAGATCGGAAAAGGCCGTAAGCTGAAAGATGGAAAAGATCTGGCCATTCTTTCCTTAGGGCACCCGGGAAATTTTGCGGCAACGGCTATCAAGGAACTGGAAGCGGAAGGCATCCAGGCGGCGCATTACGATCTTCGTTTTGCCAAGCCTATCGACGAAACCATGCTGCACGAGGTATTCAGCCGCTACAAAAAGATCATCACCATCGAGGATGGAACGATCGTAGGCGGTGTCGGAAGCGCGGTACTCGAATTTATGGCCGATCATGGCTATAGCGCCGAAGTAAAACGCCTCGGCATTCCGGACCAGTTCATTGAGCATGGCGAGCAAAGCGAGCTGTATGAGGAATGCGGCTTCTCCGTGAAACAGATCCGCCAGGAGATGATTGAGATCCTGAAAGAGAAAAAAGGCATCAAGCTGGGATAACAGAGCTGTTATCAGAACGTACACCCTATTCTTAAAAACAGGTTGCTGCTATTATACTCAACGGGTGCAGGCGTGTATTTATACAGGGTTTTGTTATATACAAGCCCGGTTTGTTTAAATTGAAAAAGTCTGTAACCCGCACTGACATTAAAAGCGGCTTTAGGGCCCAGGGTTATTTTAAGCCCTGCCAACACATGCCCCATAGGGCCCCCATCATTCTTTCCCTGGTTAATGTACATGAGGCCATAACCGCCACCGGCCGCAAAGTACGGCGATGCCTTCCCCTTTGACACATAAGCCCTGCATTCCGCATAAATTGGAATAACAGCTGTTATATCATCTGCCTCAATGCCTACACCCACTCCCGCAAACAAATGCGGATTGAAGAGATAACCATTGATGCTGTGCAAGGCAAACAAGGGTGTATTGGTCGTTTCATTGAGGATCAGTGATGCGCCTATTTCTTCAATGCTTGAAAAACCTGAGCGCTTACCTAACGCCGGCTCTGTTTTAGCTTTTTGCTTTGACGTTTCGAGCTTTTCAATTTTCTCAATTTCTTCTGCTTTAAAAACAAAAATGTTCCCGTCATTTGTTTTAATCTTGTACGATATATTAGGAACCGTTTCTATAATTACCCCTTTGACGATACTCCCACTCTTAGTATAAATCACATCTACATAAGTCTGAGCATGAATAGCCCCTGTAATCAGTAATATACAAAGCAACCAAATTTTTCTGAATGCACTCACGCTTCGGATTCGCATAATTTTTGTTTTTAGAACATCCTAAAATATTATTAAAACCCCGATTGACAAAATAAATTCCCATGTCTTTGTTAAATCTGAAAACAATACATGTCTGCATTTTTAATTTATTTAAATGAGCATGAGCGTTTAAAATCAAAAATGCTAAGTAGATTATACTTAGCATTTTTGACATTCTATAATTATTCCGCCTACTTCGTTATGGATTTTGGCAAGAGGGTCACGTGCCCCACGTACTGTACGGTATGTCCCGCCATCGTTTTGACCTCGGCTTTATAGACGTATACCCCCTGCTCGCACTGCTTTCCTTTCCTGGAGCCGTCCCAGCCGATGCTGGTTTCATTGCTCGTAAAGATCTGTTCCCCCCAGCGGTCGAAGATTGTCAGGCGGATTTCGTTGATGCCATAGCCTACAGGAATGAATACATCGTTATAGCCGTCTTCATTTGGCGTAAAAGCATTCGGAATATACACATTGAAATCTTTGGTGACATAAACACATACTGTATCATAATCCACACAACCGTAACCGTTCTCCCCTTTCAGCACATAACAGGTCGGCTCCTGGGGATTCACCGTAATTGCATGACAGAAATTGCAGATCAAAGGCGTTGATGTTGGAGATAAGAAACCAACTTCCACATCGCCTGTTCCGGTAAGCGTAATCGTTTCATCAATATTAATGGTCGTATCCCTGCCGGCATAAACGTGTGGCAAAGGATTTACTTTCACCTCTACGGTAGACGTAGAAGGACATAATCCCGGACTACTTGCCGTGACCGTATAAACCGTGGTTACCAGAGGCCCTGCATCGGTGCTGGCCGCATTGGCATGCGACAGGCCGCTTACAGGAAGCCAGTTATAGGTAGTGCCTCCAATCGCTTCTATCGTTGTGCTTTCCCCAAAACATACATCCCCAAACTTGCTGGCCTGAATGGTTGCCGTTTGTATTACCACGAGCTCGATCGTTGCAGAGGATGTACACAGACCGTTAGCCCCAATCACCGTATACGTAGTGGTTTGCACAGGGCTGGCCGTAGTCGTCGGAAGATTGATATCACTTAAGGCACCACTTGGCGACCAGGTATAATTCGCCGCGCCAGATACGGCCAGGGAAGAGCTCAATCCCCTGCACATCGAAGACGGACTTGCCGTTACATTAAGGATCGGGGTTGGCGTTACATTCACGGCAAGGCTTCCCGTAGAACTACAACCGGATGTTGTACCTGTTACGGTGTAACCTGTAGACGATCCGGGTGACGCCGTAACTGTTCCGCCGGTAGTTGCTGAAAGGCCTGTAGAAGGCGACCAGCTGTATGTCGCTGCGCCGGAGGCAGAAATCGTCGCCGATGAACCGGAGCAGATGGTGGCATCAGGCCCCATCACCAGAACAGGGCGCGGAATTACCGTCACGGTTGCAGATGCTACTGCCGTACATGTATTTAACGTCCCATTGATCGTGTATACCTGCGTGGCTGCGGGCGAAGCCGTGACAACACTTCCGGTAGATGCGCTGAGTCCCGTAGCTGGACTCCAGGTATAGGTGGAAGCACCACTTACCGTAAGGTTTGCACCGGTACCGGCACAGAGTGTCGTATTGGCAACAATATTCAGAGTAGGATTTGCAATCACGTTTACCGTTGTTGTGGCAATAGCCGTACAGGAGTTGATAGATCCTGTCACCGTATAAATGGTTGTGGCAAGCGGCCCCACCGTTACCAGGCTCCCGGTTGTAATTGCTGCCGTTGGGCTCCAGGTATAGGTATTTGCTCCCGAAGCACTGAGAGTCGTTGATGCTCCTGCACAAATATTGCTTGCAGTTGGTGTCAACGTCAATGAAGGCAGAGCGCCTACCGTGACACTTGCCTGTGCCACAGCTGTACAGGTCCCTACTCCTCCGGTAACGGTATAAATGGTTGTTCCGACGGCAGGAGATGCCACCACAACACTTCCTGTGGTTGTACTTAAACCGGAGGAAGGAGTCCAGGCATATACTGTAGAGCCGGTGGCCGTCAGCGTAACGGAAGATCCGGCGCAGACCGTAGATGTTGCTGGTGATACAGCAAGAGCCGGTGAGCTGACTACACTTACCGTTGTTACTGCCGTATTTGTACATATACCATTGGTTCCTGTAACCGTGTAACTTGTGGTAATGGTAGGTGTGGCAATCACTGTTGAACCTGTTGAAGCATTGAGGTTGCCGGAGGGAGACCATGTATAAGCATTGGCTCCGTTTGCAGTGAGAGTAGCCGACGTCCCCACACAAATTCCGGAGGAAGGACTCAACGTTAAGGTAGGTGTAGGAATAACGCTTACTGTGGCTATTGCCGAATTTGTGCATGTGCCGCTACCGCTGATTACAGTGTAGGTTGTCGTATTTCCCGGCGAAGCTGCTACTGTTCCGCCATTAGCCATGCTTAAAGTCGCAGAAGGACTCCAGGTATAAGTTGTTGAACCGGTAGCCGTAAGTGTTGCGGATGAACCTGAACAAATAGTGCTGAGCGAAGGTGTGACAGAAATAGTAGCATTCGGTATTACGCTTACCGTTGCCACCGCAGAATTTGTACAGGAGCCCACTCCACCAATAACAGTGTAACTGGTGGTTGTGGCCGGGGATGCTGTTACCATACTGCCTGTTGTACTGCTTAATGCCGTGTTCGGAGTCCAAGTATATGAAGTCGAACCATTAGCGGTTAAATTATTAGGCGTTCCCGAACATCCGGAGGATAATGTTGGCGTAACTGTGATCGTTGGTGAATTGGTAACGTTCAATGTAATGCTCCCCGTGAACGCACAGCTACCATTTGTTCCCGTAACCGAATAAGTGGTAGTGACATTCGGAGAAGCTGTGACTACTGCTGCCATCGTAGAACTCAAAGCAGTTGCAGGCGTCCATGTATAAGCAGTAGCCCCACTGACTGTAAAGGTAGCAGAGCTTCCTGCACAAATAGTATTAGCAGATGCGACAATATTTAAGCTACCTGAAGGGGTTGAATTATTCATCACAAAATTGTCCACATGAACCCAGGAACCCGTCCCACCACCGTTTTGCGTGACAACAATAAATTGTCCGTTATTGGGAGCAACAAATGAAAAAGTACGTTGCGTCCACACATTATTGGTGGGTGCAACCGGAGCCGTATAAATAGTTGTACCAATCGTGTTATTAGTTGTGGAAAGGCTGATCTGTATCGGAAAAGCCGGATAGCCCGGATCTTTTCTATCCCAAAACGAAATAGTATACGTTGTCCCTGCAACTAAGGGCGCACATAAGCTCATAGCCATAACATCTGTTCCGTTTCCTGTCAAGGCAACATACCATGTTAAATGTTGCGCACCACTACCTCCCCAGGTAGCTGTCCTTATAATATCCATATTACCTGCGGTACCGAACGCGTTGGTATTAGCCATAAAGCCATTAAATCCGGCATTGCCCAGATTAATCTGGTCGGTTGCGCCCGCTGTATTATTTTCAAAACTTCCGTTTAAAAAACCCTGAGCCGGCATACCATTTGCCAGCATAAGGAAAACTGTTATAAAAAATAGAAAAAACCTCATCTTCGATATTGCTATGTTACTGCATAATTAACATTTTCGGGGATGAAAACAGACTAATAAAATTGTAACTGCCTATAGAACATAAAAATAAGAAGATATCCCGATAGGGACATAATATTCAATAACTGCAATACCCACATTACTCATTCCCGGGAAAGATTACGCTGCTTTTGGCATTTAACACTAATTTTCTTTTCATAAACAAGGCATTTCGCTAAATTTGTGTAAATACCCTGAAACCTGGCACCGCAACAAAACATACTGCTTCTCAAACTGGATGAGTTCATCCGGAAATATTATAAGAACCAACTGATCCGGGGTTTTTTATATACCACCGGTCTTCTGGTGGCAGCTTTCCTGTTTTTAGTGATTGCGGAGTACTTTGCCGAATTCGGCACCACCACCCGTACCGTCTTATTTTATCTTTTTGTATTGGCCAGCGGCGTTATCCTCAGCCGCTATATCATCATCCCGCTTCTCAAATTAAATAAGCTCGGTAAGGTCATCAGCTACGACGATGCTGCCGGAATCATAGGAACACATTTTAATACCATCAACGATAAGCTGCTGAATACACTGCAACTGCAACGAAACTCCGGCTCTATCCTGTCGGAAGACCTGCTCACGGCAAGCATCAACCAGAAAATGGAAGAGCTCAGACCTGTTCCTTTCACTTCTGCAATTAACCTGACCGATAACAGGCGATACCTGCGCTTTGCCTTGCCTCCACTGGTTTTGCTGCTTCTGATCTTTTTCATCAAGCCGGGCATCATCACCGATGGCACGGAGCGCATGATCTATCACCAGACGTATTTTGAAAAAGCGGCACCTTTCAAATTCGAGATTTCCAACAAAAGCCTGGAAGCCTTCCAGCAACAGGATTATATTCTCGAGCTGAAATTAAACGGGAACGAGATCCCGAATGAAGTGTTTATTACCGTAGATGGCGTGGAGCATAAGATGGAGAAAACAGACCATCTTAATTTCACCTACACGTTTAAGAATGTCCAGAAGAACCAGGACTTTGTCTTCAATGCAGCCGGCTATAATTCGAACTCCTACGAGCTCTCGGTATTGCCGAAGCCGATGCTGATGAAATTCGACATTCAGCTCACCTACCCGGCCTACCTCAACAAAAAAAACGAAACGGTGTCCAATGTGGGCGATATGCAATTGCCGCAGGGCACGAAGCTTCAATGGATCTTCCATACCAAAAATACGGACAATGTCTTTCTGAATTTTGCCGATACGCTGGTGGACATCCAGCATACGGGCAGCGATGAGTTCAGCTTCTCGAAACGGATGATGCAAAGTACCTCGTACAGCATCAAAACACTCAATCATTTCATGAAACAAAATCCGGACTCGGCCAGTTACATGCTTAATGTGATTGCCGACCAGGCTCCGGCGATTGATGTAAGCGAGAAAACAGACTCCCTGAACAACCGCAATATTTACTTTTCGGGCACCATCAAGGATGATTACGGCTTCACGCGCCTGGCTTTCAAATACACGCACTATACGCAGGATTCTGCCGGAAAGCCTGTTGTAAGGAATGGCGAGCAGGCTCTTGGACTGAACAAGCTGCAGATCACACAGCCCTATTACTATTTCCTGGATGCTTCCCGTTTTAATTTACTGCCAGGCGATAAGATCGAATACTTTTTTGAGGTATGGGACAATGACGGTGTGAATGGCGCCAAGGTAAGCCGCACACAAACGATGGTATTCAAGGCGCCCACGGTGGATGAAATGAATGAGGCCACAGACAAGAAAAACGCAGAGATTAAAAAAGACCTCGACGACGGTATCAAAAAAGCGAAAGACCTTCAAAAAGACATCAACGACCTCAGCAAAAAGCTCAACGACAAAAAACAAATGGGCTATGAGGAGAAGAAAAAACTGGAGGACATCCTGAAAAAACAGAATGAGCTCAAACAAAAAATAGAGGAGACCAAGCAGGAGAACCAACTCAATAACCAACAGCAGCAGGAGTTCAATCCTCCCGACGAATCTCTGCTGGAAAAGCAAAAGCAGCTGGAGCAATTGTTTGAGAACATCATGAGCCCTGAAATGAAAAAGCTGTTTGATGAGCTGAACAAGCTCCTCGACAAGCTGGACAAAAACCAGGTGCAGCAGAAACTGGAAGAGCTGAAACTATCGAACAAGGACATGGAGAAAGAGCTTGACCGGACCCTCGAGGCGTTCAAACAGATGGAGGTAGAGCAAAAGCTGCAACAGGCCATCGACAAGCTCGACGAGCTGAAGAACAAGGAAGATGCCCTGAAACTGGAAACGGATAAGACGAAAGAAAAGGAAGGGACAAAAGAGAAACAAGACAGTAAGGACAATAAAGAGAATAAAGATAACAAGGACAGCAAGGATCAAAAAAATCCGGATAACAAAGACAATAAGGATTCTAAAGACAATAAAGATAACAAGGATCAAAAAGAAGATAACAACAAGAAACCTGAAACTTCCAGCAAGGAGCTTGAAAAAAAACAGGATGAGCTGAACAAGCAATTCGAGGATCTGAAAAAGGACCTGAAAGAAATGCAGGAAAAGAACGCGGCGCTGGAGCAACCGAATGACATTCCTAAAACCGAAGAGAAGCAAAACGAGATCTCGAAAGAGATGCAGAATTCGTCGCAGGAGCTGAACCAAAACAATAAAAAGAATGCTTCCAAGTCTCAGAAAAAAGCGTCGGATAAGATGCAGGAGATGAAAGACCAGATGCAGCAGGCGATGGACCAGATGCAGCAGGAGCAGGCAGAAGAAGATATGGCTGCGGTGAGGCAGATCCTGGAAAATTTACTGAACCTTTCCTTTGCGCAGGAGGAACTGATGGGCCAGCTTTCGAAATTACGCACGGATAATCCGCAATACCTGAAAGTGACGCAAACACAAAAGAAATTACAGGACGACTCGAAGATCATTGAGGACAGCCTCATGGCACTGAGCAAGCGTAACCCAACGATCAGCGCGCACATCAACCGCGAGATCTCTGCGATTAATATGAACATGGGCAAAGCGGTGGCAGAGCTGGCAGAGCGCATGCAGGCGAATGCACAGATGCGCATGCAATATTCGATGACTTCCATCAATAACCTGGCGCTGATGCTGAACGAATCGCTGGAGCAGATGCAGAAGGCAGCGAAAGAAGGAAAACCCGGAAGCGGCAGCTGCAAAAAACCGGGTAAAGGCAAGCCGAGCTCCAAGCCCGGCGATGGGAAACCAAGCATGCAAAGCATGAAGCAGATGCAGCAAAAGCTCAACCAGCAGCTCGAGCAGCTCAAAAAACAGCTCGAACAGCAAAGCAATAAGCCCGGTGGACAAAAACCGGGAGACAAGCCCGGACAGAAACCGGGTGGGCAGAAACCGGGGAGCAGCGGTGGTATGGGACAGCAGGGCGGACAGAACGGGCAAATGCCGGGCGTAAAAGGGCAAGGGATGAGCGAGCAGCTGGCTAAAATGGCGGCCGAGCAGGAGGCCATCCGCCGGCAAATGCAGCAAATGATGGACAAAATTAAAAAAGACGGTGGCTCGAACCCGGGCGGAAACCTCACCGACCTGATGGAGCAAACGGAGCGGGATATTGTGAACCGGCAGATTACCCAGGAAACGATGAAACGCCAGCAGGACATCTTAACTAAACTTTTAGAAAGCGAAAAAGCCGAGCGTGAGCGTGAACAGGACGAGAAACGGAAGAGTAATGAGGCAAAAAATCAGAATTTAAGTAACCCTGCCCAATTTTTGGAGTATAAAAGACTGAAAGAAAAAGAACTTGAGTTGTTAAATACGGTCCCCCCGAGCTTAACGCCTTACTACAAGCAAAAAGTAAACGAATATTTTAACAATGTGAATAAATGATACCTGCCAAAGGAGAAAAATTAGACATTACCTCCTCATTCGACAATATACGCCTGGTTGAACGATTAGTAGAAGATGTGTGCGATGTATTCAATGTGAATGAAGATAATTACGGTAATATTTTAATTGCGGTTACCGAAGCCGTGAATAACGCTATTTATCATGGGAACCACGGTGACCCGGAAAAACATATCAAAATAGGCTTCGAATCGGGAGAGCATAATATCTGCTTTTCGGTCGCCGATGAAGGTGATGGCTTTGATTACAACAGCCTGCCCGACCCCACAGACCCTATGAACATCGACAAGCCGCATGGCCGTGGCGTTTTCTTAATGAAAAACCTGGCGGATAAGGTTGAATTCCATAACAACGGTCAGGAAGTGCTGCTGACGTTCAACGTGAATTAATGAGGTTTCTTTACTTCCTGTTTTCTTTATGCATCCTGTTTTCCTGTAAGCCCAAAGCGGTGGACTATAGCATAAAGGGAAAGCTCGTGAATGGTTGCGACAATTCTCCCATCAAAAATGTGCAAGTACAGGCCATACAGATGAACTCCAACAATGGCTTCAACGAATCGGCCATCAGCGATGCGAACGGCGATTTCGAAGTGTTGGTTTCTTCTACGGAAAAACCGGGCTACCGTTTTATGAACCTGCAGGAAGAGGTACCCCTCGAAACCGTGGATTACGGTAACATTCCACTCTACTCCAATTCCCTCATCTATTACAAGGTAAAGGTGACAAATCCTCATACGGCGTCAGATACCCTGTGGATCGCAGACATTACCAATCCCGGCAAGTATTTCCGGATGCTGGGACCGTTTCATGATACCCTTATCGGGGCCAAAGACGTGACCTGCATCAATGTGCTGGCCTATAGCGCTCGCACGAAACAAATCAATAGCACCAATACGTCCAATACGGTGAGTGCCTGGTACAAGATCAACCGGACTAATTTTTATTCAAGCAGGGCGGTGTCTGTGCAGGCAGGCATCTGCAATGCCATTGCCGATTCCCTTACGTTAATTGTCTATTAAAATGATCAGCTTTCAGAATCAAAGTATTTCCTTCAGGCTCAAAGATAAAACCAGGCTTAAAGCATGGATTAAAACGGTAACCGAAAAAGAAAAGCACCGCCTGGGCGATATTAACTATATTTTTTGCAGCGATGATGAACTGTTGGAAATAAATATCCAACACCTCAACCATAACACCTATACGGACATCATTACCTTCGACTATACGGAAGGGCATAAAATCAGCAGCGATATTTTTATCAGCATCGACCGGGTAGAGGAGAATGCCAAAAAATTCAAGGTAAGCTTTGAGGAGGAGCTGCACCGCGTGATGATCCACGGCATCCTGCACCTCTGCGGCTATAAGGACAAGAGCAAAGCGGATGCGGAGCTGATGCGGAAGAAAGAGAATGCATCTTTGAGATTGCTTATTGGATAAGAGCACTGCTCATTTTGAAAAAGCCATTAAAATAAAGCTCTCCCAATCCTTTCTTGTAGTAATGATCCTGAATACGTGTCGGATATACTTCACGTACATGATAGCATCCCGGAATTGTTTCTACAGTTTCATTATCATTTACCAAAAGTACTTTGATGCGGGAATTATTAAAAATAGTATCTCCATTAACTGTACCAGGCTTAATCATTAAAACAGTATCCTGATAACTCGTTGCCCAAAAATTCACCTGATAGTACTCTCCTGCCGGATTTATGAACCATTCCATAACAACAGAATTACTCAATGTGTGGCTTGAAGACGTATAATAGTACAAGCTCAACCAATTCAGATTATTAATGAGTGTATCCCGGGTAATGGTAAGCCCATAACCTGCCATATTGCCTCCCGCACAATAATACCAGGAATTATTTTTTTTATGAGGGATATAATTCGTGTCGGGACTAACCGTTGTATAAAGATTACAGGCAACTGATGGCGGGATAGAAGTTGTAGATCCCGAAGATGTTGTTGAGCCGGTTGTAGAGGGTTGTGTGGTAGGCTGCGGTGCAGCATCTTCCTTCTTTTTACATCCCATCATTACAACCAAAGCAATCAAACCCGGCATCCATAAATTTAGATATGATTTATTCATCATAATCAGTTTTATTACTAAAGATATGATTTAAATGAGACAAACTAATCTTTCCAGCTATAAGGCTTCGAGAAACGGATGCCGACATAGGCTATAGCAGCCAAAACATCTCCCGACAACATTCCTTTTACACCAACCAGGTAACGGTATTTTTTGATCGGGATTTCCTGTTCCACACCTAACGAAAATGAGAAATGAAACCTGTTTTTCAATTTGAGATCAGGCTCTACAGGCTGGCTTTCTTTAACAATAACAATGGAATCCAGGTAGCTATTGTGTTTGGGAATTGCTTCCACCTGCCGGTATTGCTGAGACAGGATCTTTGTTGAATAATTGACATAACCAAGATTGAGGACGCCGATTTCAATCTTTGTATTGAAAATCCTGAATACAGGAGCCACAGAGAGACGCGTGAGGTGATTGGTAACTCTTACGTCGGCCGAATGGTCTGTCTTCAGATAAAAATCGGAGTTCTGAATTTTAGAAACCGTCTTATCCTGAAAGGACACGTCATTGACGTAATACATGTAAGAGAGTCCGTACGATACTTCAAAAGCATTACTGATCCTACTGGCACCGTTAATCATGACAAATGGTGATTCTCCTTTATGGCGTACGGTCTGAATTCTCGGATAGTCAACCGCCCCGTGGCTTCCAGGCAGATAACGGTCGTCATTAAACTTTTTCGAAAGGAAAAGATAGGATGTAACTCCGGCTTTAATGTCCAGGCAGGTTATCGGTGGATTATAAGGTTCCGGCACTTCCTGTGCATGGGCTCTGGAAATAACTAAGATAGCTAAAAGGGGGAGTAGCTGTTTCATTTCCCCAAGGTAAGAAAAACTACTGTAACTCGTACTGGATCTTGCTGAGCTTGTAGTACAAGCCCTGGTCCTGAGTAATGAGCTCTTTATGTGTACCGGTTTCTACTACTTCGCCTTTTTGCAATACCACAATTTTATCGGCATTACGGATGGTTGACAAACGGTGCGCAATGACAATAGAGGTTCTGCCCACCATCAGCTTATCCAGGGCATCCTGCACCAGGCGCTCGCTTTCGCTGTCGAGGCTGCTGGTAGCTTCATCCAGGATTAAGATAGAAGGATTTTTAAGGACAGCCCTCGCAATGGCTACACGCTGGCGTTGCCCGCCCGACAGCTGAATGCCGCGGTCGCCCACGCGTGTCTCGAATTTATCCGGGAAGCTCATGATAAAATCGTAGGCATTGGCTTGTTTTGCCGCACTGATGATCTCTTCTTCCGAAGCATTGGGCTTACCGTATAAAATATTTTCCTTGATGGTTCCGCCGAATAATAAGACATCCTGCGGCACAATGGCCATTTGCTCACGCAGCTGCGTCAGCTCATAGTCCGTGGATTTTTTCCCGTCGATCAGGTACTCACCGCTATCAGGCTCATAGAAACGCAGGGTTAAAGATGCCAGGGTCGATTTGCCACTGCCGCTGCTTCCCACAAGGGCCACGGTTTCGCCGGGTTTGGCATGGAAAGAAATATCGTGCAGGACTGTAAAATCAGGGCGTGTCGGATAGGTGAAACGGATGTTTTTAAACTCGATATCCCCTTTCAGGCGTTCCAGCTGTCCGGCCTGCTGATGGTGCAGATCGATGTCTTCATGCTTGTCGTCAATGATATCAAACACACGGTCGGTAGCTCCTAAGGCACGCTGGATCGATGCCAGCTGCTCCGGCAAACCTCCCAGGGAGCCAGCAACGAACAACGACAGCATCATGAATTTCCCGAAGTTCTCGGTGGAGAGCTCACCGGTATTGATGAGCAATAACATTTTGTACAGGATAAAAAAGATGGAGCCAAAAATGCAGGTAATGATAAAGGCGAAAAAAGAGCCTCGCATCACGCCGTATTTGATTCCGAATTTCCGGATGTCTGTCGTTACCGTGTCGTATTTTCCGATCTCCAGGCTTTCGTTGGTAAAGGCTTTCACGCTGGTAATACCGGTAAGCGCTTCCGACACGATGATGCTCGACTCGGCAATTTTATCCTGCAGGCCCTTGGAATATTTCCTGATCTTACGGCCATACAAAATAGCTACCACCGTAATCGGAGGAATAATGACGATGAACCATTTGGCTACATCCCAGGAAGTGAAATACACCAGGAGGCACAGGCCTCCCACGCCTACAATGCTCTGGCGGATCACCTCGGCGATATTTACGGTAAAGGCTTCTGAAATAACGTTGATGTCGGTAGATAAACGGCTACTGAGATCAGCGACCTGGTTTTTGGAAAAAAAGCTCATCGGCATCTGCACCAGCTTATTGAAGGTATCGGTGCGGAGGCCTTTCAGAATATTTTCGGTAACGATCGAAAAGGTAAACACCCTTCCAAAGGACACGAGCCCCTGGATAATCAATAACACGAAGAGTTCCAGCCCGGTACCCGACACCATGCCTTTGAATTTTTCGGTAGCCTCGCTGGTTTGCCCCAGGTAGCCGAACATCTTGCCGGCAGCCACCGGGAAATAAAGCCCTACAGCCGCTGTGCCACCAATAAATACCATGCCCAGGGCAAAAATCCACTTACTTTTGCCAAGGTACTTGAACAAACGGAAGGATTTTTTGAAGTTCTCTCTTGATAATCTTGCTTTGGGAATATCGTCTTTCGCTTTGTGCTTAACGCCTTTTGCCATGGTACCGTGAAAATTAGTATGCAAATGTACTGTTTTAACAGCGCAGGGAATCAAAAAAATGCGTTATTTTTGGACTAAATTCATAAAAAAATTTGCCACTTTATAAAATTCCCCTATCTTTGCAGTCCAAAATTAAAAAAGAGATTAACATTAACTACTTAATATCATGAAACGGACCTTCCAACCATCCCAACGTAAAAGAAGAAACAAACACGGATTCCGTGAGCGTATGGCATCTCCAAATGGTCGTCGCGTATTAGCTGCACGCAGGGCAAGAGGCCGTAAAAAATTAACGGTTTCCAGCGAGAAAACGCATAAATAATAGCTGAAACTCATTTCAGTCAGTTTTTTAATAAAGCTGTTACGGTATCCGTGACGGCTTTTTTGCTATATTTACTAGTCAAACACCGACGTATGAAAAACATCCTGTTCCTCCTGCTGGCAAGCTCCCTGGTCGGCTTTTCGCAGCAATCCACCATTCAGGAACAGAGCAATCATTACCGGCAGTACGGCCTCACACAGGAAAGCCAGTGGGACAGCCTTAATGCCAGGCAACAGGGCATTCCGGTAGCCACTCCGGCCCTGAGAACAGCGACTACCGGCAGCTGCACGCTCACCAAAAAAGTATACGGCTGGCATCCTTACTGGGTGGGCTCGGTCTACAACAACTACGACTGGGACATGCTCAGCGATTTCTGCTATTTTGACTATTCCGTGAGCCCCACCACGGGCAACAATACCAATACGTCTTTTGCCTGGGCTACCAGCGCGGCTGTGACGGCTGCCAAAACGCACAGTGTCGACATCCATTTCTGCGCCACACTCTTTGCGAGCCACTCTACCTTTTGGGCAAGTACTACCGCCCAGCAAACCTTTATCACCAATGCCATCAATTTATTGAACAGCCGTGGCGGAAACGGCCTTAACATTGATTTTGAGGGCATGGGCAGCAGCGATAAAACGCCGTTCAAAAATTTCATGGTGAACCTCTGCAACCAGGTACACGCCGCCAACCCGAACTACAAAGTGTCGATGGCCCTCTATGCCGTGGACTGGAGCAGCAGCTTCGATATGCCGGCCCTGAATGCGGTGGTAGACAATTTCATCATTATGGGCTACGATTATTACTACTCGGGCTCCACCACTGCCGGGCCGGAAGCCCCTCTCTACAATTTCCAGACTGGCTACAATTATACCTTATCAAAGTCTATCACCTATTACCTGAAGCTGGGAGCCTCGCCTTCCAAGCTCCTGCTGGGCCTCCCCTGGTATGGCCGTGAGTGGGAAACCACCACCGGCACAGCGCCTTCCGCTACAACAGGGAATTTCACCTCATCACGCACCTTTACCTATGTGAAAAGCAACCCTGCCACCTACTCTGCCGCCAACAAGCGCTGGGAAAGCAACAGCTTCAATCCTTACTACAGCTATGTGAGCGGCGGCGCCAACCGGCAGTGCTGGATCGACGATGCCTACAGCATGGGACGTAAGTTTGACCTGGTAAACCAGCGCGGCCTGGGCGGAATCGGCATCTGGGCTTTGGGTTACGACGACGGCTACCAGGATTTCTGGCAGGCCATCCGCAACAAATTTTCCACCTGTGCTACGGTAGCCTGTACCGATAGTATTTATGATATGGGTGGCCCGGGAAGGAATTACTACGACAACGAATCTTACGTGTATACCATTGCCCCGACAGGAACGAGCAAAGTACGCCTGACCTTTAGCCAGATGGACCTGGAAGCGGGCTTCGATTCGCTATACCTCTATGATGGCACAACGACTGCGGCGCCTGTATTGGGGGCTTTCAGCGGCACGGTGATCCCCGGCATCATCAACTCTACCGGGCCTGCCATCACCGTGAAGTTCAAATCGGATGGAGCCACGGTGAAAAGCGGCTTCAGGGCTATCTGGAATTGTATCCAGGACAACACCAGTCCTACCACACAGATCACAACGCCGGCAGGCTGGATCACCCAGGATTTTAATGTGACCTACGCGGATGCGGATAATACAGGCGGCACGGGGATTGAGAAAAGTTTTTACCAGGCCAGCTATTATACCGGCAGCGACTGGCGCGCCAACGGCAACCGGGGATTTTTGAATGATGATTTCAATACAGCCACTCTGAACAACGAATGGGCCGGTCCGGCTGCATCGGGCACCTGGAGCATCACGGCAGGCGCTTTAGTGCAAAGCGACGAAACAAATTCAAACACCAACCTGTATGCTGCCGTCACACAAAGTCTCTCCAACCGCTACCTGTACAGCTTTAAAGGAACCATTAGCGGCACAGGCGCTTCGCGCAGGGCGGGTATTCATATTTTTTGCGATGCGCCTACACAAAGCAACCGTGGTAATAATTACCTGATCTGGATGCGCCCGGATAATGGCACGATCGAGCTGTATAAAAATTCGGCCAATGTGCTGAGCGTCGTGAAGACCGTGACTTTTGCCATCACACCGAATGTGAGCCATGATTACAAGATTTCCTTCGACCGCATTTCCGGGGAGTTGAAACTCTGGATCAACAACGCTTTTGTGACCTCCTGGACAGATAGCAGCCCCTTTGCATCGGGTAGCGCGGTGTCTTTCCGCAGCGGTAATGCCAAATTTACGGTGGATGATTTTAAAGTGTTCCGCTCCAGGGCCAACACAACACCTGTGCTCGTCGGCCCGGCCAACACGAAGGATCTCCGGTATGAGAATACATCGCCTTCATCGCCGGCAGGAAAGATCAGCAGCATCACCAAAGACAACATGGACAATCTTTCTGCCATCAGCACCGAGTCTGTCAACATTGACTGGACAAAGCCGCTGACCGCGAACCTGGCGGTAAATGACGGCACAGCGAATGATAAAGACACAACCCATGTTGACACGCAGCTCGACCTGAATTATACGACCGCCAAAGATACCAACTCGGGTGTATCGGTCTATTATTATGCGATTGGCACCAGCCCGGGATCACAAACCACACTGGCCTGGACAGCCAACGGCCTGAGCTTATCTGCGACGGAAACGCTGACGCTACAGGCCGGGCAGAAATATTACACGATGGTAAAAGCCATGAACGGCGCAGGCCTGATGAGCGACAGCATTGTGAGCGATGGCATTTTAGTGCTGAGCACAACAGGTATTGAGGAAAGCGCATTGTTTCGTGAGGTCGTGATGTATCCGAATCCAACGACGGATAAAGCGACGCTCAGCATCATTAGTGAAAAGAATGAAAACCTGTTTTATACCTTAAGGGATGCACAGGGGAAATTAATTGACGGGAAGGAACTCCTGATTCACACGGGCATTAACACACTCGACATCGATACCCGAATAGCGGGATTGAGTAAAGGCATCTATTTTATTACCTTGCAGGCCGCCACAAATGTCCTGACAAAAAAACTGGTCGTCGAATAGCCCTGAAAAAAATCCTTATCATAGCCGACCACCGCCTGAACCGCTCACCCAGCCAGCGTTACCGCTTTGAGCAATACCTCGGCTTCTTTAAAGAGCAGGGATTTGACTGGGAGCTGTCTGAGCTCATTTCTGAAAAAGACGACCGCGTATTTTACCATCCGGGAAATTATTTCAAAAAGGCCGGCGTGATTTTCAGATCGTTTTTTATCCGCTGGAAAGACCTGCGAAGAGTCAAACACTTCGATCTCATCTTTATTCAGCGCGAAGCCTTACTGATTGGCTCTTCCTGGTTCGAAAAACAATTTTACAAACGGAACAAGGTGATCTTTGATTTCGACGATAGCATCTGGCTGCTGGACACCTCGCCGGAAAATAAAAAATTCGAATTCCTGAAAGATCCCGATAAAACGAAGAACAATATTAAGCATGCCCATCAGGTTATTGCGGGCAATGCTTTTCTGGCGGACTATGCCAAACGTTTTAATACGAATGTATCCATCATTCCAACGACCATCGATACGGATTTTCATAAGCCTTTGCGAGGCTTCGACTCCGCTCAGCCTCCGATTTTCCCATTGGCTGAAACATCTGGAGTCAACGAATCAATTGACAAAAAAATTGTGATCGGCTGGAGCGGCAGTATCAGTACCATCAAGCATTTTGAGATGGCGGTTCCGGCCCTGAAAAAACTACAGGAGCGTTATCCGGGAAAAACGGAGATCCATGTGATCGGGCAGGGGTCGTACATGCATCCTGAATTAGACCTCATCAGCAAGAACTGGAGCGCCGCAACTGAAGTAGAGCATTTACAGGCTTTTGATATCGGCATCATGCCTTTGCCAAACGATGAGTGGGTGAAAGGAAAATGTGGATTAAAGGGCTTATCTTATATGGCTTGCGGTGTGGCAACGGTTATGTCGCCGGTAGGTGTGAATACGGATATTATTCAACACCAGACGAACGGCTTACTGGCATCTACCGATGAGGAATGGCTCGAAGCCTTGTCGTACCTTATTGAAAATCCGGCAATAAGGGCTAAACTGGGTAGTGCAGGACGGCAAACGGTCGTTGAAAAATACTCTGTAGAAGCTAATAAACACAAGTACCTGGCCGTTTTGAAATCCCTAATAAAACAGTAAATTTGCCCGATGGAGCCGGTAGTCAAAAAAAGACACAACCCCGAACGAAGTCTGTGTAAAACGTTACAAAGATTTTATACGTTTGAGGCGCATTGCCAGGATGCTTCAAAATGCCAAGATCACTGTAAATCAAAATCCAATTCAAAAATAACATCCTCTTTATGAAAAACACAGCATTGACACAAACACACATTTCACTGAACGCCAAAATGGTTCCGTTTGCGGGCTACAACATGCCTGTTTCCTATACCGGCTTAAACGAAGAGCATGCTACCGTGCGTAACGCGGTAGGCGTATTCGATGTCAGCCACATGGGCGAGTTTATCCTGAAAGGTGACAATGCTTTGAGCCTGATCCAGAAAGTAACCAGCAACGATGCTTCCCTGCTGACCGATGGAAAAGCCCAATATTCCTGCCTGCCAAACAACGACGGCGGTATTGTGGATGACCTGATCGTGTACCGCATCGATGAAAAAACCTATATGCTGGTGGTGAATGCTTCCAATATTGACAAAGACTGGAACTGGATCAAGCAAAACGATACCTGGGGCGTGGAGATGAAAAATATCTCAGAAGAGACTTCTTTACTGGCTATCCAGGGACCTAAGGCTTTGGATACCCTGCAAAAGCTGACCGATGTGAAGCTTGCTGATATTCCTTACTACTCTTTTGTGAAAGGAAAATTCAACGGTGTGGACAATGTGGTGATTTCCAATACAGGCTACACCGGCGCCGGCGGCTTCGAAATTTATTTTGAGAACCAGTATGCCGAAAAGATGTGGAACGACATTTTTGAAGCAGGAAAAGAGTTCGGCATCAAACCGATTGGCTTAGGCGCACGTGATACTTTACGCCTGGAGATGGGCTTTTGCTTATATGGCAATGACATCAACGACACGACCTCTCCTATTGAGGCGGGCCTCGGCTGGATCACCAAATTCACCAAAGATTTTACCAACCGCGCTGCCATCGAAAAACAAAAGACCGAAGGAGTGAGCAGAAAGCTGGTGGGCTTCGAAATGATCGACCGTGGGATCCCACGCCACGATTACCCGATTGCCGATGCCAACGGAAACAGTATTGGCAAGGTTACTTCGGGAACACAGTCGCCTACACTGAACAAGGCGATTGGTATGGGCTATGTGAACAAGGATTTTGCGAAAGCCGATACCGAAATTTATATCATGATCAGGGATAAGGCCATTAAAGCTAAAGTATGCAAGATCCCGTTTTTGAAAAAATAAAGTATTACGAATCCATACGAATATACAAATCTGTGTGTGGGTAGTTGGCAACAGCAATGTGTATATTCTTATTTAATTCGTAATCCAAAATCAAAATAGTAAGATAATGAACATAGAAGTTTGTCATACGCCGCAGGCCTACAGCCTTTTCCACAAAGAGAATGCGATCGTTGTAGTGATCGATGTATTCAGGGCAACCTCCGCCATTGTTACGGCTTTTTACAACGGGGTCAGCAAAATGGTACCTGTGGCTACGGTTGACGAGGCTCGTGAATACCAGCGCAACGGATACATGGCCGCTGCCGAGCGCGACGGAGAGGTGATTGAAGGCTTTGAGCTTGGCAATAGTCCTTTCGGCTATATGAACAACAAGGTGAAAGGAAAGATCATCGCCATCTCCACCACCAATGGCACACAGGCCATTGAAGCGAGCCGCAAGGCATCGAAGATCCTGATCGGCAGCTTCCTGAACCTCGATATTTTATGCGAATACCTCGTGGCGCAGAAAAAAGACGTGGTGCTGCTTTGCGCCGGATGGAAAAACAAATTCAACCTCGAAGATACCGTATTTGCAGGAGCCGTCGTGGAAAAGCTTACGGCAGATGGCAGCTACCAGGTAGACTGCGACTCCGCCATTGCCGCCAAACATTTGTACAACATCGCCAAAAACAACCTCTTCGATTTTTTATCGGACTCCTCACACCGCAAACGCCTGGCCAAGCTCGACCTGGAACGCGACATTAAATACTGCCTCACACCAAACCAGTGCCCGGTAATTCCTGTGATGGAAGGTAAATACCTGGTCAAATTATAATTATGGAAATTCTTACTGCCATCGGCAAACGCACATCGCTTTCGGTGAAAGACCATGTGTTCAGCCTGGTTATCATTCCCACACATCAGAAAAAAAAGACCGGCCTGCTGTTCCTGTGGCTCTTTGCCTGGACCATCAGCGGCATTATCGTGATCAGCAGCTACCCCCAGATCCGCGACCAGAACGCGAAGATCATGCTGGTGGTATGGCTGGCTTTCTGGGCGTATTTCGAGTTTAAGATCATCCGCGTATTTATGTGGAAGCGCTTCGGCAAGGAAAAGCTCTGGGTGAAAAACGGTAAACTTCACTACCAGCAGGACATCAACGGCCGCGGCAAGGTAAAGGAATTTGACGCTAACCTGATTAGCGAGCTGAGGGTAATTCCGGTAGAGAAGGCCAGCTTCGCCGACAGCTTCAACCAGAGCTTCTGGGTGAAAGGCGGAGAGCGCGTGCAATTTGAAAGCCAGGGAAAAATCATCAAGCTGGGCATGCAGCTCCCGGATGAAGATGCCACGAAGATTGTAGCAGAGCTGAAAAAGTTTTTGAAGAAATAAAATTTAATAATGATGCGGTCATGCTGAACTTGTTTCAGCATCTTTCAAACCTATCCTGTATCTGTATTAAAAAACGAGACCCTGAAACAAGTTCAGGGTGACTTTTCATTTAGCATTGGGCGTCTCTCCAGTTCTCAATCTTCAATTTTCTGAAGAACTCCTCTTCCTCAATCTCCTTCACAGCACCCGGCGGAAGGTCTCCAAGCTCCAGGTCTTCGATAGACACGCGGATCAGGCGCTTGCAGGGATGATAGACTTCGGCTACCATCTTACGCACCTGGTGAAATTTCCCTTCGGTGAGGCTCATGCTGAGCCAGGTCTGGGGCAGCTCGTCCCTGAACTCATGATCGCGCTTGTACAGGTTCGCGGGCTTGTCAATGATCTCCACCTCGCAGGGCGATGTCATGTGCAGGGTGCCGCCTTTACCTTTGGTTTTAATGGCAATGCCGGTGCGCAGTTGCTGGAGGGTTTCGGGACTCACCACCTTCTCCACCTGGATGACGTAGGTGCGTTTGTGCGGCGTATCGCTTTCGAACAGCAGCTTCGTCACGCGCTTATTGGTTGTCAGGATCAGGAGGCCTTCCGAATTGTTATCGAGGCGGCCAATGGCATGTGTGCCCTCCGGAAACTCATAATCCAGGTCGCCCAGCAGCTTTACCTTGTCGGGGCTCACAAACTGGGAAACCATTTTGAATGGCTTGTAAATCATGAAATAGCGGTGATCAGTCTTCTGCTCCATCGGTAGTAGGCTTATACCCGAACAATTTCAACAACAACCAGGTGAGGATGAATCCTCCGATACCGGCAACAATGGATAAGACCGTGGCCCCGAGGAAATAAATTTTGCCGATGTTCAGGGCCGTTTCTACGGTAATGGCTTTGCTGAAGCTCAGGTGTACTTCCTGCCCCAGCACATACTCGCCGGTTTTCACACTCAGGTATACGATCAGGGGAATCATGGGCGGCACGCTGATTTGCGCAGTAAGCCCAACAATGACCTTATTCAGTTTAAAATAAACGGCCGCTAAAATGGCCAGTGCAAATTGCAAACCCCAGATGGGAACAATGCCGAAGAACAGGCCTACTCCCACGGAAGCCGCTTTGCTGAAGGCACTTTCCTTGGCGGCGATCACTTCTTCCTTCCATACTTTTTTGAAGTTCTTCAGCGTCATCTGGCGTACCAGCATTACCGGGCGCCAGAACAAGGCAGCGAGGATCACAAGGTAAGTATTTAAAAAGCTGATGCGCGTCGAATCCACGCTTGGCTTAAAGTGCGAGACACGCTCGCCCTGCGGCGCATAATACACGCTTACCGGGATAGAAAGCACCGGAATGCCGCGCCAGGCAGCTTTGACGATCACCTCGATCTCCAGCTCAAACTTGGTGGTGAACAGCCAGATCTTTTTGAGGCGTTGAACCGGATACAAGCGGTATCCACTTTGCGTATCCGGCAATGAAATGCCCGTTTCCAGCCAGAACCAGAAGTTGCTGAACTTATTGCCGAAAGTGCTTTTGTTGGGCACATTCTCCACGGTCATGTTTCTTGCCCCGATGATGAGGCTGCCGGGCACTTCCTGCACCTTATTTAAAAAAGTAATAAAATCTTTCGGAAAATGCTGCCCGTCGCTGTCGATGCTGATGGCATAATCGAAGCCGAGCTCCGTTGCTTTTTTGAAGCCGTTCCTCAGGCCTACGCCTTTGCCTTTGTTCACAGGATGCGTCACCACAATGAGTTGCGGGTATTTCGCCAGGATAGCCGCCGTGCCATCCGTGCAGCCATCGTTGATCACAATTACCTCATCACAATAGTCGAGCGTGCTGAGGATAACCTGCTCTATCGTGCGGGCATTGTTATACGTAGGAATCAGCACACAGCATTTCAGCTGCTTGAACTTTTGCTTTACCAGTGCTTTTTCTTCTGCCGTATCCGTCATGATGATTAAGGTTGCAAAAGTAATCAAATAATGGCAATTTAAGGCCTCACAAGCAGGTCTTGTTGTATTCAACCCTTCGCACGATGCGGTGAAGCTAAGAATCACTTTTTATTTATGCTATTCGGGCGCCCGGGCGGGCCCTCGTGGCTCGCTCTTTGTTCGCCCTGCGGGACAAACAAAGGAGCTCAGACAGACCCACTCCGTCCCTGGCGCCGGCCTTTACTGATCGTTGAGGGAAAGCCCATACTTTGGGCAAACCCGCCTGAATGACACAGCCGGGATGGACAGAGGCATCCCCGGCGGCATGCGCTTTTATACATTCAACGTGATATGCCTGAAGCCGCGATTCCAACATTATCTCTAGGATTAATTTACCGGATTTTTTATGTTTGCAGGAATCCCTGATGAGCATAAAAGCCTGCATAGTATACCTGTTCCTGTCGTGTTACCTCCATGGCATCTCCCAAAGTAGCGTAGAGCAGAACCCGGCAAAACCCAAAAAAGAGAAGAAAGCGCCTCAGGCAAAAAAGGAAAAACCCATTCCTGAAAACATTGAGGTGTTCCCCAAAAACTTCCTGATCAGGCCACGCTTCGTTTACCCGCTGGTATCGGTAAATGTGAACAGCCGCCTGCTGGGCAAGGGCGACAAGTTCCGCTACAAACCAGCTATGCCGGGTGTGGTGGGCCTCTCCCTGAAAATAAAAAAAGTATACATCTCGGCAGCCGTACAGCTTCCTGCCAGCGACCACCTGAAAGACAACTACGGCACGACCAAGTTCAGGAACATCAACATCAATATCAACGGGCGCGTTGCCTTGTGGACACTCTTTTACCGCGACTATAAAGGCTTCTACCTCGACGACTACCAGAAGTTCTACCCGGCCTGGAACGTCGATTCCCTGGGGCATCCGAGGCAGCCGGGCCTCCGGATCATTGAAGCAGGCCTGAACTTCGGCATCAACTTCAATAAGAATTTTTCCATGAATGCGGCTTTTGCGCAGGGTGAGCGTCAGAAAAAAAGTGCCGGCTCTTTCCTGATGGGCATTTCCGAACGCTACCAGCGCATCGACAGCGACACGACCTTTGTACCATCGACACAGGGAGAATATTATCCCAACCTCAACAAATTTGAGTACGGCAATTTCGTTACCACAATCCTCTCGCTGGGCTTCGGCTACCAGTTCGTGTACAAAAAATTTCACCTCACGCCGGTAGCCATGGCAGGCACAGGCGCGCAGATCCAGAGCTACCACCAGACCGGCAGAAAACGCCTGTGGCTCAACATTCCTACTTACGCCAGCTTCAGGTCGCAGCTTGGCTATAACGGCGACCATTTTTTTGCCAACGTGATCTATGCCGTGGAATACAATACCATTCCCCTCAAAGAATCCCGGATCCGCTTGTTGCACAACTGGTTTGAGGTGGGGATTGGGCTGAGGTTTTAACCATAAAACCAATGGAACGCAGATGATGCAGATTGAACGGATCAGAGGCAGGATTGGAACAGTAATAGTTGATGTGTCACCCTGAACTTGATTCAGGGTCTCATCATATTGTCGGAAAATCTCAGATCAGGAGATGCTGAATCAAGTTCAGCATGACGATCCAAATAGACTTAATCGTTCATACCGACAACAGTACTGCCTCATCTCTGCGTTCCATTCTGCGCCTGTTCCGCCATCCGTGTTCCATAAAAAAAGCCCTCACGATTGTGAAGGCTTTTGAAAATGTTTTAGACATTTATTTTTTCTTATCGAATTCCGTTACCTGGTTGTCGTAGCAGAGGTAGTATTTTCCTTTAGGAAGATTATCAATCGTGGTTTCCTTGCCGAAGCCTTTCTTCACCACCGTCCCGAAGGCATCGTAAACTTCAAAGCCTGTTTCGTAAGAGTACTGGATTGATTTGGAATCTTTGCTCATCATGAACGTTGGTTTCTCTTTCTCGGAATTTAAAATAACCGCAGAAGATATTTTCGGTGTCACACCTAAGCCTGCCTGTTTGATGCGGAACTTGTTCTCACCGCTGTGAGTGGTTACCTGGAACGAATAATCATGCGTGTCGGCTGTACCGATTCCCTGAACCTCTCCTACTTTCACCCATTTGTTCCATTTAAATTGTTCAATCACATAAGGCAAGGAGCCGCTTTCATTTTTGGTAGTCCATTTCAGGATATCGGAGGAGTTGATATTCATGTTCACCACCTCGAAGGTAGGACGCGGCTTCAATACTTCGGGATTTAAAACAACCGGCATGCAATCGCTCTTGTGAGAAATTTCAATGGTTACTTTTTCTCCCGGCTTGATGTTCATTGCCACAAGGTCGATCTCAAATGCGCTGGAGTTTACTTCATCTGTTGTAACAACGCCATTCACTTTGATTTCGGTTGCACAAAAACCTACGCCATTGCTCCCAAATGAATTCTGGATGTAGATGTTTTTACTTTGGTATTTTCCTTCTACAACCAAAACGCCGGCTTTAGAGATAAAAGCGACGCATGTTAAACAGAAGAATAAAATAAGGTGTTTTTTCATTTCTGATGCTGATATAAAATACTTATTGTTAAGTACTCACAGCAAAAATAAAACAAATTTATTTACCGCATTAAAAATAATGGCGCATTTTAACAAATAAAAACAGGACGATAAGCACCAGGATAATAATAGCAAGGGTTTTGGAGGCTCCTTTGAAATGGGCCTTGTTAGAAAAGCTATCTTTGTTGTACGACCAGATCATGGCGGCAATGAAGACGACTGCGAAACATACTGCGAAGATAATTTTACCGCTACTTAGCATTTTTTTGGACGTTTTTTTGGGTGCAATTTATACTTTTACAGGCAATTGATGAAAAAATATATCCTTGTTTTGTGCGTCCTCTGCGCTTTCAAAGGCTTTGGGAGTAAGATTTCCTCTGCCTACGAGGCCCTGAGCGTGTATGACTACTTCAAGGCCAAAGCCCTCTTCTATTCCTCCTTATCCAGATACCCGTCGGAAGCGGGCTACGGCCTGGCCACGATCTATTACCGCAGCGACAATCCCTTCTCTGACATTGACAGCGCCGCCAAATACATCGCCCGCAGCACTAAAACGTTCAAGGACACGGCCCGGTTTTCGGGCTATGTTGTCTCTCCGGCGACTATTGCCTCGCTTTCCCGCGCGATCAGCCTGAAAGGCTTTCAGCAGCATGCACGGCACAACACAGCATGTGACCTCACTTATTTCCTGGAGCAATTCTGGTTCAGCAGCGACAGCCTGCTCAGAAAAGCCCGGTGGATGCGCGATGACCTCTGCCTGAAACGCTACAGCAGCTCTCTTTCGAGCGACAGCATCCGGGTATTTCTACGCGGTTACCCGGAAAGCGAGCTCTATGGCATGGCCAAAAAAAACTTTGAGGATTTTCAGTATGCCGAGCAAACCAAAGACCTTACGGCTGCCGCCTACAAGCACTTCATCCGGGGCTATCCGGCCAATCCCAATGTAGCAGAGGCAGAGAACCGGCTTTTCCAGCTTACCCTAAAGCTCCACTCTACCGACAGCCTCTACACCTTCATTACCCGCTACAGCGCGCTAAACCGGGCAGAAGCCTGGCGCATGCTCTACAGCATGTCTGTGACAAAAGCTTCGGGAAACGAGCTGGATGCTTTCCTGCAGAAGTATCCTGATTATCCTTACCGCAACGAAATAGAAAAGGAGATCGCATGGTCGAAACAGGTGCTCTATGTCCTGAAAGGGACAAACGACCGGTATGGCTACGTGGATACTTCCGGCTCCTGGGTGATCCGGCCCTTGTTCGATGATGCCTCCGGCTTCCACGAAGGCTTTGCCGGCGTATGTAAAAACGACAGCTGTTACTTCATCAATAAATCGGGGGAGAAAACGTCGGGGCTTTTTGTGGAAGAAACGTATGATTATACCAACGGCATTGCCATCGTCAAAAAACAAAACCGCTATTACCTCATCAACCGCTCCGGGCAGCTTATTTCCAAAGCCTTTGAAGATATCAGCCCCGCCTCCGACAATTTATTTGTGGCGAGGCAAAACGGGCTGTATGGCGCCATGAATGATAAAGCGGAAACGGTGATTCCCTTTGTGTATAAGAAACTCGGCACATTCCGGAACGGCTATGCCTATTACTTTTCGGATCAGTACGGCCTGGTGAGCACCGGCAACAAAACGCTGCAGGCCCGCTGGGACTGGATCTCGGAGATCGACACCAACAGCCTGGTGATCGTCAAAAAAGGAAAGCTCTTCGGGCTCATGGACCTCAGCGAATCCTTATTACTTCATCCGGAGTTTGACTACATCAGCCACTGCACGGGACAGATCTACCTGGTCGTGAAAAACGACCTCTATGGTTTCTATGACGCCGGCGGCAAATGCTACATCAGCGGAGTGGTGTATGATTACGACAAGGCTTTCGATAATGCCTACTACACGAACGGCAGACAGTTTAAGCTCATCGAAGAGGATGAGGTGGCGCTGATGGATGCCAATGGCCGCATCAGTATCCCGTTTGGCACGTATACGGATGTATTCTTTGCCAAAGACGATGTGATCCGCATTCAGAAAGGGAAGAAATACGGCTATGTAGACAGGAAGCTAAAAGCGATTACCGTGGCGGAGTACGACAAAGCGGGCGACTTTGAGAACAATGCGGCCGTAGCAAGCAAGGGAGGTACCACCCTGCTCATTAACCGAGCGGGAAAAACGCTCTTCACACTTAAAGACGGCAGCATTGAAAAACAGGAAGGCTCACTCTATAAGACCGGCATCAACGGCCTTTCGGGATTGATCAACAGCAGTGGAGAAGTTTTGCTTCCTGCGGAATTTACAGAGCTGGAGCCGATGGGCAATGCCCTCTGGTCGGGCATCAAAGGCAATACCCTCTACCTCTACAACGTCGCGCAAAAGCGGCTGATCGCGGTGAAACATTAGAAGGTATTCAAAACCGATGATGTGACCGTTACCGGATATGTCCGGAAAAAATCCAAGCCCCTTCAAAGTCAGCCCCTGTTATACAACCGCGAAGCGGTGGAATATATAGGGCACATGAAAACAACACGATGCCTCTGTGCAAACGCTTAGTTTGAGCGATCCTGCCTAAGGATTCGCTTTAGGAAGACTGATTGTAAACGTGGTATTCTCATTGACAACCGTCTCAAACGAAATGGTGCCGCCGAAGGAGCTGATGTAATTTTTGACCATCGCCAGGCCAAGGCCTGTACCGTTGGTTTTGGTGGTGAAGTTCGGCGTAAACATCCGCGACTTCAGCTCATCCGGAATGCCACAGCCGTTATCCCTGATTTTAATGATCACCTCATTTTCGTTGGAGAAGGTGATGATCTCTATTTTTCCCTGCCGGTCAGCCGGAATGGCCTGCTCGGCATTTTTCAGGAGATTCGTAAAAATGCGCAGGCACTGCTCGCGGTCGGCAATAATGAATTGTGATTGTGTAATGTAGAGCTTGATCTCGCTTTCGGTATTCTGCTTAAAGAGGTGCGCTACATTTTTCAGTACTTCATTCACATTGATGAGCTCAGGGTTTGTTTTCGGCAACTTGGCAAAGTTGGAAAATTCGGTGGCAATGTGCGAGAGGGTATCGATCTGTTCGATGAGCACCTCCGACACTTTGTTGACGCGCTCCGCCATATCATCGGGGTTGCTGAGGGCAATCCGCTGCAAATGCTGGATATTAAGCTTCATGGGCGTCAGCGGGTTTTTGATCTCGTGAGCCACCTGCTTGGCCATCTCGCGCCAGGCGCTTTCCCTTTCCGACTGGGCCAGCAGCTCCGAATTTTTTTCCAGCTTCAGCAGCATGTTGTTGTATTCCTTCACCAGCTGGCCGATCTCATCATCGCCTTTCCAGGCAATGGATTCGTTGCGGCTTCCGAATTTGATGTTGGAGATCTGCTGGCGGATGATCCGGAGCGGCTTGGTGAGCAGGTTCGAGAGCAGGAGCGCGATCATGGTGGTGATCACAAACAGGATCGTGTAGATGTTGATGAGCGTGGTGAGGTAGGCCGTCAGCTCTTTTTCAAGGTCTTTCTGCCGTGCAAAATACGGCAGGTTGATGTAGCCAAGCAGCTTGTCGTTCTTGTTATAAAAAGGGATGTAGGCCGACAGGTACTTCAGGGAGCCGATGCTTTCGCGGTGTGTGTAGCTGGCGCTGAGGCGACGGGAGAAATGGCTAAAGGCATCCGGGTTCATAAAGCGGGATACCAGGCCCTGGTCGTAGATCGCAGGCTGTGATGTGGCGTAGAGGTTGCCTCTTCGCGTAAATACGGAGATATCACTCCCGAACATCAGGGCCAGCTTTTTCAGGGAATAAGCCATGTAGTCGCGGTAGGAGGGCTCCAGCTTTTCGAGGTCGCCGGTATTGTTCTTGAGCTCGCGAAGCACCGAGCGCGATTTGGTGAGCAGCTCTTTTTCGTTTTTGCTTTCAAATTGTGAGTTCACGATCCACACCGTTCCGAGCACCACACCGGCAAGCGACAGGATAACCACCGACACGAAAATAAACTGGATGCGGATGTTGAGGGAATTGAGGTTGTTGATCCGGTTTACTACCACCGAATTAAACAATACGGCACATAAGACAATGAGCGAAAAGAAAAGGAACAGATAAGAGTTGTAGGTAAATTTCTGCCAGAAGCCGGATCGCTTATCACTGATGATCACATCCACATTTTTTTGATAGCTGTAACGGTAATGCTGGTATTCCTTATCAAGGTCAAAAATTGCTTTGTCCTGGAACAAGGGATACTCATAGTCGCCGTGAGCGGTCAGTAATTTGCCGGACTCGTAGGCTGCATAGGAAATGTTGGTGGATTGCAGCTTGCTTTCGATGGATTTATCGAGCAGCAGATCGGGGAAAGCCCCCAGGTTCACTGCCAGCTTAGGCTCCAGCTGCAGGTAAAGGCGAAAGGTTTTATCCGGGTTCTTGCTGATGTCCTCAATAGCGATCTTGGCGATATAGCGGATGCGCTTTTTGTCTTTATCAATGAAGTAGAGATTGTCGCTGATGGTCTGAAAGCCATGATCCGCGATCTGCCTTTCAAAATATTCCTCATCATAACGCGCGTTGTCGGTCGATTTAAGCACGGAGACCGTATCTCCCTGGAACATGGCCATTACCACTTCATAGCGCTCGAAGTAGCCGCTGAAATTCACCTGCCTGATCCGCTGTTCGATCTGCTCGGCACTCAGCGGCAACAGCGACAGCAGGTTTTTTAGCTTGGCATCGTTCTGAATAGAGCCGATGATCTTCGTAAACTCATTTTCCGCAATCACATCCTGCCGGTCGGTGAGGTTCAGCGACAGGGCATCGTAGGTGCGCTGCTTGTTGAGCTCTTCATACTTGTTGAACAGCGTGAAGGCAATGAGCGTCGACACGAGGATGATAAGCCCTGTATTGATGAAGTTATACGAGGCTTTGTACTTCCTCAGAAAATAGGAGATCACCAGCAAGGGCACCGGCCACAGGTAATTGGAATAGCTGAGGTGCATGTAATGCACGATGAGCGCCGTAAAGCCTACCGTGATAAAAAACAGGCTGTTGTAAAACGTATTCAGCTTGCCATTGGCCAGGAGGCTTATGATGGTTTTCTCCGCTACCAGGTAGAAGGAGAAGAAAAGCAGGGCCACCGACAAAAGCCCGAGGAGGCTAAGCCATCTGAAGTTGAAGAGGTCGTTGATGTTGTAGGAGATCGTGGAGTTGTTGACAAGGCTGTCGATCAGGATCGGAATATTAAAATACAGGTAGAGTGTATAAAACGTGGCGAAGAAGAGCGCCGTGAGGTTGAATGCCCTGCTCCTCCGGGTGAAATCGTAATCGAGCTTGTAAATGAACACGGCTACCAAAAAGATGAGAACGCTGTTGAACAGCACATCGCCCATGTACGAGAAATAAAAGGCGGAGGCATTGGCAAACACATTGGCATCGTACAGCATGCTGTTATAAAAAATGGCCGGAAATTTAAACCAGATCATGGCGGTGCGTGCAATAAAACACACCGACGAAAATACCAGCAGGAGCACGATCTTATTTTTGATCTTATTCCTCAGGCAGAGAAAAAAGAAAAAGAAAAAGGAGAAGCCGGACAGGATAGCGAGGAGGATGGCATAGGTATTGACGCTTCGGTCCTTGAACACACCGTCGCTCCTGCTGATCTCAAACAGGGTTTTCCCGAACAGCGACTTAATGGTGGGATTGGCATAGTTGAAGTCCGTGGTGAGCATGGTATTGGCGGGGAGGCCGATCCACTTGCTGAAATTATTGTTGATGTAGCTGTTCTCGAAATCGTACTCGGCTTTGATGAGGATGAGCGCTGCCACCGTGCAAAGCGGGTTGGCGCTGTCTCTCCGGCGAATGCACTCATACCAGCCGTTGCGGATTTTAATGAGCTGAACATTGAAGCGGCTGGTATCCTGCTCGGTCCGGAATTCGGGCAGGGATTCGGTTGTAAAATAATAGCTGTTGGATGCTTTGGCGTATTCGTAAAGGTCGACGGCCGGCTGGTTATCCGACCAGAAAACGAGGCTGTCGTTATGATACACATACATCGCAATGCCTTCGTTTTTATACAGGTCGGAAATGCCGCCATTGTATACCTTAAAGAGCTCATTGGGCCTGTTACCCTTCATCATTCTTTCCACCTCAGTGATGTATTCCAGGGCCTGCCGTTCTTTCTGGTGCAGTTTTAACTCAGCCATGGCGGCCAGCTCGGTGGTGGTGTAACTATTGGTGTGATTAATGATGGCTGCCACCAAAGCGCACAGGAGCGCAAAAGCGAGCAGCAGGTATAAATTCAAAGGGCGTTTGAACGTCAGCATTCGTAAAGCAATTTACTCATTTTAAGGATTTTTTGTAAGCTGAAAATCATTTTTTTCAGGATTTAAGTATATTTGTGTAATAACATATAAATATGGCAAAAAACACCGTAACAGACAAACAACCTGTTTTTACCGAACTGGATAATGGTTTCCGTTTCTTTCCTTTCAAAAATCAGAAAATCCCCTACATTGTTATTATACTTTTAGGCCTTATTTTCAACCTCACGTCGCTTCATAATGAATATGCCCTCGACGACGGGATCATCATTCACCAGAACGATCACGTGATCAAAGGGTCATACGGCATCAAGGACATCATCACCAAAGATGCCTACGAAAGCTTCTACCGTAAGATGCATGCCACCGATCAGCTGGCCGGTGGCCGTTACCGTCCGCTCTCCGTCGTGAGCTTTGCCATGGAGCAGGAGATCATCGGCGTATATCCAACGGGGAACTATACTGCCACCGAAGATAAAAACATGAATGGGGTGATCGACAAGAACATCGATCCTTACAAAGCCGAATACAACAAGTGGAACGACCTCAACAACAACGGCGTGGTTGATCAGAACGAGTGCGTGAACTGCTGGGACCTGAACGAGAACGGCAAGCCTGACCTCGACAGCGAAGATATTAACGACGACGGCATCATCAACGAGGTGGATTGCCAGGTAAAAGATGCCTCCATCAGGCATGGTGTGAACATCGTGACCTTCATTATCGGCATCATGCTCTTCTACCTCTTCCTGAGCACCTGTATTTTCAGCGATTATAAAGACCTTGCCTTTTTATCGGCCCTGTTGTTCCTGATGCATCCGCTGCATACGGAAGTGATTGCCAATGTGAAAAGCCGGGATGAGATCTTCTCCCTGATCTTCATTTCCCTCACCTTCTTCTATTCCTTCAAATATACGGACTACGAGAAGTACCTCAAAACGCCGGGCTTCTTCGACGGCACCTCTGCCGAGCTGAAAAAGATTTACTTTGTGCTGGTCGTATTGATATCCGGCTTTATGCTGTACCTGATGAGGAAGAGCGGCGCGGCAGTGATGATCCCATCCATCGCCATTGCCGGAATGGTCATTTACCGCTCTTACCTGACCTTCTTCAAGAACCAGAAATACAGCAAGGCGGAACTTCTGCTCTGGGCCTCTTTCTCCTTCTTCCTGTCGCTCCTGTCCAAAGAGTATGCGGTAACCTTGCTGGTGCTGATCCCGGCGGGCATGTATATTTTTTACAAGAAGCCTTATGACATCAAGCCTGAACTCAAGAATGCGGGGCTGGCCCTGCTGGCTTTCTTCCTCTGCGCGGTGCTGATGCTGTACATCAAGCATAAATCGGACATCGACCCGAATCCTAACCATAAGGCGAACCTCAGCTACTGGCTCATGCCTTTCCTTTACCTGATCGTGGGTGTGTTCATCATCAGCAAAACGATGAAGCGCAAGAACTTCCCGACTCTGATGAGCTGGCTTTACTTTGTGACCTTGTTTTACCTGGGCATGAGGCTCGTGGCCGTGAAGCTGAAGCCGGGCGTTCCGGATACGGAGATCCTGAACAACCCGTATTTACTGGCGAGTCAGGCCGAGCAGTGGGCCACGAAGGTATTCGTGCTGCTCAAGTATTTTATGCTTTGCTGGTTCCCGCATCCACTGTCCTCCGATTACTCCTTCAATACCATCGAGTTCAGGAACTGGTCGAGCTGGGATACCCTGCTCTCCTTATTCCTGCACATCGGCTTAGGAATAGCCGGCTTATGGCTGGCATTCAAAAAACACATCCTCGGCTTTGCGATCCTCATTTACTTCGCTTTCCTCTTAATGATCGGTAACATCTTAATGGACATCGGCGCCACGATGGGCGAACGTTTGTTGTTCCACTCCACCATCGGCTTCGTGATTGCTTTCGCCTGGCTCATCCTGAAAGGCTTTGAGAAACTGCCGGACTCTATGTCTTTAACGGCCAAGCGCATCTGCTTCTTAGGCGTACTGGGCATCATGACTTTCCTGTACGGCTGCAAAACCTGGGAGCGTAACTGGGACTGGAAAAACGACATCACCCTCTTCTTAAAAGATGTGGAAACGGTGCCAAACTCCGTGCTGGTGTTGGGTAATGCGGGCGCGCGTTACATCGACTTGTCGGATACCAAAAACTTCGTGGCCAAGCGCACCGAGTCTCTGGAGAAAGGGATCAAATACCTGAAACATGCCGTAGAGCTTCACCCGCGCTATGTGAACGGCTACCTTAACCTCGGCCTCGGAAGCTACAAGCTGGGCCGCGACCGCGATGCCCTTTACTACTGGAAACATGCCGAGCATTTGTATCCTAACAACCCGTACCTGAAAAACTATTACATTGTGATGTATAACGACCTCCTGAACCGCGGCTACCAGAAAGCACAGCGCGGGCAACTGGACAGCGCCATCTACGAGCTGAGGAAAACAATCATCCTCGATAGGCTTAACCCTGAAGGCTTTTATAACCTGGGCGGCGCTTACTACCAGAAAGGCAAATACGACAAAGCCAAGTATTATTGGGAAGAGTGCCTGAAGCTGAACCCGAACCATGCACAGGCCAAATCAGGACTGGCAACGATTGTTACGGTAACGGTGCCAACGCCTCCGCAACCGGCGAAATAAGTTTTCTCTGATACCCACAAAGACCCTCGCGATAAACCGTGAGGGTCTTTTGGTTTAATTGGTGGCTTCGACTCCGCTCAGCCACCGTTTAGAAAGAACCCGTAAAACATTTTAGCATGTTTCCAAACATCGGCTGTGCTCAGCCACCGTTTTAGAAAGAACCATAAACATTTTAGGATGTTTCTAAGCATCAGCTACGCTCAGCTACCATTTAGAAAGAACCCGTAAAACATTTTAGCATGTTTCCAAGCATCGGCTGTGCTCAGCCACCGTTTTAGAAAAAAACCATAAACATTTAGGATGTTTCTAAGCATCAGCTACGCTCAGCCACCGTTTAGAAAAAAACCATAAACATTTTAGGATGTTTCCAAGCATCGGCTGTACTCAGCCACCGTTTTAGAAAAAAACCATAAACATTTAGGATGTTTCTAAGCATCAGCTACGCTCAGCTACCATTTAGAAAATCCCATAAAACAGCTTGACATATCCGGTACGACGGCCGCACTCAATCGCCATTACAAAAACCACAAACCCGTCAGCATGCCTCCAAGTACCGGCTGCGCTCAGCCACCGTTTAGAAAAAAACCATAAACATTTTAGGATGTTTCTAAGCATCAGCTACGCTCAGCTACCATTTAGAAAATCCCATAAAACAGCTTGACATATCCGGTACGACGGCTGCACTCAGCCATCGTTCCCAAAGCCATAAACACTTTAGCGGTGGCTGAGCGCAGTCGAAGCCACGCCCAGCTACTACACACGGATCCCGATGATACTGACATCATCTACCTGCTCGTAGTGGCTCTTCCAGGATTCAAAGTTTTTATCCAGCTCTGTTTTTTGCGTGCTCATCGCAAGCGGGTTGATGCGGGTCAGAAATTCCAGCAGAAGCTTATACTTTAATTTCTTGCCTTTATCCCCACCAAACTGATCGGCATACCCATCCGTGCTCAGGTAGATGGTGTCGTCCTTTTGTAAGTGGATGACCTTGCTCGAAAAAGGAAGCGGTGTTTCCAGGTAAGTGCCTATCGGCATTTTATCGGCTTTGTATTCGATGAGCTCATGGTTCCTAAGGATCCATAAGGGATTATTGGCGCCTGCAAATTCGAGGGTATTGTCGAGCTTGTTCCAGACGCACAGGGCAATGTCCATCCCATCCTTTTGCTCGGTCATCCCTTTCTGCTCCAGCGCGGCAATGATCTTGGCGCGGAGCTTATTCAGGATCTCATCGGCTTTAAAGATCTTATTCTCCACCACGATCTCATTCAGAAAGCTGTTGCCCAGCATGCTCATAAAACCACCCGGAACGCCATGCCCCGTGCAATCCGCCAGGGCAAACACCGAGCGCCCGTTGGGCGTATTGTAGGCCCAGTAAAAATCACCGCTCACAATGTCTTTGGGTTTGAATAAAATAAAATGCTCTTTGGATACTTTACTCCATACCTCTTCGCCGGTGAGTACCGCCTGCTGGATGCGCTTCGCATAGTTGATGCTGTCGATGATCTCCTTCTGCTTTTCTTCCACCAGCTCCTTCTGGTGTGTCACTTCCTCGTTCTTAAGCTCCACCTGCATCTTCTGATGCTCGATGATGTGGTTCGCTTTCTTCGCCTTACGGAAATTGATAAAGGCTATCACGCCAAAAAATCCGGAACCCACCAGAGCCAGTGTTCCCAACCAGATGATCTGTGTCTTCTGTTTGTTCTGCTCCTCCTTCGCCTCCAGCTCCAGCGACTGGTTCTGAATCTGCAACTCCTTTTTCTCCGTCTCGTACCTGGTTTGCAGGTCGCGGGTTTGCTCCAGGGCTTTTTGGTTGTTCAGGGTATCAACCATATCCAGGGTTTTATATAAGTAGAACTCCGCACTGTCCTTTCTTCCTTCGAGGATGTAGCACACCGACAAATCGCGGTATAAGGGAACCAGGTTGTCCCTCGAGCCCGAGAGGTCGGAATAATGCATGCTTTTATATAAATAGGTCTTGGTTTGCGCTATATTTTTGTTCTTCGCCCAGTAAGCATTTGCCATGTTGGAGTTGAGCACCATGAGAAAGGCATAAAAATTATTCCGCTCGAAATAAGGATTAGCTCCCGACAGGTAGTAGATGGCGGAGTCCGGGCTATTGATGTCGTTGTACCGCACTCCCAGCTGCATCATCATTTCAAAATACTTCACACTGTCTTTAAGCTCTTTGGAAAGTGCGAAGGCTTTCTTCGAATAAACAAGCGCCTCTTGGTAGTCGTGAAACGATGAATACATATTGGAAATATTATTGCTGACATTCACAATACCCAGGTTCCACTTTGCTTTTTCATAAATGGCAAGGGCTTTGCGGCTATCCTCGATGGCTCCCCTGTAATCATGCATCGAACGCTTTACCAATGCAAAGCTCTGGTAGGCTTTTCCAATTCCTCTTTCATTTCCCATTTTGGTAAAATGAATCAGGCCGCTATTGAAATATTTCAGGGCGCTGTCCATTTTGTTTTCCATGTGATAGCTGTTTCCGAACTGGATGAGCACATCGCCCTGGGTGAGTGTATTGGTAGGAGCTGTTTTAGCCGCAATAGCCGCATATTTTCGCACGCTGTCGGAATTAATGCCGGTAAAGATGTTGGCTATCTTTACATAGAGCCTGGAAGCAGAATCCTGGTTGACCCTCCGGGCAATCCGCTTCAGGGAGTCGACGATATCGGTTTGCGCCTCCAGATGGGAAACAAAACCGATGTTGAGAATCATTAAAAAAGCAATAAACCAATTTCTTTTCATAAGACAAATATAGATAATCCTTAAAATTGTTTTTTTTGATAAGGGAGTTGTGAAAACCAAACCGGGCAAGAACCTGTTTTAAAATTCCGTACGCACTTATCACAAACCATCTGCTATACACGAATACCAATGATGCTGACATCATCTACCTGTTCGTACTGCGCCCTCCATTCCTCAAAAGCCTTGTCCAGAGCTGCTTTCTGAACAGCCATCGCATCCCTGCTAACCCGGATCAGCAAATCCATAAAAGGCTTGTATTTCAGTTTCTTTCCTTTGTCGCCGCCAAACTGATCGGCATAACCATCCGTACTCAGGTAAATGGTATCGCCTTTTTGCAAAGAGATTGAGGTGCTGCGAAACGGAATTTCTGTTTCGAGGTAAGCGCCTATCGGCATTTTATCGGCTTTATATTCGATAAGCTCCTCCCCTCTCAGAATCCATAGCGGGTTATTGGCCCCGGCAAATTCGAGGCTATTATCGGCCTTGTTCCACACACACAAGGAAATATCCATCCCATCTTTCTGCTCGGTCATGCCTTTTTGCTCCAATGCAGCAATAATCTTGGCCCGTAGCCTGTTCAGGATCTCATCTGCCTTAACGATTTCCTTCTCCACGACAATCTCGTTCAGGAAGCTATTGCCCAGCATGCTCATAAAGCCTCCCGGAACGCCATGCCCCGTGCAATCTGCAAGCGCAAAGACGGAGTGACCGCTGGGCGTATTGTAAGCCCAGTAAAAATCACCGCTCACAATGTCTTTAGGCTTGAACAAAATGAAATGTTCTTCCGATACCTTGTTCCATACCTCTTCGCCTGTGAGTACGGCCTGCTGAATCCGCCTGGCATAATTAATACTGTCGATAATTTCCCTTTGCTTTTCTTCCACAAGCTCTTTCTGATGCGTGACCTCTTCATTCTTGAGCTCCACCTGCAGCTTCTGATGCTCGATGATGAGGTTCTGCTTTTTGGATACACGCAACCTGTTGAAAATAACCAAGGCCAGGATTAACAGCATGAACAGGCCGCCATATAAAGCAAAACGCTGCGTTTTCTCCTCTTTAAACCTGGCCTCGGTCACCTTCTTATCCGCTTCAATCCTGATGCTGTCTGCCGCCGTCTTTTTCTCATACTGGTATTGCAGCCCTTTTTGGATAGACGCCTTTCTGTTCTCCAGGTTAATCAAACTATCGCTCATTTTTTCATGCAACACCTGCATCTCAAAAGCGAGCTTGTAGTGGCCCATCTTTTCATAAATCGTACTTAATAATTTACTGGATGAGCTGATACTTTCAGGATAGCCCAACTCCCGGGAAATCTCAAAATCCTGTTTGGCATATTGCAGAGCTTCTTTTAGCCTGCCTTTATTATAAAAGATCCGCGACAGGTTGCCTAAGGTATTGGCGATGCCCCTTTTGTAATCGAGCTTTCTTTGCAGGACTAATGTTTCTTCAAACAACGCCAACGCCTCGTCCGGCTTGTTTTGCTCCAAATACAGGGAAGCCAGATTGCTTAAGGTCGTCGTCAGGTTAAACTCATCTTTAATATCCACCTGAGCGGAGCGGGCTTTTTCAAACTCAACCTGTGCTTCAGCCAATCGTTTCTGGCTCATGTATACCAGGCCAATGTTACTGTAAACAATAGCCAGGAGCTGGCGATCATTCAGTTTCAACAGAATATCCACAGACGATCTGTAATATTTCTGCGCCTGATCATACGCCTTTTGCTTGAAAAAAATCTGCCCGATATTGTTCATCCCGATGGCAACCCCTTTTTCGTCTTTGGCCTGCTCTTTGATTTTCAGGCTTTTGTGATAAAAACTCAGGGCGTTTGAGGCATCCCCGAGATCCATGTATATTGACCCGATGTTATTATAGGCTTTGGAAAGCCCTTTGGTATCGTTGATTTCCTTGCAGATCACGACACTCTTTTCATAGCATTCGATTGCAAGGGCAGAGTTTCCCTGTTCGTCGGCCACATAGCCAACATTATTAATGGCTAAAGCCAGGTACTTTTTAAAGAAATATTTTTCAGAGGCCGCGCAGCTTTCCAGCTTCCGCTCGCATTCTATTCTCAATGAATCCCAATAGCTGATTCTGAAAATGCCCTCTTCTTCCCCTATGGTTTTCAGCAGCTGAATCCGTAACGTATCATTTTTGGTGGTCTTTGCAACCTGCCTCAAAGAATCGAGGTCCTGACCACACAATCCCCTCAGCCATCCACAAACGAACAACAGAACGCATACCCTGAAAACTCTATTCATGAAGCAAATATAGAAAAACCTAAAAAAAGGCTTATCCTGTAAAAAGGGGATATCAGGCACAGACTTTTTCCGTAGCAAATCCCGGTGAGATTTGCCAGGCCCCCCATCTGTGCCGATATCGCCCTAAAAGGTCACCACAATAAACTCTGTGCGCCTGTTTTGCTGGTGCTGCTCCTCGGTACAAGGCACTATTTTAGCGCCTTCACATGCACAGGCATTGATCAGTTGCGTTTCGCCGTAGCCTTTACCATAAATGCGGCTTTTGTCTATTCCTTTAGAGATGATATAGCTGGCCGACGCTTTGGCGCGTTTTTCTGACAGCTGCATATTATACGCCTTAGCCGACCGGCAGTCGGTATGAGAACCCAGCTCGATTCTCATGGTTGGATTTTCTATCATCACACTGACGATTTTATCCAGCTCCTTCGCCGCCTCAGGTTTGATGTCCCACTTCGCAACATCAAAATAAATCGGATTTATTTTTACAATCTTACCGATGTCGGTCCCTTTTTTCATCTTCTCCAGCCCCGCATTCACCATTTTATGAAGATCGATCACCACGGCCGTATCAAGTACGATGTCGACATCCTGCACACTGGTAATATAACCCGGCTTTTCCAGCCTCACCGTATAACGCATGTGGTCTCCGGCTTTTTTATCTTTGATTCCGGAATTAAAGCGCCCATCGGCACCTGTCACGTAATTAAATTTCTCGTTATTGACTCTATCCGTCAGGCTGGCTTTCACTCCATCCAATGGCTGATTGCTCCTGCCTTCTGTAACGAGGCAGGCAACTACATATTTCGGATACACCAGAATCTCTTTTTCATTTTTCCCGGGTTCGAGAGCTTTCAGGCTCAGCGATTGTGCGGAATACCCTGCATTTTCCTCAACTGTCATTGTGTATTGTTTTGAGGGATCAGGAATCGGCATTTGGTACCTGCCATCCGGCGTTGTACGGGCCGAGTCAATAACTTTTCCATTCTGATCAAGCAGCTTTACCTTTGCCCCGGTAACGGCATCTTTCGAATAAGCGTTCCGGATTTTTCCTTCTACATAAATTCCAAATAAAGGAGAGCCGGAGTTGAAATAATAAATATCGTCTTTCCCTTTTCCGCCCGGCCTGTTCGAAGAGAAGTAGCCGGTTTTAAGATCGGGGTTCACATAAAAACCGAAATCATCGAATCGGGTATTCACCGGGTAGTCCAGCAGCTTTCCCTCCAGGTAGCTTCCGGCTCCGGGAAAGGAGTAGCAAACATCCAGACCACCCAAACCGGCATAGCCATTGGAAGCAAAAAATAAAATTCCCTGCTCGTTGATGTAAGGAAACATCTCCTGTCCTTCTGTATTGACGTCAGAGCCTAAATTAACGGGCTTTTGCCAGGCGCCTTTTTCAAAATCGGAATACCACAAGTCAGTCTGCCCATAGCCTCCGGGCATATCGGAAATAAAATACAGGCGCTTTTCATCTAAAGAAAGCGCGGCATGCCCCAGAGAGTACTCATCCGAACAAAATGGAAAAGGAGTGCCTTCGTCCCACTCACCGTCCGCCATTTTTGTAAACATGAGCAATTTCAGGTTCGTTATTTTCTGACTGCTCTTCCCGAGCTTATGATTCAGGTAATTGGTGCGTGTGATGTACATCTTATTGCCATCGGTAGAAACGATCGCAGGGCCATCGTGGTATTTTGTGGAAACCTTTCTGGCAAGAGGATTCGCGTCGTCGAAGCTCAGGCTGTCTTTTCTACCGGCGGTATAGATATCTGTAAAATAGGTATCGTCAAAACCGAAGGTTTTGTTTTTAGCAGCCACATTCCGCCTGTTGGATACCATCATCAAAGTCTTATCCTTCCCATAGAGGTAAGGATAAAATTCGGAGTATTCGGTATTGACATCTTTGACATTAAAAATGTTGTACCTCAGCGAGTCTTTTTTCAGCTTCGTCTCATAGCCCGGATTCAGGCGGTGCGCTGCGAGGAAAAGACTGCTCTTGTTTTTATCCGACAGCTTTTTCATTACCTGCTCTACCTGGCTGTATTTTCCCTGGCTTTTGAGGCACTGAATCCGGTTGATGAGATCGCTTTCGCTGAGAGCCTGGGGATATGCCGCCGACAGCCTGGCATAAGCCTGCTCTGCCTTGTCGAAATGCTGTAGTTTATAATAGCAAACAGCCAGCCGCCTCAGGTTATCTTCAGAAGGTGTCTTTGTACCTGCAAGGTCTTTGTAATAATCGACTGCAGAAGCATAGGACATTTCATCAAACAGATTGTCCGCCATCTTTTGAGCCATACGCTGTGGCATCATGGTGCAACTGATTAACAAACACAGAACTAAACTTACATTCTTCATGGTGTACTGATTTATGTTTAAAAATAGCGCGGCGAAACAAAGCCGCCTGTTTTACCTCTCAGGTTATAGCCCAGCATGATCTCGTGAGATCCTTTACTGTAATTGTTAACCGCATTAAGGGTGAAGTCGTAGGCATAGCCGATGCTAAAACTCTGGCTGACCTTAAACATGATGTTGGCACCTGCTGCAGAATTATAACGGTACATCCCACCGATCCATACTTTGTCGTAAAACAGAAACGAGAGGTTTGCATCCACAGAAACAGGTGCATTCTGCGTATACTTCAGCATAAACGAAGGACGCATGTTGACTCTGCTATTCAGCTTCAGAACAATACCTGCGAAACCATAATAGTGATTGGCCTGTGCCAGAACATTCTCCCCCGAAATGGTCATGGCATTTTTGATAAGCCTCGGACTCGATGCCCCGATGTAAAATCGCTTGCCATAGTAATAGATACCTCCACCGGCATTGAAGAACTGCGTGGCATAGTTATAGCCGTTTACATACAGCTCATCCGTGTTATCATTTACCGCCAGCTTTGAGAAGCTGCTCCTGTAAAAATCAACTCCTGCTTTCAGGCCAAATACCAGGCGATGATTTTTAGAATTGAGGCGGATGCTATAGGCAAAGTCTGCAAAAACGCCTGTATTTTTCGTCGCCCCCAATTGATCGTTTACAAAAGACAAGCCTATGTTGAGATGATCATTTTTTAATGGCGAATGAATGCTCAGGCACTGGGTTTGAGGCGCTCCCTTAAAGCCAACCCACTGATTCCTTACAATCCCGGTCACTGACAAGGCTTCCTGGCTGCCGGCATAACCGGGGTTAACCAGCAATGGATTGAAAAAATACAAGCTCTGCTGAGCCTCCTGCTGCGAATAGACCTTACTGAAAAATGCCAGCAGGATTATGAATACATAGACTTTCATAGGTTTCATATTATCCGGTTGTTGATAGGTTTATTTTTAGTATGGTTTAATGTTGAAGCTAAGGATTCCGTGATAAGGCCTGGGATTATGTCCAGCCCCATTCCTTAGCATAACCGTTTTCGTTGTGCAGGGGGCTACTCCGGCGGTTATAGACGGCAGGCTTATTATCGGCATAAAACCAACCCATTGGCTGCGAACGATCCCGGTTACCGACAACGCTGCCTGACTTCCGGCATAGCCGGGGCTCACCGGCAAGGAATTAAAAAAATACAAGCTCTGCCGGGCTTCCCGTTGCGAATAGGCGCTGCTGAAAAGCGCCAATAGGATCATGGATAAGTAGACTCTCATACGTTTCATATTCTGGATGTTGTAGTTGACTCTTCTGATTTTCAGGACTGTGTGCTTTAATGCTGGAGCTGAAGAATGCCGTGATAAGGCTTGAGCTCATCTCCTGCCCCGAAATCCAGCACAACGTAATAGGTTCCGGAAGGCAATAAACCAGTTCCCGTGGCATCGGAGGCATTCGGTTTCCCATCCCATTCATTGGCATACCCGTCTTTGGTATACACCGCGCTGCCCCAGCGGTTATAGATGCTGAGCTTATTGTGCGGATACTGATCAATAAATTTAATTTCGAACAGGTCATTTTTACCGTCGCCATTAGGAGAAAAATATTCCGGGATAAACACCTCGAAATGACATTGGAGGGTGTAATCGAACTCTGCTGTACAATTCAGTGAATCGCTTACCACGAGGTGATAAGCCCCTTCTGTGATGCCGGATATGCTCAGGCTTGTAGCGCCGGTGTTCCAAAGGTAGCTGTAGGCCGGTGCGCCGCCTGAGAGCTTAAGTTCAAGGCTACCCGCTGCTGCTTTACACGTTGGCCGAACCTCCTGCTGTAAGCTCAATGCCATAGGTGTATAAGCCGCTTCGATGGCGAGGGTTGTGGTAACCATGCAGGATTTTGTATCTGTAGCGGTGATCGTATAAATTCCCGCAGCCACGTTGCTAACCGATGCCCCGGAGATATTCCCGGGCTGCCACACATAATGATAACCCGGACTTCCTCCTGCCGCCGAAACACTTGCCGTGATTGCTCCTGCCTGATAGCAGGTGGTACTATTGCTATACGTCGTAGCCAGGCTCAGCGCTGAGGCCGGCTGCGCTACCGATACGGTATAGGCGGCCATACAGCTATTGGCATCTGTCACCGTCAGTGTGTATATTCCTGAAGGTACCGCATTCAGATTTGCGGTTGTAGCTCCTGTATTCCATAAGTAGGAATAAGACGGAGTGCCTCCGCTAACAGTTATGGTGACAATACCATTTGTTCCTCCGAAGCAACTCACAGGGCTCACACTGGATGACACTGCCGGCATGGTAACATTCGAGATACTTACGAAACGGTTTTCCGTGCAGCCATTCAGGTCCGTTACAACCACCGTGGTTGTTCCGGCAGGAAGATTATTGGCGGAAGCAGCGGTGCTTGTATATGACGTGCCACCCGGAAGGTTCCAGAGATAAACGTAAGGCCATGTTCCTCCTGTTGTGCTCAGGGTGGCGGCCCCGTTGGCTGATCCACAACCTGCCTGTGTTGTGTTTGTGATTGTTGTGGATAGCGCCGGGGGTTCTGTGATAGAAAAGGTTTGTGTAGTGGCACAGTTGTTATTGTCACGCACAGTCACCGTGTAGTTGCCTGCTGCCAGGTTGCTTACAGAATGTGTAGCCGCCGACGTTCCCGTCCAGCTATAGGTATAGACAGGTGTACCTCCGCTGGCAGTTAATGCATACGATCCGTTGTTTTGTCCGTGGCACAGCACATTGGTTTGCGAGCCTGTGGCGGTTAATGATGCCGATGGCTCTGCGATGACAAACGAATAGGTTGCCGAGACGCAGTTATTCGCATCCGCCACATGGTATGTATAAGTCCCTGCGGCATAGCCCGTCGCACTGCCGGTGGTGGAAGCATTGCCCTGCCACACGTAGGCATAAGCAGGTGTTCCACCGGTGGAGGATGCTGCAACCTGGCCGGTATTGGCTCCTTTGCAGGAAACACTGGCTGTGGAAACAATACTGCTTGTTAAAGCCGCTGCAGGCTGTGTAATCGTCACCACAGTTTGAGTGCTGCACAAATTAGCATCTGTTACAGCAATGGTATAGGTGCCCGCACTAAGCGCTGTGGTGGCAGCCGGAGTAACGGTATAGCCTGTCCCCGCCCCACCGGAGGGCAGCACTGTCATGCTCCCGGTATTTTGCCCGAAGCAGGCCACATGCTGTATGCCGCTCAGTGCCACAACAGGCCTGGCATTCACAACAAGTCCCACGGTAGCGCTTGTCACGCAGCCCTTCGTATCTTTTGCCGATACGGTGTAAGTCTGTGATGATGTGGCATTGCCGGTGACCACGCTTCCGGTAGTTGCGCTAAGTCCCGGCGACCAGCTATAGGTATAATTGCCGGCAAGGCCGTTAGCCGTGAGTGTTGCCATATTTCCGGCACATACGGCCGGGGCAGATACCGTAAAAGAGGGAGGGCCAATGTTCAGAACACTGGAGATGATATAGCTGTAGCATTTGAAGCTAAGCTCCACAGAGGCCAAGTATTGCCCGGTGCCGGGGAAGTTGACCGTGGTGCTGTAGCCCGATGCCGTTGCAACAACATTGGCAGTATTGGTAACGGGCGTCAGCGTCCAGGAATAGGCAAGCACCTTTGTGGTATCACTGATCTCAAGCTTGACATTGCTGGTGATGCAGCTGTCTTTCAGGACAATTTTTTTTACAGGGGCTATCAGCCCGGTCACAAAAGAGGGTAAGCCAAGAATACATCCTCTTCCGCCTAAGCTCACAGAAACATCCTGGTAATTGCAGGCGTTGCCGATGAGGTTTGGAGACGCAATCACGCCGAGAGAATCGTTGCCGGTAAGTGCCACATAAATCTTACCATCCGGGGCAAGCTGTAAGGCGCAGGCGCTGTAATTATTTCCATCCGGCGGAGAGGCTGTCAGACCTATGTTTTGCCGCGACGATTGGAATAAGGCATTGGTGGCAACATTCAGATTATACTGCTGAATGCTCGGGCTGTATAAACCCGTCGTATAAATCAGTTTGCTGTCGGGCGAAAACTCGACGCCATAACCCAATCTGGAATTGGTAAAGGCATAAGGAAACAGGGGCGAGCCGCTGCTGGCATGATAGAATTTAGGACTCAGCACACCTGTGGCATTATTGAAGTCATAAATGAATAAGCCATTCTGATAAAAGGCAGCACCTGCCGGGCTAAACCCATTTATCAAAGCAATGTACTTATTATCCGGCGAGGCTTTCATCGAGCCGATGCCTGCCGCTAATGTAGGAGAAGCCGCACTTCCGGGAATAGTCGTCACGACCGGCGTTGTATTTAAGCCTGCTGCCGAAATATGGTAGCTGTAAAAATCGGTTGATGACGATGGCCTGCCGACAAGCCAGTAGTCACAGCCATTGGCATGTGTGGCAACGGCCAGCTTCTCTGTAGAAGCTCCTCCGTACAGGAGTGTATTTTTGGTTGCAACAACAATATCGCCAAGCCCTCCGGCCAGGGTCATATCTACTTCAGAGAAGCGGACGCCATTAAACGATTGGTTATAATCGCTGGTGATAATGTAATACCTGTTATAATAGCCTGCCAGCGCATTGAAGGTGCCTGGCTTCGGGATCACGACCGATGACTGGGTGGACGACTGATGGCCGAGAAGCCCCGTACCATTGGGCATAAGGGCATGGCTTTTATTGAACACCACCGTGCCGTTTGTATAGAACAACAGGTTACCCGACACATCCGATATGGAGGTACAGCCCTCGTTGGTGTTCAGCTGCCCGTTGGTAAGAGGCGTGGGAGGCAGTGTATTAAAATTCAGGCCGGCATAAGCTCCGAAATACCAGACATTGCATTGCCCCTGTGCCAGGCCGATAAAAGGCATAAACAACAAACACAGAATCGGGATAATGATCCCGCGCTCCTTTAGAATCGGGATGATGATCCCACGTTCCTTTAGAATGGGGATAATAATCCCTCGTTCCTTCACAACTTGTTTCCAGTTTCTGATGTGCATCTTTGACATAGCGTGTTGATTTTTTAATTAGCGTTCAGTCCCTCGACAAAACTAATTATTGCTCAAAAGCGTCTGAAAAGCTTACTGAATGAAAACGGGATTCGAAACTGTTAAAAAATATACGAAGCCTAAAAACACCAGTAAATACTGGCATTCTGAAGGAGGAACATCATATCAGCTCTTGAAATTTAACAATTACTTCTCATGAAAATCAAAGCAGGGTATCAAAAATCAAAACAGGAAGACTGATCTGCTGTTACAAAGCCTACGATCTGAACAGAAAATGTAAAAAAGGATTGACTTGTATAAATAAAAACATACTTTTGACCAAACAGCAATGGCAGGATACAAGCAAATAAAATTACTGATCGTTGAAGATGAATGGGTCATCAGCCGCTACATACGCGACATTATCGAATCGCATTTCGAATCGATTGTGGTGTGTGAAGAAACAAAATCCGTAACAGATGCTGTCAGTGCTATTCACAGGCACAGCCCGAAGATCGTGCTGATGGATATAGAGCTCGCAGATGGCAGCTGCTTTGACGTGCTGGAACAGACAAAACACCTCACGTTTCAAAAAATATTCATCACCAGCTACAGTGAGTATGCGCTGAAAGCCATCAAGACACATGCCGTCGACTACCATTTAAAACCTATCAACGAAAAAGATCTGATCAGGTCTATTGAACGCTGCATCGAACATCTGGAACATGAAGAGATCGTGAAGCTAAGCCTTCAGCGCTCGGCAACCACTCCCAAAGCCCAGAAGAAAGAGGAAGAGAATTTTTTAGTGGTAAACAAAAAGACAGAAAAAATTCTGATCGAATATTCCAGGATTGTGTATGTGATGAGTCATAATACCTACACCACTGTATTTTATGTCTCCAAAAAGCAGGTAGAATCCGTGAAAACATCTATCTCCATGAAACGCATGGAAGACATTCTGCCTGTCAGGCATTTTTTCAGGATTCATAACCGATACATCATTAACACCAATTACATCGACTCGATGAATAGCTCCTCAGCGATGCTGCAATACGACATTTCCATTCCTGTCAATGCAGAGAAGGCAAAACTATTCAAAACGCGCATTGCGTAAACATGCTGCTTTAAGATGATCCGTCTGTTTTTTGTCATATCCTTCCTTTGTATGGCCTGTTCTGGTTTCAGCCAGTCTGAAAATACTTCATTCAGCATCATCAGGCACCTGGATGAAAGCCAGGGAGCTTTCAGCAACACGGTTTACCAGGTCGCCTTCGACAGCTACGGCAAATGTTATATTGCAACCGACAAGGGCCTGGGAAGCTATAACGGCACAACGCTTCAGCGCATTGACATGCAGGATGGGCTGCACTCACAGGAAATCTATAACCTGAAAATAAAAGGCAACACCCTGTATTTTTTACCACTGAAAGGTGGGCTTTATTATTTCAATTACCTGGAAAAGTCTCCGGTGTGCAAAAAGAAAATGGATGTGACAGATGTGCTTAAAGACATTGTTCTGAGAGACAGCACCCTGCACATATCTACCTACAACTATATCTTTTCAAGCACGCCCTCCAATGTGATTACCCGGCAAATTTACTTTAGCGGCTCCAAAAACAGGGTATATGAATTTGAGAATAATTTCTACCTGAAATCGGCCAGTTCGTTTTCAAAATTCGACATTACCACCAATACGATTGATACGATTATCAGGAACAGGGAAAACATCAAAACCTTTTGTGTGTATCATGGCCGGGTATTTTATTCCTACCGTGATTATTTTTACTCCAGGCAGGTATCGACCAATCGTACTGATTCGGTCAGGTTTTCCGGCTTTTCCAAAAACGAGCTTCCGGATGTGGCATGGCCGGTCAATGATTCCGTGCTCTTTCTCAACATCAACAGCAGGCTCCTGGCCTTCCATGTCAAAACAGGCCTTTCCGAAACCGTACTCGACCAGGTTGACATCAACAACATGACGTATCATGCCCAGACCGGCTATTATTATGTCTGCACACAAAACGACGGCCTTTATATTTTAAAGAGAGATCAGACTCACGGCACACTGCTGAATAGCTATGACGAAAACATCAGTTGCCTGTATGTATCGGATAAAGGCGCTTACAACCTGGGCTTTGAAAATGGCAAGGTGCTGTTTAAAAATAACAGCTACCAGAGCAGCTCTGTGGTGAATGTATTGCTCCACTACAGGAACATGCTGTTTGTGGGCCTGGATAAAGGCTACCAGGTCATTGACCTGGCAAGCGGCAAAAAACTTCTGGAGCACATGAACACCACGGTAAAAAGAGCTGTTCTGTGTGACAGTTTCATCTATTATACCGGGTCGAAATCATTTATCCGATTTTCATTAAACGATTTTTCATCGGCCAAAATGATCGAATCCAATCACCGCTCCTACTACATCCAGAAGCATGATGAGGCGATCTACACACAAAGCTATAATACCGACAGCTTATTCAGGCTCGACCCTTTATCAGGCAGGCTAAGGGCTTTAGGGTATCTGAAAGGGCAGGTGATAAAGTCGATACAGATCAGGAACCGCATCTACTTTCTAACAGATGCTGCGTATTTATATTGCTATGATCAGCAAAAGCTAACAGACATCCGGATCTCCGATTATTTATTTTACCCGATAACAGACCTCGCTTACTTTGAATACGACCGCGCTCAGCTGCTGATTGGGAACAATTGTTTTTTTGCGGGGATTTCTGTTTCCGACCTGGAAAAAGAGTACTACCGTTTTAAGCCGCTTCAGATCTCTTTGCCAAAGGACGCAAAATATGCGCAGGTAAAAGACGGAAATCTGTACTATGCTGTTCAAAACACCATCAGCAGCATTCCTCTTGAGTTTGCGCACCAGGCGCCTGATTTTTACCATCTGCGACTTAAAAAAATGGAAAGCAGTGTAAGCCGCGATCACTTGCTGTCAAAAGCGCTTGGGCGTGTTTCGCTCGAGCTGGAAACGATCAACTACACCGGAAAAAACACTACCATCACCTGTTTTGTCATTTCAAACGGCAAGGTGCTGCAGATCAAAAAAAACATCCATGAAACGACAGTTGTACTCGATAGCCTGCCGATGGGGGCAAGCCGGATCCTGTGCTTTGCGACAGATAACCATTTAAACAGCACCAGAATAGCGTCATTACCGCTGTTCCTAGAAGACAGGTCCCTCCATAAAATCATACTGACCCTGGTGTGTTACAACCTCTGCATTTTGCTGATTGCTTTTCTGATTTTCAGGTATATCTTAAATAACCTCAAAAAGCAACATACCCTCAAAATGGAGCTGGTGATGCTGGAGCAAAAAGCAAGCGCCTTACTGATTAATCCCCATTTTGTATTTAATGCGTTGGGGAACATCCAGGGCTTTATAGGGAGCAAGCAGCTCCAAACAGCGAACACCTATCTCCTCAAATTTTCGCTGGTGATCCGCTCCTACATTAATTTTATGAAAAAAGGCATTGTGACGCTGAGCAACGAGCTTGAGAGCATTAACCATTTCATTGAATTTCAAAATATAAAATACGAAGGCTGCCTGGAGCTGGTGGTTGTCAAAGCTCCCGGCCTAAACACGGAAGCCATCAACATCCCGGCTTTTGTGCTTCAGCCCTTTGTAGAGAACAGCATCAAACACTTTAGAAAACACCGGGAGATCCTGACCGTTGAGATACAGATCAGTGCCGTCATCAACAAGCAATACACCATCACCATCCTGGATAACGGCCCCGGGCTGGAAAAAGACCTTGATGAAAGCGTTTTCCGGGAAAGCAATAGCGGTGAAAGCACAGAATTTAAGAGCATCGCCTTTACCTTGCAGCGACTGGAAAAAGTTCATGCTGCCCGGAATCTTCCATTTAGCTTCAGCATCAAAAACCGTTACCAGGGTCAGCATGTGGAAGGATTAAGTGTCACGCTTCATGTAAGTTCTTTACCCGACTACCAGGAAACAGGGGCTTAACCGAAAAGCCTTGCAAACACTTCCTCCATCTTGGTCACGGCCACCACTTCAATCTTATAATGTTTCAGATCGAGGCCTTTGAGGTTATAGGAAGAAATATAGACCGTTTCGAAACCCAGCTTCTGCGCTTCGGAGATGCGCTGCTCGATGCGGCTCACCGGGCGAATCTCCCCCGTGAGTCCTACTTCTGCGGCAAAGCACACATTCTGCGGAACAGGCAAATCTTCGTTGCTCGAAAGCACCGCGCACATCAGTGCGAGGTCGATGGCCGGGTCTTCCACCTTGAGGCCGCCGGCAATATTGATGAACACATCTTTGGCGCCCAGCCGGAAGCCGCAGCGTTTTTCGAGTACCGCCAGCAGCATGGAGAGGCGGCGCAAGTCGAAGCCCGTGGCCGAGCGCTGCGGTGTGCCGTAAGCAGCCGTGCTCACCAGGGCCTGTGTTTCGATCAGTAAAGGGCGGTTGCCTTCGAGCGTGGCAGCAATAGCCACGCCACTGGTGGCCTCCTTACGGTTGGTAATCAGGATTTCGGAAGGGTTCAAAACCTCTTTCAATCCTTCGCCGTTCATTTCATAAATGCCCATTTCGTTGGTGCTCCCAAAACGGTTCTTGGTGGCGCGCAGCAGGCGGTAAATGTGGTTGCGGTCGCCTTCAAACTGCAAGACCGTATCCACCATGTGCTCCAGGATCTTCGGGCCTGCCAGGCTTCCCTCTTTGGTGATGTGCCCGATCATAAATACCGGCACATTGGTTTCCTTGGCAAAGCGCAGGAACTCCGAGGCGCATTCGCGCACCTGGCTTACACTTCCGGGGCTGCTGTCGATATAGCTGGTATGGATGGTTTGTATGGAGTCGATCACCACCAGCTGCGGCTGTACGGCATTGATCTGTGTGAAGATATTCTGTGTATTGGTTTCCTGTAAAATAAAGCAGTTTTCGGTGGTAATGCCGATGCGCTCGGCCCGCATCTTGATCTGCTGCTCGCTTTCCTCGCCACTCACATAAAGCACCTTGAGGTTTTTTAAGCGCAGGGCCAGTTGCAGCATCAGCGTCGACTTCCCTATGCCCGGCTCGCCGCCAAACAATACGAGGCTCCCGGGCACAATGCCGCCACCCAGCACCCGCGTGAGCTCCTGCCCCGGCACGGGAATGCGCGGATAGTCGGCAATGCCGATCTCCTGCAAGAGCACGGATTTGTTGGACTGGCCTTTGTCGTTCTTCGAGGAGGAGAACAGCTGCAGGCGGTCATTCTTTGTCTCCTTATGAACGACTTCTTCCACAATGGTATTCCACTCGCCGCAGCTGTTGCACTTCCCGGCCCATTTGGCCGACTGGGCGCCGCAGCTCTGGCAGAAATAAGATGTTTTGGCTTTTGAGGCAATCATAGCGTGTTATTTACAGCAAAAGTACACCCTATTATAGCAGGTGCTTGCTATATTCTGTAGCTTTATTCATGTGATTAATGATGCCCCGCAGATAACGCAGATCAGAGAATAACGGAACGCGGATGATACGGATGGAGCGGATCAGAACAATGATTTGGAATGGAAAGATACAACCGTTGACTGAGCGTAGTCGAAGGCAACAGGAATGGAACGCGGATGATACGGATGGAGTGGATCAGAACAATGATTTGGAATGGAGAGATACAACCGTTGACTGAGCGTAGTCGAAGGCAACAGGAATGGAACGCTGATACCGCGGATTGAGCAGATCAGAACAATGATTTGGAATGGAGAGATACAACCGTTGACTGAGCGTAGTCGAAGGCAACAGGATCAGAACAATAATTTGGAACGAAAGCCCGAAGGGCTTTAATACGAATAATGAATAAGAAACAGGCAGAATACACCACAACCCTGAAGGGGTTGAATACTTGCATTTGCTTAAAATGGTACTGTTATAATAGCCCGCTACACCCGTTCTTTTCCAATAGCTTTTGTAAGGCGTTCACCGAGCCTTTGCCGATCCCGCGCATGGAACGGATGCCCGGCAGGCCCAGCCTGATCACATCTTCCATGTTATGGCACTCTTTACTTTGAAGGAGGTGATAGAGGCGCGCAGGCAAGCCGTGGTCGATAAGCGGGCGATAGAGGAACCTTTCCAGTTGTGGATCGCTTTTGATATGCTCGCGCGAGAGGCGGGAAATAAAATGGGTCAATAGCCGAAGCTTGCCCTGCCCTATCTTTGCCAATTCCTGGTTGAGCTGCGAGGGCAATACCATGCTTTTTCCCTGTGTTGGCTGCACAAGGGGATCGTGCGTGCCGGAGAAGGCTTTGAGCTCTAAGGGGCTGAATAAGTAATGGAGGAGCTGCTCGTCCTGCAAAGGATCGAGCATGAAATCGGTTCCGGTTTGCTTGCTTGCTGTTTTCATTGGAGGTTGCTTTTAAGAATGTTTACTCCTTAGGGCAGCAACCCGACAATGACCTTACTTTGCGAAGCTTTCGATCTTTTCCTTACAAAGCTGCTCCGTTAGCTGGCGAAGCAGCGCCACGCGCTCGCCGAGGTAATCCAGGTCAGCTTTGGTGATCCTGTAGTTTATTTTATAGCGGGCATCTACATAAGCTTTGCGCAGGAGCATAAAGCGCTGGCGCTCCAGTATGGTGGCCTTAGGAAACACTTTGCCAAACTCCATGTTCAGGCTTTTGGCACGGCGGCCCAGCACTTCCAGATCATGCGTTTTGGGTTTATAGCCCGCAAATACTAACTGGATGGTGGAGTAATAACGCTCTGTAGCCTGATGAAGCTGGAAAGCTGCACCCTTTAAATTGCCTTCTTGCATTCCAAATTCAAAAAATCTAAAGAAGCCATTCGCACTTGCAAACCATTCATTAAAATTGCGCTGGGCAATCTCCTGAACTTCCTTAGGACTTAAATCCCTTTTCTCTGCCAGTTTAAAGCGGCTGGTGTCGAATAGTACGATGCCCTCTTTCTTCACATCGTCGAAAAAGTAATTGCCTTCCTGCAATTGCTGGTTGACGAAGTCGATCGTTTCCAGCTCAATATGGATCGCGGTTTCAAAGTTCAGGGCTTCCAGCTTGTCGATGATGGAAAACAGGTAGGTATCCACATTGGCCTTTTCGCTGTTGTTGGTAATGATGAGCAGGTCGTAATCGGAGTTATAGCTATAGGTAATCCCGTTCTCCACATACTCGTCGATCTTCCAATCGCCCCTGGCATGCGAACCGAAAAGCACAATCATTTCGATCTCCGCATACTTCGGAATCAGCGCGTCTTTGATGCGCTTGATCTCGGCTTGTTTGTTGGCGGGAAGGTGGGTGATTGAGGTTTTCATTTTTTTGATAAAGCGAAGATAGCAATATTCTGGAATTTCATGAAAGGTTTTGCAAAACTCGCGGCACTAAATTAGTTGTTACTTGAAATAGTACTAATTTTAATACCTTGAACAAAATTGACAAAATGGATGCAAAAAAACAAAAACGAAATTATGCCGACGAAATAAAATCACTGAAACAGCGAGCAGAGTTTGACACACGGTACATGTTTATGCGCCTTGAACAACTTCGTGTCCTTGCAGATACTATTACTGCAGATAATGAAAGGGATATGGAGTTTATAAAACTATTCCCAATTAGGTTAGTAGCGCATCTCGAATCCTGCTTCAGATCAATTGTAAAATCGCTGATAGATCACGGCGAACCATTTTTAAAACATGTTCCAAAATTAAATCAGCCAAACGACGGAAAAATTTCAATAGAGTTACTATTATCGCTAAACGAAAGCGAATTTACCCTTGGTGAGCTTATTGCCCATGTATTGCCATGCAGCAAATTTCTCGAAATGATAAGTGCTCTTAATACCTTAACCGAAAAAGATATTCTAAAAGAGCTTAAAGAATTTATGCCTCAAACCATTTATGAGCATGATATAAGAATTGCGGATGCGTATATTACAAATGAGCCCTTAATTAAATCGGACATATTTGAGGTATACCGGCTAAGGAATATTTTTTGCCACGAGCTAGGCGCAACAGAGGAAATAACTCCAGCTAAAGTACGCTTGTTGGTTGCAAGCATGTCTTTTTTTATCAATCACCTTGACAATTACATTGAAAGTTTAATCTATCCTAGTGCGCCGGAGACAAACGCTGATATAGCAGATGCACAGGGAGAGGAGCTACAACAGCTAGAAAATCAATTGAGCCAACTTATTATTGACATTCAGGCTGCATCAGAAGCTATAAGCAGCCCACACTACGAGGTTGCTTTGTTTAACAACGTTCAGCAATGTTGGGAAAAGCTAAGGGATGCGCACTGTGATTTAGCAGCATATAGTTGCCTTGGTGGCTATATGCACTCACAACTATACTTGAGTGAAAAGATTTTTTTGACAGGTAAACGCATAAAAGAATTAAGCCACGAGTTTGATGGCGTACTAAGGGAATACAATTTATTGAAAAATAAAAAAACATAAAGCTTTTGGGAATTGTGTACCTATTGACGCATCAAATAACTAGCTGATCAATACAATATTACATAAAATTCATACAAGTTGACCTAACTTCTTAATTTTCAACACAAGTGATGTTTATTTGATGTGTACAATCTGCAATATTTACACCCCTTTAAATTTAAGTTTCGGCCTAATTTTGCATAAAAACAATCATTATGCAAACTCCAGAGCTACACCATATTAATACTACTGTATCAATCGTATCTCTCAGAAATTTTATTAGGGAATTATCTGTTACAAAAGAAGATACTATTTTCTTGCATCAAAGAGATTTAGATGCAATAGCATTACAGTACAGAAATAAATATGACCTGCCATTTCCGCATAGTCTTAACGAAGTATCGATCAGAGAAGATTTATCAAATAAAGTTCGTGTAGGGACAATTGGAACTATAAGAGATTTTGTTCCAGAGATATCATCGACCGAAAATGATATAGATGAAAGAGCTTATGAAACTATATACAGGTGCGGCTTTTGCGGAAATATTGTATCTGAAAACGGGCGCGAATTTGACCCACAGACAAGACGTAATAAAATAGCAATATTCGAAAAGTTCAATAATCCTGTTCAGCATGTTAATGGCGGCTGTTGCCCTGATGGCAATCAGTAAATCACATACAGTTAACCACGTTGTCGCGGACTTGCAGTCCGTGACCTTATAAACAAATGCGACAACCTTAAGTCTACTTAGTAATTCAACCTTTCTACCCAATCGATATCTTTTAAGTCAATTTCCTGTTCAAGGCTTTTCATCTTCTCTTTATCTTTCAACCTTTCGGCATCTTTCCAGCCAATCATATCGCCAGTAGCAATATACGTGTAAACAGTTCTCGGCTTATCCGTTTCATGAGAATTTATTGAGTCGAAAAGAACACCTGAAAGTTCACGCCCATTCTTAAGCCTAAACTTTATGTGAAAATTGTGGTAAGGGTGAAAATCTGATTCTGTCATAAGGGGAAGTTTTTATATAACTAAATGTATAAAAAAGATTTGATTTTTCACAAGGAATATAGCCACGCTGCCGCAGAGCCGATAGCTACCGGCTTGTAGTCCCTGACTTTTATCATTATATTTGAATGAATAGATATCCCGGATTTGCCCGAAGTGGCATTTAATTTCTTGAAACGGATGTTACTTTATACTACCCAATAGCATTATAAGCACGATGAGATGGATTCTTTTTATAGGTTGTATCCTGATGGCAAGACTTGTTGCTAGCAGCCAGCCCCAGCCGCGTAAAATAATTTTTGGCGGAAAACAAACGAATTATTACAGAGCTTTTACTAGTCGTGGCGATGCTGGTCCCTACACGGAATACGAGCCAGGCGATTCCTTACCGGATGGCCTGTATGCTTTTTATAACGACCTTGACACAACGTACCTGATGTATGAAATGGGATTTAAAAAGGGGAAACTTCATGGCTATTACCGCTCATATTACGATAACAGGCAGCTCAACGAGGAAATATTTTACAAGGCGGGAAAAAAGAAATTTTCAAAGCTATTTTATAAGAACGGAAAGCTCAAAGAGGAAACTACTATGCCCTATTTTGACTATAATTCAGATGGCACCGCTATAGGTTATTACCCAAGCGGGCAACTTGAATCGTTTTTTGTACACAAACACAACCATGGAAAGATGACATCCTATTATGAAGGCGGCCAAACCAAATCCATACATTCTTACCTTATTACGAAAGAAAGCGGCATGTGTACTACTAACCTGGAAACGTTTTATCGTAACGGAAAAGTGAAACGAACCGAATTTTATAAAAACTGCTACACGGATGGCTTTGTCTCTTATTTTGATGAAAAGGGAAAAAAGGTAAAAGAAGAACTGTATGTCTATGAGCATCGCTGCGTTGAATTTACCTTTCCTAAAAATTGCTACGAGACGATTGATATGACCTTTGGCAATGGTAACCGCTTAACCGGCGAATACCGGGATTGTAAAAAAACAGGAACCTGGAAATATTATAAATGGGAATATAGAGAACTGAAACTGGAGAAAGAAGAGCTTTATGAAAACGACGCATTGATCCGTACCATTAAACACTGAGTACCTTGATAAAACATAGTACCCCGTTGTCGTGAGCCGATAGTTATCGGCTTGCAGTTCGTGACTTTATAAAACCAGTAAACGCCGTAACCAATCATTTTCCTAACATTAGGAACAGCATCGAATCATAGGCCACAATCCAAATCTGCTCTCTATCTCTTCTATGTTGCTATGTGGTTATTGAGCTTGTCGAAGTATGGTTTTATTTGTTCTGAAAATCTGTTTTATCCTGCCTCTAATCCGCCAGATCCGCGTCATCTGCGTTCCATTGCCCTACTCCAGCTTCATCGTATTCCTCACGCCAAGGTGCTCATAGTTCTCATTCAGCCAGGCATCGCAGGCCTTGTAGCCAAGATCTTTCAGGTACATCATAAAATCCCAGGTGGTATTGAGCTTGGAAGAGAGGTTCAGGGCGCCCAGCTCATTGTCGGCGCTGATGTTGTGCAGGTACACCGGCTTTAATTTCCCGTCGAGGGTGATGCCCTGCGCCACCAGCTCCTGTTTGAATTTGATGAGCTTGAGCTCCAGCATCAGCGAGGAGTTGAAGCCCAGCTCGTTCACCCGGTCCTTGATGTCCTCGATGCTCGTGGGCACGGTTTTGATATTCTTCGGGTTGATCTGGATAAGCAGAATATCGTCCGTGTCTTCCGTATGGTCGATCAGCGGCTGGATGGGCGGGTTACCCATGTAGCCGCCGTCCCAATAATAATTCCCGTCAATTTCGACCGCCTCATACATATAGGGCAGGCAGGCCGAGGCGAGGATGGTTTTGGCGGTGATCTCCGAATGCCCGAACACGCGCGCCTCGCAGGTCTTCACATTGGTGGCGCACACAAACAATTTCGGCGGGTTCATCTTATGCAGCTCGGTAAAGTCGATTACCTCGTTCAGGATCTTTTCCAAAGGATTGTACTGCATGGGGTTCATCTGCCGGGGCGTGAAGTTCTCGGCCGTGATGCTGAACAGGCGGTAGCTCGGTGAAAAATCCATGTTGCCGGGGCTCATCATTTTATCAAACCAGCTGGGTTGCAGGGGCGAGAGCTTGCCTGCTTCCGAGATCTTATGCCAGAACTTCACCAGCAGGTGCTTGGCGAGGTTCCTTCCTCCTTTTTTCAGTCCGTAGATGGTACATACGCCGTTCATGGCGCCCGCGCTGGTGCCGCAGATCCCATCTATCTCGACCCGCTCATCATCCAGCAGGCGGTCGATCACGCCCCAGGTATAGGCCCCGTGGGCACCGCCGCCCTGTAAGGCCAGGTCTATTTTTTTCGTTTTCATCATGTCTGATATTAAGTTCAGGACACCTCAACCGGAAACACAACGGCAGGCGCCACCAATTAAAATTAGCAAAAAAACGGAAGACGCTAAGCAGCCAACTGATAATAGCGGCTTTATAGGAAAAACTTAATATTCGGGCGCTGAACAAAACCTCAGCGATAAGCATATCTGTTATTGGCGATAAAGGCATTTAAACGCCTGGGGCGTCCGGGCGCGCTTTACGCTGCAATCTCCACGCAAAAGAACAGCGTGGAGGATTTCCGCTGCTCCCGATTGCTATCGGGACGCTGACGCAACCTATGCTCATTAGAAATACTAAATCTGAAATTTCAGGTAAACGCGCGCGAGGGATGCAAGCGTAAATCCTTTTTTCCGGCACTTCGACTGCCCTTCGACTCCGCTCAGGGTGACAGCTCAGTGCCCGGAAAAAAGATTGGAGCGGGCAGCCCGGCCCGCCAGGGACGCGCCCAAATAAGAAATAATGAAATAAAAAATAGCAGATAAGTGACGTCCTGCTTTGCAGAGCATGGATTTAATATTCAATATCCAGGTCGAAGCGTTTTTTCAGCTCGTTCAGCGCCGGGTTTTTATCCGCCAACACCTTGAACTTGTCCTGTGGCTTGTAGGCCTTCACCTCGCCCTGCAGCTCCGAAACGTTGATCTCCAGCTGCGTCTGCTTGTTGGTAAGCAGCCTGCGCAGCTCATCCAGCATATCCTGCTTAATATCGGTGAGCATCGTCCGCTGCACCTCATTGCTGAGCATAATCACCACCGTGTTGTTTTCCAGGATGATCTTGCTCGAGGTTAAGGTGGCATACAATTGTTTCTGGCCGTCCTTTGATTTTTTTTCGGCAAATGTTTTCATGGCCTCATCCACGCGTTCCTGGCTGAGCTCAATATCCGGCACGTTTTCCTGGATCACCGTGGCGGTTTCCACCACCGGCTGCCCGTGCCGGCCGTTGTCCTGCAGCATGAACTGCGATTTGATGCGGAGCTCGCTGAAGCCCACCACCGGCTTGCTGCTGGTCTGGATCACCGGTTGTGTCGAAAATTTGGCGGGCGTGGTGGCTTGCGGCAGGGTTTTGCTTTCAGCAGGAAGCTCGAAACCGGGATTTAACTCATTTTTTTTTTCCGCATCCTGGGACGCGGCATTCAGATAACTGATCTGCATGAGTGCCATCTCCACCTGCAATCGCTGGTTCTTGGCCGACTTATAATGAATGTCGCATTTATTGATCACGGCCAGCGACTTGAGCAGGAAGGGCGTGGCACATAGCTGCGCCTGCTGCGCAAAGCGCTGCCTCAGGCTGTCGCTCACTTCCAGGAGCTGCACGGTATACTGGTCCTTGCTCACCAGCAGGTTACGCAGGTGCTCGCCGAAGCCGATGATGAAGTTGTGCCCGTCGAATCCTTTCTTTAAAATATCATCGAAGGTCACCATCACTTCCGGCAGGCGGTTGTTGAGGGCTGCGTCCGTAAGCTTAAAATAATAATCGTAATCCAGCACGTGCAGGTTCTCTACCACGGCCTTATAGGTGAGGTGGTTCCCGGTGAAGGTTACCATCTGGTCGAAGATGGAGCAGGCATCGCGCAAGCCGCCGTCCGCCTTTTGGGCGATCACGCTCAGCGCTTCCGGCTCGAAGGTAATATGCTCGTTGCCGGCAATGTGTACCAGCTGCTCCGTAATGTCTTCCGACTTAATGCGGTTGAAGCTGAACACCTGGCAACGCGACAGGATAGTAGGAATGATCTTATGTTTTTCGGTGGTGGCGAGGATAAATTTCGCATGCTTCGGCGGCTCTTCCAGCGTTTTCAGAAAGGCGTTGAATGCCGCGTTGGAAAGCATGTGAACCTCATCAATCACATACACCTTGTAATCGCCCAGCTGCGGCGCAAAGCGCACCTGGTCTACCAGGTTACGGATATCCTCCACCGAGTTGTTACTCGCCGCATCGAGCTCGTATACGTTCAGCGAAGCGCCCGAATCAAAGGACACGCAGGATTCGCAGGCATCGCAGGCCTCTCCATCCGGCGTAAGATTGGTGCAGTTAATGGTTTTGGCAAAGATCCGCGCGCAGGTGGTTTTACCAACGCCACGCGGGCCGCAGAATAAATAAGCCTGCGCGATCTTTCCGTTCTTAATGGCTTGCTTTAAGGTATTGGTGATATGGCTCTGCCCCACCACTGTATTAAAGTGCTGTGGGCGGTATTTCCGGGCCGATACAATAAAATTATCCATGGATTTCGAGACTATAGAGTCTGTATAAATGTCATCTGATTTTTTTGGTATGCCTCTTTTTGGCTACGGTTTCGTTAGATTTTTTCGACAGAAATCATTCCATGATGCCTGCAAAATCTGCCTCACCCCGCTCAAAAATCTGCTATACCAAATTCATCATATAAAATTTAAACAGCCTCTAAATTTACGACTAATCCGCCTATAAAAAAGGTTAAATTATCAACTGAATGTGAATAAGTGTCTATATTTGGCTGAGAGCTAACCCCTTGGTATTTTTGAAAAAAAACCTCCATATTTTCTTCCTGCTTTTCTGTTCCTTTGCGTTTCACAGCCATAGCCAGACGCTCATTAAAGGCGTGGTGACGGAGCCCGACAGTATTACCCCCATGCCCTTTGTGTATGTCATCAATGCCTCTACCGGGCAGGGCCAGATGAGCGACGGCAACGGGCGCTTTGCGGTTGCGGCGGGCGATAAGGACTCCATCATTTTTTCCTTTGTAGGCTATGTGCGCCTCAAAGTGCCGGCCGTGAAACTGATGACAGCCGTGTATAAGGAATGCAAAGTGGTGATGATAGAAACGCAATACAAGCTCAACCAGGTCGTTGTCAGCGACTTTAAGATCAAGCCCTACGAGCGGGATTACATGAAGCGGGTCATCAACAACTCAAAAACAACCGTGGTGAATGCGATGGAAAGCCCCATCAGCGCGCTGTATATGCAGTTCAGCCAGAAAGGCCGTGAGCAGAGAAAGCTCGCCAGGATCTTCGAGGAAATTTTTATCCGTGAAGAAGTTGCCAAAAAATTCAACGCCGAAACCCTTCGCAAGCTCACCGGCGATGAGGCCATCGATTTTGAGAAGTTCAGAAAATACTGCTATTACCTCAGCGATGATTTTATCATCACCCACGATGGCTACGACCTCTATGCCCGCGTGATGGATTGCTACAGGCGCTGGAAAGACGAAGGAAGATAGGCTTCTTTATTCTGACAAAGGTTACTGAACAGTATCTAACATAATTCTCATACACTATATTTTATTTTTTGGGCGCCCGGGCGGGCTGCTTTGGGCTCCGCTGCGCTACGGTTCTTTGCCGCGCAAAGAACAGGCACGGCAAAGGAACTAAACCCACGCATCCCTGGCGCAGCCTGCTCCAGAATGGAAGGTAAACACAGTACCTGGCGCAACACTCCGCTAATGAAAGACACAGCCGGAATTTTGAGCCAAGCCCGCGTGAGGGATGCGAGCGAAAATCCTTTTACGCACACTGAGCTGTCACCCTGAGCGGAGTCGAAGGGAAAGTCGAAGTGTACGTAAAAGATGGAAGCGGGCAGCCCGACCCGAAGGGGCACGCCCACCTGAATGATATCGTGAGGCAGACCCAAAGCTTAAAAGCCATAAGCCTCCTTAAACATGTGTAAAAAATAATTAGAATAGTGGTATGCTACACAGCGCCTGGCGCAACGCTTCGCTCCTTACGAAATCAGCTTCTCAATCGCCTTCGGAAAATATTCCAGCTCCAGCGCCCTCACCTTTTTATCAAGCGTTTCAGGCGTGTCGCCTTCTTCGATCGGGCACTTCGCCTGCAGGATAATCGCTCCCTTGTCGTACTCCTCATTCACATAATGCACCGTGATCCCGCTTTCACTTTCTTTTCCGGCAATGACCGCCCTGTGTACATGCATGCCGTACATGCCCTTTCCACCAAATTTGGGCAACAGGGCCGGGTGAATATTGATGATGCGGTTCGGAAAGGCTTTGATGAATGGCTCCGGGATTTTCAGCAGAAAGCCCGCTAAAACGATGATATCGATCTCTTCGGCATTCAGGAACTCGATGAGCTGCTCCGTATACTCATACAAGGCCGTCTTGCTCACGATCTGCACATTCTTCTTGTATTCCTCCGCCCTCCGGATCACACCGGCCGTATCTACATTGGTGACTACCAGCTTGATCTTGATCCGTTTGTCGTTTTGAAAATACTTAAAAATATTCTCCGCATTCGTGCCTTCCCCCGATGCAAATATGGCTACGTTTTTCATGTATGAATAGTCTTGTTTTTTAGCGGGCATTACTTGTACTGAGCCTGTCGAAGTATGGTATAGCCATGTTATCATTAACCGTGTTCTTACGGTTGGCAACATGGCTATGTCATCGCCACGAAAATACACATTTATAACTAAAAAAATCCCTTCCGCAGCTGCGGAAGGGATTCTTAAAATCAGTGCCGGGCTCTTTACTCCGCCTTAAGCACCGTCACATGGCCTACGAAAGGATGTTTATTCCCCTGCATATCGTACACCATAATTTTATAAATATACACGCCTTCCTCTGCCAGGTTGCTGCCACTGCCTTTTACCGAGCCGTCCCATCCTTTGCGGAAGTTGTTGCTGGTGAAGATCTGCTCACCCCAGCGGTCGTAGATGTCCATGCGGTAATTATCCTCATTGATCCCTACGCCCATCGGCTGGAAGAAGTCGTTCAGGTTATTTCCATCCGGCGTAAAGGTATTCGGAATGTAGAGGGCAAAATCCGGTGTTATTTCCACCACCTGCTCTGCCTCAGCCGTACAGCCATGCACCGAGGTCACCAACAGGTTCACCGTGTAGGTTCCCACGTAATTGTACATGTGGCTCGGGCTGAACTGGGTGGAGAAGTTGCCACCGCTTACAGCAGCCGGATCGCCGAAGCTCCAGGAATAGGTATTGCCGCCTGTCGAGGTATTCGCAAAAGTAATAAAAGGATCAATAATGCTTGCCGACTGAGGCGTCGGAATAAAGGAAGCTGTCGGCTTGTCGTAAGCTACCACATAGCCCGGCAAGGCGGCATCGGCGGAGCATCCGAACTGGTTGGTGATATGCACCTGCACCCTGATGGTATCTGCCTTCGGCGCGTTGTAAACGACCTGCTGCGTGGTTCCGATCACGTCTTTCGTGTTATAGTACCAGGTGAAGGTATTGGACGACGCTGAGTTGACAGAGAAGGTCACAGCACCCGGAGCACAAAGGGTATTGGTGCTGGCAGTTACCGTTCCGGTTGGAACAGGATTCACGTCAACGGTGAACACATAGCTGGCCGTAGGGCTGGTGCAGCCATCGCTGATCGTTACAGTATACAGGTTCGGAGCCGTCGCAATATTCCCGGTCACGTTAAGCGAAGGGCTGCTTGCCCCTGATGGCAACCAGTTGTAGGTAATAAACGACGTGCCTCTTCCAGGGCTTGTCACCGTTGGCGTTAAAGGCGTTGCGGCACCGTGGCATACAGCAGCCGTATGGCCGGTAATGGCCAATGGAGGCGTCACATTCACGGTTACGACAGTTGGCGTAGACACACAGTTATGGGCATCCGTCATGTTCACGTTGTATTGCGTGGTGCTTGTAAGCGTGGGTGTGGTGTGAGGACCGGCCGTATTGCCATTAACCGTAAATGCCGGTGTCCAGGTATAGGTATAAGGTGCTGTTCCCCCCACCGCGTTGGCACTTACCTGTGTGCTTTGCCCGTAGCAAATCGTTTGCGTGGCCACAGGAGCCCAGCCCAGGAAGCCCGGCCTGCCCACGTTGGCAAAGCCGCTCACGTTACAGCCATAGGTGTCGGTAATCGTCATGGTATAAGCGCCAAATCCGACGCCGTTCACCGATTGCGTTAAGCTCGAGGTGACCTGTGTTGCCGGGTTGATCGGGTTCGACCATGAAACCGTGTAACCCGGTGTCCCGAGCGAATAGGTAACAGCAATAGAGCCATCCTGGGTATTATAGCAGGAAGTAGGATTTGCCACCACGCTTGTAATAACCGGGCTTGCCGCATCCGCCACACTGACCGTTTGGGTGCGCGTACAGCCTTTGGTGTCGGTGATCACACAGGTCCAGCCAGAGCCCGGGCCCATGCCTGTAGCTGTAGGCCCTTGCTGTGCGCCGATATTCCAGTTCAGCGTATAGCTTGGTGTGCCCCCGCCCACGGTGACAGTCGCCGCGCCGTTCGCCAGGCCGCACTTGGCCGGCGTAGACGTATAGTTGGATGTCAGGGCCGATGGTTCCAGGATCGTGAAGTTCGCGCTGATCGAGCAGGTTTTGGTATCTGTGACTGTTAGGCTATAACCGCCTGCCGACAAGCCTCCCAGCACACCGCTGTTAGCCTGGGCCGGAGTCCAGTTATAAGTATAGCCCGGCGTACCACCCTGCACGGTGGTCGAGATCTGTCCGTTGTTGCCTCCGAAGCAGGAAATATTGGTGAAGCCCGATGCTGCCATGACCAAAGCCTGTGGCTGCGTAATGGTCACCACCTGGGAGGTCGCACAGTTGTTGCCGTCCTTCACGTTACAGGTGTAAGTATTCGCGCCCACGTTTACCATTACGGAAGACGTTTGTGCCGATGGTGTCCAGCTGTAGGTATAGCCCGGTGTGCCGCCATTCACACTCATCGTGGCTTGTCCATTCGTTAATCCGAAGCAGGTCACGTTGGAGAAGCTGGTGATGGCACTTACCAGCTGTGTCGGCTGGCTGATGATGACACTCGCTGTGCCTACACAGCCGGCATCATCCGTTACCGTAATGTTATGAGGACCTGCCGTGAAGTTGTTCACATTCTGAGTCGTCGCCGGGTTGTTGTTCCAGCCGATCGTATAAGGAGTCACACCACCGGTAATGGTGGTGGTTGCGGCACCGTCATTGCCACCGAAGCATTTCACGGCAAGCGTGCTGGTTACCGCTACAGTTGGTCCGGCAATGTCATTCACCAGCGCTGTGGCAACCGCCTTACAGTTGTTGGCATCCGTCACCGTAAAGCTTTGCGGTCCTGCCAGGATGTTAGGATTATTCAGAGTTGTCACCCCATTGGTCCACAGGTAAGTATAGGAACCGGTACCGCCGCCTACGGTCGCCGTAGCATCCCCATTGCTTTGACCGCAATTGGAATTGGTAGCGGATACTGCGGCTGTCAATACCGGCGGCTGTGTCAGGGTAAAGGTAAGTGTCGTCGGGCATGTTGAGTTATAGGTAATCGTTACTGTTTGTGGCCCTACGGCTAAGTTGTTGACGGTGTTTCCGTTTTGCAGGCCTGGCAGCCACTGGATTTGCGGTAAGCCGGCGCCGCCCGTGAAGGCAAGGTTACCGGTACCATCCGCTGATCCGTTACATTTCGGATTGGTGGTGGTCAGCGTTGTTGCCAAAGGGGCAGGCTGTAAAATAGTAACCTGTGTCATCGCTGTACAGCCGTTGGCATCGCCTACCGTTACCGAATACGTTCCGGCCGGAAGGCTGTTGGCATTGGCACTGCTGCCGGCCGCTGCGCCCGTCCAGGTGTACGTATAGGCGCCTGTACCACCACCCGGTGTTACCTGTGCCGAACCATTGGTGCCCCCGTTACAGGTCACGCTGCTGCTCGATGAAATATTGGCTGTTACCTGCGTCGGCTGTGTGATGATCACCTGCGCGCTCGCCGCACAGGTATTCTGATCCGTAGCCGTTACTGTATACACGCCGGCGCAGAGGCCGCTTACGGTTTGTGCCGTCACAGGGCTTGGTCCCCCGATCCACTGATACGTGACGATACCAACGTTATTGGTCGTGCTTGCTGTCGCTACACCATTACAGGCCGAGAAACAGTTGACATTGGTAGAGCTGATGGCGGCGGTCATTGCCGGAGGATTTACCAGCGACATCGTTGCCGTAGCGGTACAACCTTTGGCATCGGTTACATTTACAAAATAGCTGCCGGCCGGTAATAGCGGGCTGTTTGGATTCGATCCGCCGCCGCTCCACGCATAGGTGTAAGCCGGTGTTCCACCGAATACGTTCGCCAGGCCGGTACCATTGGAAGCGCCGAAGCATTTCGGGTTCGCTGCCGTAATGCTCACGGTAAGCACAGGCGGTTGCGAGATGCTCACGCTCGTAGAAGCAATACAGCCGCTTTGATCCGTTACCGTTACCGTATGAATAGCGGCATTCAGGTTCGTGGCTGTCGGCGTAATCTGTCCGCCATTCCAGTTATAGCTCAGCGTTCCTGTACCGCCGCTGCCTTGGGCAATGGCTACACCATTGCTACCGCCAAAGCAGCTTACGTTCGTAAAGCTGGTGATGGAAATCGTCGGTCCTGAAAGGTTCGGGATCGTGGCAGAGACAGTATAGGTACAGTTATTCGCATCTTTTACCTGTATGGTATAAGTGGCTGCCGGAAGGCTGTTCTGTATATTGGAGGTAGAACCGGAGCTCCAGGTGTAGGTATAAGCCGGTGTTCCGCCCAGGGCCGTTACCGTAGCCGAACCATTCGATTGGTTACAGTTGGCAGGCGTGACGGAAGAGCTGAGCGTGACAGAGCTTGGCTGGGTTACTGAGATCGTCGGGTTGATCACACAGTTATTCGCATCCGTGATCTGGCAGGTATAAGTGCCGATCGACACGTTGTTGACTGTGGTGAGCGTGCTCGCCAGCGTCGGCCATAAATAGCTGTATGGCAAGGTACCACCCGTGCCACCTGCCGAAATCGTTCCCGTCGCGGTTCCGAAACATTTCACGTTGTTGGAGTTCATGATCGCCGTTAATGGCGCCGGTTGTGTTAAGGTTCCTACCGCTGTGGCAATACAACCATAGAAGTCCCTGATAGAGCAGGTATAGGTTCCGGGGGCAAGATTAGTGGCCGTTGAGTTCGTTTGTCCGCCCGGTGTCCAGGAATAGGTAAACGGCGATGTTCCGGCCGTTACCATGTTTGCCGTCAGTACACCATTGTTGGCGCCGTTGCAGGTAATGTTCGTTGAGCCGGTAATAGCTGCCGTTCCGCCCGGTGTGTTGCCGATAACGCCTGTACCGTTTGTCGTACAACCGTTATTATCAGTCACCGTCACGCTATAGGTTCCCGACACGAGGCCGCCGGTCGATGGGTTGGTTCCACCGCCGCCGGTCCAGGCATAATTATAAGGAGGCGTTCCGCCGGTCACGGTGGAAGAAGCAATACCATTGGCCGCTGTACAGTTCGCATTTTGTGTACTTACATTTACTGCCAGCGCTGTTGGCTGCGTCACCGTTACCGTTTGGGTCGCCGTACATCCGTTGGCATCCCTTACCTGTACAATGTGTGTATTGGCCGGCATCGTCGGGAATGTTCCCGAAGCCTGGAAGCCGGTTCCGTTGATCTGGTACTGGTAGC
>CALRIU020000018.1:0-107665 GCA_943362175.1 Hydrocarboniphaga daqingensis | reverse complement strand
CTGTTTCGGTAATCGTACCGAAGGTAGCGCCCCTCAGGCGGTACAGCTCGTCGTACTGGTATTCGTACATCAATCCCGTGCTATAGCTATTGGTAGCCGCCACCGGCAATACCGTCCGCCAGCTCTGGGCCTTCACCAGGCCGGTATAGCTCAGGTTATTGGCATAGGCATTGGCGTTCGTATACGAACGGATCGGGGAACCGCTGCGGGCATAATCACCCGGGTAATATTCCAGCGCATAGCCGAAGGCATCGGGGCTTACCCCCGCATGCGGGCCGGTGCTGTAGCCATCCAGGCCCGGATCGCTGCCCGTGGCGCTGTTCACCGGGTTGTTCATGGCTTTCAGCTTTCCGTCGATGGTATACACATAATCCAGGCCTTGCAGCTGGTTACCCAGCACGCTGCGCTTCAGCGGCCCGTGCAGGTAATACGCATAAGCGCCCAGGGGCTTCATAAAGTTGACGGCATTCGTCGCCGTGTACACCCCATACAGGGCTGTGCTCAGCCGCTCGTCGGCATCGTAGCTGTAATTATGGATCAGGTTGTCGCTTTCCAGGACCTGGTAGCCCGAAGCCAGTAGCTTCCCCCGGAAATCGTAAATATAGCGCATCGTTTTATAGCCCAGCTCATAGCTGTGCTGCACCGTCCAGGCCTGCCTGCCCAGCTCGTCATAGCTGTACCAGGTCGTCGTCCGGTCGTTCCAGGTCTTGCTCACCTTCGCCGCTGTGTAGCTTTGCCTATAGTAAAGCGGGTTGCTTCCAAAAGTTGTTGGCAGAGATGCGTCGGCATTGTCGTATTCTATAAAGGTCCGGTCAAAGATATGGCCGTCATTATAGGCATCACTGTTGGCAAGCGCCGGCACACCGGTGCTGATGCGGCCCGAAGGCACCGTCGTGCCTGCCTTCCAGGTATAGTAATCCTGGAACAGGTAAGGCGTATCACCCGTGGTAGGGCCGCCGTTGGCAGGATCGTACTCGCCCGACACCACCGGGCGGGCCTGTTTGTCGTACACAATGCAGGAGAATTTACCCCCGTTGTCGCGCTGCTTCTGGTTCTGCGTAAAGAGCAGCTTGTCTTCCTTCTGGTCATACACATAGTACACGGTGCCCTGGTCTTCGTTGATAGAACCCACGAGGCGGTCGTACTCGTCGTACATATATTTATTAGCCAAAGGAATGGTCAGCGGTGTCGGGAAGCGGATGATGTCGATGTCGATATCCGGGATAGTAGCCTGCCCGATGCCGTCGAGTAAAGGATGATAGGCCTCCGGCACCCAGGAATGCGGCTCCTGGCAGCCGGCTACATCAGGCGCGTCGCTGCCGAAGTTATACAGGTTGATCTTAGGGTCCTTCACCTTGATGTCGATGCCTTCTTCACCGGCCATGATGGGGAGCTTGATCTTTTCGCGGATCTTCGGAAAGTGCCCGAAGACCCGCAGCGTGGCGCCTCCGTTGCTGTCCGTGCTGCCATCACCCGACACCGTGAAGTCGTAAGGAATGGTCAGCAGCGGCTCTACACCGAGGCTGTCGTGGGCAAAGCGGGCATAAATGGCATACTCCCCGCTATAGCGGACGGCCTTTCCGCGCAGGGCATTCAGCGGCACCTGCGTGTCGAGTGAGTCGATCAGGCGGTACATCGCCAGGGCCGAATCGGTCGGAAACATCACCGCCGGGAGCCTGGTGGTATCCTGCGCATCAATCAGGAGGCTGTCTTTAGCGATCGTATCGTTGAGAAAGTACAGGGAGTCCTGCGCATACTTCGCCGCCTTGCTCTGCAAGAGGTATAAGCTACCCGGGCCCGTAAAGGCCGACAGGGGCTGCGCGCTTTCGCTGATGCGGATGCCGGCATACACCTCGCCGGCGTTCTTCACATCGGTATTAAAGGTCAGCGATCCTACGCGGCTGTTGTTGCAGCTCATACCGGGGCTGCCCTGCTGCGAGCTGCGCTGGAGCATGGCCGGCAGCGTCTGGCAGGCAAAGCTTTCGGGACTGGTATTGGCCAGCAGGCGGCCTTTGCGGTCGTAGAAATACAACGTCCATTGAGTATAATCGGTTTCTGCGGTTACCGCCAGTGTTGCAGTGGGAGTCACCGATCCGCTATAGGTCACCTGTACATACAGGCTCCGGCCCGCATAGCTGCCGGTAAAGGTAAAATAGCCGGTCGTGCTGTTGTAAGTATAATCGCTGCCGCTCACGAGGCTTGCGCCGGTCATCAGGTCCCTGAGGGCAGGCACCGCCGCCGTGGCCTGCGCCGTATTGGTGGCATCGAATTCTCTAAAGCGCAACGTGCCCGATTTGGCTGCCGGCACATAGATGTTTTGAAGCTTTTCCTGCGTGCTCACCGGAAACAGGATCTTTTTCTCGAGGTGGCTCACGCAGCCTGTGCCGTCGCCGGTGATGCAGGTGGCAATGGTTTGCCCTGCTGCATTGGTGTAGCTGATCTGGTCGCGCCCGTCGGGGTTGATGCTGATGGTTTTAAAGAGTTGCAGATTGTGATTCACCTCATTGGTGTAAACCCCGAAATTATTTTCCAGCTCATAGGTCCCGTAAGGGAACACATAGTTGAGCTCATTGCTGGCAGGATCCGCACTGAGCGGTGGCGTGCTGGTATAAATGAAATGCGTTTCGTGACCGGAGCCCATGTGAAGGGTGCTTCCCACACCCGCGCTGCGGCGGAGGCGGCCGTTGCCGTCATACTCCACACGGGCATAGGGCAGCGCATCGGCCGCCACCAGGGCCTCTGCCGTATTGTTATCGCTGTAATACCAGCCCAGCTTGCCTTGTGTGCCGTTGTACACCGCTTTGGGATGGTTCACATCACCCAGCGCATGGAAGGCATCAAGGATATCTCCGCTCAGGCCTGTTCCTACAGGATTGTCGAAATCAGCCGCTGCATAGGCTGTGGTGGAAGTCCGCTGAATGAACTGCTCCACGTAGCAGAGCTCGCCCTGGAACGAAGGCGCCGCCAGGCTTTGGCCAACCGCGCGTCCCCAGCTGTCGAAGAGAGGCTCACTCACCAGCGCATTGTTCTTGCTGAACTGCTTCGCCTGGTTCTGGATGTTGCGGCCAAGGTTATCCATGTAAGCTTTGCTCTCGCTCTTCACCACACCGTTCTCATCAAAGATTCTTGTCCTCACCCAGTTCAGCGCCGGCTCGCTGCAGAGGTATTCGGGCATCTGCGCGGACCTGATCTTATCAGCCAGGTTCAGCGAAGCGCTTCCCCTTACACCGGCCGTTCCTTCTTTTACAAGAATCGCACTCAGCAGGGTTTGTTCATCCAGGTTGTCAATGTTCGTAGAAGCCACCAGCACATCGTTCTTATACAGATGGATCACATTCCCTGTTCTCTGCATCCGGAAGCGGTCGCCGGGCTGGTAAGTAATCGGGTTGCTATCGGGGATCGTAAAATCCTGGAAGCCGATCTTCACCATGCCATCCTTAAAATACGCCAGGTTCAGGCTCTTATACTCCGAAGGGATCTTCGGTGCCAGGGTATCGATCTTATCATGAATCAGCAGGCTGTCGGCAAAAGGCAGGAGCGCGTTGATCTCCTCTTCATTGACCAGAGGCATGTCGTAGCCGCTCAGCAAATGACCGTCCTTAAAACCCATAAATCCAAAGGCCAGCTGATGGCTGTTCTCCGTCACCGTCACCTCGCAAAAACCATCGTTGCCTTGCGTAATCAGGTTGTAGCTCACCAGCAAGCCCGCCTTGCTTGTATCTGTTCCCGTTTTCACATAGCCGCTGTCGGTCACGGCGATCTCCCTCAGGATACGCCAGGTATTCGTGAAGCCAATGTCTGCACGCACCACCAGGCTGTCGTTCAGCGAATCTTTGACCGTCACATGGTAAGTCCCCGGCTCCAGTCCGGCCTGGAAGGCTTCGGTGCTGCCGGTTTCCGCACACAGGAAACGGTAAGGCGGAATCCCGCCTTCGGCATTCACCACCAGAAGGCCCGACGCGGGATCTGCCGTTGTCACGTGGTTTTTTCCGGCCTGTGCTTCCATCGGGTAGCTAAAGTTACACACCAGCGTGTTGAGCATGGAGCCGGGCCTTAGCATCGTGGTCACGTAAAAGGTGTCCTCATGAACCGTTTGGGCTTCCACCGTGCTCTCGTCTATATAAAACCGGAACTCGTTCTTGTGTTGCTGATATTCCAGTGTCAGTAGTTTTTCTTCATAAACGTCCCCCAAAAGGTAGCTCATCTTACCATCGATAACCGAGAAAAGGGTATGCTCATGGTAGATAAAACCAAAATCAATGTTCGTGAAGAACAAGGCGATCTGGTTCGTCGTGTCATCATCGTTGGTGATGTAATTAAAGCCGAAAGCCATCGATTCGTCCAGGTGATCAAGCCGGTATTGCACCATGCCGTCCCCCTCCGAGGTCAGGAGCCTGTTTTTGGAAGTCGCTGCCCCCCAATGCCCCGTATCTTCCAGGGCCAGCCAAAGATCGCCCGTGGTGTTTTTATGGCTTTTCCATTTCACATCGTAAGATGGCGTTACCATGAGCTGTGCATGAGCTCCTAAAGCCAGGAGCAGCATGACACATAATGATTTAAAATAATTCATAGCGTTAATGATAAAGAGGTTGATGATTCTTAATGTCTATTGCCTGGTACTGAATGTGCTGCTGTGAGTGCCCTGCGCATCTGCCGTATAGACCTTATACAGATAGGAGCTCAACGGCAGGGCCAGCGGACAGGAAAGGACATACTTTCTCCCCTGCCCGGAGAACAGCAACTGGCCGTTACTGCTATAGGGCGCCGTATCCAGGTCGTAATTCACGGCATATAGCAACGCGTTGCTCTCCCTGTTCCGGATCTCCAGGAAGATCTTTTCCGGTCCGGCGCCCGGCTTCAGCATCACCAGCACGTCGGGCTTCACATAAATATCATCAACCTGCGCAGGATGGGAGACTGTGGCCTGGTAAGATACCAGGACGCTATCCAGCGTAGGATGGCCGCCCGCCGACAGGACAGGCGTTGTGTTCTGTGCGCTCATTCCTAAGCTGGCACAAACCATCAACAACGTAAAAAGAATGGATTTCATAGCAATAAGGGGATTAAGGTTTGGCATAATGGTAAGTGCTTTCGGTTACTTTTCTGATCCCGCCGCTGTATTCCTTAGAGGCAGAGGTCAGGCGCATAGCTTGGTCGTAGGTATAGAAGGTGGCGAAATTATCGTTATCGAGCTGGGCCACAAGGGCGCCTGTTTTTTCGTTGTACACATGGCCCGTCATCATGGCGTCTTTCGGGTGAAAGGCCAGGTCGTCGAAATACGCTTTGCCGGCGCTGCCATTGTTGGACAGGCTTAGCAGCATGTTGTGCGTGACGCCTGTGTTGAAGTTGGCCGGCACTTCCAGCTCCACGCTCATCAGCACCCAATCGCCTACGGTAACATTGGCCGGGTTATTCCGCATCACGGTTTTGGTATCGGTATAAGCGCCGGTGGTCGTGCCGTTGAGCTGTAGGCTCAGGGCCGCGGTAGGCGGGCTCAGCTTATGTACCCACACTTTGGCCACGTAGGTACGACCCACTTCAAAGTTTTTGGTATCGAGCGCCGGCCCGGCGCTGTTGGGAGCAAGGCCCGCCAGGAAATTTCCGCTGTGCGGCAGGATCGTGTAAGGAATAGAGTTCTGCAAGTGGACTGAAGCTGTCTGTGCCGTTTGTCCGTTGGTGATCTCACCGCCGTACACCACGGTGTTTCCGGGTCCGGGCAAGGCATCTTCGAAGCCGGAAAACGCAAAGGAATTGTAATTGGCATTGCTGATATCCGCCAGCTTATAAAGCCCGCCATAGCCCCAGCGCGAAGCCGCCCGGCGCCCGTTGAGGCCTTCCTGCTCAATGCAGTTGTAGGAAAAATCATACAAGGTGTTGGTGCTTACTTTACGCCAGTCGGTAGACAGGGGCGCCGTGGAGGCCGGCACATCGTCGTTGAGCAGGCGCTGGTAGCTTTCGTGGAGATGGTACCAGGGCTTGGTAATCGTGGAGACGGAGCCACCCAGGAGGCGCGTCGGATAGACATTGGAATAGGTCGCTTTCGATTCGCTGATGATGTAGGTGCCATTCTTAATGGTTTTGGTACCCGCTACCGCCGTCAGTAAATTACGGTTGTGCTCGTCCCGCGATTTCAGGTCCATCCCGGGATACAGCAAGGTGCTGCTGTTGGGCACTGTTTGTACGAAGGCAAAGTCGCTCGTACTTTCAAATGTTCCACGCGTAGGATCGGTTGTTTTTGTATAGTAAGGAGCAGCGGTATAAGAAACCCGTTTGATCGTTTCCGTCATGCTGATGCCATCCTTTACAGTTTCGGTAGAAGACAGGAAATAGCTGGTATTGCTAAGGTCCGAGACGTTATAATAATAGTCGTCGTTATAATTATAAGGAAATTTACACTGGCTGTAATTCGCATTTTGGGGCAGTGATGCCGGGTACACTATCCAGTTGCTGTATCTCACGGTCTCCTGCTTCGGATGGGCATAGCGCTCTGTGACGGTAGATGCCGTATTATAAAAATACCTGGTATGGCTTACGCCGTCATCCGATTCCTTCAGCTTACCCAAACGGTGCCGGTTATTCAGAGACAGGTCGATGGAAATTTTATAATCTGAAACATGTTGCGTGCAAAGTTCATGCTGCGTGGGTCCGGTAGTCACATAGGGCTTATCAAGGCAATTTGACCCCTCAGGTATGCCCATCCTTGAGCAAAGAGGCCAGTATTGAACGGTCATTTGCGAGCGGCCGGTGATCAGCGGACTCATGATCGGATCATTCTCATACACCTGTACCACGTTTCCGGTACTGCGGTTGTTCTGGTCGAGGGAATATTGCGTACAGCTGTTATAACCCACCAGGCCGGTAAGCTCCGGAGCCATCATAGGCTTCAGGTTCATCACCACATCGTGGTTGGATGGCCCGCTGTAAGTGGAAAAAGCCGTGGATTTCGGCACGATCGGGCAATAGCCGTTCCCGTACTCGAACTTCTGCATATAGCTGCTGTTAGAGAAGGGGTCGGTAATCTTAATGGTATTCACGCGGACTCCGCCACCGTACAAATAGCTCCGGAATACCACCGCGTGGTTAATACCGACATCGTTGGTCGTGATCGTGCTTTGTGAATAACCGGGCTGGTTACAGTTGAAATTATATTCGGGAGCCGAGCCTGCCAGGATGGTGGCATAAGGCCCTGCCCCGCTGCCCGCTGCCCCGCCTGAAAAGGAGCTGCCATAACGCAGCAGGTGCCTGTATACGGGAGGATAATACGATGAGTTTCCGTTATTATAAGTAACCGCAGGATGGAAGCATTCTTCCAGCTGGCTGTAGATGGTGTACATTGGATGCAGGTACGTTGGATCGGAGACAGGCTCATTGGTCAAGTGTGCAAAGGGCGAGATATCGGCATCATAAAAAGTAGCGGCACCGGTTCCTGGATTAATGTTGCTCATCGGGAAGATCAGGTGCGGCATGTTGGAGGAGACGGTTGCCAGGGAGGCATTCCCGCTGTACAGTTTATAAAAGGGCACATCACCGTTAAAGCCTTCCTGGTGGTAACGGTCCGATTCATAGCTGATCTCAATCTTTCCGCCTAAGGAAGTATTGATCTCTTTCAGCGACCAGGCATCCACATCATCCTTCGACACGGCCGTCACAAAATGGCTGTTCACATAATCGCTTTTGTAATAGCCCCAGAGATCGGCCTTATCGATGGCGTAATCGGGATTTTTGCTGCTGCTGCTTTCATTGTAGGAGAAATCCACCGAAGGCGTGACCTTCTCTCCTTTCAGGCTGTACACCGTAATTTTTTTTAGCGTAAGCTTACCGTTGTCGGCAGGCGCCGTGGAGGAAGCAAAACCCGACAGGGTTCTGTACCAGCTGCCCGACGAAAGCGGAAGCGTATGGCCTGTAAGCATCCAGGGCGCAAACTGGCTGTAAGAGGCACTAAACGTATTGGCAACATGGCCGATGTACTTTTTGGCGAGGCTGTAGTTAAAGCTCAGCTCTGCGGTGGCCAGGGCCCGTGAGTCGATGCTGCTCTTATAGAAGGTATAGCGGCTGATATTCACAAAATTGGGATCGTTGAGCGCGCCTGTACAACTCGTATAGTCGAAGCGGCTATCAAGGTCGGAGCCTCCCAATGACGTGTTGTTAATCATCAGGCCCTTGTCCTCGTTGCGCAGCAATACCACGCGGTCGAGCTTCAGGGAGGCCACCGGCTTGTCCACGTCGTGCATCACATTGTAGCTCTGCTCATCGAGGCGGATGCTTTTCACGAAATAAGCCGTGTGCGTAGCCGTGCGGATGTAATTGAGCACATACACCTGGCTGTTGCCGAAAGCCAGGCTGTTGTTCCGCTTGTATTGATTGCCCAGGGCGGCGCTCGTCACCAGATTCACCATCTTAGGCGAGATGAGCGCGTCCGATTTGGCATTGTAGCGTTGGCCGGCCCATTCGTAGTTATTGCTCCATTGCGAATAGTTGTAGGCAATCCAGTAGCCGGTATCACCTTCATCCGCGCAATAGTTGCCGTTGGCATCTTCATAATCCGGTCCGGTAATAGCCGTCAGCTTCCAGCTGGTAGCATAGCGGCAGGAAGACAGGGAAGACAGCTGTGAGCTGCCGGTCCCGTCGAAGCTGGCGCTCAGGCTGCTCAGCTCATACACCGGCAGGGAATAATGGTAGGTCATCCCGGCAGGGTTAGTCACCTGGAAAGCGCCGATCAGCTCCGAAGGATGATCACTCTCCACTCTCCGCGTAGCCGATGTATCGGTTACGGGTGCATCGTGCAGGTAGCCGGATGAATTGCTGCTGCTGTACAGGTTGCTGTTGTTGTTGATCTCGCCGTTGGTGAAATATTTCACAAAGGTGCCGCTGTGAATCCGGTTGGTGCTTTGGTTCACAATGGAAGAATTACCTATGTTCTGACTATTCACAGTCAGCGTGGTGGAGTTCTCGAAATAGAACTGGCATTTTTTGGAAGACACCGGCTCACCCGTAGCGGCGGCGTTTACCTCTTCATGGATGCGCACCTCTCCCAGGTGATAGGGATGGAGGGAGCCCCCGATGCCTTCGCCGCTCACGCTGTACTTGTCGTAGGCCAGGCTGGTATAAGGAACCGTGTGCTTGTTGAAACGGTAATTGGCATTGGAGGTGGGATCAAAAGCGCCCGCTGCGTTACACCCGTTGGTTTGTACCATGTCGATCATATTGCAGCGCTCGCCGGCCGTGAGGTTGTAATACATGGTGGCATTATCGGCCGCCTTATTGTTGGACGTAGTACCTCCGTATGGGTTGCGGTTGAACTCATTATTGTAGAGACTCCCGAACATCGCCGTAATCTTGGGCTGGTTCCAGGCATTGTAAGTCGAATACTGGTACACTTCCCGCCCATTGTAATCGTCGGGCACATTCACCACCTGCCGGCTGATCTCGCCGGGGTTGTAATCCCAGCCCAGGCCGATCCAGGAGGCTTTCTGGTTGACGGTAATGCCCGCACGGTAATTAGCGCTGACAGATACGCTTTCGCCGTTAGGGCCCGGCACAGTAAGCAATGGCACGCTGTAGCGGAAATCGCCCGTATAACCGTCTACCATGCTGCTCAGCGAGGAAGCCACGGTTCCTCCACCGGAAGATAAGGTGCCGGCGCGGGAGGTATGCGGGAAGGTAAATTCAAAAACAAGACACAGGATCAGGGCCGCAGATACAGGCCTCTCCGATTTCCTAAGAAAAGAAAACATCATAAAAAGGAATTAAGATTAAACATATTTATTCGGGACTATTCGGGGGAAGGAGGTAACAATGACTACATATATAATACACGACGAAATTAAAGTGACTTCAAAAAAGAACAAAAATCAAAACGATAACTGGCCATAACCTATTGATAAGCGGTATCGGCCTTCTGATAACCGGTTATTAAAAGCGCCTACACTTTTGCTCATAAGCCATTCGTTGACCAGGGCCGGGAACGCCTGAAGCCGGGACATATAAGGATACAATGGTTCAGAAGCAGGGTGCGGAATCAAAGCAGCAGACGCCGGATTTTTCGATCTTCTAAGGCAGGATAAGAACATAAAAACAATAACAGTAAAACATAAAGGAACGGGGAAGCCTCTGCAAAATAACGAAGAAGTCTTCTGTTTCGTATCATCAAAACTAAGGATTCGGAAATAAATTTATTAACAGGAATACCCCCCGAAAGCCAATGAAATCAACTCATCCGCCTTATACTTCCATTCATCTATGCGTTCATATTGTTTGGTAATTTAAAAGAGGGGACGTAACATACCGGGGCATGAGCTTCGATAAAAAAAGAGCGCGCCCGGAGTGATCGCGTCTCCCGCATTTCCAAAATTATGTTATAAGCTCCGTTGCCATGGCATTTTTCAGTATCCTTGAATTCTAATCAAACCATAGCTGATGCTCAGGCTCCTCTTTACCTTTTACCGAAGCACCCTGGCGCTCAATGGGGGCTTTTCGCTGGCCTGCGCAATCCTTGTGGCGGTGCAGTTCCCGAAGGTGCTGCCCATCTCCTTGATGACCTCCGGCTCACTCCTGAGCTTCTATTACAAAAGCCTTTCCCGCAAAGGCGATTACTTTTTTTATTACAACCGCGGCATCCGTAAAACACAGCTCTTCCTCTTCACCATCCTCATGAATGGATTCATAGGTGCTATCCTTTATATTCTTCTCAACCATGTCGCATCTTCTTGAAGTAGACAGCGTGCAAAAGCACTTTGATGAGCGGAGCATCCTCACCGACATATACCTGCAATGCCGCACAGGCGAGGTCATCGCCCTGCTGGGGCGAAACGGCAGCGGCAAGAGTACACTCATGCAAATTATTTTCGGAACACTCGACGCACAAAAATTTATCCGCATCGACGGAAAGATCTATGAAGCGCCCTACAAAACAAAGGACCTGATCGCTTACCTGCCGCAGCATGACTTTATTCCGAAGCACCTGAGCGTGAAACGCGCGGCCCGTCTGTACCTCGGAAAAGCAGACGCAGAACGCTTTCTCGACGATGCCATTCTGAAGCCCTTATCCAAAAACAAGACGGGCGCTTTGTCGGGGGGAGAGATCCGCTACCTCGAAATCAAACTGCTGCTGAATACGCCTTCCAAATTCATCCTGCTCGACGAGCCCTTCAGCGGTGTATCGCCGGTGATGGTGGAGCGGATCCAACAGCTCATCCTGGAAAAGTCGCCGGAAAAAGGCATCCTCCTGTCCGACCACGACTACCGCAACGTTCTCAAAATTACCAGCCGCTGCTGCCTGATCCACCAGGGAAGCATCAAGCACATCTCCGGCAAAGAGGACCTGGTGCGCTGGGGCTATATTCTGCAGGCGTAAGCGATTATAAATGATGTGTTGCGGTAGAGAAGATTATGAAAGGCATCGTAATCGGCACACCATTATTCACCCTCTCCTTATCTGCATCATCCGCGCTGCATTAAACCTGCCTATCAAAAGCGGTAGCCCATGCTCCATAGTAAGCCCACGTTGGCAGAAGTGGGATTGAGACCCGGCAAGCTGTAACTGGCATTGGATCCGCCTTTCGATGCGTTGATTTCGTAGGGATCCTGTTTGCTATAGCTGTCGTCCCTCACGCCCATAGTGAAAAGCAGGCAGGTGTTGAAGCGGCCGGTGATACGCGCCAGGAAGCCAACGCTGAGGCCATAGTGCGAGCGGTAGAGCTTGAACGTGTGTCCGGTTTCCACGCCTGTACGCGGGTTCGCCGTGCTTACCACCAGCCGGTATTCGCTGAAGGTATAGGAAGGACCGATTAAAAAATTAACCGGGGATTTCATCGAAGGGGAAAACAAAGGGCTGATTCCCAGCCGGTAATTCATTTTTTCGTAGCGGACGGCCTTGAACGTGTCATAGCTTCCTCCGTACACGAGGTTGGTGATGAGCGGCGTTCCGAAACCCAGGGCAAAGGGCACATGAATGACCAGGTGCGCTTTTTTCAAATCGCGCATGTAGTTGAATCCAAAAGCCGTATTGAGCAGCGTAAGGTAATTGAAGCCTATATAATTTTTGCGTTCGTAAAGCGCTTCGTATTTTTTAGCGCGCGCCCGCGGATCATAAGGGGCTACCGGCACCTTATCGAGGTTATAGGCATTGGGATCATACGCTTTCCGGGCTGGCACTTCTTTCGGGAAGCGCTCCGTAAGGCCGTTCTTAAAAGTAATGTAAGCGAGCTGCGCTTTGTTCTCGGTAATGAGCGGCCCATCGGGATAATGGAAGAGCTTGTACCTCAGCTGTGTTGGGTTGATCTCCAGGACAACTGCCTGCACCTTGCTGCTGTCATTTTTAGTGATGATGTCCTGCGCTTTGACAAGGCCTGCAAAGAAAAGGCCGCTTAAGATAAATATGATCTGTTTCATGATGTGTTGATTTTTTTTAAGATTAAGAGACCAGAGAGAAAAGGCCGGAGCTTCGCCTTCGCTCAGCCACCGGATGAATCAACTACTCCTCCCTGTCCAAATAAAATTCCGGGAAGCGCTCTTTATTGATGTTAGGCCGGTAAATCGACTCTTTGTACCACTTTGCATACCAGCTCCTGTAGGCCTGCTCTTTCACAAAGAGGATCCCATAGGCCGCAGTTTCTGCTACTGCAAAATGGAAGTGCTGCACCGCCGAAAAGACCGCCGAAGAACAACCGGGATTTTTTCCGTCGTGCAGCTCTACCAGCATCGCCCGGGTTTCCGGAAGCCAGGCCTTATAGCCTTCGCTGAAAATTTCTTTTTCGCTGCCTTCCACATTCAGCTTCAGAAAATCGATGTGGCTTTTCCCGAATTGCTTCAACAAGCGGGGAAGGGAAATTCCTTCTGTGGCATTTTCCGCTTTGGTTTCTCCTGCGGCAGACTCACGCACCACAAAGCCGTCTTCCTGTCCGGCCTCTATAGAGAGTCGTGCTTCCTTATTCCAAAGCGCGGCATGTACCACATGGATATTGGGGTAGGAACCCGTATTCCTGAGTGCAAGCTCATAGTTTTCGCGGTCGGGCTCAAGGCTGATGATGGTGCTCTCCGGCCACCAGCTGGCAAAGAGGGCGGCCGTATAACCGATGTTGGCGCCTGCGTCAATCACGGTTTCCGCTGCGGGCAGATAGGGCTTCTTCTCAAGATAAGGATCGATGAAGGTGTTGATGAAAGATTGCATGTCGGCACGGATGGCGCGCAGGAACAGGGGATGCGGGAAGCCTTTCAGCCGCAGCCCGTGAACTTCTTCTTTGTTGTATTTTCCGGCTTCTATCTCCGAGAATAAGGCAAGGAGCTTTAGCGCCTGCTCTTTTCCGAGGAGCTCCAGGTATACGGAGGCAGGTTTTGATAAATGGTCTAACATACGCGTTTTTATAAGTGGTTAAGGATGATGGATGTTACTGACAACCCTCCATGCGGCGCTGTGCTTCTGCATAAGCATTATACGCCACAGGCAGATCGCGGAAGAGCACGGCCTTTCGCCGCTGGTGGGGCACCGTGGTGCAGATCGCGAGCACCGGAACAGCCAGCAGGCAAACGATGCCATTAACGATAAGCGGGGGATTCGCTCCTGTAGCCGGGCTTGCATTACCGAGCGCTCCGCCGATGAGCGCGATGCCTGCAAAGCTGCTCCCCAGAGTGGAAAAGACAAGCGTTTGTTTTTTCGCGGTATATGCATCATAACGTTTCAGCTGCTCCCGGATGCTACTGTCCGGAAGGCTTCGGCACATCTCCAAAAACGTAAGGCCATCGATCCGCTTACCATTGTACTGCAGCAGCCGGCGACGGTAATTGAAATAGACCGGCAGCAAACAGGTATCGGCCTGAATTGCCGGCTTAGTGACAGACATTTCCCGGTGCTCCGCAACATTGCCCGCCCCGATCCCCGCTGAAGAAGCCTGCTGTGCCTCCAGGCCTGACGAAAGCCAGGTAAGGATGCAAAACAGAAGCGCCCTGCGCAGGTATTGGAACGGATGCCGGCAATAGCCGGTTGTTTTACTCACAGCATTCAGGATGCCTTTGTTGTGTTGGTGAATTATTGGTTTCATCGTCTCTGGGGTTTATCAGGTTCCCGTTGCAATGGTAAAACAGCCTGTCCGGAAAGACACAAAAATCAGCTCATGTCATACGATAAGATTCTGAAAAGACGAACAAATTATACATTACAATTACCGTCAAGCAATCCGTATCATTTTTTGATATTTATAAAACAACTCTTATCTTTCCGTAAGATTTGACATATCACCGCTATCATTTGAAATGCATGAAAAATTTAAAACTTCTTCTCGAATCCCTGCAGGATGCTATCCCGGAACACATGACGCTTAACCAGGCCCTGATCAAAACCCTGAAGATTAACAAAGACGCTGCCAGCAGGCGCATCAACGGAAAAACGCCCTTCACCTACGACGAGGTATGCGCGCTCTCAAAAGCTTACGGCATCAACCTGATGCCCGCCCAATCGAGCCAGCACTCCAATATCGTTTTCGGCTATGTGCCTTTCAAAAGCAAGCATGTCGACTCGAAGCATTTCTTCCAGACCATCTCCGGCCTCCTGCAGGAAATGGCCGCCACCAAAGCTTCCTGCCTCTACCACGTGGCCCCGGAGGTTCCGGTCTATCATTGCTACAACTATCCTAAGCTGCTCAACTTCCGTCTCTTCTACTGGGGAAAATATTTACTGAACAATCCTTATTACACCAAACGGGTGTTCAGCGAAGCGGGCATCGATGCCGAGATCACCAAACATGCCAGGAAGGCCTATGAACATTACTGCCGCGTGCCGAGCCTCGAAATCTGGACACCACAGTCGATCCAGAGCATTCTGTCGCAACTGTGCTTCTGCATAGAAACCGGCGATTTCGGAAGCCCGGAAGAAGTGGAATCGGTCGTGGAAGAGCTTTCGGAAATGATGGTACACATCAAACAAATGGCGGAAGAGAACAACAAGGCGTTCGATTTTAAAGAGAAGCTCCACGTGCCATTCCAGTTTTATAAAATTGACGTGAACATCAATACCTCCAACCTGCTGGCGGAAATGGACACGCGCAAAATTTCCCTGCAACAATTCAACGCTATTAATTTTATGAAGACCACGCAAAGCGATTTCTGCAACGAAAACCTCGACTGGATCCGCAACATCCAATCGAAGGCTTCCCTGCTCAGCGGTGCGGGCATTGTGGAACGGCAACGCTATTTCAATTCGGTAAACAAGCAGATCCGGGAGTTTAAAGAAGACTTACAGAAGAAGGTGTTTAATTAAATATTAAACCACAATAGACACACAGAGAACGGGAAGAGAACACAGAGGCTTTGCCTGTATCCGCTGCTGTCCGTTCGTCACAACGCGGCACGACACTCGGCAACTTCGCCATATAAGGCTTAGAAGGTGACATCAGAAACGTAAAGGCTCCTGTTCATCTATCGTTTCCATTATTGTGCTGATCCCCGTCTCATCATATAATCCGCATCATCTGCCTGCACTTCCGTTCAGGCGGGCGTTCCATGTTTCACCGGTGGTTCTCCAGTACATAGATATGAAAGAGCTCCGGCTGGAATGCCTCTTCTTTGAGTGCATAGTTGTTGAGAAGCTCCTCTTTGAGGTGATTTCCGGGAAAAGTGAAATCGGCTCCGGCATCGAGGTAGATGATGCGCTTGTATTGGCTTACTTTCTGTAGCAATGCGGGGCTCATGGCATTGATAAAAAACACCTGGTCCTCTTCCAGCAAACGGATCAGCCTGCCGTATTCGCTCCCGCTTTCTACCTGTTGGAAATAGTTGCGTTGATAATAATAGGCAAAGGTGGTCATAAATTCGGGCGGACAAATCAGGACGAGTGTGCCGGGGTCTTTCCGCGAGACCACAAAATCAACCGTTTCACGCACAGCCCTTTTCCTGCCCGGATTAAGGGAGGCGCTGAACACAAAACCGGCAACCAATAAAGCGCTACCTGTATAGAAGGCTTTCTTGCCGGGCAATAAAAACGACAGGCTCAGGGCCAGCAACAGGTAAAAGGCGGGGGTGATGTAGATCAGGTAGCGGTCTAAGAACATCGGAATGCGGTAGGACAAGAAGAACATGGACAGGAAGGGAATAACAAACCAGATACAGAGGTAAAGCACCGGTGGCTGTGCCTGCTTTTGTTTTGCCAAGACCAGGAACTTTATCAAAGCCGCCAACAGCAAGGCGATACAGAGCACGGCGATGACAGGTGCATTACTGAAAGACCAGATCATATTATAGAGGCTTTCGAGGCCCGAAGGTGGTTTCAGCCAGGTGCCATTGTCGGCAGAATCGGAAAAGCGCTCATACAGGCTGAATACCTGCGGAAGGTATAACACGGATGCTCCAAGCATAATGCCTGTGAAACGCAGCAGCAGTTTTTTATTCCTGAAATGAACCGCAAGCAGGATCATACCTTGCAGCAGCCACACAAACAAGCCGAAGTAATGCGCATAGAGGAGCAGCACCTGGATGACAAGCAACGCCAGACTCTTCGTTACGGAGAGGCCGCCTTCTTTCAGCAAGGTAAAGAAGAGGTAAAAAGAGCTGAGCGTGAGCAGCAGGAACAGGGAATAGACGCGGCAATCGTGGGCATACCAGATCTGCATGGTGGAAAAGGTAAACAGCAGGCTGGCGGGCAGCGCCACACGTGTATTAAAAAAATCGCGGCCGGTGAGATAGATGAGGATGACCGAGGCCGAGCTGAACAGCATAGGCAGGATGCGGACCGATAGCGCGGAGATACCAAATACCTTGATCCAGAAGTGCAGGATAAGTTCGAATAAAGGCGGGTTGTTATAATTTTTCAGGTAGCCGATCAGCTCGCTGAAACCGAATTGTGCGTGGTAAATGGTAAATGGCTCGTCATGCGACACCGGTTCTGAGGCAAGGTAAAGACACTTCAGGACGACATTCAACAGAAATAAGAGGAGTAAAGGTGTATAGCCTTTCAGGAGCTTCATCTAAGATCAACCTTACATAAAACCAGGCAGCATACCGCTGGCTACCGTTTTCATTTCCTGGTCATTGAGCTCCGTGGCTTTCAGGATCGCCTTGTTGATTGTAACCGTAAGCTGTTCTTCCAGCTCTTCTTTATCGCCGTGTTGCAGGGCCGGCGCAATGCTCAGGTTCCTGATTTCGCGGTTCCCGCTAATGGAAATTTTAATATCGCCACCCGCGCCCTCCACATCAATCACCATGGTATCCAGCTTCAACCTGATTTCATCGGCTTTTTGCTTCATGTCGCTGAGCTTGCCCATCATGTCTCCTAAGTTTCCTAACATACCGTATCCAATTTAGCTAAACAATCCTGTAATCTTACCTAACATACCTCCTGCATCAGCCCCACCCAAAGAACTCATAATATCAGAGATCTCAAAACTCTTGTCATTGGGGTCATTCGTTTTTTTCACAAACTGCTCCATCACGTTTGGCAATATAGAAGATACAATGCTGCTGGCTTGTGTACTATCGATCCCAAATTTACTTACCAGGTCGGTAACGGCTTTGCTACTGATTACTGAATTGATGGAAGACGAAGCCGTGTCCCCTTTAAACAGATCCATCACAGAGCTTAAATTACCACCCGACACTTGTGATTTTAAAGTGTCAACAATGGAAGACGTTGTTGTGTGAATCGCTGCCTCATTGTTTTCATTTGGGATGGCCGGATTATTAATAATCGCCTCTCCCGAATTTTCCTTTACCAGGTTCAATAAATTTTCAAACATGCTCGTTAAGTTTATATAGCTAATGTATCACAATTCTATTTAAGAATCCGTATTTCGTTCGGTAAATAATTGTTAATTCTGTTGCCCAGGTTCTTGATCCATCCAAGGCCGTAGCCCTGGTAGCTCATGAGGTTCCAGCCTTTATCGCCGGCAATGCTTTGCAATTCCTTCTTCATGAATTTCAGGCCTTCTTCCTGTGTGCAATCGATTGCCTGTACTGCCGGTGAGCGGTAAAGGCTCCAGGCCAGATCCTGGTGCGGGATCAGATCGTTGCGTACCAGGCTGCCTATCGTCGTTCCGAGTTTTTTCAGATAGAGGTGGGGATAGCGGTTCACAAAAGAAAGAGCCGCCCTATTCGTCATCAGGTAATCGTCTTTGAATTTCAACAGCTCATGCGCATCCACATCGACGATCCAATGGCGGAAAGGTTCTTTTTCCTTCGGCTTCAATACGCTGATATTTTCCTGCCGGTTCTTTTTCCCCGACGTTGTCGCAGAATGACTGCTTTCACCCGGCTTGCGGAAGGCCGCACAGAAAAATCCTTCGGAGCGCGTTTTATCAGGATAAAAGCGGTAGCCATACGCCTGATGTTCCTGGCTCCTGGTTTCAACAATTCCCCAGCCTTCCTCCAATGGTATGCATACAGGCTTCAGGGCATATTCCTGCACGAGCCAGTCGGCAATGTCTTCGTTCTCCGGAGCTGAGTAGGAGCAGGTGGAATACAAGAGTGTTCCTCCCGGCTTCAGGCTTTGCATGATCTCTGCGAGGATGCGCTTTTGCCGTTGTGAGCAGAGGTTCACGTTATCAGGACTCCACTCATCTACTGCATCGTGCTGCTTGCGAAACAAGCCCGAGCCGCTGCAGGGCGCATCGACCAGGATCACATCAAATACATCCGGCATCTCTGCATAGGCCGATGGATCATTGTTCGTCACCACCACATTCGCCGTTCCCCACTTGGAAAGGTTCTGCGCCAATACTTCCGAACGCGGCTTCACCACTTCGTTGGCTACTAAAAGGCTTTCTTTGGTAAGAAGCGAATTGAGGAGCGTGCTTTTTCCTCCGGGCGAGGCACAGACATCAAAAACAGTAAGCGGTTCCTGCAGGTCTGCACAAGAACTCAAGGCATGCGCGATAAACATCGATCCCGCTTCCTGCACATAATAACAACCGGCCTGGAACAAGAGGTCGTGCGTGAAACTGGGGCGCGTGGCCAGGTAAAAACCTTCCGGATTCCACGGTACAGGATCGCTTAGCTCAAGGCCGGAAACAGCAGGCTTGAAGGGATTCAAACGGATGCTCACGGGCGAAGCCTCGTCATGCGCCTGTATAAAGGCTTCTTCATCAAAGCCGGGACAGGACGAAACGGACTGCAGGAATATTGGTGGTAAATGGGTCATGATCGTTCTCAAATGTAATTAATTATTTACTTTTGTTTGTGCCCGAAAAAAAGGAAAAACAAAAGATCACCGAGCCGCACCTGGCGCTGATCAGGCTGCAAGGCTGGTGCGCCTACCAGGAGCGCTCGCAGCAGGAAGCCCGCGACAAGCTCTATGAGCTGGGCCTATGGCCGGAAGCGGTGGAGAACATCATCGCGAAGCTGATCGAAGATAATTTTCTGAATGAGGAGCGCTTCGCCATAGCTTTTGCACGCGGAAAATTCGCCATCAAAAAATGGGGGAGGATCAGGATCAGGATGGAGCTCAAACAAAAACGCGTGAGCGACTACTGCCTCAAAAAAGCCTTGCAACAGATCGACGATACGGAATACATGGCCACGCTGAAAAAGCTGATAGAGGTCAAGCGCCGCAGCATCAGCGAAAAAAATCCTGTCAAGCTCAAATACAAGCTGATGAGCTATGCGCTTTCCAAGGGCTACGAGAAAGACCTCGTGTTCGATGTGTTGGGCGATAGCGGTGACGATGATAACCACATAGACACATACAAATCATAGAGAACCGGAAGAGCTCATCGTAGCTTGGCGTATCTTTGATGTTTTAATTCCTGAACATCTGCTTAACCAGCATCATCTGTGCCCCATTGATCAAATCCAGCGCTGTACTGCTGCCACATTATCCTTCGGACTGGTGTTGAAACAGAACTTTGCCTGCGGCGCATGCGCATGCACGGTATTCACCAGCTCTTCAAACAGCAGGAAATTGCTCTCCGCCACCCGGATGCCGGCACCGATGATAATGACATCATAGACTTTCTCCTTTAACCTGTCAATGACCGTTCCGGAAGCAGTTGCTCCCAGGTCTACCCAGCATTTCTCGGCAACATAGCCGAGCGCATTGAGTTCGTCAAGAGCGGCTTTCGTGCCGGCTTCTATTTTTTCGGCCGTAAGCCCGGGCATAGCAGCGAATTCAGGCAAAGAGAAATCCAGTAATAGCGGATCGATGCCGATGAGGAGGATGTGCGGTGTGGTATTCATGGTTTAATAAAACATAAAGGTAATAATCAGGCATGATATCACACCTGTGTATTCAAAACACATTTACCCCTCTTCAAGTCGTTGATAAGCGTAACTCTATTTTCTGTAGATACCTGACTCTTTCCGATGGTGTTGTCGTTCAAGATGAATATTTGGCTCATACGGAGCAAGGCTGATCCTTGGTTCATGATTTGAAATAAAAATTAGCCCGGCCAGGAGCAATGATTAATGATGAAAAGAGCCTTGCTCCGGAGGAGCAAGATAATATTAACAACCAGGAATAATGTACGATATGGCTCCATAGGAGCCAAATATGTCTACCCGTTAATTTTCCACTGAATGCTCTTTAACCGAATACCATGACCATCCGGGATCACGCCATTAAAGCTCACACAAACAAATCTCCGGCGATCCGGTCCGCCAGCAGCTTTCCTTTTTCCGTTAAGGTATAAAATTGCTCTTTGACTCGGATGCTTCCGTCCTGTATGAAGCGCTCCACCTCCTGCAAGAAGTGTTTCACCAGCTGCGCATCAAAACCGGCGTTGAGGTATGCGAGGTCAACACCCCACATGGTGCGGAGCGCAATGAGCATATACTCGTTGAAGCGCTCCGTTTCCGTCAGCGTTTCTTTTTCAAAATAGTCTTTACCTTCCGTTATTTTTTTGATATAGACATGGTTGTTCGCGACGTTCCATTGCCTCGATACGCCATCGAAGGAATGCGCCGAAGGCCCCAGGCCCAGGTAATGTTTGCCCTTCCAGTAATTGGAATTGTGAGCGCTGAAAAACCCTTCTTTCCCGAAATTGGAGATTTCGTAATGGATGAAGCCACTCTTTCCCAGCCGGTCGATCATCTCCAGGAACATCTCCGAGCTCAGCTCATCGTCGATGGCCACTTCCTTCTTTTGCTTAAAGTCATGGCCGAGCTTAGTCTTTTCCTCTATCGTCAGGTTGTAGCTCGAAATGTGTTTCACCTCCAGGGCAATGGCTTTATCCAGGGTCCCCTTCCAGCTGCGCAGGTTCGAGAATTTAGAGCCATAGATCAGATCAATGGTAATGTTCTCAAAGCCCCTGTCCTGGGCACGTTTCACACTGGCCTCGCTTTCTTTGGCGCTATGTGCGCGGTTCATCCACACCAGCTCGTCCTCATTAAAGCTTTGCAGGCCAATGCTCAGCCTGTTTATTTCCAGGCGCTTCAGCTCTTTCAGCTTCTCCTCCGAAAGGTCATCGGGGTTGCACTCGAGCGTGATCTCCGCGTCTCGCGACACATCGTAGAGCTTATAGATCTTTTCCAGGACCATAAAGCCTTCCCGCTCCGAGAGCAGGCTGGGCGTGCCGCCGCCAAAATAAATCGTTTCAATGCGTTTGTCTTTCAGGTAGTCGCGGCGCTGTTCGATCTCTGCCACGATGCTTTTCACCAAGGCCTCTTTATGCTGCAATGAGGTGGAAAAATGAAAATCGCAATAGTTGCAGGCCTGCCTGCAAAATGGAACATGTATGTAAATACCGCTCACTAAGCGAATTTAACCGGGATCGAAAAATAGGAAGCCAGCTCGGCTATCAGGTTCCGGATATGCTGGTAAGACTCTGCCTCTTCATAGGTTGCCTTTAGCTTCTCGGTGTATTGCTTACGCTGGTTGGTAATGTATTGTGCCGAAAAATAATACGCATCGATGGTGAGGTCATTCTCGCGGATCACGATCTGCTCGGCCGTAATTTTCTTATAGCGCTTGTAGGTAGAAATAGCCTTGTCATATTCTTTCATGCTGAAATAGCCCATGATAAGCGCCACAAAGATGCCGTCGAGGAATTTCTGGAAAGGGATCTGCTGGTATGACACGAGGGTGTCTTCCAGGATCTTAATGGACTTGAGCTTGTCTTTTTCGTCGCCGGTTAGCAAGAGCGCCGAATAGAAACAACGCACATTAATGAATTTAATAATATGCCCTTCCTCCCAGATGTCTTTGGCCAGGATGTCTTCGAGCTTGGCTTTCAGGAAAGCGATGTTTTCCTTCACATCCTTCGGCAGCTTCTGCTCATAATCTTCGCGGAACACAAAGCCATAGGCGCTCATGTAGTGATTGACCTGCACCGAAATGGAAAACAGCTCGGGAATGTTGATATAGCTCTTCCAGTATTTGAGGAAGGAGCTGATGCTGTTCATCTTCTTCACCTCACCCAGCATGGCTTCCGTGTTGGTAGCATTCATCTGGTGCTGTAGCCTTTGGCCCAGGATCTTGAAATACACGTCGTCGAGGTACTGGTAGCACACGAAGGAGTTATTGAGGAAATCCCTTTCCAGGTTATCGAGCTCCTGTTCGGTTTCTTTTTTGAAAAAATCAGGATGCGCCAGGAAGCTCAGCTCGTAGTACTTTCCGAAACGCGCCAGGATATTGATGGAGTTGGAAGGATGGCTGATGTACTTATCAAAAAAAGCAAGGTCCTTATTGACCTGCGATTTGGAAATATTTTCTTTCCCCTTAAAGAAGAGATGCTCGCGGAGGTACATATACAGGGAGTTCTTCAGCTGCTCGAGTCCCAGGTACTCCTCTACTTTCTTATGGTATTTGTTCGAATCTTTGGATTCGGTAATGAACGCCTGCTGAGCCAGGAATTTATACACGTCGATGAGCGTGGTATAATCCTCTATCTTCTCCGCAATATCAATCAGCCAGTCGGCCAGGTCATTTGCTTTTTTCTTTTCGCCCTTGCCCAGGTATTCTTCAATGTGCTGGATATTGTGCTTGAGGTAGTTCGGGTAATTGCGGCTTAAAAAAGAGCTGAGCTTAAAGGTATGGTGGGTCAGCTGGAGGAATTTTTTTCGGGTCTTTTCTTCGGAGTCACCATAGATCATCTGGCACAGAGCATCGGACTCCGGCTGGACTTTTAGTTTTTTAATGGTGGAAATGAGCTTATAGGGTAATTCGGAATTGGTATCGAGCAAATAGTCGGCAAACTCTTTATAGTGAAAATCGGAGAGCAGAAGAATTTGTTTTTGAATGCTGATCATTGTAATGTAGAAATATAAACTTCTAAACTTAAAAATAAAGATCAATAAATGCAAACAATTAGCTCAACAGAGGATTAACCCTGATAGGCGGAAGCCAGAGGTGGCAAGGGATTAACGTTTATAAGCCGGAAAATCGGCTGCGATCAGATGCTTTTCAGCTGCCAGTTGACAGGCTCCAGGCCGTGCTTTTTGAGCCAGGCATTGGCCTTCGAAAACGGGCTGCTTCCGAAAAAAGCCCCGCGTGCCAGGGGCGAGGGGTGCGCCGCTTCCAATACCAGGTGTTTCGACGCATCGATCAGGACCGTTTTAGATCTGGCATAGGCGCCCCACAACATAAAAACACAGTGTTCTTTTTCGTCGGAGATGAGCTTGATAATGGCATCGGTAAATTGTTCCCAGCCTTTTTTCTGATGGCTGGCCGGTTCTCCGGCCCTTACCGTAAGTGTCGCGTTGAGCATCAGCACACCCTGTTGGGCCCATTCGGTCAGGTTGCCGTGGTTAGGCACATGAAAACCCACATCCGTGTGGAGCTCTTTGTAAATGTTAACCAGCGAGGGCGGCGGCTTGATGCCGTCATTCACCGAAAAACTGAGGCCGTGAGCCTGGTTGATCCCATGATAGGGATCCTGGCCGAGGATGACCACCTTTGTATTTTCCAAAGGCGTCAGTTTCAAGGCATTGAACACCTCATTTTCTTTAGGATACACGGTAAAGCGGGTCCTTTCTTCTTTCACAAACTGCTCCAGGGCCTTAAAATAGGGTTTTTGAAGTTCCTCTTCGAGCTTGGTATACCACAGGCTTTTCTCTTTTTTGACACTCATATCCGAAAGCTGTTAATTAATTTTGAGAAATAAAAAGGCATTTTTATCGACTTTTTTTTTGGCCTTAGCAAAATTACTATATATTTGTTACTCCTTTAATAAAATGTTAAAACCTATGAAAAAATTAGCTTTGTTATTCTCAGTACTATTTGCAGTATCCCTCGTGTTCAGCTCTTGCAAATCGCATGAAAAATGCCCGGCTTATTCCAAAGCTAACCACAAGCAATACGGCAAACGCGTTTAACGACATTCCATGATCTGGCAACAGCTTACCAATCAAAGCCAGTTACAGGACATCATCCATACTTCTCAGCAGCCCGATACCTATCGGGCTGTTGTCATATTCAAACACAGCACCCGCTGCTCCATCAGCTCTATGGCGCTGAGCCGCTTTGAATCCAAATGGCAGGACGATCCCGCGATACCGGTTTTTTACCTCGACCTGCTGCAGCACCGCGCTATTTCCAATGAAATTGCCACGCTATTCGGCGTAGAACACCAATCGCCACAAGTACTTGTGATCAAGAACGGCACCTGCATCTACGATGCCTCCCATACGGGTATTACGGTCTCCGGGGTGCTGGAAGCTATGGCCAGATAAACTCCACCACCTGTTTCAGATCCGGGTGAAGGCTTTTGGCTACCGGGCAGGTATGTGCCGCATGCTCGTACATTTTCTTTTCTTTATCGGAGTAATCGCCTTTCGGGAAGGTTATTTTCACATGCACTTCACCGATCCTTCTCGGCTCGGCATACATGACCTTCGTAATCTCTGCCGTTGTGCCGTCTACAGGCGTAATCCCTTCTCTCATGGCCACAATCCCCATAATGGAGATCATACAGCTGCCCAGGGCGGTAGCCACCAGGTCGGTGGGCGAAAACATTTCCCCTTTTCCGTGGTTATCCTTGGGAGCATCGGTATAAATGGTGGTATTGGACTGGAGGTGGGTGGCTTCTGTTCGTAAAGCGCCGATATAGGTGACTTTGCTCGTGATCATTTTGTATTTTTTTATCAAAGATAATAAAGCAGGGCTTATTCATTAAATAAAAATTAATAGCTATTTTTGTTTACCGATGTTTAAAAGGATTCTATACGCTTTTGCCTTCCTTGGTATTTCCGCAATCTGCCTTTCGCAAAGTACAACACAAGCCCTTGCCAGCGGCCAGGACCCAAACGTATTGTACAGAAACGAAGCTTCTTTCGGTATCTTTGCGCATAGCCGCGGCTTTGGCGTGAATTATATGCGCGCCAAACACGTGACGGGTACGCGCAAGCGCCTGTTTGAGATCGAGGGCCTGAACATGAAGCATCCCAAAGAGATCAGGGTTTCAAACAATGCCGATAACTCCAAGCGTTTTGTGTACGGCAAGCTCAATAATATTTTGTTGTTCAGAGCCGGCGTCGGTTATCAGACTACCGTCTTCAAGCGTGCCGACCGCAAATCGGTGGAGATTCGCACCTCCTATTACCTGGGTGGCAACCTTACCTTTGCCAAACCTTCGTATGTGCTGATTTACCGCGAAAGCGTGACAGGAGCCAAATTCCAGGAATCGGTGAGGTACAACCCCGAGATCCATACCATTGACAGTATCTCCGGCAAAGGCCCGCTCATCGACGGCCTCGGAGAAATGAAAGTATACCCGGGCCTGTATGCCAAGTTCAACCTGAGTTTTGAATATGCGCCTTACTCCAATAAAGTGAAGGCCATTGAAACCGGTGTGATCCTGGACTACTACCCCAAAGCATTGCCAATTATGGCGCGTAACCCTGCCGAAAATTTTATCGTGACCGTCTATGTCGGTTTCGTTTTCGGCAAGAAATGGTTTTAAAGATGGAGAGCACAGCCGAAACTATAGTTGTTGAAAAACCAAGAAAGCCCGATTGGCTGAGAGTAAAATTACCGATCGGCGAAGAATACCTCAAAGTACGGAAGATCGTATCCGAACATAAGCTGCATACCATCTGTGAAAGCGGCAATTGCCCGAACATGGGCGAATGCTGGGGCGCAGGAACAGCTACCTTCATGATCCTGGGCAACGTGTGTACCCGCTCCTGCGGATTTTGTGCCGTGGCTACCGGTAAGCCGAAACCGGCCGACTGGGACGAGCCTAAGCGCGTCGCCAATTCGGTGAAGCTGATGGGTGTGAAGCACTGCGTGATCACCTCTGTAGACCGCGACGACCTGAAAGACGGTGGCTCCATCATCTGGGCCGAAACCATCAAAGCGATCCGCGAGATCAGCCCTGAAACAAAATTCGAATGCCTCATTCCCGACTTTGCAGGCAAGTGGGAAAACTTACAGCGCATCATCGATGTGAAACCTGATATCGTGTCGCACAATATCGAAACGGTGCGCCGCCTCACCGCACAGGTTCGCATCCAGGCAAAATACGACCGTAGCATGGAAGTGCTGAAACGCCTGCACGAGGCCGGTGTAAAAACGAAATGCGGCCTCATGGTAGGCCTTGGCGAAACGGAAGAGGAAGTCCTGGAAACGATAGACGACCTCGCGGCTGTACACTGCGACGTGATGACCATCGGGCAGTATTTACAGCCTACGCCGAAGCACTTGCCGGTAGCGCGTTTTGTTCACCCCGACGAATTTAAAAAGTGGAAAGAGATCGCCTTATCGAAAGGCTTCAGGTATGTGGAAAGCGGCGCGCTGGTGCGCTCGTCTTACCATGCCGAAAAACATGTGTTTTAACGGCTGATCTCTTTATGAAACCTCTTTTAACGATTCTTTCCAAATACCTTATTCTATTGGCCCTTGCAGCGGTAAGCGTCGTATTTATTTTCACAGGCTATATCGGCTATACTGAAATAAAATACCTGTTTGCAGGCCTCGGCCTGGCTTACATCATTGCCTGCTGCCTGGAAGCGGAAGTGATTGCTTCCACGGTGAAAGGCACACAGACCTTTCGCTATTTCACACCGGCTTTTATGACCAAGCGCTTCATCAAGATTGTCTTTTTTGTCTGCGCCGGCAGCGTGTTGCTCTTCCCTCACAGCATCATCAATTATTTATCCTTTGTTTGCTTCCTGATTGCTGCTACCGAAATTGTGGTAACCCTGTGGCGATACCTGCGCGGCTTATGCTTCGCGGCATTTGAAGGCGATAAATTTTTGCTGGCTACCAATAAGATCACGACCGTATATGCCGCAGGTCTCGAAAAAATTGAAAAGCGGCACGGCATCACTTACCTTGTGTATGAGAACAAGGCTGCGATTACGCTGCGCACCGATTTCATGAAAGACCGCCAAGCCTTTGATGCGGCGCTCTCCAACTGGATCAGCAAAAACCACCTGGAAAGTAAGGTGGTAGCTTCTTCTTAATATCTTCCTCCGTCAAACCCGGCAGGTTAATAGCAACCTGCACACAAGCTGTTATTTTGCTAACGCACATGCCGGATCTTCCTGAATGTATAACAGGGCGGTTTACCGCCCTGTTTATGTAATAGTGATGTGCTACATTAGCGATGAGAATTCCCGGGCCTCTTAACTAATTATTCACTTTTCAAATTTTCATTGTTATGGCAAAACGACTCATTATTAAATCCACCGCATTTCAGAAAGAAACAACTGCTCTTTTAAGTGCCATGGAAACGGATCAGAATTTCGCAGCAGACTTTATTAAAAATCCGTTGCAGCAGCTCTCAAAGTACATCAGTGCAATTGAAGTAAAATCCTATACGAAGACCCAGATTACAGAAGTGAATGAGTTTCTGTTCCGTCTATTGTCGAACACCGCTTTCATCACCTGGCTCAAGAAATACCAAACCACCAATCTCGATAACCTGAAAGCGGAGGCTCTTGAAAAAGACATAGATCTGCATAATTCGATCATGAAAGACGTAGCGGCAGCCATGCTGAAATACGGCGGGTTTCCTGAGCTCGAAACCATGTTCCGACTCCCGGGCGGGGTTACCGAAAAAGGCTCGGTTGCCGTTTATGACGAAACGTTTATCGCCGTCATAGCCGTTATCCTCTTTGTGATTACGATCATAGACACCACCCCCCGTACCTTAAAAGATAAGGTGGAGCTGGTCAGGATTCTCAACGTAACGCAACTGAGAAAAGTATCGGGAGCTATACTGAAACACGCCGCAGAAAAGTACAGTCATCGCTAACAGCCCGGAGGCTTAACACAGGGCCGTTCACGGAGCGATGCTATGGTTTATGCCTGCACGAGCGGCATCCATAAGGAGTACGGTTTACCGCCCTGTTTATGTCATACCGATGTTCTACATTAGAGATAAGATTACCTGCCTTCTTAAACTAACCCTTTTAAAATTTATTCTATGGCCAAAAAACTCATTATCAAATCAAGCGCGTTTCAAAAGCAGGCCGTGAGCCTTCTGGACGCTCTTTCCACAAATCCGAAATTTGCGGACGACTTTATCAAAAATCCTTTTCTTCACCTCTCGAAACACATGAGTATGGTTGACATTAAGGCTTACACGAGGACACAGATCGCAGAGGTCAACGACTTCCTGTTCAACCTGCTTTCCAATACGTCGTTCATTTCCTGGCTCAAAAAATACCAGAAGGAAAACATTGTAAACCTGAAAGCCGAAGCGCTCGAAGAACAAACGGAACTTCGCAATATCATTATGAAAGATATTGCCGCAGCGATGCTGAAATACGGAAATTTTGGCGACCTGGAAAAGATGTTCAAACTTCCTTCGGGGGCACAGGCGGGATACAACCCGGTTTACGATGAGATCTTTGTAGTCATCAAAGGGGTGGTATTGCTTCTGGTGGTAATCACGCAAATCGACGTGACGCCGCTCATGCTCAGAGACCGTATCGAGGTGAGCCAGATGGTGAATGTAGCCCAGCTCAGGAAAGTATCTGCCACGGTTCTAAAATATGCCAAAGAGAATTATGGAAGCCGTTAAGCCGCGTACCCGCATCGTGGGGATCCCTAAAACCTTATCGGTGATGCCTACCTTTGCCTGCCCGGCAGAGTGCGCCAGCTGCGGAACGCTGAGCGGGCCCAAAGATCCCAATAAGCTGACGTTTGAAACCATCCGGCAGGGCATTGATGAGGCCGCCGAACTCGAGTTCCTGAATGTGGTGTTTACAGGCGGCGAGCCCACGCTACAATGGAGCCACCTGGTGCAAGCCATCGCCTATGCCCGGGAAAAGAGACTGCTCACGCGCCTCGTTACCAATGCACACTGGGCGCGAAGCTACGAAACGGCTCTTAAAAAGGCGACGATCCTGGCGGAAGCCGGTCTCGATGAGATCAACTTCAGCACAGGCGACGAGCATGCGCGTTTTATCCCGCTCGAGCATGTGATCCATGCGATTGCCGTCTTCAAAAAAATAGGTTACGTGCCGGGGCTCATGATCGAACTAAAGACCGGGCGCGACCTGTCGAAGGAAAAACTACTGGCACACCCGCTCTTCCTGGAATACGGCTTATGCGATGAAGACGTGATCATTTCCGAAAGTCCCTGGATGCCGCTCGACCCTTTCGACGACACGACCTATCGCCAGAAAATTACGGCCAACAGCGAGAATATCCACAACTACGAAGGCTGCGACAGCATCCTGCAAACCTATGTGCTCCAGGCCAACGGCAGCATCGGCTCCTGCTGTGGGCTGGGCATGAGGATAATACCGGAGCTACAGGTTGCCAACATCCGCGACAATGAATTCCTGAGCAAAGCCGTAGACGAAGGCGAACAGGACATTATGAAACTATTGCTGAAATACATGGGCCCTGAAAAACTATTGCACTGGGCAGCGGGTAAAGACAAAACAATCAAATGGGAAGACATGTATGCCCACAAATGCCAGGCATGTCTCCGCCTGTATAGCGATGAGCAGATAACCGACACCATCCTGGAACATTACGAGGAGCTATTGCCCGACCTGCTTTCAACCATGTATATTGAAGAAGTGATGGTAAAAGAAAAAATGAAAGCGGATTAAAATCTCCGCTCTGTTTTATAAAAATCCCTTCCGGCCGGAAGGGATTTTTTGTTTTTAGCCAGAAAGGGCGGTTTACCGAACTTTTTCCCTAAGGTATTTTGCGTATGTTTGGCCCTGTACCTCAGGCACTACTTAAAAATCACGTATGGAACACCGCTTATCTGTTGGAGAACAAAAGACCTTACTTCTTTACGCGAAGGATGTGTACTCAAAAGAAAAACTGCTGATCAGCCCAAACGAAGTGTATTTATTTTTTTGTGATGAAGATCAGTCCTGGACCGACTGGTTTATCAAAACCACGCCTAAGGGATATTTTAATCCTCTTGCTTCCATCCAGGGCTTACGTGTGAAGAAGGTAAAATGTTTTTGCCTCTGTGGCGCTTATAACCAAAGCGACGCCGGCGCTTTTCCCATCGGCATGCACAATGAAGTAAGCGTGACCGAAGCCGGTAACTTATCCTTTTTTGCGAATGACACCGCAGGGTATTACCACAATAATAAAGGTTCTATCAAAGTGGACATCGAGCGGATCCTCTAATCCAGTCGATATAAAAGCCCCAGGCATATTTGTTTTGATGGGTACGGAAGTTAATTGCCGGGAAAGATAATAATAAGCCGGAAGCGGACCAGCCTTAAGCTTCCCGAAAATAAAAAAGGAACGCTTGCGCATTCCTTCTCTGATTTTAGTTTTTTTCTTAAGCTTTCTGGTACATCACCTCTTTTACCGCTTTCACCGTTCTTGCCACATTTGGCAAAGACGCTTCAATTAAAGTCGGCGCATACGGCAATGGCACGTCGGCGCTGGTGATACGGCGGATCGGCGCATCCAGGTAATCGAAGGCGTCTTTTTGTACGCGGAAAGCGATTTCCGAGGAGATGCTTGCCAATGGCCAGGCCTCTTCTACAATCACCAGGCGGTTGGTTTTTTTCACGGAGTTGATCACACAGTCGTAATCAATCGGGCGAACGGTTCTTAAATCAATCACCTCAGCACTGATGCCTTCTTTTTCAAGCTCAGCGGCAGCAGCCAAAGCCACTTTCATGATCTTGCCAAAGGAAACGATCGTTACATCGGTTCCTTGTTTTTTGATATCGGCCACGCCGATAGGGATCAGGTACTCGCCATCAGGGATCTCGGATTTATCGCCATACATCTGCTCGCTTTCCATGAAGATTACCGGATCGTTGTCGCGGATGGCTGATTTTAAAAGGCCTTTGGCATCGTAGCCATTGGAAGGAACGATCACTTTGAGGCCCGGACAGTTGGCATACCAGTTCTCAAAAGCCTGTGAGTGCTGGGAGCTGAGCATCCCGGCGCTGGCGGTTGGCCCGCGGAACACAATCGGGCAATTGTACTGCCCGCCGCTCATGCTCAGGATCTTGGCTGCCGAGTTGATGACCTGGTCAATCGCAACCAGGGAGAAGTTGAAGGTCATGAATTCAATGATCGGACGCAGGCCATTGATGGCCGCCCCTACCCCGATCCCGGCAAAGCCAAGCTCGGCAATAGGCGTATCGATTATCCGCCTGGCGCCAAATTCTGCCAGCATCCCTTTACTCACCTTATAGGCTCCGTTATATTCGGCTACTTCCTCACCCATTAAAAAAATGCTCTCATCACGGCGCATTTCTTCACTCATGGCTTCGCGCAGGGCCTCTCTGAATTCAATCGTTCTCATAAATACTAGTAAGATTTTTCTTAAGCTTCAAATGTATATATAAAGACGCGAACTACAAAACCAAAAAACCGGTCCCGGGATTGCGGTTTGCGACACCATTTCAGGGCACAGGAAGGCCTGCACTTCCGGCCGGAAGGAGCAGGGTGCAGAAGACCGCTACAGCCACATAAACCGCTTATTCACAGGGAATTGTGCCTGGGGAAAAACAATTCAAAATATTGATCTATATCTATTGATTTACATGCTTATTTTTTTAAATTTGCTGACCTTTTTAAGGATTCTACGGTGGGAAGGTCCGAACGCCGCTCACCCGAATAAACCAATACATTTAAACCGATAACCGATATGAAATAACCATGTTACCTCAAATCACAAATACCGATAAGGATAACATGGTTATACCACATGGCAACTAAAAAATCAACAACATCAACATATGAAAATTCTAGTTCCTATCAGTAATGTACCTGATACCACCACCAAGATAGCCTTTACAAACGGCGACACGGAATTCAACACTGCAGGTGTTCAGTTCATCATTAACCCTTACGACGAATGGTACGCCCTGGTGCGTGCCCTGGAGCTGAAAGAGGCCGGAAAAGCGGAAAAGGTAACCATCATCCACGTGGGCCTGGCCGACGCTGATGCCACCATCCGCAAGGGCTTTGCCTTAGGTGCCGACGATGGCGTACGCATCGATGCAGAAGGGCCTGATGCCTATTTTGTAGCGGAACAGATTGCTAAGTATGCAAAAGACAATGGCTACGACCTGATCATGACGGGTAAGGAAACGATCAACTACAACGGTTCTTCCGTAGGCGGTATGATCGCGGGTTTCCTCGACCTGCCGTTGATCTCCCTGGCTACCAAATTCGACCTGGAAGGCAATAAGGCAACGGTTGAGCAGGATGTGGACGGCGGAACCCAGGTGGTGGAATGCGAATTGCCTCTGGTGGTGTCCTGTGCCAAAGGCATGGCCGAGCAGCGCATCCCGAACATGAAAGGCATTATGGGCGCACGTACCAAGCCTCTGACGGTAGTGGCCGCAAGCGGTGCCGATAAATTAACCAACATCAAATCCTACACCTTATCTGCAGGCCGCACAACGGTGAAAATGATCGATGAGAACAACATGGACGAGCTGGTGAACTTATTACATACAGAAGCCAAAGTCATCTAATTAATTACGAATTCATACGAATATACAAATCGCCGTTTCACAAAATAGCACACACAGATTAGTATATTCGTATTGATTCGTACTCATAAAACTATAAAATCAAAAAATTATGTCAGTATTAGTCTATACAGAAATCAATAAAGGGAAAGTAAAAAAATCTTCCCTGGAGGCCGTGAACTACGCTTCTAAAGTAGCCGAGTTAACCGGTTCTTCCGTCACGGCATTAGCCATCAACGCCGACGCTGCCCAGCTGGAAGAGATCGGCAAGGCCGGTGCTAAAAAGATACTATCGGTGAAAAATGATGCGCTGGCGTCTCTCGACAGCATGCTGATCTCTGCTACGGTAGAGCAGGCGGCTAAAGCGGAAGGTGCGAAGATCATCATTTTCTCCTTCGACATCGTTGGTAAAGCGGTAGCACCACGCTTATCGGCCCGCATGAAAGCCGGACTGGTAGCCGGAGCCGTGGATTACCCAACGGTAAATGGTGCTTCCCTGGAAGTCAAGAAAAACGTATTCTCCGGAAAAGCAACAGCGATCTACTCCATCAACAGCGATGTAAAGATCATTTCCCTGCTGCCTAACTCTTTCCCTGTAAAACTGGGAGAAAACAGCGCTACAGTAACGGATTTCAATGCTGACCTGAGCGGTGTGAATTCCAAAATTGTGGTGAAAGAGAAAAAATCGACGGATGTAGGCGGTATGGTGCCGTTACCGGAAGCTGAGCTGGTCGTATCTGCCGGCCGTGGCATGAAAGGGCCTGAAAACTGGGGTATGATCGAAGAGCTGGCGAAAGAGCTGAAAGCAACGACTGCCTGCTCCCGCCCGGTAGCAGATATGCACTGGAGGCCACACCACGAGCACGTAGGACAAACCGGCGTTGCCATCCGCCCGAACTTATACATCGCCATCGGCATTTCCGGTGCTATCCAGCATTTAGCGGGTGTCAACGGCAGCAAAACCATCGTGGTGATCAACAGCGACAAGGAAGCTCCTTTCTTTAAATCTGCTGATTACGGTGTGGTAGGCGACGCCTTTACCATCGTACCGAAACTGATTGAGGCCGTGAAAAAATTTAAAGCAAACCATAACTAAATTCTTAGTTTTTTGTATATTAGAGTATCTTAAAATGGGAATGAAGAAAGTACGTTTAGAAATTGTTGGTTTGTCATATAGTCAGACACAGAGTGGCGCCTACGCCCTTGTTCTGGGAGAAAGCGCCGGAAGTCGCCGGTTGCCGATCATCATCGGAGGTTTTGAAGCACAGGCGATTGCCATCGAGCTCGAAAAAATGACCCCAACCCGTCCCCTGACACACGACCTGTTCAAAGCGTTCTCAGAAACATTCTCGATTGAAGTGACCGAGATCCTGATCTATAACCTGGTGGAAGGTATCTTCTATGCCAAGCTCATCTGCACCGACGGAAGCCGGGAAGTAGAGATCGACGCGCGTACCAGCGATGCCATTGCTTTAGCGGTGCGGTTCAACTGCCCGATCTTCACCTACGAGTTCATCCTCAAATCGGCGGGCATTGTGCTCGACGACGATGCAGCGCCATCGACCGAAAGCCCGATGAGCACCGTAGAAGACATGACCACCCCGGAAAGCGAATACAAATCCAAGTCGAGCGAAGAGTTGAAAAACCTGTTGCAGAACGCCCTGGATGAGGAGCAATACGAGCTGGCTTCCAAAATAAGGGATGAGCTCAATACCCGGAAACAATCTTAATACATGATTTAAGAGAAAGCCCTCACAGTAAGTGGGGGCTTTTTTTATGATAGGCGGCGTGGCTTCGACTCCGCTCAGCCACCAGTATGAAAATCCGCTCAGCCACAGGCAAAAAGATTGAAACGGAAAGCCTGACGGCGCCTGTTCCTGCACCGGCACGCCCAACATATAAATAACATTAAGCTTTGACACACATGTGAAGATCTTTATCCTCTTTTCAACAGGATCCGGAACGTCGTTCCTTTTCCTTCTTCGCTATGCAACACGAAGATCTTACCGTTGTGGTAATTTTCGATGATGCGTTTGCTGAGCGAAAGCCCCAGGCCCCAACCTCTTTTTTTGGTAGTATATCCGGGCTTGAACACCGACTGGTGCTTTGATTTATGAATGCCTTTTCCCGTATCGCTCAGGTCGATACAAACACCTTCGGGCACTTCGGCAACCACTACTTTAAATTCGCCTTTTCCGTCCATCGCATCTACGGCATTTTTGCAGATGTTCTCGATCACCCACTCAAATAAAGGCACCGAGAGCATGACGTTGATCTCAACAGCGGGAATATCCATGATGTAGTTCACATTTTTGGATGTGCGTGTTTTCAGGTAGTCAATGGCATTACGCACCACCGCGCACACATCAGCCTCATGCAGGGTAGGCTGCGAGCCGATCTTGGAGAAACGGTCGGTAATCGTATTGAGGCGCATCACATCGCGGTTCATCTCATTGACGATGCTTTCATCCGTACCCGTTGAGCGCAGGTATTCGGTCCAGGCCATGAGCGACGACAAGGGCGTCCCCAGCTGGTGTGCCGTTTCCTTGCTCATACCCACCCACACCTGGTCCTGCTCCGCTTTGCGGGAGGTGCTGAACAAGACATAAGCAATCAACAGGAACAGGCCAATGACCCCGAACTGCACGTAAGGATAATATTTCAGCTGGGCCAGAAGCGTAGATTGTTCGTAGAAAATATAATTCCGGAAGCCTTCGCCGAGGTCGACCTCAATGGGCGTGTTCTCCGACTCCATGGAACGCAGCGCCTGCTGGAGCTTTTCGGGCGTGTTGATCTTAAGAGAGTCAATATTACCACTGGCAATGACGGCTGTACGGCTGGAATCAGTATAGATGACCGGGACAGCTGCGCTGTTAATGGCAACCTCAGAAATAAAAGATTTGATGAGGCTGTCGAATACCACTTTAATGTCATTGAACAAACGGCTGTCTTTGTGATACAGGTAATTCTTACGGCCCTTGTACCAATCGATCGTCACCGGCTCATAAAGCGATTTCATAAGCGCCAGCTCTTTCTTCAGAGCTTCCGGATCATTGGCGACCACAGAATCGAGGTTACGGCTCGAGGTGATATTTCCGGCATCATCCGTCAGGATCACAGGCACGGTCGTATTGTCCTGTAGTACCTGCAGGGCAAAGAGGGGAAACGCATCCGAGGAGCGGTTCAGCTCGTTGGTGGCGAGCGCGTAGAGCTCGGCTTTTTTGCGCTCTTCGGTTTGTAATCTCTGAAACAGGTCGTTGGTGAATTTCACGAGCTTGGCCTTCCGCTGGACCGCTTCAGCCCAAAGCTTTACCTTTTGTTTTTCATCGCTGGCAATTTGCCGGGCGAGCCTGGTGGTGTACCATAACGAGGTAAATACGATGACGATGGCAATCACAAATAATAGCCATTTCCAGCGTTGCTTTTTGACGTAAATGTTCATGCCTCTGCTAAAAGTAAGGAATATATAACGGGATTGCAAGTGCGATATTGCCCTTCTGACAGGCTCAGGGACCGTTGAGGAAGAGAGGCCTCGCCGCAGAGGCGCAGAGAAAAGGAGATGAAGATCATAGCACAGAGAAACGAAAGAGGTGCTTTAAGCGTAAAGGATGTAGAACAAACAGGTTAAGGCTGCTTTAAATACAGGTCCTGCAGAAACTTGATTTTCTGCTCCTCTGTCCATCCATGCGATGGAAGGCTATAATTATGAACCTTACAATCTTTATTCCCGAATAAGAAATAGTCATCATAATGATCTCCGCTTAAACGCCAGATGATGTATTGATGGATACTGTCCGAGACCAGGACCGAACGGCTTAAGTGATGCTTTTCCGCCAGGTATTTTGAATCCCATTCGTAATAGGTTTTCACAAAGGCAAAATCTTTCAGGCTCTTTTTAGAGAATTCAAATTTATTACAAGGCGTCAGGGCAATAGAAATAAGGACTGTATCTTTATTCATGAACCATTGCTGCCCGCTTACCGGATTATATTTTTCTTTCTTCCATTCACCGGGCAAATAGACCAGGCCCAAAGGAAGGACATTATAGGCAGTCGTATTCGTTTTACTGTTATACTGGACTGATGCCAGCGTACTTAAGGTTTGGGAAAAACAAGCATTCAGGCACAGAAGTGTAATAACCAGGAACATATTTCTTCGGATCGTATACAGGCGGTTCATACGCAGAAATTATTTCGTGGCAGCCCACAACTTATCAAAATACAATTTATCGCCGATATCATGGGTCATCCAATCCTGCTCCTGTACTTTGGAGCCACTGATCGTAAACTGGCGCTTGCTGCTGTCTTTCAGGATCACATACACATAGTATGTCATTTTGTATTTATCGGCTCCCAAAGGTTTCGAGGCATTCCATTTGACGGCGAAATCGCTGTACTGTTTTTTCGTCAGCAGCTTTTTCGGGGATTTCACCGGCTCCGAAAAATTGACTTTGACAAGCTCCACATAATTCACCTCAGCCGTGTCGATCAGACGTTTTTCGCTTGTTTGTGCGAAGCCTGTGCCGGCGGCAATCAGGAAAGCGGACAGGAGGAGCAGCTGTTTCATGTGTCTCTGTTTAATAAATTAAAGATACAAAAAAACGCAGAAGAAATTATTCCTCTGCGTTCTCTGCTTTTTCTCCGCGTACTCTGCGGTTCAATGTATTAGCTGATCATAGCGAAGCCCGTGTAAGGCACCAATACTTTCGGAATCCTAATGCCCTCCGGTGTTTGGTTGTTCTCCAGCAAAGAAGCGACAATACGAGGCAAGGCCAGGGCGCTGCCGTTCAGGCTGTGCGCGAGCTGCGTTTTGCCATCCGGCCCTTTGAAACGGCATTTCAAACGGTTGGTCTGGAAGGTCTCAAAATTAGAAACAGAGCTTACCTCCAGCCAGCGACCCTGTGCGGCACTCCACACTTCCAGGTCATAAGTCAGAGCAGAACCGAAGCTCATATCGCCACCGCATAATTTCAGCGTGCGGTATGGCAGTTCGAGCTCCTGTAATAAGCTGCTCACAAACTCGCGCATCGTTTCCAGCGTATCGTAAGATTTCTCCGGGTGTGTGATCTGTACGATCTCCACTTTATCGAACTGGTGCAGGCGGTTGAGGCCGCGCACGTCTTTTCCGTAGCTTCCTGCTTCCCTGCGGAAACAAGGCGTGTAACCACAGTTTTTAACGGGCAGGTCCGTATCTTTCAGGATCACATCGCGGTACATATTGGTAATAGGCACCTCAGCCGTTGGAATCAAATACAGGTCGTCTACCTGGCAGTGGTACATCTGGCCTTCCTTATCAGGCAGCTGCCCTGTGCCGTAGCCGCTGTCGGCATTTACCAGGATCGGCGGCTGCACTTCGTTATAGCCTGCTCCGGTAGCCTTATCTAAAAAATAATTGATGAGCGCACGCTGCAAGCGCGCACCACGGCCCTTATACACCGGGAAACCGGCGCCGGTGAGCTTCACGCCCAGCTCAAAATCGATGAGATCGTATTTAGTCGTCAGATCCCAGTGCGGAACAGCCTTATCGTGCAGCTTTGGAATGGCTCCGTGCTCGTTTACCACTTCATTGTCTTCCGGAGTTTTGCCAGGCGGCACATTCAGGTTAGGCAGGTTGGGAACCGTTACCAACAGTTTGTGGATGTCCTCTTCGATATGCCTTAATGACTCATCGAATTTTTTCTCATTCAGTTTCAGCTCGGCGGTTTTGGCTTTGAGGGCTTCCGCTTCCTCTTTTTTGCCGGCTTTCATCATTTCGCCGATTTGCTTGGCAATGCTGTTCGCTTCCGCTTTCACATCGTCGGCCTGGCGTTGTGCCATTTTACGGTTGTTATCAAGCTCTATCACAGAGTTGATGATGGTTTCCGCATCCTTAAAATTTTTAATGGCTAAGCGTTTTAAAACGTCTTCTTTATTCTCGCGTATATAAGTTAATTGTAACATAGTGCTATTTATAAACTACAAATTTATGATTAATTGTTTGCCCGTTAACAGTCATCCTTAAAAAATAGATGCCTGCTGTCAGATCTCCGAGCGCGATCTCTTTCCTGTATTCGCCGGCCTGCCCGCCCGATTTCCCGAGATCACGGACAGGCTTACCCGAGACATCGTAAACAGACAGTTCCACCTTCGATTCTTCGAAGAGGGTGTAAGTGAGGCTCATCACATCCGATGCCGGGTTCGGATACACCGCAAATTCCAGCTGTGGCTTGATCTCCTCAAGGCCTACCGTTGTTTTTGTGAGCGACCATACCACCGAGTACGAATGCAGGGAAGGGTGCGTGCTGCTTTTCGACAGGCCTGTAGTATCCATCACGGTAAAGGTAAGCATGTTATTTCCTGCATTCACCATCCCGTTATTGACGAGCAGTGAGTCGATGTTGCCGGCCACAACCGTGGCATTCAGGGTCCAGCTGCGCTTCAGGGTATTCGGGTTCGGCTTCACCAGTTTTGTTTTGAACCATTGTGTCGAAGTGGCTACAGATACGGTTCCTGTATTGGCAGGTGTGTAGGCATCTACCGGATTGGTGAGGCTGTGAATCTTTTCAATAATGGCCTCCTTACACACCGGGCAGAACGGGCTGTTCAGGTAACGCATCTTACAATTCTGATGCGGACGGAACCAGCCATTTTCAGGAGTTGTTGTTCCATGAGCATACACACCCGTAGAATTAATGCCAATCCAGGGCGCCCATTTCACAGTAGTTGTATTGGAGTTCGCCGTCATGTTGGCCGACTCTCCCGCATAAGAAATTCCTGCCCAGTATTCGTCGGAGAGATTGGCAAAGGAATGCCCCATTTCATGCACCACAATTTCCTTAGCGGCCGAATGGATGGACGACACGGCAAAGGCTCCGCCGGCTCCTCCGTATTCGGTGGAATTGCCAAGGATCACCACCTGGTCGTAGGCCGGGAAATTGGCAGCCAGCACGCTGTACACCGCTGTACTGTTATTGCTGTAAATCAGGCGGTGGATGTTGAAGTTATCGAATTGTGTATCGAAGTAATTTGTCACGGTCATTACCGGGCTGGCTGGCTCTGTGACATCCGTGGCCGTGCCGGGGTGCGTTACCCCACTCTGCGGCGATACACATTTGATGGCAAACACATTGAAATAATTCTGGTAATTATTGAAAGGAGGCGTTGTGAGCAGATAGTTGGAAATAGCCGCAGCATCGGTCTGAAACTGGGGGATCTGCGGGTTGGTATAGCCATCGCCCATGATCACGAGGTTGATACGCTTATTGACAGGGCCGCTTTTGAGGAGGGTATCCACACCAATCACCGTTTGCCCGTAGAGCATAGCTCCTGCCAGGCTGAACAAAATAGCTAATTTATTTTTCATGTTTGACGATCACAGGCTTCCCTGCTTTAAAATGAATGGTTTCGGTGATCCCGATAGCTGTGTAGTCTTCTGTATAGGGCACACGCACCGTTACCTGGCCCTTCGGTAAAGATATTAATTTGGAGCTGATTTCCCCAGTCTCTTCATACAAATCGACTTTCCTGAACAAAGGATGCTCCGAATAAGCGATCACAGGAGCCGAGTGCTTCGTCATGATCTCAAACTTCAGGAAGTCCCTGCTTTTGGCTTTAGCCTCATCGGCGCGGTAATTGATCTTTGTGTCAACGACAGTCACCTTAAGCACCTTAAACGTGGTAACTTGCTTCACCGTATCCCTTATGGCTTCAATGGTATAGAAAGCCGTTTTTTCGGGCAAGGGGGCCGGGGGCACGTTCCTGGTTTTACAGGCGGTGAGCGCAATCAGCACTATCAGGCCGGAGAGGATATGGTGGATGGTGTGTTTCACGTGTAGATGTTAGCGTTTATGAATGTAAACCTGTTTAAGCCATGTGCTGTGGTTAAGAGGCAAAAATTTGGTTCGTACTTATATCTATTTCAGCGATTATTCTGCTTTTGGGCGTGCCGGCGCAAAGAACAGGCGCCGTCAGGCTATCACTTCAATCTTTTTTGCAGGTCACTGAGCGTAGCCGAAGTGCGGCAAAAAAGGATTTCCGTTCTATCCTTCACGCGGTTCCACCCAAAGCGATGGGCTAACCTAAACCGGCGGCGTGTAGCTGCGCCAGGGACGCGAAGGGTTTAGTTCCTTTACCGTGCCTGTTCCTACACAGTAAAGAACCGCAGCGAAGCGGAGCCCGGGAGCGGCCCGTGCGGCACCCAAAACAAAACAGCCCGGGTTTTCAGCCTGATCCCTAAACGATAGCTCTATTTCGAACATCGCTATTTCATCCCAATTGCCTGTAAACACAAAAAGCCCACCGTTTCTGCGGAGGGCTTTTGAGTTTGATAAATACCAGATTCTATTATGCCTCTACAGGAACAACAGAAACGTATGATCGGTTATCTTTTTTCTTTTTGAATACGACTTTACCGTCAACTAAAGCAAATAACGTATGGTCTTTTCCCATACCTACGTTTTCGCCCGGGTTGTGTTTCGTACCACGCTGGCGAACGATGATGTTGCCGGAGATGCAGTCCTGACCACCAAAGATCTTAACGCCTAAGCGTTTGCTGTGTGATTCCCTGCCGTTGTTTGTGGAGCCCGCCCCTTTCTTATGTGCCATTTTTTATAAAATTTAATGGTTAGATCTTTTTAATTATTCTTCTGTTTTTTTAGCTGCTTTCTTTGCAGGTGCTTTTTTAGCCGCTGCTTTTTTAGCAGGCGCCTTTTTCTCAGCCACAGGAGCTTCAGCTACCGGAGCAGCCGTAACGCCATATTTGCTTTTTGGTAAAAAAGTACGTGTTGCTTTTTCAGCTTTTAATTCTTCTTTCACGCTTTCGCCTTTTCCTAATACACCCTGGATCAGGATCTGAGTGTAAAGCTGACGGTGGTTGTTCCATTTCTGGTAACCTTTACGGCGTAATTTTTTGAATACGATCACTTTGTCGCCTTTCACGTGCTCGATTACTGTGGCCGCAACTCTTGCGCCATCTACTGTTGGGCTACCGATAGAGATTTTTCCGCCGTTGTCGATTAAGAAAACTTTGTCGAACTCTACATTAGCACCTTCGCTAGCATCCAGGCGGTGAACGTAAACTTTATTGCCTCGTTCCACTTTAAATTGTTGCCCTGCTATTTCTACAATTGCATACATGGTGTTAAATTGATTTATGTGTTAATAATTTTAAGGACGGCAAAGATAGGGCTTTTTTTATATCTGCCAAAGATTCAGCGCCAAAACCCAAAAGTTTTTAACATTTCAGGGCTGATTTCGTGGCTTCGGCTCCGCTCAGTCACCGTTTCAAGCCCTAGCGGGTTATCCTAAACTCGTTTCCAGGATCATAAAAACCCATTTATCATTCCATGCAGGAGGTATTGAAACAAGCTTAGCGCTCCAAATTATTTATTTTTTTGGCACCAGGGTATGATTCGCTGCGTTTTTCTGGCGCCAAAGAGGCATCGCAAAAAAAGAACTGCCCCCTTCATGTCCCTGGTGCGGCGCTCCATTGGTGGCTGAGCGCAGCCGAAGTCACCGTTTCAAAACCTAAGGAGTTATTCTAGACGCGTTTCCAGGATCATGATTCGCTGCGGTTTTTTTGGCGACAAAGAGGCATCGTCAAAAAAGAGCTGCCCCCTTCCATGTCCCCGGTGCGGCGCTCCATTGGTGGCTGAGCGCAGCCGAAGCCACCCTCAGGATACCTTCTTCTTCAGGTTGATCAGCCGGATGCCGGCAATAATAACCAGAACAGCTACCATCTGCATCACATGCACCCGTTCGCCGTCGTATACGCCCCAGCCAATGGCCACCACCGGGATGAGGTAAGTACAGCTGGCGGCAAATACCGTTCCCGATATCTTGATTAAGGTATTATAAATAACCACTGAAATGGCAGAGCCCACAATGGCCAGGATGCTTACATAGCCCAAAGCCCTTATCGCCCCTGGGTTCTCCTGCGCATGCTTCACCACATCGGTAAAGCCGAAGAGGTAAATGGCCGCTACCGGGCCTATCAGCGTAAAAGACCATACCGTGGCCTGCATGGAATTGAGGTGCCCGAGAAAAGCCTTGATCCCGTTCACGCTGATGGCATAGCAGAGCGTGGCCAGCGCCACCAGCAGGCTGTACAGGATATTTTTCGTCTGGTCGTTCTCGTCGCCCCCGTACATCACCAGCACCACTGCCCCTACGAAACCCACCAGGACGCCTGCCACCTGGTTGCGGCTGGCAGCCTGCCGGAAAGCCAGCATGCCCACGATAATGGTAAACAGGGGCGTCAGCGCATTGAGCATGCCCGTGAGGCTGCTGCTGATCTCGGTTTCGGCTTTGGTAAAGAGAAAGGCGGGTATCAGGTTCCCGAAAACGCCCATCAATAACAGGCCTTTCAGGTTCTTCCTCAGATCGATCTTATAGTATTTGAGCTGGAAGGGCAGCATAAAGGCCGAGGCAATGGTGATCCTCAGCCCGGCTACTTCATCGCTGCTAAAGGCTTTCATGCCTTGTTTCATTAAAATGAACGAGCTGCCCCAGATAAGGGATAGTACAATTAAGATGGTCCAGGAAAGGGCTTTCGTATTCATATCGTTGTTGACTTCGGGAGCCTGCGTCAAAAAAAGGTGGTTGATCACGACGCGTCGTGACCCGAAACCGCCATGTCATATTTTTAATTATTCAAGGCAACAGCATCGAGTTTCATTTGCCGGATCATGCTCAACAAGCCATTGGCCCTGGTGGGCGACAAATGCTCCGTCAGCCCTATTTTATTGATAAAATTCAGATCGGCCTTGATAATGTCTTCCGGCGACTGGTTCGACAAAACACGGATAATAAGCGCGACCATGCCTTTGGTGATAATGGCGTCGCTATCGGCCGTATAAACGATCTTTCCCTCCTGTTTTTCGGTGTGCAGCCACACACGGCTCTGGCAGCCTTTGATGAGGCGATCGTCGGTCTTATAGGCTTCTTTTATTTTAGGCAGGCTTTTTCCCAGCTCGATCAGGTGTTCATATTTTCCCTCCCAATCGTCGCCAAAGATCTCAAACTCCTCAATGATTTCGTTTTCAATAGCTTCTATTGTCATGGCGCAAATTTAGAGTCTTTCTCCGGCATAAAAGCATAAAATCTTTAATTTATTAAGTCTCAAAGGAATAGCGGCACGCATAACTTTGAAGGATAATTATTGTATTTTTGCCAATTATTTATTCGTTTAGGGATTTTACCTTAAACCATAAACCCATGAGTATGAAGATCGGACTAGATATTATGGGTGGCGATTTTGCCCCTGAAAACTGCCTCGCCGGCGCCGTGGATGCCCTTAATGCTTTACCGGCCGATGTGCGGATCGTATTGATAGGCGATACGGAAAAAGCAAAAGCTTACCTCAACAGCAAACATATACCGGAAAGCCAATTTGATTTTGTACACGCACCAGATGTCATTGAGATGGGCGAACACCCTACCAAAGCACTGGCGCAGAAACCCAACAGCAGCATCTCTGTAGGCTATAAGCTTCTGAAGGAGAACGAGATCCAATCCTTTGCCAGCGCCGGAAATACCGGGGCCATGCTGGTAGGCGCCATGTTCAGCGTGAAAGCGGTTCCGGGTGTCATCCGTCCCTGCATTACCTCCATTCTCCCGAAAGAGAACGGCGGCTTTGGCATTGTGCTCGACGTAGGCACCAACGCCGATTGCAAGCCCGATGTGCTGTACCAGTTTGCCATCCTCGGCTCCATCTTTGCCAAGGAAGTATATAAGATCGACAACCCTAAAGTGGGCTTATTGAATATCGGCGAAGAGCCTGAAAAAGGAAACCTCGTGGCCCAGGCCACACATGCCCTCATGAAAGATTCCAAAGACTTCAACTTCGTTGGAAACGTGGAAGGCATCGAGGTGTTTGAAGATAAAGCCGATGTAATCGTGTGCGAAGGGTTTACGGGCAATGTGTTATTAAAAACAGCCGAGGCCTTCTATTCTATCATTAAGCGCCGCAACCGCAGCGACGACTACTTCGATAAATTCAATTACGAGCTATACGGCGGCACTCCTATCCTGGGCATCAACTCCAATGTGATGATTGCCCACGGTAAGTCGACTCCCCTTGCTTTTAAAAACATGCTGATCCTGAGCAGGGATATTGTGGAAGCAAACTTAAACGAAAAAATTAAAACCGTATTTCAATAATGATTAGAGCTGCAATTACTGCCGTTGGTGGCTACGTTCCCGATTTTGTCATGACCAACGATGAGCTGGCAAAATTTGTGGACACGAACGATGAATGGATCACGTCACGTACCGGCATTAAGGAGCGCCGCATTCTGAAAGAGCCCGGAAAGGCTACTTCGGATATGATGGTGATTGCCATCGAAGAGTTATTGAAAAAACGTGGCATCGGCGCCGAGGAAATTGACATGCTCATTGTTGGCACCATTACCGGCGACTACATGTTCCCCAGCACTTCCAATGTGATCTGCGATAAGATCGGCGCGAAGAACGCCTGGGGCTACGACCTCTCTGCGGCCTGCTCCGGCTTTATCTATGCACTGTCTACCGGCTCCCAGTTTATTGAAACCGGAAAATATAAAAAGGTAGTTATTGTTGGCGTGGATAAAATGAGCGCCATCCTCAACTACGAAGACCGCGCCACCTGCGTGATCTTTGGCGACGGCGGCGGCGCCGTATTGCTGGAGCCTACCGAGGAAGACCTGGGCGTAAAGGATTTCATCCTGCGTGCCGACGGCTCCGGAAGAAACTATTTATTACAGCCTGCCGGCGGCTCCCTGATGCCTCCCACACATGAAACCATCGATCAGAGGCTGCACTACGTGAAACAGGAAGGCCAGGCGGTGTTTAAGCATGCCGTGGTGAATATGGCCGAGGTGAGCGCCGAGATCATGGCCAACAATAACCTGACGGCCGACGATGTGACCTGGCTGCTGCCACACCAGGCCAACAAGCGCATCTGCGAAGCCACGGCCAACCGCATGGGCCTGAGCCTCGACAAAATGCTCATGAACATTGAGCGCTATGGTAACACGACTGCCGGCACCATTCCTTTGCTGCTGTGGGACTACGAAAAGCTTTTCAAAAAAGGCGACAACATCATTATCTCCGCATTCGGCGGCGGCTTCACCTGGGGTTCCGTGTGGGTGAAATGGGCTTATGACGGAAGCCAGTACGGGAAATAACGTTTAATTCCTTTTATCAAGACCAGGGCGCGTCCGGCGGGAGCCGGACCGGGCTTTTGCTCCAATCTTTGTCACGATACGTCGTGACAAAGGATTTACGCGGCAATCCCTCGCGCAGCTATAATACCCCTTTATAAGGATTAACTCCTGTATGGAACTTCAACCCGCGTGAGGGATAGAACGAAAATCCTTTTGCCGGTCACTGAGCTGTCACCCTGAGCGGAAAAGTTTACGCTGAGCCTGTCGAAGTGAAGCGGGCAGCGAAGTGCCGGCAAAAGATGGAAGTGATAGCCCGGCCCGACGCCAGGAGGGACACGCCCACCTGTAAATGACCCAGTCGCCGGCCCGTTCGTTCGGGGAGTGGCCCAAAACAGATTCCGGTTTTAGTGTCCGATTCTGCCACAAAGCCTGACATTTTGTTTTTAATGCAGGTAATTTACTGTAATATTGTGTCGCTTTGTCCGCTATAAGCGATTGGCACATTTTTGGACGAAAGGCAAGCGTCAATTTTAACCTAACCAAATAATATAATTATGGCAAAAACGAGTGTAAACGTAAGACCTCTGGCAGACAGAGTGTTGGTGGAAGCTGCTCCGGCAGAAACAAAAACCGCAGGTGGACTGATCATCCCCGATACAGCAAAAGAAAAACCGATGAAAGGAAAAGTAATTGCAGTAGGTACCGGCAAACCCGACGAACCAATGACTGTGAAAGTAGGCGATACGGTGTTATACGGCAAATATGCAGGAACCGAGATTCAGGTTGACGGCAAAGAATTATTAATCATGCGCGAAAGCGACATCTACGCGATTATTTAATTATTTATTTCTGGTTTCGGGTTTGAAGTTTAAAATTCCCGAAACAGACAACAAAAAACTTTAAACAAGAAACATTCAAATAAAATACAACATGGCAAAAGACATCACCTTTAATATAGAAGCCCGCGATGCTTTAAAACGCGGCGTTGACGCATTGGCAAATGCAGTAAAAGTTACCTTGGGTCCAAAAGGACGTAACGTGATCATCGACAAAAAATTCGGTTCTCCGCAAATCACCAAAGACGGTGTAACCGTAGCCAAAGAAATCGAGCTGTCGAACCCGGTAGAGAACATGGGTGCTCAGTTATTGAAAGAAGTAGCTTCCAAAACGGCTGATGCAGCGGGTGACGGAACAACCACCGCTACTGTATTAGGCCAGGCCATTGTAACAGCAGGCTTGAAAAACGTCGCGGCAGGTGCTAACCCTATGGACCTGAAACGCGGGATCGACAAAGCGGTAGAAGCGATTGTAGAGAACCTGAAAAAACAATCTCAGAATGTTGGCAACGACAATAAAAAAATCGAGCAGGTGGCTACCATTTCTGCCAACAACGACAGCACCATCGGCAAACTGATTGCTGAAGCGATGGCGAAAGTGAAAAAAGAAGGAGTCATTACCGTAGAAGAAGCCAAAGGTACTGAAACGACTGTAGAAGTGGTGGAAGGTATGGAATTCGACCGTGGTTATATTTCTCCTTATTTCATTACCGACGTGGACAAAATGGAAGCGGTATTGGACAGCCCATTGGTATTGATCTACGAAAAGAAAATCTCTACCATGAAAGAATTATTGCCTGTGCTTGAAAAAGCTGTACAAACAGGTAAGCCAATCCTGATCATTGCAGAAGACATCGACGGCGAAGCTTTACAAACACTGGTTGTAAACCGCTTACGCTCTAACCTGAAAATCTGTGCCGTGAAAGCGCCTGGCTTCGGCGACCGCAGAAAAGCGATGCTGGAAGATTTGGCGATCTTAACCGGTGGCGTATTCATCGCAGAAGACAGAGGCTTCAAATTAGAGAACGCCGACCTGACGTTCTTAGGCAAAGCTGAAAAAATTACCGTTGACAAAGACAACACAACCATCGTAGGTGGTGCCGGCAAAAAAGCGGACATCACAGCACGCGTGAACCAGATCAAAGCTCAGATCGAGTCTACCACATCTGATTACGACAGAGAGAAATTACAGGAGCGCCTGGCTAAATTAGCCGGTGGTGTGGCTGTGCTTTACGTAGGTGCTGCTACCGAAGTAGAGATGAAAGAGAAAAAAGACCGTGTGGACGATGCTTTGGCTGCTACACGTGCTGCCGTAGAAGAAGGTATCGTACCGGGCGGCGGTGTGGCTTATATCCGCGCCATCTCTTCCTTAGACAAGCTGAAAGGCATTAACGAAGACGAGAACACAGGTATCCAGATCGTGAAACGCGCGATTGAGGAGCCTCTGCGCCAGATTTGCGCGAATTGCGGCATCGAAGGTTCTATCGTGGTACAGAAAGTGAAAGAAGGCACAGCTGATTTCGGTTTCAACGCCCGTACTGAGAAATATGAGAACTTACTGAAAGCAGGTGTGATCGATCCTACTAAAGTAAGCCGTATCGCTTTAGAGAACGCCGCATCTGTAGCAGCGATGCTGTTGACAACGGATTGCGTCCTGGCTGAGAAAAAAGAAGACAAAGCCGAAATGCCAATGGGTAACCCGGGCATGGGAGGCATGGGCGGAATGATGTAATACCGTTCTCACCCTTCGACTTCGCTCAGGGTGCGCTCATAGAATAAATAGAAACGCCTCACAGGAATGTGGGGCGTTTTTGTTTTGAATGAATCAGGGCAAATTAAATCTTAACCTGATCAATCATTCCATAAAATAAAATTTCCCGGTTTTGATATTAACGCCATACATGCTTTTGTCTTTGTACTGAACCAGCAATTCGCAACCTCTTCTAAAACGACTTCCTCTCTTTCGCGGGTTCATAACCATAAACGCTTCTAACCTGCATTGGTTTTCCGGCAGACGTTTTATCCAGGTTTTCCGGCCTTTCGCATCATATCCTGCAATGGTGCATTCTGCTCCGGAATAAATTACTTTTCTGTTCGCGGTAGTAATAAGGGTATCTGCATTGTACTTATGGAGCTTGGATTCTCCGAAAATCCTGTCGAACGACACTCTACTGCTATCGCTATTTTGTTGGGCAGATACGTTGTTCAATAGAAAAACAGTAATAATACAATATCTCAACTTGTTTATCATAAGGATGATTTACTTAAACAAATATAAAAAATGTATTGTGCATCTTAATTGACCTTGTTACTTGTTATCACCGACAATATGAGCCATTTCGGCCGTCTGATTATGAGATTGCATCGATGTACTCATAATGACTCCCACTATCAACCATTTCTCCTGCCCTGTTCATAACAATCAACAGAAAATTCACACAGTTGAAAATTACAGGACTCTGTACCTGTTAAGAAATGTTGGCTTTACAGAATGGTAATATTAGGACGGATGAGATGTCGTACCTTTACACTACCACAAGCCGACATCACCAGCATGAGCGAAGGATGGGATACGGTGAGATTGCCAGGGTCCATATCAAAATATCGAAAAGCCGTCATGATCTTATGATGGCTTTTTGGTTTATTTATTCTCTCGTAATATAACGGTAATCCGCTGTGCTGATCGATTTGTCAGAGGAATGATACGTTTTCGTTTGTTTCAGAAGACCGTTGTTATCGTATAAATAACGCGTCTGCGTTCTGTATTTTTTCCGCTTCCCGTATTTTCCGGAATGCTTATTTTTAATGCGCGCTTTCAGTTTGTATTGCTGCTGCGTTTTATCATAATAATGCTTGTCTCTGAGAATTCTTACGATTTTCCCTTTATCATTATAGGACCGTATTTTGCAAACCTGGCGATGCTTCCTGTTGATAGAATGACGGCTCTTTTCCAACGTATCGTTTCTGTAATTAAATTCCGTGTTTTTTCTAAACTCCGTTCTTCTGAGGCAGGAGCTTGAAAAGTGTTGACTTTTTACATTTTCGCGATAGGTCGTACTGTCTATGTAGACCATCTCATAGCTATAGCCATCATTAGAGGTAGTTTTGAGAGAGCGAAGCGAGCCATTCGCGTTGTATTCATAAACGGTCAGGGAAGAATCTTTAGAACTGTTATCCAAATCGAGCCGCTTTGTGTTTACCCCTGATGTATCAAGCCATATATGAGCTTCAGCGGGTACGTCGCCTTGTTTTGTTGACGTGTAATGAATCACGATCTCAGCGATTCCTGCCTTTTTTAAAAGCAAGCGTTCATCTGTTCTCAATTGCGTAAAGCTCTTTAAGAACCCTAAAAGCAAGCAGGTTAGAATTATTTCTTTCATCTGTTTTTTTGAAGCGTCACTTAATTTGTTTCCCTCTCGTTCCCTTCATCCGGTCTTTGTAACCCTGTCGCTCTTCCAGCGACCGGAAATTCCTCTTCCTGGTAAGCGCGGTATCGATGTATACCTCAATGCCTGTGCGGGCTTTAATACTATCGTAAATCACCGGCAGAAAATAAATCTCCTCCTCAAAGTTCTTTTTAGCGAACTTGTGCAGCATGGCACACTGGAAGGGATCAGTCGCCACAGCTATACTTTTTAATCCTTTTGCTTTGGCCATCAGGTAGCTGTAATGCAGGTTTTCGGTGCTATGCTCAGCCATTGTATCCACCAGAATTTGCGTAGAATCAATGCCCAGCTTCTGTGCGATCAGCGCCATCGAAGGGCCTTCCATCCAGGGCGTGTATACGGCATTTCCCGAATAGATCACATGTTTGGCATAACCTCTCTTGATTAAGAACTCGGACCAGAGCATCCGCGTTTTCAGGAGCGTGTCCCACTGGCCCTGGTACAAAGGCAGGCCCGGCACAATGACCACATCCACCGGCTTGATGTCCGCGATCTTCTGCAGTCGCTTTTTAGGCGAAGGCCCGAGGAAAAAACAAGAGCTCAGGCCAATGAGGCAGCCTATCACCATCAGTCTCATCATGGCTTCGGCTCCTTTTGCTTTTTGAACACAAAATTATACTGGATGCCCACACTGATGAGAAACACCGGGCTCAGGTTAGCATAATGCAGGTCGATCTCGCTCATCAATGGAACAATGAACTGCCCCTGGATGACCGCACTCAGGTTCTTCCGGCCCACTTTGTTGGTGAAGCAGGGCTCCAGGATCACAATTCCTTTATTAGTATAATCGCGGTTCACCAGGTAAGGCTTAGGGCTGTTTACCGCCAGGCTGTCGCGGCTCACTTCACGGTACTGATAGGTCTTAAAATCGAGGTAGCTGGCCCGGCAGGAAAAGGCAAAGGAATACCGGAGCTTATACATGTCGATGCTGGAAAAGAAGCCCACCGCGGGCTGCACGAAGGCTTTGTTGTAAATGGAATAGGTTTCGTAGCGGATATTCGTTTTTTTGACCGTAGCCAGGAAGGCATTGTCCTGCTGAGAAAAATTGGAATTGTAGCCTCCGCCACCAAGCAATTCATAACGCCACTGCGCATGCTCTTTGGAATAGCCGTAAAAGCCCAGATAGCCTTCGTAAATGGATAAGCCGGCGCCGTAATTGGTACTGATGCCTGCTACAACATGATTGACCGGATTATGGGCCAGCTGCAATTGCACGGTGTTGGTACCCACATAGGCGTTTCCCTGGATTTGTTTTTTATCATCAAACAGCATGAGATTCTGACTCGTGGGCACATACACGGAGCGCACCGCACAGCCGCTAAGCATGGCCATCAACAGAATGACTGAAGCTGTTCTGATCATCATGCTCCTACTCTTCTTTCCCGGCCAGTACAACAACGATCTCACCCTTTACCGTTTTGGCGGTGAAATGGGCAATCAGCTCATCGACGGTGCCCCGGGCATTTTCCTCATACAATTTCGAAAGCTCCCGCGAAACAGACACCTGCCTGTCGCCGCTTAAATACTCTTTAAACTCCTGCAACAATTTCACGAGCCTGAAAGGCGATTCATAAAAAATCATGGTGCGCGTTTCTTCCTTTAAGGACAGGAGCTTTGTATGCCTTCCTTTTTTCTGTGGCAAAAAACCGTAGAACACAAAGGTATCGCAAGGCAGGCCGCTGTTTACCAAAGCCGGCACAAAAGCCGTAGCGCCCGGAAGCGTTTCCACCGCTACCTGGTGCTTGATGCATTCGCGCACCAGTAAAAATCCGGGATCCGAAATGGCCGGCGTACCGGCATCCGATACCAGCGCTACCGATTTATTGGAAGCGATCATCTCCACAATCTGCTCCACGGTTTTGTGCTCGTTGTGCGCATGGTAGGACCTCAGCGGCTTTTCGATCTGGAAATGCCTTAGCAAGTGAACCGTATTGCGTGTGTCTTCCGCCAGGATCAGGTCGACAGATTTTAAGATATTGAGCGCCCTGAAGGTCATGTCCTCCAGGTTGCCGATGGGTGTTGGAACGATGTATAATTTTGGTGTCATTATTTTTATTTCCCGCAGATCTCGCAGATGGCGCGGATTTTTTATTTTCAAAAACAAGTAATGCGTATTCTAATGTACCTATTATTTAGCTTCTATTTATGGACCTGTTCCATTTGATCTGCGTAAATCTGCGCGATCTGCGGAAACATTATTTACTTAAATCCAGCTTTTCATCACCGGCCTGGTAGGGCAGATACGTAAAAATAAACTGGAACATCTCTTCCGTGGTTTGCATGCTTTTCACCCCCTCGCCCTGTGTCACCAGCTTTGGCGGGTGGTTGGGGTTATTAGGATTTTTAGAAGTATTATCGAAAGTGCCGTACACATGAATGGTGGTTCCTACGCTGAGCTTCACCGGGTGCCGGTAGGTATAATAATACTGCCACCTGAAATCCCAGTTATTGATTTTAATCAAAGGAATCGTGTCTCCATTTTGCCGGATGGCGAAGGCCCAGAACTTTTTCCCCAGCAGGTGCATGTGCGGATTGACAGAGAGTACGGAGATATCATTGTTCAGAGTTGCCTTCGTGTGAAAAGTTTCTATCTTATTAGGATGCAGAAGCAGCTCCGGCTCTATTTTAGACACACCGAATGTACCAAGCTGCGTTTCGTAAATCGGTCGCTTGGGTTTTGGACCATAGAATACGTTGATGTAGGCGCTGTCCAGCACATCTTCCCGGCTCGGTCCGTAATGCATGTTTTGCAGCAGGATCACCGCCTGCTTGTTCACCCTGTAGCCGCCAATGCCCTGCGGATACACCGGTGGCGTAAAGCCCGGCAGGTAATATACGGTGTTGGGCGTTAAGGTCGGAAAGCTCGCATCATCGTTCAGAATATTCATTTGCCCATACAGCGTTTTGTAATCGCTGAACGCATCCAGGGCATACGTAAGACCGCTTTGAATCTCCTTCTTTTTTCCGGGCACATAGTTCACCAGGTGGCCGTTGACGTGATGCGCCAGCTTGCGTTGCGCAGACACAAATTCAAAATAACTCACGAAGGTATCTTTCGACAACTCCACCGGAAGCTTCACCACATAAAAATGATCGCTGCCATTCCCTTTGATGGGCACCGCTTCCCTGAAGCGGATGACCGTATCAGGCTTTCGTAAGAACGAGCCGGCATAAAAAACAGGAGGTGCAGGCGTCTTCGTGCGATCGCCTTCCGGAGCGCCATGCTCTGCCCATAATCTGATCAGGCCGATCTCATCTTCCGTGAGCACACGTTCTCCCAGAAAATGAGTATATCCCGGATCGGCCGGCCAGGGAGGCATGTAGCGTGTCTGTGTCACGAATTTGATCTTGTTGGCATTTCGCTTCGCATCGGCATAGCTCATCAGCTCAAAAGGACCGCTCTCCCCTGCCCTGTGGCACGGCGTGCAGTTCTTGTAAATGATGGGCGCAATATCAGCATAAGTTGGGTCGGGATTGGAGACAGTGGCAGTTGAAGTAGTCGTTTCTGTACCACACGAAGTAAGCACAACGCACGAAAACATAATCACCCCGTAAATTACCCGGTTCCCGGCTGTCACAATGTGTCGCAGCGAACTGACAAATGACCTATGAGGTTCCTGAGCGTAGCCAAAGCAACGAAGCCATCTGAATTTTAAATTCCTACTCCTGCACATAGACACGTTTTACCCGGGTAGAAATATTAGTAAGCACTTCGTAAGGAATCGTGTCCATGGCTTCGGAAAGAGCCATCAACTGCTGGTTGGTTTCAAAGACAATCACCTCATCACCTTCCGAAACGTTTAATCCGCTCACATCGATCATACACATGTCCATGCAGATATTCCCGATCGTTTTACAGGCCTTACCATGGATGTACACACTGAAATTTCCGTTGCCTGTCCGGCGGCTCAGACCATCTGCATAACCGATCGGAATCGTCGCAATCGTCATATCCTGTTCTGCCATCCCTTTTCGGTTATAGCCCACCGTCTCTCCTTTTTTCAAAGGCCGGATCTGTGAAATGCGGGTTTTAAGGCTGCTGATATTTTGCAGATGCTGTTTCTCCAGCTCATTAAACCCGACACCATACATCCCGATTCCCAAACGCACCATCTCGTAATGCGCCTCTTTGAAACGTGTGATCGCCCCGGAGTTACAGATATGGCGGATCGTAGAATAACCAAGCGCTGCCTCAAGCTTCGCCGCCATCTTTTCAAACAAGGTGATCTGCTGTTGTGAGAATTCATCAAAGACTTTGCTGTCGCTGCCTACCAGGTGGGAGAAAATACTTTTTACCTTGATCGACGTTTCTTTTTTCAGCACCTCACATAAATCGTCGAGCTGTGCTTCCTCAAAACCAAGACGGTGCATGCCCGTATCAAGCTTAATATGCACCGGGTAAGGGCCCGAAATTGCTTTGTTCTGCAAAGCCTTTGAAAAATCATGGATCACTTTAAAGGAAAATAATTCCGGCTCCAGCTGATGCAGCAGCATATCATCGTAGGAAGCCTCTTCCGGGCTCATCACCATCACCGGCAGGTGAATGCCGGCTTTGCGAAGCTCTACACCTTCGTCGGCATAAGCCACGGCGAGGTAATCCACCTGATGATGCTGTAGGGTGAAAGCTATTTCCGTGCTGCCGCTGCCATAGCCTGTGGCTTTTACCATGCACATCAGCTTCGTCTTTTTCCCGAGCTGCGAGCGGTAAAAATTCATATTATGAACGAGGCTGTTTAAGTTGATCTCCAATACCGTATCATGGCTTTTTTGCTGAAGCTGCTTGCTGATGGCTTCGAAACCAAAGCTGCGGGCGCCTTTCAGGAGGATGATCGCGTTATGGAACTGCAGCTCCGGATTCGTTTTAGAATCTTCGAGGAACTCATGGGTACTTGCATAAAAATGAGAGGGGCCCGGAAATAATTTCCGTTGCGAGGAGATCTCTTTGCCGATGCCGATGAAGACGTCGATGTGAAACTGGCTCAGCAGCCTGGCCACATGCGTGTATAGTTCCCAGCTCAGCTTCCCACTCTGTTCAATATCCGAAAGGATCACGATCTTCTGCCCGCCCCGGTGTTGTTGCTTCAGGTGGTGAAGGGCAATCTCCAGCGCGTTGATATCCGAGTTATAAAAATCGTTGATGAGGATGCAGTTGTTATTGCCAAGCTTCAGCTCGAGGCGCATTTCTACCGATTGAAGCTTCAGAATGCGCCGTTGGATCTCCTGCTCCGGCACCTGTAAATGCAGCATGGTGGCCCAGCAGCTCATGGCATTGTTCACACTGGCCGCATCCGTAAAAGGCACCAGCAGCTCTCTATCCAGACCCAGGTAATGAGCCCTGATCCTCGTCTGACTGCCTTCTGCATCGGTATGCAGGATTTGCAGCCTGGCATGTGGCGACCTCGAAATGATAAACCATTTTTCACCCACCAGCAGGTCGGTATAATTTTCAGGAAGCGATAAGGCATTCACAATCACCGTTTCGCTTTCTGCAAAGAGGCTCAGCTTTTCTTTCAGCTTTTGCATGGTGTCTTTAAAGCCTTCGTCGTGGGCGGTTCCCAGCGAGGTGAGGATGCCGATCGTGGGTCGGATAATCTCCCTCAGCACCGGCATTTCGCCGGGCTCGGAAATCCCGGCCTCGAAAATACCCAGGCTATGCTCTTCCTTCATCTGCCATACCGACAAAGGCACTCCTATCTGTGAGTTGAAGCTTTTAGGGCTTCGTACAATGCTGTAATCTGTTTTCAGCAGCTGGTAGAGCCATTCTTTGACGATGGTTTTTCCATTACTGCCGGTGATGCCTATCACAGGGATCCGGAACTGTTTGCGGTGATGAGCCGCCAGTTGCTGAAGGGCTTGCCTCGTATTTTTTACCAGGAGAAAGCAAATCCCATCAATCCCTTTGCTATTTTCGGGGATAAAATTCACCACAAATACCTTGACGCCTTTTTGTACCAGGCCGTAAATGTATTGGTGGGCATCGTTACGCTCCGTTACCAGGGCTACAAACAGGGTATGATGGGGCTCGGTGAGCTGGCGGCTGTCGGTGAGCAGCACGCTGATGCCTGCTTCCGGCTCGTTGCCGCTGATGCTGGCATGGATGATCGCGGCTATTTCGGGCGTGGTATACAAATAAAAAGTGGTTTACTTCTTACAAAATAAACCACTTTTAGACTAATTCCCTAATTTTTCAGACTTTAATCACTAGGAATTGACTAATAATTTAAAGCCTTTTCCGTGTATGTTCACGATCTCCACTTTAGAGTCGTCTTTCAGGTATTTACGCAGCTTGGCAATGTATACATCCATGCTTCGTCCGTTGAAATAATTGTCATCGTGCCAGATCGTTTTCAGAGCAAAGTTCCTGTCGAGCACATCGTTTTTATGGACGCATAACAGGCGCATCAACTGGCTTTCTTTGGTCGTAAGCTTTTGCTCCATACCGTTGTGGGCCAACGCCTGTGTTTCCGAATTGAAGGTATAATCACCGATATTGAATACCACATCGTCGGTATTATACACGCGCTGCTTGTTGCTGCGGCGTAATACGGCTGTGATCCTCGCCATCAGCTCATCCATGCTGAAAGGCTTGGTGATATAATCATCGGCTCCCGAATTGAAGCCTTCGATGGTATCTTCCTTCATGCTTTTGGCCGTCAGAAAAATAATAGGTACATTTTTATCGGTGACGCGGATTTCTTTTGCGAGGGTAAGACCGTCTTTCACGGGCATCATCACGTCGAGGAGCAACAGATCGAATTCCTGTTTACAAAATGCATCAAAGCCTTTTTTACCATCAGTGGCCAGTTTTGTTTCAAAGCCTTTTGCCTCCAGATACTCCTGCAATAAAGCGCCCAGATTCGGATCATCTTCCACTAACAATACTTGTGTTTTTACATTCTCCATAAGTTTTATTTCTGTTTTACTAATGTACGGTTTTATATGGCATAAGGATTTTGAACGTGCTTCCTTTTCCTAATTCACTCTCTACATGAATTGTGCCATTATGCTTTTCAACCACTGCTTTTACATAACTTAGTCCCAGACCGAAGCCTTTTACATTATGCACATTGCCTGTCGGCACCCTGAAAAATTTATCAAAAATCTTCCTCAGATTGTCTTTGCTGATGCCTATTCCGTTATCCCTGATAGTAATTTCTATGCCATTTTCGGCATCCCTGGTACTTATAACGATACTGGGTGTTTCTTTAGTATACTTCACGGCATTATCGATCAGGTTGAAGATGATGTTCGTAAGATGTAACTTATCGGCCACGACACTGCTTTTTGTAGCGTGAAGCTGCTTGGTAATGCTCCCCCCTCTCTGGTCGATGAGCAGCTGGGTATTCTGTATGGCCTGGTTAATGATCTCGTGTATATCCACCTGGCTGATCTTGAGCTTGAACTCCCCCTTATCGAGAATAGCCGTTTGCAGGATGCTTTCCACCAGGATACTGAGGCGCTTGTTCTCATCGGTGATCATCCTGATGAAGCGGTGCTGCTTCTCCGGTGTTTTGGAAACAGTAGAATCATTGAGCATCTCCGCGGCCAGGGATATGGTGCTGATCGGTGTTTTGAACTCATGGGTCATATTGCTGATGAAGTCGTTCTTGATCTCCGATAATTTCTTTTGCCTGGAAATGGTAGCGATGGTGTAGTAAAATGCCATGATGAGGATACAGATCACAAGGCCCGACACGGAGAGCATGGCCCACATCGTATTGAGCAGGTAGCTCGTTTCATCAGGGAAGCTTACGCTCAGGTACTGCGGTGTCACGTACACATTGCTCGGCGAAAGGTTGATCTTGTAATAGCAGCCACTGGAATCACAGTCTTTCTGGGCATCTTTATAATTGGCCTTGGAGTTGGAATTAGCCAGCTGGCTGGAAATGGAATACACGAAATCGGTATTGATGCCTGCTGCTTTCAACTCCTGGTGCAGAACGGTATCCAGCATCAGGGAATCCACTTTGGGCTTGTAATCCTTATACACGTTGATGCTGATGAGCTCATCGTAAAGATCGTTGACCACTTCGGTACCGGCCTTCAGCAGCTCCTCACGCAGGCTTTCCTCGCTTGTTTTCGAAGAACTCGTCAGGTCATAGGGCAGGAAATTTTTCCCGGACTTAATGGAATCGCCGAAAAATTCTTTCTGCGACATTTTACTGGTGATCACACCCGAAGAATCGGTGCTGAGCTCTTCAAAGATCCTGACCTGTACATCATTGCCAGAGGTGGCCAGCAAGCCGGGCTTGGTAATGCGTACGCCTTGTTTCCGGAGCTTGATCTTCTTGGCAATCTTATTGGCAGTTGCAATTTTTTCGAGCTTGTAGCTGGTGGATTTGAGTGCCTCGATCACCGTATGATCGAACTCCTCCTTCTTTAGTTTGATGGAACTTCTGATCCAGTACACCTGGATCGCAATAAGCGCCACTAAAGCCAAACCGACAAGAACTGAAATAATACCGAGGTTGTGTTTATTCATTGTTATAACAAATGTAACAAAGTATGCGTGTTCGTATTTATATGGTTAACTTTTTTTAACTGGCATTTAACCCGATACCCGATATGAATATATTGTCCGGCTGACCGGGGTTTCCGCGCCATACCGGAAATATCCCTGAGCTTTTTTCCTGCTGCTCCAATGGCATTCCATACATCGACAGCAACAATTCCTTCTGTGCCGCATAGCCGGAATAGTATAGGCCCGGAGCTGCCTTGCTGAGCCTGTAATGATCCTTCAGGGCCTGCTCAAACTTATAGGCTTTGGTATCGTAAGCCACAGAAGAATTCATCTCTGCCTGGTCGTAATGCCTGCTTTTGTCCATGTCATCCTCTATCAATGAAAATCCGGACTGAGCGTTGAATGCGGGGGAGCAGAGTGATAAAAAAATTAAAACATAACGTTCTGTTTTTTTGATCATCAACCAAATATATGAAATTATTCCTCTTTTTCCCTGCCTTTCGTAAGGTCGAGGAGGCTGCTCACGAGTGATAGCACAAGACTGAACCACAGGGCTGTCCAGAAACCATCCACTTTGAAGCCATCCACCAGCCTATCGGCAAACAGGATGATCATGGCATTGATGACCAGGAGGAAAAGGCCGAGTGTGAAAAAGGTAATGGGCAATGAGAGTAGCGTGAGGACAGGCTTCACCATGCTGTTTAAAAAAGCCAGCACAATGGCGACCAGCAGGGCTGTGATGAGCTTATTCACCTGGGGAGAGCCGGTGGTGATAAACTGATTATTCCCCATGGTGACGCCATCGAGAAAGTAGGCGGTGATCATAACCGCCATTGCAGAGATAAGTAATTTAAGGAGGAAATTCATGTCATTCAAAGATACGATTTAAGAGAAATAATACCAATGAAAAAAGCACAACCGCTATGGTTGTGCTTTCTGTTTTTTTAATAGGGAAGCTTACATCTTACGGATGTCCAACTCATTGATGATGTTGGTGGCTCCCCCGAGTTTCTCTACCACCCATAACAGGTAGCGTACATCGAGGTTAATGGTACGGTTCAGGTCCTTATCGAACACGATCTTATGACTCAGGGCTTCGTAGTTCCCATCGAAAGCCAGGCCGATCAGCTCTCCTTTGGCATTGAGCACCGGGGAGCCGGAGTTTCCGCCGGTGATGTCGTTGGAGCTGATGAAAGACACCACAACGTCTTTTGCAACGGGATCCATGTACTGCCCGTAATCCTTGGCTTTGGCAAGGTCGATGAGCTTGGTTGGCACGTCGAACTCATAGTCACCCGGCTTATATTTTTCAAGAACGCCATTCAGGGTGCAGATGTAATTGTATTTCACAGCATCTTTCGGAGAGTAAGACTTAACTGCGCCGTAGCTTACACGCATGGTGAAGTTGGCATCCGGGTACAGTTTTTTGGTCTTGTTCATTTCCAGGATTCCTTTCAGGTAGGTTTTGCCTAACACAAAATTCTGCGAGTTGAAATCGGCAAACAGCTTGGCGTATTTCGTGTTGAAATTGGCATTAAAGGCATTCGCCATGGCAAAGGCCGGATCTTTGTGTAAAGCCGCCGTATCAGGGTTTGCAATAAAGGCATTCCATTTATCATTGTTCAGAAGCATGGTATTGGCAAATACATCCGCAGAGAATTTCTCATAGCTTGCTTTGTTTTTCAGGTCACCGTATTTGCTGTTGATCGCTTCGTAGAAACCGGCAGGGTGCTGTGTGGCGTCGATATCCGTATAAAAAGCCTGGGTAACGAAGGCCAGGATGTTTTTATCAGAAGCAATGTTCTCAGAGCTCATAAAGGTTTCGCGTGCGGCAGCCGCAGCATCCGCCGCTTTTTTCACATCTTCCTTGGTTCCGTCTTTCTTCGTTAAAGCTGCATCCAGTTTTTGCAGGGAAGAGGCATAAGCAATCAGCGGAGAACCGAAGATGCCTTCCGTCATGTACACACGCTGCTTGGCATAAGGCCTCCAGGTATCATAAATTTTCTGGTACTCGTTGAACAGGTTTTCATACTCCGGCTTGCCTTTTGCCCAGGCCAGGAACGCTGCCTCATTGGCTTGTTTCTCCTCGTACGTTTTGAATTTCAGCAATTGTTTGGATTCACCGTCGAAGAATTTCCAGTAGTTGGCCACACCGGCATAGTAGCCGGCCAGCTGGATTTTCACTGCCGGGCTTTTTTTCATTTCTTCGAGCATGTATTTCAAACGCACGTCGCGCAGGCTCACCAGGGAAGGGTTTTCAATATCCGTTTTCAATTTCACTCCATAAGATGTTTCGTAACGGTTGGTTCCGCCCGGGTAACCCCAGATCATTGTAAAATCGCCATCCCTGACGCCTTTAATAGATACGGGCAGGGAGTATTTGGATTTCAAAGGCACATTGTCAGCGGCGTATTCTGCGGGCTTGCCTTCCTTGTTGGTATACACACGGAAAATGGAAAAGTCACCGGTATGGCGCGGCCACTCCCAGTTATCGGTATCACCACCGAATTTACCGATGCTCTCCGGCGGAGTTCCTACCAGGCGTACATCTTTGTAGCGCTCGTATACGAACAGTAAAAACTGGTTGGCTTTGAACATAGAAGCGATACGGCCTTCGTAGCCGCTGCCTTCTGTTTCCTTACCGGCGATCTCCGTGAGGATGCCCGGTAATTTCTGCGTAAGCTCTGCATTCGGAATGTCTTTAAGGCGGGCATTGACTTTATCAGTCACATCCACGATCTTAATCAGGAACTGGGCATGAATGCCTTTCGCATAAATTTCTTCCTGCTTGTTCCTGGCCCAGAAGCCGTCTTTGAGGTAATTGTGCTCCACGGTGCTGGCCGCTGCGATGGCACCGTAACCGCAGTGGTGGTTGGTGAAGATCAGGCCTTCCTTGCTCACGATCTCGCCGGTGCAACCACCGCCAAAAATAATGATGGCATCTTTGATACAGGCCTGGTTTGCACTGTACAGTTGCTCTTTGCTCAACTTGAGGCCTTTCTTAACCATATCGGCATATACCTGTTCTCCCAACAGCATAGGCAGCCACATGCCCTCGTCGGCTTTGGCAATCGGTTTACACAGGAACGTCAGTGTAATGACAAAAAGGATAATTTTTTTCATGGATATATTAAAGTTTAAAACGGGCACTAAACTAACAGAAAAAACCGATATACAAAGGGCTTTTTAGATGAACGGGCTGTAGGCATGACAAATAGCTCTACGTCAAGAATGCCTCCGTGGTTATTTTTGATGAAGCCTGAGAAAGCATAGACCAAAGAGAGGTTGTCATAGCTAGAAAACTCTTGTTCCAAAAATTCATGGTTCTCTCACGCGCTATGATCGTTTCATTTTTGGGCTCCCGGTCGGACAATCCCTGTTCATTGAGTTAAACTCATCAGCACCGTATATATCCGCGTGAAGGTCCCGATAGCTATCGGGAGTAGTGGAAATCCTTTTTGCCGGTTGCTGAGCTGTCACCCTGAGCAGCCTGTCCCGGATTTATTTCGGGAGAGTCGAAGGGCAGCCGAAGCACGGCAAAAAAGTCCCGATATCTATCGGGAGGAACGAAAAGCCTGACCCGCTTTCGCGGGGCAGGCCCAATAAATAACGGCAAACCACCGGTATTGAGACTTATCACACAAACCTGCTCTTGGGCACAATGGCGCAGGTGAAACGCGACACACAGGTCAGCTCGTTGGCTTCGTTATAGATCTTAATGTCCCACACATGGTTTTTGCCGGAAATATTCAACGGCGTACACACGCCTCTCACTTTGCCCGACAACACCGCCTTGATATGGTTGGCATTGATCTCCACGCCCACCCCGATGAACAGCTCCTGGTTTACCACCAGCAGCGAGGCTACGCTGCCCAGCGTTTCGGCAAGCGCTACGTTGGCGCCACCATGCAAAAGGCCAAAGGGTTGTTTGGTACGGTGATCCACCGGCATGGTAGCCACCAGGAAATCATCCCCTATTTCGGCAAATTCGATTCCCAGGGTTTCTCCCAGGTTATTTTTTCCAAGATCGTTCAGGGAGGATACAGTTGGCTTGCTGTGCCAGATAGACGCGCTCATAACATTGCTTTAGGGCACTAAAGCTACATATAAATTTTAAATTTATGGAGGTTGTCCTTATAGGAATAGGTGATCTGCCAGTTGAAGAAATCAATGACCTTCTTAATAAGAGAAAGGCCGACACCAAGCGAGCCGGAAGTGGAGTTTTTCTTGAAGCGTTCAAACATAAACTGTTTGTCGATCTTTTCCAAAGGGCTGGAGTTCTCAATGGTCAACGAGTTTTCATCCACCATGATCCGGATCGTTCCCTTGTCTTCAAAATTATACTTAATGGCATTAATGAACAGGTTGTTCAGCAGAATGGTAAGCAATACAGGGTTCACCTCCTTTTGGATGATCTTGTTATACTCTCTCTGGATGATGATATTCTTTGCTTCGATAAAATCCGACAGCACATCCAGCTTTTCCTCGATGGCCAGCGTCAGGTCGATGATGCACTTGTCCACAAACTGCTTGTTCTCGATGCGTGTCAGCAGGATCAGCGCCTCATTGAGCTTATACATCCGCTGGGTTGCCCTGTATGCCTGCAGGAGGTGCTCGTGCTGCTTCTCGCTGTAGTTGCTTTGCTGCAGCAACAGCTCAAGCTTGGTGCTGATGATGGACAACGGTGTTTGCGCCTCATGCGACACGTTCTCGGTAAATTCCTTCAGGTTATAATAATCGAGCTGGATCTGCTGCGTGAGGTCTTTGACAGTGTCGTTCAGCAAATGGAACTCATCGATGTCGGTCGACTTAAATTCAAGGTTGGCACTTTTCTTAATGTTCCAGGTTTTGATGCTGGACAGGGTATCGTAAAAGGGCGACCAGATAAATGCTGAGATGTAGCGGTTGAGCAGGAAGAGGAAAAAGATGGAAACGATCAGGAAGATCAACACCACACCGATGATGTATTCGCCCATTTTCTGCCCTTCCAGCAGAGAGATACAAATGGTGACCTCATAGAGCTTATCACGCACCTTTACCTGGAAAAGCAACTCTCTTTGTGTGATGATATCATCGTTATTCTTCTTCCCGGTTTTATAATCTACCTTTTCCTCTGCATACTCCACAAAGCGGTTGTCAAAGATCGTTTGCCTGTAGATCTCTTTCACATAGATCTGCTGCCCGATGTTCGATAAAAATTCTTTAGGGGGAATCCCTTCTTTCAGGCCTTTGATAATCCTGCTTTTCGTTGACAGAAGCTGCTCATCCACATCGCGGTCGAGTTTGAGCTTGATGACCTGGTACACGACAAATACGCCCAGGGCGAAGAGCAGGGCCGTGGCAATGGAGGTGTAGATATTTGTTTTGGTAAGTAGTTTCATCCCTTGTTACCAATGAAGAAGCGCCTCAGGCATCCTTGAACTTATAGCCCATGCCGTACACGACCTTAATATAATCTTTTAAGCCGGCTTCGTTCAGCTTTTTCTTCAGGTTCTTGATCTGGCTGTACACAAAATCAAAGGAGGTGGCCATTTCGGCCTTATCGCCCCAGATGGCATCTGCCAGCGCTTCCTTCGTGATGAGATGCGTGGGGTTGCTGGCAAGGTATACGAGGATGTCGTATTCTTTTTTGGTAAGCTGGAGCTGTTGCTGGTTGGCCAGCACCTTTTTCTCGGTGGTATCTATTTCCAACCCATCGAAAACGAGGGAATTTTTGCCGCCGAAATTTCTTCTCCGCAATACCGAATAGATCCTGGCGCTTAACTCCGACAAATGAAACGGCTTGGTCAGGTAATCATCGGCCCCGATCTTGAGCCCGGTGATTTTATCTTCCAGGGCGTTCTTCGCCGTCACGATGATGACCCCCATTTCCGGAAATTGCTTTTTAATGTATTCTACGATCTCTATCCCCGAACCATCGGGCAGGCCCACATCAATGAGCGCACAGCTGTACACCGTATCGCTCAGTTTTTGCATGCTGCTTTTTACAGTTGTGGCAAAATCACATTTATAGCCGTTTTCTGATAAATAATCCACTACATCTTCACGCAGAGATTTTTCATCTTCAATAATTAAGATCCTCATAGAAGTTTTCGTTTGGCTAAATGTAACAGGAAATTACAAAAAACAATAATCTCCCGAAAAAAAACAGTTTTCAGCCGGAACTATTTCGACGGAAAAGGACTATTTAGGGGTATAACAGGACGATTCACCGTTCCGTGTTTCACAAATCCCTTTCTTTTAATAATATTACCGGAAATTATTTTTAGTTCTATTTTCTTATGACAAAAGCGTTACGCATATCCGTTGCAGGATCGATCCTGGTGATTTCCCTAACCTCTGCCAGGGTACTACAGAATAACGGCATTGCCGGCTATACCAATTCGCCGGGAGAGCAAAACTGCACGGCCTGCCACAACAGCTTCGCCCTGAATTCGGGCGGTGGCTCTATCTCTATCAGCACCACGCCATCCATCACTGCCAGCGGCTATACGCCGGGCGCCACATATACGGTGGATGTCACGGTTTCCAAAACGGGTGTTAACCTGTTCGGCTTTGGCACCGAAATCCTGACCTCCACCAATACCAACGCAGGAACGATTTCTGTGCTCAATTCCACTCAAACCAAATTATTGAATTCGGGTGCGCGACGCAACATTGTACACCAGCTCAATGGCGGCACGGGCACTGATTCCAAAACGTTTTCCTTTCAGTGGGTAGCACCTGCTACTGCCGGATCTGCCACCATTTATGCCGCCGGCCTGGCTGCCAATGGCAATAACCAAAGCAGCTCCGACTATGTGTATACAGCCTCTCTTCCCATCTCTTCCCCGGCTTCTTCGGTGGGCCTTAAAGAATACAACCTGTCATCTACGGTAAGCATCTACCCTAACCCGGCCCGGGAGAGCGTAACACTTTCTTACCAGCTCGACAAGGATGCCCTGGTAGAGTGCAGCCTGAGCGGGCTTAACGGGCAACGTATCGCCGATTTCTACTCTGAACAGCAAAGGGCCGGAGGCTATGATCAAACCTTACGAATCCCTTCATCGGTACAAAGCGGGTTGTATTTACTTCATTTAACCGTGAACGGCGAAACCACCAGCCGCCGCCTGATCATTAACTAAACCCAGGACCTATGAACTATTGGAAGCATGACATGTCTTATTTTCACGTGGAGCGCCGTTTGGCAGGGCTGACAATGCCCAGGCGGGACTCCATGCTTTGAAACGCCGAGCCCCCAAATAATTAAAGCGATTTTAGTTATCTGATTATTTTCATGTATATTAGCTATATATTTTTGCGCTTAGTTATGAAAACACGATTATTGCTTGCTTTGGGTTTAGGATCACTTTTTGTTGCCAGCTCCTGCACAAAAGATGTCGGGCCTGATCCGGCCCTGATTCCTAAAACCGTTAATATCTGCGATAGCGTAAAATTCAGCACGACCATCAAGCCTATTATTGATGCCAATTGTGCAACTTCCGGTTGCCATGAGCCCAGCGGAACCGGCCCGGGAGACTTCACCAGCTTTCCTGACATTTCCCTGAAGGTGCAAAGCGGAGCGTTTAAAGCCCGCGTGATTGATGGTGTTCCTGGCTTCATGCCTGCTACGGGGCGCCTCGCCCAGGCCGATATCGACAAAATCACCTGCTGGCTGAATGCCGGCGCCCCGAATAATTAATTAAAAAGCGGAGTCTATTTTCCGGGTTGTTTTACGAGCTTCCCGGCATTGGCCTGTGAAGGCGCGAGGCTGTAGCGCTCATGCACTTCGAGCATGGCAGCGAGCACGAGCTGGGAATAATTCTGAGAGGCTGAGCGGAAATGCTTGGTCTCTGCCCTCCACAAGGTATAGATCAGGCTCATGTTGCCCTCCGTTGGCCTGAAGGTATACAGGGCTTTTTTGACATTGCCGGCACCCGCATGGTAGGAGTGCATCACCAATAACCTGAACCAAAGGTCGGTTTCCTTATAATCCTTAATCCCCAGTGAGTCGAGGATCTGGCGTGTTTTAGGAATGCAGATTTTTTTGATAAGGCTGGAGGCTGCATAAGCCGAACGGTCGAAATCGGCACGCTCGTCAATGGTTTTATTCACTTTGAGGCCGAAGAGGCGCGCCACATCTTTCATCAACTGGAAAGATCCATAGGCCCCGGCATTTGACTTTTGCAATTTATTAGGGCTTTCGATAAGCAGGATAGATTGTGCATACCAGGGATCTACGCCATTATCGATAAAGTCGTTGATGCCCCTGTGAAAGTTAGCGGAGGCTTTGTCGAAATCATAGAAAAAGCTCTTGCCATTGGTAAGCAGGATGCGGGCAGAATCAGAGAGGCAATTGACTTTGCGCAGGCTATCCTTAAAGGTATTCTTTTGCTCTACGCTGAGCGAGTCCCAGGTGCGCAGGCAAACCTTGTGAAGCACCTTCCGGTTCTCCGGCAGGTTCAGCAGGGCGCTGTCTTTGTCGAGTCGCATGATGTTACGCCAGAATACCACGTTGGAAAGGGTGTCGCAACCCAGCTGGTACATCTGCGCATTGTAGATAAAATCGGAATTGGCAGTGGTTAATTTATTAGGCACAATGATCACTTCATCCCTGAGGCTGTATTCCGAAGAGGGCACCAGCAGGCTGCTGTCGGGTGGTGCTACGAACAGGTTTAGGGCAAACGATATGGAAATAAATAGCTGCATGAGTTTATAACATCCAAAAGATACTGTTATAATACCGAACCAATTTAAAAGTATCAGCTTACTTTTCAACAATAACTTTTTATAAAGATAAAAAAAGACAGTACCCACGACAAGGGCCTCCATCGAATAAATGGGCAGTTTTAACAGAAATACGGTTAATTTATGGTTTTATGTGAGGCAGCTCATCCGCGACTTCGGAGGAGTCGACTATCTGATAAGCATTAAAACAAGACTAGCGGTATTTAGATTCAACGCAAATAAACATTGAGAGAATACGCATTGTTGAGTCATGCAAAAAATTTACTGAACTGTAACCCTTACCCTTTTTTGGGCGCCCGGGCGGGCTGTCGCGACTCGCTCTTTATTCCGCTATGCTGCATAAAGGAGCTCAGACATCCCGATAGCTATCGGGACGCTCCATCCCTGGCACATAAACCTTCTAAGAAAAAGGTTAACCATGAAACTGAGGATAAACCCGCGTGAAGGATAAAACGCCCGCCTGACCGGACGGGCAGGGAAATCCTTTTTTTGCTGCTTCTTTTCAAAAAAGATTGGAATGATAGCCTGGTCACGACACGTCGTGACACGCCCAAATCTTCAAAAACATAATCCAGCATAAAACAAAAATCAATCAGAAAACTGCTTCTTGTCACCTGGTGTTATTATCTCATGCTTTCACCAACAAACTATAGCCATTGCCATGAAGGTTGCTGATCTCCACGCGGGCATCGCCCGAAAGGTATTTGCGCAACTTGAAAATATACACATCCATGCTGCGGCCGGTAAAATAGTTATCGTCTTTCCAGATCTGCTTCAGCGCCTGCTCGCGTGGCAAGACGCTATTTTTATGCTGACAAAGTAAATTCAGCAGGGCCGCTTCCTTAGGAGACAAGCGTTGCTCTTCGCCCTCTTCACGTTTCAGGTTCCGGAGCTTTGCATTAAAGGTGTAAGAACCGATCTCATGCAGGTATTCTTCGCTTTGCGGGCGGGCGGTACGGCGGTTGAGGATGGCCCGGATCTTAAACAAAAGTACTTCCGAATCGAAAGGCTTCACGATGTAATCGTCGGCCCCGATGCTGTAGCCTTTGATGATATCTTCGCGCATGGCGCGCGCCGTGAGGAACATGAGCGGCACAGCCGGGTTGATGGCCTTGATCTCCCCGCTTAAGGTAAAGCCGTCTTTTTTAGGCATCATGATGTCGAGGATACAGAGATCGAAACGTTCCCGCCGGAAAGCCTCAAGCCCCTGAATGCCGTCCTCGCAGTGCGTCACCGAAAAGCCGTTCATCACCAGGTAGTCTTTCAACAGCAGGCCGAAGTTCTTTTCATCTTCCACGAGCAGGATATTAAGCTTCATGTGCCGGTAATTTAATGGTGAATTCACTGCCTTTTCCTTTCACGCTTTTCAGTGCGATGCTGCCCCCATGCTTCTCTACAATGGATTTGACATAGCTCAGGCCGAGGCCAAAGCCTTTGGTATCATGCAGGTTTCCGCCCTGCACCCTGTAAAATTTCTCGAAGATCTTTTTATGCAGGCTCTCATCGATGCCGATGCCGTTATCGGAAATCGTCAGCACAGCAAACTGCCCCTCCCGCTTCGTGGAAATGTGGATGTGACAGGGCTCCTGCGAATATTTCAAGGCATTGTCCAGCAGGTTATTGATGACGGTAGCGATGTGAAACTCATCTGCTTTTATCACCAGGGAGGGGCGAAACAGATGGACATCGACCGTGGCGTTCATCCGGTCGATCTGCAATTGGTAAGAGCTCACAGAGGCCTGTACCAGGAGGTTGAGATCCACCACCGTATGTTGTAATTGTAATTCTCCTTTATCGAGCCTGGCCATCTGCAGGACATGCTCCACATGCGCATTCAGCTTCTGGTTTTCTTCTTTCAGGATGGTGGTGTATTGCCCGAATTTTTCATGGTCATCTTTGATCTGCGGATTACTGATGGCATCGATAGCCAGCGAGATCGTGGCAATCGGCGTTTTCAGCTCATGCGTCATGTTATTGATGAAATCGTTTTTCATATCACCGAGCTTTTTCTGCCTCATGATGCTGCGCAGCGTCATATAAAATACCAGCACCACCACCAGGGAAAAAATGGCCGATAACACGATCAGCTTCTTCATACGGGCAAAGACGTAATCGGATTCCTGCGGGACCTGCAGGTACAGGTAGGTATGATCGCTGAACACGCGCTTGCCCGACAGATCGGATTTGTAGCTATCGGCGTTATCTTTGTAGTGCTCCGATCGCGCAATGATTTTACCGCTGGCCGTATCCTGCTTCTTCAGCAAAAACTCAAAGGGCATGAACAGCCCCAGGGCATCAAACTCTTTCCTGATAAGCCGTTGCAGGGTGTCTGCCTTGATATCTTCAATGGGCGATACGTCGATCATTTTAATTTCCATCAGCATCTTATTCAGCAGCTTGTCGATCTCATCCTTGTCGGGCGCAATCTTTTCTTTACGCTTGTTAATGAGCAGGGTACTATTGTTCTGGTTGATACTGATCGTAGAATCGGAAATGATGATCTCCTGCCGGTCGAACAGGGTATCCATGCTGAGCTCCTTCATGATATCGATGCCAACGTTGGCATGCACCTTCATACTTCCCTGCGAGGAAGTCATGATCCTGATATCGGAGTTGGTGGCATTTACCTTTGTTTTGGCCCTGCCTCTGTTTTTTGCTTTGAGCTTCGCCCTGGCATCGGCAATAATTTTCGTGTTCGTGGCTTTGAGGGGAGATACCGAATGCTTGATAAAGTTGAGATGATCCATTTCATTCAGCCTGGCATTGATGTTCCCAAGCGCTTCATACACGGAGCGCCTGAACTCTTCCTGTTTCTGCGTATAAAAGTTGCTGATCCAGAAGCCCTGTAAAAGCAATACTGACAGCATGCTGATGCTTAGTAACACAATGATGAGCTTGTAAGATCTGGAAAACATATCAGTCCAAATTTATTATTCTTTTAACGAATGTCCCCCGACTTTAACTTTTCCTTAACAGGCTTTAACCGCGTGTTAACCCTCCTGCGCGACGACACAGGCTAATTTTGCCTTATCAGATCTATTAACCTTAAAACCATACCAAAACCATGAAAGCAAAAATTCACGAACTCAAAAACACCATTCAGAATGGAGTGAGTCAAACAAACATCGAAACCATGTTAGCAAGAGGGCTTTTTATCTTAGGCTGCCTGCTGATCGCGGGGGCTGCCACAGCGCAAAGTAAGGAAGCGGCAACCGTTCGTATCAAAAAAGTTGAGACCATCAATGGCGTGACAAAAGTAACAGACACAACGTATACGAGCACCGATCCCGCTTCCATTATCATTGCGGATGGAATAATCAACCTCAACAGCCTTTCTGACGGAGACGACGGCACCATTCACACCATTATCCGCAGCAATACGGCAGGAAAGGTATCCGTAACCGGCGACAAAGAGCTGGATGAGCAGATTACGGTAGAAATTGAACAGGCGCTGAAAGAGGCTGGTATCGACCAGGACATCATAAAGGGAGAAAACGTCATCATCATCAACGGAAAAGAGGAGGGAAAAGAAGAGAAAACAAAAAATGTGGTGATCACCAAAACGATTGTGAAGCGCATCGACATTAAAGATGCGGATGAGAAGGAGCTGAAACGCCTGGGACAAAGTACGGGTGCCAAGGATCAAAAGCTGAACCTGACCAATATGAATTTTTATCCGAATCCCAATACGGGTAAGTTTAATCTGAGTTTTAGCCTTCCTGATAAAGGCGATGCGGATATAACGATCCTGAATACGGAAGGCAAAGTGGTATACACCGAAAAGCTGCCTGCTTTCTCCGGAAACTACGATAAGGAGATCGACATCAGCAAACAGGCCAAAGGGATTTATTTTGTAAAGGTAGAACAGGGCAAAAACTCACAGGTAAAAAAGATCGTTCTGGAATAAATTCTCAAACCGGTGACTTCGCTGTCGCTGCCTTCGGGAGCTTCAGCCACCAACACAAAGCCGGCCTCAAAACCGGCTTTTTTACTGAAATTCAGTCCCAAAGTCTCAAAAAAGCCTTAATTTCGACTCAATTCAAAATGCTGATAATCAAAATCTTAACCCATTTTACACTTATATAAAGCTCATTTATGAAGCTTTCGTGGTTTAAAAGTTTTCAGTATCAAATAATTAGCCTATATTTGCAGCCCAAATTTAAAATAACTAATAATGGAAAAACGCTATGAGACGGTCTTCATTTTAACTCCCGTTTTGTCTGATGATCAGGCAAAGGAGGCCGCAAAAAAGTTTGAAAAGATCTTAACTGATCAGGGAGCAAAAATTACTCACAGAGAGAACTGGGGCCTGAAAAAACTGGCTTACCAAATCCAGAAAAAAACGACAGGTTTCTATCACCTGATCGAATTCACCGGAAAAGGGACAGAGATCGCTGCGCTTGAGCTGGCATTTAAACGTGATGAGCGTGTATTACGCTTCTTAACGATTGCTTTAGACAAACACGCTTCTGCCTGGGCAGACAAACGTCGTGGTAAAATATCTGAAGGCAAAGTTGCGAAAACCACTACGGCAAAAGCCGGTGCTTAATTATTAATCCCGTAAAGAAATTATCAAAATGGCAAAAAATGAAGTTCGCTTTTTAAATCCTCCTACTGTTGAGGCTAAAAAGAAAAAATACTGCCGCTTTAAAAAGCTTGGCATTAAATACATCGATTACAAAGACGCAGACTTTTTATTAAAGTTCGTGAATGAGCAAGGTAAACTGTTACCTCGCCGTTTAACAGGAACTTCATTAAAATTTCAACGTAAAGTTTCTCAGGCTGTTAAGCGCGCCCGTCACATCGCTTTAATGCCTTATTTAGCTGATGGTTTAAAATAATTTAAAGGAGGAAACACAACATGGAAATTATATTAAAGAAAGACCTGAAAGGGTTAGGATATAAAAACGACATCGTTAAGGTAAAGAACGGTTACGGTCGTAACTTTTTAATTCCTCAGGGCATTGCAGTGTTAGCTACTGACAGCAACAAAAAAATGCAGGCCGAAGAAATTAAACAAAGCTCATTCAAAGAGCAAAAATTACGTACAGAGGCTACTGCTACGGCAGAGAAACTGGCTGACGTAAGCGTAAAAGTAGGTGCTAAAGCCGGTGAATCAGGAAAAATCTTCGGTTCGGTGACTAACATCCAGTTGGCTGACGCTTTGAAAAAAGCCGGCTACGACGTTGATCGTAAAAACATTGAAATGAACGAAGAAGCGATTAAGAGCTTAGGTACTTATACTGCTAAAGTTCGTTTGTTCAAAGAGATCAGCGCTACTGTAAGCTTTGAAGTGATCGCTGAGTAATTGTTGCTCATTTATTTATTAAAAAGTCCCCACGGCATCGTGGGGACTTTTTTGCTTTCTGCAAGCCCCTCATTTGTTTTGTAGCGGGAATTCTATATCTTTATTTAGCTCATGATTTCTTTTCAACGAATTGCTTTACTGATTAGCTTTTGCACCGCCTTGCTGAGGGGCTTTGCCCAGGACGACCGTTATATGGACAGCCTGCGCCGGGTAATCTCCACTCTCAAAGACGATGATACGAATAAGGCGTTTTCCATGAGCAAGCTGGCTTTCGAATACAGCTATATCGACCTGGACAGCGGCATGCGCATTGCCGAAAAAGCGCTGAGCCTCGCGGAGAATACCAATTACACCCATGGAAAGGCGCATGCGTATAATACCATGGGCACGATCTGCCACGACAAAGGCGATTTTCAGAAAGCGGTGGAATTTTTTTCGAAAGCGCGGATGTATGCCGAACGCAGCAGCGATAAATCCATGCTGGCGGTCATTTATGCCAACATGGGCAACACCTACGAGTTCATCAAGGATTACCCGAGCGCCAAACATTATTTGTTTGCCAGCCTGTATCTGTTCAAAGAACTGAAGCAGCCCAAACAGTATGCAGGTTGTTATATGAATATCGGCGTGATGTATTTTGAGCATAACGAACCGGACTCAGCGATGTACTATTACAAGGAATCCCTGAAGCTCCCGTTTGGAGACCCGGGCCAGGCAGCGATCCTGCACTTCAACATTTCCGAATGCTACCTCAGGCAGAAGAACCTTGTGGAAGCGGAAAAAGAGCTGCTCATCGGCATGGAACTGATCAAACAAGTCAACAGTGAATATTATGAGGCCATGTTCTCGCAGCAGCTCGGTAAAATTTATAGGTTGCAGGGCAAATACGATGAGGCCGAAAAGCTGATCCTGAAATCGCTGAACATTGCACAGAAAAGCAAATTGCTCAGCCCCGAAACACAAGCCAATTACAACATGTACCAGTTGTATGAAGCGAAGAAAGACTATCAAAAAGCGCTGCAATACCATATTCGCTACTCACAGCTGAATGATTCCTTAAACAATACGGAACGTGGCAATGCGGCCAAGGAGCTGGAAAAGAAATACCAGACCGAAAAGAAACAGGCGGAGATCGAAAAGCTGAATGCCGAGAAAACCATCAGTGAGTCGGAGAGCAAACGCAAGAGCCAGCTGCTGATCTTTGCCTTCATCGGTGTTGGCCTGGTGCTTTGTGCGCTTGGCTTCGCGGTGTTTGCCTTCATCAATAAGCGCAAAGCACATGTGAAGCTGGAAGTGCTGAACAAGGAGGTTTCGCAGCAGAAAGAGGAATTGCTGGACAAGAATAAAAACATTACCGACAGCATTCACTATGCGCAACGCATTCAGAATGTCTTACTCACCTCACAAAGTTATATCCGGGAAAACCTCCGCGAGTTTTTCATTCTGAATAAGCCCAAGGATATTGTGAGTGGTGATTTTTACTGGGCGGTGAGGCAGGACGATCACTTCTATTTCCAGGTAGCCGACTGTACCGGACATGGCGTGCCGGGGGCTTTTATGAGCTTGCTCGGAATTAATTTTCTGAATGAGATTGTCCTGGAAAGAAAGATTCAAAGCCCGGAGAAGATCCTCGACAGCCTGCGGGCCGAGATCATCAAAGCTTTTACCGACAAAGGAAAAACCGAAAGCGAGATCAGCGACGGGATGGATTGTGTGCTGTGCCGCTTCGACCTTAAGACCAATCAATTGCATTATGCGGCTGCCAACAATGTGATCCTGCTCGTCCGCCGCGGAGCGCTCATCGAGCTTAGCGGCGACAAGATGCCGGTGGGAAAATCGCCGCGCGACCGGGAGCCTTTTACCTTACAGTCATTCCAGCTCGAGCCGGGCGATTGCCTGTACATGACCACCGACGGCTATCCTGACCAGTTTGGCGGAAAACAGGGCAAAAAGCTCAAGATGAAAGAGGTGAAGCAATTATTGCTGGCACATGCCGCAGAGCCGGTTGATGAGCAGAAGCAAGAGCTGAACCGCTATTTCGAACACTGGAAAGGAAAGCTGGAGCAGCTGGATGATGTGCTGATGGTGGGAATAAAGATCTGAGTTGTTTCTTCTAGCGATTCAGGTATTGGGCAATGATCTCCGCCAGCAGTGGTACGTTCACCGTTTCGATCGGATGCCTGGTTCGCGGCAGCATATACAGGTCTGCCTGTTTCAGAGCCTTAAAAATATGAAGCGTCTCATCGAGCGAAACCATCGTATCATGATCAGCCAGACCAACCAGGACATTCTGTTCGATCAGCGGAAAATCTTCTTCTTTCAGGGCCGGCGCATGGCCCAGGCTTATCATCATCTCCGCTGTTTTTTGAAGGAGCTTCTGCCATTCGCTTCCATGCCTGGCTTTGAGAGCCTCAGCAAACTTCGGCACTTTCTCCAGGATGGTGTTTGGATCCAGCATGTTGATTTCTTTTGCGGCTGTTTCAGGAGACCAGGCAAACTTGGTTCCAAGAGTTATGATCGTGCTTAACAAAGCGGGGTTCGTTTTCGCTAAAGACAGGGCCACATAACCGCCCATGCTGTAGCCGAAGACAGCAGGCTTTTCCAGGCTATGTGCCTGAATAAACTCTTCCAGCTCGGCAGCAAATTGCCCGATTCCGAATTGCTCGCGGAAAGGCATATTTCCGTGTCCGGAAAAGCTAAAGCGATGAACCCTGAATTGCTTTTGTTCCAAACCAGCGGCCAGTGGCTCCAGTTGGTCGGTAGCGCCGATGGCTCCATGAAGCAATACGATGTCTTTCATTTGAATTTGAAGGAGGAGATGGGTAAATTATAATAACAGTTCACCGGTTTTCCGTTCAGCATTCCCGGTTTCCAGAGCGGCATACGCCTGATCACTGCTTTCACCGAATCGTCTACTGCCAGGTTGCCGGAGCTCCTGGCCGTTTTCACGTCGGAAACAGAGCCATCGGCATTCACTACAAAACGGGTATAGACGCCTCCTTTGGGCGGCGCTTCTTTCATGACGGGAAGCACCAGGTTTTTCATCACATACTTTTCCATTTCGATAATCCCACCCGGAAATTCGGGCATCTGCGGCACATCTTCATAAATATGCCTGGTCAGCGTATCGGCTTTCACCTGTGAGCATGCCGGCTTACAAAACACGAGTAAGCTACAAATGGCTGCGTATGTGTGGAAGCCCCGGATCAATTATGCTTTTTGCTTGAACTTATTAATGGCGTTTACCGTGAAGTCGGACAGGACGAGCTTTCCACTCATACCGGCGCGCTCGATGAGCAGGGTGTCCCAGTTCTCGGTGCCCTCCCACATGATTTTTTTGAGCATGCTCATCGCTTCAGGATTGCTGCTTGCCAGTTTAGCGGCAAGTGCCTCAATGCCTTTGTCCATTTCTGCCGCATTGGCAAATACTTCGGCGTATAAGCCTTTCTCTTTGGCCCACTGGGCACTTTGCCATTCCGTAGCGTTAATGGTCAGCTGGCAAAAGGCGGACGTTCCTACTTTACGCTCTACTGCCGGGCCAACCACAAAGGGGCCGATCCCTACGGCCAGCTCGCTCAGCTTCACGGAAGCTGCTTCGGTAGCGAAGGTATAATCGGCGCTGGAGGCAATCCCGACGCCACCGCCAACGGCTTTGCCCTGCACACGGGCAATGATGAATTTAGGGGCTTTGCGCATGGCGTTAATGACCAGGGCAAAACCCGAAAAGAATTTCAATCCGGTATCAATGTCTTTAATGGAGATCAGCTCATCGAAGCTGGCACCGGCGCAAAAGGTTTTGTCGCCTTCGCTTTGCAGCACAATCACTTTGGCGTTATCGTCTTTTCCTAATTTTTCGATCTCGGCAGCCAGGTTGCGTAATTGCGTTCCCGGCATGGAATTGCTCTGAGGATGAAAAAAAGTGATGGTTCCTATGCCGTTGGCAACTGATGATGTGATGGTTCCTTCCATGATGTTATTTGATTTTTATTTTGAAGTTCTATATTTTCAATCTTTTAATGATTGTTTCCTGCTTTGAGTTTTTCCACTAATTGTTCATGAGTGCAAAATGGCCCATTCTCCGCTTCTTTGATCAAAGATATAAATTCCTCCTGTGACAAAGGTTTACCGGAGATCGCAAGATTTTGCTTTTCTATATTAGATGATTGCATATATCCAATTTAAAATATCGGAAAGAACTATTTTCCATATTTTTTTCTCCATGCAGACACGATATCATTTACAAATTCGTCACCGGATCCCATAGGCTTAAAAGGTCCTTTTTCTGACTCTTTGATCAACGACACAAATTCTTCCTGCGACATAGGTTCTCCCGGAATAGCCAAATTTCTTTTAGGTTTTTCCTTCGATGATCGCATACCTAAATCTAAAAAAATTATAGTTCAATAACAAGCTGTTACACCAGCATCGTCACCGGGTTCTCCATAAATATTTTCAGTGTCTGCAGGAATGCTGCTCCCGTAGCGCCGTCCACCGTGCGGTGATCGCAGGCCAGCGTCAGCATCATCGTATTCCCCGGAACCACCATCCCGTTCTTCACCACCGGCACCTGGCGGATCGCTCCTACCGATAAGATACAGGATTCCGGTGAGTTGATGATAGACGTAAAGGATTCGATGCCGAACATTCCCAGATTGGAAACGGTGAATGTGTTTCCTTCCCAGTCCGAAGGCTGTAATTTTTTATCGCGGGCGCGTTTGCCAAGATCTTTTGCATTGGCAGAAATTTCCGATAAGGTTTTCTGATCGGCAAAGCGGATCACAGGCACCACTAGTCCGTCATCGATGGCTACAGCCATCCCGATGTGAATGTGCGAATAGGTGCGGATCTTATCGCCCAGCCAGCTGGTATTTACTTTCGGATGCTTGCGCAAGGCCATTGCACAGGCTTTGATCACGATATCGTTGAAAGAAATTTTCGTTTCAGGAATGGCGTTCATCGCTTCACGCGCTGCCATGGCATTGTCCATATCCACTTCGATGTTGAGCACGAAGCTTGGCGCGCCATTGGTGCTTTCCAGTAAGCGGCGGGCAATGGTTTTACGCATTTGCGATACCGGCTGATCAGTATAGCTTTCCTGGCCGACAGCCACACTAACGGCTTGAGTACTGCCTGTAGCTTTAGCCTGGGCCGGTGTATAGCTTTCAATATCTTTTTTGGTGACGCGGCCGTTATCGCCTGTTCCGTTCACCGCTGCCACGTCGATCCCTTTTTCTTTTGCCAGGGCTTTCGCCAGCGGAGAGGCTTTCACTCTTCCGTCTGCGGACTTATGACTTTCTGTTTTTTCCACAGTTACTGAGCCTGTCGAAGCCTCCTTTTTCTCAGAGCCTTCCGATTTCTCTTTAACCGGCTCTGCTTTCTTTTCCGCACTTTGTGTTTTAGCACCCGATCCGCCGTTACCAAGCGATTTCAGGATCGCCTCCACATCTTCCCCACCCTTGCCCAGAATAGCGAGCACACTGTCAACAGCGGCCGCCTTGCCTTCTTCCACACCAATGTGGATCAACACGCCATCCTGGAAAGATTCAAATTCCATCGTGGCTTTGTCGGTTTCAATATCCGCCAGCAGCTCGCCGCTCTTTACTTTATCACCTACTTTTTTGTGCCACTTCGCGACAACACCTTCAGTCATGGTATCGCTCAGCTTAGGCATGCGCACTACTTCCACTCCTTCCGGAACAGAGCCACCGGCGCTGCTTTCCTGGGATGCCTCTTCTTTCTCCTCTTTCTTTTTTTCTTTTCCTTCAGATTCCTTCGACTCCTCTTTCTTTTCTTTGTCGCCTGAGGCTTCTGCTTTTCCTCCTCCTTTGATCAAGTCGCTGATATCCTCTCCTTCTTTTCCTAAAATAGCGATTACGGAATCCACCGGAACCGGCTGTTTTTCTTCCACACCGATGTGAAGCAGTACGCCATCCTGGAAGGATTCGAACTCCATCGTTGCCTTATCGGTTTCGATGTCAGCCAGCAGCTCTCCACTCTTTACTTTATCTCCCACTTTTTTGTGCCACTTGGCGATAACGCCTTCCGTCATGGTATCACTCAATTTGGGCATTTTAACGACCTCAGCCATATCTTATTTATTTTAAATTTTAAATGATAAATTTTAAATTAATTCCCCATAGAACTTTTAATGATCTTAGTTAAGATGTTAATAATCTCATTCACTTCTATCAAAAAGGACTTCACATCTGTTTTTGACATGTCTGTTTCATCTATTAATCTTAACCAATACCTTGTTTCTCCGGCTTCTTTAGCTGCGATACACATCTTAGCTATAAAATCTTTCTTTGTTTGCGCTGCCTGCGCCTCTTCTACGTTTGCCCCTATACTTGTTCCTGAATTAAAAACCTGACTTGCCAGTTCGTAAATTCTCTCATCTTTCAACCCAATATAAAGCTTAACAAGCTGTTTCGAAAATGTAAATGTTTGTCAACTATAATATTTGGCTTCTGATCCATTTATAATTTAACATTCAGCATTTAATACTTCCTTACTCGTTGATGTAAGGATAGTTTGGTTCCGCGTAAACATCTTTGTATAATTCTTCCGGCTCCGGGTAGGGGCTTTCTTCGGCAAACTTCACCGATTCGTCCACCAGAGCTTTTACCCTTGCTTCCACTTCCTCAACACCGGCATCGTCGATCCATTTATTGGCTTTCAACGTCACCAGCACCTTCTCGATAGGATCCTGCGCCTGGTACTCTTTCACCTCATCTTTAGTCCTGTAGGTTTGTGCATCACTCATCGAGTGACCTTTGTACCTGTAAGTTTTCATTTCCAGGAAAGTCGGTCCGTCGCCACGACGTGCCCTGGCTACTGCTTCCTCCATGGCTTCGTGGACCGCTTCTACCGTCAATCCGTCTACCGGCTTGCTCGGCATATCGTAAGCGAGGCCCAGTTTCCACAGATCGTGTACGTTACTGGTCCTTTCTACCGATGTTCCCATCGCGTAGCGATTATTTTCCACGATAAATATTACCGGCAGCTTCCATGTCATGGCCATATTGAAAGCTTCGTGCAGGGCACCCTGCCTCACGGCGCCATCACCCATCGAGCATACGCATACATTATCCGTTCCCTTGTATTTCTCTGCAAAGGCAATGCCTGCGCCCAATGGCACCTGGCCGCCCACAATGCCGTGGCCACCCACAAAATTATGCTCCTTGCTGAAAATATGCATCGAGCCGCCTTTGCCTTTGCTGCAACCCGTAATCTTGGCATACATCTCGGCCATCACATATTTAGGGTGCATGCCCAGACCAATCGGGTGAGCGTGGTCGCGGTAGGCGGTAATGTGCTTGTCATCTTTTTTGGTAGCACTCACGGTGCCCGCTACAATAGCTTCCTGCCCGATATATAAGTGGCAAAACCCTTTGATCTTTTGCTGCACGTACACCTGCCCGGTCTTCTCTTCAAACTTGCGCATCAGCAACATGCTTTCGTACCATTTGAGGTATTGCTCTTTAGAAAATTTAGTCTTTTTTTCAGCAGTTTTAGCCATAGAAAATGTGATTAATACGTTACAAAAATAACAGAATTTGTTTAATAGAAAAGCGTTTTAAATCCGCTATTTCAAGTGTTTCTTATTGAATACCAAAGGCAATAAATTTTCGATGCTTTCGGATACATACACTTTACCGGTTTCGCCCGACATAATGATGCGGATGGGTGTTCCGTAAAGGTTCTCATATTCGGCAATCACCTGGCGGCAGGACCCGCAGGGGCTTACCGGCTCTGTGATGACCTGGGTAGTTGATTTGACACTGACCGCAATGGTTTTGACCCCCACGTTGGGATAATTGGCATTGGCATAGAACAAGGCCACACGCTCGGCACAAAGCCCCGAAGGATAGGCTGCATTTTCCTGGTTATTGCCGCTCACAATCTTGCCGTTGTTCAGCAAAATCGCAGCGCCTACGTTGAAACCCGAATAAGGCGCATAGGCTGTTTTTACTGCCTTTTTGGCTTTGGCGAGTAATTCCTGCTCTTCTTTGGGAAGGTCCTCCGCAGAGGAATAGACTTCGAAACTGGTGCTAATGGTGAGTTTGGTAGCTTTACCTTTCATAAATTTCACATCAAAAATGGAGAACTAATATAGCCATTTAAGTAACACTAAAACAATAATTCAGATTGGCCCTCGGTTGATTTTTGGGCGCCTCCTTCCGCAAGAGGCAAAGCGGAAGGCCGGGCTGCTTTCGGCTCCACTTCGTTCCGGTTCTTTACCGCGAAAGAACAGGCGCGGTAAAGGAACTAAACCCGCGCATCCCTGGCGCAGCAAGCTAATTCAGCTAAACTATGTACTCTTCCTGTTCTCCATGTTCCTATGTTCCCTATGTGGTTAAAAAATGGAACACCCTGATTAAAAAACTATGCCTTCCGCTTTGGATTATCCTTTAAAAAACTATCCCAGCCGGAGTAGGATTTTTTGGCGCCGCTGCCAGCCGTTTTATTCTGGAAATAGTGGCACACGGCGGCTCCCAGGGCATCCGTGGCATCGAGGTATTTCGATTCGTATTTGAAATTGAGCAGGTTCTCCAGCATCGCCGCCACCTGTTCTTTGGAAGCATTTCCGTTTCCGGTGATGCTCATTTTTATTTTCTTGGGCGAGTATTCCGTCATAGGCACCTGCCTGGCCAGCGCTGCCGCAATCGCCACGCCCTGCGCCCTTCCCAGCTTCAGCATCGATTGAACGTTCTTCCCAAAAAACGGTGCTTCAATGGCCAGCTCGTCGGGCTTGTATTCTTCGATCAGGCCCGTGACGCGCTCGAAAATTTTTTTCAAACGGTCGGCATGATCTGCAAATTTATCCAGCTGAATAATGCCAAGAGACAATAAAACCGGCTTGTTGTTCTGGATATGTACCAGGCCATATCCCATCACAATCGTTCCGGGATCTATTCCCAGTATTATTCTATCGTTAATTGCCATTAATAGTTCCCATTAATGTGTAAATTTAATTTTTTTATTTCTTCCGTTTTGCTCAAACCCAAAAAGATATTAGCCATCAGCATCAAACTACTGATAGGGCTTATCAGTTTCTATATTATCTATGCCCGCCTGAGCGCCATTCCGCATATCAAAGAACAATTTGTAGCCTGGCTTCACGAACCTGTCATTTATGTGGCCTTACTGGTAACCCTGCTCCTGATGCCTGCCAATTGGGGCATTGAGTGCTTCAAGTGGAAGATTATCACCTCCACTGTCGAGCGCGTAAGCTATGGAACAGCCGTTAAATCCATCTTCTCGGGCATTTGCGTGGGAAACCTCGCTCCCGGCAGGGCCATGGAATTCCTGGCGAAGATCTTTTTTTTTAAAACGGAAAACAGGCCTGTGATCACCGTCCTGCATTTCATCAACGGCATGTTCCAGATGCTGATTACCGTTACTGCCGGCATGATCGCCCTGGCCTTCAAATTGAGCGGCGCCTCAGTTTCCTCCCTGTTCGTATATGCGGTGTTTGCGTTCGGCCTCTTCATGATCGCCTTCTTTTGCCTGGCCATCGGCAACATCGCCTTTATCCAGCGAAAGCTGCAATTCATCAAATGGTTCCGGAACATCAGCACGGAACAGATCGTACAATTACGGCGTCCAATGATCGCGAAGCTCACCCTTTTCTCCGTGATCCGTTACCTGGTATTCACCGGCCAGTTCTACATCATCTATCATGCGCTGTCTCCGCAAAGCGACATCTGGCAAAGCTTCGCGGGCATCGCCGCTTATTTCATGCTCACCAGTCTCATCCCGATGATCAGCGTCATCGAGCCTGCCATCCGTGCCGCCATTGCCCTGTTCGTTTTCAACGATGCAGCCGATGCCACTGCTCATGTCGTGCTGGCTTCTACCTGGCTGTGGGTGGTGAATGTCGTGATCCCCAGCCTGATCGGCTATGGCATTATTCTAAAAGAAAAAGTATATTTCCGCGCTGCCCATGCTCGTTGAACTCTACATATTTTCATTCGTGATTGTGGCTTACGGCACCTTTACCACGCTGGCGCTCATCGGCATGGGCAAGCTCAGGCGGCAGCTTCCTTCTGCGCCTCATATCCCGGCGCCTTTTATTTCCATTGTGATGTCGATGCGCAACGAGGAAGCACACATCGAAAGCTGCCTGGAGCAATTCGCCAAACAGAGCTATCCAACCTCGCAATTTGAGCTGATCCTCATCGACGATGCCTCCGAAGATGGCAGTTTCAGGAAAGCGGAGGCTTTTTTGCAAAGCTCGGGCATCGATTATACGCTGATCCAACAGCAGGAACACCGCGGAAAAAAACACAACATCGCACAAGGCATTCAAAACGCCAAAGGCTCTGTGATCGTGACCAGCGATGCTGATGTGGTCTTCCGTTATTCAACCTGGCTTGCTACTATTGCCAGCTACTTCAGGCTTTACAAGCCGGACATGCTGGTGATGCCGGTGGATTTTAAACCGGACGGCAAATTCCTATCGGCTTTCCAGATCGTTGAGAACCTGGCACTCACCGCGGTTACCGCCGGCTACACCGGCCTTCAAAAACCGTTTATGTGCAATGGCGCCAACCTCGCTTTCCGGAAAAGTGCCTACGAAGCAGCCGGCGGCTATCAGTCGCATGCACACATTGCCTCAGGCGACGATGTATTTTTACTGGAGGACCTCAAAAAAAGAAATCGCCGCGGAATTCATTACCTGCTGTCGAGAGAGCTGATCGCACACACGGTCCCGCAGCCCGATCTCACAAGCCTGTTCCGCCAAAGGCTGCGCTGGGCTTCTAAAACAAAACATAATCCCGGTGCCCTCAATCTGTTGGCAGGCCTCATCATCATGCTTGCCAATCTGCTTTTCCTGGCTTTAGTGGTTGCAATCCTTAAAAAGTCATGGATAATACCCTATTTATCGATTTTTGTAGCTGCAAAGTTTGTTTTTGACTTTTTGTTGTTATTTTTAGCTTCAGATTTTCTAGGCCGGGTCAGATATCTTGCGTGGTTTCTTCCTTTCGAATGTGTGTACTGGATGTATGCTTTCGTCATCGGGATAAGCTCTTTTTTTATCAAACCGTCCTGGAAAGGCAAAAAAACCACTTGATTGTTATTTAAAAAGAAACATACAGACTTCTCCTCCTCCGAGTCTCTTTCCAAACAAACCTGGAGGCGTTTTAAAAAGGACCGGCTCGCTATGTTTGGCCTCTTCCTGATTGCTTTCGCCACACTCATTTCCATCCTGGGCTATAGCATTACACCTGATTCCACCCCTTTTGCCAACGATCAGAAGCCGGAGCTTCATATTAAAAAACCGGGCTTCCACATAAACATGCTCCAGGTTGCCAAGAATGAGAGGTCTCATCATGTCAGCTGGTTCCAGAAGATGCTATTCGGAGAAGTAAGCGACTACGCCTCTGTTCCCATGTATGCTTACCACTTTTCGGGCTTCGATATTATCGTTGAGGAATACACCGGCAACACGCCCAACAACGGCACTAAAATCCCTTTCAACATTGCGGATGTGGTTTATGATGTGAACAGCAATTATCCGATCAAAAATGACACGGCCAGTCAGAAGATTGAATTTTACGAGCTCAGCAGCGGCGAAAAATTAAAGCTCGATGTCAAAGAACTCCAGGATCATATTGTACAGCATAACATGATCGAAAAGCGCTACCTGCTCGGCACCGACCTTGCAGGGAGGGATCTCCTGAGCCGCCTCACCATCGGCACGCGCATTTCCTTATCGGTCGGCTTTGTTTCGGTCATCATCTCCATCATCATTGGTATCCTCTTTGGCGCCGTAGCGGGCTATTTCCGCGGCTGGGTGGATGATGCGATCATGTGGCTCATTAACGTGGTGTGGTCGATCCCGACTTTGCTGCTGGTGATTGCGATCACGCTCGTTCTCGGAAAGGGTATTTTACAGGTGTTCATTGCTGTGGGCCTTACCATGTGGGTAGAAGTGGCACGTCTGATCCGCGGGCAGATCCTCAGCATCCGTGAAAAGGAATTTGTGGAAGCCGGCAGGGCGCTGGGCTACAGGAGCATGCGCATCATCATGAAACATATTCTTCCGAACGTGATGGGACCGGTGATCGTGATCGCGGCATCCAATTTTGCGTCTGCGATCTTAACGGAAGCGGGGCTTAGCTTTTTAGGGATCGGCGCACAGCCACCAACACCGTCGTGGGGAGAAATGATCAATGCCCACCGCGGCTACGTCCTCGTGGATTCGGCTTACCTGGCTTTTGTTCCGGGCATTGCCATCATGATCCTCGTGCTGGCCTTCATGCTGGTAGGTAACGGCCTGCGGGATGCCCTCGACTCCAAATCGGTGGATACCAAGCCGCTGATGGGCGGCTAGCGAAAGCCTTCAAACGCTCCCAAGCCAAACAGGGAAAAATCATACTTCACCGGATCTTTCGAATCGAAGCGGCGGAGCACAGCCGTGATCTCTTCTACCGCCTGCCAGTCGTTCTGAGTACGCGTAAGCAATCCCAATTTACGACTTACATTTCCGGTGTGAAGGTCGAGCGGCAGGCAAAGCTGCGCGGGGCTGATCGCTTTCCAGATGCCGAAATCCACCCCATGCTTGTCTTTCCGCACCATCCAGCGCAGGAACATGCAAAGGCGCTTGGCGCTTGATTTGGCCAAAGGGTTGGAAATATGCTTTTCGGTGCGCTGCTGGTGCTCCGGCTCCAGGAACAAGCTCCGGAATCCTGCAATGGCATGCTTCACATCCGTTTCAGCGGGGTGCATGTTCCTTGAAAAGGCAGCTTCCAGACCGTTATGTTCCGTATAAAGGTGCTTCAGGGCCCGGAGGAAGAACACACAATCGGTGGCGTTGAACGTGCGGTGTACAAAGGCATCAAAACGGAGGGCGTCTTTTTTGCCGAAGTTCATGATGAAGTCATACGGCTCGTTATTCATCAGCCTCATCAGCTTATGGCCATTGTTGATAATGGAGGTCCGCTGGCCCCAGGCAATAGTCGCCACCAGCAGGGAGGCGATTTCGATGTCCTCCTTTTTTGAAAATTGGTGGGGAATGGAAATAGGATCCGTTTCTATAAAATCGCGGTTGTTGAACTGGAAGTATTTTTCATCCAGCAATTCCTTCACGTCATTCTTCCGCAGCTTCTTCATCCTGTTTTATTCTAGTTTAGAAAGGTCGAGCTTCTTCAGATCCGGGTTGAGCTTATTGATAATACCCACCACCACCACCGTCATGCCTCCGCCAAAAATAATGGAAGGCACCAGGCCCATCAGCTTCGCCATCGCGCCCGACTCGAATGCGCCGATCTCGTTGCTGGATCCCACAAAGATATTGTTCACCGCTGATACCCTGCCCCGCATGTTGTCGGGAGTCATGAGCTGCAACACGGTTTGGCGGATCACCACACTCACATTATCGAAAGCGCCGGTGAGAAAAAGCATGGCAAAGGCCAGCCAGTAATTGGTGCATAGAGCAAACAGGATCGTACAGACGCCGAAAGCTGCCACCGTCCACAAAAGATCGGAACCGGCACGCTTGCCGGGTTGCCGGAAGGCCAGGAAAAAAGAAGTGATAACGGCACCAATGGCAGGTGCCGTCCGCAGCAGGCCATAAGCCTCCGGGCCCAGGTGAAGCACCTTGTCGGTAAAGGCGGGAATGATGGCAACGGCGCCACCGAACAGGACGGCAAACATATCCAGCGACAGGGCGCTCAGGATCATATTATTGCGGTACACGAACCGTAAGCCCGAGCTGATGCTCTCTACCAGGGATTCTTTTTTCTCTTTCTTAGGAATAGCCCTCGGCTTAATCAGACCGAAGAATACCATGGAAAGCAGGAACAGGATGCAATTGATGGCATAACACCAGTCGGCATGGTTTCCATCGTTGAACCCGTAAATGATGCCTGCCAGCACAGGCCCCAGGATAGCGCCTGTATGCCAGACAGTGGTATTCCAGGTGGCTGCCTGCGAATACATGCTCCGGGGCGTAAGCTGGCTCATAAAAGGCTGTGTAGCTGCCGACAGGAAGGAGCGGATCACACCGAAAGACAACACGACACTGAACAGTGCCGCTACGCCCGCCGTTCTGAATATCATAAAAAGATGGCTGCTGAAAGCCCATAAGAAGGCAGAACCGATAAACAGCGCCAGGCAGCCCAGCAACAGGATTCTCCGGCGACTGATGAGATCGGCCACATGCCCCGAAAAGAACGATACCAGGATAAAAGGAATGATTTCCGCCAGGCCTATCATGCCCAGGGCCAGCTCATCGCCTCTATAATATTCGTAATACATTTGCAGGTAAATGGTGCTCATCTGCATTTGTATGGCCAGCGTAATGAAAAAACGCGCAAAAAGGAACCAGGTAAACTCTCTGTTCTTTAATATGTGGAGGGAATTGTTCAGCATGAACTGCTACAGCCAACAGGGTAACAAAAATACTAAAACTATCCTGCCAAAGCTACCACAAACCGAGGCAATTTATTGCTTCAGCAGCTTTTTGGTAACTGTTCCCTGCGGCGTGTAGAACCGGATCAGGTACAGGCCATCTGAAAGATCTCCTACCGGCAGGGAAACGGAAGATTCCTTCTGTAGCTCCATGACCTTTTGAAGCTGTCCCAGCGCATTGAGCACTTCTATCCTGCTCACAGCATTCATCTGCTCAATTCTTACCTGTTGGCTTGCCGGGTTGGGATACAGCACGATCTCCGGGCTATTCCCATCGAGGCTTTGTATCCCTGTCGCAGAAACGCAGCTCCAGCTCATTTCATACCCTGTGCCGTTCAGGTACTGGTCGCTCGACTGGATGACCGTCAGCACATTGGTGTTCGTCGTGATCGCCTGGCCGTTGCCCGGCAGGTTACTGCCGGTGTATGAGCCTACCAGCGTACCGATTCCATATCCCTTGTAGATGCGCAGGTAATCATAGCCCTGCTCCATATCGAAAGAGGTAAAGGTGATTTTAATAAGATCGCCCGGATTCCCGACGATCGTTACCTGGCGCGAAGTATTATCGCTGTAATTGGCATTTTGCCCGCCATCATCCAATAGGGTTCCGGAACAAACGGAATAGGTGGTGGGTGAAGCCGGCATACTGTAGACACAGGGATTGCTGGTATTGACATTGATGTAATTTGTTTTGCTGAGGCTGTCTTTCGTGCCTGCCGTACAGCCTGTCACCACCAGCTTTACCGAATAAATGCCGGCTGCCGTGTAGGTATGGGATGGACTTGCCAGTGTACTGGTTGTGCCATCTCCAAAGTACCACATAAAAGCCGAGCCGCTGTTGCTTTGGTTTGTGAAATTGAATGCGGCAGGGATCGTGCATCCTATGGTAGAATTCGCTGCAAACGCCGGACCGATGAGACCGGGTGTATATTGATTGCCCACGCCTACTGCGTAAAAGGCATTGGTAGTCTGGATCACTTCGTTGGAGCAGGCTCCGTACAGGTCTTTTGCGGCCTGGATCGCATACACACGCAGGTTGGCATAATCCGTGTTGGGAGTCATATACACATTCATGGTCCTGTAGGCAATGGCCGAGGCTTTTGTCATGGTGATGCCGGAGACGTTATAAGACTGGTTGTTATCATTTGTTCCGCTTCCTCCTACCGAGAGCAGATAATACCAGTAAAGCAGGGGCCGTTATTGTTATGCGACTCTCCGTTTGCATCCCAGTAATTACCAAGGTAAGTATCCGGCTGCTGGAACATATTCGGGTTCGACATATTTCTAAAACCCGTATGCGAGGTCATGATCTCATCACCCATGATCCAGTTGTGCAGCGTTGGCCTGGCGTACCACTCAACCGCTGTTCCGAAAATATCCGCAAAGCCCTCATTCAAAGCATCTGCTTCGCCCCCGTTCAATTGCCCCGTATATTGCACCACACCATGTGTGATCTCATGACCGCACACATCCAGGCCCGTCATTTCGGTAAACCCCTGTGCCACGTCGCCATCGCCGTAGGTCATGCGTTGCCCGTCCCAGAAAGCATTTACAAAATCCACATCAAAATGTACATAGCTCAGCAGCTTATAACCATTGTCATCGATGCTGTTCCGGTTGAAGCTGCTATGGTAAAAATCGTAGGTCATTTCCGCGCCCCAGTGAGCATCGGTAGCAACCCGGTCGGGGTACGAAGCCGACCAGTTGGTGGAGGCATTCGAAAAATCGGTGGAGGAGTAGGTCATGGTGTGATTCATGTTATAGGTCTCCACACCGTTTCCCCGGCCCGTTTCACGGAGCCTGTAACCGCCCGCGTAGCTGTCGGTGGTAATGGTTTGTGTGCCGCTGTACCTGGTGCTGGCCGTTGCCGGCGTATTGACGGTGCAGATGAGGTTCTGCTCTTTGATGACCGCACCTGTTTGCGCATCCACATACACGTTGGCCCTGTACAAGGGTTTCTCAGCGTAGATATTAAATTTATAGGCATACAGGAAGCTTACGGTCCTGGCTTTGTAATCTATCTGCGGCAGAATGACCAACTCTCCTTTGGGCTTATATGTAAACAAGGGATCGTTTAACACCTGCTTCATGTGAAGCTCTTCGGCCTCATTTTCCCATTTATAGGTTTTCGCGTTTACCTTGTTCAGCGCGTAGTGCAATGCCTGTTGCCCGGTAAGTCCTTGGGAATTGGGAACGGAAACACCGGCAAACCAATCGCCGTTAAAAGAGCTGAGCCTGTTGTTGCTATAATGAGCCACGATCATCGAATTCTCGATCTTTACGCCTTTGTAGCTCTGCTGAAAGCGGTCGTGACTCTCCCCGTTCCGGTCATTCACGGTTTTAACCAGTTCGAAGGACATATCCTCATCCTTTATGAATTCCGTTTTCAGCCATTGAGGGAACTTAGCGGGCGATATATTTTTAGAATCCTGAACAGATACCAGCAAGGGTAACTTCGTCACATTGGAATAGGATTCCACGGTGACTCCGTCGGCCTTCCCTTCTTTTTGGGCAGGCAACAAAGCGTGTATGAGGCAGAGGAAAAGAAGGAATGGTTTTTTTTTCATAACGGTGGTGTTTCGTAGTGAGGAGGGGGATCGTTATGCTAAAGGTATAATTAATTTCTGTTTTTAAAGAACCAAAGAAAGGCAGGTTTCATTTTTTTTATTACTTTCACTTCATTGGAAGGAGAGACGCATAAACACCTCAGCATCAAGGCCTGGGCGGAAGACGACCGGCCACGCGAAAAGCTCATCATCAAAGGGCGCCAGGCGCTTTCTGATGCAGAGTTGCTGGCTATTTTGCTTTCTTCGGGAAACAGGAAGGAGACGGCGGTACAGCTTGCGCAGCGCATCTTAAATGGCAGCGGGAATTCCATCAACCAGCTGGCAAAACTGCAGCTGAACGACCTGAAAAAATTTAAGGGCGTAGGTGAAGCCAAAGCGGTAACCATTGCCGCTGCCCTGGAAATAGGCCGGCGACGCAAAGACGAGGGAACGGAAGAGAAACAAAAGATCACCTCTTCGGCACAGGCCTACCACGTTCTCAAACCCAAGCTGAGCGATTTGCCTCATGAAGAGTTCTGGGTCATCTATATGAACCGCAATAACCTGGTGATCAAAAGCGAATGCATCAGCCGCGGCGGCGTCAGCGGCACTATTGTGGATATCCGCCTGATCTTAAAGCCTGCCCTCGAATGCCTGGCCAGTGGCATCATCCTGGCCCACAACCACCCTTCAGGAAATCTGAAGCCAAGCCAGGAGGACCTGCTCCTGACCAAAAAAGTCAAAGAAGCCGCTAAAGTGATGGATATTGTCCTGCAGGATCATCTCATCATCGGCGATGGAAATTATTTAAGTATGATTGACGAAAGTCTGATATGATAACATTAGTAACAATTATAGGCGCCAGGCCCCAGATCATTAAAGCCGCCGCGCTCAGCAGGGCCATTAAAACATACTACAGCCAATCTATCCGTGAGATCATTGTCCACACCGGGCAACATTACGATGAGAATATGAGCCAGGTATTTTTCAATGAGCTTGGCATTCCTGCTCCCGATTACAACCTCAACACCGGAAGCGGAAGCCACGGTAAGCAAACAGCCGCGATGATCACAGGCATTGAAGAGATCCTGCTGAACGAAAAGCCCAACGGCATTGTTCTTTACGGCGACACCAACTCCACGCTTGCGGGTGCTATTGCTGCCAGCAAGATCCATGTTCCCATCGTCCACATCGAAGCAGGACTCCGCTCTTTCAACAAAGCGATGCCCGAAGAGGTCAACCGCATTATGTGCGACCATGTTTCCACGCTGCTGTTCTCGCCTACCAAAACGGGCTTCGACAATTTACAGCGCGAAGGCTTCAAACTCAACAACGAAAAGCCTTACACCGCCGACAATCCGAAGATCTACCACAGCGGCGATGTGATGTATGATAACAGCCTTTATTTTTCGGATGTGGCGGAGCAGAAAACCGATATTCTGCAGAAGCATCAGCTCAGCCAGGCTAACTTTATTCTCGCCACCATTCACCGCAATAACAATACCGACGAGCCTGTACGACTCAATGCGCTGTTTTCGGCGCTATACAAGCTCAGCGAGGAGAAACAGCTCACCGTGGTGTTGCCTCTGCACCCACGCACCGCCAAGCTCCTGCAGCATAACCTTCACCCTGAATTATACAAACAGGTATCGGAAAGCAAACGCATGAAGCTCACCGAGCCTGTGTCTTTCCTGGAAATGATTGCCCTTGAAAAGAACTGTCGCATGGTGATGACGGATAGCGGCGGCGTTCAGAAGGAAGCCTTCTATTTTAAAAAACCCTGCGTGATCCTGCGGCCTGAAACAGAATGGGTAGAGCTGGTTGAGTGCGGCTCGGCCATCATTGCAGATGCGGATGAAGCGCGGATCCTGGCAGCATACGACACCTTATCGGCGAACCGGGATCTTCAATATCCTCCTTTTTACGGTAATGGGAAAGCAGCAGAATTTATCTGCGCCGAAATGATCGCTCATCTGAGCTAAGCGGCTCCTTTTGGATTTCTTTAACTAAGACAACCCAATAACCTCCCGGTGAAAATACCGGCAAGGGCTAAGACGCTTTTTTTTGTTCTTCGTCTTCCAGCTTCTTTTTCAGAATGGCCATCTCCTGCGCCAGGTCTTTGATTTGCTGGTGCTGCCTGGAATTGACCACCGACAGGTGAACCAGGAAGATGACGATGGCGAAGATGGCGCCTAAGAAAATCAGCGATGGCGCGTAATAAATCCCTAAAAGACCGGCAATCACTTCCAGGCCGTTTCTCCAGAAGGAGAACAGCAGCAGCAATGCCGTGCAGGTGATCCAGATAAAAGAGTATTCCTCCCGCAGCTTCCCCCTCGCAATTAAGCGAAAGATGAAGAACATGAAGCACAGCGCCGTGGCTATAGCGATGATCTGCAGCCTATAGGAGATGACGTTTTCCATTGAATTTTAAACGAATATACAAAAAGATTATGCCCAATGTGACTTTAAACATATAGTACACGGTTTTGTAGGTCCTGATGGAGGAGCGCCCACCCTGCCTTTCGCGCATGATCACGGGCGTTTCGCGGATGCGTAAGCCATGAAGCGCATACAGGATAATGGCTTCGGGCTCGGGGTATTCATCGGGGTAGTAGCCGGAGACCAGCTCCAGCGCCCGGCGGTTGAGCGCCCGGTAGCCGGAGGTACTGTCGTAGACCGTTACTCCCACCAGCTTTTTATTGAGCCATCGGAAATAGCTGATGCCGGTACGGCGCAGCGAAGACGACTGAAATCCTTCCTTCGTCAGGTAGCGTGAACCGATGGCCACGTCCGCTTCTCCATCCATAATGAGCTTCAGGATTTTGTGCAATTCGGATGGCGGATGCTGCCCGTCGCCGTCCATCTGCACGGCAATATCGTAGCCCTTGCGGAAGGCATATTTGTAGCCTGCCTGTACGGCACCGCCAATGCCAAGGTTAACGGGAAGGTCAATAAAGGTCATCTGATGATCGATGAAGATCTGCCGGGTGTTATCGGTCGAGCAATCGTTGATGAAAACAGGAGTCACCGTGATGCCTTCCGGAAAAGAAGTCCGGCTGATCTCCGAGTAGAGAGCCAGCACAACATCCTCTTCGTTAAAACAAGGAATGATGAGGGCTACATTCATCTGATTACTCATCACGGTCCCCCTTTCTCATCGCTTCATAATCGGGCTTCTTCAATAGCGTTTTCAGGTAAATCCTGTCGGCCTGCGAATACCTGGTTTTGAAAAAGGTAAAACAATAGGCTTCTTTGGTCATCGAGTCCCAGTGGAAGATCGAGTTCCTCATCTGTGCCATGTGAAGCAGGTTGAGGGCTATAAAAAACAGGTAGGCTGCAAAAGATGCCGCCACCAGCGGAATCCTGAGTTTCAGCTTCGCAACGGAAAAAGTCCATGCCATAAAAAAGGCCAGCGGTATCGCCATAAAGGCGAAGGTCTGTACCAGGGCGCGCATGCCGTAAGCACCGCCGAAGCCCCAGTCCCACCAGGAGCTCACGATGTAAATATTCAGCAGAAGGTATAGGCTGAGCGGCAATGCCAGGGCTCTCCACCTAAACCACATCATGACCAGACCGGCCACCATCAGCAAGGCGAGCGGTGTGTAGATGAACCAGCCTTTGTGCCAACCGAACAACACGCTGTAGATCTTCGGATCTGCAAAAAAGAAACGCTCATTGCTTCCGTACGAAAAAAACAGGTACTGACCGGTAAGCGCTTTCCAGAACAGAAATTGCGGAATGAGCGGGAGTATAAAAAGTGCAGCGAGGATAAGCCACTTCCACCGTAATGCCATCAAATCGCCGAACCTTTCGGCCAGCGTTGCTTTTGAGCTGATGCCGTAAAGCAAAGGAATGAGGAGGATCAGGATCTCCGTTGGCCTGATCAGGGCGACAAATCCTGCGATAACGCTCGTGTAACACAGGTACTTAAAATGTTTCGTAGCATGCCATCGGATGACGTTATAGAAAAACACCGAAAACAAAAAGAAGAGGTAGCTGTGCGCCATTTCGCCTTCGCGGAAGGTATAATAAAATAAATTCGTGGCGGCGAGGATCAACACCATCGTGAGAGCAGTCACCCATTCGGAAAAGAACAACAGCAGCGTTTTACGCATGTACCAGAAACCGGTGAACACATACACCAGGGTTCCTATATGGATGCACCAGGCATAGGGAGCCGTGTAGCCGGTAGGCTCATAGCCCAGCACATGGGCAAAGCCATTTCCTATCAGGAAAAATGGCAAATACAGGATCGCCATGCCCATCGTGACTTTGGGGATCACTTCGCCTGTAGGTGTTTGGGTGAGCCAGTAGCGGTGAGAGAGGTCGAAAAAAAAATCGTGGTGGATGAACTGTGCCACAAGGTAGGAATAGTACTGATCCGTATCGTTCGCAAAAAAGGGATCGCCTATCCATTGCATCTGGAAATTGAGTGAGAGCAGGGAAACGGCCGCCATCAGCAACAGGGTTGCCACAGACGGCGTCACCAGTGCGTTAAGTACCGGGTGTTTCATGCGTATCGGGGCCTGACTTAATTCCATGCGTGTTAACCAAAATTTCAAGGCGGAAGGATCATCCGGCAGGCATTCCATTACTCTTTGAATGCGCCAACATTAATAATCCCTTCTTCCTTTCGCTCCTTTCATCGCTTCATCATAATCAATTTTTGTCAGCGACTTGTAATAGCGCTCCTGATCTTCGGGAGTATGAAACTCAAACTTATCAAAGATCTGCCAATAGGCGTCCTTATTCATCGAATCATAGTGGATCATGGACACGCGGCACTGATAGGTCTGGATCATATTTAAACAGACAAAGCACATCAGGCAAACCGTGACGCCATACTTTTTGAGGTGATCGAGCCACACAAAGCGTGATGATCCGGAAACGACGGACTGCAGAAATGCCCCAAAAGGCAACATCATCAGCGGATAGCTTTCCACTAGTGTCCTCATGCCAAAACTTCCGCCATACCACCAGCACCACCAGCAGGAGATCACGTATAAATTCAACACGAAGAACACAACGAGCCCGAAGCGGAATTCCGACACATATTTCTTCATGAAAAAAATGCCGATCAGGCTAAAGACCATGATGGGCGTATAAACCAGCCAGCCTTTCCGGTAGCTGAACAGCACTTCCAGAATCCTCGGATCGCCCCAGAAAAAGCCTTCGTTCGAATACGAGAAAAAGAAAAAAGATCCCATAAAGACTTTCCAGAAAATGATCTGCGGCAACACCATCAGAAAGCCAAACAGGAAGATCAGGCCCAGCTTCCATTTATGCAGCAGAAAGAACTGCATCTGCGCTTTGAAGGTGTCCTTATCCCTCACTCCATACAAAACAAACACGATGAAAAATAAGCAGTCGGTAGGCCTGATCAGCGTGATGAGGCCTATCAGGAGGCCAACAAGAATGGAGTTGGAGACCTTGGGCCCTTTGTGCCATTTGATGGTCATGTGGAGAAATACCGAAACCAGACAGAACAGATAGCCATGCGAGTACTCGCCTTCGCGAAGCGTATAATACAACAGGTTGGTGCCGAAGAAGGCAACAAACAGCAGAACAGCCGTGATGCTCTCGGTATAAAACCGAAGGAGCACCTTTCGTAAAAAGAACAGCCCCAACAGCACATAAAAAATACTTCCGAAGTGGATCATCGTGGCATAAGGCTCCGACCAGCCATCGAGGGGACTATGCTGGTTGATAGCGATCTTATGACCCATTAAAAAAAACGGGGCATACATGATGGCCATCCCACAGGTGTATTTGGGATTTTTATTTCCATTGGGCATCACCTGCATCGGCACCTTCGACTGGCTGAAAGACAGGTCGTGCTGCAACAGGGCTGCGGGCAGGTAGGAATAATACATTTCTACGTCCCATACAAAAGGCGAGCCCTGCCCCCTCTTCCAGGTTTGCCAGTATTCGTAGGTAGATAAGGAAAAAATAATGGCAAACAGCAAAACTAAAATAGATGGTTTTATGCCTGATTTTTCTGCCATTTTGCTACAATCTAAGATTTTTTTAATAACGGTCTGCCTTCTGTTATATTGTCTTCACTCTGCACCGGAGCTGCCTGCTGCCTTCCGGTAAAAAGAAAAGGCTGCTTATTGGCAATCACCAGGCGCAGCCTTTCAGGATGTGTTAGTTCCGGCGCCATCACGGCATCCGGCAAAGAGGTAATTAAAGCACCATTTCAGGGATCTCACCTTCCACGATCAGTTTCCCTTCTGTGGCATTTTTAATCTGCTCCACGCTTACACCCGGGGCACGCTCCAGTAATTTGAATCCGCCTTCCGGCATCACTTCCAGGGCGGCAAGCTCCGTCACAATACGCTTCACACAGCGCACGCCGGTTAAGGGTAGCGAGCATTGCTTCAGCAATTTCGATTCGCCGGCTTTGTTGACATGCTGCATGGCCACAATGATGTTTTTGGCGCTGGCAACGAGGTCCATTGCGCCACCCATGCCTTTCACCATTTTTCCTGGAATTTTCCAGTTGGCAATATCGCCGTTCTCGCTCACTTCCATCGCCCCCAGAATGGTAAGGTTCACTTTCTGTGCGCGGATCATGCCGAAGCTCATAGCGCTGTCGAAAATAGAAGCGCCTTTCAATAAGGTGACTGTTTGTTTCCCTGCGTTGATGAGATCGGCGTCCTCTTCTCCTTCGTAAGGAAAAGGACCCATTCCTAAAATACCGTTCTCCGATTGCAGCACGACATTCACACCATCGGGAATATAATTGGCAACCAGTGTCGGGATGCCGATCCCGAGGTTTACGTACATCCCGTCTTTTACTTCGCGGGCAATCCGTTTTGCAATTCCGTTCTTATCTAACATAAAATTATAGAGTTGACCCGTCCCGATATCGGGATCAGGATGGTTTATTAATTTCTTTTTCTGACAGTGACCTGCTCAATACGTTTTTCATAGTTCTCACCCTGGAAGATCCGGTGTACATAAATACCCGGCGTATGGATGTGATCGGCATCAAGCTCTCCCACTTCCACTAACTCTTCCACTTCGGCAATGGTAATTTTTCCGGCCATTGCCATCATCGGGTTGAAGTTGCGCGCGGTGGAACGGAAGACGAGGTTTCCGGCCGTATCGCCTCTCCAGGCTTTTACGATCGCAAAATCCGCGTCGAAGGCATGCTCCATCAGGTATTCTTTTTCCTCGCCGTTGTAATTGAATTTGCGGGTTTCCTTGCCAACGGCCACTTCGGTACCAACTCCTGCCGGCGTGTAGATCACGGGCATGCCGTACCCTGCCGCCAGGCAACGTGTTGCGAGGGTTCCCTGCGGGATCAACTCCACTTCCAGCTCCCCGCTCAGCATCTGCCTTTCAAATTCGGCATTCTCACCCACATAAGACGAGATCATTTTTTTGATCTGCTTGGTTTGCAGCAAGAGGCCCAATCCGAAATCATCGACACCGGCATTGTTGCTGATGCAGGTCAAACCTTTCACGCCTTTTTTTACGAGGGCATTGATGCTGTTTTCGGGAATCCCGCATAAGCCAAAGCCACCTACTAAAAGGGTCATATTATCAGTAATGTCCTTGACAGCCTCTTCGGCATTTTTTACAACTCTGTTTATCATAACCTAATTACGTTTAACTCAGATTTAATTTTGCCCGCTAATTTAGCCAAAAATAATTTATATCCCTGTTTTTGACCGACAAAGCCTGTCACCTGCTACAGGCGAAACTTCAACCGCCAGGGTTATTCCCGGAAACCAAGGGGCCGGACACCGAATTTGATGAGGTTCTCCGTCATGGTATGGGGCGGCGAATGTTGGTAAAAGCGGGCCCAGGCTTTTTCGGTGAGCGGACTTTTAAAAACACCGCCTGTATTGATGGCCAGGTTGAAACAGGCGCACAGAACAATGATCCCTGCAAACAGCTTTGCCCGGATCGTCTTCAGGTCGGCCAGCCGAGCCGAAAGCCGCACCACATACATGATCATCACCACAAATACAGGCTGGTAGATCCTGGCGATCCACTCGCCTCGCATCGGGAAACTGCTTTCATAGGAAGGCGCCAGGTTATTGAACAAAAAAATGGCCAGGGCAAAAAACAGGATGCTACCTTCGATCCTGTTGAACCTGAACTTTGTGGCATAGCCATAACTGACAAGCACCAGGAAGCTCAGCGGTAAAAACAAAAAATTGGAATCGAAGTAATTATAAAAGAGGATCTTCGGCGCTTCCGCCATCAGGCTCAGCCAGGCTGAAACATCGTTGATGTGCAGGTAAGATTGCAGGATCGACAGGTAAAGGCCGCTGTTGTCGGTTTTAAGCTCTGTGGCCCCGGAGCTTTTAAGCCAGTACACGATCAGCACCTGGGGAATGATCATGATGGGCAGTGACAGGATGATCTTCTTCCACTGGTATTGCCTGAAATAGATGAGCAGGATAGCCGGATAAAAAAATGCAAAGAGGTCGTAGGCCGTAAACAGGATGGAAATAACCGAAAGGTAGAGAAGGTGCTTTTTCTGGCTCTCCGTTTCCTCCATCTTCCACATGATGATGTAGATCCAGCAGCAGCAAGGTACAATCATGATCTGGGCAAAGGGAGAGCCGATCCAGTACATGATGCCCGGGTAAGTCGCCAGCAGAATCATGGCCACATAAGCAGGCCACAAGCCGATGTTGTAGTAGACAAACCTGATGAAAAAATAAAACGACACCAGCGTGATGAGAAAAGCCGCGATGAGACCACCCAGATAAAAGCCAGCTACTTTGAAAAAAGGAAAAGCCAGGATATAAAAAAGCTCTCTGCGTAACACCCAGCCCCAGCCCCATGTATCAACACTTTCCCCGATAATGAAATGGTAATTGCATTCGTAATGGGTATAGTCGTAGTTAACGATATAACCTTCCCGCACAAAAGGATTCTCGAGGGTAACCGCATAAGCTGACAAAGTCCCGGTGTTCAGGTACATTTCCACCAACAAAAGCACAAGGGCACAAAGCAGGGAAATAGCGAATGTTCTGTTGCCTGAGAAAAAAAACATAGAAGAGGGTCCGCTATAACTAGACAATTCCTGAGATTTAAATAAAGAAAACCGGCATGCCGAATAACAGCATTTATCAGTCAAATATATCTTTATTTTTTAAATCCCCATGTATTGCCCTCAAAGGAAATTACAGAAGACCCGCGCCTGCTCTCATCAAAGGAGATACTAAAACAAAACAAGCCTGTTTTTGGCTTATATCCTGCCTGCACTAGAAAGCACTAATAGGTATCGAAGTCAAGATTGTCGTTCGCGCTATCGTCCTGGCTATCCTGGTCATATTTACTGCAATCCAGCTCTATATCGCCCATATTGGCGGGTTTCGGAAACCCGGCCTTTGATACTTTCAGTTTTGAGTCGGCATATACTTTCTGAAAGAATTTGCCCCAGATCGGTAAAGCCATGCTGGCTCCCTGTCCTTCGGCGGTAGAGTTAAAGTGAATACTCCTGTCCTCGCCGCCCGTCCAGCAACCGGCCACCAGTTCGGGTGTCAGGCCCATGAACCAGCCATCGGCGTTGTTCTGGGTAGTACCGGTTTTACCGGCAATTTCGTTGGTTAATTTAAACCGGCTTCTTAAACGTCCACCGGTCCCCCCATCTACCACACCGCGCATCAGCTGGATCATCACATACGCTTTTTCCTCACTCATCACCTCGTCGGAAGTAGGAAAAAATTCTTCCAGCACCTTTCCGTTCTTATCTTCGATACGCGTAATGAAGGTAGGCTGGATATATGTTCCTTTATTGGCAAAGGCAGCATTGGCAGCTACCATTTCAAACACAGAAATATCAGGTGTGCCGAGCGCAATGGATGGCACCGGATCAATAGGAGCTGTGATCCCCAAACGCCTCACCAAGCTGATCACTGCATCCGGGCCGTATTGCTTCATGACCCAGGCCGTCACATAATTGACGGAGCCGGCCAGCGCTTTACGCAGGGTAATCATTTTACCGGTTCCCTTATCACCATCCGAATTATCCGGGCACCATTCCTTACCATCGGCTGTGGTGATGCAGGTTCTCACGTTAGGCACCTGGTAGCAGGGCGAAAGGCCGTTATCAATAGCCATGGCATATACAAAGGGCTTGAAGGTGGATCCCACCTGCCGGCGGCCTACCTTCACGTGATCGAATTTAAAATGCTTGTGGTTGACCCCGCCCACCCAGGCTTTGACATAACCCGAGGCAGGCTCAATGGCCATAAAGCCTGTATGCAGAAAGCTCTTGTAATAACGGATGCTGTCCCAGGGCGACATCACAGTATCGATATCCCCGCGAAGGCTGTATACGGTCATCTTTACCGGCTTCTGGAAATTGGCATAAATCTCCTCCTTGGTCAATCCCGAATCTTTCAGGGAGCGGTAACGGTCGCTCCGCCTCATGGAGCTCATCATAATGTTTTCGATCTGCTCTTTATTGACATTCCAGGCAAAAGGAGCATTCTTCTTGGTCTTGCACTCTTTGGCAAACGCCCTTTGCAGGTCCGTCATGTGCTCATGCACGGCCTCTTCGGCATACTGCTGCATGCGCGAATCGAGGGTCGTATAGATCCGCAGGCCGTCTTTATAAATATTATAGGGCTTGTTGGTTTCAGGATTGATATGATTGGCACACCACTCTTTCAGAAAATGCTCACGGAGGTATTCCCTGAAATAAGGCGCAGGGCCATCGTTATGATCTTCCGGGCGATAGACAATCCCTAATGGGAGCTTTTTCAGGCTATCATACTTTTCCCTCGTCAGGGTACCGTTCACCACCATCTGCATCAGCACCACATTCCTGCGCTGCAACGTTGCTTCTTCTTTTCTCACAGGATTGAACAGGGACGGATTTTTGGCCATGCCGATCAGCATCGCAGCCTGCTGGATCTCCAGGCTGTCCTGGCTCCGGTTGAAATAGATCTGTGCGGCTGACTTGATCCCAACTGCCTGGTTCAAAAAATCAAACTTATTTAAGTAAAGGGTCAGGATCTCATCCTTGGTATAGTTCTTTTCCAAACGCGCAGCAATCACCCACTCTTTCATCTTCCGGATTACCATCGAAAACTTATTGAGCTTCTGGCGCGGGAACATCATTTTGGCGAGCTGCTGCGAAAGCGTACTGCCCCCGCCACTGCTTGAGCTGCCACGAACAGCGCCGAATACGGCACGCCCGAGGGCCCTCGCATCCACGCCGCTATGCTCTCTGAAACGGACATCTTCCGTCGCAATCAAGGCATCCACCAGGTCTTTATCCAACTCGTAATATTTGACGTTCACCCGGTTCTCCGAATAGTACTTGCCGAGCGTTTTCAGGTCGCTGCTATAGATCACCGTTGCCAGGTTGCTCTTTGGATTCTGTAATTCCTCCACACTCGGCAGGTCGAAAAACAGCTCGAACGAGATCAGGGAAACAAGGATGAAGAGGAATAAAAAGGGGCCCCAGATAATAAGCCAAGTGAGTTTTACGAATTTAGAATTTTTAGTGGCGGCCATAAATGTTGTGTTGTACAAAAATAATCCAAAACCCCGTACCTTAAAATATTTATTAAATTAGAAATCCAATAATGGCATTTTTTAACATCGCCTCAACCTTCAATTCACTCAATCGACAAATCATTATTGCGAATTTTTGTTAACTTTGGTTTTAAATCCTTGTTAAGTATGAAACAAATTTTACTTATTTCCTCATTATTATATTGTTTTTCGGGCTTCTCCCAGACTGCGCCAAAAGCAACATCTCCATCAAAAACACAGGCTGAACCCCAGAAAACGTTTGATATGAAAAAAGCGTATGAGGAGGCAAAGGCAAAAGGAATCCGCCCAACGGATATCGAAGGCTATGTGCAAACTAAGAAACATGAGTTTTCGTCCGCTCATGCCCTGGCAAAACAGGACCACATTCATACGCCTTATGAACAGGCGGTAAAAGATGTGCAGGAAACCGTTATTTACCTGACGAACAAAGCAGGTCAGCCCAACACCCCTCAAAATGTAGGCTGCTCGAATCTTGGTTTCGAACAATATAATTTCAGTGGATGGACAGGAGGAAACGGCACTGTTTCAACCGGCCCTGCGGGCGGAAACCCTGTTTATACGGTGGTTGGCGGCGCCATTCTCAACGGTGCGGGTAATAACGTTTCTTTAATGAATACGACCAATTACCACACGGTGATGACAATCCCTCCTACCAACCCATCTTACCCGACCTGTGCCGGCTATGATTCCTTAGCCATCCGTACGACCGCTGCCGGGCAGGTTTCCCAGATCCCATTCATCAGCCCTTTCAGCTTCGACCCGGTTTCGGTTCGTCTGAACAGCGCCAATGCCAACTACCGCGCAGCAAGACTTAAATACATTGCTACCGTATCTTCAGTCACTCAACGTCTTTCGTTCAGCTATGCCGTTGTATTGAATGATCCTGTTTCCCACCTTGCCGAGGAATCTCCTTATTTTAAAGTAGAAGTCATCAACGAAGGCACAGGCACTGTCCTGCCTGGCTGTACATCTTATACCTTCAACCCGAAAACAACGAGCCTTGCGGATTCTTTAATGACATCCAACCTTACTATCTATGGCGACGTGATCAAATACCGCAAATGGCAATATTATACCGTGGATTTATCATCCCTTCCTGCCGGCACGAACGTTTCCATCAACTTCGAGGTGGGCGGCTGTACACAAAGCGGACACACTGGCTATGCGTATGTTGATGCCGAGTGCGGCGGAACAGCGGTTCCTTATGTCAATATGTGCAGCGGCTCTACCTTTGCAACCCTGGTTGCCCCGACGGGCTTCACCACCTACCAGTGGCTCGACCCTTCAAACAATCCTATACCGGGTGCTACCAATGACACCCTGGTTGTTAACGGTCCGACGAATGGCTCTATCTATACGGTACAGATGGTATCTCCGGGTGGATGTGCCGTAACCTCTACCGTATCCATTGTCCCTACGACCATTAGCATCATCAACCTCAACTCCACCAGCTCCTGTGCGGGTGGTAACTCCGGAACGGCTTATGTGCAGGGGTCGGGTAGCAGCTCAGGCTATACATATATGTGGACCGCCACTTCAGGCCCTAATATAGGAACCGTCGTCGGGACAACGCAAACAGTCAACGGCCTTGCTCCCGGCACATACAGCGTGTTGGTATCGAGCGGGATTGTCGGCTGCGGGCAGGCCTCCGCGAATTTATCGGTTGGCGTGACGCCGGCGCAGTTCTATACAACCACCCATCCGTATTGCGGTAACTCTGCTGCTATTCCTAAGCCGGGCGGAACCAATTACCAGTGGTATGCGGGCACAACTCCTATCGCGGCTCCGGTAGGAACCAATGATACCTTATATGTGTCTCCGGTAACCAATGGTGCGGCTTATAATTTAACCTATACCAACGCTTTTGGCTGTAAAGACTCCATCCAGTTTGTGCTCAGCCAGATCGCCGGTGGCGATGCATACCTCTCCGACAAAGTCAATGTATGCCCTGGCAGCAGCAACGGTTCGGTTGTATTGAACCTTAATACGACCTTCCCTGCTCCTTACAACTATTCTGTAAAAAGCAGCACAACCACTGTGATCAATACGTCTTCTTCCGCCACAACCATGACGGTAAGTCCATTGGCTCAGGGTAATTATACAGCTACGATCAACGACGGGGTTTGTATCTATACCAACACTTTCACGATCCAACCTATTCCAACGAACTTTACCATCACAACCACCAATACGGTGCTTTGCCTTCCTAACGACACTGCCAAAGTGAACCTGAGCTATGGCAACGTGCCTCCCAATTACTGCGGCACTGATCCGAATCTCTGCCCTCCGGGAACCACACCTAATACCCTGTTCTCTGTAGGTCCGTTCTTTAGCAACAGCAATACAACCTACCCTGTTCCTTATGGCAACAACAATTACTCTTCGAAACACCAGTTCCTGGTAAAAGCAGCCGATCTGTCCGCCGCCGGCCTCTCTGCCGGTAAGATTTCGAGCCTGGCCTTTAATGTGACCAACATGAATTCAAGCACAGGCACATATACGGATTATCAAATCAAAATAGGCTGTAGCAGCGTTACGGCCTTTGTATCCAGCGGCACAGGGCCATCGTTTGTGACAGCAGGCATGCAAACGGTATACTCTGCTACAAGCCAGACTGTAGCTACCGGCTGGCTCACACATCCTTTCTCCCAGGCTTATGTATGGGACGGAAACTCAAACTTAGTAGTTGAGGTATGTACAGGTGCAGCCAATACCACTTCCGGCAATCCTTCTTTCGAAATGAAGCAAATGCCTTATATTGCCAATATGAGAAATATCTCTACGTCTTCGGGTGTGGGTTCATGTCCTAATGCTGTCGGAAACGGTAGTGGAAACCTGATGGCTAACGGCGACTATATGCTCCCTAACATGCGGTTCACCTTCTGCCCTTATGCGCCTCCTGCTTCGTCTTATACGGTGAGCGTTGCTCCGGGAACAATCGGGCACAACTACGGTAACGATTCCATCAAAATCATTCCGCCGTTCACCATCCCTCCTACCAACAATCAACCGGTAACTTATACCATTACAGTCACCAATCCTGTGGGGGGTTGCGTTGCTACCCAAACGGTGGCCATGCTTTACCCTTCTCTCACAAATACGATCACGGCTACACCGACTCAGTCTACCGTGTGTATCGGAACCCCGGTTAACTTATCGTCTTCGGGCACCATCCTTTATAGCTGGTATTATATGCAGGGAGGCTCGGCCATGCCGATCTCCACAAGCCCAACGATTACGGTGACTCCACCGGCTGCCGGCACCAATACCTATGTGGTAACCGGTACTTCACCTTGTCCTTCGGCTATTCCGGATACCAAAACAGTGACCATCAACGTCATCCCGAAAGCGAACCTGCTCATTTCTCCTTTACAGGATATCACTAAATGTATGGACAGGCCTTATGTGATTACAACCGGCGTGGGCTCTGCTACTCCTGGAAATGCAGGTACACCGTATACATACAGCTGGGCGACCTTGCCGGGCAATACGCCTGCACCTGGAAATAACAGTTCATCGAGCTATACGATGAATGCCAACACCACCACATCGCTGGTGGTAACGGTAAATGGCGAGTGCGCCAATCCGACCATGGATACCGTTGTGATCTCCAATTTTGTGAATGACCTTAAGATTTCCATCCTGGATTCATCCACCGCCTGTGCCAATTCGGAAGTGACCTTACACGCAACGGCAAGCGGAGGCTATCCTGATTACATCTTCGGCTGGTTCCTGGAGAATAGCTCACAATCGCTTTCCAACAGCACGACAGTAACCTTTACCAATGCTGCTACCCAGGGGGCGTACTCCATTGCGGTGTATGTGAATGACAGCTGCGGGTACAGCGCGGGCGATTACCAAACCATCATCGTGCTTCCTCCGTGCAACGTGGAGATCCCGAACGTCATCACCCCGAACGGAGATATCGCCAACGAGTTCTTTAAGATCAAAAATATTGAGTTCCACCCGAATACCAATGTGACCATCTTTGACAGGTGGGGCAGAAAAGTATACGAGAACTCTAACTATAATAACGAATGGAGGGGCGACGGCGTATCCGACGGCACGTTCTTCTATGTCGTAGATGTTCCTGACGATAAGCAGTACACCGGCTTTGTGACCGTCTTCAAGAAATAGAACTCCTGGGAATTATTGCAGAAACCCCGCCACACGATCTGTGGCGGGGCTTTTTTATGGTTTTGTTTTCAGGACATTTTCCCTTACTATTATGCCATGTTAAACCATCAGCACCTGCTCGTTATTTGTACCGTATGGCCGGAGCCATTGTCTTCGGCTGCCGGAAGCAGAATGATGCAGCTGATCCGTTTTTTCCTGCGTCAGTCCTGCCGGATAACGCTTGCCTGCGATGCTCATCAGACGGATCACTCCGAGGACCTCTCCGCTTATCCTGTAGAAACGTTAAAGATAGAGCTGAATGACACTAGCTTTGATCAACAGCTCAAAGAGCTACAACCATCCATCGTCCTGTTCGACCGCTTCATGACAGAAGAGAAATACGGGTGGCGGGTGGCAGAGCAATGCCCGGAAGCCATGAGGCTCCTCGATACCGAAGACCTGCACAGCCTGCGAAAAGCAAGGCAGACGGCTTTAAAAAAACAGCAGGACATACAGGATCTTCTTTTACAAAGTGATGTTGCCAAAAGAGAGATAGCCAGCATTTACCGCTGCGATCTTTCCCTGATCATCTCTCCCTACGAGATGGAGCTTTTGCAATCTGTTTTTAAAATAGACCCGCAGATCCTTCACTATATCCCCTTACTTCCTGATGCCCTGAGCGAAGAGGAACATTCTGCCTGGCCGGAATATGCCGGAAGAAAGCACTTTGTGAGCATCGGCAATTTCCTGCATGAGCCCAATACCGATGCGGTACTTTACCTGAAAGAAAGCCTCTGGCCATTGATCCGGAAAGAGCTGCCGGAGGCAGAGCTTCATGTTTACGGCGCTTACCCTCATGAAAGAATCTGGCAGCTTCATAACGAAACACAGGGTTTTCTCATCAAGGGCCGGGCGGAAAATGCCAGAGATGTGATCAGCACGGCGCGCGTTCTTCTCGCTCCCCTGAGGTTTGGAGCAGGCATCAAAGGAAAGCTCCTGGAAGCGATGCTCTGCGGCACACCCAGCGTTACCACCTCTGTAGGAGCCGAAGGCATGCATGACGGATCTGTCTGGAATGGTTACATCACCGATGATCCCTTAGCCTTTGTTTCCTCTGCCGTGAAATTATATCACTCAGTGGAAGACTGGAAAACGGCACAAGCCCATGGCCTTGCCATTCTTCATAATGTCTACAATACGGCAGCCCATTCAAGCGCTTTCCTGGAAAGGCTTATCCAGACCCAGCAGCGCCTGACCTCTCACCGGGCCTCTAACTTTATCGGATCCATGCTGCTCCATCATCGCCTCGCCAGCACCAAATACATGTCGCGCTGGATCGAGCTGAAAAACAAGCCTCGTTCATAACCACAGGTCTTGCGGCAGGCTTCGGCCCTGCGGATTCCGCACATAAAAAAAGCCTCCCCGATACGATACCGGGGAGGCTTTTTAATGAGAGCTTGTATGATTAGTGTTTCACCACTTTACCAACTTTCAGGGTTTGGTTGTTCGTAACCACTTTGAAGAAGTAGACACCGTCTTCCAGTTTCGTGATACGCAGGGTTGTCACGTCTGTGTTGATGGTTTCTTTCATCACCAGTTTACCTAAAGCATCTGTTATTTCTACGCTGGTATTGGCAGAGGCCACATTGGCCGGCACTGCAATACTAATGTAGTCATTCGCAGGGTTAGGATAGATGCTGATCTCGCCTGCACCGGTGATCTCTTCGATACCTGTACAAGGTGACACATTCTGTACAACAGTTGCTACTGCTGTTCCGCAGGCATTGGTTCCTGTTACCGTATAAGTAGTCGTTACGCTTGGTGACACAGAGATGCTCATCGTGCTGGCACCTGTATTCCAGGAGAATGTTACTCCAGGAGTAGCGCTGGCTGTTAACACGGCCGAGTTGTTGGCGCAAGTCAGTGTCGATGAAGACATTGCTGCAATGGTCGGAGTTGTTGCTACCGCAATGCTGGTTGTCCCCGTTTTCACACCGCAGCTGTTGGTACCTGTTACAGTGTACACCGTTGTGGATGCCGGGGCAACTGTTGTGCTTGCCGTAGTGGCACCGCTGCTCCATACATAAGCCGTAGACGTACCGATTGCTGTCAGGGTTGCCGTAGCGCCTGTCGTACACAATGCTGAAGGAGTACCCGTTACTGTCAGGGTTGGTACGTTGTTTACCGTTACATTCAGCGTTTTGGTATTGGTACAGCCAGCGGTTGTTCCGGATACGGTATACGTGGTCGAAACAGTTGGTGCAGCTGTTGTTGTTGCTGATGTAGAGCTATTTGGCATCCAGCTGTAAGTCGTAGCTCCGCTCGCTGTTAAGCTTACCGTAGCTCCGGCACAGATCACGCTTGGTGAAGC
>CALRIU020000017.1:0-107721 GCA_943362175.1 Hydrocarboniphaga daqingensis | reverse complement strand
GAAATTCTACGCGTCCGTACGTCTGGATATCCGCCGTGTGAGCCAGATCAAAGACGGTGACGTGGTAAACGGTAACCGCACCCGTGTGAAAGTGATTAAAAATAAATTAGCACCTCCCTTCCGTATGGCAGAGTTCGATATCATCTTCGGAGAAGGTATCAGCAAAGTAGGTGAGATCATTGATATCGGTGTTGAAAAAGGCATCATCAAGAAAAGCGGCTCCTGGTTCAGCTACGAAGACACCAAATTAGGGCAAGGGAAAGATTCGGTGAAAGCCATCTTCAACGAAAACCCTGACCTGGCGGCTGAGATCGAAGCTAAGATCATTCAGGCCTTATCGGAAGAAGCAGCCAACGCGTAATTGTTTTAAGATTTTTGTTCAGAAGCCCACCTTTTCCGGTGGGCTTTTTTGTTGCATTTCTCCCTCTGAAAGAGGAGTGCTCTTCAGCTGGTGGACGGGGTGTTTTACTTCACCACTTCCAGAAGCGCCGACTCCGAAATGTCGCCCGGGGCCACCATCGGCTCTTCCAGCGGAATGTTGTTGCCGTATTGTAAATTCAGCTGGGCCTTTACCAAAGGATTCGACAGGTCAAAGTCCCTTAATTTGCGGGGTTCGCACAGCTTAATGTTAAGCCCGTTATGGTAAAGCTTGTACACGAGCTCGCTGCAATAAATGCGGTCATCGCTCCAGTTAAAGGCGTCATCGTAGTTTTTATGTTCGTAGCCTTTAAACACGGTCTTTAGTTTTTCAATGTCTTCCGGTTTCAGGGCCGTGTTTTTAAGGCGCATCACCGTTCCCTGCCCACGGCTGTTGAAGGCCGAAAGTGCCGTTTTCTTCACCGGCTGCACCGCTTCGTAGACAATCCATTTTCCGTTTTCGTTGAAAAGAACGCCGCAATGGTTGTACTTGCTTTTGGTGGCCAGCTGGATCGCTTTGCCCCTGTCGCCGGAAGTCGCCTGGAAAATGATGTCTCCGTCCTTATAATTGGCAGGCTCACTGAAATTAAAGAAAAGGAAAATGCCGGCAAGCAATGGGATAATGAGCAGTAATTTTTTCATGTCTGGTGGGATAGATGATGGTAAATCTAACGCTTTGAAGGGCGCTTTGGTACAGGGAAAAGCTTAAAAAGCGCTAAAATTTGAAAAAATAGACCAAAAGAGGGCCTTTTTCATAAGTATGGTGTAACTTTAGACCTTCAAAAGGTTATAGTCAAAAACCAAATTTATGATCAGATTTACGGGTACTATCCTTATCCTTTTATGTTTCAGTACTTCCTTTGCCCAAACGGTAGATGCTTCGGGGAAGAAGCAAGGCTATTGGAAGAAGAAAGATGACAAAACGAACAAACTCATTTACGAAGGATTGTTCAAGGACGATAAGCCGCAGGGCATTTTTAAATACTATTACCCCTTCGACAGCGTGAAGGTGATTATGAACTTCAAGCAGGATGGCAAAATTGCTTATTCGACCATGTTTCATCCTACGGGCAAAAAAATGGCCTATGGGAAATACATCAACGAACAAAAAGATTCCGTTTGGACCTATTTCGACGACAAGGCGGTGCTGATCTCCCGGGAAAGCTATGCCATGGGCAAAAAGAACGGCAAGGAGATTATTTATTTCCCGGATGGCGTGGTGAGCGAGGAGCGGAATTACAAAATGGATGTGCAGGACGGGCCTTTTAAATTGTATTTTGAAAAGAACGCGGTGAAAGGGGAAGGAACTTATGTGAATGGAAAAATGGAAGGAAAGAACGCCTACTATTATCCAAACGGCATTGCAGCGGCTACCGGCTATTACAAAAACGGGAAGAAAACGGGACCCTGGATCTACCGCGAGTCGAATGGAAAAGTGAAGGAGAAGGAATTATACACGAAGAGTGGAGAGCTGGCTACCAAAGCGGAAACCGAGGCCTTCTTCAATAAAAATAAGGTAAACGACGAGAAGCCGAAAGCCGCTACTGCCACTACCGGCACGCTGAGTCCGAAGCCCAAAACGGGTGCTAAAGCAGGCACCACTAAAACAGCAACAACAAAAACAGGAAAATAAGCCGGTTGCTTAAACAATCGTGGTTTATAAACTGTTATAAGCATCACAATCAGAAATCGCCCCGGAAGGGACTGTTCAAATCAGAAGACATGAGTAAGCACGGAAAAGTACTGGTAGCTATGAGCGGTGGAATCGACAGCTCTGTGGCTGCTATGATGTTGCACGAACAAGGGTATGAAGTGATCGGGATCACCATGAAAACATGGGATTACGAAACATCGGGCAGCAGTAAAAAGGAAACCGGCTGCTGCAGCCTCGACAGTATCAACGATGCACGCTCTATGGCTGTGTCCTTTGGTTTCCCGCATTACATCCTCGATATCCGCGGAGAATTCGGAACGCACATCATCGATAATTTTGTGGAAGAATACCTGGCCGGCCGTACGCCTAATCCCTGTGTGCTGTGTAACACACACATCAAGTGGGAAGCCTTGCTCAAACGTGCCGATATGCTCGACTGCGAGTTCATCGCTACCGGGCACTATGCACAGATCAGGGAAGAGAATCACCGCAAGGTGATCTTCAAAGGACTGGACCAAAGCAAAGACCAAACCTATGTGTTATGGGGCCTTGGGCAGGAAAGCCTGCAACGCACTATGTTCCCGCTGGGCGGTTACCAAAAAACGGAGATCAAGCAAATGGCCAAGGATGCCGGTTTTATCGACCTTGCCAACAAAAGCGAGAGCTACGATATTTGCTTTGTGCCGGATAACGACTACCGCGCCTTTCTGAAACACAAGCTCCCCGACCTGGAAGCAAAAGTAGAAGGCGGTGACTATATCTTTAAAGGAAAAAAAGTAGGGATCCACCGCGGATACCCATTCTATACCATTGGCCAACGCAAAGGCCTCGATATTGCCATGGGTGAGCCTGTATTCGTCAAGGAGATCATCCCGGAAACCAACACCGTCGTATTGGGCGACCTGGAAGACCTGAAAGAGCAGGAGATCACCGTGCGCGATTTCAACCTGATCAAATACGCGTCATTACCGCAGGATTTTGTGGCGCTGACAAAAATCCGTTACAAGGATTCCGGGCGCATGAGCACCATCAATACGGTTGGCGATAAGCTGAATATCGTATTTCACGAATCGGCTACGGGCATTGCTCCGGGCCAAAGCGCGGTGATCTATGAAGGCGACGACCTGATCGGTGGCGGCTTCATTGACCGTAAGCCACTGTTGAATCTGCAGTAATAATGTAAATAATGGAACGCAGATGACGCGGATCCGGCAGATGAACGCGGTTTTTTTTATCGTAATGATGTAGGGCAACATACAGCTCCTACGGAGCCGGAACATCTCGCGATGACTTTTTTCTATAAACATATTGCTCCTACGGAGCAAACTGGAATTGTTCGTTATACAGTATTTCAACTGCATTCGAAACTTTCAGTTAAACTGATTCCTGATTTAGAGATGTCCTATAGCCCCAGCGGGGCTGTATGTTTATAGACTGTAATATGATAGGTTTTTTGTGCGTCGTAGGTGTACGATGTTGTTCTCCGCTATTCGTTTTATGAAGCTAAATAGATTTAAGTAAATCTTGATCTTAATTTATTCCACAACCACTCATCCATTTTTACCCCGATTCCAACCACTTGTTTTGTAAAAGCCGCCACTTACCAAGTGTCCTGAACTTCTGCTTCTTTGCGGGTGTATAAGTAGTTAGAATTATCAATCATCTAAATCTATACGTTATGAATGCCATGCTCTCCTCCGTTAATCTCCAGTTTGCTTTACCGGTAGCATTTATTTTCCTGGTGGCACTGGGTTTGTTCACCTCCTATTTTAAGCAGAGAAATCATTGAATGTGTGTTGTGGTTAAGGTTTAATTTTTTGTGGTTTGGGTTAAGTGGGAAAAGCCCCGCACGGATTGTCCGGCGGGGCTTTTTTTAGTTGCTGCTGCTGTATCAGTCGATCGCTTCCTGCAGCTTATCCATTTTATCTTCGGTAAATTTTCCGGAAACCACTTCTATGATCTTCCCGTTCGTATCGATCACGTAGAAGTAAGGAACGTCCTCGTTGCCTGGCTTCAGCTGCGCTTTAAGGACAGCAATATCCGTATCGCAATCGATGACATTTTTCCAGAGGTCTTTTTGTGTAGCGGCCTTAAAATCGGCTGCTGCTTTCTTAAAGCCGCTGATCAGGGGAATGAAATAATAGTTGACATCGTAATAGTTGGCCACATCGAAATAGTCCGTGCCGTTTGCTTTCGCAACAAAGGTTTCGTACATCGGCTGGATCCAGGTTTTGAGGTCTTCTTCGGCGCTCCGCTTAAAGCAAAGGCCCACGATGGTGAATTTTTTGGTGCCGGCCAAAGGAAGGCTGATGGATGAGCCTTCGAGCGTATGGCCTGCCAGCGCAGGGAAATTTCCTTTTTGAGCATAAAAGGAAACAGAAAAAAGCATGGCGAGTACAAGTGTGATCGTTTTCATAGTGCTTGGAATTACAAAATCTGTGCTAATTATTTATCCATGCCGCCCAGCAGGCAGATGTGGTCAAATTCTTCCGGCCTCACGGCACCTACCGACAGGCGCGACAGCCTGATAAGGTCCATGTTTTTCAGCTTCTCGTCCTCTTTCATCTGCGCCAGTGTCACCGGCTTTTTCAGGGCTTTGAACGGAGCAAACTCTACAGCCAGCCAGGCCGGATCTGTAGTGGTGGGATCCTGGAAATGTTCTTTGGTCACTTTGGCGATGCCTACAATGCACAGGCCTTCGTTGCTGTGGTAGAAGAAGGCCAGGTCGCCTTTTTTCATCGCCCTGAGGTTATTGCGGGCCGCGTAATTCCTGACACCATCCCAGGTGGCGGATTTGTCTTTCTTAAATTGGTCCCAACTGTACTTAAAAGGTTCTGATTTGATCAGCCAGTAATTCATAGATTCGTTTCGTGTTTGTTAGCTTGAAAATTAGGGAATAGCCGGGAGTTTTACAAAAAAAACGATAAACATTCTGCGAGGTAAAATTAATAGAATTTAAGTTTGAGATATGGGTGAAATCCTTAGATTTGTTTCGCATTTTAAAACCTGTTTAATGACACATTTATCGGACCGAGTTAACCTAATTTCAGAATCGCAAACCATTGCTATGGCCCGTAAGAGCCGTGAGTTAAAAGCCCAGGGGGTGGATATTATCAGCCTTAGCCTCGGTGAGCCCGATTTTGCGACGCCTGATGTGGTTAAGCAGGCTGCCATCAAGGCAATTAATGACAATTTCAGCTACTACACGCATGTAAGCGGTTATGTGGAGTTACGACAAGCCATTGCGCATAAATTCAAAAGAGACAACAACCTGGATTACACTGCCGACGAGATCGTGGTATCCACCGGCGCCAAGCAAAGTATTGCCAATGCCGTATTGTGCCTGATCAACCCGGGCGATGAGGTGATCATCCCTGCGCCTTTCTGGGTAAGCTACCTCGAGATCCTGAAACTGGCCGGTGGTGTGCCTGTGATCATCGATACCACCATTGAGAATGATTTCAAGATTACCGCCGAAGAGCTGAAAGCGCACATCACGCCGAAAACACGCATGATGATGTTCAGCACACCGTGTAACCCTACCGGCTCCGTATACAGCAAACAGGAACTGCGCGCCATTGCCGATGTGGTGAAACAGCATGATGGCCTGTACATCATGAGCGATGAGATTTATGAGCATATCAATTTTGTGGGCGGTCATGAGAGCATGGCGCAGTTCGCCGATATCAAAGACCGGGTGATCACCATCAATGGTGTTTCCAAAGGTTTTGCGATGACAGGCTGGAGGGGCGGCATCATGGCTGCGCCAAAATGGATAGCGCAGGCCTGCGATAAAATGCAGGGGCAGTTTACATCCGCAACCTGTAGCATTACGCAAAAAGCGATGCATGCGGCGATGGAGCTTCCGGCAGAGAGCACGCACTACATGCGCGATGCTTTCCTGAAAAGACGAGACCTGGTGCTTGGACTGATGAAGGATATTCCGGGCTTTAAAACAAATACGCCGCAGGGGGCATTTTATGTATACCCTGAAGTATCGGCTTTGTTTGGGAAGTCTTACAATGGGTTTACCATCAACAATGCTACCGACCTGTCGATGTTTCTGCTGGATGTGGCGCACGTGGCGCTTGTACCCGGCGCGGCTTTCGGCGATGATAAATACATCCGTTTTTCCTACGCGACTTCTGAAGATAAGCTTACGGAAGCCCTGAAGCGCATGAAAGCGGCGATTGAAAAATTAAGTTAAGAGACAAAAGAGAATCAAGGGACGGGAGAGATTTAAGGGATGAAGACATTGTCAGTAAAATAAAGTTCAACGTATAAAGACCATGTATTCTTAATGCGACTATGTGGTCTCAGACAACAATTAAATGAAAAAATTATCCGTTAAGAAAGAACACATCCGCGAAATGTTCAAATCGTTCAACAACCTGAACGTTCTGATCATTGGGGATGTAATGATCGATAGCTATATGTGGGGCAAGGTGAACCGCATTTCCCCGGAGGCGCCGGTTCCGATCATTGCCGTGCATAAAAAAGAGAAGCGCCTGGGTGGAGCGGCCAACGTGGCCCTCAACATTCAGGCGATGGGAGCCAATCCTATTTTGTGTTCGGTGATCGGCATCGACCTCGAAGGACAGGCCTTCCTCGATCTCCTGAAAAAACAAAAGCTTAGTCAGAAAGGCATCCTGAAATCCCGTGACCGCATTACGACCGAAAAAACACGGATCATCGGGAACAACCACCAGCTGCTGCGTGTGGATGAAGAGATCGAAGAGGATATCTCCGCTTCCGAGACCCAGCAATTGCTGACGCTGATCTCTTATATCATTCAGCATGACAAGATTGATGTGATCCTGTTTGAAGATTATAACAAAGGACTCATCACGCCGAAGCTGATCACCAAAGTGGTGGAGCTGGCAAAGAGCAAAGGTATTCCAACCTGTGTGGATCCCAAGACCAGGAATTTCAATGCTTACAAAGGCGTTACCTTATTCAAGCCGAATCTGAAAGAATTGCGTGAAGGCCTGAAAATGGATGTGAGCTCCGATAATATCAATGAGCTGCAACGCGCGATCAGCAGCTTCCGTGTGAAGCAAAAGTTTGAGACGGCCCTGGTAACGCTTGCTGAAAAAGGTGTGATCACCAACTCCCGTTCGGAGAAGCAGCATATCCCGGCGCATATCCGCAGCATTGCCGATGTGAGTGGGGCAGGAGACACCGTGATCAGCGTGGCGGCCCTGCTGGTTGCCCTGCGCGCCGATCCTGTGGTGATGGCCTCCATCTCCAACCTGGCAGGTGGCCTGGTGTGCGAGAAGATCGGCGTTGTGCCGGTTGATAAAGAGCAGTTGCTGGAGGAATCTTTGAAGCTTGACTTTGTGAAGTAGTTTTTTGTTCCGCAGATTTCGCAGATCTGCGCGGATGAATACAATGAATGATAATCTGCGATTAATCCGCGAGATCAGCGGCAAACAGGCATGGACCCAATTACACCTTACAATACTAACGAATCGAAGAAAGAGCAGGTGGCGCAGATGTTTGACAACATCGCTTTTCGTTATGATTTTTTAAACTCTTTACTGTCTCTTGGCATCCATAAAGGTTGGCGGAAGAAATGCATCCGGAAAATTGCTGCGAAAAAACCACAGCGCATGCTGGATGTCGCTACCGGCACAGCAGATTTTGCTATTGAAGCAAACAGGTTAAAGCCTAAATCCATTATCGGGATCGACATCAGCGAAGGCATGATGAAGTTCGGGCGTGAGAAGATCGCGAAGCGGCATTTGCAGGATATCATCACCCTGCAATATGGCGATGCTGAGACCTGCGACCTGCCTGATAATTCCATTGATGCGATTACCGTTGGTTTTGGCGTGAGGAATTTTGAGAACCTCGAAAAAGGACTCGCCAACATGCTCCGGATCCTGAAACCGGGTGGGCAACTTTGTATTTTGGAGTTTTCCTCGCCACGCAAATTCCCGGTGAAGCAGTTTTACCATTTTCATTTCAAATACATCACCCCGACCTTAGGGAAGATGTTCTCCAAAGATACCCGGGCCTATACCTATTTACCGGAATCAATCAAGGCGTTCCCGGATAACGAGCGCTTTACGGCGATCCTTGAAAAAGTCGGCTATAAGAATGCTTCTTTTAGCTCGGTAGGGTTGGGGTTGGCTGCTATTTACCTGGCGGAGAAATAGATTTTTCCTGTGCTTTTCCTTATTCCTTACTCCGGGGAAGTCGATTCATCTGTGTTCTTTTACGGATGAAGACGGCGAGGTTTTAATTTTATATTTCTTCCTGAATACTGTATCCACTCACGGAGCCCGAAAAGAGTAAGCCCCTCAGCTTACCCTCTCCGCTTTTGTTTTATCATACAGGTCGTGTACAATCCCATCCGATAAACCGATCTGTGGGACGAAAATATTGTCGATGTCGGCGGTTTTCATAATGGTGATGAAGATCCTGGAAGCATGTACAATGACGTCGGCCCTGTCGGGCTTTAAGCCCAATACTTCCACACGCTCGTTATAGGTATAGGAGTTCAGCATATCATTGATGCCTTTGAGCTTGTTATAGCTCAGGCTCTTCGTGTCTTTTTTGGTCATCTTGAAGATCTTGTTGATGTTGCCTCCCGAGCCAATAGCACTCAGAGGCCTCACCCCAAGCGTGGTAGACTTGATCCAGTCTTTCATATTATCCCACTCGTCTTTCTCCACTTTGTTGAGGAGCATCCGCACCGTGCCGATGTTGAACGATTTGGAAGCCATTACTTTGTGGTTGTAATACAAGGTCAGCTCCGTGCTGCCGCCACCCACATCGATGTAGAGGTAAGCATGTTTTGGATTCAGCATTTCTTCGATGTGGTTCGAAAATACCAGCTGGGCTTCCGACTTGCCGTCGATGATCTCTACGTTCAGGCCTGCCTCTTTTTTAATGCGCTCAATCACTTCGATGCCGTTGGAGGCATCGCGCATAGCGCTGGTCGCCACAGCCCTGTAGGCATCCACTTCATATACCTTAATCAATTCCGAAAAGCCACGCATCGCCGTGATGAGTTTTTCCGCTTTCCGGTCGGAGATGCGGCCATTCAAAAACACATCCTCTCCCAACCGGATCGGTAAGCGGATCAGCTCTTCCTTGCTGAATACCGGTTTGCCATTCACTTCATACGCCCTGCAAAACAGCAGGCGCATCGCATTACTTCCTATATCTACTGCGGCAAAGATCATAAGGTCGCCAATTGTTTTTTAGTTAAGGTCAACGTTTTCAGATACGCTTCTTTGTCCCTTTTTAAATAGTTATAGATCTCGTCCTGAACCCGGATCTTTTTTTCTCCGGGCCTGGCTTTCTTATACAAATTTTGCTGGGTACTGTCGAGTACCCTCACTTTCGTATTGCCGGATAACTGGATATCGATGATGTCCTTGATTTGTTTCTTGACTTCAGGACTATAGATCGGTACCGCCACTTCGCTTCTGCTGTCAAGGTTCCGGCTCATCCAATCGGCTGAGGTGATGAAGATCTTCTCGTCGCCGTTGTTGCCGAAGATGAACACGCGCGCATGCTCCAGGTATTTGTCGACAATGCTGTATGCCTTGATATTGTCGCTGAATCCGGGAACGTCTGTCACCAGAGAGCAGATGCCCCGTACAATCAGCGTAATTTTCACACCAGCCTGCGACGCCTCATACAGTTTCGTGATCATGTCCTTATCCACCAGGCTGTTCATCTTCAGAACCATGTAAGCAGGCTTTCCTGCTTTGGCAAATTCTATTTCCTTGTTGATCAGGTTCACGAAAGTCTGTCGCATGAAGAAGGGAGCCACGGCCAGATGCTTGTAGGCACCCGTTTTGAAATTGTTGGCGTAAAAATCAAACACACTGGTAATTTCTTCCGTAATATTCTTGTCGGCTGTCAGCAGGCTGAAATCCGTATAGATGCGGGCTGTTTTCTCATTAAAATTTCCGGTGCCGATGTGAGCATATTTCACCTCCCTGTTATTCACGCGGGTGGTAATCAGGAAAAGCTTGCTGTGTACCTTTAATCCCGGTACGCCGTAGATAACGGTAGCCCCCTCCTCCTGGAGCTTATTGGCCCAGTATATATTATTTTCCTCGTCGAAGCGCGCCTGTAATTCAACCAGCACCGTTACCTTCTTCCCGTTCTTAATCGCATTGATGAGCGCATTGGCAATCTTGGAGGAGTCGGCTACGCGGTAGAAGGTGATCTTGATGGATTCCACCGTAGGATCGATGGACGCCTCACGCAGCAGGGTGATGATGTGGTCAAAGGTGTGGTAAGGATAATGCAGCAAAATATCTTTTTGCCGGATCACCTGCAGGATGCTCGTGTGGATGTCCTGTAAATATTTATGGTCAAGCGCCGGCGGATGATTGTATACCAGCTTTTTCTCACCGATATTGGGGAATCGGATAAAATCCTTGAAGTTGTGGTAACGGCCGCCCGGAATGGCATTGTCTTTCTTGTCCATGCCCAGCTTTTTCATGATAAAGCTCAACATCTCGCTACTCATCGTGCTGTCGTACACAAAGCGCACAGGCTGTCCCTTCTTGCGGTCTTTCACGCTTTTGGAGATCTTTTCCAGCATACTTTTGCTTACGTCCTGGTCGATGTCCAGCTCCGCATCGCGCGTCAGCTTAATGTTGATGGCTTCCTTGACCGTATAGCCGAACACCGAGAACATTTCGTTGGCGCTGTAGCGGATCACGTCATCCAGCAGGATGATGTATTTTTTATGTTTTTCCTGTGGCAGGATGATGAAGCGCGTCGTGCTTTTGGATGGGATCTCAATGAGGGCGTATTTGTTCTTCTGCTTGCTGTTATTGGCAATCAGCCTGACGAACAGGTAGCCCGATTTGTCCTTCATGTATGGGAAGGACTTGTTCTCGTCCACCATAATAGGGAAAATCGTGGAAGCCACTTCGTTGTGAAAGTAATCTTTCACAAATTTCTGCTGCTCCGTGTTGAGCTGTTTTTCGTTGATGATAAACACGTTCTCTTTGGCCAGCTCATGCAGGAGCTCCTGGTAGATAGCCTCGAAGCGCTGTTGCTGCTCGATCACCTTTCGCTGCATTTTTTGGAGCAGTTCTTTCGGATCATCGCCATAGATGGCAATGGCTTTTTTACCGAGCTTGGAAAGCCTGTTGATCGTTGCAACGCGCACACGGTAAAACTCATCGCGGTTGTTGCTGAAAATACCTAAAAATTTGAGACGTTCAATAAGTGGTGTGGTTGGATCCGATGCTTCCTGTAATACCCGGTCATTAAACGACAGCCAGCTGATCTCCCGGTTGATGTACGGAATTTTTTGTTTTTGCATGGTTTTGAAATTCGCAATAATCAACCAAATATAATCATTATGCTTCAATAGTTTTTTACAATTTATACCGTAAAACAAGTAAATTTATTGGCTGTTAACAGGAAAATCACATTATTAAATTGTTACGAATGTCGCTGCTGAAAAAACACCTGCCCATCACCATTATTGCCATTTTTCACCTGGTAGGATTCATCGGCTTTCTCATCAGCCCGGCGTATTTCCGCTCGCTTACACCGGTCAATTTACTCTTGTCGGCAGTCCTGGTCATTGTGATGAGCAACCAGCCGAAAGGCCTGTTTTACCTGGCCTTATTGCTGACAGCCCTGGCAGGTTATTTCATTGAAGTGCTGGGTGTGAGAACGGGCTGGATCTTCGGGCATTACTACTATGGCTCGGCGCTGGGCTATAAGCTGCTTTCCACGCCCTTGCTGATCGGCGTCAACTGGGCCTTGCTGATTTATGCCACCAACCAGTTGGTGCAGTTTGAGAACAAATATGCGAACACCATTCTGGCAGCCTTGCTCATGGTAGGGCTTGATTTTTTTATTGAGCAAAGTGCATCCCGTTTTGATTTCTGGTACTGGCGCGGCGCGCGTATCCCTCTGCAAAACTACATCGCCTGGTTTCTCATTTCCATTGGCATAAACTGGTTTGCGGGAAAGGAGCTTTCCAAAAAGCCGAACCCTACCGCCAAAGCCTTTTACATCATCCAGGTTCTGTTTTTTGTAGCCTTGTACTTAGTCAGATAAATTCATGAATGCACACTATACATACTTATGGCTGGATATTCTAAGCCTGATCTTTCCGCTCCTGCTCAGCTTCGATAAAAAAGTGGCTTTTTATAAGCACTGGAAATACCTGCTACCTGCTATCCTGGTAAACTCGGTCCTGTTTGTTCTTTGGGATATACACTTTACCGAACGCGGCGTATGGAGCTTCAACCCGCAGTATATCTGCGGGATTTACCTCTTTAACCTGCCTATTGAGGAAGTGCTGTTTTTTATCGTGGTGCCTTATTCCTGTGCCTTTATCTATGAATGCCTGAATGCCTACGTTGTCAAAGAGGTCGTGACCAGGCCAAAGCTTATCACGATCATCGTTCTGGTATTATCGCTGGCGTCCTGCATTCTTTTTTACGACAGAATCTATACCATTGTGAATGCAGGCATTTGTTTCGTGGTGGTATTCATTGCGGCCTTTGTGTATAAGTTTAACCGGATGGGGCGCTTCTATCTGGCATTTTTTGTGACCCTGATTCCTTTTCTCTTGTTCGACGGATTGATCACCTACCTGCCCATCGTCTCCTACGACGATGAGGAGAACATGGCGATCCGCGTATCAAGTATTCCCATTGAAGATTTTTTCTATTGCCTCAGCTTGCTCCTGAACACCGTACTGATCATGGATTATTTTAAAAAGAGGCGCTCAGCCAATTCAACCCTTTAACCATCACCATCATGGAAACAACCTTGAAATTTTTAAAGCAACTGGCCAAGAACAACAAAAAGGAATGGTTCGATGAGAACCGTAAAACTTACGAAGCTGCCAAAGCGGAATTCGAAGCACTGATCAAATCGGTGCTTGATAAAACAACAGTATACGACCCTGCACTTGCCGGGCTGGAAGCAAAGAAATGCATGTTCCGCATCAATAAGGACATCCGCTTCAGCAAAGACAAGTCGCCTTATAAAACCAACATGGGAGCCAGCATGAATCCCGGTGGAAAAAAATCGCCGGTGCCGGGCTATTACCTGCATGTAGAGCCGGGCAAGAGCTTCCTGGCCGGTGGTTGCTGGCAGCCGATGCCCGATGTGCTGGCGGCTATCAGGCAGGAAATAGACTATAACGGAAAAGACTTCCGTAAGATCCTGGCGGCGAAAGATTTTAAAAATTATTTCGGCAGCCTCTCAGAAGAAGACAAGCTGAAAACCGCGCCAAAAGGCTATGATAAAGAACATCCCGATTTGGACCTGTTGCAGCATAAAAGCTTTATTGTGGTTCACGACCTCACCGATGCCCAGGTTCTGGATAAGAATTTTTCAACTTACGCGGCGAAAGTATTCAAAGCCATGCTGCCGATGAATAGCTTTTTGAGGAATACAATGGATGCGGAGTAGAGGGCTTCACAACGAGTCATAGATCGCCGGCTATTGGATTGTATCCGATACATCGCCTCTGCTGCTGACCCACTTTTGGATGGATTCATCGAATTTCCAGGAGATGATGTACTCATCACGAAATTCCTGTTCTCCGGGCTGCTGTAAATCAGCTCCGCCTTTGTGCGGATAAGAGACAAACGCTTTAGGAGGCTTTGGTAAGAGCTGTTCGCAGGTAACAGAGCAGAGATTGACGAGCATCGGGGCCAGTCTGTTCCTATGATTCAATTGGATTTCAGGTATTCAGTTTCTGAGGCACAAACTCTTCCAGCGACTCCATGCGGTAATCGGCCAATACGAATTTTGGATTGTGTTTGCTTTCTTCGTCGGGAATGGCGATTACCTTCATCTGCGCGGCTTTGGCTGCCACGATGCCGTTGACGGAATCTTCGATCACCAGGCATTCTTTAGGCTGTACGCCCATTTGCGCTGCACAGGTGAGGAATACTTCGGGATGTGGCTTGCCATAAGCCATGTGCTCTGCCGAGCACAGTGCATCAAAATAATGGCGGATTTTCAGGGCATCCATCACCGTATTCATAAACGCCGTATTGGAGGAGGTGCCCACCGCAATCTTATAGCCGCTTTGTTTCAGGTGTTCCAGCGCTTTGTATACACCGCGCATCGCCGTGCCTTCCGCGCGGATAAGGTCCGACAGCCGCTGTACTACCAGGGCATCGAATTCGTCGACCGGAATGTGTGTGATGTGGTGCCTGCTAAACCAATAGGCGGCCACTTCCCTGAAACGAAGTCCGGTAGTGATGCGGCAGTCGTTCTCCGTAAAGGGAATTCCCGCCTCGGTAAAGCTCCGGATCATCACCCGGCGCCATAAAGGCTCGGAGTCGATGATCACGCCGTCCATGTCAAAAATGACCGCTTTTATTCCGTTGAGCATTGTTAATTTCTTTGTTTAATAAATGCAAATATACATTTATTAGCATGGGTAATCGGTGCTATTTTTGTTAGTATGTATTTTCCCGGATTTGTTGAGATTGGGCTTTACGAGCTCATGTTAATTGCTTTTGGTTTGTCGTTTGCGGGCATCATCATTCATTACTTTATTCATATCCTGCCGATCGGTCGTTATTCACAACAGGAGACCCTGGTGGCGGCTTCCAAAGAGCCGGTATCGGTGATCATCTGCGCACGCAATGAGGACGATAACCTCACGGAATTCCTTCCCAGGATCCTCGTGCAGAATTATCCCGAATTTGAAGTGGTTGTGGTAAACGATTGCTCCATTGATAATACGGAGAACGTGATTGACGAGTTTGCCAAGATCTTCCCGAACCTGAAAAAAGTAAATATCAAGGAAGACGACTACTACAAGCACGGTAAAAAGTTTGCGGTGCTGGTAGGCATTAAAGGTGCAAAATATGATAACCTCGTGTTTACTGATGCCGATTGTTTTCCGGCCGGTGAGCAATGGCTTGCAGAGATGGCCGGAAAGTTCAGCACTACCAAAGAGATCGTTCTGGGCTATGGCGCCTATAAAAAAGAGCCCGGTTTTCTCAACAGGCTTATCCGTTTCGATACTTTCCTCATAGCCGCCAACTACCTGTCGGCAGCGGTGAAAGGTAAGGCTTATATGGGCGTGGGAAGGAACCTGGCCTACAAAAAAAGCCTCTTTTACAAGCAAAAAGGTTTTTCCAAACATTACCACATCGAGTCGGGTGATGATGACCTTTTCATCAACGATGCCTGTACGCCTGAGAATACGGCTATTTCTGTATCACACGCCTCGGTGACATACTCCGTGGCCAAAAAAACCTTCACCGACTGGAAACGCCAGAAACAGCGTCACCTGACTACAGCGCCGCATTATACCTCCGACAGCAAGCTCCGGATCGGCTTCGGCTACCTGCTGCAATACGCCTTTTACATCCTGTTTTTTACCCTGCTTTTCTTCAAGGCCACCTTTATCAGCGCCCTTGCGGGTTTAATAGTGAAAATATGCCTGCAAATGATTATCTTTAGAAAAGTATCGAAACAGCTGAATGAGCCGGATCTTTGGGGAATGTCTTTTTTTTATGAATTCGTTCTCCTGATGGTTTATCCTGTGATTCATATCAGTAAGCTACTTCATAAACCTAATAAATGGAAGAGTTAGACCCATCGGAAAAATTAACCACGAAAGCGGTTTACGATTATAAACTGATCCAGCAGGCCCTGAAGCACGGCGACCAAAAAGCCTATGCCGAATTGCTGCACCGCTACCGCGAATCGGTTTATTTTACGATGCTGCGGATGTGTAATAACAAAGACGATGCAGAAGACCTTACCATTGAAGCGTTCGGCAGGGCATTCAAGCGCCTCGACCAATACACGCCCACTTATGCCTTCAGCACCTGGCTGTTTAAGATTGCCAGCAACAATGCCATTGATTTTTTAAGGAACAAGAAAAAAAGCACCTCCCTCTCGCTCGACACCAAAATGGAGAACGACGAAGGGCAGGAGTTCTCCAAGAATATCAAATCACAAACCCTCGACCCGGAAGAGAACATCATTAAAAAGCAAAAGGTAGAGATGCTGCGCGATGTGGTGGAAAAGCTCAAGCCGCGTTACAGGGAGCTGGTAAAAATGCGCTACTACGAAGAGCTCAGCTACGAAGAGATCGCCGGTAAGCTCGATCTGCCCGTAGGTACTGTAAAAGCGCAGCTCTTCCGCGCACGCGAGTTCCTTTACAATATCCTGAAAAACCAGGAAAGCAAACTTTAATTTCCAGTGAAACCCGATATCATTCTCAAATATTTTCCCGGCATCACCGCGACACAGCAGGAGCAATTCGAAAAGATGTACGACCTCTATCTGCACTGGAATGCGCAGATCAACGTGATTTCCCGCAAGGACATCGATCTTCTCTTTGAGCGACACGTTTTGCATTCGCTGGGCATTGCCAAAGTCATGTCCTTCAAGCCCGGCACCAAAGTGCTCGATGTGGGCACGGGCGGTGGTTTTCCGGGCATTCCCCTGGCGGTGATGTTTCCCGAAAGCACCTTTCACCTGGTGGATTCCATTGGCAAGAAAATAAAAGTGGTTCAGGAAGTGGCGGCCGGCCTCGGCCTCACTAACCTCACCGCCCAGCATGAGCGCGCGGAAAAGATTAACGACCGCTATCATTTCATTGTGAGCCGTGCCGTGACAGAGTTTCCGGAGTTTTACAACTGGATCTACCGCAAGATTCTGAAAGAAAATTTTAACGACCTTCCTAACGGTATTTTATATTTAAAAGGCGGCGACCTGCGCGAAGAGTTTGGTCCGCACTTCGAAAAAGCTGCCTTCTATGATCTGAAAAATTATTTCGAAGAGGAATTTTTCGACACCAAGAAAGTGGTGCATTATAAGTTGGGATTTGTTTAGTTTTCAGTTTTGCGATACACACATCCCCTCTTTCCAAGATGGTGCATGGAGGGGGGAGATGTGTTCTCGGAATCCTGAAACATCCTCCGGCCTGCGGCCACCTCCTTCAAAGGAGGAATTTGTTTAACTCAAAACTTAAGTTATTTTTTCCAACAAAAAAGGCCTCACACCGTGAAGCCTTTTGTAGTATATATCCGCACCCTGAGCGTAGTCGAAGGGTACGGAAAAAATTATTTCTTTGCGTCAGCCAGGAATTGCGCCAGGCCTTTGTCAGTCAAAGGATGGTTCAGTAAGGCTGAAATAGCGCTCAATGGAGCTGTGATCACATCGGCACCCAGTTTCGCGCACTGGATAATGTGCAGAGGGTGGCGTACGGAAGCCGCCAGGATTTGTGTATCGTAAGCATAGTTGTCGTAAATGATGCGGATATCGTCGATCAGGTCCATACCGTCCTGGCTGATGTCATCCAAACGGCCGATAAACGGGGAAACATAGGTAGCGCCTGCTTTGGCTGCCAGTAAGGCCTGCCCGGCCGAGAATACCAGCGTGCAGTTGGTTTTAATGCCTTTTTCGCTGAAATATTTAATGGCTTTCAAACCTTCCTTGATCATTGGGATCTTTACCACGATGCGCTCATGCAGCTCCGCCAGGGCTTCGCCCTCGCGTACCATGCCTTCAAAATCGGTGGCGATCACTTCGGCGCTTACGTCACCGGTGGTAATCTTGCAGATATCCACATAGTGTTTTAGGATGTTATCCTGTCCTTTGATGCCTTCTTTGGCCATCAGGGATGGGTTGGTGGTTACCCCGTCGAGTACACCGAGTTCCTGTGCTTCTTTGATCTGCGCTAAGTTTGCTGTGTCAATAAAAAATTTCATTGGTTGTAAATGTTGTTAGACTGTAAAAATATCCCTTTTTTTAATTATTGGCCGGCAAAAAAGACAAATTCCTGCCGGATTATTTAAATTTGTGTAAATTTAGAATAAGCTAAACGATAATCGGCAGCCTGTTTACAGATTGTTTAAAGTTTGCGGGAATAAAGGGATACATGAAGAAGAAGAAAATAGTTGTTTTCAGCGGCGCCGGAATGAGTGCGGAAAGCGGTATTAAAACCTTCAGGGATACCGGCGGCTTGTGGGAGGAATATAAGATCGAGGATGTGGCGACCTACAATGCCTGGACCAGGAACCGTAAGCTGGTGCTGGATTTCTACAACCAGAGACGTAAGCAGGTGATGGCGGCGAGCCCTAATGCCGCCCATATCATGGTGGCCGGCTTGCAGAAGGCGTTTGATGTGCAGGTGATCACCCAGAACATCGACGACCTGCATGAGCGTGCGGGCAGCGAAAAGGTATTGCACCTGCACGGCGAAATCATGAAAAGTCGCAGCAGCCAATGGAGCGAGCTGATATACGACATGAAGGAGTGGGAGCTGAAAGAAGGCGAGCTCTGCGAAAGAGGCGCACAACTCCGCCCGCATATTGTCTGGTTCGGCGAAGCTGTGCCGGAGATGGTAAGGGCGGAAATGCTGACCCAGGAAGCGGATATTTTTATTACCATCGGCACCTCACTCAACGTGTACCCGGCCGCAAACCTGATCCATGTGGTGGAAGCTTCGGTTCCTAAATTTCTCATCGATCCGGGCGAGTTCAACCTGGATTATATCCGCAACCTGACGGTGATCAAAGCCAAAGCGGTGGAAGGCATGGAGCTCCTGCTAAAGAGGCTTCACGAGCACGCTTAGGCGTTTTTCTTTGCTATGCCCCACCTGGCATTTACTAATTTTATCAATACAATACGAGCATGAGCAATACACAATCAACGGTAAAATGTCCTAACTGTAAGCATGAGTTTCAGCTGGGAGATGCTATATCCGCTGAGATAGAAGGAACGATCCGGAAACGTTATATGGAGCGTTTCAACAAAGACCAGGAGGAGCTGAAAGAAAAAAAGCGTGCCCTTGAGCAACAGCAGGAAGAGATGAAGAAACAGCAGGAAGACCAGGAGCGTATTATTGCCGATAAGGTGAAGCTACAGAAAGCCGTGCTGGAGCAGGAAGCCATTAAAAAGGCAGCATCAGAAATGCAGATGCAGATGGAGCAGCTCAACAAAGAGCTCAACGAGAAAGCACAAAAGCTGAGAGAGAGCCAGGAAAAAGAGCTCGATTACCTGAAGAAAGAAAAAGAGATCAAAAACCGGGAAGCGGAGCTGGAGCTCACGGTGCAGAAGAAATTACAGGAGGAGCGGGAGCAGTTCACCGAGCAGATCCGTAAACAGGAGACAGAGCGGAATTCCCTGAAAGAAAAGGAGCACCAGATGCAGCTGCTGGAGCTGAAAAAGCAACTCGACGCTCAGAAAAAACTCACCGAAGAAATGGTGCGCAAGCAGGAGCAGGGCTCTATGCAGCTCCAGGGAGAGGTGCATGAAATTGCATTGGAAGATTTATTACGCAGCACCTTTCCTTTTGATACGGTGGATGAGGTGGGCAAGGGCGTGAAAGGCGCGGATGCGATTCATACCATCCGTAACTCATTGGGACAAACCTGCGGCAAGATCATTTATGAAAGCAAGCGCACCAAGGCATTCAGCAACGACTGGATTGACAAGCTCAAGCACGATATGCGCAATTCACAGGCCGACCTGGCCGTGATCGTCACGGAAACCATGCCCAAAAACATGGATCATTTCGGCATGCAGGAAGGTGTGTGGATCTGTTCCTTTGCGGAAGTAAAATCCCTGTCCTTCGTACTGCGCGATAGCCTCATCAAGATCTATGCGGCCCAGGCCAGCCAGGAAAATAAAGGCGATAAGATGAGCATGCTCTATGCTTACTTAACAGGCGTGGAGTTCAAGCAGCAGATCGAAGCCATTGTGGAAGGCTTTACGGAATTGCAGGAAGGCATCCAGCGCGAAAAGAATGCGATGGCGAAGATCTGGAAGGAACGCGAAAAGCAGCTGGAAAAAGTATTGCTCAATACCACCAATTTCTATGGTTCTGTGAAAGGCATCGCCGGGAATTCCATCGCCGATATTAAAAAGCTCGAGCTTGGGGAATAAATTTTTTAGATGAATTTCCTCCTCAGGAGAGGGCAGGGGGAGGATGTTTAGGTGATTACCACACTATTCACTCCTTTATCCCTTTCAGCAAGGCATACACCGCCATCGCATGTCCGTGCCCGAGATCAAATTCCTCTTTTAGCCAATCGGTGATCTGCGTGGCCTTGACGCCTGGCGCAATATGGCCGTTTTGGGTGAAGCCTTTTTTCTCAGCCATCTGCTTAAAATCTTCCGCTGTTTTACCGGTTTTGATCCGGATGTTGGTTAAATAAGCCTGGAATGACATGGTGTGAACCTTTTTAAATTATGAAAGCAATTTTAATGCCTCCTCCCGCCAGCGCCTTTTCTCTGTATTCCTAACCGTGCGGAGGTCTTTCAGACTTACTAAATACCGCATTAGCAGGAGTAGTTCATTATCCGGATTTCTGCCCAGGTATTCTTTCGGATAGATCGCGTTTCCGTAGTTGTGCCGGCATTTTTCAGGCGTATCGTCGATGATGAGGATGCGCTCTTTTTTGAAGTTCAGCTTTCGCACTTTGTCGAGCCGCTTCACATAATCATAATGCGAGAAAGGATCGTAGTAGCCGAACTCATCCAGCTTGTTGTAATTGGGGCGGTAAGTGCAGCGCGAACGTCCCCACACAAACTTAAGATCATAATCTTTGGGGAAAATCTCCTTCACGATCAGGTTTACATAATCATCAGAAGCAGATGACCACACAGCCACCTCGAAATGCGCTTTCAGCTCCTTCAAAAACTCCTGTAAATGCGGACGCTTATAGACTTTATAATGAAATACCGTAAAGTCCCAGGTACCATCGTGCGGCTTATCCGTGGCGTGGATCAGCGTTTCATCAAAGTCGAGTATGACAAGTATTTTTTCGATGGCTATTTTTTAACTATGGTTTCGAGAGCCTCAACCACCGGGAGTGTTATTAGTGTTGACTGAGGCTCCCGAAGTCAACAAGGGCAAACTACCTCGACAATTCATCCAGGCGCTGCCGTTCCTTTTTGGAAAGGCTGTCGATGCCGCTCTTCCCGATCTTATCCAGCAAGCGGTCGAGCTCATGTTGTTTATTGGCCCGCTCTTCATTGTACTGGTCGTCGATGTCAAAATAGGTGCTGTGCGACTTGTAGTAATAGTTGTCAATTAATAACGTTTTAGGACTGGCAATGATGAGGTAAATAAAGACAATCACAGGAACCGTAATAATCAGGATGGTGACATAATTATTGGCGAAGGCCACCGGCTCGAGTAGCACGGCAATTACCATCCCGATGAGCGCGCCGCCGAGATGTGCCTCATGCCCGATGTTATCGCGCCTGGAGCGGATGCCGTACATCGAATAGCCAACGTAGAGCAGGCCGTAGGCCCAGCTGGGAAGAGGCAGGACGCCGAACAGCAGGATCTCCATGTCGGGAAACAAAGCAATGGAGGCAAAGATAATTCCGCATACGGCGCCGGAAGCGCCCACGGAGCTGTAATCGCCATGCTCGCGGTGAATGAACAGGGCCAGGAGGTCGCCACCGACAAGGCTCGCAAAATAAATAATGAGAAAGCTGAGCCATCCCAGGTTGCCCATAAAAGAGCTGAACAGGTACAGGCTGACCATGTTCAGGATGAGGTGCATCCAGCTCACGTGCAGAAAACCGGAAGTGATAAGACGCCGGTATTCCTTGTATTTTAAAATGCGGTCAACCTCGAATTTGTAGTTGTCGAAAAAGACATGATCTCTGAGGCCTTTGTAGGATACTGCCACATTGATAGCTATGATCACCAGTCCTATGATCCCTGTTTCTGTCATAAATGATGCCGTGCGTGTTTTGGCAGCCGGGCTGCTTTCTAACAAAACTAGGAATTTTGAGAATATTTTGCAAAGTCAAAACAAAGGCTTTTAAGCTGTTTGTGAGAGAAAAGCATGTAGGGCTTTACTTATTTCTCGCTTCAAAAGGCGGCGTCCATTGCTTGCGACCCATGATTGCTTTAACCTCGTCATAAGATAAGGGATAAAAGTTATGATTGTCGACGCCGACGTCAAAAGACAAAGAGGTGATGTCATCCGGCAGATCGCCGTGCGAATGCCCGTATAAATGCCAGGTTCCGTAATGGCTGGCGTTCCACACTTTCATCGCATAATGGAACAGGACGAGGAAACGCTCGCCCCTGTGGGCGTCAACATCGGCAACGGTCAATTCGTGGTAGGGGCGGATCCATTCGAAACAGGAAGGGCAATCCAGCGCCGAGCTTTCGTGGTTGCCGCTGATCAAAAAAATCTTTCCGTTGAGCCGTTCGCGGAGTGCTTTTAGCTTTCCGGGCGACATCAGGGCAAAATCCCCGATATGGTACACCTGGTCTTCTTTGCCCACTTTTTCATTCCAACGGGCAATCATGGTTTCATTCATCTCTTCCACATCCGCAAAGGGGCGTTTCGATAGCTCAATAATGTTTTTATGCCCGAAATGATGATCGGAGGTAAACCAGGTTTTTGGTGTGTTCATTGTTTGATATGTTTCTTTAAACTGCGGGATATAATCGCTGGCAGAACAATTTCAACAATTGCTGCAACGGTATGATCTATCTATTTTAGATTTGGAGCAACTGTCAGTATTGGTTTTATCCACATAACATCGGGTGCGGGAGGTTCAGAGTGACAAGAATGATAATCGCATTTTTCATAAAATTTCGGTAAAAATTAGTCCCACCATAGATAGAGGCTTCTGTGTTTTTTTAATTCATCGGCCAGAGCTTCCACTGATCCTGTTCCCTGGTCTACGATATCAGGACAAATAGCATAGGCTTCTTTGGCTAATTCTAACCAGCTGTCCGGCTCTTTTCCGATCTTAAACTCGCAAAGGTCCCCACTGGCGCTAATCAGAAAAAGAGAATATTTCTTGTCAAGAATTTTGATAATCCTGATCAGGCTGTCGTTGGAAATGTTGTAATTGGTACCATCAGTTTTCACAGACTGCAATACTTCATATTGATCGGTGGTTTTAAGAATGGCCATCACATCTTTTCCTCCAAGACCGAAATTCTGTTCAAGGATGAAGATGTAATAGCCTTGTTGCTTAAACTTTTCCTGTAACTCTTCGATGAGTCTTCTGGTATTGGACTGCTCCTCTTTGAATACAAAGCCCGGAAGACAGATAGGATCGAGCTCAGTAACCGAATGATCTGCCTTATACATTTTGGAGAGGGAATAATGGAAAGGCTCTGCCTGTTCATGTGTATGCTTTTTTAGCTCACTGAGTACAGAGCGATCTATTTTCATAGAATCACAGAGATGCTTTTCACGGGCAGTCATACTTGTTTCTTCCGCATGCTGTGTTGTTTGTTGCTGCCCGCATGAATAGAAAAGAAGGCTACAGGCAAATGAGAGGCTTTTAAGGTAAATGTTCATGAGTTGAGGGTTAAACAAAGCTAATAAGAAAACACAGCCTCTCCAAACATTAATGGCCATTAGTCCTCGTCTTTCAAGTCGGCATTCTCTTTGAGGTAACCGGGAAGCCCGGCGATGGCTGTTTTCAGCTTCTGATTTTTTTCCGTGTGGTCTTTTCCGCTGTAGAGGTAATTCAGGTAGCTCTTGTATAAAAAGTAAGCGATGACGCGGTTGTAATCGTCCAGCTCCGGATCAGCAATCATTGCCAGCATTTCTTTTTCAAACGCTTCTTTTTGTTTCGACTCGCTGATAGCTCTGCCCAGCCGCCCGATACTGCCGTAGTAGTGATTCGGGGATGGATTTTCTACCCGCAGCGAGATTCCCAGGATCAGCTCCGGCACATTGATGTCGAGGTCTTCGAGCTCTTTGATATAGGTTTGGCGGTGCCCCTGGGCATAGCTGGCATCAGTCATCCGGTCGAAACGGTCATTCATAATGTCGAGGTGCGATCTTAAGAAAACTTCCCAATTGGTAGTCTCTGCCGAAAGCAGGGCAATGTTCACCGCATGGATCCTCGGGCCATCGTCCATGCTGCAAAAGCCCATTACCTTGGTAGAGCGCAGCTTGTCCAGCAGTTTTATCTTTTCGGGCTCCGGTAAGGATTGCCAGTTTTCCGGTAAGCCTGCGCTGCCAAAGGAAGCATCGCTTTTAAATTTGTTGGTGCTGGTATCCACCAGGCAATCGCTGTAGCCGATGCGCCGGGCGTATTTCTCCTTAAGTGGCGCAGACGAGATGGCAGTTGTGAAATAAAACGCCTGGAGGGATTCTTTTTCAGATTCGTAGAGCCAGCTGTCTTGTTTCCCAATGTCAGGATCAGCTTTGCTTCGCTGGATCTCGAGACCATAGTTCGTATTCAGGTTCACCTCCCCGTATTCTATCACCTCCTTGCCCTGGTAATCTTTATAGCTGGTTCGTACGACGAGCGCATTCCTTCTGACTTTCGCATCGGGATATTTTTTCAGAAGATCCTCGAAGGGCATCCCTTGCTTCATGTCTTTTTTTGCTTCCCGTGCATTTCCTTTTTCGAGTGTCAGGATGTGTGCCCTGGCCTGTGCCGTGGAATAATAGGTCCTGTTCAATTCGCAGGATTTATATTTCAAATTCAGGGAGTCTACAATGCGGTGGAGCTTTCCCATCGTGGCCTCACTGTAGATGAGTCCATTAGGATAGGTGGTGAATTCCCGTTGGGCATTTAGAAAAGAGGACAGGAATAATCCTGTCAGCAAGTATAAATAAGGTTTCATGCGATGGTGTTTTAGTATAGACGCATAACGGTAGTTTTTGCATAATGTTACATCCTTATTCAGAAGCTTCCTTTACCAGCACTTCTTTCAGGTTGGTGTTGTGCGCGCTGTAATAGCGGCCTTTTACGGTTTCGCAGATTTTCTTCAGCTCTTCCTCCGTACTTTTCTGCGCGTGCCCCAGGTAAACCAGGCAAAAGCCGATGTCGCTTTTTTCTAAAGATTTCAGCAGCTTTTTATCTGTTTTGCTCAGGCTAAAGGCGCCGTCGGTAAACAGTAACACTTTGGTAATCCCCTCTTTTAAGCGGCAGCTATCGGCGATTTGCGCAGCTTTGGCAAGCCCTTCGCTGATGTTTGTGGAGCCGAGGGCACTCACCTGGTCGATGGTATTACAGATGGCCTGCTTTTGGATGCAGGCCTTGTCCTGCAGGATAATATGCGCATGCGAGGCGAAGCTTACCATCGAGATCCGGTCAGCCGGGCGTTGTAATGCCACCAGGTACTTCACTTCTGTTTTTAGTTCCGGAAGACGGTCGGGTTCGTTCATAGAGGAAGAGGCATCCAGCAGGTACACCAGGTGATGCGGTTTCGCTTTGCCGATGCGTTCTGCGTCGGACTGTATATCAGGGCTTTCATGTGTAGCGGCTGCGATATGATCTGTTCCAGGCGCTGTTGTTTCCACTGTCGCAAAACGATAGAGCAGGCGTGGCTTTTTCAGGAACACATTCGTGGCGGTATCAATTTCCGATGGCGAGAGGCAGCAGCTGGAGACTACGATCATGCTTTTTCCATCAAACAGCTCCACGAAGCGGTTGTAGTATTCCATCCCCGTATCATAGCCATTGATAAAACCGTTGTAGCGTACCAGCTCCGGTTTCAGAAAAGGCTCTTTGTCGTGGCGGGCGGTTTTATACCAGTATACCGTACTTTGCAGCATGCTGAAGAAGCTCCGGTAGCGGCTATGTGCCCACCAGCCGCTGTTTCGTTGTCCGTAGCCGCGGGTGTTGTAGAGGTAGATAGAGTCTTTGCTCAAGGCTGTTTTATTGAGTTGACGAAGAAGGCTGTCGTAGCGGCTGTTTTGCGAGAAGTCACCCTTGTCCAGGGTTCTTTCCCAATCGTCGAGCAGGTTGATCGTAAGGCGCATCTCTTTTTCGGCCAGTTGCTCCGGTGCATGGCTTTTGTTGGGAGGAAAAGAGGCGCTGTAAAGTTGCTGCATGGCAGAGGCAAGTGCCCCGGAAGCCATGTGGCAGGCTTCAAAGCAGACTTCCTGTTCTTTGAGCATGGCTTTGGCTTTCACAAAAGCAGGATCTTCCATATACATTTTGTTACTCACATAGTCTGTCAGCCGTAGGTGCGAGGCATACAGGCTATCGGTGCAGCGGATATAGCGGTATACGAAGCTGTCGATGGCTGCCGTGCTGCGATGCGGTTTATGAAGCATGTCCAGGACATGTTCTTTCCCTTCGAGCCATGGAATGAGGTCGGCCATGTAAGAAGGCAGATACCCTTTGCTGTCGGGTTGTAGTTCTTTGAAGCGAAAAGCCTTTTCCATGTTAGTATAATACACGGCGCCACCATTGGTGCTCCGGCTGCTGTAAAAGTAATTCGGGTTGATCTTCTCCTTGCTCCGGTATAGTGCCTTTGCCAGCTGCACGGCATCGTAGTACCAGGTATAGTTAAGCCGCGAAGCCTCATCCATCATGCTTATGATGTCGTTAAGATGGCGCACGCTCTCATTCCGACCTTGTGAAAAGAGACAGAAAGGAAGAACGCAAAAGAGGAACATGAGCCGCTGCATGGCCGTAAAGATACGGGATAATATAAACGCTTTATCATCTCTTCCGGTTCTCAGCGTCTGTGTTTCCATGTAGTGAATCATAAAGGACCTAAGTATGGGGAATTTGCTCAACAACCTGCTTATAATGCATCTAAAATCACTGGCATGTTTATTTTAATGGGATAGTGACATAAACAGATAAACTAAACCTAAACATTAAACATTATGGGAAATTTACTTTACATCATCGCCGTTATATTGGTTATCGGATGGCTTGTGGGCTTTGTGGGATTCCACGCCGGCGGCCTTATTCACATCTTATTGGTTATCGCGGTCATTGCCATTCTTCTGCGTTTGATCAGCGGCAAACGGCCGGTATAACACAAGCATCAAGGGCAGGGTAGAGAGAATATCCTGCTTTTTTTACACTTACTAACTTATGAAAATCATGGAAACAACAGAACTTACTTCAGGCACTGCAAACACTGGCAGCCAGGACGAATACTCCTGTAGCCACGTGAATTAAGCCTACAGATCATGCCTTCTGTCACTGATTCGCATACGGTATTCACCGAAAAAACCAGGGTGGAGGAAGCCACGATATCCTCCGGGGGCTAAAGCTTTCAAAAGCAGCGCGTCAGCCGTGAAGATACTGTTGCTCTGCTGTTATTGAATACAGATACCCATAAAATTATCCTTACACGGCAATTCCGTTATCCCATTCATGATAAAACGGAAGCGACCCTCCTCGAGATTATTGCCGGCCGAATCGACAAGATCAGGAACACACACATTCAGTTCCTGCTCTCCTGTTTTGCGACACCTGGTTATAGCTCCGCATGTTTTTACATCTATTATGCAACTGTGACCGATGCCAATAAACCAGGAGAAGGTGTAGGATTGTCTGTGAGTTCCCGAAGCCTCATGAACAGCACAAAAAGCAGGTTTTACGGAGCCCGCTTTTTTTCGGTATTACGAACCGCTTTCGCGGCGAAGCAATCTCAATATAAAGAGATTACTTCGCCGAATGGCGTTCCGCGCACAACGACGTACTCTAAATAAAATGGCTTAAGCCGGACACAATGGAAGGATTGATGCCTGTTTTATCCGATAAGGCGCAGTGCCCGCTTAAGCCGCGGTAAATCAGGTAACCGGCAATACCCAGTTTGATCTTGCTGGCGGATCCTTCCTTTTTGAATTCGTGGTATAACATCGCAGCGCCGGATAACACGGACAGCAGTCTTTCAGAGTTTTCGATAAGTGTTTCTGTTTTTTCTTCGGTTTCCATGATCGTAGGGTATTTCCATAATCATGTCCAAACCGGTGCCAGCATTTTTCCCGCACGAAAGGATCCAAACAGGAAAATTTTTGTACACTATGTATCGGGGCTTCGGCTCGGCCACGACACAATTAAATGTGAAACCCTGACGGATAAGCGGAGTCGAATCCACCGTGTCGAAGAAGGCCGTATTTTAAAATTTAGGGCAGCTTACCAGCACACGCTTATTCCGCTTGCGTTTTTTGGCGATCTCATAAATGATCGAGATCTCATGCGCACCTAAAGAATTGGCCACTCCCAGGCGCGATACCGTGAGGTCGAAGCTGTAGCCTATCCTCACCAGTTTAGGAGAAAGGTCAAGGCCTATCAGGAGAGCAATACTTTCACGGCTGCCGTAAGTAGGCGCATACTTTTTGAATGGCAGGCCACGGTACCAGAGCCCTACATTCAATGGCATGTGGAAATAATAGACGCCGATGTCCAGCTGATCGTATTTGGCCTCATGCCGCAGGTTAAAGGCAGGCGATACATACTTTCGCAGATCGACCCGCGATTTTTGCTCAAGGATAAAACGGTAACCACCATGAAGGCTGATCGATAATGGTAAAGGCACCTTGTCGCCCACGAGGCTGCTGTTGGGCTGCGTGAGGTGCTTGGCCGAAAGTCCCAGCCAGTATTCTGTCGAGTTTAATAAAGCACCGGCCGCAAAGTCCATAAAGTTCAAAGGCTCATAATTGGTAGCTTCCACCGAAACCCCTGAGCCGGTAGCAATCTGGTCATTAAAACGTAGTTTGTTGAAGTCGATGCGCTTCATGTTGAAGTTAAGGTTGGCGCCCATCCGGATCTCTGCAAACTTATTGACCTTGAAATGGTAGGAATAGCTAGCTCCAACCTGGGTGTGCGTAAGGCCGGCAGTTCCCGAGCGGTCCTGCATCACCGTAAAGCCGAGTCCGCTGTTCAGGTCGGTCATATTATAATCGTAGGTCACCATCGCCGTTTGATAGGCTGTTTTTACACCCGGCCATTGGTTGCGGTAATTGGCGACAAAGCGGTGCTCGAAGGTGAGACCGGTAAAAGCAGGGTTAAGGTACATCGGCGAAGCATAGAACTGCGTAAACTGCGCATCCTGGGCCTTTGCCGGAACAACCATCCACACCATGATAACAGGCAGCAACTTACGCAACAAACACAGCAGCCTGTTCCTTTCAACACATACACCCAATGTACTCTTCTTCTTCATTCCGCTGGTTATTATTTTTTTTTGGTCAGGTTTAAGATGAGGTCCGTTTCTCCCTGCTCATTTGCCAATGGCTCCAGGTCCACAATCATGGTCTGGCAACCTTCTTCTTCCACAATGGCCTTATAGGATTTCACCGGGTTCATCACCAGCAGGAATTTCCCTGTTTTGGAGCTCGCATTAAAGATGCCGCTCACCTGTTTACTTTCAATATCTATCAGGGTGATTTTTGCCTTGCTTACTTCGTTGCCGATCATCACAACCCCGTGTTTCACCTTCAGGTCGTTATCGCCAAAACGCGTATCGATCATGTAAAGGTCGTTACCTCCGAGTCCGCCCTCTTTGGCAGAAGAATAGTAGCCGCGTGTGCCGTTGGTATTCAGTACAAAGAAGCGGTCGCTCAGTACCGTATTGATCGGGTAGCCCAGGTTATCGGGTGCCGAAAATTGATTTGTTTCGGTGTTAAGGATCGTTTTGTAAACATCGTAATCGCCCATCGTATTATGCCCTCGGGAGCTGAAATAAAGCGTGGTGCCGTCGGGGTGCAAATAAGGAGCATCTTCATCCCTTGAGGTGTTGATTGTCTGGCCGAGGTTCTGTGGCAGCGACCACCTTCCGTTCGGTAGCTTCTTGATCCGGTACAGATCCTTGCCGCCATAGCCGCCCGGTTTGTTGCTGCTGAAATAGATCACGCTCGTATCGGTGCTGAAGCAGGCACTGGTTTCTATAAAAGGCGTATTGATCTCAGGACCCAGCTTCTGTGGCTGTGACCAGCCGTTGTAATCCGTGTGGCAAAGGTACAGATCGCCGGTAAGCATATCCGGGGCTGTGCGGTAAATGATCATCTGGTTGCCATCGAAGCTCAGGGCCACGCAGGCATCGTGAGTCGTGGTATTGATGGGAGGCCCGATATTTTTCGGCTCGCTCCAGGAGCCGTCTTCCGCTCTCAGCGAAGTATACACATCTTCGTAATATTTTCCGTCGCCGTCCTTCACCAGGCCGGTGCTGCCACTCCGGCGCGAGGTAAAATAGAGAATGCTTTCATCAGGCGTGATCAAAGGCACATAGTCGTCGTATTCCGAATTGATCCTGGCGCCGAGATTTTTAATGACAGAACGATGCGGCTGAGACGTAAACTCTTTGGCATTTTTCACACAGGCCAGGTAGTAGTCCACCTCTTCATTGGTAATGCTCCTGAGCTTCAGCGGCATCTCCCGGTATTTGTTGAGGTGCGTGTTGGCCTCGTCGAAGCCGGACTTCTGGTGGTACAATACGCCCAGGTAAAATTCCAGTTCCGGAAAACTGTTGCTTTTTAATTTGCTGAGCGCCCATAAGGCCGAATCCGCATCCATGTTCAGCTTAAAACGGCTCACGGCCGAGTTGAACAAGGCGGTTTCCTGGTCGGGATCAATGACCAGCACATGCCTGTAGCTTTTCAGGGCATTGGCATAATCTTCCGATTCAAAATAAAAATTCGCATTTTTCAATTCCTTCGCGTACAGCTTACTGCTCACTTTGGTCTGTGAGTGCAGGTGGAACGAAAAAAGCAAGATGGGAATATATAGTAGTTTATTCAAAGGGTTTATCTTAATAAAAGTACGTCGCCTGTTCTATTGATTTTCTTGTTATCGATGGTGGTAGCCACGATCTTCCAGATGTATACATCCTGCGTACACAGCTTGCCTTTGTAATAGCCGTCCCAGCCAATGGTCACATCTTTGGAAACGAACAATAATTCTCCCCAGCGCGAAAAGATGTTGAGCTCGTATTTATCAACGCCGAGAATTACCGGGTGGAACACATCGTTGTTGATGTCTCTTGGGTCGTAGACCCCACCGTTGCTGGCATTCGGGTTTGGCGAGAAAGCATTCGGAATATCGATGCCGCTGGCATTTTCCGCCACGATCTTGGAAGGAAGGTCGAAGGTATCTTTACAGCCCCTGGTATTGGTAGCCACGAGCGTGATCTGGTAGAGGCCGGGCTGCTGGTAGTTGTGCGAAGGATTTACTTCCGTAGATGTAGTGTTATCTCCAAAGAACCAGTCGTAACCGGAAGCCCCCGACGATAAGTTACTGCACATCACCGGTTCGTTGGGTACAAATACCGTATTGGGATTTGCCTGGAACAAGGCGATCGGTTTCGGGAATACTTTGATCACTTTGTACGAGGTATCACGGCATCCATACGCATTGGTCGCTATGAGCTGCACGGTGAAAATCTTATCGAAGGAGGAATTGTTGACAAACACATTCGTTGGGCTAAGGCTGGCAGAGAAGGTGCCGTCTCCAAAGCCCCACTGGCAGGAAGTCGCACCGCTGATGGCCGGGAAATTTACACTCAGGGCCGTACAACCCGAGTCGGGACTGGCTACAATGGTGAACTCCGGCTTGGGATGAATGATGATCGGCACGGTAAGCGTATCGCGGCAGCTGCTGCCTGAAATAGCAATAAGCCGCACGGTGCGAGTCACGTTGCCGGTTGTGTTATTAATGAACTGGTACTGCTCATTGACGTTGAAGCTTGTTGGTCCGCCGGCGTTCCATTCGTAGGAACCCGCGCCGATAGACGTATTGGTAAAGGTGAGCAGTTTCGGCGAGCAGCTCGGTGTATCGACGGTGAAATTCGCTTTGGGTTTCGGAAATACCGTCAATGAATTGGTGATCGAGTCGCGGCAGCCATTGGACGTAATGGCCACTACCATGGCCGTGTAAGTTTGGTTCGCCGTATTGCTGGCATTGGTATAGGTATGTGCGGTGTTTTGTGTGGTGGCGGTAGTGCCATCGCCAAAGCGCCAGATATACGTGGAGGCAAAGGTGCTTGTATTGGTAAAGGTGACAGGCAATGGCGAGCATCCCGCGTTAGGGCCGAGGTTAAAATTCGCGATCGGGTTGCCATACACCACCGGGTAGCCATAGGTCGTATCCACGCAGCTAAAGGCATTGGAGGCAATGAGCTGTACCGTAAACGTTTTATTGGCGGTGGTGGTATTCGTGAAGGTGTGTGTGGGGTTCGGAGAGGTATTCACCGGGCTGCCGTCGCCAAAATCCCATTGGTAGTTCACGGCGCCAAGTACAGGCGGGAAGTTCACGTTCAACGGTGAGCAGCCTGCATTAGGCACCATCGTGAAATTAAACACCGGTCTCGGGTATACCGTCACCCCTAAGGTGGTACTGTCCTTACAGCCGTTGACACTGGTAGCGGTGAGCTGTACCGTGTAGGTCTGGATCAGTAAGGTGGCATTCACATAGGTATGCGTGAGTACACTCGAAGCCGTTCCGCTTGATGTATTATCGCCGAAGCTCCAGAGGAAGCTCGTTGCTCCCGAGGAGGTATTGCTGAACGTGGCTGCTACCGGCGAGCAGCCCGCCATCGCATTCAGCGTAAAGGACGCTGTTGGTTTCGGAAAGACGGTGATGCTGGCCGTCTTCGTATCGGAGCAGCCGAGGCCGGTTTGTGCCAGGAGGCTGATGGTATAGTTCTGATTGACGGTCGTCGTATTCGTATAGAGATGCGCGACGTTGGTAGCTGTGGATGTGCTGCCGTTCCCGAAAGTCCAGGTATAAGATGTGGCGCTCAGCGAGGTGTTGGTGAAATTGACCGTGAGCGTAGGGCAGCCAGAAACAGGCGTCAGCGTGAAATTGGCCGTTGGTTTCACATTGATGGTGATAGGCTGCTGGATGGTGTTCGTGCAATTGGCGGTAGCAACCGTAAGCTGTACCGTATATGTATTCTGGAGTGTATACGTGTGGTTTGGATGTTGTGCGGTGCTCGTGGCCGTTGGAGAAGCGTCGCCGAAGTTCCAGCTCCAGGACGTGATCGGATCACCTGCCGCATGCGTCGATGTATCGGAGAAGGTGGCGACTGATCCTACGCAGGCCGAGGTGGTCACGAAAGAAGCCGTAGGGGTCTGGTAAACCGTAATGGGCGCGGTGAAGCTATTGACGCAGGTATTGGCAGCCGTGACGGTTAAAGAAGCCACATAGTTGCCCACAGCCGTGTAGTTTTGTGCGGCAGGTATGGGCGCTGTACTGGTAATGCCATTGCCGAAGTTCCAGCTCCAGGTCGTCACGCCGCCCGTTGAATTGTCGGTGAAGACTGCGCCGGTAATACTGTTGCACCCTTTGTTGGGTGTGACCGAAAAATTAGCGGTAGGTCGCGGCAGAATATTCACAACGACCTGCGCCGTATCCGTGCAGGAAGCGCCTGCGCCGTTAATCAATGCCACAACAGAAACCGTATAAGAGCCTGCGGCCGTATAGGTAAACGTCTGAGGGCCGAAGGGGCGGACTACAAAACCTCCGCCGGTGCCAAAGTTCCAGCGGTAGGAATAGCCTGTAGCGCTTGTATTGGTAAAGGTTACCGGAGAGCCGGCACATACCGGGGAGGCAGGGCCTATCACACCGGCAGTAGGAGGGTTGACGATACTGACGTTAATGGAAGTAACATCAACGCCGCAAAGGTTACTGTCGGCCAGTTGCACGGTATAGTTACCAACGCCCGGATAAGTCACCGTGAGTGGGGCAGAAGGCGGCCATGGCCTCCATCCGATGATCGAGTCATGCCCCATACCCCAGTAGTTACCGAGGTTCCAGCGCTCCTGGCGCTGAAAGGTATTGCCTTGCGGAACACAGTTCCGGTTGGTGCTGTTGGTGAAGGTAAAGGTATTGTCCGGAAAACATTTGATAAAGGCAGAAGGAGTGATCGCCGCATCATCGATGTCGTAAATCTGGATAGGATTGAAGTTGGCAATGGTCGGGATGTTGGTGCAGTAGTTCATCGCGCTGAGCGTCACGGCTGTCTGGCAGTTTACCGTACCCGGGTTGTAGGTATGCGTGACGGTCTGCCCCGCATTGGAGGAGTTGAAAACCACAGGAGGCGTGCCATCGCCGAAGTTCCAGGTAAAGGTTGTGGTGGCCGACACATCGGTACTCGAGTTGGTAAACTGTAAGGCTTTCGGAGCGCAGGCCGTTGTGACACCGCCTATTGGAATTTGTATCGATGAGTTCACCGGTTTTTCCATCACCACCAATCCCGTTAAGGTACAGGATAAGCTTGGAATGATAAGGCTCAGGGTGTAGGTGGCAGGGCTGCCTGAGGTATAGGTATGGGTAAGAATGGTATTGGCCGTATAGGAAGGGCCGGTGGTGTTGGGAGAGCCGTCTCCCCAAACGATGGTGTAAGCCCCCCATCCGGTATTGGAAGAGAAGTTCATATTGTAAGTCCCGGTACCGGTGCAATCCACAAACTGCGGATTGGACGATAAATTGCCGAGGTAGTTATACACCTGGGGGCATTGGGCACCCGCCAGATTCGATAACACAATAAAGAGGACAAGGTATCGTAGCTTTCTTACCATTCAGTTATATTAAAAAAATAAAAACAGGTTCTATAAGCCGGGTTCTGTATTTCTGCAAGCAGAACTTTCATCATTTATCTATGCAGCCTACCCTCTTTAATATAACTTGCGTTATTGCGGCGAGCAGCCACAAAATTAAAGTATACATGGCCTTACAACATTCGAGGTTTATCCTTCCGCACCGTTACCGCTGCGGAATGTGAGCTCTTACCTCACATTTTCACTATGACCCTTCGCGACACGTCGTGAGGGGCTACCTGGTTTTCTGTGACACTATCTGTTATCATTTCATTTCTGAAATCATACCCATCCTTTCAGATGGCAAATTGCTCTGTGTTGCCCGGACTTTCCTCCCTTTAAAATAAAGAGCGATGAAACAAACCTGTTTTGTGTTAAAATTACGAAAAATCGCTTTACCAATTCCGGCCTTCATCAACTTTTTTTCGACACTTATCTTGGATTGCTAACGCTTGAGTGACGGTAGCCTTATAGCTCTTGAACTCACTGGTTTCCGCGAGGAACAAGGCAGCCGACAGGATGCCCTGGATGATCAGGCCAAGGCCGATGCCTTTCCAGAATGTTAGTGAAGAGCTGAAGAATGTGATGAACAGCAGAGTTCCGGCTGCAACGGCGGCGAGCATGATCCAGGTAAGCCGGTCTGTATCTGAAATGTGTTTGTAGATCCCGCTGTCGTCCTCGTTGCTAAAAGCCCCGGTGCCCTGGCTTTGGTGAGGGGCTTCCCTGCAGGCAGCCAATGTAAAGCTACCGTAACTGATCTGTAAAATTCCGGAGCTGAGTAAGACAAAGGCTAATCCTTTGAAAAAAGAATATTTGATGATCAGCAGGAAGAACAGTGCAAAGCCGGTGGCCAGGACGCCGGTGATGATGAAGATCCAGGCAATGACAGCCAGGCTGCCGGCCAGTGAATGAAGCGTTGTTTCCAAAATATTATACAGGGCTCACAGGTACGTCGATGATCACCGTTGTTCCGCGCCCAATGGCGGAATCAAAGTGGACACTGCCGTTCAGTAACTCGATGCGTGTTTTAATGCCTTTCAGGCCGAGGCCTTCAAAATCGTTGATGTTCGATGTATCGAAGCCTACGCCGTTATCTTCGATCATCACATTGAGTTCGGTTTCGTGCCTCACCAGCTGCATGCTGATCTGCGACGCTTTGGCGTGCTTGATGATGTTGCTCACGATCTCCTGGATCACGCGGTACAGCACGGTTTCCACCTGGTTATCGACTCGGTTGTCGAGGCCGACAATCTCCAGGTCCACTTTCAGCGTCGGTGCATTGCCCAGCTTGGTGATGAACTCGCGGATAGCGCTGGCAAGCCCGAGTTTGATGAGCGTGTTCGGCATCATGTTGTGCGACACGGTCCTCACCTCCTTCGCCGAATCGTCGAGCAGCGAAAGGGCATTGTGCATGGCCGTTTCCTGCTCGGCATTTTTCCCCGGTAGTTTCGAGTCGAGGTTGCTTAAGTTCAGCTTGGCGGCGCTCAGCAATTGCCCTACGCCATCGTGCAGGTCCTGGGCAATACGGCGTCTTTCCTTTTCTTCGGCTTCGAGGATGGCCTTGGTGCGGATCTCTTTCTGGGTGGCAATTTCGGCGTCCAGCTCGGCTTTGCGCTCCACCTGTTTTTTGCGGTAAAATAAAAGACCCACCACCGCCAGTAAAACGGCCAGCAGGATAATCGAGCAGATGATGATGTTTTTGATGAAGGCCTGGCGCTCCCTGGCTTCCAGCTCCGCCTTGTTTTTGGCGATCTCAAGGTCTTTTTTCTCTACATCGTACTTGGTCTGCATATCCGCAATCTGGTTGTTGAAATCCGTATTCGTAATGCTGTCGTTGGTAAGCGTGCTGTATTTGTAATACCCGAGCGCTTTCACAGGATCATGCATCTCTTCATAGGCGCTGGAGAGCGCGTAAGCAGCTTCCCTGATGCCTTCCTTATAACCGATTTCCTTAGAGCCCTGTAAGGCTTTTAGCAGGATGTCGATAGACTCCCGGTACTTATGCTGCTCATAATAAATATTGCCGATGTTGATATAGCTGCTGATCTGGCCGTTGGGGTCGTTGAATTCTGTATAAATCTCTAACGACTTATTGAAGTAGGTGATGGCGTCATCGAATTTTTTTAGCGAGGCGTAAGCGCTGCCGATATTGTTATAGCAGCTCGATAAACCTTTGATATCGTTCAGTTTTTCTTTCAGTTCAGCGGATAACAAATAATTCCGCAGGGCGATGTCATGTTTCTTTAAGAAAAAATTCACATTGCCTATGTTGTTGTAAGTAGCCGCCAGGCCTTGCTCATCATTGCTTTCCTTCTGGATGTTAAAGGCTTTTTCGTAGTACTTAAGCGCTTCCAGCGGTTTTTGCAAGCCCGTGTTGTACACATTGCCTATCCACGTGTAACTGCCCGAGATAGCTTTTTGATCATGGGCCTTCTCAAAAAAGCTTAGGGATTGCAGAAAATAAGCAAGCGCCTCTTTGTTGTTTCCCTTGTCGAACATGTTTAAGCCGTATGCTTTATAACAAGCGCCCAGGCCTTTCGTGTTGTTGATTTTGGTATATTCACTAATGGCTTTTGAAATGTAATACGCGCTCGTGTCAAAATTTCCGTGCCTCCCTTCAAACTGCCCTTTGTTGTACAAGGCCAGGGCATAGCCCAGGGTATAGTCTGTTTTTGCTGCAAAGGCGATAGACTGGTTGACGTAGCTCACCGCTTTTTCTTCGTCGGTAGACCTGTACTCGGCAAAAAGCGCGTTAAGCGCTTTGACTTTGGTACTGTCTGCTGCCTGCGACTGAAAAACCTTTAGCAGGGAATCTGCTTTCCGGTTGTTTTGTCCTGCCAGAAAAAAGCTCAGCAACAGGCCCAGGCAGGTGGGGAAGTATTTCGTTTTCATAGAGTTAATTATACAAAAATAGGAAAAAACGGCAAACAGAGAAGTCCATTAAAGACGGGGAAAGTAGCTATTTGTGCCAGGTATTGCGTTCAAGCAACTACTTTTTATGTTATACTGATAGATGGTAGAGAATCTGGGCGTGTCGGCGCGAAGGGCAGGCGCCGTCAGGCTTTCCATTCCAATCTTTTTTGCATCAAGGCAGCAAAAAAGGATTTTCACTGCTCCCGATAGCTATCGGGACCTTCACGCGGGCTTAGCTTAAAATCCCGGCTGTCCCGGTCTGTTGGGGTATAGCCGCGCCCGGGATGCGACGGGCTTGGTTCCTTTGCCGCGCCTGTTTCTTGCGCGGCAAAGAACCGGAACGAAGTGGAGCCCAAAGCAGCCAGGTAGGCGCCCAAAAAAGAAAACCCACCGTGTATGCTTGATCCAAACAGGCTTAAAACCGAATGCGGCAGTTCCGGATCATAATCGTATCTTTGCAAATCTGGAATGACCATAAAACATGAAGACCAAAACTCTCAAGAAGAATAAAGTAAATGTTGTGACCCTGGGCTGCAGCAAAAATATTGTAGACAGCGAAGTGCTCATGGGACAGCTGCGCGCCAACAATTTTAATGTAGAGCATGAAAGCGAAGAGGACAATCATAACATTGTGATTATTAACACCTGTGGTTTTGTGGAAAATGCCAAGCAGGAAAGCATTGATACCATCCTGCGTTATGTGGATGCCAAAAAGGAAGGAAGCATCGAAAAGCTCTATGTGACGGGCTGCCTGAGCGAGCGCTATAAAGGCGACCTCGAGAAAGAGATCCCGGATGTGGATGCTTATTTCGGGACACGCGAGCTTCCGAAGATCTTAAAGACCCTGAAAGCCGATTATAAGAAGGAACTGGTAGGAGAGCGCCTGCTCACCACGCCGAATCACTACGCTTATTTCAAGATCAGCGAAGGCTGCGACAGGCCTTGCAGCTTCTGCGCCATCCCGCTGATGCGCGGCGGGCATATTTCGGAGCCGGTCGAATCGCTGGTGGAAAGGGCAAAGCTGCTGGCCTCCAAAGGGACACGCGAGCTGCTGCTGATTGCACAGGACCTCACGTATTACGGCCTGGATATTTATAAAAAGAGAGAGCTCGCTAACCTGGTGGATCGCCTCAGCGATGTGGAGGGGATTGACTGGATCAGGCTGCACTATGCCTTTCCGAGCGGCTTCCCGATGGAAGTGCTGGATGTGATGAACCGCAAAGCCAATGTCTGCAACTACCTGGACATGCCCCTGCAGCACATCACCGATAACATGCTTAAAAGCATGCGCCGCGGCATTACCAAGCAAAAAACGATTGATACGGTGAATATGATCCGTGATAAGGTGCCGGGCATTGCCATCCGTACCACGCTCATCGCGGGCTACCCGGGAGAAACAGAGCAGGACCACGAAGAAATGCTGCAATGGGTATCGGATTCGAAATTTGAGCGCCTGGGAATTTTCACTTACTCGCACGAAGAAAATACGCATGCCTACAACCTGAAGGACGATGTGAAAGAAAAGGTGAAACGCGCACGCGCCGACGCTGTGATGCAGGTTCAGCAGGAGATCTCCTATAACCTGAACCAGGAAAAGATCGGCAAAACCTACAAGGTGTTATTCGACCGCAAGGAGAACGATTATTTTGTGGGACGCACCGAGTTCGACAGCCCGGATGTGGACAACGAAGTGCTGGTGAAGGCTACGGACGAGAACTATGTGCGCATCGGCGATTTCGCCAACGTCAAGATCAACGACGCCAGCGATTTCGACTTGTACGGGGAGTTGGTATAAGCGGGGCTTCGACTCCGCTCAGCCACCGCCACCTTTTAAGTACTTTGCTACAACCGTTGGCTGAGCGGAGTCGAAGCCAACGAATGATTATGCCCGGCGTGACCCGAAGCCAACGATACCTGTTATTTTTTTCTTATATTTAAAGTATAAAACGGTATATGAAAAAAGCGATCTTATTCTTTTCCATCCTGTTCAGCTCCCTGTGCTATTCCCAGACCATTCAGAACAGCAGCTACAGCACCGAGGGCTACATCAAAGAAGATGGCACCGTGCAAAACAGCAGCTACGCTACCATTGGTTACATCAAAGCCGACGGCACGGTACAAAACAGCAGCTACTCCACCATCGGTTACATTAAAGACGATGGAACCATCCAGAACAGGAGCTATTCCACCATCGGTTATATTAAAAGCGACGGTACGATCCAGAACAACAGCTATTCTACCATTGGCTATATTAAGGAAGATGGCACCATGCAAAACAGTAGCTACAGCACCATTGGCTATGCCAAAAATATAAGCCGTACCTGGGCGGCGGCGGCTGTTTACTTTTTCTTTTTCAGGCTCAACTAAGTTCCTGCTTAAGGTATGTGGCCTTTTTTAAGTAAACCTTATCCCTACAATCCCGTATCGGGAAAAGATATCTTATCGAACGGACTCATCGGCTGCTTTGTGGCTTTTTTCCTGCTGGTATTTGAGCCTTTCGATATCTCTTTGTGGGAAACGCCGTACCGCTTCTGGAAGATCCTGGGCTTTGGCTTCGTATCGTTTTTTTGCCCCACTGTTTTCAGGCTTTTGTCGGTGTTGGTGCTATACCGCAGCAGGCCCGAGGAACGCTGGGCCGTGTGGAAGGAAATTTTGTCTCTCGTACTTGTACTTTTGTTCATTGCCCTGGGCAATATGCTGTACGGGAACCTGATCGGGATTGCCACCATCAGCTTCGGCCAGCTGGCCCTGGCAACGCTCGCGACTTTTCTGCTGGGTATTTTTCCCATTACCGCCAATGTGGCGCTTAAGTACAACCGCTTCCAGGCGCTTAACCGGAAAGAGGCGCAGCACATGGAGCAGGAGGTGAAAAGCTACCAGCAGCGTGCGGAAGTCAACCACAGCGGGGAGAACCATCCTCCAACAGAGGAAAGTCCATGGCTGGTACTCATGGCCGAGAATGAAAAAGACCGCCTGGAGCTAAACCCCGAAGACCTGCTCTACATTGAGTCGGCAGATAATTATTCCAACATTGTTTACCTGAGGGATGGCCTGCTTTCCCGACAGCTCATCCGCGGGAGCCTGAAACGCCTTGAAACGCAAATTACCGTTCCTTACATTATCCGTTGCCACAGGAGCTACATCGTCAATATCAGGCAGGTGCATGAGGTAAGCGGAAATGCCCAGGGTTATAAAATCGGCTTCAAAACCGCCGGAGTCAGCGCTGTTCCCGTTTCACGCAACTATGGAAAAGAAGTGCTTGCACACCTGGAAGCCATAGGTTAACTCATACATGTTCACTATGACGTTTTCAATTTTAAATGTTGAATCATGTATCTATTATGGAACGGTGATCATTGAAAATGGAACATGTTTCGTTCCAATTCAAATCATGTTTTTGCTGATTTCATAAACATAGTAAGCAGTTTGGCACTTCTCTCTTTGACACTCGTCCCCCTGCTTTGTCATTTGTCCCAAAGGCTTGCTGTTCAGCCCTTTTAGTTGCGATCGCCTCTTTCCGCCTGTAATTTTGCAGTCAAACCAATCGACCACATTATGGGAACAGTTATGAAAGCCATGCTTATCATCCATGTTATTTTTGCAAGCCTTGCCTTACTTTCGGGGGCGCTGGCTATTGTCCTCAAATCGAATACGCCGAGGCATAAGCCGGTCGGCCGGATCTACTTCTGGAGCATGACGCTGGTATTTATTACCGCCACCTTTATTTCGGTCGTGAAAAACTTACAGTTCCTTTTTCTCATCGGCGTTTTTACCTATTACGCCACGCTCATCGCCTACCGGGCGCTCAAACTGAAGAGTTTGCATCAGGGGCAGAAACCACAGGTCATGGACTGGGTCATAGAAGCTGTTGCCGGTATCACCTTCCTGTGCATGATCATCTTTGCTGTTGTGGTGTACCTGCAATCCGGCAGCGCAGAGGCCATTATTCCGTTTGTATTCGGAACACTTGGTGTCTGGGGCGTTTACCGGAATGTTTCGGCCTTCATCAAAGGCCCGACGGAAACCCTGTACTGGCTCAAAAAACATATCGGGAATATGTGTGGGAGCTACATCGGCGCCATCACGGCATTTACCGTCAACCAAAGCGCCTATATTCCGCTCAATCCCATTATCCTGTGGCTTGGCCCAACGCTCATCATCACGCCCATCATTGTGTTTGAATTAAAGAAAGTGAAGTCGCAGCCTTTGTAATCTCTGTTGGCTGAGCAAAATTGTCCCGGTGGCTGGGTGGAGCTGAAGCCACCAGGTAAGAGCTTTGTTATTTCAACGGCCGGATGATACGCTTGTCGACACAGTACTTCAACAGGCCGATCACGCTTTTGGTGTCTGTTTTCCGGAAGATATTCTTGCGGTGTGTTTCCACGGTGCGCTCGCTGATGAACAGGGCTTCCGCAATTTTGGCATTGGTATATTCCCGGGCGATAAGCTCGATCACCTCGATCTCGCGCTGCGACAGCGAAATTTCTTTGGCAGCCTGCTCCGGGTAGGTACGCATCATTTCGGCGCTTACCTCGTCGCTGAAAAATGTTCCGCCGGCAGCTACTTTCTCAATCGCTTTCAGAAGCTCCTGCTTGCCCGTATTCTTTAAAATATAAGCGCTCACACCGGCTTTCAGCATATCGCTGATGGTTTCGCGCTCGCCGTACATCGAGAGCGCGATCACTTTCACTTCCGGCTGCTGTTTTTTGATCTCGCGTGTCAGTTCTATCCCATCCATCTCCGGCATGTTGATGTCCGTGAGCACAATATCCGGGCGGTATTCCCCCACCTCTTTGAGTGCAACTTTTGCAGAGGTGTTTTCGCCCACCAACGAGATGTGTTTTTCATCGCTCAGCAAGGCTTTCAGACCATCGATCAGCATCTGGTGATCATCGACAATATAAATCTTTAAAAACGACACGGTGTGGTATAATCTGTTTAAGGTTTACTAAAATAATCATTTATTGCATTGTAATAACAATTTGCCGCTTCGTAAATGCGTTTAGGGACCTTCTGTCCCCGGATCTCATAATCACAGGTATTGAGGCGCTTGCATTCCTCCAGGTTGTCCTGGTACAGGCATTCGCCGTATACCAATACCGAGCTGATGGTGCGGCAGAGCGCCAGGTTCCGGCAAAAGACCCCATTCGAAGGCGTTTTCATACAATTGTCGCGCAGGTAATCGGCATCATTCCGCTGCGCTACCGGAATCCCGAGCTTGCTGCTGAACTCGTTCACCGTGAGGGCCGATAAGCGCTCGGAAGCCGTGAGCTGGTCCGTGAGCAGCAGGCGCAGGAAATGCACCTTGTTGATGGGCTTCGAAAAGTTATCGGCCGTCATGCCGCCGCCGATAAAGGCCATCGTAAAATTTTTGGTGCCCGGGTTGATCCAGTCCGTATTTTTCTCATCCACATTGTAATGGATGATGATTGTGGCATCGGGCTTAAAGGTGTTGATGAGCCTGGAGCGCTCCATGAGCTCATAATCCCGGAAGAACTCCCAGAACAATTTTTCCTTGCTAAGGCTCATCAGCCGGGTGTAACGTTTGGCATCCATCGCTTTGTTTTGCAGCAGCGAGTCGAGCACCGTTTTTTTGCGCTTGCTGAGCCATTCATCGTAAGTCATCTGGAAAGCCGTGTAATTTTGCTTTGGGCGTGTCACCATCACCACCGCTCCCTGTTCCAGAAGCATTTGTCTGAGCAGGTCGGCTGTCTGGTAGGTGAGGGTTCCTTCATTAAAGCGGATCGTATCTTTCAGCGGGTTGGACGCCGAAGGGTGGAAGTCGATAAACTTCTGCTCGATGCGTGCGGTTTCCATATTGCCGGCGAAGTGCCCCGGGTCAATGGCGATTTTTTTTTCTTTGAGGGCCGGCTGCTTGTAAGCGTACATGCCGCTGCGGTTCTGGTTTTCCAGCAGGCTGTCGAGCTGTTTCTGGCTGAGGTGCGTGTTTTTTTTCCATTGGTAAATGACCAGGAAGTCTTCCGCTTTTTTCAACTCCAGCAGGAGCGCCAGCTTTTCGAATTCGTCGGTATAGGCTGTAAACTCAGGCTTTCCGGCATTCAGCACAGCAACCGAATTGGCCTGAAAGCTCACCAGGGCATTCAGGGAGCCATTAAAGCTCAGGTAAGTGCCGAATTTCTTTTTCAGTTCGGCTGTGGTCTGGGCGGAAAGCATTCCGCAGCAGAACAGGAGCCCTAAGAACGAATAACGTTTCATAGCCTAAAGATAGGAACTGAATCGGAAGCGGGATTTGAAAATACCTTAAAAAATAAACAGTCCCTACTTAATAGCGGAAACGAATTTACTCTTGTAATCATCCCATTTGGTGGTTTGGTAATCTCCCGAACCATAGTAATGAATGATGGGGTCGAACTGGTTCGCAGGCATAAAGCCTTTGAGGATGTCGATGCGCTGGATCTGGTTGTTCAGAAATACAATGGACGGGTAGGCCAGCTGGTTATCAAGGATAGAGGCGGCAAACTGGTGGGGGGCTTTAGGGTTGGAAGGGTCGGAGCTCACGAAGAGATACTTGTCGAACTTCACGCTGTCTTTGGACTCGGCGTCGAATTTTACTGCATAAAAATTCTCGTTGATGTACCTGGCAATGGCCGGGTGGTTGAAGGTTTGGGCGCTCATCATTTTGCAGGGGCCGCACCAGGTTGTATACACATCGATGAGGATGGGGCGAGGTTTCAGCTTGCACTGTTTATAAGCTTCATCGAAGGTGATCCAGTTTACGAGCGATGAGTTGTCTTTGTATTCAATATAGGTATTGGCAGAAACCAATTCAAAATTATGGGCGTTGGGAGCGATGTAATTGCTGACGCGGTTCTCAGGCGTATTGATGGAAGCCTGCAGGGTACTTTTTTTAAATGCGAAAAATATAACGGCCAACATAATGAGGCTGGCCATGCATATATCTTTCCAGTTAAACATCTTCTTCAGCATAGTAGCAAATTTAATGCCTGAGCATTTAAAGCAAATGTAAAGAATATTAAGCTAAAATTAATTCTTAGGATCACAAAAATGGAGGTGAAGAATGAAATACCGTCGATGAAATCAATTATTTAACATTACCCATCAATTTCTTGATGAGTGGGGATATGGCGATAATAATTCCACCTCCGATCAGGGAGTACAAGCCAAGCTGTTTATAGCCCTCGGTGTAAATCATCAGTTTCTCCATGTTCGTGGAGTTGGAGGAAGCCTCTGCGATGTTGGCCCCCAAAAGCCCGGCGAAATATTGGCCGTAAGCGCTGGCCAGGAACCACATGCCCATCACCACCGCCTGCAGTTTCAGGGGCGATAGCTTGGTCATCACGGACATGCCGATCGGCGACAAACACAGCTCGCCAATGGTGATGACAAACCAGCCGAAGGTAAATACACCCAGAGAGGTAACGCCATTGGAATCGGTAAATAAGCGCGTGTAATAGAAGACATAAAAACCACCGGCCAGGAACAGGAAGGCCAGCCCGAATTTAACAATGGTATTGGGCTCGATCTTTTTCCGGTTCATCCAGATCCATAAGATGCCAAGCGGGGCGGCAAAGGCAATCACGAACAGGGAGTTGGCGGCATTGTTGGTACCGTTAGGGTCGAACTCCATGCCCAGGATGTGATTGTTGAGGTTGTTGGCTGCAAAAATGCTGAGCGAGCCGCCGCTTTGCTCGAAAAAGGCCCAGAAGAAAATAGAGAAAAACATGAAGAGGATCGCGGCAATGAGCCGCTTGTTCACATCCCAGCTGTAGTGGCGCATCTCCACGAACATATATACCAGGGCGGCCGGACCAATCAGGCGCATGAACCAGTCGGTATATTCCGTTTCGGAAACCATCGCAATCACAAAAGGAATGAGTACCAGGGAGCCGCCGAAGGTGAGGTACTCATACAGTTTTCGTTTTTGAGGCTCAAGGTGTGTTAAAGGCGAATGGCCAATACTGCCGAGGCTTTTCTGTGTATTCACAAAGGTGAGGAGGCTCACGAGCATCACAATGGCTGCCAGGCCAAAGGCCACGTTCCATTCCAGGCCTTGCGGTACAAAGCTGTCGAAGAGCGCTCTCTTACCGATAGCCACACACAGGTAGCCCCCGATCAGCGCTCCCAGGTTTACACCCGCATAGAACAGGGAAAAGCCGGCATCCGTCCTCGGATCGCCCTCGCGGTACAGACGACCCACAATGGAAGAAATGTTGGGTTTGAAAAAAGCGGTACCTACCACGTTGAAGCCAATCCCGATAAAGAAGAACTGCTTCGGATCAATAGCCAGGATCAGACTTCCCAGGATCATCAGCATCCCGCCCCAGAAGAGTGACTTGCGGTAGCCCAGGATCTTATCGGCAAAAAGTCCGCCGATAAAGGTAAAGGCATAGACAAATGATTGAGAAGCTCCGTATTGCAGATTGGCATCCACATCATTGTAATGGAGCTGGTCGATCATGAAGAACACCAGCATCCCGCGCATGCCGTAGAAACTAAAGCGTTCCCACATTTCACTGAAGAACAGGTACCAGAGCTGTTTCGGGTACTTGCCTTTAAAATTCTGAATAGCTTCTAAAGAAGCATCTGCTGTGACTTTGCTTTCGGTGGCCTCTGTCTTCATGCAGCTTATTTAACGCCGTGCATTAATTTTTTCAATACGGGTGTTAGTAAAAATAAGATTACTGAAGCCACCCCGCAGAGAATCACGAATACCATAAAGAACTCATACAAATTGTGAATTTGGAAGCCCGCAAATTCAGGATAAGTGGTGCTAATCTGTTTCTCATCCAGCATAGCCAATTGCTCCGGTGTTGCGGTTATTGTTTTGTCAAGCACAGCCTGCAGGTTGATACCCATTTCTTCGGCTACTTTGTATTTATCACCGGTTGGAGGCAATACCGCACCCAGTGTGCCGGCCAGGGCATAACCGGCGGCATTGGAAATAAAGAACACGCCATATAATAAAGAGGCGAAGCGTTTCGGAGATAGCTTTCCTACCAGCGACAGACCGATCGGGGAGAGGCAAAGCTCGCCACAGGTCTGGATGAAATATAGTAACACTAACCATTTAATAGCCAGCAGGCCACTGTTGCCAAGGTCTTTAACGTTATGGGCAATGATAAAGTAACTCAGTGCAATAAGTAATAAACCGATAGCCTGCTTCATTGGTGAGATAGGCTCTTTGCCCATCTTGTTGAGTTTACCCCACAGCCAGCTGAAAGGGAAGGCCAGCATCACCACAAAAAGGCCATTAAAAATCTGTACCATGGAAGCCGGCATTTTCCAGCCGAACAAAAAGGTGCGGTCGGTTTGGTTGTCGGCAATGAAGGTCAGGGACGAACCGGCCTGCTCGAAAGCTGCCCAGAAAAAGATCACGAAGAAGGAAATGATATAAATTACATAGATTCGCTGGCGCTCTACCTTCGTAAGCGTAGAGTCAGAAATAATGAGGCCAGCCAGTGTAATACCGCTCGCATAAATGATCGGATAGATAATGGTTTTAACAAAATTGGTACTGTTCGCCATATAGCGGAACAGGAAGAATAAAGCGATGAAGCCTATTACGGCTGCAATGAGTGCAGTAGAAGAAAATACTGCTTTCTGAGCTTCACCCTCCTCAAAATGGGAAGCATCGTTTTTGGATGGAACGCCACCCAATGCTTTTCCATCAGGAGCGACAACGTATTTGTTTTTCAGGAAATAGAAGATCGCTGTGCCGATCACCATGGCGATGCCCGCCGCTAAAAAGCCCCATTTGAAGGCGTGGATATCCCTTACGCCACCGGCGTCTTTCACGTCACCGATCAATGGGCACAACCACTGGCTGAATAAAGCGCCCAGGTTAATCCCCATGTAGAAAATCGTAAAGGCAGAATCCAGCTTGCTTTTTTCCTCTTTCGGATAGAGGCTGCCTACCATGCTGGATATATTCGGCTTGAAGAACCCGTTACCGAAAATGATAATGAACAAAGCCAGCCACATAAGCGTGGTAGCCGTGCTTAAGCTTCCTTCGAATACGGAAGCACTGGTAAATAACAGGAATTGGCCAATGGCCATCATAGAACCACCCAGCATGATACAATTGCGGTTACCCAGGAAACGGTCGGCTACAAAGCCTCCCAGCATCGGTGTGAGGTAGCAAAGCCCGAGAAAGCCGCCGTAGATCAGGGACGCATCGCTATCCTTCATCATCAGGGCATTCACCATAAACAGGGTGAGGATAGCCCTCATCCCATAAAAGTTAAACCTTTCCCACATTTCAGTACCGAATAATACCCATAAACCTTTTGGGTGTCCTTTTGAAGCTGTTGCTTGTTCCATGTTTGTTATCTGTGTGTTAATTAGTGCGCCCTAAAATACCTTTTTTTTTCAATAATCAATAGTCGTACGTCATATAAGTGTAGAATAGCAGGCATAAAAAAATCCATCAACCGTGGATTGATGGATTTTTGTGAAACGGTATTTATAACTATGATAGTTTTACGTTTACGGCGTTCAAACCTTTTTTACCTTCCTGAATATCGAAAGTAACGGTGTCGTTTTCTTTAATTTTGTCAGATAAACCTGTTACGTGTACGAAGTACTCTTTTCCTGATCCATCCTCTTTAATAAAACCAAATCCTTTTGTTTCATTAAAAAATTTTACTGTTCCTGTGCTCATTTTGTTGGTTGTTTATAAATAGTTATTCCCAAATGTAACTATTTATTTAACAATAAAACAAATATTTATTGCGGTTTATAATATTTTTTTGCTTCCGGCATAAAAGATTTAAGGGTATTAATCCGCGTTTCGTCGCTCGGATGTGTGCTTAGGAGCTCAATGGGCTTTTGGCCGCCGCTCATTTTGGCCATCCGCTGCCAGAAGCCTACAGCTACCTCCGGATTGTAGCCGGCCATTGCGGCAAACACCAGCCCCATTTTGTCGGCTTCGGTCTCGTGGGTGCGGCTGTATTTCAGAATTCCCAGCTGGGAAGCCACGCCATAAGATTGCTGGAAAAGGGCCTGGGTAAGGGCTGGTTTTTGTTGTAAGGCTACCGAAAGGGCCGTCGCGCCGAACTGGGCTACCATGCCCTGGCTCATACGCTCGTTACCATGCTTGGCTACCGCGTGGGCTATCTCATGTCCCATCACCACCGCCAGGCTGGCTTCATCCTGGGTTACCGGTAAAATGCCGGTATATACCACTACTTTCCCACCGGGCATGCACCAGGCATTCACGGACGGGTCCTCTACCACATTGAACTCCCATTTATAACCCTGGATTTCGCTGCTCAGGCCCTTTTGGGCGTAGTATTGCTCCACTGCTTTCTGGATCCGCGAGCCGATGTTCTTCACCATGATCACGCGCTGGTCGCTGGCAGGCAAAGGTGGATGCTCGGAAAGGAATTTGCTGTATTCGGTCAGGCTCATGCCGATCATTTCCGATTCGGGCATCAGGTTCAGGCCTCTGCGACCTGTAATAGCATTTTTCTGGCAGGCCATAAAACCTGCAATCATCAAGACGATAAATAAACTTTTTGTTTTCATAATAGGCAAATGTAAACATAGAAGCTTTCAAATAGAGTGCCATCCCTGATTTTAAAAGCATATTTTTTTAAGGATGCTCCAAAAACACGTATGGCAAGACCTTTAAGGTCTTGCCATACCGGAAAGTAAACAGATTGATAGCAGGTTATAGAGATGAGCTATTGTTTGATGATTTTTCTGTTGAACCGCTCTTTTGGGGTCGTTATGTTGAGCAGGTAAAGGCCCGGAGCCAGCGATCCGATATCTATTTTGGCTTTGGTTGCATCTTCTACCTGCTCACTGATCAGCACTTTTCCTGAAAGGTCGCTTAGGTATACCGTGGCCGGCCAGTCGGCTCCGCTAATTTCTACAAACGTCGTGGCCGGGTTAGGCGATACACCGGGAGAGTGTTTATTGCTTCCGCTTTCGCCGATACCGGTGATGCCGTTTCTGTAGTAGTATAAAGATTTGTATGCGTTAACCCATGTGCTTGAGCCAGCGTTCCAGTCCCTGGCCAGAAAACTGTTGATGTTGCCACTGGCATCCGTTGTATAGTCTGCTTTTTTGTCATTTTTCCAGGTATTGGTGGTAGCATCCCATTTCTCGATGAGTAAATTTTGCAGGTGGTGATTAACATCGTAAGAATAGGTATACTTATAGTTTGCTTTGAAACTGTGGGATAGCGTATCCCAGGCTTCTATCTCAAGGCTTATCAGGTCAGTACCGCTGTACACGTAGTGGGTTTCCAGGGTTGAGTCGACCCAGGCACCGCCTTTCCATCTTTCAGTCAGTTGCGAAATCTGTTGATCGCTGGTGTTGTAGGTATGGCTTTCCCTGAACCAGTTTTTCCATGCCATGGTATTCACATCCCACAGTTGAACGGTGTGGGTAGCTAAATTGTTGCCCGTATAGGTATTGCTATCCTGACGATCATTATTCCAGGCGCTGCCAGTGTAACTCAGATAAAGGTGGGTTAATTCATGGTTTGTGGCGTCGTAGGTCGATTGTTCTTTGGAAGAGAGATTCCAGCTGTGATTATAAAATAATTCGTAAATTTTTTCGAGGCAGTTGTGTTGGCTGTCAAATTGGTAGTTGGCATAGCGTGCGGCATCCTGCCAGCCAGCCGTGGTTAAATTGTACATAACTTCGCCGTCTTCCTTGTTGTAAGTGTTGTAGCTGTATGCCAATTTGAAGGAGTAACCCCACTTGTTTTGTGCCGGATTCCAGCCGTCGAAAATCACATTGCTGTCGAGTAGCGCAACTGAGGAAGAGGCGGCTGAAGCGAGTTGGATGTTTAACCGGCTTTGATTGGAAGATTGCGCCCATGTGCAGGCAGCCAGTCCGCATAGAAATGCAGTAAGTAATTTAGCGTTCATAAAACTTGTTTTTAAAATGAAGGGATGTGCAGGAAGGACGTGTTTCTTTCACACACACATAATGGGGTAATGTTGGTTGAAAAAGAAAAGGGCTGGTGGTTTTGCTTAGCTCTCACAAAGCTACCATAGCAGAATGATAACTAAAATACCTGCGGTCAGGTAATTAACGCTTCCGCCTGTAAACTTTGAGTTACTGCCTGGTCAGGGCTGGTATAAGCGCCTTGTCAAAAGCGTGGGTAAAGAGGATAGATCCGTGTTTCCTGGAAGATCAGTTTTTAATGAATTTCCCGTTGAAGGAGCCTTGTTCATTCCTGACCTCCACAAAGTACATTCCCGGCTGAAGCGCTCCCACACCAATGCGGAGATACTCTGCCTGCTGCGTTTCACAGGTCAGCACGGTTTTTCCGGAAAGGTCCCTGACTGTGGCCGTTGACATTGCCTCATTGCCCGAAACGGAAAGCGTGAGCTGATCGGTGCAGGGATTGGGAGAGATAAAAAGATTGCGTTTTTCAGCAGAAAATTCATTCAGGCCCACGTATCCTGTCCGGTAATAATACAGGGTTTTCACCTGATTTTTCCAGATGGAAGAAGTTGCATCCCAGATTTGTAAAAGATTGCTGGCTATTGTGCCATTAGGAGCATATACAAAATCGTTGTTCTGATTATTATCCCAGGAGGAAGTTGCGGCATTCCATTTCACACTGCGGCTGTTCAGAACCCGATGGTTGGTGTTATAGGTATTAGACGTTTTCCAGCCGGGTTCATAGGAAGATGTCGATGTGTTCCAGGTTTCCGTTTCATAAGCAATCAGATCTCCGCCGCTGTATACATAGTTACTACCTCTGGTGCTGTTTACCCAGGCTCCCGAATTCCAGATTTCGACCGTTTGGGAAATAAGCGTGTCATTTGAATTATAGATGTAAAAGCGCCTGGACACATTATCCCAGGTACTGGTTCCGGTGTTCCAGGATTGGAAGGTGTAGGAGGTTTGCTTGTTGCCGGAGTAGGTATAAATGATATAATTCTGATTAACCCAGGCGCTTCCGTTGTTAACCTGTTGCAGGCTTGTCAGCAGATTGTTTGATCCATCATAGGTATAGGTGTTCCTGCGATCCTGGGTCCAGATGTTGCCGACATTTTTCTCGTAGATCTTTTCAAGGATATTGTGGTTGGCATCATACGTATAATTCACCGCCATCTGCATGTGCTGCCAGATAGTCCCCATGCGGGTATACATATCCTCAGCTTCCTCTTTGTAGAATGCATTGTAATAGTAGATAGATTTGATGGCAGAATTCCAGTCATTGCTGTTGCTGTTCCAGTTATTATAATTAATAACGCTGTCCAATAAGCTAACCGTGTTTGTTGCTGCCGCGTTTTGTAAAAAAAACGAATTGCCGTCAGGCAGGGCGGATTGCGAAAAGACAGGCGCGGTGACGGTACAGGCTGCTACAAATAGTAGTGTGTTCATGAGGTATTGGTTTTGAATGTAAAGGGATGTATGACATGTGTATGGAGAGGCAGCTTCTTTTCATAAGTCGCTGCCTCAGGTTTTCGCTTTATTCTTTGATTACTTTACCGGTCTTCCCATCGAGCCTGATGAAATACAGGCCTTTGGAAATTCCGCTGAGATCAATCGTATTGATGCCTTTCTTTACCGGCGTAACCATGATTAGCCGTCCTTCTGTCGACCAGAGCTCTGCTTCCTGGTCGGCGCCGGCAGAAATGTTCAGCTGGCTGACTACCGGGCAGGGATAAAGCAAGAGGCCTCCCTGTAGGGAATGCTCACGTATGCCAACCGTACCGGTCGTATAGTAATTCTGGATGAGGCTGCTGTTTTCCCAATTATTGGTAGAAGCATCCCAGTGTTCTTCCATGATCTGTGTCTGGTTCCATGCGGTGTCGTAGCTATAAGAAGTTCTCGTCGATTTTTCCCAGGTTGTCGTCGGAACGTTCCATACCTCAAGATAGGACATCAGCATGTGGCTATTGCTGTCGTAGGTAAAAGATGTCCTGGTTTTGAGCTCGAAGGCCCCCAGGCCCGGATCCCACATCTCGAAATCATAGGATAGCAGATCGGCGCCCGCGTATACAAAATTTGTTCTTCTCATCGCGTTTGTCCAGCTTGTCGCATTCCAGTCTTCGTCTGTGCTCGACGTGAGCTGGGTACCGGTATAGACGAAGGTGGTACGCATCGAGTTGATCCAGCTATTGCTTGGCGCATCCCAATATTTATACAAGGCCATGGTGCGTTGGTTACCGGAATAGCTGAAGCTCGATTGATAACTGTTTCTCCAGGCTCCGGAGAGCCATACCAGGTCTGTTTGGGTAAGCAGGTTGCCGGCCGCATCATAGGTGTAAGTATGTTTATAATAATTGCTCCAGCCGCTGTTCCACCCTTCAAACGTTACTTCCTGCAAACGGTGATTGCTGTCATACACGTAGTTTTTGGCATTCTCATCAGGTATCCAGCCACTGCCGGCATCGTTCGAAGAAACGTTACCATCTTCTTTATAAAAGGAATTGTAGTGATAGATATTCCTGTGAGTAAAATCCCAGGTATTTGCGGCCTTATTCCAACTCGATTGCCAATAGCTGCTATCTTTTAAGCTGATGAGTGTTGTGGCGCGGGCAGCCTGTAGCTGCAATGTTTGCCCGAAAAAGTCCGGGCGCGTTTGGGTTTGAGAAAATGAAGCCGTAGCGAATGCAATGGCCGCTATTAGGAAGGAGCGTGTTTTCATATGTATGGTTTTAGGTGGTTTTAAAAAAAACAGGACACTTGTGATTGAGAGGAAAAATGTAGAGACCGCAATTTGTAATCTGCGGGTTTACACGGACACAAAAGAAAAGGTCTTGTTTAGTCCGGTTCAAAGCTAAGAGAGATGCCTGAATGCTATATGCCTGTTCAGGGCGTGAATCCACTACCTGCGCCCAGGTACATTTACTCCCGGATAATTTTTCCGGTCTTGCCATCGAGGCGAATGAAGTAAAGGCCTTTGGGGAGATGGCCCAGGTCGATGGTATTTGTTCCTTTCGTTACAGGCACGGTCATTACCGGTTTTCCTTCTGCCGACAGGATCTCTGCCTGCTGATCGGCTGCCGCCGGAATGGAGAGCAGTTTTGCCACCGGATTAGGATAAGGGTTACCGATAGAGGCAGCAGCAACTTCAAACATGCTTGTCGCGTTTATAACGGTGATTTTTCCTGATCGCATGCCCTGGCTCATCCGCCCGATCGCATAGGAGGTATCAGAACTTGTTACTATATGCCTGCCGATGTAATAGGGAGCTGTAGGAACGGATGTGGAATTGATAATGGTGGCGGCGTTCACATTGACGATGTAATGGTCGTTGCCGTTTCCGTAAAATTTCAGGGTGTCGCCCACTGCACAGCTGATATTGACTGTAGTGGTGTAAGATACCGTAAAGGTTGCCGGGGCGGCTTTCAGGCCGAAGGAGAATAGAGCAAGCGCCAGTAAACATAAGGTTCTCATGCAGGATCGTGTTTTATTGTTTTTACACTGGGGATGCCTTGCAAAATTACACGTCCTGCCGCATGAAAAAATACCTGTAAGCAAGTAATGTAAATTACCTGACGGTGAAAAAAACGTTGCAATCGCTGCAAATGGTGGCAAAACCCCATACGGCATCCGATGAAAATTGAAGGAAGAAACGAAGAAGGATCAGTTGATCTCTGCGCTCAGGCCTTTTTGCAAAAGTGCAGAGCAGATCGGTTCCAGGGTATCGAGGGTTCCTTTTTTGACCCCGCATTTTCCGGTATAATGCACGATGTAGGCACACTGCTCGGCCTGCACAGCATCATGACCGCAATAGTTCATCAGGCACTCAATCACCCATTCAAAGGTGTTCACATCGTCGTTAAATAAAATGATGGTGTTCTGTTCGGCTTCTTTTGTAAGAACATCCTCTACGACTAATTCTTCCGTATCGTAATTGCTTAAAACCATGCCACAAAGATATGCTTTTTTTCTATTTGTTCAGGTACTGTAAGGCCTCGGCGCCGTACAGCTTTTTGCCGTCTTTATACACGGTTACAAAGGCATCCGTAATGCCCAGGGCTACGGCTTCATCCTTTAACTTTTGGGCGAAGGCCGGCGCGTTGAAATTCCCGATGCTATAAATGTACAGGCCATTGATCATGATATTATTTACCGGCCAGGTTTTGATGTTCATGAACCTGGAAGCCACATCATTCGGCACCTGGTTTTTATAAGCGCCGATCTGCACCTTGAAGGAAATACCCGCTTCATCGGTTTTCACGCCGTTGTCGGCCGTAGCGGCCGGGCCCTGCGTCACGCCATTGTTGAATACAGGCACAGAAGTATTAGCCGGTGGATTTGCCGTTGGGGTGGTGTTGGCAGGAGCAGCGGTATTCGTTGCTGCCGTATTGGCCGGTGCTGCAGTTGTTCCGGGGAAAATGATCGGATTTTCCGTTTCCATTTTCAGGTTATTGTTTTCCGCCTGGAGCTTCTGTCCTTCCGCAAAAGGGATCCGTTTTGCATTATAGTAGGCCGATACAAAGGCATCCTTCACGCCGAGCTCTACGACCTTGCGTTTATCCTCCAGGAGCTTGCTGCTTTGGTTGTAGATCCCGGCGGTGTAGCGGTACAAACCGCTTGGCAGTTTTTCCGTATAGATCGGCCTGAGGTTCGAGAGTTGCGCCCTGGTTACCTGTTTGGAATACACACCGATCTGTACGGTATACAGCAAGCCGTTCATCTTCTCCAGCTCGTTGGTGATCTCTGCAGGCTGGCTGTCGGCGGTATTGCCTGTGGTGTTGGCAACCGGAGGAGCGCTATTACGGGGCACATTGGCTCCTGCTGTAATTCCTGCGCTGGTGTTGGCGCTCAGCTCCACTTTTTGCCCCGATTCACGGGCTTTGTCCACACCTTCGTTCAGGTTAATCCGTTTGCCATTGAAGTAGGCCACCACAAAGGCGTCGTTATATCCCAGGTTCTTCAGATCGTTCTTTACGGCATTGGCACTTTCGTATTTTTCAAAATTACCCGCCATATAGCGGATGTAGCCATTCGGTGTGCTTTGCGCGATCACCGGGCTCAGGCCTTTGAAGGTTGTGTTTGGCAAGGCATTTTTAAAGGCGCCGATCTGTACTTTAAACACCAGGCCATCCGGAATTTTTTCATCCAGCGGAATCGGGTTGTTGTCGCTGTAAGCATTGTTTGTTTTTACTTCCAGTCCCTCTACATTCAGTTTTACAACAGGAGCCGTATTCCCTGCATTGCCCGTGTTGTTGCTGTTATTGCGGTTTGCATTGCCGGTGTTATTGGCGGTGCTGCTTGCATTGCCCGCGTTGGTGTTTGCCGTTGTATTGTTGCCGGAAGTCGTTGTGTTATTTCGGTTCGCATTGCCGGAGTTGGCCGCTGTGCTGTTTGCAGTGGCAGTTGTGTTAGCTGCGCTGTTATTATTATTTTGAGAGGCGTTATTCGTTGTGACGGCATTGCCCGCAGCCGTCACCTGGTTCAGGAGGCTAATGGCATCCTGTCCGTTCTTGTTGGCATTTATCAAAAGCTCCTTCTTGGTTGCCGCATCTTTCGCCTGGTTGGCCTGTGCGAGCTGCGACTGGTATTTTTTATAAAGCTCCTGCGCTTTTGTTTTCAAGGCAAGGTTGTTGCCTTTCAGGTTTGCCGGTAAAGCGGCCAGGCGGTCTTTGTATTCTTTTTCGATGGCCTGGGATAAGAGCAGCAGCCCATCGCTGTGAAGCTGGTTGTTCGTGTTCAGCGTGGCCCTGGTTTCGTTCAGTTTCGCTACGGCTTGCGGACTTTGCGTGCTGGCATTTACCACTTTCGGCGTATAGTTCGAGAAATATTTTTTGTAAGTATCCAGTAAGGCCTTTTGCTTGCTCAGGGCCCAGGTTTCTTTTTCCTCGGCATTGCTGAGGCCACCGAGTTTGGCGGCATCCGTCGGGTAAGCATTGGTTTCCTCCCTCAGCTTTTTACCCTGGTTGAAATACAGGATCGCTTCATCCATCTGCATGCCGGCTGTGCTCAGCTCGCCGATGTTTTTGCCTTTGGCCATGTCTGCCAGCTCGTTCAGGCTTTGGTTGTTGGCATCGAAGGTGGCCGCATTCAACTGTTTCTGCTTATCGGCCGCTTCTATTTTTCTGGCAATGGCTTTGCTTTCCAGGTCGCGCGCCTGCTGCAGGTCTTTTTCTTTTTCCTCGGCGCTTTTCGATACAGAGCCCTTGCGAAGCTCGTAAGCCTGGTCGTTCATCTGCTCGGCCTCGGCGATGCTGCTGTTGATGTTTTCCTGCGACAGGCTTTGTGACGGTGAGGAAGAAGCAATCTGTTTCACATTGTCCAGCGATGCCGAAATGTTCTTGTCTTCGTTGAGGGCAGCATTTATTTTTTCAGCCGCTTTTTCTTTCAGGGAGATCGCTTCCGTATTTGTATATGTATTGAAGTTGGTGAGTGTGCTTTCCGCCGGGTTGTTAAGCCCCGATTTTAATTTTGCGACATCGGCGTTTACATCTGTGCTCTGAGGCGTTACGGTAGTAGAGCTGATTGTATTGCCCGGCTCTTCCTGGGAAGTGGTATTGGCTACAGCCGTCGCGTTTGCAGTACCGGCAGTTGTAGGCGTGGCTGTGCTGTTCTGGTTGTTGGATGCCGTGCGGTTGTTCGCTGCTGTATTACCGGAATTCGTGTCTGTTGACGGGTTAGTGCCAGATGTATTGTTAGCGGCGGTGCTTGTTGTGTTTGTCTCTGAAGCACTGGTATTCCCCGGGTTTGTCGAGTTAGTAGCTGCGACCGTTGCCGTCGTTGTGTTTACCGGTGTGGCACTCGTGGTAGTGGCGGTTCGGTTGTTGGCTGTTGTGTTATTGTCCGTAGAGGATGTGCTTGTATTGGTATTTACGGCAATCGCATTTCCTGAATTCGCCAGCAAATCCGCTGCCTCGTTCAGTTTTTTCAGAGCGGCAATTTCATTGTCATTGGCTTTCAGTAAGAGCTCTGCTTTTTCGGATGGCGTGGCCGCTTTCGAAGCTTGGGCATTAAAGGCATTTGCATCCTTGTTGAGTTTGTCCGCTTCGTTTTTCAAGCCGGTGGCTGTGGTGTTTTGTTTCAGCGCCGGATTTTTAGAAAGCTTGTCGCTCTTAAGCTTCAGCTCGTTCTGGTTGGCTTTGCTTAAGGCGCTGTAAGCATCGATCTGCGTTTGCGCCGTTTTGTTGATCTCGTTGTTCACATTGGCAATAGCCGCTCCCGGATCGCTTCCCGGGGAATCCGGTTTCACGTTATAAGACGGGTTCGCTTTGGCCAGGAGCTGGATGGCTTTTTGCTGTTTCGCCAGGGCCTCGCTCTCTTTCTCTTCGGCATTGCCCAATCCGCCCAGCCTGGCGGCTCCCGACGGATAAGCGTTGGATTCGTCCCGGATCTTCTGAGCCTGGCTGAAATTGATTGCCGCTTCATCGGCCAGTAAATTGGCCTGGCTGATGTCATTGCTTGTTTTGGAAGCGCTTAGCTTTTGCAGCTCGGCCAGCGTGCGGCTATTGCTGTCAAAGCTGTTCTGGTTGTTCTTCTTCTGGATGTCGGAAGCCTGCAGCTTTTTATCCACGGCCAGTTTTTCATTTTCAAGCGCCTGGGCAATGAGGGCGTTTTTTTCCTCGCCCGATTTTCCTGCCGATTCTTTGCGCTGCTCAAAAGCCTTGTTATTAAGGGCTTCCGCTTCGTTGACCAGGACATCGGCCTTGCCTCCCGAATTGGCTTTGAGATCACTCTCTGTTTTAGCGATCAGGGCGTTTAAGTTGCTTTCATTCTGCCTGGCAGCTTCAAATTTTTTGTCGGCCGTTTGTTTGAGCGCCAGAGAGCCGGCTTCCAGGTAGTTGTTATAATCGAAGTTGGCGGTAGCCTGGCCTGAATTTGCAGATAAGCCGTTTTTCAGCTTGTTCAGATCGTTGAGGTAAGCGCTATTGTCTGCAGAGGCGCTTGTATTGATCGGCTGTATGCCTGCTCCTCCCTGATTTCCGGGAGCATTGCCGGAGCTGAGCGTGTTGGTGGCTGCCGTATTGCCGGGATCACCTGCGGTGGTCGCCGCAGTGGTATTTGAGGAAGCCGTTTCATCTCCTCCATTCGCAGCCAGGGTAGTTGTAGCGGTTGTATTGCCTGCCGTTGTTGTATTGGAGGCAATGGGTTGCGAGTCCAGTTTCTTCAGGGCATTGTTATTCGACGCCATGAGCTGGTCGTTTTTCGCTTTTTGTTTTTCAAGCTCTTTGATCTCGACGTTCAGTTTTTTCTTTTCCGCATCGTTTTTGGTTTTCGATAACTGATTTTTATCCAGCGCCACCAGCTCGTTGATCTCCTTGTTGTAATCCTTCAGGATCTGGTTCTGCGCTCCCAGCTCCTCTTTGCTGGATGTGTCGATCTTTTTGGAGCTGACCTGCGTGTCGTATTTTTTGGTAATACCTTCATAGCTCAGGCTATTGTTTTCCGCAGACGTATTCTGGTTGTTGTCAATGGCTGTTGTGTTGCCCGTTCCCGACTTATTATTCGCGTTGGAGGTGTTGACGGCCACTGTACTGTTGTTGTCCTCATTCAGGATTTTGGAAGAGATGGTGAGCTCCTGGTTCAGGCCATCTACCTGGCTTTGCAGGCTGGCGATCTTCTGGTTGTTATTCGTCAGCTCCTTGTTTTTGGCGTCGATGTCATTATTCAGCTCCCTGATCTGAGCATTGATATTTTCTTTCAGCGATTTATCGGTTTCGTTCGTCAGGTCGCTTTCCAGGTTCTTCGATTCGTCTTTGAGCAGGCTGATTTCTTTCAGGATCTCGTTATTTTTGTTCTCCGTTTTTTTCAGCTCATTCTGTTTCAGCTCCAGCTCTGCTTTAATGGATGAGATCAATTCATCCGACTGATTTTTTTGCTTCGAAAGGTCATCCAGCTGTTTCTGGATCTGCTCAAGCTTGGCAAGCGCCTCCTTGTTGTTCTTGTTTTTGGTAATGGCCTCCAGCTCTTTGATGTACTGGTTGGTAAGCTCTGCCTCCTGCTTTTTCTGGTTGGCATCCATCTCCAGTTTTTTTGCCAACTCGGTAGCCGTGGTGGCAATGTTGGTTGCCATCTTTGCATCTTCCTTCAGCTGGTTTATTTTGATGGTCTCCTCATTTTTCTTTGCAACATCCGTTATGCTGTTGAGGTTCGTGGTAGCTTCATCCACCTGTTTCTGAAGCGAGACAGCCTCGGCGGTTTTTTGTGTAGCAAGGTCAAAGGCATCCTGCGCTTCCTGTTTCAGATTTTTACTTTCGTTATCTGCTTCTATCGCATCTGTTTTGGCAATGGCGAGGAGCTGCTCGTTTGTCACATTTTTGTTCGTGTTGTTGCTGCTGTTTTTGGCGCTTGTGGTATTATCTCCCTGTGCTGTTGGATTGGTAGTGCTCACCGCGCTTGTTGTATTCGTTTTGGTCGCAGTAGCATTGGTGTTTGGCGAAGACGTTTTGAGCCCGCTGTTGTAAGGATCATTTTCATTTACCTCCAGCTTGGCTTTTTTCTCAATGAGGTCTATCATCATCGAGTAATTCTCATCCGCAATCTGCCCGTCGAAATAGTTGATGATCTTTAAAACCTTCTGCTCATACGAAATAACCTGCTTGTACGGCTTCAGGGAATAGGCCAGGGGCATTTGCACCCCGTCCGACTGTGTCGTGAGGCCGGGCGTTTCCACTGTGAAAATAAATTTTCCACCGTTCGGCAATTCCATATAGTAGTCGCCGTTCTCTTTGGCCTGGTAGGTTCCTACAATGGCGCCGTTCGACATGTCCTTTACGGTAATCTTTGAAAGAAGGCTCTGCGCCACATCTTCCTTCACCACCGTTCCTTTGAGCACTGCAAAGTTCATCGGGCGGCGCTCGGTATTTATTTTGAGCACATCTATTTTGCCATAAGGGCTGTAACGGCCGGTACTGAAAAATGCGGTTTTTTCGAGCGAGTCGGTCACAAATAAGATATCATCGTCGGGAGAGTTGATTGGGAACTCCATGTTTTCCGGCTTGCTCCAGCTTTGCGTTTCAGGATCGTAAGTCGTTTTAAATACATCGTATCCACCCATGCTGTTGTGGCCTTTGGAGCTGAAATACAGCGTGCGGCCATTGGGGTGCAGGAAAGGATAATCGTCGTCGTATTCGGTGTTCACCGGGGCGGGCATGGGCTGCGGCTTGCTCCAGCTGCCGTTCGGAAGGCGGTTCACAAAATAAATATCCCGGCCATTGCTCCCGTTATCGCCATAGCTCGAATAATACACCCGCTCACCGCTTCGCGGAAGGTATACTACCGAATTATCCTTTTTCTTTTTGTCGGCGCCTGTTTTAAAATCTTCGGGCTTTACGAGCAATTTACCGCCGATGTCTTTGATGTCGTAACTGCGAAAATAATCGGCTTCGTTGAGCTGCTTTTTGCTGATCACCACCAGGTCGGATAAGTTGGAGAGCAGACGCTTGCCATTGCGGCAGGCGGCGATCTCACGGTCTACCTGGAGTCTTTTGACGGAGGCGGCACCGGCCGTTTGCTTATATTCGTTATATAGCTTAATGGCATCGTCGAACTTATAATTGACGTGATAGGTTTTGGCAAGGTAAAATTTAGCATCCTTTGGTGCTTCCGCCGGATTTTTTAAAGCGATCTGAAAATAGGTGAAGGGTTTTTTCTTATCAGGCTCGGTAAAGAGCATACACACGCCGAGGCGGTAATTGTATTCAGGATCTTTGGGATACAGGGAAACGAGCTGTGAGTAAAGTTTATAGGAAGCGTTGTAGTCTTCGGCCTCAAATAAGGTATTTGCCTGTTTTTTGAGCTCGTCTTCGTTTTTTACCTGCGAAAAAGCGGTTGAGGATATGAAAAACGACACTAAAACATACAAAAAGGCTAAATGTATGTTTCTAACGCCAATAATATGTTTGAACGGGTTCAGACTCAATTCCAAATTTAACGAAAAAAACTAAATGTTTAGGATAAAGATGCTAATTCTTAAAGATTTACATAATCCTCCAAAAAATGATAAGAGTCCGATCTTTTTTTTAAACGGTTTTTGATATATGGAAAGTTATTGTATGTTTGGCGCGATTAAACAATTTAATAACTCAGTTATATCTTAAAACAAACACACACACACATGAAAAAAATTTACTTAATGGCGTCGTTGGCCCTGGGGATCAGCCTCAGCGCACAACAGACAAAAACGGCTACCGAATTAGTGACGATCACCAAGCCTCAAAATATGGCAGCTGGTGTTTTAACTCCAAGTACTACGGCATTTATCCCTGGTTCTTTTACAAACAGCACATGTACGATTACAGTGTACGGCGCAGGAACTACCACCGTTTCAGGTGGTTACGTGTCAGGAAACAACCGTTTCGGCGATAAAGAAAAAGCAATGCGTTACACCCTTGCTGATAAAAGTTTAATGCTTCCCGGTACTATCGGCCAGGTATCTTTATTCATTGGCTTGAAAAAAGCAGGCGGACCGGGAACGGGTGTGATGACGGTTAAAGTATATGCTGACAACGCCGGTGCTCCGGGAGCTTTACTGGGAACCAGTGAAACCAAAACCATCTCTACTTTAACGGCTGGTTCTTACACCGCAAACATCTTCAACTTTACAACGCCGGTATCTTTAACAACCAGCTCCTTCTTTGTATCGGCTGATTTTTCAGGTGCCGGACAGGATACCCTTGGCCTGGCTCAGTCGGCTGACGGATGTGCTTCTACTTCAACGCTTACTGCATGGGATAAAGACAATACCAATGCATGGGGTACTATGAAAGCAGGCTGGAATCTTTCTACCGATCTGGGGATCTTCCCGATCGTAACAGCTGAACAGCTTGATGTGAATGTAAAAGAAATCAGCAAAGACGGCCTGAGCTTATCTCCGGCTTTCCCTAACCCTGCAAAAGACGAAGTTAACATTAACTTTAACCTGGCCCAGGCAGGAAATGTAGAAATCGCATTATTTGATGTGACTGGCAAGCAGGTGGAAAACCTGAAGCTGGAAAACCTGCAAACAGGTAGCCACAGCGCAAAAATGGATGTTTCTTCTTTGAATGCAGGCATCTATATGTACAGCGTGAAAGCGAACAATGCTCAGGCATTCAGCAAACTGACTGTGATTAAATAACAATTCACTCATTTTTAGTGTTAAAAAGGCCTTTCGTGCAAACGAAGGGCCTTTTTTTGTATGATTTTGTAAATCAAAAACATAAGGGAGGTTTGTCGATAAATAGAGGTGTTTCGTGGGGTGATTCTGATTAACGGTCACTCATAGAGATTTTTTTTTGTCGAATTTTGTTATATATTGTACTCCTATACAAAAACCTTTTAACATGATAAAAAAAATACTTTTGACAGGTGCGATTGCCACGGCTTCTATAACGGGCATGCAGGCACAACTTACCAGCCAGGTTCATCCGGCTGAGCCGTTTACCGGCAAACACTTCTCTACGACCAGCCAGTTACACAAAGGTAGCTTAGCAGTCGCAACAGCCAATTGTGTGGATACGAACTATTATGTAGATACCAAAAACTACTACAAAAATCCATCACAAAATTATGTTACCCTTTCTTCTACCCGTACCGGTGCAAGTGCTTATGGCGGTGCCTATTCTTATCCGAATACTGCTACCCTCACGGTTACAGGTCTGGGCTTTATTGCTGTAAGAAGGGCAGGTAGTACATCTCCTGCGGTTCCTACAAAAGCTTATTTATACAGCGTGAACGGAGCGGGTGTTCCTGTAGCAAAGATCGACTCTATGACGGCAAACGTTACGACGGCTGCTTATTATTATGGTGCATTAACGGCTCCAAGAACCATGACTACCAATTTTGCAGTTGTTGTTAAAAACGGATCAACGGTTAATACGGATACGATCAGGTTCTACATGGCGCCTGCCAATACGCCAACAGCAGCCACATTGAACTATGGAGAGGGCAGAGGCTATATCGGATTATCAAACACCACCTTCTCTAATACAAGCGCTTTATTTACAGCGCCTGCTGATTATGAGCCGGTTGTATTCCCGATCTATTCCTATAATATGACAGCTGATTACACGGTGACTCCCACATCGCCGATGTGTATCACGTCTACATTGTCTAACACCAATACTTCCGTGAACTCGGCTGTAGCTGAAAACTACATGTTCAACGTGTCGCGGTTCTGCAAAAAATGGGCGATCCCTGTTACCGGCTTGGATTCTGCCTATATCTGGAACTTCAGCGATGGAACAGGACGTTTCAATAACAAAAACCAGAACCACAACTATACGGTGACCGGAACCTTCAATGATTCATTGATCGTTACTAACATTCCGTGGTCTTCGGTTCCTACCTGCGTTGATAAAAAATCCACGCCGATTACTGTTGTGGCTCAGCCAACGGTGATGGTTTCCCCGGCATCCTCTACGGTTTGTACAGGTGCAACTGCTACACTGACGGCTTCCGGTGCAACAACTTATGCATGGCAGGGAGGCCAGTCAACGGCTTCGGCTACATTTGCCCCTGCTTCCAACTCAACGTATTCGGTTACCGGAACCAATGCCTGCGGTACAGCTTCGGCATCGGCTAACGTTGCCGTATCGGCTGTAGCGGTGATCAACGCGACGAGCTCAAGCACAGCGATCTGTGCCGGGCAATCGTCTACCTTAACGGTATCAGGCGCTACGACTTATACCTGGGCTCCTGCTGCTACCTTAAGCTCTGCCAACGGCGGTTCTGTGGTAGCTACTCCTGCTGCAACAACGGTTTATACCGTTACGGGTACGTCTTCATGCGGCACAGCAACTACAACGGTTACTCAAAACGTGAATGCAACTCCTTCTGTATCCGTTGCCGCCTCTACCAGTTCTGTGTGTAGCGGTGCAGCGGTTTCTTTCACTGCTTCAGGAGCTACAACTTACTCCTGGATGCCAGGTGGAGCAACCACTTCTACGGTTACTGCCAACCCAACCAGCTCTACAACGTATACCGTCATGGGTACAACTTCCGGCTGTGCAGGTACTAAAACAGTAGCCGTATCTGTGACTCCAAACCCTACGGTTTCCGTGAGCTCTTCTACAGCAACCATCTGCTCAGGTTCTTCTGCTACCTTAACGGCTACCGGTAACGGAACAGGCTACCTGTGGTCAACATTCGCCACAACGCCGGTGATCGTTGTAAGCCCTACGACCACTACGACTTATTCCGTAGGAACTGCCAACGGCTCTTGCATCGGCACTGCCAGCTTATCCCTTTCAGTAATCACATGTACAGTATCAGGTATCGATGAGTTATCCGGTACTTCTGTGAATGTGTATCCAAACCCTAACAGCGGTATCCTGAACATTGCTGTTTCTTCAGAATTAGTGTCTAACGCTTCTGTTCAGATCTATGATGCTTTAGGTAAACTGGTTATTTCGCAAAACCTGGGCTCTGAGCATACCATCGTAAATACAGCAGCCTTGTCAAGCGGTGTGTACATCTTCAAAGTGCTTAAAGCTGATCAGCCGGTGAAAATCGGTCGCATGGTCAAGCAATAAGCTCCGGTTTAAATTCATGATAAAAATCCCGTCACGATAGGTCGTGACGGGATTTTTTATGCCCTTAACAAAAGTGTTGTTCATTTGTTTTACAGGACAAAAGGGCGGAAATTTGCCTAAATGTATAGACATTTGTCTACCTTTGCTTTATGATTATGGAAAATCCACAGGAAGTGATTGTGCAGTCGGAACGTATCGACCGTACACTGAAGGCCATTGCCGATAAGGTATTTGCCGGCGAGCGTATTTCTTTTGATGAAGGTGTTTACCTCTACGAGCATGGCAGCTTGTCGTACCTGGGCACTTTGGCCAATTTTGTGCGGGAAAAAAAGAACAAAAACCTGGTTTACTTCAATCGTAATTTTCATGTGGAGCCAACCAATATCTGCGTATATACCTGCTCGTTCTGTGCCTATTCGCGCCTCATTAAGCAACGCTCCGAGGGCTGGGAGCTTTCCATTGAGCAGATGCTCGACATCATCAAACAATATGACGGCAAGGAAGTAACCGAAGTACACATGACAGGTGGTGTGATCCCGAAGCAGGACCTGGCTTTTTATACGGATTTGTTTAAAGCCATCAAAAAACACCGGCCGGAGCTGCACATCAAAGCTCTGACGCCTGTGGAGCTTCATTATATTTTTAAAAAAGCCAAAGTAAGCTATGCGGAAGGCATGAAGCTCATGAAGGAGGCCGGCCTGGATTCTATGCCCGGTGGTGGCGCCGAGATCTTTGATAAAGAGATCCGCGATAACATTGCCGGCGGAAAATGCAGCGCCGAAGAATGGCTGGCTATCCATGAAGAATGGCATAAGCTGGGCATGCAGTCCAACGCCACGATGCTCTATGGGCATATCGAAACCTTTGCACACAGGGTTGATCACATGAACCGCCTGCGGGAGCTTCAGGATAAGACCGGTGGCTTCAATGCCTTTATTCCTTTAAAATTCAGGAACGGAAACAACGAGATGTCGGATGTACCCGAGGTGAGTGTGATCGAAGACCTCCGTAACTACGCCATCAGCCGCATTTACCTCGATAATTTCGATCATATCAAATCGTACTGGGCGATGATTGGCCGTAACACGGCGCAGCTTTCGCTCAACTTCGGCGTGGATGACATTGACGGAACCATCGACGATACCACGAAAATATACAGCATGGCCGGAGCGGAAGAGCAGAATCCGAAACTGACAACCCAGCAGTTGGTAGACCTGATCAAGCAGGTGAAACGCACGCCGGTGGAAAGGGATACCTTATACCATGTTGTCAAAGATTATTCGGAAAACTAAGAGACTCTGGGCATGGCAGTTTTTCTGGTCATCGTGTTTTCGGTATGCCTGTTGATACCCTTGTTCAGTTATGGGATTTTTCCCTGGCTGATGAGGCAAAAGGCGCGCAGGGTAAGGCATGTGAAAAATGAGTATGCTTCTGTAAACGAATGGCCAGCTGTGACGGTTGTGTTTTCGGTATACAACGAAGAGAAGGTGATCCGCCGGAAGCTGGAGTCCATCCTCAATTCCGATTACCCGAAAGACAAGCTGCAGATCCTCATCGGCTCGGATCATTCTACCGATGCAACGAATGCCATCATCCGCGAATATGCCGCTGCCAATGCCTCTGTGAGGCTGATCGAAAAAACCGGACGCTCCGGAAAGCTCAGGATCATTAACGGGCTGGTGGAGCTTACCACGAGCGATTACCTCATTTTTACCGACGCCAATGTGTTCTTCGAGCCTCTCACCATCAAAGCCCTGGTATATAACCTGCTGAAAAAGGACGCGCAGATGGTATGCGGCAACATCAAAAAATTCTCACCGCATAACGAGGGCATCTCTGCCCAGGAGATCCATTACATGAACTTCGAAAATCAGCTGAAGTTCCATGAAAGCCAGGTGTATGGCTTTGTGGTAGGTGTAGAGGGCGGGTGCTACGCGATCAAAAAAGAAAGCGTTGTGAAAGTGCCGGATGGTTTCCTGATGGACGATTTTTTTATTACCCTGGATGTGATCTCCAAAAAAGGAAAGGTCTTGTTTGAGCCGGAAGCGGTATGTTATGAGGATGTGAACGATGCGCCCATGATCGAGTTCAGGCGCAAGGTGCGGATCTCGCTGGGCAATTTCAGGAACCTGTCCTACTATCAACATCTTTTGTTTCCGCCTTACAAAGGCTTTGGCTTTGCGTTCCTGTCACACAAAGTCCTCCGCTGGTTTACGCCTTTTGCCCTCATTATTTCGTTTTTTATGGCGGTTTGCATCTCCTTTTATTGCCCCTGGTTTTTTGTGGTGATGCTGTCTTATGCTCTGTTGATAATCTTGCCGGTACTGACGGTTTACCTCGAAAAAGTGAAGGTTAAATTACCGCTCATTAACGCCTTGGGGCATTTTATCCTGATGAATGCCGCCCTGTTCATCGGTTTTTTCCGCTTCATTTCTTCCAGCAACGAAAGTGCCTGGGAGCCGCCCAAGCGGAATGTGTAATGGTGTGAACCCTGCGCCAGGGACCAAGCGGTTTGTCTGAGCTCCTTTGTTTTTGTCCCGCAGGGCAAACAAAGAGCGAGTAGCGCGGGCCCGCCCGGGCGCCCAAAAAGAAAAACAGATCAAGCTGTTTTGTTAACGTTTCATGAAAGAAAGTCAAACAGACGTGTATAACTGTGTGATCCAAAGGTGGAATACCAGCCGGCGGGCTACAACCAATCACTAAATTCCGTATCTTTGCGGCCTTAAAATTTATTATTTTTCATAGCAAATGGTTTCTATTAACAGTGTTACGGTTTCTTTCGGAGGCTTTAACTTATTCGATAACGTTTCTTTTCTGATCAATCCTAAGGACAGGATTGGTCTGGCCGGTAAAAATGGTGCAGGGAAAAGTACCATGTTAAAATTACTGGCGGGTCTTCAGAGCCCTACGAAAGGCGAGGTGACAATTCCTAAAGAGTGTAAAATCGGTTACCTGCCGCAGGATATGACGCACCAGCATGGGCGTACGGTGTTTGAAGAAACCGAAAGCGCTTTTGCGGAGATCAAGGAAATGCAGGCCCGCCTCGATGATATTAACCATCAGCTGGAAACACGCACCGATTATGAAAGCGACGCTTACATGAAGCTGATCGAGGACCTCACGGATATCAATACACGCCTCGATGTGGTAGGCGCTTCCAACACAACGGAAGAGATCGAGAAGATTCTGCGCGGCCTTGGCTTTGAGCGGAAAGAGTTCAACCGCCAGACTTCCGAGTTCAGCGGTGGCTGGAGGATGCGTATTGAGCTGGCAAAACTCTTATTACAACGCCCGGATGTGCTGATGCTCGATGAGCCTACGAATCACCTGGATATCGAAGCGATCCAATGGCTGGAAGAGTTTATGGAGACTTTCCCGGGAGCGGTGGTATTGATCAGCCACGATAAAACCTTCCTGGATACGGTAACCAAGCGCACCATCGAGATCGTGAACCAGAAGATCTACGATTACCGCACCAATTATTCGCATTACCTCGAACTGCGCCAGGAGCGCAGGGAGCAACAGGAGAATGCCGCTAAAAACCAGCAGCGTATCATTAACCAATACGAAACCCTGATCGATAAGAACCGCGCCAAAGCCAGTAAAGCGGCCTTTGCTCAATCCCTGATCAAGAAGCTCGATAAGATGGAGCGGGTGGAGGTTGACGATGTAGATACGGCAGCTGTGCGCTTCCGCTTTCCGGCACCGGCGCATAGTGGTAAAATTGTCATCACGGCAGAGCATGCCGGAAAAAAATACGGTGAGAAACAGATTTTCTCCGATGCGAATTTCATCATCACCAAAGGGGAGAAAATCGGCCTGGTAGGCAGGAACGGTGAGGGAAAGTCGACGATGATGAAAATGATCGCCAAAAAAATTCCGTTTGATGGGACCGTGCAGCAAGGCCACAGCGTGCTCATGGGTTACTTCGAGCAGGACCAGGAAGAGAAACTGAACCTCGATAAAACGGTGTTTGAAACGATCGACGAGCTGGCGGTAGGGGATGTGCGTAAGCAGGTACGAAGCCTGTTGGGGGCATTCCTGTTCCAGGGCGACGACATCGATAAAAAAGTAAAAGTGCTGAGCGGGGGAGAACGCGGTCGACTGGCGCTCTGTAAATTATTGCTGGAGCCATACAACCTGTTGCTGCTCGATGAGCCGACGAACCACCTGGACATTAAATCGAAGGAAATCTTAAAGCAGGCTTTGCTGGATTATGAAGGAACGATTGTGATGGTAAGCCACGACAGGGATTTCATGACCGGTATGTGCGACCGCTTGTTTGAGTTCCGGGACGGGCATGTGAAAGAGTACCTGTGTGACATTAAGGAGTTCATGGAGATCCGTAAAGTGGAGCGACTGAACGAACTTGACCTGGATAAGTCGGGTGTGAAAGCGGTGCCGGTGGCAGAAAAGAAGGTGGCTACTCCTTCCGACTTTGAGGCTGCCGAAAAGAAAAAGCAACAATCGCAGATTCAATCCCAGATAAAAAAGGTAGAAGAAAATATCGAGCGCCTGGAGTCCGAAATTAAATTACTGGATACCAAGCTGGCCGATCCGGTTGCTTATGATGCCCTGACCAAGGACCCCAATTTTTTCAACAGTTATAATAAGCTGAAGAAAGAGCTGGAAGCAGAAATGACGAAATGGGAAGAGCTGAGCGCTAAGCTATAGCTATTGCCTGAGCCGCGTTGCCTGTTTAGCATCGTTCATCTGTTCTGCCTGCGGGAACTATAATCCATGCACACGCCAACCCGATTGTCTGAAATGCGATCGGAGGCGTTGGATCGGACATGGAAAATATCACGCATCAACGTCATTGTCGTGCCAAAGCGCGAAACAGCGTAAGCTTCAACAAAGGGGCGATGACTGCTCCTGCCGGCGTGCGACCGCAGCAACTGCTTTCATGCCAGCCTGAGCCTGTCAAAATTTTAGTGAAGCCTGAGCAAGCCCGAGTAAAGGAAAGGGTGTTTTTGAAATATGTTGATTAACTTTCCCGGGGCCCGACAGGCAATAGATACGTTTGCATAATGCTTTCATGCTTTCTGCCTGCCTGTATAACTCCAGGATACATGAAGTACTTCCTCCCGGTATTTTTTTTGTTACTAGTTGGGGTTGCCAGCTCACAAAGCTTCGGTTATGTGCATTACAATACGGATAATTCAAAACTTCCGCACGATGCCGTGTATGATTTGCGGCAGGATAAGGCGGGCTTTATATGGATCTGTACGGATGATGGGCTGGTAAGGTTTGATGGCACCGAAATGGTGGCTTACGACAAAGGTTTCAGCTCCAGGTATGTGATCAGCACTGATGAAGAGCATGGCCGCATCTGGGCCTCTACGTGGAAGGGAGGAGTCCACTACCTCCGGAACGATACGGCTGTGCAGATGAAAGCAATACCCGGAAAAACGGTGCTGCCTGAAGTTGCGAAAGAGATCAATGATTTTACCTTTCATACAAATGGGATTATTGCGTTTAATGATCTCCTGATCGTCAACTGTTTTCAAACCTACATCCTCTTACGCTTCGATTCTCTGGCTCATTGCCTGATGCCTCATTTCCTGGAAGACAGAAAAGATGGGAGATGTATTGTCCGTACCGGAGATCATGATTATTTCAAATTTATTAAAACGGGGTCGCACCGTTTGTATGCTTACAGCCCGAGAGGCGTGTTTGAAGTAAGTGAAGGCAGGCTAAAACCATTATCCTCAGATATTAAACCCGATAATCTGTGGGAAAGCCCCTCGGGAATTCTGTATTTCAGGGAAGGGGCATCCATATATTCAACCAATTCGGAATTTTCTACCCGTTCCTTTATTTACAGGATTCCCCTGGAAAATTTCAGGAATATGGCAGTCGTGAGTTTCAACATCATCCCTTCCGGCTACATCGGTATCTTGTTTGAAACTCCCGGATCTGTGAGTTCGGTCCGGTCTTATTTTTTAATCAACCTGCGTGACAATACAATGACCGATCTTTCGAAAGCTTTAGACATCAACGTCTTGTCTGCCCAGATGATTGTGGATCAGGAAGGCAGTGTTTGGTTAAGCACAGATGGCAATGGCCTTTATCACCTGTTCGCTCCTAAATTCAGGGATCTCACCAGTTATAAGTTCCAGTATAATTCCACGATTACATCACTCATGTCATTTCCGGGGGACTCGCTCCTTATCGGAACGAAAAAGGGCTTGTATGTATACCGTCATCAGGCCATTTCTGCGATTAAGTGCCACGATACCATACTGAATCATCCGGTTGGAAATATCTTCAGAACCCCGGCAGGTCACGTGGCCTTTTCGGTTGCGAACGTAAAGACGAAAGGAGTGGTCATTTATACCATCATCAACGGGCAAATAAATAGAATACCTGCCTCCGTACCCTTTGTATTTAAACATTACGTTCTTACCATGTACGATAACGATAAAATTACACTTAAGGACAGAGAGGGGTCAAAAGATTACAGTTCCGAAATAAATCAGCTTCCTTGTGTTTTGATCAACGGTGCTGAAGATGAGAAGCGAGGGATCTGGATGCACAGTGTTTCCGCTTTATATTATTTCCATCCCGGTAATGGGTTCCGGATATATGACAGGGAGGAGTTGAAGAACTTGCATATCAACTGTCTGAGCTATGTTGTGGGCAAAGGCTTGTACATAGGAACGAGCCGGGGATTGTTTTTAGTAACAGGCTCCGGAGCTCTTGAGCACTGGGGAATGGAGGATGGGTTGGCAAATTTGAATGTCCGCTGTTTTCTTTCGGAAAGTCCCGGTTCGTTATGGATCGGGACACAGAATGGCCTTTTCCATTTTAACGGGAAGGAGTTTTCCATTTATAAAAAACGGGATGGTTTAATAGCAGACGATGTAACTCACCTGGCATTCATGGGAGATAACAGGCTTGTTGTGGGAAGCTCGAAAGGACTCACGGTTTTTAAGGCGAAGCCTATTGTGAAATCTGAAACCCGTAGCTTGTATGTGGAAAAATTAGTAATTGACGGTAAGGCGTATAATTGGGATAAACCTATAGATGCCCCTTATAACAGCACCATTTTTTTGAAGTATGGCCTGGTAACGTTCGTATACCCGGGTCTGCTGGAATACAGTTACCGGCTTCATAAAAACGAAAAGTGGATCACGACATCAAACAACTCTTTGGTATTTACCAATCTTAAACCGGGTGATTATTTTTTGGAGTTAAAAGTGAAAAAATACAATGCACATTATAGTGCTCCGCTGGCCATTCACTTCACCATACGGAATCCCTGGTGGAAGACGCTCCCTTTTTATAGCCTGATTTTTGCGCTCGTCCTCATCCTGGCTTTTATTTATGTCAGGTGGCAGTTGAACAGGCAAAAGGCAAAAGCCCTGGCCCGATACGAATTGTCCGAATTGAAAATGAAAGCTTTGCAGGCACAGTTGAACCCGCATTTTATTTCCAACGCTTTAAATGCGATCCAATATTTTATTTTAAAGCAGGATGAAAGGCAGGCGAATCATTACCTCGGCGAGTTTTCCGATCTTACCCGCCTTTTTCTGGAAATTTCGCGAAAAGGGCTTGTGCCGGTAGCGATGGAGCTGCAATTGTTGAGGAATTACTTAAGTCTTGAAAAGCTGCGGTTTGAAAATAAGTTCAAATTTTCGATAGAGGTTCTGCCTTCCATGGATAGTTCGAAAGAATATATTCCCGGCTTATTGATCCAGCCTTTTGTAGAGAATGCGGTTAATCACGGTATGGTGTATTTGCCTAAAGAAAGGATAGGGAACATTTCGGTAAGGGTGTCAAAAGAAGGGGAATATGTGAGCATAACTATAAACGACAACGGCATAGGAAGAAAAAAGGCAAGAGAGATCAAGAACAGGCTCGGAAGATTTCCCCGCTCACATTCTACGCAAATCGTAGAGGAAATAAAACAAGCCTATAACTTATTGCCGGGTTGCGAAATACGGATAGAAGTGGTAGATAAAGAAGAAGATGCCAACCAGGTGCTTGGTACCTGCGTGTATATCAACATAAAAATAAGTAAAGCTCTGATAAACAGCCATCAATTTTAAAACCAGGATGATGATAAAAACAGTGATTATTGAAGACGAGTTAAAAACACGTGACAGCCTGATATACCTGCTGGAAAGATACTGCCCGGAGATTAGCATCTGTTCAAGTGCTGATACCTTCGAGTCGGGATATAAGGAAGTATTGGCAAAAGAGCCTGAACTGATTTTTATAGACATCCAATTGAACTCAGAAGATGGTACCGGCATTGATCTGGCAAGTACGCTCCAGGTATCAGGCTGCGCCGTTATTTTCATCTCAGGTTTCAAAGACTATGCTGTAGATGCCTTTCGCCTCGACGCGGTAGATTATTTATTGAAGCCGATCCGGATAGATCACCTCATAGCTGCTGTTGCCAAAGCCAAAAAGCACATCGAATTAAAAAGGTTGCCATCCGGTAAGGATTATAAACCCGGCACGTTTCATGTGCCCGTTCAGCATGGCTTTATCATTATCAGGCACAAGGATATTATCCGGTGCGAGGCAGACGGCGCCTATACGCATTTTTACATAAAAGGTAGAAGTGAACGGGTAACTTCTTCCATCAATATAGGGCTGGTGGAAAAAAAGCTGGATGCCGATCTTTTCAGGGTTCATAAGTCACACATCATCAACAAGGATTTCATCGTCAGCTATTCCAAAGGCGATGGCCTGATCCTGAGAATGGCAGATGGCAGCGACGTCCCTGTATCAAAGGCACATAAAGAATCTTTTTTTCTTTGGTTAGGTTAAAGCTCAGCAGCTGCAATTCGCTTTTAATCAGGTAACCCGTTCCTCAAAAAATTCCTGCAGTTCATAAGGAAAAGGTGTGCTTTTGTAAAATGCCCGCCCTGCTCCGGATGTTTTTTTAAAAATTTGCTCCTACACAGCGGAAGCCGAAAAGCTGGCAGAGTAGGCAAACATTAAAATAAAAACAGCGATGAATCAAAGAACATTTTTTTTAAAAGTGACACTGGCCTTATGTATGGTCGTCACAGCCATACAGGCACAGAATCTTATTACCGACGGATCTTTTAACAGCGGGCTTTTATCCTGGCAGTACACCTCGGGAAGCTGCAACTCCGCTTTTGGAGTAATGACGGGCCCTCCTTCTTATGAAACGACTGCCAACAATGGTCGCCAGAAGTGGATAGACCTTACCGGCTGCGGTTGGGGGAACGGCCGCTGGCTCAGGCAGCAGGTCCCTACGATTGCCGGAAAGACCTACCTGCTTCAATGGGAACTGGGTTGCCCTAACGACTCGCGTTATATAGACGCCGGTGTCGACCTTGCAATTAATGGTGCAACGGTGCCAACGCGTTTTGCGCATGCCGATTTCAGCGCAAACCCGACAGGCAATGATTATTGTGCCTGGAAACGTTTTAGCCATTGCTTCACGGCCACACAGGGAGCCACCGAAGTGAAATTCACCGCCAATGCGGCCGGCACCTCATCTACCCCTGCATGGGCCAATACAAATGGGTCATTTAGCGGACTTACGTATGAGCATCCCAAAGTCATTGGATTTGATAATGTAGAAATGGTCTGTATCGAGGACCTGTTCCGGATAAAGGCGACACCCGGAAATGGATGTAACCAGTTTTGCCTGTCGCTCGATATGCAGGCAAATCCGCTTGTTTCCTACAGCAATGTGAAATGGTACATCGATAATGCTCTTGAAAGCAGCAGCAACAGCTATTGCCGGTATTTTCCAAAAGATCTGGGGCGGATGGTTAAAGCAGAATTCAGCATTACTTCTCCTTGCGGCACCTATACCCGTACCTTGCAAACGGTAGTAACGGCTACTGCAAATTGCCCATGTAGCCTCCAGGGACATGTTTCGATGAACGACATGATCCTCAACTGTACGCAAGGCATTTTTTCTTTGGTACCGGATAAGGATTATGAAATTCATTACGCGCAATGGACACTGGACGGCGTTGCCGCTTCAGGAAACAGCAGTGGCATATCTCTTACTGATCTTGCACCCGGGCAGCATACGGTCTGCGCTACAGTAATGGGCGGTATGACGGGAGAGATAGACAATGTCTGCTGTGCAAAAGTGTGCCAGGTGATCAATATTCTGCCATCGCAGTATGCGCCGGATGAAACGGTTTATATTAACTGTACCAGCTTCGTCAATACGTTTCCTTATGTTGTCAATTGTGGATCTACCTATTCCATAAGCGGTACCGGTGGGAATTTCTCGGGCACTTCGCCGGCAGGAGTACAATTGCCACCCGGAGATTATACGGTAAAATGTGTGGATCCGGTAAGGTGTATTATCATGACAAAAATCCTGCATGTGATCCGAAAAACAATGACGACTGAATCTTTACCCGATGAAACCGTATCTATTCCCTGCGGATCTAATACGCTCGTGTATAATCCATACTGCGGACCGGATTTTGAAATTTCCGGTCCCGGTGGTTTTACATTTTCAGGCAGCACCATGATTGCGCTGCCCAAGCTCTCGGCCGGTGATTATACCCTACAGTGTGTCGACCTGGAAAATTGCAGGACCTATGTGAAAACGGTCCATGTGGTTCAGACTCCTATGACGATGATGGCAACTGCCGCTACGGTTTTACATATACCTTGTGGTGCAAATGGCGCAACGTATAACCCCGCTTGTACAAGCAGTTATACAATCGTTGGCTCCAATGGCTTTATGGCATCTGATAACTATCCTTTCACCGCCATGCCTGTTCTGCCGCTGGGTAATTATACCGTTCACTGCGCAGACTACGAAAATTGCATTCTGTACGAAACAACCGTAGATGTGCGTGAGCCACTGATTACCGAAAGTAGCTGCAATGTGTTTATTGAAGTATGCGAATTTAATTTTGATCCGGACCAATCCTGGTACTTTGTTAACCAGATGACCAATTGTCCGGAATGTCAGGCTACTGTTCGGAATGCGACAAGCATGGGGCCTTTTATAACACAATCCTATGTGCCTGTGTCTTCACACGGAGGAGCGGCGCGTATTGTAACCCGTGAATATTACGATGCAGTCAACTGTAGAAAATGTACGGTAACATTTGATATAGCTAATGCCGACAGGTCAAAGCAAATATACTATATGCAGCCGGATAAGAGCTGTCAGGAAGTTACACTGCCGGCCTGCCTGCAACAGACCAAGGTGAAAATATTCTTAAACGGGCATGCCGAAGATGCGGTAGAACAGCAAACAGGAGCGACTCTTGAATTGTGCTGCAATAATGTTTATGGCATCCAAAATCCGGTATATGTCATCTATTCAGAAAGCGATCCCTGCTGCTTCCAGATTATAGAACTGGTTTGTAATACCTCGACTGCTGAAAGATCAACGTCAACAGGGCAAAATACAACATCCGGAACGAAAGCAGCTCAGGAGCTGACGCTGGTGCCTAATCCTACCTCGTCGGTATTCCGGATCTTTTCCGGACAACACGGTGTGCAATTCGAGCAGGTAGAGATCACCGACCTGAATGGGAAGGTTGTGCTTACCAGAACAAACCTCAGTTCTGATTCGGATATCGATGCCGGTAAATTAGCAAGAGGAATCTATATGGTCAATGTAACAACGGCTACAGGCAAGAGCAGTCTGAAGCTGGTGCTTGTTAATGAGGAATAACGATTGTACACATACAAGGACGACGCGGCTCCGGGTAGATTTCCGGAAGCTGAATGATAAAAGCCGGGAAACCGGCTTTTATTGTTTATCGAAGCTGCCGACAGGATCGGTAGTTACATTTTTTCATCCTTTCACCGAGATTTCATATACTAGTATCAGATGCTTAATGGTATTTGTTCTCATCTCACGCAGGGATTGTCTGTCCAAAAATAATTTGACAATAGTAAGGCTAAGGTTATTTTGCCTGTTTACAATTTTGACCGATAAATGCTATTTACGTTTACAAAGTCTGTTTTTGCTGTGATTTTGGAATTCAGCCGTAAAGATGAAATGGCGGATATTGACTAATTGTTACGTAAAAATACGTACTTCTGCTGAGCTGTATATTTGCGGAGTTTGGCGGCGCGAAGGTATTATCAATACATTTGAAAAAACACTAAACTAAAAAACTATGAGAAAAGTATTACTAAACATGGCTTTGGTGCTGGCTTCGATTCAATCACTTTCCCAGGGCCAGGTTATGGTGCCGGGAAACAACCCCTCGGATATACGCTGGCGCTATATTGATTCAAGGGCGGTAAAGGTTATTTTTCCTGAGGGCAATGAAAAGCAGGCCATGCGCGTTGCCAATATTATCAATTTTATTCATGATAGTGCAGCCGTCACCGTTGGAGAGAAGCGTAAGCACCTTGACCTGCTGATCCAGACCAACCAAGTGATCTCCAATGGCTACGTGGCCCTGGCACCTTACCGGAGCGAGTATTATGCTACCGCTTTTCAGAACCTTAATCAGCTGGGCTCCGTTCAGTGGCTCGATGTACTGTCGTTCCACGAGTACCGCCATGCCTTGCAATTTGCCAATAGTCGCCGGGGCCTTACGAAGTTCGGCTCTATCATTGGCGGGCAGGGCTTATGGTTCTTAATGGCCAACATCGCCATCCCGAACTGGTACCTCGAAGGGGATGCCGTTCAAACGGAAACCTTATTATCGAGAGCGGGGCGGGGAAGAACTCCTTTTTATTTCCAGGAGCAAAAGGCGCTCTTATACAACAATAAGCATTACCGTTACATGAAAGCGCGTAACGGCTCTTTCAGATCACAGATGCCCGATCATTACCGGCTGGGCTATGCCATGCTGCACCAGGTACGGAGCGAGTACGGACCTGATACCTGGAAGAAGGTGCTGACCCATGGAGCCGGCTACCGCGGCCTCATCTATTCTTTCTCCCATGCTTTGAAACGTGAAACCGGTTATTCCACACGCCGGATGTACCGTAAAGTGTATGACACCTTGAAAACACAATGGGAGAACGATCTGAAGAATGTGACACTGATCCCTACCGCTACCGTAACGCCACGCCCAAAGCGCATGGTGACGTACTATAAATGGGCTAACCAGATGGAGGATGGAAGCATTGTTTGCATCAAAGCGACTTACAACGAAATTCCGCGCCTGGTAAGGATCAAAGATGGCAAGGAAGAACGCCTGACAACGATTGGTAATGTGACCGAGCTCTTTCTGTCAGTCAATAACAATAAGGCCGCCTGGTCGATCTACAGAACAGATTCCCGTTGGCTGAACCGCAATTACAACGACATTGTCTGTTATGACCTGGTGAGCGGCAAGCGCACCAAGATCACCACCGCTTCCAAGCTATTCTCTCCTCAGTTCTCCCGCTCGGGCGATAAGATCGTCGCGGTGAAAGCCGATGAAAATTTGAAAAACAAGATCGTATTCATCAATCCCACGAACGGCGCGGAGATGGACAGCATTCCAAATCCTGAAAATGATTTCCTCGTTTACCCGAAATGGAGCAGGGATGACCAAGCCATTATTTTTGTGGCGAAACGGGTGTCGGAGGTTGCCATCTTAAAATACGATATCGCTTCTAAGCAAACCACAGAGCTCACGCCCTGGTCGCATCATGTGATCGAAGCCTTCAGTGTGGGGAACAATGAGGTATACTATACGGCCAGCTACTCGGGCATTAATAATGTGTACGCCGTTTCCATGGCGGGCGACAAGCAGATCAAACAATTAAGCTCTGTGAAGATAGGAGTGAATATGCCGAATATTTCACCGGACGAAAAAACACTGATGATGTCGGAGTTTGATCTGATGGGCGAACAGCTGACGAAACAAACGATCGATCTGGCATCAGCTAAAACGATCAGCCTGCGCGAGCCGGAAGACATGAACGGCATTTTCCGTATTAAAACCACGGCTGTTGAGCACGATGTCACCCTGAACCGCATTCCGCAAAACACCTTTGAAGTGAAAAAATACAAAGGGGTGTTCAGAGGCGCTAAACTGCATACCTGGGGCATCAACTCGAGCCTGGATAACCTGGGCGTATCCATCAAGGTAGACAACATTTTGAATGATATGCAGCTCCGTGTTACCGGCGGATACAACCGGAATGAAAAAGCCTATAACTTTTCCGCAGCACTCGACTATGCCCGTTTTTATATTCCTTTTTCGATCGGGGCCATTGCCAACCAGCGCTCCACCGAGATTTACCAGAATCCCCTCATGACGGACGGTGACAGCATTACACGCTTAGGGATCAAATTTCAGGAGACGATCGTCAATGCCGAATTTGTGCTTCCTCAAACCTGGCTGCACGGCACTTACACAACCAAGCTCCGCCTGTCAGCCAGCCCGCAGCAGATCATCACCTCCGATTACAAAAACCAGGATACTGCCTTCAATAAAAATGCCTTTAATTTTACGGGTGTTGCCGCTGAGTTCAATTTATCAAATCTTCGCCAGAGGTCCCACCAGCAGTTCCTGCCGCGTTTTGGCCAGCAGATCATCGTATCCCTGAACCAGAGTGTGAGCTCTTCGGATGCCTTGCGTTACATGGCTTCCGGCATTCTGTATTTTCCGGGCATCGGCAAAACACATAGCCTTAACTTCAGCGGTCGCTGGAAAAGAGAGCAGCGCAGCAACAACTACATTTACCTGGATAATTTCGAGCACGCCCGCGGTTACGATGTCATCATGGGCGACGAGGAGTATGTGTTGAGCGCTAACTATCAGCTCCCGATCGTCTATCCTGATTTCGGTATTTTAGGAATGGCTTATTTTAAGCGTGTTCGTCTTAACCTGTTCGGTGATTACGCCCAGGTGAAGCGGGAGATCGTGAATCAAACGATCAGCCAGAATTCGGTTGGCTGCGAGCTCATGTTTGACGTGAACGTCATTAATATATTACCGCTCTCATTTGGTTTACGAAACTCATTCCTGTTGGATAAGGACTATTACAATTCCGGCAAAACAACCTTTACCCAGTTTTTCTTAGCGGGGACGTTCTAGCCAGGAGCCCTGTCAGATGCTCATATACAAAGGAAGGATCCACGATGGTTGGTCCTTCCTTTTTTATTGCCTGTTTGGTTTTTCTGCTCACGGCAGGAAGCCTATTTGATATAAAAAATATATCCCAGCATCAGCGATAAGGACCTGTACTGCGCGGTCATGGTATTGGTCAGCTCTCCCTGCAAAGGATAGTCGCTGTCGGCTGTAGGATTGGTAATGTTGATCATTTGAGGGAGATTATTTTTGCGGCCATAGGCCCCTAGAAAACCGAGGAAAAGGGTTGACTTCTTCCGCTTGTAAGAAGCGCCGAAGCTCGCATGAAAGAGGTTCCACTTGCAGATGTTCAGGTTGATCTCATCGCTTGGATCTGTTTCCAGCGAATAAAAATTAGTGCGTCCGCCCATCAGTAAGGAAATGCGGGAGCTGATGATCTGTTCATAGCCCAGGGCGATATTCAGCGTGCTCCTGCGCGATTCGCGCACCCGCAGGTAATCGGCGCTGTTGAGCGCGAACAGCGAATTAGATGGTCTCGTAAAGCTGTTGGGCTCGGCTTGTACAAGCAGGTAGCTTTTTACCGGGGCAAACCATTCGCCCGTCAGGTAAAGATGCGATTTCGGACTGAGCTCTACCTCTGTTCCCAAAGCCACCGAAAAAGGATCCTGGTAGCGTGTTTTCTTAAGCACCTGCCTGTCGTCTGCAAAAATGCTGATCGGAAAGCTCAGTCCGTCAAAATAAACATTTGAATAGGAAATATCGAGGCCAACCACCGCTCTGCCCCATACATCAATACTTGGCATGGTAACCGTCAGTCCTGTTTTAAAGCGTTTAAAATCCACCATGGCAGAGAGCTTGATCGTTGTCCGGATATTCTGGTATTCCAGGTCTTCGAGCCGGGCATAGCCCGAAGTAAAGAAGAGAGAGGGATCGGTAGGCGCAAGGCGCGCCACGTGCGAGCTGATCAGCGTATGCCGGCGATAAGCCCCGTAATTGGTAAAGCCTACAGCCACATTCTCGTTGAGCCGGTATCCCAGCGAAAAGCCGGCAACCATCTCGTGCAGGTTCATATCAATGTTGTACTGCGAAACATATTCTTCATTGCCGGGGCTGACGCTATCGGTGATCAGGTTATAAAAGCCCTCGTTTCGCGCCGATGATTTGAAGCTGCTTTTTTCCTTTTCGATGAGGAAGTAGCCGATCGACAGCTTGGGAATGGGCTTGAACCGGAGCTTTCCGGTAATGATGAGCGGGATGATCTGCGTGTTGTTTGAACTCAGGTTTTTGCCTGAGCCTGCCGCATTGCTCAGCATGATGTTTTCCAGGTTATAGGCATTGGAAGTGAGGGAGAGCCCATGCAGCGAATCGCCCATCGCCAGGCCCGCCGCATTATAATAGCTGGCGCTGTAATCACGCACGCCGCCAACCACGGCACCGCTCAGCAAGCAGGATTTCGGGCCAAACTGCCGGGTCCAGTAATGGGCATCCTGTGCCGGTAATGCATCCGGCAATGAGACGGAAAACACAAAGAGCCAGATCGTATAAGGTAAACGGTAAATCATAGGATAGCAAATCTATAACCGATTGAAAAATACATGAGCCATACCGAGCGGTCGAAGCTTTTGTGAACCGTAAAAGCGACAGGGCCCAGCCGGGGAACAATATAGGACACGGTGCCATAAAACGAGGAGGTGCGTTCCAGGCTGTTGTTTTGAGTATTTGCAAAGTTTTCGAAAAAGGATTTATAGTCGGTGGAGAATTGCCCGGCCTGCATGCCACCTAAGAGGTAAAGCTCTTTCCAGGCATTGAGCTGAAGTCCCGTTTCGGCTAAGGCAAAAGAAGAAGCACCGATCTCACCCAGGCGGTATCCGTATAACGGAATGCTTCGCCAGTGGTTGCGCTCCACCGATCCCAGGTAATACAGGTCGTTGTTGTTTTCCTGGTCGAGCACAAGCGTAGCGCCGTAGAAGCGGTTAATCCAGCTGAGCCGTTTATTCAAGGGAGCATAATCCTCAAAAAAAATGGTGAGCTTAGGATAATTGTAAAAATTACTTTTGATGTTTTCGAGGCCTTCCGCTAAGGTCAGGTTCTTATTCAGGTAATAGGTGGTTTGGGAGCTGAAAATATAACGGGCTTTTACCAGCAGGCTCAGTCCTTTGGAAGGAAAGGCCACGCGGTTGAGGGTATTGTATTGGTATTGGAGCAAGCCTCCGTGCTGGTTTGTGCGGATCGTTTTTAGCAGGTCATAAATCTCATTCGAATAGATCTTTGGCTTCAGGACCTGGTTTTCAAATTCATAACCCAGGCTAAGATTATGCCTGTAGCTGAACTTGTGTTGCAGCCAGGTATAGGTATTGTAAGCTTTCACCCGAAATACCTCCGAGGCATTCTTCTGGATGTAGTTGCCGAAATTATTCTCTTCATAGTAATGCGTTGTTCCCAGGAGCCATTTCAAGCGTTTCCCCGCATACCAGAAGTAAGAGAGCTTTCCCCTCGGCTTTTCCGAAATATTGACCTCGGCCAGCAGGCGCGTATTTTTGAAAAGGATATTGCGTCCCAGGAGCCCCACTACCAGGGCCGTGGCATTATCCGTATTATGATTTACCGCAAAGCGCATCGCCATGTTCGGGCTTTCGCTCAGCACAAAATTCAGGCTGATGATTTTGCGGCCTTGTGCCGTATAGCCTTTGAAATCCATGGTATAGGTCACAAAGTCATAATGCATGCTTCCATACAAGGCAAGCACGCCATCGAACAAATGTTGTAAACAGGTGGTGTCTCCCGCTTGTATATCAAGCGTGGAAGAGAAAAAATTGTAGGTTGTTTTTTTGATGCCCTTTGCATGCAATTCGTCCACAAAAAATTGCTCGTGGAGGATTTTCTGATCATCGTGCGGAACAGCAATCGGTCTATCACGCCGGTAGGCCGGGTTTTGAGCAATCCGGATAAGCGTGTCGTGTAAGGGGCCGACGCTTTCAATGCCACGCTGGATAATGGTTTCGGCCTTCGCAAAGGATCCGGCATCCAACCCTGTAAGGTTTGGCTTCGACACCAGGTTCAGCTCCTTCATCTCATTCATCGCATCCAGGATTCCGTAGATCGTAAACGTTTGCCCCATCAGCTTAGGCAGCGAGTTGAGCTCATCGATGCTCATGAGCAGGCCGCCTGTGTAGCTCCCGATCATCATGTCGGGCTTGCCGGCTTTTACCTCGGGGATCAGGATGTTGCGTACAACGCCGCCATCAATGAAATAGCTGGAGTCTAAGGAGATCGGTAAAAAGATAGAAGGAATAGACATGCTGGCCCGCATCCGGGGAGGTAAAAATCCGGATCTGAAAACCACATTATTGCCGGCAAGAATATTCACCGCATTTATGCGTAGCGGAATCGGAAAGCTATCCCAGTCGGGCTTATCGATCACAGGGAAGGTAAGCTTCACCAATTCATTATACAGGTTAGGGCCGCTGATCACGCCGGGCGGGAGCTTCAGCTTGCCGTTCTTAAACGGGAGCTCCAGGAGATACCTGTTCTGATCGAGCTTTTCTTCGATGGTAATTTTTTCGAAAGGAATCCGGTCGCTGAACAAATGGTTCCAGTTCATGGCGCGGCAGCGCTTTTCAATTTCCTCTCCCGAGTAGCCGATAGCATACAGCGAGCCCATGATGCTTCCCATACTGGTTCCGCCAACAATGGTCACATTGAGGTTGAGGCTGTCCATCAGTTTCAGAAGGCCGATGTGGGCCATGCCTTTAGCGCCTCCGCCTGAGAGCACCAGGCCGATCTTTTTTTTATGCAGGGAATCTTCCGGCATCACCTGAGACCTCAGCCCGGAAGACAAAACGAGCAGTATACTGATAACAGATAATCTGAAAGGCATCCTGGTATAAATGAAAGTGTCTTGTAAAAATAGGCAAATACACGAGGGTAAGAAACGTTTGCAGTCGGAATGTCTACAAATAAATGGATTCCTTTTTTTAAATAGAACAGGACGCGTAAATATACGTAGTTCCGTTAACTCTTTTAATGCAACTGGGTTTCCGGAAACGTTTGGTGGCACATGAATTCGTAAGATGAGCCTTCGGTATTACGAATTTTACCGTGATGAACTGTGGTCTTAAAATGCCTTTGAAGTTTTGCTCCCAGCTTATGAATATCCGTGCTTCTTTTTGTTGTTTTTTTATGGATTATTGAAATAAGAAGCGGTTTTTCTTCCGGTAAATAGTCTTTCCAATCATGTTCTCTGGATACGTTAATGAATGCATTCAAAGATTTACTTTTTCCCTCGGCATATTCCCATACATTTTCGGTGTCATGGAAAAAATCACGGACATTGAACCTTTTCGCCAGACCGACTAAAACTTCATGAACTTCTTGTCTTGTATAAATCCAAAAATGTAAAACTCTCCTCATTGTAAGGCGAATTGATTTTAAAAAATTTTTATAATCAAACACAAACTCGAAAAGTCAATGATCTTTCGCAAGGTTAATCGTATCCATGCGTTTCTGAAAGGTGGTCACGTTGTTATTCTGGTTGTCTGATTCCACGAGGCCGTCTTTCAAGCGCACAATGCGGTGGGCGTGCAGGGCAATGTCTTCTTCGTGTGTTACCAGGATGATGGTGTTGCCGTTGCGGTGGATCTCTTCAAACAGTCCCATGATCTCCACGGAGGTTTTACTGTCGAGGTTCCCGGTTGGCTCATCGGCCAGAATGATAGCAGGGTTGTTCACGAGTGCCCGCGCGATGGCTACACGCTGGCGCTGCCCGCCCGAGAGCTCGTTGGGCTTGTGCGACATCCGGTTTTCGAGGCCTACCTGCTTCAATACTTTTTTGGCCATCTCTTCCCGCTTGCTTTTTTCGATGCCGGCATATACCAGAGGCAACATCACATTTTCGAGGGTCGAGGAGCGTGGCAATAAATTAAAAGTCTGGAAGACGAAGCCGATCTGCTTGTTGCGGACTTCCGCCAGTTGGTTGTCGCTCATTTGCGCTACCGACAGGTCGTTGAGGATATACTCACCGGAGCTGGGCGAATCCAGGCAGCCAAGCATGTTCATGAGTGTGGATTTTCCGCTTCCGCTCGGTCCCATCAGGGCGACATATTCGTTTTTGAAAATGTCAAGCGTTACACCGCTCAGGGCGTGGATCTCTTCGGTGCCGATCCTGTATTCCTTTTTGATCTCCCTTAGCTGAATAATCGCTTTCATGCTATAAAGATAATGGAATTCATTAAAAGCGATATCCAAGCCTGAAATAATTTCCGGTGAAGGAAATGCTGGCTTTTTTCAGGATGGGGTCCAGGTTCCTTTTCCGGTTCCGGTTATTGAGCATCGTCATAAACGAATCGAAGATCAGAAGGCCGGCGCCTTGTAAGATAACGGCATTGCCGAAGCCATTGAACTGCTGCTGTTTACTTACCTCGGTCTGGTTATAGCCGTATTGCTTCAACGCCACGCCACCGGCCACATAAGCCACATCCAGCATGGCATTGGCGAGGAAGATCTTCTCCATTTTGGTTTGCGTCTTTTGCATTTCATGGATGGAGCTGCTGCTCTTTGCTGACGCCAGGGCCCCCGGCAGGGCAATACCGAGGTTGATCAGGCCCCAGGCACCGTTCATCAGGTAAAATTGCTTTTCCTCGTAGCTGTTGGTGAGGGCATAGCCCGCCGCGCTTCCGGCAATAGTAGCCCCTCCCCAGGAACTAAGCACAATCATCCCCTTTTTATTGAGCTGGTAGCGCTTGCTGTCAAAATTTTTGATGAGGGTGTCATTTTGTGTAAACGCCGTCATAGCACACAAAAGGCAAACAAGAAAGGCAGTGTGTTTCATAAAAAGGAAAAATTTGTAATTAAACATACAAAAAAATGAGCCATAAAAAAAGCAGCTACCGCATGTACGATAGCTGCCTTTTATTGGTTTTAAAACGTCTGGATTATTCAGTAATAATCACCAGGTATTTTGAAGAAGACCAGAACTCAGTCGGGTTAAGAATGTCGATACGCTCAACAGGTTTCTCACCTACGATTTTATAAGAGCTGCTTGGGTGAGTGGTGATGATCTTGGCTTTTTTAGCGCCGATGTTGATAGAGTTGGTAGCAGAGATGTCCACTTTAGTAAAGTATTCTTTGTTGAAGTCTTCTTTTACTTTAGTTGATTTACCGATACCGATGAAACCACCTTCTTTGCTGATCACATTTTTCTCTTTTAATTCTTTAGAAGTACCCATCGCGTAGTAAGCCGTGTTCAGCATCGCTGTTTTGTTAGAGCTTTCAGCTTCTACCGTTTCCAGGTTCATCTGGATGTTGCTTAACTCGATGTTTTTAGCTTCCAGTTGAGATTTCAGGTCGGCAACCTCTGCGTCTTTGGCATCGATCTGAGCCTGGAGGTTAGCGATCATTTCATCTAAACCGGCAATTTTAGAATTAGATTCTTTTAATTTTTTAGTTAAAGAACCGATTCTGTTTTTGTTTTTCGCCATTAAATCATACATCGCCTGGATGTCCTCTTTAATTTGCTCTTCTTTGCTTTTGACGTCGCCGCTTGCTGCGCTCTTAGAAACAATTTTCTCTTTTTCCTTAATCGCATTGAGGTTATCCTGGATCTCGTTGAAAGATGTTACGAACTCCTGTAATGCAGCCTCTTTTTCTGATAATTGTCCGTTTAACTCTCCATTCACGCCGGCAAGACTGTCAGCCAATGGGTTTTTTTCCTTTTCAGCGCCGCCATTGCAGGATGTGGTGAATAAAGTAGATGCAGATAAAACGGCTGCTACTAATATCAATTTGAGATTTTTCATAAGGTTGTTTTTTAAGTTTAGATTTGGTTTGCGAATTTATAGATTAATACCTTTTTGATGTCGATGTAACCCATTTTATTTTAACTTTTTTACGGGTTTTCATTAACACTACATCCACCGTATTAATTTTTATGCCACCCATCCGGTCTCTTTGTTTTCATAAGCATCCGTTTTTTACTAAATCCCCTGTTTTTTAAAGACTTATAGTACTTGTATATGCCCGCTTTGGTTCATTAAATCCTCAACCGCATGGTTCTAAATAATTTATGGGGAATAAAATCATCAAAAGTGGTACCTCCTTTAAAGCATCGGCTTGGCTAATTGTGTATATTTACCACAGTTTTGATCTGATTTTTGGCTTTTGTCGCAATTTTATAAGAAAATATCCGCCCTTCGTACCATTTCCATAACACCTTACCTGGTTGTTGTGGTGTTAACGCTGATCATCGGCTGGTTTTTGTTCCGCCCCGAAAAGGAGTCGACCAAACTGACGGAAACGAATGATATGGCTGTGACGAAGATTCAGGCCATTGGCCGGATGGAGCTGGTTAAGCTCACCATTAAAGATGTGCTCGAGTACACAATAGAACGCGATTATCTTCCCGATTCCAAAGTATTGCTGGTGGTGAGCGGAGAAATGGCGGGCTGCATTGACCTGGCAAAGATCCGGAAAGACCAGATCAGTGTGAAAGATTCTGTCGTGAGGATTATTTTGCCGAAGCCGGAGATCTGCTATTACAAAATAGACCAGCAAAAAACCAGGATCTATAATGCCACCACCTATTTTCTGCTCGACAACGAAGCCCTGATTACCCAGCTGGCCTATAAGCGTGCCGAAAATTATTTTAAAAGCGATAGCCTCAACCAGATCGTTTATAAGGAAACCGAAGCCAATGTGCAAACAATGCTTAAGCCTCTGCTGGAAAGCATCACGCAGAAAAGGGTAGAGCTCGAATTCGATAAACGCGCCATCAAGCCCTAGCCATGAAGCCGGCCCTGAAAAACATACTCGCGGCTGGTATGCTTCTCTTCCTGGGGCTTCACTTTACCTTAGTCCTTAATTATGCCGCTCCTGTAAAAGCAGGCGGGAAGCTGAATGTAGCGTCTGATTTTTATTGCTATCCCTATTTTTACCAGCAGTGGACGGTCTTTGTCCCTGCACCTCAAAAGCGCTTTGACCTGATGATCCGGAATGGCTCTGCCGCCGATCATTCATGGCAGGCCTGGAGGAGTGTCACGAACCATCTTTTGAAGAGAAGAAAACCCTATACGGCACTGTTGGGAAGGGAAACGGAAGTCCTTTTGATCAGTAATGCCGTCAATTACCTGGCCTCCGACCTGGGCGAAACCAATCAGCTGTTTGTGACAAGGCCTGAGCTGCCAAGCTTTGCTATATTGGAGCGTGGCGCCAGGTATTATTTCCGCAATTTCAGGTGTTGGAAAAACGGAAAAGATTATGAGCTCTTGCTGATCACCACACAGCCCGGCAAAAAGCCCATCGTGTATTATTTCAAAAATCTTTCCCTGTTATAAATTTCCTGGTCACATATTTTTTTAAGGTCAGAAGGCAGGCTAAAGAGACCGGCTGGTTCAGGAATGCCCTTTATATCTTCATACTATATAAAGCCTTTGTGTATTTCTATCATTTCAGAACCTTGTTTTCCGATAAGGCCATGATCTACACCCGGCAGGCGTTTCCGGGTGGCATTAAGAACCTTGCTTTCCTTTTAAATAATCACTACTCAAAAGGCATTGCCATCGGCTGTATCGTGTTACTGTCAGCACTCGCTCTGTTGGGATTGTTCAGGCGGTCGAACTATATCACCAATGCGGTATTATGGTTGCTGGTGCAGAACATGAACAACTACTTGTATGCCACACTTACCTCGGGCGATTACCTCCTGAATCAATTGCTGTTCTTCAATATCTTTTTTTCCGTGAAGCAGGGCGCTTCTCCTTTTTTCAATGACCTGAAGACTGCCTTTCATAACATGGCGCTGGCAGGCATTAAAATCCAGATCTGCCTGGCCTATTTCCTGGCAGCCTGGTTCAAGCTCACGGATGCTGCCTGGCTCCATGGTTCGGCAGTGCATCACATTTTTCAGATTCCTGAATATACGAGTGGCTTGTTGATGGGCCTGCCTCTCTGGCTATGTATGGCCTTGAACTATGCAACGATGGCTTATCAGCTGCTGTTTCCCTTCACTATCTGGTTCAGATCCTGTAAAATTTACCTGTTGGCTTTCGGGATTCTCCAGCATCTGATTATCGCCTTTAGCATGGGGCTTTTCAGTTTCGGGATCATCATGATCATCTGTTATCTCCTGTTTTTGAAGTATGATTATTCTGCGGCAGATCGTGCAGGTGTCTACCCGCAGACCTGAGAGGTTTTAAAACCTCTCAGGTCTCATAGCGGGCACCTGCGCAATCTGCCGGAGTTGAATTTCATATTTTCATAATTAGTTATACCTTTGCGCCATGTTTACAACAGACCAACTTAAGGACCTTCACGAACGACATATCGCTCTGAAGGGGTTTCTTTGACTACGATAAGAAGAACCACGAGCTGAAGGAGCTCGAAGAAAAAACCCTTGACCCCAATTTCTGGGCCGATTCCAAAAAAGCGGAAGCTGTATTGAAAGAAGTGAGAGCGCGTAAGTCGTGGGTAAGCTCCTATGATAAGCTCACCGCAGCTATCGACGACCTCGATACCATGTATGAGTTTTTCAAATCGGGAGATGCCGAAGAGAAAGACGCGGAAGAGCTTTACCAGGCTGCCCTTAAGATCCTGGACGATGTGGAGTTCAAGAACATGCTTAATTCACCGGACGATGCGCTGAGTTGCGTGCTGCAGATCAATGCAGGTGCGGGAGGAACGGAAAGCTGCGACTGGGCCAGTATGCTCGAGCGCATGTATATGATGTGGGCCGAAAAGAACGGCTTCAAGCTCACCGAGCTCGACCGCAGCGACGGCGATGTGGCCGGTATCAAATCCGTATCTATCCAGATCGATGGCGATTATGCGTATGGCAACCTCAAAGGAGAGAATGGCGTCCACCGTTTGGTGCGCATCAGCCCTTTTGATTCCAATGCCAAGCGCCATACCTCTTTTGCTTCCGTGTATGTATACCCGGTAGTGGATGATACCATCGAGATCAACATTCACCCGAACGACATCGAAATGAGCACCTCGCGAAGCGGCGGCGCGGGCGGACAGAATGTGAACAAGGTAGAGTCGAAGGTGCAGCTCACCCACAAGCCTACGGGTATTGTGGTAGTGTGCCAGGTAGAACGTTCGCAGCTGGGCAACCGCGAAAAAGCCATGCAGATGCTCCGCTCGCAGCTCTACGAGCTGGAAATGCGAAAGCGTAATGAAGCGCGCGATGCCGTGGAGGAAGGAAAGATGAAAATCGAGTGGGGCTCACAGATCAGGAGCTATGTATTGCATCCGTATAAAATGGTGAATGACCACCGTACCGAATTAAAAATTACCGATGCGGAAAGTGTGCTCGATGGCAATATCGACGAGCTTTTGAAGACTTTCCTCATGAGCCAGGGAAAACGGAAATAAAATAATTACGATTACGAAATAATTACGAATATACGAATCTGCGTAAGCAAAAAACGCATTTGTATATTCGTATACATTCGTAATTATTTAAAACCAATCATCAGTATTTTATAAAATCAACTTGTGAAAAAAATTCAGATCCTCTATAACCCGCGTTGCAGCAAGTGCCGGGAAGCCCTCAATCTGCTGGAAGGCGAAAGCTGTGAGATCGAGGTGATCGAATACTTAAAAGAAAAGATCACCAAAAAAGAGCTGAAGTCCATCCTGGCCAAGCTGGGCGTGAAAGCAGTGGATATTGTGAGAAAGAAAGAGGAATTGTATTTGAAAAAATTCAAGGACAAAACATTCACCAATGAAGAGTGGATCCAGATCCTGCTTGAAAATCCGATACTCATTGAGCGGCCTATTGTCATTGATGGTTATACCGCCATCATTGGCCGGCCACCGGAGCTGGTGGTGGATTTGGTGAATCGCAAGAAATAACCAACCTGTCAGACACCGGCCATACGGAAGAGCTCTTCGGCATTTACCGCATTTTTCAGATTTTCCAGTTCCTCATCCTCAAACAAGTCTGCTTTATACTCAGGATTCAGGCGAAGCGCTTCTATATAGGCATTTCTTGATGCTTCGGTCTTGTTTTGTACCGAGTAAATACAGGCAATATTATACCAGGAAGATACCCTCGCTTCTTCTTTGATTTCATACAACTCCGATGTTTCGATGCATTGCATGTAATGTTTGATAGCCTGGTCGTAATCGCCTGCTTTGTAATACACATAACCAAGAGCAAACCAATGAAACGGTTGGTCAGGCGCTTCCTTTACACAAAACTGCAGGTTGGAAAACGCCTCATCGTATTGTTCAAGATGTGTGTACGACACTCCCAGGAAATAACGCGTATGCCAGGAATACCCGTTGATCTTCAGCGCTTCTATTCCTGCTTCTACGGCTTCTTTGTAACGGTGAAGATGAACCAGTGCGATGAGCTTGTTGTTCCGTAACACAAAACTATCGGGCGCAAGCGGCAGATACTTCTCAATAAGGGTAAGTGTTTTTTTGTGATCACTCAGATTGCCATAACAGGTGGTCAATTCTCCCAATGCTTCTGTATCAGATGGGTTGGCACCTACGTATGCTTCCGTAAGGCTTAGCATTAATTTTTTGTTTTTGGCCAGGTGTGTTTGATCGTCGTCCGGATGGAACAAAAAATCCGCATAGCGTTTTTCTTCATCGCGAGCGATAAAAAATAAAAGCTCAATATTCCAGGGATAAGGCTGTAGGTATAAACGCGCACCGGTTTTTTTGGTGAGTGTATTGATCGCTTCAATCACATCTTTATAATGATCTGTGCAATTCAGTTTTGCTTTGCTATCCCCGCGCGTGACATGCCAGCCACCCTGGTTGCTGATGTCGAGCCCGGTGAAGCCGCTGAGAAGCTTCGTATCGGCCGACTCCCAGGCATTTACTGCCAGCGCCGAAGGGCTTTCCTTTTCGGGCTGGTAAGAGAAAGCCGGAAAGGGGAAGGGTGCTTGTTGGATCAGATCTCTTCGTTCGATGTCAGCAAGCTTCACATCGATGCTTACTGTTTCAGGCAGGTAACCGATATAATGATCGGTTACTGCATCGATCAGGTGCAGGCTAAGCGTAGCAGGACGGGACACAAATATACCAGGCATTTTTTTGATGAGTGATTGTTTCGCTTGTGGCAAGGGCTGGCGTTCTGTTATCGTCAAGCCATTCACGGCGGCAAGGAGTTTCTTCAAAGCATCTATAAAACTATCTTCTTCCCGGAGCGCCACGATTAAAAATTCTTCCCGGCCATTGATGCTCACGCTGGCTGTATATCCCCATTTGCCAATCTGAAGGTATTTCTTTGGAGAGAAGCTAAGGCCGGGTAAAGACAGATGTTCTATCTGTTTCAGAACAAAGAAGACGAAGGCTTCACTGTCCAGGAATTTCCTGCTGCTTAAGGTAATTTCAGGCGATAGGCCCGGAAGACGAAAGCAGCTTTTCAAAAAGGTCGCTTGATCTGAAGTCATAGAAATAGTGTTTGTAGCTAGACGATTTTAATACTCAGGCGGGCTTCATTCAGGTCGAGCTGCTCGGTTTGCTTGCGTAGCAGCTCATCTTCAAAGGCTTTTTCCTGTCGGAGCACAATCAGCTCGCGACGCTGCACATTGATGATATCGATCAGTACCCTGTTGTATACCCTGATCTCGCTGGCCTGGTTGTCGTCGCATTCCAGCGATTCCATACGCTGCTCTGTAAGCGAAATGTCGTTTTCCAGCCGGTCTTTCAGGTTTTTTACCAGCTCGTTTTCGTCCACTTCCTTCATGTATTTTTCCTCCAGGGTTTGCAGGGCTGCTTTGCTTAACCTGAGGTGAATCCCGGCTTCCTGCTCTTCTGCCGGAGCTGTTTCATCATCCGCTTCGATCTTCATGTAGTTGATGATGAATGGCAGGCTCAGCCCCTGGATGACCAGGGTAACAAGGATCACAATGAAGGTAATGAACAGGATCAGGTTCCGTTCGGGAAAGGCCTCGCCATTGGCCAGGGTGAGCGGTATTGCCAGCGCCGAGGCCAGGGAAACCACACCGCGCATGCCCGCCCAGCTTACCAGAAACACAGCGCCGAATCCCGGTTTCTTTTCCCCGGTACGGATGCCCTTGCTGAGCCAGCGAGGAATGAAGGTGGCCGGGTACACCCACACCATGCGGATCAGGATGGTAAGCACGCTGATGATCAGCCCGTATTTGACAGCCACGCCAAAAGAATATTCGGTGAGGCCGCCTACAATTACCGGCAGTTGCAGGCCAATGAGGATAAAGACAATGCCGTTGAGAATAAACGTCACGGTAGACCACACGCCCGTTGCCTGCAGGCGGGAATTGTAGGTCAGGATTTCGTGCGAGCGGTAAGAGAGGAACAGCCCGCCCGTAACCACCGCCATCACACCCGAAAAATGAAAATGCTCGGCTGTTATGTACATGAAATAAGGAGCCATGAAGGTAAGGGCCGTATCAATGTTGGAAGAGGTAGGGAGCCAGCGGTGGATGGCGTAAAATACGTGAGCCACCGCAAGGCCGATCACAATGCCCATTACCGTCACCAGGAAAAAGCTCGTGGCCGCTTTCTGGAAAACAAAGCTGCCGGAAGTAACCGCTGCCAGGGCAAAGCGGAAGACAATTAAGCTGGAGGCGTCATTCACCAGGCTTTCGCCTTCAAGGATCGTGACCACGCGTTTAGGGATTTTCAGGCCTTTGAGCACCGAAGTGGCTGCCACCGCATCGGGTGGTGAAATAATGCCGCCCAGCAAAAAGCCCAGTGCCAGCGTGAAATTGGGGATCATTTCGCTCGAAAACCAGGCCACAATACAGGAGGTGAAAAGCACCAGCCCGAAGCCCAGGAGGCCTATCGGGCGTTTCCATTTCCAGAAGTTCTGCCAGGAGGTGTACCAGGCCGCCTCATAAAGCAGGGGAGGCAGAAAGATCAGGAACACAAGGTCAGGATCGATCGTAATGGTGGGGATGCCCGGAATGAGGCTGATGAGAAGCCCGCCAATGACCAGGAAAATAGGGTAGGAGATGCGGAGCTTCTGGCCGAGCATCACCAGCATGGAAACCGCAAAGAGCAGGGAAATAATCAATAAAACGTTCTCGTGCATAGGGTCTGAATTTGCTTTGTTTTAAATTAAAAAAACGGCGCTTAAAGATAGGAATAACCCTGCATTTGAAGCCAGGGTTTAGGGGAGATTGTAAAAGTGAGTAAAATGCTGAAATTGTGAATAAATCCTTTAATTATTCGTCTAAAAAACCGGTTTATGATTTGCCGTTTTGAGTAAAAGCCCTACATTTGCACCCGAATTTAAAAACACACACATAACATGTCTAACCAGATTGGTAAAATTGCTCAAGTTATTGGTCCCGTAGTGGACGTAAGTTTTGATTTGAATGGCGGAAAACTGCCTGACATTCTTGATGCATTGGAAATAGCTCGTGGAGGCACGCCTCTGATCCTTGAAGTTCAAAAACATATCGGTGAAGATACAGTACGTACCATTGCGATGGACAGTACAGACGGTTTATGCCGTGGTATGGAAGTAAAAACAACAGGTTCGGCTATCAAAATGCCAATCGGCGACAAAGTAAAAGGCCGTCTGTTCAACGTGGTAGGTGATGCCATCGATGGGATCAACACCATGAAAAAAGACGACGGTGTATCTATTCACCGTGCTGCTCCGAGATTCGAAGACCTTTCTACTTCATCCGAAGTATTATTTACAGGTATTAAAGTCATCGATTTGATCGAGCCCTACTCCAAAGGTGGTAAAATCGGTTTGTTCGGTGGTGCCGGTGTAGGTAAAACCGTATTGATCATGGAATTGGTAAACAACATCGCGAAAGCGTATGCCGGTTTATCCGTGTTTGCCGGTGTAGGTGAGCGTACCCGTGAAGGAAATGACTTATTGCGTGAGTTCATCGAGTCAGACGTAATTAAATATGGCGAGGAATTCAAACATGATATGGAAAAAGGCGGCTGGGATCTTTCGAAAGTGGATCTGAAAGCCCTGGAAGATTCAAAAGCAACCCTCGTGTTCGGTCAGATGAACGAGCCTCCCGGAGCACGTGCGCGTGTAGCCTTATCAGGATTAACCATGGCGGAATATTTCCGTGATGGAGACGGTACAGGACAGGGCCGTGATATCTTATTCTTCGTGGATAACATCTTCCGCTTTACACAGGCAGGTGCCGAAGTATCAGCCTTATTAGGCCGTATGCCTTCAGCGGTAGGTTACCAGCCAACCTTAGCCTCAGAAATGGGTGCGATGCAGGAACGTATCACCTCAACCAAAAGAGGTTCCATTACTTCCGTACAGGCGGTATATGTGCCTGCGGATGACTTAACGGATCCGGCGCCGGCTACAACCTTTGCCCACCTGGATGCTACTACCGTATTAAGCCGTAAAATTGCCGAGTTAGGTATTTATCCTGCGGTGGATCCTCTGGATTCTACATCAAGGATCTTAACTCCTTCGGTGATCGGTGATGCACACTACAACTGTGCCCAGCGTGTGAAAAACACCTTACAGCGTTACAAAGAATTACAGGATATCATCGCCATCTTAGGTATGGATGAGTTAAGCGAGGAAGATAAATTAACCGTACACCGCGCTCGTCGTGTTCAGCGTTTCTTATCTCAGCCTTTCCACGTAGCAGAGCAGTTCACCGGCTTAAAAGGCGTACTGGTTCCAATCGAAGAAACCATCAAAGGCTTCAACATGATCCTCGACGGTAAAGTAGATGAGTATCCTGAAGCAGCGTTCAACCTGGTTGGTTCTATTGAGGAAGCCATTGAAAAAGGTAAAAAAATCCTGTCAGAAGCAAAATAATAGTATTCCTGGTTTGAAGTTTCAGGTTGAAAAACCTGAAACTTTTAACTTTAAACCTGAAACTGAAAAATGAAATTAGAAATTATTACTCCCGATAAAAAATTGTTCGAAGGACATGTGAAGTCTGCGGTATTCCCGGGTGCTGAAGGTTCTTTCGGTGTGCTCAATAACCACGCCGCCATGATCGCCACCTTAAAAAACGGCACAATCGAATTAACGGAAGATAATAACAATACACACCAGTTCCCAGTGAAAGGCGGTGTTGTGGAAGTATTTAAAAACAGCGTGATTGTGCTGGCAGAGTAATCTTTTTTTTCAAAAATAAAAAAATCCCTTTTTACACACGTATAAAGGGATTTTTTATTTAGACCAATGGCTATGCGAGGCGTTGGTTATTTCCTTATTTTCGGCTTTATATGTACAGCCTGCCCTTCTTTCCTGTAACAAAAAGCAACAGCAATGCCGGCTCAGTGATGCATAAGCTTTTTTATCTTCTGCTTTTCTTCTTTTTAGGCCACACCGCTCTGTCCCAGCAAAAGCAACTGGATTCATTAAAGTCTATCCTGAAAGAGAATATCCATGATACTACCCGGTTAAATACACTTTATGAGCTTATAGGTTATGCCCCTCAAGCGGATTGTTTTATATATAATAAAGAGATAATCCGCACAGCCCAAAAGAATCTGAAGCCGGCAAAGTCTGGAACACCTTTACAGAAAAGGCTTTTATTTTTTCTGGCTCAGGGGTATTATAACGAAGGTGTGTTTTATACAGAGAAGGCCCTGTCTGACAGTGGTATGATCTTTTACCGGAAAAGCATGGAAATTAATCGTATGATCGAAAATTATGATGACATTGCTTATACGGAAGTGGAGATCTCCAAGATCCTGACAAACCAGGGCAATTATCCGGAGGCGATGGAGCTATTATACAAAGCACTGATACATTTCGAAAAAATTAATGATCTGGAAGGTGTGGGTGATGTCTATAAAGGACTTGGAAGGCTGTATTACAAACTGGGAAACAATAGCAAATCGCTGAATGCGTTTTTTAAAGCCTATCGTCTTTATGAAAAGATTGATCAGAAAAGTGAAATGGCAAGTTCCTTATTCGGTATAGCTGTTATTTATTCAGCGATGAATAAGTACAGGGAGACGATACGTTATCTCAGAAAAAGCATCGCTCTGCAGAACCAGCTTGGTGAGCTGGTACAGGAAAGAGAGCAGGAAATGTTAAATGTGAGTCTTGGCTTAATGTACTCCAGAAAGATGCAGATGGACAGCGCGATTCCGTTTTTTGAAAAGAGCATTGAAATGGCTAAGCAGTCCAATAACCTGGTTGCACTGGGAGATCGCTATCTGCATCTTGCGGATGCTTATAACGGAAAAAAACAATACAAAAAGGCCCTGGAATACTGTAGAAAGGCCTTATCTGCGGGCAGAGAAAATAACAATCTGGAAGTTGAGCAAAGCGCTGTAGATGGATTGTACAAGATCTATAAAAATATGGGAAACTATAAGTCTGCGCTCGAAATGCAGGAGTTGAATATGCGGCTTATGGATAGTTTACGACACGAAGAAGATAAAAAGCAGATTATTGAAAAGCAGTTTAAATATGACTATGAGAAAAAGGCACTGATCGCGAAAGCGAACGAAGAGAAGAGGGTCAACGCAATGAAGCTGGAGTCCGAGCTTAAGAATACCCGGAAAAATCAATGGATTATGGTGTTGTGCTTTGCCTTTATTACCCTGGCTGCTGGTTCATGGTTCCTGTATACTCATTACCGGCAAAAAAATGTGATCCATACTCAAAAAAATAACCTGCTCAAGCAGCAGTTGCTGGTATCGCAAATGAATCCGCATTTTATTTTCAACTCGTTGAATGCGATCCAGAACTTTGTCATGAAGCAGGACAGCATGCAGGCGGGGATTTACCTCTCGCAGTTTGCCGCGATGATGCGGATGATCCTCGACTTTTCGAGGAAAGATTATATCAGCCTGGAATCGGAACTGCATTTCCTGAATCATTATATGGAGTTGCAGCAATTGCGTACAGGGCATGCATTTTCCTATAGCTTTGACATCGGTGAAGACATAGAGCCGGACCTCCTGCTGGTGCCACCCATGCTGACGCAGCCTTTCATTGAGAATGCCATCGAACACGGCGGTTTCCGCCAGCGTAAAAACGGAGAGATCCGGATCCGTTTTTACAGGGAAGACGATATGCTGGCAGGTGTGATCGATGATAATGGTATAGGGCTGAGAGCTTCGGCAGATCAGCCACGTGATTCCGGAAAACATTACGAATCGCTGGCAACCAGGATCACGCTGGAACGTATGGAAACGCTTTACCACGACCGGATGGATAAATGCCGTATCGTGATCGAAGATAAAAAAGACCGGGATCCCGGGGCGTCCGGTGTGAAAGTGACGTTTGTAATTCCCTGTAAAGAAGCCTAAATTTAGCAGGTGATAAAAGCAGTGATCATAGATGATGAGGCAGGTAACATTGAACTGACGACCAATCTGCTGAAGCTGTGTGAAGTGCCGGTGCAGGTTGTCGGAACAGCTTATTCCGTAGAGTCGGGTTATCAATTGCTTGTAACCAATCCTCCCGACCTGGTGTTCCTGGATGTGGAGATGACAGACGGAACCGGCTTCGACCTGCTGAAGCGTTTCGAAACCATCGACTTCAAAATTATCTTTATTACAGCGCACCAGGAGTTTGCCATTGCAGCGTTTAAGTTCAGCGCCCTCGATTACCTTCTCAAGCCCGTTTCCCCACCGGATTTCGTGGCAGCCGTTAAAAAAGTGGAGCAGGCTATCAGTGGTGAAGAGTTCAATGTCAAGCTGCAGACACTCTTATACAATATCACCGATCAGTCCAGGAGCCGGAAAAAAGTAGTATTGAAAACAATAGACCGGATCTATGCAATCTATGCCTCCGACATTATCCGCTTTGAGGCCGACGGAAGCTATACCATCGTTTACCTGGATGGCGGTAAAAAGATCATGGTATCGCGCCTGCTGAAGGAGTTTGATGAAATGCTCGCTCCAAGCGGCTTTGCGAGGCCACATCAGTCGCACCTCGTCAATATCGATCAGGTGTTTTGCTTTGCAAGAGCCGAGAGCCATCTCGTGATGAAAGACGACTCCATCGTGCCTGTTTCCGCCCGCAAGAAGGAGCTCATCATGAGCCTGATCCAGTCCATGTAGCCTGGTTGACGAATTTTCGCCGGGCCGGGTCAAATATTCAATAGAGCCCGACGCATGTCTATTTCTCCAAAAACAGAAAAGCAAATGATGTAGGTTTATGCCGGGAAGCTCATAGGCGTCCGGGATTAAAGACGTATTATTTTTTATTTTATAAAACGCAAAAAACGATGGTTATTATCTTCAGGGGATTGGGAATAGTGGTTCCTATTGTATTAGTTATTACGGGATGGATTGTATCGTTCTGGTTCAAGGATACCCGTATCGGAAACCCTCCCTTCATGGGATGGACATTGTTTTACACAGCTATTGTATGCCTGGTACTGGGGCTTGCCACCTTTGGCGGAAAAGATAAGAACGGAAATCCCATTCCCAAAAACAGACATCATTTTTTTTATATCCCGATTGTTTTCTGGGCGCTGATCTTCGGTGGCGTGAGCGCGTATTTGCTGCTGGCCGCAGGCAAAACTTCCGGCGGGTCTTCAAAAGAAGAGCTGGCTGTTGCCGATACCGTTCCCAAAATCCATTTCTATAATCCTACAGCCGATACGCTCGATTACCTCATCTATACCAAAGGCGGCTTGTCGGATCAGGAAACCTTAATGCCTTTTACAACTTCAGAGGCAATCCGGATCCCCGGAAAGAGTTATGTGCTGGGAGCCCTTGATACAAAAGGTGAAGCGACTATGACGCTGCCCTACTATGAAAAATATGATGCCACACTGTACGAGCATGTCAAAGAAGATGGCCGTACTGTCGAACAACGCCTGATCCGTCCGCTGTCAAAGCAAACAAATGATTATGAAGACAACTGGATGCTGCTGAATGGCGATTATGATATGATCCTCGTCGATATCACAGAGATTTACAGCGGAACGATCAAAAAAGAAAAGATCGCAACGATCGACTGGATGAAAAAAATCAGGAGCCGCCATGCCGGCTCCGAACTGATCGAGCTCAGCATTGCTCCATCTTCGCCGGAAGGCTCGGTATACGTGAGTTCGCCGAATACTTACCTTCCTGTATCCAATCCAAAGGACCGCACTGTCTATATGATTCTGACGTTCCCGAATGATGAGGAAGTGACGAATGACTTCATCAGGGAATCTGTGGAGTACGTCATTATGTAAGCGTTTTGGGAACAGTGGAAAATAGTCTACATCCTGTATACTGGCTTAACAGATTTAACAGAAATAAAGACTTATTCTGTTAAATACCCGGTGGCATAGGCTTCGCTCCCACAGAGCTAAAACCATTCTTATGAAAGCCATTGTTAGCCTTTGTGCAGTTGCTGTTGGGATTGCAGCTCTGAGTTCATGTACAACCACGATGTATACAACCAATGCTGTCAACGCGCCTTTATTGAAAGAGCGCGGTGAGATCAAGATCAACGTTACACCAAACGATTTACAGGCTGCTGTGGCAGTCACCGATCATATCGGGATCATGGCCAATGGTTATTATAAAAACTATGAAGGCGATAATAACTACAGGCACAACGGCGGTATGGGGGAGGTCGGTATCGGCTATCTGATCAATTCGGAGAATAACAACCTGGTGATGGAAACATACGTCGGCGGTGGTCTGGGCAAGGTACACAAGCAGGAACAGTTTAACAGCAACTCTCCGGCTCCTTATATGGCCAGCTTCGATGCCAATGCCGCCAAAGGCTTTGTTCAATCGAACCTTGGCTACCGCTCTAAATACTTTGATGTGGCGCTCACGCCTAAATTCTCTTTCGTGAAATACAGCAATTTCAGCCAGAGCAATTATAGCAACGATCAGTTGAAAGACGATTACCTCAACAACAACCGCCTCACAGATCCGCTTTTCATATTTGCAGAGCCGGCAATCACCGTGCGTGGCGGCTACAAGTTCATTAAGTTGCAGGCACAATACGGTGTTACACTCAACCTCGGCGGGCAAAGCATTCGCCGCACACCCGATTTTGCTTCCCTTGGCCTGGTGATCGATATTGCCAGATGGTATAAGGATTAGGCCCTGCTGATAACAAACAGGATGCGGGATTTTTTTATTCGGTTCTTTCTTTCCATATTTAGCTGAGAATGGAACCTTTATGAGAACGCTCTACACCCTGTTTTTTGTTGCCCTCACGATAACCTGTTTTTCCCAGTGCCCTGATTGTGGTAATGGAACAGCCGATGCCGGAGAAACCAATTTAAACTGTCCGCAGGATATTTCTCATGATGCAAGCTGTGCAAGCCCCTGTACGCAGCCAGGCGCCTTTGAAACAACAACCGGAGTAAGGGATGCTTATGATTTTACAGGCACAACCACGTTTGCAACAACAGGCCTTCCCACCGGCTGGTCTTTTGCCGGTGCGCCTACAGCATCTACGGCGGGTGCTCTTCCGGCAGCCGATGCCTATGGCACCAAAGCCGGGTTGATCCAACCCAATTGTTCAGGAAGCTGCACGGGAACCAATGGATTTTGCATCGGGAACCTGGGGAACAACGTAGCTGTTGGATCCGGTGGCACCAATGGCAAGCTGGGCGCCAACTTCGATGGCCGGCCCAATGTCAGCCAGAATTTAAGCTATGCTGTTCTGCGCGGGCAAAATAATCCCACGCTCGTTTCTCCAAGCTATAACCTCTCTGCCGTAGACGGCTTCAAAATCCAGGTCTGGCTCAATCCGTCCGAAACGGGCTGCGGGCAAAGTAATTCCTGGACCTCCTGCACAGGCAATACCGCTTACCTCGATTTTTCAACAAATGGAACCAGCTGGACACAGATCCTGACCATAAACCTCAGCAGCACCAACAGCGATATGTGTACCAATAACAACACCAATACCTTGTGGCTAAGCGATGGCCGATGGTCGAGGGTATGCCTCACGGTATTCAGATCGTCTTCATCACCCGGCAATTTTTATACGGCAGCAACGGCTTCCAGCGCGGCTTCCGGCATTATGGTAAACGGCATGTACTTCACTTCGGCCTTTCGCTACCGCATCCGCTACTCACAAAGCGCTTCCTGCACCTCCGGCGTCACCACAACAAATCCCGGCAGATACCTGGCCATCGATTACCCGGTGCTTACTTCCGGCAATCAGCTCATTCCCTGCGGCATTTCTTTTAGCAACCTATGCGGCTATGGCGCCGATACCAACGATGATGGAGTCGGGAGCAGCTCATCGACGAGTACCTCGGTTGCTTTCTCAACCGTGAGAAGAAGTGTCAACCAGGCCGAACGCGGAGTCGAGATCCTCAGCTCCCAAACGGCGGCCTTTGCCGCGCAAAATCTTTCGGGCTCTGCATTCGCTACCAATTACGATTTATGCAATGCCGAAGGTGGCGACAGGCAATGCCTCGATTGGAGAGCGAATACAAACTTTTACACGGCAGTTTATGAATGTATCGCCGATTGGGAAGCCCCGTCCTCAACAGGAATCAACCTGCAATACTTTAAAGGAACGACACCGCAATCTGTAGGTATGACGAAAGTAACAACCGCCGGAAAAACGGCAACCATCGGCTGGCGTTACTCTGCAAGCAGAATCGTGAGCTGTGGTGCTTCTTCCGAGCTTAATGCCGGGTGCAACGGCTATAGCTTTCTAACGGGTAGTTTGCCAACGCAGTTTGGAAGAGGTTTCTACGGATTAGCCACCAATGTGCTCGGTGAATCATGGACCTATTACGGCGCTACCAGCTGCAGCCATTATTTCAATGGACCCTTCTTTGCGCCCATTGCCGTGCCTGATACGCTAAGCTCCGGTGCGGGTAATTACATGACCTGTAGCAGCGGTGTGCCGGTATTCACAGGACTCGTCGATTATTGTTCGGGCCCGGTTGGCTTTAGCAGCGATGCAAAGCTAGTGATCACGGGCCCGAATGGCTTTTCGGAAACCATTGCCAGTGGCGCCACGGGAACAGTGCAGGTTGTCGATCCCGGACCATACGTAATCAGTGCTATGCCGCCTTCAGATCCTGCACAATGTATCAGCTGCGGTCGCTCGGTATGTATTACCGTTACCAGTGCCGACCTCGATCCCTGTTCTTCCTTATTACCGGTAGAGCTTGCCAGCTTCAAAGCAGCTTGCGGGCAGGATGATATTGAGGTGGAATGGTGTACCGCATCGGAAAAGGACAACGATTATTTTATGCTTGAGCAATCGGTGGATGGGGTCGCATTTAAAACCATCAGCCAGCAAAAAGGACAGGGCAATGCCGGACAAACACAATGTTACCGGTTTAAAGCAGAATCACTTGGGGAGATTAATTATTTCCGCCTGCAGCAAACGGATCAGGATAAGCGTTCGGGGCGGTCTGAAATTATTTCTGTTCCCTCATGCCATACCAATCGTCGCATTGCACTCACCAACGACGGAACAGGGACCATCAGGATCTTGTTGAATTCCCCTGCTGCCGGCGAACTGCAATTGTATGTGCATGATGTGCTCGGAAACCTGGTGCAGGCAGAAACGGTTCATGTACATCCGGGAGATTACACCTACAGCATATCTTTAAAAGAAGAATTGAAAGGACTTTATGCAGTGTCGGTGTATGCACCTGCCGGAAAGCTTGCAGAGAGAAAAATCACGGTGAGGACTAACTAACGCTCATCCATTAAGAACCATGCTGGATTTTTACCTCATTGACGATCATCAGGCTCATTTCAACGACCCGGAAAGAGCAGGGCTCGTGTTGGCAGGTCATATAGAGCGTGATACCTTCGACAGGCTAAAAAGAATCCGGGTCATTGACGGGCGCTTTGCGTATGATAGCGATTTCAGGTGGAGCAGGGCAGTGATCGCGGAAATGCGTTCAACGATCACCGCGCGTCAGATAGGATCATCTACCGATGTGCAAAAACTTCTGGACGTGCTGAACCTTGCTGATCAGAATGGCAGTGGCTTAGCGGCCTCTGCCGATTAGGCTTTCCTTGCTTCAATGTCTCCGGGAAAACAAAGCGCCTTTAAGAAATTTCTTAAAGGCGCTTTTGAATTTGGTAACGGAATAACGTTGCTCAGAGAATGAATCCGGATGAGCGTGCCATCTTTAATCTTTGCCGAGTAAGGTCACATGCCCGACTTTCTCAACGGTATTGCCGGATATGGTCTTGATTTCAGCTTTATAAACGTATACGCCCTGTTCGCAAAGCTTGCCCTTAAGCTTGCCGTCCCAGCCCCTTACCGTGTCATTGCTTTTAAAGATCTGGTGACCCCAACGGTCAAAAATAGTCAGGGTAATTTCGGTAAGCCCATAGCCTGATGGAACAAAGATATCGTTGAGCTCATCGTTATTTGGCGTAAACGAATTCGGGATATACACATCCCAGTTCTTCGTTACCACAACGCATACCTCATCATAGCTGACACAGCCGAATAGCGAGATGCCTTTTAAGGTATAGCAGGTGTTTTCCTGTGGATTAACAGAAACCGAAGGACAGAAATTGCAGGAAAGGCTGCTTCCTGTTGGTGCTAAAAATCCTACGCTCGTATTTCCCGTACCGTTTAAGGTGATAAACTCGTCGCTGTTGACGGTGGTGTCTCTTCCTGCATCAATAACAGGTAATGGGTTCACCACAACTTCTACAACCGCTGTATTGGTACAGAAGCCGCTTTTTGTAACGGTAAGCGTATATACAGTGGTTGATGTAGGATGCGCAGCAGTAGTTGCCGCCGTTGGATTAGCTAATCCGGTAGCAGGCGTCCATTTATACGTATCTCCACCCGTTGCATTTAACGTCAGGCCATCGCCGGCACAAATTGCTGATACCGGGTCAATGACAGGATTGGCCACAGGAATGATGGAAACCTCTACCGTAGTCGACGAGCTACAGCTGAGAGGCCCTGCCGTATTACTGCCGGTAATGGTATAGACGGTTGTTGCAGCAGGAGAAGCAGTTGTTTGCGCACCTGTGGTGGTGGTTAAGCCTGTACCCGGGCTCCAGGTATAGGAGCTTGCTCCGGAGATGCTCAACGGCACGCTGTTTCCGGCGCACATAGACGTATTGGAGGAAACAGAGAGCACAGGATTTGGAACAACGGTAACGGTAACCGCAGCAGAAGCTGTGCAGGTTGAAATGCTTCCGGTAACACTATAGGTGCTGGTGGAGGCTGGTGATGCGATCACCGAGGCAGCAGTGGTTGAGTTAAGGCCTGCGGCCGGGCTCCAGGCATAGGCGGTAGCGCCCGACACGCTTAATGGAGCGGAAGTGCCACTACAGATAATGGTATTCGAGGACACTGAAAGCGTAGGAGTGGTAATAACCGTTATGGTCACAACCGCCGAATTTGTGCAGGTTCCGGCGCCTCCTGTCACGGTGTAGACAGTTGTTGCCGGCGGTGAAGCCGTAACAGAGCTTCCGTTAGTGCTGCTCAGGCCTGTAGCCGGGCTCCAGGTAAATGTGGAAGCACCACCGGCAACCAGAGGCGTGGAATTGCCGCTGCAGATGAATGTGTTTGACGATACAGTGATCGTAGGTGACGTAACAATGCTGACGGTTACAACTGTGGAACCGGAGCATGTCCCTGTCGTGCCTGTGACGGTATAGGTGGTTGTATTAAGCGGCGATGAGGCTACGGCGCTGCCTGTTGTGGCGCTGAGGCCGGTAGCAGGGCTCCATGAGTAAGAGGTAGCACCTGAGGCGGTTAAAGTAGTGGTGCTTCCTCCACACATGGTTGTATTGGATAGAACACTTACCGTAGGATTCAGGGCAACACTTACCGTAACGGCAGCAGAGCTGGTACAGGTTCCTACGCCGCCGGTAACAGTATAGCTTGTAGTTATGGCCGGTGATGCAACTACCTGGTTCCCCGAAGTCGTATTAAGGCCCGTAGCCGGGCTCCAGGTATAGGAAGGAGAGCCGCTTGCCGTTAATGTTGTTGAGCTACCGGCACAGATAATCGTATTGGCGGAGACGCTGACGGTGGAAGACGCAACGCTGACGGTCACAACCTCATCATCCGTGCAGGCTCCGGTGCTGCCTCTTACTGTATAGGTTGTTGTGACAGTGGGCGATGCCGCCACCTGGCTTCCGGATGTTGTGTTAAGGGCCGTGGCCGGGCTCCAGGTATACGTCGAGGCCCCGTTTGCTGTTAACGTAACGGTTGTGCCTGAACAAATAACGGTGTTGGAGGACAGGGTCAGTGTGGGACTGGGAGTCACGTTTACAACAACGGTGGTTGAACTTGTGCAGGCACCCGAAGTGCCCGTGATGACATACGTAGTGGTAGAAGGTGGGCCTGCAATCACAACGCTTCCTGTAGTTGTGCTCAGGCCTGTGGCAGGGCTCCAGGCGTATGATGAAAAGCCGGTACCGGCAGTTAAGGTGGTGGTGGTGCCGCTGCAAATAGCTAAATTTCCGTTTACCGTTACTGTACTTGCCGTTGCGGATACTGTAAACACAGCGGTTGCCGTACTACAGCCCGTAGCATCGGCAACAGTAACCGTATGAGGGCCGGGAGCGAGCCCCGTAGCCACAGAGCTGGTTTGTGCCGAGCCTGTCCAGGTATAGGTATAAGGCATGGAGCCACCGGTTACGGTAGCCGTTACCGAGTTGGCGGCGCAGCCCGATGCCGTTGTGCTCACCGAGAAGTTATTCGTGGAGGTACAGGTCAAGCAACTTGTACGGAAGTATAAGCCTGCCGCCACAACATTAAAGCAATCGCCGCCGGCGTTGGCGGCTCCGAAAATGGCCGAGCTTTGCCCGTTCGTGACTGCCGGAGAAGCCCCCGTAATAAAATTCCAATAAGTGTCGTTGGCCGAATTCTGAACCACATTATTGGTGGTGCTGTTAATTTTAAGATTGGTATTGCCTACACCCTGCAAATCGGCGATGATCATAAAGCCATTGGCAAATGTGGAAGCCCCGCAGGCGCTAAAGCCGGTAACAGTTCTGGTAAGAGCGGTAGATACTGAGACCAGGGCGCCGTCAGCAATCACAATGCTGCCCGTATAGTTTTGTGTAGGATCCGAATAAATAATAACGATGCTGGCCCCGTCCACATCATTGCCGGCCGTAGGCGCCACAGGAAGCCCCGAAACCCTGTAAATGCCATTCCCGGTAATACAGCTGGTAATATCCGCCCTGTAGCTGTGTGTCCGGAGATAGCCTGCCGAAGACCAGCATTTATCAATATCCTGGCCGATCATCGTCATAGGGAAGGACGTTGACGCAGAGGCAGGGTTTAGCACCGTCGCGTTAATGGCAATGCCATTACCGGAAGCGTCCGCATATAAAAATGCTTTTAAGATTGTGGCGCAATTCGGGATCCCCGCGATGTTGATAGCTGCCGGTTGTATCACTCCGCCAATGGTACCCCTTCTTCCCAGCTTGACGCTGCCGGAGGTGTAATTTAAGCCGCAGGCCGTATTGGTGTAGCTTGTGCCAAGTGTCGCATTCCCGTTTTGTGGTGTGGGGGCCCCGCCTTTTGGAGCCGGAACCTGGGGGCAGGAGATGCAGGTAGTGCCCGGTACGTATTGTGAGGTCTGGCTCCTTAACAAACCGGTAATTAAAATCAGGAGAACAAACGGAAATCGTTTTATTAGAATAGACATGGCCTTTTTCAATTTACTATTGTAGTAAACTTACAAAAGTCCGTCGTTAGGATTACTATTGTTTACTAATTAATAGTACTATATCCCTAACTCATACGCCATAAAATAGAGTAAAAGGCTGTTTTTCAGGGTTAAGAGACCAGCATCGCCTTTAATTCATTCAGGCTAAGTTCAGTCTGGGTTCCTGTTTGCATGTTTTTCAGCATAACGGTATTCTTCGCCATTTCATTCGTACCAACGACCGCTACAAAGGGGATTTGCTTTTTGTCGGCGTATTCAAACTGCTTGGCAATCTTTTTTCCTGTATCCGGATACACTTCGGTATTAATACCGGCAGCGCGCAGCTGGGCTGCCAGGCCAAGGCAGTGCAGTTGTTCCGCCTCACCGAAATTGGTGAACAGTACTTTCGTGGTAGATACTTTATTCACGCTTTCCGGGAACAGGTTTAGTTCTTCCATCACATCGTAAATGCGGTCGATGCCAAAGGAAATGCCCACACCCGACATGTTCTTCAATCCGAAAATACCCGTGAGGTCATCATAGCGCCCGCCACCTAGGATGCTCGGTGTAAAAGTGCCGGCATTGGCTTTGGCTTCGAAAATAGTTCCTGTATAATAGTTCAGTCCGCGTGCCAGCGTAATATCCAGCTCTACCGACACATGCTGAATGTTG
>CALRIU020000016.1:0-116432 GCA_943362175.1 Hydrocarboniphaga daqingensis | reverse complement strand
ATCTGGTCGCCTTCGGATAAATTGCTTTTAATGATCTCTTCAGCCATCGGATCCTCCAGGTATTTCTGGATCGCACGTTTCAACGGGCGGGCGCCATACTGGACATCGTATCCTTTTTCCACGATAAAGTCTTTCGCAGCCTCGGTAATTTTGATGGTGTAACCTAAGTTATTTACACGACCGAATAAGCTGTTGAGTTCAATATCAATGATTTTATGGATTTCTTCTTTGCCAAGAGAGTTGAACATCACCACATCGTCGATACGGTTCAGGAACTCAGGAGCGAAGGCTTTTTTCAAAGCGTTTTCTACCACACCTTTGTTGTTCTCTTCCGCATTTTCCTGGCGGGTCTGCGTACCGAAGCCAACACCTTGTCCGAAATCCTTCAGCTGGCGTGCGCCAATGTTGGATGTCATAATGATGATCGTGTTTTTGAAGTCGATCTTACGGCCCAGGCTATCAGTCAGCAAGCCGTCATCCAGCACCTGCAGCAACATGTTGAACACGTCCGGGTGGGCTTTTTCGATCTCGTCAAGCAATACAACAGAGTAAGGACGACGACGTACTTTTTCTGTTAATTGTCCGCCTTCCTCATACCCGACGTATCCCGGAGGCGCACCCACGAGGCGGGTCACGGCAAATTTCTCCATGTACTCGCTCATATCGATGCGGATCAGAGCCTCATCGTTATCGAACAGGTAACGGGCAAGGATCTTGGCCAGCTGTGTTTTACCAACACCGGTAGGACCTAAGAAAATGAAGGAGCCGATCGGTTTGTTGGGATCTTTCAGGCCCGCACGGTTACGTTGAATGGCTTTCACCACTTTTTTCAGCGCTTCGTCCTGGCCGATTACCTTGCCTTGCAGGGTTTCCACCATTTTCACCAGCTTGTCGCCCTCGTTCTGAGAAATTCTCTGAACCGGCACACCGCTCATCATCGCCACCACCTCGGCTACATTATCCTCGGTTACCGTTACACGGTTTTGCTTCGTTTCTTCTTCCCAGGCTTTCTTAGCCACTTCCAGCTGGGTTTGCAGCTGTTTCTCCGTATCTCGCAGCTTGGCAGCCTCTTCGTATTTCTGAGAGCGTACCACCTGGTTTTTCAGCTCCTTAATGTCTTCCATTTTTTTCTCAAGCTCCAGGATATTTTCCGGCACGTTGATGTTGGTAATGTGAACACGGGAACCGGCCTCATCCAGGGCGTCGATCGCTTTATCCGGCAGGTGCCTGTCGGTCAGATAGCGCGCTGTTAAAGTAACACAGGCTTTCAGGGCTTCCGGCGTATACGTCACGTTGTGGTGATCTTCGTATTTGCCTTTGATGTTGTTCAGGATCTGTAACGATTCCTCCTGGGTGGCAGGCTCGATGATTACCTTCTGGAAACGGCGTTCCAGGGCTCCGTCTTTTTCGATATGCTGACGGTACTCATCCAGGGTCGTTGCGCCGATGCATTGAATCTCGCCACGTGCCAAAGCCGGCTTGAACATGTTGCTCGCATCCAGGCTTCCGCTGGCGCCACCTGCACCGATAATGGTGTGGATCTCGTCAATAAACAGGATCACATCCGTATTTTTCTCCAGCTCGTTCATCACGGCTTTCATACGCTCCTCAAACTGGCCGCGGTATTTGGTACCGGCTACCAGGGAAGCAAGGTCGAGTGTTACCACACGTTTGCCGAATAAGACACGGCTCACCTTGCGCTGAACGATCCTCAGGGCTAAACCTTCGGCAATGGATGATTTACCCACACCAGGTTCACCGATCAGGATCGGGTTATTCTTTTTACGGCGGGAAAGGATCTGAGACACCCGCTCAATTTCCTTTTCACGGCCTACAACAGGGTCCAGTTTCCCATCCTCTGCCATTTTGGTCAAATCCCTGCCAAAATTGTCTAAAACCGGTGTCCTGGATTTGGAATCGCCCGGTTTTTTGGAGGAGCCTGATCCCGGGAAAGAGGATTCTTCTGAATCGTCATCATCGCCGGTAGCGGCATTTTCAATTTTATGAGGATTTTCCATATAGCCTTCCAGCTCTGTTTTTACAGCGTTGTAGTCAACACCCAGGCGCTCGAGGGTTTTGGAAACCACGTTGTCATTGTCCTTTAAAATACACATTAACAGGTGCTCTGTGCCAATTTGGGGCGCTTTGAAAAGCTTGGCCTCCAGGTAGGTCAGTTTCAGGGTTTTCTCCGCCTGCTTTACCAAAGGAATATTGGCCAGGTTGTTTACTTTTCTCATCGAAATAGGCAGGCTCTGCTCAATATGCTTTCTGAAATCCTGAATGTTGATCCCCAGGTTCTTTAATAGTTTCATACCAACTCCTTCGCCATCGCGAATCATGCCAAGCATTAAATGTTCAATCCCAATATAATCATGCCCGAGTCTAAGGGCCTCTTCCCGGCTAAACGTAATAACGTCTTTGACGCGTTGTGAAAATTTTGCTTCCATAATTTACAGTTCTTAGTTCTTTGTATAAGTTCCAAACATATTTAATGCCACACTCAAAAGTAAACGATTCTGTCAGGTTTTGTCATTAAATGCGCCTTTTTTTTAAACAGAAAATCTGTTGATAACTCGACATCTAAATTACCCATTAAAATAGTATTTTCAAAGCTATTTACCCAAAATCGGGGTTGGGAAAATCAGGCGATTTGTCTTCTGAATCCGTTCTGTCTCATCTGACAAAACAGCATTTGTTCATATTTGTTTAAAACGGTGAAAACCGGCATTGGCTTAAATGCTTTCTGTGATACCTCATGATGTAGTGCGCGGAAGCGCTTGTTTCCTGTAAATCTGTGTTCGGGCTGAAGTTTTATGGCAGATTGGTTCGGCGATGTTTATTTGTGGCGCGGAGGTTTTGAAGGCGCCCGGAAAGTCTGTTGATTAAACCGAAAAGCTGTTGATAACTCTGCAATCAGATTACCCGGAAAAATGGTATTTTCAAAGCCTGTTTGAAGAATTATGGAGTTGGAGAAACGGAGCGCCGGTGGGTTTATTTTTTACCTGAAATACCCGGTTTCCTGAACCTGACAAAACTTCAAAAATTAACGAATTTTTTAAATCAACAAATCACTAATTGAATATGAGCGGAGAGAAAATCATTCCTATTAACATTGAAGAAGAAATGAAAACAGCCTACATCGATTATTCGATGTCGGTGATTGTATCCAGGGCCTTGCCTGATGTCAGAGACGGTTTAAAACCAGTACACCGCCGCGTCCTTTACGGGATGCTTGATCTCGGTGTTTTACACAATCGTCCTTACAAAAAATCGGCCCGTATTGTTGGGGAGGTTTTAGGAAAGTACCACCCGCATGGCGACTCTTCGGTGTATGATACCATGGTGCGTATGGCCCAGGAATGGAGCCTGCGTTACATGCTGGTAGACGGGCAGGGAAACTTCGGTTCGGTGGATGGCGATATGCCGGCCGCGATGCGTTACACCGAGGTGCGCTTCCGCAAGATCGCGGAGGAAATGATGGCAGACATCGAAAAGGATACGGTGGATTTCCGCCCGAACTTTGACGACTCTCTGACAGAACCTTCTGTGCTGCCTACACGTGTGCCACAATTATTGATGAATGGCGCTTCCGGTATTGCCGTAGGGATGGCAACCAACATGCCGCCTCACAACTTAACGGAATGTGTGAACGGGATCCTGGCCTACATCGATAACAACGATATTACGATCGATGAGCTGATGAAACATATCAAAGCGCCTGACTTTCCGACAGGCGGAACGATTTATGGCTACGAAGGTGTGAAGGAAGCATTTCACAACGGCCGCGGCCGTATTGTGATGCGTGCCAAAGCAAGCATCGAGCCTGTGAATAACCGCGAGCGGATCATTGTTACGGAAATCCCTTACCAGATCAACAAGGCGGATATGATCAAGCGCCAGTGGGAGCTGTGCAACGAAAAGAAAATTGAAGGAATTACCGAGATCCGCGACGAGAGTAACCGTGAGGGAATGCGCATCGTGTACGAGCTGCGTTCGGATGCGATCTCGAATGTGGTGTTGAATAATTTGTACAAATATTCGGCGCTGCAAACATCGTTCTCCGTGAATAATGTGGTGTTGGTGAAAGGCCGTCCTGAAATGCTGAACCTGAAAGATATGATCCACCACTTTGTGGATCACAGGCATGATGTGATCGTTCGCCGTACGAAATTCGACCTGATCCAGGCGGAAAAACGTGCTCACATCCTGGAGGGCTTGCTCATTGCTCAGAAAAACATTGAAGAGGTGATTAAGGTAATCCGCGAAAGCGCTTCGCCCGATATTGCCCGCGACGAATTGATGGCCCGCTTTTCTTTATCGGAAATCCAGGCCCGCGCCATCCTCGATATGCGTCTGAGAACATTGACAGGACTGGAGGTTGACAAATTGAATGCAGAATATGCAGAGCTCATGAAAACAATCGAGCACCTGAAAAATGTATTGGCCAATGAGCCGCTACGCTACCAGATCATCAAGGAAGAGCTGACGGAAGTGCGGGATAAATACGGAGACGAGCGCCGCACAGACATTGTGTATGCAGGGGATGATTTCCGTGTGGAAGATATGATCGCCGATGAGAATGTGGTGATCACCATCTCACACATGGGGTATATGAAGCGAACGAACCTGGCGGAGTACCGCGCGCAAAACCGCGGTGGACGAGGAAGCAAAGGAACCGCCACGCGCGACGAGGATTTTGTGGAGCATATGTTCATTGCCTCCACGCACAACTATATCTTACTGTTCAGCGAAAAAGGCCAGTGCTATTGGATCAGGGCGTATGAAGTGCCTGAGGGGAACAAGCAAAGTAAGGGCCGCGCCATCCAGAACTTAATTAACATTGCGCCGGATGATAAGATCAAAGCTTTCATCAATATCAAAAATCTGAACGATGAGGAGTACATTAATAATAACTATATTATTTTATGTACGAAAGATGGCATCATCAAAAAAACATCGGTAGAAGCTTACTCGCGCCCACGTGCCAATGGCATCAATGCGATCACGATCCGGGAAGGCGATGTGCTGCTGGAAGCTGCGCTTACCAACGGGAAGAACGAGATCATGCTGGCTACCAAATTAGGTAAGGTGTGCCGTTTCCCTGAGGAGAAAGTAAGGCCGATGGGACGTAATGCCAGCGGTGTGATGGGAATTGACCTGAACGACGATGAAGGTGGCAATAACGAAGTGATCGGTATGATCTGCATCGACGATATGAATGCCAATGTACTGGTGGTATCGGAAAAAGGCTATGGCAAGCGCTCGGATATTGACGAGTACAGGATCACCAACCGTGGTGGAAAAGGGGTGAAGACCATCAACATCACGGATAAAACGGGGAACCTGGTAGGCATTAAGTCGGTAACGGATGCCAACGACCTGATGATCATCACGAAGAACGGTATTACGATCCGGATGAACGTGGCCGACCTGAGGGTGATGGGACGTGCCACGCAAGGGGTGCGCCTGATCACGATCCAGGAGAACGACCGTATTGCGGCGGTAACGAAGGTGGATCACGAAGATGAGGAAACTGAAGTACTGGCCGATGGTTCGGTAGCTGTTTCCGAAGCTCCGGTGGTAAGCGATAATGAAACGATTGCGAATAGCCCGAACGGGGACGAAACACCTGCTTCTGATGAAAATACTACACCAACGGATGATAATAATTAAAAGCGGGAATTAACTTTAACACATAAACTATATATTTGAGCCCAAACCAATCAAATTATGAATAAAAAAACGATCATAACCGGTGCCCTGAGCTTATTCAGCCTGGCCACACTGGTCGCCCAGCCTACTTTGGTAGAGAAAATCGAAGCGAAGGAAGGGAAAGTAGTTATTCCTTACGAAAAATGGAAACTGCCTAATGGCTTAACGATTCTGTTGAACGAAGATCATTCCGATCCGGTAGTTCACGTTTTAGTGACCTATAAAGTGGGGTCTGACCGTGAAAGCTTAGGGAAATCGGGCTTTGCCCACTTCTTCGAGCACATGATGTTCCAGGGTTCCAAGCACGTGGCCGATGAAGAGCACTTTAAAATTGTGTCGACAGCGGGTGGCGAAATGAACGGTAACACAACGGAAGACAGAACGGTATATTTTGAGACCGTGCCTTCCAATAACCTGGAAATGGCCTTATGGCTGGAAGCTGACCGTATGGGCTTTTTGCTGGATTCACTGACCACCAAAAAATTCGAAAACCAGCGTGACGCCGTAAAAAACGAAAAATCACAAAATGTAGAGAATCAGCCTTACGCGATGGCTTTCGTGGAGGAGATCAACAAAGCCTTGTACCCGGAAGGTCACCCATACAGCTGGCCGGTAATCGGGTATGTAGACGATCTGAACCGCGCCACCCTGGACGACGTGAAAAACTTCTTCCTGCGCTGGTATGGTCCTAACAATGCGATCCTTACTATTTCCGGTGATTTCAGCTCTCCTGAGGCCCTGAAAATGATCGACAAATATTTCGGTGGACTGAAACCATGCCCTGAAGTGAAAAAAATGCGTGTAGCACCGGTTGTTCTGGCGACTGATAAATACACGGCTTACAAAGACCGTACGTATTTTCCGCTGAACCTGCGTGTGTATCCAACGGTGCCTCAGTACCACAGAGACGAGCCTGCGCTCGATATCTTAGGGGTGATGATGGGTAATGGTAACAACTCCATTTTCTACAAAAACTTCGTAAAAGCCAAACCGGAGATCGCGGTAGAGGCCGCTGTAAATCACCGCTCGAAAGAATTGGGTGGGGAATTCTCTATCCAGATTTTCGCGTATCCGCCGGAAGATTTCAACCTGGAGAAATTATTTACGGATGTGGATGCCAAAGTAAAAGCAACCATCGATGAGTTCGGGACTTCCGGTATTACGGATGACGCCCTGGCCAGGGCTAAAGCGGAAATCGAATCGGGCTATTACAGCGTTCTGGGAACTGTAGAAGATAAAGCGGGAATGATCTCTGAATGGGAGCGTTTAACCGGTAAAGGGTATACCATCTCTGACGAGATCGACCGTTATAATAAGGTAACGAAAGAAGATGTTATCCGTGTGTTCAATAAATACATCAAAGGTGCCGGTGCGGCTGTCTTGAATACGTATCCGATCATGAATCAGAAGGATTCTGTGAAAAGTGTGAATCCATACGCCGGAATGAAATTTGAAACACCGGCTGAGTACAACGGACTGAGCTATTCGCCTCCTGCCGATAAATTTGACAGGGCTGCAAGGCCGGTAGCGGGTGCTGCCAAAGTTGCCGTTGTGCCTGATTATTTTACATCCAAATTAGCGAACGGTATTTCCATCATCGGAACAAAAAATACAGAAACGCCGGAGGTAACGATCGTAATGACGATGGATGGAGGTAGCCTGGTATTGACGGCCGATCAGTTGAAAAAGATTGGTGTGGCTGAGCTGACTGCCAGCGTATTAAACGAAGGCACCAAAAACTATACGACCGAGCAGATCGCAGCAGAGCTGGAAAAACTGGGAAGCTCTATCAGCTTCGGTGCTTCCAAGTCCTCAACAACGATCCAGGTAAGGTCTTTGAAGAAAAACCTTGACGCGACCCTGAAGTTGCTGGAGGAAAAACTATTGAGCCCGGGCTTTAACGCGGAAGATTTTAAATTAGCCAAAAAACAATATAAAGAAAGCGTTAAAAATTCCGAGACCAGCGCCAATGCGATGGCTAACAAGGCTTTCAGCTATGCGCTTTACGGCAATACGGTGATGGGACTTGAGCCATCGATCAAAACCATTGAGAATGTGGAATTAGCGGATGTGAAAGATTACTATAACAAGTTTTACTCTCCATCTGTAACGAGCATTGTGATTGTTGGTGATGTGGAAGAGAAAGACATTATTGCCAAAATGGGTTTCCTGAACAAATGGGAGGCAAAACCGGTGACGATCCAGCCTATTACTGAGCCGGTTGCCGCAGCAGAACCTCAGTTCTTTATCTATAACAAATATGGTGCTCCATCCTCTGTAATCCAGATGGGCTACCCGTCTCTGAAATACGATGCTACGGGCGACTATTACAAAAACCGCATTGCGAACTATGTGTTCGGTGGTGCTTTCAACAGCCGCCTCAACCTGAACCTGCGCGAGGATAAAGGCTATACTTACGGCATCCGTTCCGGTTTCAACGGTGGAAAATACACCGGTACCTTCCAGATCAGCTGCTCAGTCAAACGCCCTGCCACTGCTTTATCTTTAGCGGAAATCATCAAGGAGTTTACCAGGTACCAGACAACCGGTATTACGGACAAGGAACTGGAATTTACCAAAAGCTCCCTGCTGAATGAGGAAGCGCTGAAATATGAGGCGCCTTACCAGAAAGCATCGTTCTTGTCGAACATTGTAAGGTACAATCTGGATAAAGGTTATACGGCACAGCAAAACCAGATCCTGAAAAACATGACGAAGGATGAGTTGAATGCGCAGATCAAAAAATATTTCGATCTGAACAAGTTAACGACAGTGGTTGTAGGTGATAAAGCCATGATCGAAGCTCAGCTCGACAAAGCTTCCAAAGACGCTAAAAACAAAGATGTTTTAAATAAAGTTAAATTAAAGAAAATCTCTGTAGACTAGTTATGTAAACGTACAATCTTTGCGTCTGTACTTTACATGAATCTTAAATTATCCTGATATTAAAAAACACTAAGCTCTTCAAAGGCTTGGTGTTTTTTTTTAATTAAAATCGTACATTTAACAAATTAAAAAATCGCCATGAACATTAAAAACATCTTAACGGCCTTGTGTATCGGAGCTACCACCCTGGCCGCCGCACAAAGCAACCAGGTGCAGAACGCGTCGAACTATTTAAGGAACAAAGAATATGATAAAGCCAAAGCTGCGGCTGATGCGGCTTCGGTACATGAAAGTACAAGAACAAGCTCCAAACTCTGGATGTACAGAGGGAAAATTTACCAGGCTATCTACTTTGATAAGGATGCAGCGGTAAACAAGCTGGATGCGGAAGCAGAGGAAAAAGCGCTGGAAAGCTACATTAACTGCCTGAAAAATGATAAGGATAATATTTATAAGGATGAAGTAAAAGGCCTTATCGTGCAGGCCTCGGCAGCGGTAAGCAATAAAGCGAATGCCTACAGGGTGAATAAGGAATTTGATAAGGCCGTGAAATGTTATGACCTGATGGAAGCCGCTTTGCCATACGATTTTGACCAGGGGATGAAGCGTAATAACATCACAAAGGAAAAGCTGATGTATAACAAGTTCGAGATGTATAAATCGGTTCCTAATAAGGAAAAAACGCTGGAATATGCGAATAAGCTGATCGACATGAAATACAAAGAGCCGAGGATCTATACGGATATGGTGAAATTATCGCTCCTGGATAAGGATACAACCAAAGCGCTGGAGTACATCGGAAAAGGAAAGCAGATGTTTGAAGATAACATGGAGCTGGTAAACCAGGAGATCAACATTTACCTGGCCAGGAACAAGACGGATGAGCTCAAAACCAAACTGAACACCGCCATCGAGCTGGCCCCTGATAATGAAGTGCTGCACGTGATCCTTGCCAACATCTACCAGAAAACCAATGAGAACGACAAGGCGGAAGCAGAATATTTGAAAGCCCTGGAGATTAAGCCGGATTATGAGATCGCGAATTATAACCTTGGGGTTATGTACTTCAACACGGGTAATGAGTGGAACGATAAACTGGGTGCTTTGCCTCCGAAGGAAACAGCAAAGGCCAAGGAATATGAGGGCAAAGCCAACGAGTATTTCCGTAAGGCAGTAGGAAACTTTGAGAAATCGTATGAAGTAAGCCCGGATAAAGCGACAAAACAACAATTAAGAAAATTATTCCTGCGTTTAGGAGAAACAGAAAAAGCGGATAAATACAAATAATAGTATTTGTATAAAACGTTCAATACCTTTTGTATGATGACCACTAAGACCATTTTATTAAGTACCTGTGTTGTGTTAAGCAGTGCCGCTTTTTCTCAAAAGAACAAGGTGCAAAGCGCCTGGAGGGCCCTGAGTGACTACGAGTCTACGCTAAGCGATAAGCCGGATACGGCTTACCTGATGAAAGCCAACCGTAGCATCGACCTGGCCCTGGCCGACGAGAGCACGAAGAACCAGGCCAAGACGCATGCCTACAAGGCGCGTATTATGTACTACGTATACCAGTACAACCTGAAAGAGGAGAATAAAAAGCTGGAAGGAACGATCAGCGATAAGAATGCGAGGGCGGAAGCGGCCTACGGCAATGCTCCGACGAAGGAGTTCGACGTAGCCGGAAACTCCCTGGAGACAATCAAAGCGGTGGATCCGAAATACTTTGGCTCTATCCTCGAGATCGTGAAAGGCGGCAGCGCCTCGAGCGCCAGCGATGACGATCTGAAGCTGAGTAATGTGGCGATGCAGCTCAAGCTGGAGTCATCAAACATTGCTGTGGGTAAATACAAAATGAAACAGTATGAGCAGGCGGCCGATTTCTTTTATAAGTCGGGGACGCTGAACCTCCTGCTGGCTGAAAAAATAGATACCTCGGCTTTTTACAATGCCTGTATCTCTGCACAGAAAAGCAAGAACCCGGCGAAGATGATCGAATACAACAAAAAGATGATCGACATGAACATCGCGACGCCTTACAATTACCAGACGATCTATGATGCGAAACTGGCAGCGGGCGACAATGCGGGAGCGCAGGAATACCTGGCAAAGGGAAGGAAAGCATTCCCCAATGATGTGTACCTGATGAACAAGGAAACGGAACTGTTCCTGCAAAAAGGCGATCAGCAAAAAGCGCTGGAAAACCTGCAGACAGCGATCTCCAAAGATCCGAACAATGCGCAGCTGCACCTGGTGCTGGGCAACGTATACGATAACCTGGCCAATCCTAAAATGGTGAGTGGAAGAGATTCGACCAAGCCTGCCAACTACGATGAGCTGATTATGAAAGCGGCAGACCACTACCAGAAATCGGTAGACCTGAGGCCTTCCAACCAGGACAGCTATTTTAACGCTTTGTATAACCTGGGTGCGCTTTACAATAACTATGGCGCCACCTTGTACAATAAAGCGATGGAGAAAGCCACCATCACCTCTTTGTCCAAAACACAAAAAGACATTGAAGCGAAAAGCAAGGAATATTACAAGAAAGCGATTCCTTTCCTGGAGCAGGCCCTGTCTGTGCGCCCTGATGACCGCGCGAGCATGGTGGCTTTACGGAAACTGTACCTGCTGGTAGGCGATGAGCAGAAGAGCAAGGAAATGGGTGAGAAGCTGAAGTAGAGTATTGAGCCATGAGTATTAAGTAGAGAGATTTGTTCATCTCAATACTTTGCTCCTTTCTAATAGCATGAAATAAAAATCCCTTACATGACCGTAAGGGATTTTTTGTTTTTGGATGGTGGCTGAGGCTCCCGAAGCCAGCATTCGTTGACTGAGGCCCTCGAAGTGACATAAACGATGTGTTTTGAAGCCTTCAGTAACCGACACCCTTTTTCTCAATACTCACTACTTTTAGCCCGCGTCTCTTTTACTTCTCCGGCTCGAAACCGATGCTCAGGGAATTGACGCAGTAGCGCTGCCCGGTTTCCGTTGGGCCATCGTCGAAGAGATGCCCTAAATGGCCGCCGCAACGGGCGCACACAATTTCGGTACGGATCATCCCAAAGGTGGTATCGCGGACCTTTTTAATCCTGTCGCCGGAACCCAGCTCGGCATCAAAGCTCGGCCAGCCGCAGTGCGACTCAAATTTCCGGGAGTCGTCGAACAGCTCATAGCCGCAGCCGGCGCATGTATATATGCCTTTTTCGAAATGCAGGTTATACTTTCCGGTAAAGGGCCTTTCGGTGCCCTTTTCCCTTAATACATGGTACTGATCGGGTGGAAGCTGCTGCCTCCATTCTTCCTCGCTTTTATGATAGGATGTGTCCATAGATGTCATCGTTTTAGCTATTGTTTTGGGGCACCGTAATAAAAGCGGAGCCTTTGCGTTAAATAGAACCCAAAACTATCTAAAAAGTTTTGTATGATCACTAAGAAACAAGCATTTACATTTCCTAAAAACACCGCTTTCTTAACAGTCTACAGCCAAAAAAATAATATATTTGCTGTTTGCCCAAAGGGTTTTATGCAACAGAAGAAATTTGTTACAAATATTGCATTTCTGATCATCCTGAACCTGCTGATTAAGCCTTTCTGGCCATTGGGCATTGAACCGGCAGTACAAAATGCGGTAGGAAACGTCAGTTACGGAGAATATGCCATCCTGTTCAATTTTTCCTTCCTCCTCAATATTCTCCTGGATTTCGGGGTCACGCAGTTCAACAACAAGAACATTGCCCAGAATAACCATCTGTTGACCAAGCATTTCAGCAGCCTCTTTACCCTTAAGCTGGGCTTAGGCCTTGTTTACTTTTTGGTAACCATCATTCTCGGGCTGGTGCTGGGCTACGATTTCCGCTACATGAAGCTGCTTTCTATCCTGGCGCTGAATCAATTCCTCATCAGCATGACGCTCTACCTGCGATCCAGCCTTTTAGGATTGCATTTGTTTAAAACAGACAGCTTCGTTTCTGTGGCCGACCGGCTTATTATGACGACTCTCTGCCTGATCCTGCTGGCGCGTTGGTTCGGTCTGGAGGTTGATATTATGTCGTTTGTATATGCCCAAACCATTGGTTACCTGATTACCGCGATCATCGCCTTTGGCACGGTGTACCATAAAACCAGGCATTTCAGGCTCACCTGGAATTTTCCTTTCAGTGTGATGATCCTGAAGCAGAGTTTTCCTTTTGCCGTGCTGGTGTTGTTAATGACCTTCTACAACCGCCTGGATAGCGTGATGCTCGGATCCCTTCTGCCGGACACGGAAGGCTCGGAACAGGCCGGCATTTATGCCAAAGGCTTCCGCTTGCTGGAGGCCGGGAATATGATTCCTTACCTGTTCTCCATTCAGCTGATCCCGATTTTCAGTCGTATGATCAAGCATAAGGAAAACGTTGAGCAGATCGTTAAGACCTCCTTTATTTTACTGATCGCCCCGGCGCTGGTCATCTCTTTCGGTTGTTTCTTTTATGCGCAGGAAATCTCCGGCCTCATCAATCATGTGAAGCCCGGCCAGATCTCCGATTCCTACCGTGAGTTCAGTATCCTGATGCTATGTTACACAGCCATTTCCGCCACTTATATATTCGGTACCTTACTCACGGCCAACGGAAATCTGAAACAGCTGAACATTACCTCCTTCGTAGGGATTTGCCTTAACCTGGTCCTGAACTTTGTGCTGATCCCGGATTACAAAGCCTTAGGCAGCGCGTATTCCAGCCTTATCACCCAGTTTTTTATTGCCGGCATCCAGATCTATTTTTCAGTGAAGATCTTTAAATTTCACTTCAACACGAAGCTGATCTTATCGCTCGTTGTGTTCATTACAGGCATCATCGGCTTTAACCTGTTCTCCCGCACGCTCACGGGCAGCTGGCTCATCAACTTTGCGGTGATGTGCGTCTTCTGCGGCCTCTGGGCTTTCGTGTCGGGGCTTTTAAGTCTCAGATCCATTTATAAATTCATCAAATTCAAATAATCCATCCCTGTTCAAATGACTCCAATTAACCTGAATAAAGAAACGATCAAGCTGCTGGCCAAGATCTACAAATGGAGGAAGCCGCTCATTATCGTGACGCTAAGCGCCGCTGTCTTGTCGGTTATTGCCTCTTTTATTATTTCGCCGCAATACAAGGCCACTGCCATTATTTTTCCCTCGCGTACCTTCTCGGTGGCTAAATTGCTGGTAGAGCAAAATGCCGGTAACCAGGAAGATTACATGGAGCTGGGCGATGAAGACGATGCGGAAAAACTGTTACAGATCCTGAATTCAGTAGAGATCAGGGAAATGGCGGCGAAGCAGTACGACCTTTACACCGCCTGGAAAATTCCGCGCGACAATGACCTCACGGCGCATTACCTGAATTTGAAATGGAATGAAATGGTATCGTTTAAGCGTACGGATTATGTATCGATCCGCATCGATGTGTATGATTACCAGTCGGACAGGGCCGCCAAGATTGCCAATTCCATTGTGGAGTATGCCGATAGCGTGAAACACCGGATGACGAGGGAAGTTGCCAAAGAGGCCTTTGCGATTGTTGAGGAAGAGTATAACAATTACCTCAAAAATGTAGCGGAAATGGAAGACAGTGTCCAGGTGCTGCGCGAGCTGGGCATCCTGGACTATAAGAGTGAAATGAAGGCCTACTCCAAAGAAATGGCGAAGGCTGTTGCCAATGGCGATGAACGTGCCAAATCGCAACTGAAAGGAAAGCTTGATACTCTCGAAAAATACGGAATGGCCTTTGTGGACCTGACGGAGAAATTGAAAAAATACCGTTTCAAATACCCGGTGATCAAAGGAAAATACGATGAGGCTTTTGTGAACTTAAACAAACAATTGCCCTCCAAGTTTGTGGTAGACAGAGCACAACGGAACGAGAAAAAAGCCAAGCCGGTGCGTGCGCTGATCGTGATCGTTTCTACCTTCTCTGCTTTCCTTCTGGCTTTGCTGTTCCTGTTGTTTGCCGACAAGCTGGTGGAGATCAAGAACCAGGTGGTAAGCCAGTCGAAAGACGAAAACCTTTAAGGAAGCGTGCGTTTGCTGAAGCTGACATACACAAAGGCGTTCTATTTAATCGTAGTATCCTATATACTGCTCAATACCTATGTGTTCCTGTTCGACAGAGGCATGTTCTACGCCTTCAACCTGATCCCGCTGTGTTTGCTGGTCATCCTGCTGGCCATTACCGATATCGAAAAGGTGATGTACCTCATGGCCTTCTGTACGCCGCTGGCCATTACCTTAAAGGAGCTGGGCATGTCGGATGGGCTCAACCTGAGCCTGCCATCGGAGCCTTTGATGATCGGCCTCACCTTGTTGTATTTATTGAACCAGTGGAGTAGTGGGGTTACGGCCCGCGAAGTTGTCAGCCACCCGCTCACCATCATTATCCTCGTGCAGCTGTCGTGGATGGCGCTCACCACGCTCACCAGCGAATTGCCGGTGGTATCGCTCAAGTATATTTTGTCGCGGACCTGGTTCCTGGTTTCCTGTTATTTTATCGCTTCCTGCATTTTTAAAAATTTCAATTCCATTAAAGTATATCTGCTTTGCTATGCCGTGGCCCTGGCCATTGTAGCCATTATTACCACGGTACGGCATGCGGCTTATGGCTTCGATGAAAAGACCGCCGACTGGATTGTCTCGCCTTTCTACAACGACCACACGGCTTACGGCGCTGTGCTGGCCATGTTCATTCCGGTAATGGGGGGCATGCTGCTGATGCGTAATATCTCCTTTTTCGTGAAAGTACTATGCCTGGGCTTGCTGGGTATCTTTTTAATTTCCATTGTGGTGTCTTATGCGCGCGCCGGTTGGCTGAGTCTCGCAGTTTCTCTTTGCGTGCTGGCTACATTTATCCTAAAGATTAAATTCCGGACGATTATTGTCACGCTGTTCACCGTCATTGTCGTGTTCCTCTCCTTTCAGTCGGAGATCCTGATGATCCTGGGAAGGAACAATACCGATTCGGATGGTGATTTTGCAGCTAATATCGAGTCCATGACGAACATCTCTACCGATGTATCGAACATGGAGCGTTTGAACCGCTGGAGCTCTGCCCTCAGCATCTTCCAGGATTATCCCTATTTGGGCACAGGTCCCGGAACTTACCAGTTCCTCTATGCGCCTTACCAGAAAAGCGGTTTGATTACCGAGATCTCTACCAACTTCGGCAATAAGGGAAATGCGCATAGCGAATACCTCGGCCCGATGAGCGAGCAGGGATTGCTCGGCGGCTTGCTGGTGGTGATCGCGCTGGTGTTTTATACCATGCACCTGGGCTACAGGCTGGTGTATGAGATCAAAGACCGGTCGCTGAAAATATTTACAATTTCCATTGTGATGGGCATCAGCACTTATTTTGTGCATGGTTTCCTCAATAACTTCCTCGACAGTGATAAGGCCTCCGTGCCTTTCTGGGGATTCCTCGCTATTTTGTTGTGCATTGATCTGTACCATAAGAAGCAGGTGGAGAAAGAAACATCTAATACCTCTTTATAAATGGCAGGTAAATTGGTTGTGCCGAGAGGCTCTTTGACGCCCTTAGGTGTGATGATCTTCGGCGGCTTGTTCGGTTTCGCACTTGCCACACGGCTGTTTACGGAGTTTTGGCTTATCGGTGTATTTGGTGTCCTGATCCTGAGTGTAGCGTTTTGCTTTACCGGAATTGAATTCAACCTTGAAAAGCAATTATACCGGGAATATTACCGCCTGTTGTTTTTCAAGTTTGGGAAGTGGCAGTCTTACAAAGAATATACATACGTTTCGGTTCAGGGAGTGATGCTCACAGGTACCACTGATCTGCCGCAGATGCCTTTTACAGGAAAAAGGAATAACCAAAGTGTAAAGATCATGCTGTTGAATGAGCAGCATAACAAAAAGCTGCTGGTAATTTATAGTAAGAAGCCTGAACAAATCAATAGCATTCTTAAAGAGCTTACTCTTGGTCTTAAGCTGCCATTTGCTAAATACAACCCGCCGGTGAGCGAAGCCACGTTGAGGAGAAAAAGGAGCAGGGGAAGGTAGCTTGGGGCCTCATAACTTTTCCTTTAAATTGCTATACTAACTTACCGTATACTCAATTAATCTTTTCTGACCGAATGGCTTTTAACAAGCATGGATTTTTTTGTAGCCGCAGGATTCCAAATCCTGTGGAGCAGGAGTTTTTCTACGTCCCTGTTGGTGTTATCACCAACAGGGCTTAGGAAATTCTACACCCTGATGCCGATCACCAGCACATCGTCCACCTGCTCAAGCCCGCCTTTCCACGCTTCAAAAATAGCATTGAGTAAATCCTTTTGCTGCTCCATCGGTTTATGCTGTAATTCCAGCAAGGTTTCCTTAAAACGCTTGTACATGAATTTCTTTCCTTTTTCCCCGCCGAATTGGTCGGCAAAACCATCTGTGAACAGATAGATCATATCGCCCTGCTGCAGCTCAAATACCTGTGTCGTAAAGGGTTGAGCAATCACATCCGTGGAAGCAGTGATGGGTTGTTTATCGGCAGCCAACACAATGAGCTTTCCGTTACGGACAATATAAGCCGGGTTATTGGCACCTGCAAACTCAAGGCGCTTTTGCTCCATATCGAAATAACATAAGCCTATGTCCATGCCATCACGCAGGGGAATATCTTCACTGTTTTTGTTCAGGCTTTTCTTCAACTCTGTATTCACATAATCCAGTGTCGTTCCGGCCGAATCCAATGTCATGCTGTTGAGCAAGGTGTTTCCAATGATGCTCATGAAAGCGCCCGGCACGCCATGCCCGGTACAGTCTACAGCTGCTACCACCAATATGTGTGAACCTTCCCGGTAATGGTATCCTGTGGAAGAAGTGATGTCGTGTTTGATCTCGTAATTGCAAAACCAATAAAAATCACCACTCACCACATCGCGTGGTTTGAAGAGGATAAAAGAATCCGGGGCATGTAGTTTCAGCTTTTCCTGGTCGATGAAGATGGAACGCTGGATACGTTTGGAATACTCAATACTGTCGGTAATGTCTTTGTTTTTTTCGTCGATCATCTTGCGCTGCTCGTTGATCTCGCGTTCCAGTTTCAGGCGCTCACGGATATCGCGCGCATAGATCACAATGGCAGGACGGCCTTCAAAGGGAGCAACCTTCGCCGAGCATTCCACCGGAATCAGCTCTCCCGATTTGGTTACAAAAGGAATGTCCGTGTAAATGAGCCCGCCTTTTTCCCAAACATCGGCTACAATTTTCGAGCTTTCGTTCAGAAATTCCGCCGGTTGCAGATTGAACAGGGTTAGCTTTTCCAGCTCTTCGCGGCCGTAGCCCAGCAGGGCCGCAGCACTCGGATTGCTCTGATGGATCTTCCCGTCTACGATGTCAATTACGATCATTGCGTCGTTGGCCTGCTCAATGATGCTCTGGTAACGGCTCAGCTCTTTTTTTAGCGTACTGATGGTATTCTCAAAATCTTTTAATTCTTCCTTGCTCACGCTGGAGCTCTTTGCTGACGTCTGTTCTGTGGACGGTGTTTCGTTTTGGTGGCGGAAAGAGCCGTCGAGCTGTTCCACAATCGGGAAAATGAGCGAGGGATTTAAAAATTCACCTACTTTGTCCGGCCTCGATACATAACGCACAATTCCGTTCTTATCAATGAGAAAGGAAGCCGGGAGAGGAATCCCTTCCTCATATTTTTCGGCAAAGGCGTTTTCATATTCTTTGAGTTGCACACCGTAGATCATTGCTGTACGCTGTCCTTCATCAGATAATACTTTGAAGTCGAGGCCCAGTTTTTCTACCATATTCCGGTTCACGCCTACCGGATCCGGGCCAATGGCCATCACCAGCACATGCTTCGATTTGAACTTACTGTTGTTCTTTTCGTAAGTCCTTAGCATCATGTGGCATCCCGGGCACCAGTCGCCACGCACGAAGATGAGCAGCACGTGGCGCTTATCCCTGAAATCGGAAAGCTTTACCATGTTCCCGTCCTGGTCAGGCAGCTCGAACTCATTGGCAGGTTTTCCCGTTTGCACCCGGTAGCCGCCGCGGGCACTCTTCAACAGCTGGTTCTTATCATTGGTAGTACCCCAGGCAAATACGATGCAGAATAACAGAACAGGCAAGGGAAGTACCCAGGCTGTCCAATCGTGGTGAAAGACCAGGTTGGAAATAACGAGTGCGCTAATACCGAGTGCTGTCATCAGAGGTTCAAACCAGGAGTAGCCGGTGTAGGAAAAAGCAGGGAAGAAGGCAATCCGGATGACGGGTACAGAGGCAAAGAACAGCAGGGCCAGCGTTGTGAGCGGGAAATGCCCGTATGACAGATCGATGGCAGAGCCAATAACCACGCAGGCAGCAGTAACCATCACAAACTGGTAGGTGCTTGTGTAAATGGGAAGCTCTCTCAGGGCTGCAAAAAATGCCACTACGGCCAGTATAGCCGGAACTGCACTAAAGCCCAGGGCCAGCAGAGCAATGGCTATGCCGGTGAGGATGGCAGCCATGGTGGTGGTTTGATGAATCTTCTTCATGTCTATTCAAATATAGAAAAAATCAGGTAAAGCGAAAGCGGGGTGATAAACTAAAAAGTCCCTGTTACTTACGGAACAGGGACCCTATCTGGATTTTAAGAAAAAGGAATTTTAGTTTTTGAACATCCTGAGCAAAGTCGCCAGTTTGGCCTTGAGCTCGGTGCGTACAATGATCTTATCCAGGAAGCCATGCTCGAGAACAAACTCAGCCGTCTGGAATCCTTTAGGCAGGTCTTTACCGATGGTTTCTTTTACCACGCGCGGACCGGCAAAGCCAATGAGTGCGCCCGGCTCCGAAATGTTGAGATCGCCCAGCATGGCATAGCTCGCCGTTACACCGCCCGTTGTAGGGTCGGTACATAATGAGATATAAGGAATGGCAGCTTTATCCATCAGCGATAGCTTGGCCGATGTTTTAGCCATTTGCATGAGCGAGAAAGCAGCTTCCTGCATCCTGGCACCACCTGTTTTGGAGATGATAAGCAAAGGTGTTTTATTCTGCAGGCAAAAATCAATAGAACGGGAGATCTTTTCGCCCACCACGCTGCCCATAGAGCCGCCGATGAAGCCGAAGTCCATACAGCATACCACGAGGTCCTGGCCGTTTACTTTTCCGTATGCACTGCGCAGCGCATCTTTCAGGCCCGATTTCTTAATGGTATCGGTAAGGCGGTCGGTGTATTTTTTAGTATCTGTAAATTCAAGCGGATCGCCGCTTACCAGGTTTTCATGGAGCTCGGTAAAAGCATTGTCATCGAAAATAATCTCGAAATATTCGGCACTTCCGATGCGCTCATGGTATCCGCAGTCGATGCACACATGCTGGTGCGCCTTATGTTCCTGCGCCGTGTGGATTTTTTTGCAGGAAGGGCATTTATACCATAAACCTTCAGGCGTTTCCCTTTTTTCGGTAGTGGAAGTGGTAATGCCTTCTTTTAATCGTTTAAACCAACCCATATTTTTCTAATTAGTGAATTATTGATTTGTTGAGATCATGAGTGAAGCTTAAATTCTCCAATTCAAACACTCTTCAACTCTTTAATTGGTTATGCTACTGTAATTGTTTTGTCGAGGTACACGTCCTGGATCACATTCAATAATTCCACGCCTTCTTTCAAAGGCTTCTGGAAGGCTTTACGGCCTGAGATCAGCCCCTGGCCGCCGCCGCGTTTGTTCACCACGGCCGTAGTTACCGCTTCGGCCATATCCGAAGCACCTTTACTTTCGCCACCGCTGTTGATAAGGCCTATTTTGCCCATGTAGCAGTTGGCTACCTGGTAACGGCACAGGTCGATCGGGTGATCGGTCGTTAACTCGGAGTAGACTTTCGGGTGTGTTTTGCCATGACCGATAGCGGTATAGCCACCGTTTTTGTCAGACATTTTTTGTTTGATAATGTCCGCCTGGATGGTGACACCCAGGTGGTTTGCCTGCGAGGACAGATCGACGGCTGTGTGGTAATCCACGCCGTCTTTTTTGAAGGCCGAGTTGCGGGTATAGCACCACAGGATGGTGGCCATTCCCAGCTCATGTGCCCTTTCAAAGGCTTGCGCTACTTCTACAATTTGTCTTCCGGACTCGGCAGAGCCGAAATAGATGGTCGCGCCAACGGCTACGGCACCCATGTTCCAGGCATCCTCTACCGAACCAAACATGATCTGGTCGAATTTATTAGGGTAGGAGAGGAATTCATTATGGTTAATTTTGACAATAAACGGGATTTTGTGAGCGTATTTGCGGGCTACGGAGCCTAAAACGCCGTATGTAGAGGCCACAGCATTGCATCCTCCTTCAATCGCCAGCTTCACGATGTTCTCGCTGTCGAAATAAATCGGGTTTGGAGCGAAAGACGCCCCTGCGCTGTGCTCAATACCCTGATCAACAGGTAAGATGCTCATATAGCCGGTATTGGCCAGGCGGCCGGTTCCGTAGAGCTGTTGCAGGCTTCTTAGCACCTGTGGATTTCTGTTGGAGTAAGCAAATGTCTGATCGATAAAGCCAGCATTCGGAATAACGATGTTTTCTTTAGAGATGGTTTTGCAGGTGTGGTTTAATAAACTGTCGGCCTGCGCCCCCAATAAGTCGGTTATTTTAGACATACGTGTTTTTTAATAAGGGAACAAATTTAAGGAAAATTCGTGGAAAACAAGCATAAAAAAACCCCGGTGAACGGGGTTTTTGAACATTGTATCTTGTAAAATTATTCGGCTACCTGAACCATTTTGAATGGTACGTTGATGATGGCCTGGTAATCCTCGCCGGCTTCCAGCATATCCTCATCATCTTCCTCATAATGCCAGTTGATTGTCACTGCACTGCCACCTTTATGGATCGCTTCGAGTTTTTTGAACACATCGAGGATGCATTTGGAAGAGCTCGTATTGAAATACTCCAGCTGAATATTAACCGTTGTGGCAGGCTTGGAAGCCGTAGAATACTTGTCTAACGCGTCAACTAACGGTTTATAAAACTCAATAGAATTCTCAGGAATAGACCTTCCTTTAATTTCTAATACACCATTTTGAATATCAAATGAAATAGTCGGTGTTTTTGGTGTGCCTTCGATAGCGTATTTTTCCATAGTGGCTTGTTTTATTGTATGAGTTGTGGTTGTGTTACTTTTATGATGAGTGTAAAGAACGAAACTTTATTGTCAATTTCCAAAAAATTGTAATCTAATTTTTCACCTGTTTTTCGGGCTATATCTATCATTCCCAACCCTCCACCGCCTTTAAGCGACATCTCTCCGTTGTTGAGAACAGACTTGTAATAATCCTTGAGCTGATCCTTATTAAGTGAGTTTACATCATCCAAACGGCTTTTGAGACCATGGATATTTTCGTTGAGAATGTAATTACCTGTAATGATGTTGTAGGCTCCTTCATTTTTGGCAATCATAAAAATGGCGCTGCGGTTTTTGTCGCCATTCTCATCGGTGGCATCATCCATGTGGTGGTACAGGTTCTGGAGGCATTCCACCAGCACGTTGTATACTTTTTTCTTGGTTTTGGGCTCTTCCATCATGTTGTCCATTTTATTCTCCATAATCTGGAGAATAGAGGTCAGCAATTCGGAAGTGATATCACCTTTAAATGAGAGAAGGATGTTATGCTTCTCCATTTTATCATATATATTGAACGCGTCAATCATAAGGGCCACTTGTACTTGTATTATTTCAATTTAAAAGACACGGTTTGCCCATTGACAGTGAAGGTGGCATCATCGTCGCAGGTGCCGTTTCCGAAGTCCACTGTTCTTGTTTTAAAGCCGTCCGGAGTCAGTTCAAGTGTGCCTGAGGAAATGTATTTGCAGGCTGTTTTCTTAATTAAAGGATTTGTAATGTTGGTGGTGAAATTACGGCCTTCACGATTTTTGCCGGTAGAAGAGCCTGAGATTGAAAACTCATCGTCAGAAGCATCAGCTTTGGTTGCCACACCTGCAATCTGCTTAAGCGTTTTTGTACAGGCGTAATCGATATTCCAGTTACCGTCGGTGCAGTGTCCGTTGATGACTTCAGTCGTAATCGTTAAAGAATCCGGTCTTGTAATTTTGATCTGGCCGGAGTAAGAAACCGCATTGGCTTTGTAGCCTACAAGATCAATGGTAACCTGATTATTGTAAATAGACCATCTTTTGGCCGTGGTGAAATTTATTTTTCCCGTGCGGTAAACACCATCGCTGCCAATGCAGCCCGTTGTTCCGTAATCGATCTGGAAAGTCACAGGGCCATTGTCGTATACTTTATCGTTGTTCACATCGGTGGTATCGCCGGAGATGATGTTGAAAGACTCGCAGGCATTGGTTCGCTTCACCCCTTTTTCATTAATACTTTTATCGTTAACGATCGGTTGGATAGACATAAACTGCTGTTCGCAAATGGCATTATCTACCACCGATTGGGTTTCATTGTCCACTTCCGTTTTCTTTTTGCAGGAATCGAATAAGATAATTGCAGAAACAAGGAGAGCAGAAGATAAAAATAATGTGTTTTTCATTGGTTTGGTTTTATTCCAAATTTTACGGCAATTAAAGTGCCAAATTTTAAACTCAAATATATAATAAATTCATTTAAAAAATAAATTTATCGGGTTTTTTTGCTGTTTTGTCCGAAAAAGGAGGTCATCGCCCTGTTATCTGCTCTTTATGGCAACACCGTCGAAAAAGAACTTGTGAAACTGTTTATTGTGGAAACCCACATACAGATTCACCATAAAGCAAGCAGTTAAAGCTTGATGCCGATCACCAGAACATCATCCACCTGCTCATAGTTTCCTTTCCAGTTATCAAAGATCTGCTCCAGCTCTTTATGCTGTTCAGCCACCGGCAGGTTATGGATGGTGAGTAAGCGGTCATGAAAACGTTTTACCATGAACTTTTTGCCTTTTTCTCCACCAAACTGATCGGCATAGCCATCGCTGAACATATAGAGCATATCATTCTTTTCGAACTTCAGCTTATGAGTAAGGTAAGTGCGGTGCAGGTCGAAGTGTGCGCCGCCAATCGGGTATTTATTGCCTTCTGTTTTTTCAAGGCTGCCGTTTTCTTTTACGACCACCAGGTTCCGGAAAGCACCGGCCCACAGGCCTTCCCGTGTATCGGTATTAATAGCGAGGATGGAAATGTCCATGCCGTCATTGGTATCTATCTGGTTCTGGCCCTGTTTGAGAGCAGCCTGCACGCCTTTATGCAGCTCATTGAGGATAGTTCCGGGGTCGAAATTGCCTTTTTCAGAAACGATCTGGTTAAGCAGGTTATGACCAATCATACTCATGAATGCACCCGGCACGCCATGCCCGGTACAATCTACAGAAGCTATGATTTTGTAGTTGTCCTTTTCACCAAACCAGTAAAAATCGCCACTCACAATGTCTTTAGGCCTGTATAAGATAAACGCATTTTTCAGCTTCGAAAAGATAAGGTCGCGTGATGGAAGAACGGCTTCCTGAATCCGTTTGGCATACTCAATGCTGCTGGTAATGTCCTGGTTCTTTTCTGCGAGCTCACGTGTCCGTTCCGCCACTTTATTCTCGAGAATCTTGTTTTCTTTTTTCACCGCATTGGTACGGTAGCTTGAAATGCCAATGATCAATGCAAACAGGAGGACAGAACTTATGATGTAGAACCAGGTTGTACGCCACCAGGGCGGAATGACCGTAATCTTCAGCTCAAAGGGCTTCTCACCCCACACACCGTCACTGTTGGCTGTTTTTACCTTAAACGTATAATCGCCACCCGGAAGCTCCGTGTAAGAAACGAAGCGCACATCCGAAGGAGAGGACCAGTCGTTGTCATAGCCCTCGAGCTTATACATAAACTTATTCTTACCCGATGACTGATAATCCAATGCAACAACTTCGAAGGTGAAGTAATTCTCCTTATGCTCGAGCCTGATCTCTTTGAGGTAAAGAATGCTGCTGTCGGTTTTGATCTCTTTACCCTGCCTTGAGAAGGAGTAGATAAAGGTGTTAGGCGTTACCGTACTTTCCCTGATATCTTTGGGGTTGAAGTAATTAATGCCTGAAATTCCTCCAACGAGGATCGTGCCATCCTTACCCTGGTAATAGGCGCCAAGGTTGAACTCCCGCGCCTGGATCCCGTCTTTGGTATTGTAATTCCTGAAAGCAGAGCCATTCTCATTCGGGATATTAGGATTGAACTTGGTAAGCCCGAAATTGGAAGGCAGCCACAAATTTCCTTCGTTGTCCGGAATGGCCGCATAAATATAGCTGTTGAGCAGGCCGTCTTTTTCAGTATACACGAAAAACTGTTTTTTAACCGGATCGAATTTATTAAGCCCGTAGTTGGTAGCGATCCAATAATAGCCTGCCGGGTCGCGGAAAATGTGATTAACGCTGTTAGAACTGATAGAGTTTTTAGTTGTCTGGTGCTGGTATAATTTAATGATCGGCCTGTCGATGCTGGTGACAAAATCGAGGACGCATAGGCCTCCGCCCGCGGTGCCTACCCACAGGCTGTTATCTTTCGGGTCCTCATAAATGGTATTGATCTTGTCGGAAGAAAGGCCCTGGTTGGTGGTAAAGCGTTTTACCGTCAGGGTATTCGGATTAATCGCATAGAGCCCGTCGCCAAAGGTTCCTGCCCACACCGCGCCGTTTTTGGTCTGGATGATTTTGAGAACAGTGCCTCCGAGGTCATTGCCGCCCAGCACTTTTTTGGAAGCATTGGTTTTAGGATCGTAAATAATAATTCCCTGGCCGAATGTGCCGATCCAGATCCGACCTTCAAGATCCTCCATGAGGCTGAGCACTGCCGATGCGCCATGTTTTTTGAGAACGGGCGTCACATCTGTAAAGCTTTTCTCCTTCTGCGTTTTTTTATAAAAGCCCTCCGCAGCGCCTACCCAATAGGTACCGTCGGATGTTTGAAGAATGGAATAGATAAAGTCGCTGGTGAGCCCGCTGTGGAAATCCCACAAAGGAAATTTATTGGAAGAGATGAAATAAATATTGATGCCTTTGTCCTGTGTGGCCACCCAAAGGTTTTTGCGGTTGTCGATAAAAAGATAGGAAATCTTATTGTCCGACAAAGAGGTAGGATTAGCCTGATCTGTCGTAGAGAAGGAGTAGGAGCGGCTGTTGATACTGTATTTTACCAGGCCTCCCCAGGTGCCAATCCACACATAAGCCGAATCCTGCACCGCGCTGAAAGAGATAATCCTGTTATTGAAGTTATTATTGATTCCGAAATTGATGCTCTCTGTAAATTCATTGGTTTTGGGGTCGAAGATGACAATACCGTCATCTGTGCCGCACCAGATCATGCCGTTGATTTCGATCATGCAACGCATGCTGTTATTTCCCGGAACGATGGCCGCTTTCGATTTTCCGAGAGCCTTTTTTGTATAAGGGTGGTGGATGAGCTTCTTCATCCGGCTGTCGAACTCATATAAGCCATTGCCTAAAGAGGCAATGTAGATCCGGTTTTGAGAATCCTTGTAAATGGATTTCAGGTTTACCGGATCGAGCGAATCCATACAGGGAATCACTTCAAAGGTTTTGGTGGAGATGTTGAAAAGGTTTACTTCGTTTTCCGTAGCCAGCATCAGCTCGTTCTGATTGAGCTGCAGAATGCTTCGCACCGAGTTGTTGGAGATAGAGCTTTTGTCGCGGCTGTTGCGGTAGTTGATGAATTTCTCTGTATGCTTGTTGAATACCGATAGGCCACCGTCGTCTGTACCGATGTACAGGTTCTGTAGCTTGTCTTCATAAAGGCAATTCACATTATTGGAAGAGATGGAGGCCGGATCGTACTGGTCTGTCTTATAGGTCTTCATGTGGTAGCCGTCGTAACGGTTAAGGCCGTCCTGAGTACCGATCCAGATGAAATCCTGGGAGTCCTGGAAAACCGTAAGTACGCTCACGGTTGAGAGGCCCTCATCGATGCTCAAACGCTTGAACTTGAGGTTCTGTGAGCTTGCCAGCTGCGGCAACAGGAGCATTGCCCATAGCAGAAAGGCAAAGGATTTTATGTGAGCTGTCTTCAGGGTCATTTAAGGCGTTCTAAAATTACTAAAAATGTGTAAACCTAAACGGATTTTTCCTAATCTTGCAGGAACAAATACAAAAAGAGTGAATTTCAAAAGCAAAAAAGACCTGGTATTCCTGGTATTGGCGGGTTTTTTCATTACCAATGCCATCGTGGCCGAGCTGATCGGCGGAAAGCTGGTACAGTACTTCGGGCTGTTCACGCAAAGTATCAGCATTATCATGTGGCCGATGGTGTTTATTTTAACAGATCTCATCAACGAGCATTTCGGAAAAGACGGCGTCCGGAAACTCACCTACATTACGGTAGGGCTTATCTCATTTACCTTTATCCTGCTCAGCATTGCCATTCACACCCAGGCGGTGGCCTTTTCGCCCGTATCCGACGGCGCTTTCCAAACGGTTTTCGGACAGTCGCAATGGATCATCGTCGGCAGCGTCACGGCTTTTTTTGTCTCGCAGCTGGTCGATGTCTATATCTTCTGGATCTTTAAGCACATGACCGGGAACAAGCATATCTGGCTGAGGGCAACAGGAAGCACCGTGGTGAGCCAGCTCATCGATACCTTTATTGTTCAGTTCATCGCCTTTGTTATTCCCGGAAAATGGACCCTGGAGCAATTTGCCGTGAATGCCTCCTGGGGCTATGCTTTTAAGCTCCTCATCGCCCTGGCCTTGATCCCGCTGATCTACCTCGGGCATTTTCTCATCAATAAATACATGGAGAAAGACAAGGTGGAGCCGTTACCACATCACGACGCGTCGTGACAGAGAAGTCATAAGGAGAATTATAAACCACATAGGGCGCATAGAAACATAGAGAACAAGAAGGAAACCATAGGGTTTTTCACACATCAAATCCTGTTCTGCGGGCCATTCTTTCTCACTCAATCAAGCCATAGCGCGCCGCGGCCGTTGTTTTGTTGGTGGCGTTGAAGTGCCACCATTCCGTATACATCATGCTAAAACCCGCCCGCAACATGGCCCGGCGCAGGACGAGCCTGTTGTTGTAAGCCTCCTGCGACAAGGTGCCTTCGGCGAGGAAACGCGCCTCGTATTTAGGCTGGCTCAGCTTGTTGAAGCTGTCGAAAGCGGTACCCATATCCAGCAGGCTGTCGTTTTCCAGGATAATACCCACGTCCACCGCAGCGCCGTAGTTATGAAGAGAAATGTCGGCCGGATTGGCCAGGTAGTTAATCTTTTTCCAGGCCGGCATATCGAGCTCATCCCACATCTGCTGCTGGATATGCAGCGGGCGCACCGCATCGAAGACAACAATGTGGTATTGAGGATAGGCGCGGTTCAGGAAATAGTCGGCATTACAGAGCTTAATGGCCACCTGGCAGGGCAGGTAACACCTGCTAAGGTCTTTGTAGATGACTTTGTGAAGAAAATTCCGGTCGGTAGCATAGAGCAGTTTCACGCGGATAGCAGGCTCCAGCTCCTGCACATTGACCAGCTGTTTGCTGATGAGGTAGCGTTCCAGCTCAGAAGTATCTACCGGCGGCGGAGCTAAGGCTTTCCGGATCCGGCTTGTATCTATGGGATTAAGGTCCGCTATCTGTGTTGCGGGCTGTTCTTCGCAGGCAATCCAGCAAGGAGTCAGCATCATCCACAACAGCACCGCTTTAGAACGCCGGGTACACCACATAGTTGCGAGGCGTTTCATAAAGGGTGATCTCCAGGTCGAAGGCCGGATCGATTTTTTTGCGTAACAACTCATAACAGATCCTGGCAATATTTTCAGCCGTAGGGTTGAGGGTCTTAAATTCTTCGGTATCGAGGTTGAGGTTCTTATGATCGAAGCGCTCGGTAATTTCCTGTTTGATCAGCTCGTTGAGTAATTTCATATCATACACATAGCCCGTCTGCGGATCCACGTGGCCTGTCAGCTTCACAATCAGCTCATAGTTGTGACCATGGTAATTGGGATTATTGCACAAGCCGAAAATCTCTTCGTTGGTTTTAGCATCGAAAGCAGGATTATGAAGCCTGTGTGCGGCATTAAAGTGGGCTTTTCTGTAGATAGCGGTTTTCATCAGAAGGATTATGAATAGTGATACGAATATACAAATCTAACGATAAACACGGATTGGTATATTCGTATGAATTTGTAATTAAAAAAAACGAAAGAGAGAATTTCCCGGAGTGACTAATTCTTGCAATAGCGTTCGATGAGCTTCACCGCCATTTCATCGCCGAGGCTATCGGCTTTGTTCAGGTCTTCGCAGGCGCCACGCTTGTCTTTGCTCGCAAACTTAATGGCAGCCCGGTTGACGAAGGCGGCCCCGTAATCGAATTTCAGCTTGATGGCATAATCAAGGTCCTTCAGAGCTTCCACAAATTGCTTGTTCTCGCCTTTGGCCACACCGCGGTAGTTATAGCTCACCGGGTTTTTGGGATTAATTTTAATGGCCTGGTCCAGGTCGGCGATGGCGCCACTGTTGTCGGCAGACTCTATTTTGCAGGCGCCTCTCGCAATGAGGGCTTCTTCCTCTTCCGGAAAGGCTTCGAGGTATACGTTCCAGTCGTTGACCGCGTTTTTATAATCCTTGGTTTCGAAACGGGCTTTGGCACGCGTCTTATAGGCGCTGTACACCGGCTTGTCGGCCGGCATGACTTTCATGGCAGCATCTATTTCCCGGATGGCGTACAGGTATTCTTTCAGCTCAAAGCGGGCTTCGGCCTTCAGCAACATGGCCTCCAGGTAATTGGGCCTGAGGTCGATGGCCTCATTGGCGGCATCCTGGGCCTGCTTATAAGCTTTGCCATCAAACATCAGCCTGCCCCGGTAGTAGAACAGCTCGGCGTCGTCTTTATTGAGTACCATGGCCGAATCGATGGCGGCTTTGGCTTCCTTGAACTTCTGGCTTTCGTAGTATACAATGGCCTGGTTCTTACGGGCTTCAAAATTATCGGGTGCTATTTTCAAAGCCGCTTTCGCATCTTTTTCAGCACCTTTAAAGTCCTTGAGCCTGATCTTTGCCTGGGCCATTTTATTCCAGGCTTCTATGTAATCGGCCTTTAGCTTCACTGCTTTTTTCAAAGGCACGATGGCCTCTTCGTATTTAGAAGAATCCATCAGTTTCATGGCAGCCTTGTATAGGTCCACTTCGGGAGTGGCGCTTTTGGCGGTGTCTTTTTGGGCAGCAACCTGTATCTGCAACAGGATCAGTAGTGTAAGGCTAAGCCACTTAAATAGGTTATTCAATGGATTGTTTTGTTTTTACGAATGGATCACTAAATTTACACAAACAATTTTAAATATAAAATTATGCCATTTATTATTACACTCTCCGTGCTGGCTTTGCTGCTGGTATTTTTGTCCTTTGTAACCGTTCAGCAGGGAACTGTGGCAGTTATTACCGTTTTTGGGAAGTATAAACGGATTCTCACTCCCGGCCTGAACATGAAAATCCCCTTTATTGAGAAGGTCTATAAAAAGATCTCGATCCAGAACAAAAGCGTGGAGCTGGGGTTCCAGGCGGTGACGATTGACCAGGCCAATGTGAATTTCACGGCCATGTTGTTGTATGCGGTAGTAAACCAGAACGAGGAATCGATTAAGAATGTCGCCTTTAAGTTTGTGGATGAACGAAACCTGATGCAGGCCCTGGTACGCTCCATCGAAGGTTCGGTGAGGGCTTTTGTGGCTACCAAAAAGCAATCGGAAGTACTGTCGCTGAGAAGGGACATTGTAGAAGCCGTTAAGGAACAGCTGGATATGATGCTGGAAGAGTGGGGCTATCACCTCATCGACCTGCAGCTCAACGACATTACCTTTGATGAAGAGGTGATGCGCTCCATGGCGAAGGTAGTGGCCAGCAATAACTTAAAGGCCGCTGCCGAGAACGAAGGACAGGCTTTACTGATCACCAGGACCAAAGCGGCGGAAGCCGAAGGTAATTTCATCAAGATCTCGGCGACTGCCGAAAAAGAAGCGGCGCAGATGCGCGGGCAGGGGATCGCCCTTTTCCGGGAGGAAGTAGCCCGCGGTATGGCAGAAGCGGCCAGGCAAATGAAGGAGTCCGACCTCGATACGTCCCTGATTCTATTCAGTATGTGGACCGAAGCCGTTAAGAACTTCGCAGAGCAGGGGAAAGGCAATGTGATCTTCCTGGATGGGAGTGTGGATGGTATGGAAAAAACACTCCGCCAGATGATGGCGTTGAATACCAAAGAAAATAGCGCTAAAAAATAATTTCTAAATAGATTTAAGGGCTGGCGCGTCTGATTTTTGTTATGAAATTGTAAAAAAATTGAATTTTTTAAATTAAGTATTTTTACGTATATTGTAATCGCTATTTATAATTCAAACACACAAATAAAACAATTGCTCGAATGAAAAAACAATTTCTGACCTTATTGGGTACCAGCCTGTTTCTTGCAGGCATTGCCCAGGAGAACGGTAACAAGCAACCTTGCAACACCTATGAAGTGATGGAAGAGGCTTTCAAAGCAGATCCCAATCTGAAGCTTAAATACAACCTCATCCAATCACAATTGGAGCAGGAATACCAGGCAGAGCTGGCCAAAACGCAGATGGCGCAACGGGCTGCAGCGGTGAGCTATACTATTCCGGTGGTATTCCATATCATGGGCCCTCAGAATATTGCCGACCAGGTATTCATCGATGCCATTGCCCAGGTAAACAGAGATTACGGCCGCAAAGGCGCCGATACTGCCAGCGTGTACCCTAATTTTAAATCCATTTACGTAGATGCCGAAATGGTATTTGCCCTGGCCAAAAGAGATCCGAACGGAAATTGTACCAACGGTATCATTCGCCACGACAATGAAAGTATCTACTGGAATCAGAACGGGGGGGCTTATAACTACTCCGGAACCGGTACCAACCGCTGGCCGCGTGAAAAATACCTGAATGTGTATATCGTGAATTGTATCTATGGTACAGGTGTTACCTGCCCAACGACTTCCGGTACCTATATTGGCGGTTATACTTATTTGCCGGGTTCTTCGCCGGGTGTTAATTCCGATGCCATTGTATACCGCTCCAGCGAACTTTCCGGCCTGAGCACCAGGGCGTTAAGTCATGAGATCGGCCACTGGTTCAACCTGAGCCATACGTTCGGAAGTACTAATAGCCCGGGAACAACCTGCGGCGATGATGCTGTAACGGATACACCTCCAACCAAAGGGGTGTTAAGCCAATGCCCGGTGAGCAACTCCAACTCCTGCTCAGGATCAGGCAATTTATGGAACGTAGAGAATTTCATGGATTACTCAAGCTGCCCTAAAAACTTTACACAGGGGCAGGTAACACGGATGAGGGCTGCGGCCGCCAGCGCTACTGCCGGAAGAAATAACTTATGGTCGGCAGCCAATCTGATTGCTACAGGCATTACACCGGGCTATACCTGCGCGCCGGTTGCCAATTTTGATGCCAATAAGAAAAATGTATGCGCCGGTAATACGGTGACATTTACCAATGAAAGTGAGCTGGGTACTTCAGGAAGTGTTTCCTGGACCTTTGAAGGCGGCACCCCTCCAACCTCTACTGCCAATGCTCCTGTTGTTACTTATGCAGCACCTGGTACCTACTCGGTATCGCTGGTTGCTACCAACCCTTCCGGAAACAATACCAAAACCCAAACGTCTTACATTACCGTTGTACAGGGCGCAGGCGGTGTTTTATTGCCAAATACCTATGATTTCGAAACAGGCACGGCCATTCCGGGCGGTATCACGGTTATCAATAACAATGCGGGCTCCGTGGCATGGGCGGTTAATCCTTCTACGGGCGGTAACAGCACTGCACAAAGCATGTTCCTGAACAATGCCGCCCAGGCAAGCTCAGGAGGCCACATCGATATTTTCGAAACACCTATTTATGATTTCTCCACTACCACCAATGTGGCTTTTTCGTACTACTATGCTTATGCCAAAAAGGTAACGGCACAGGCCGATACCTTCAAAGTACAGTATAGCCTTGATTGTGGCGGGACATGGTCTAATGTGCTTGGTACTCCGAATATGGCCAGCATGGCTTCCGCTTCAGGCGGTGTGCAGGCAGCTTCTTTCTCTCCAACGGCTGCGCAATGGAAACAGGTATCGGTGCCTTCCAGCTTATTAACGGCGTTGAACAACAAGCCAAGCGTGAAGTTCCGTTTCTGGTTCAAGAGCGATGCTTCCACCGGTAGCTCCAATAATATCTTCATCGACCAGATTAACCTCTCAGGGTCTGTTGGCCTCAATGAACTGGAAAAATCCCTTGATATGATGATTTATCCGAATCCAACCAATGCTTCTTCTACCATTGATTTTAATACGGTTTCAGACGCGAAACTAAAAGTAAGCGTGATGGATATCGTGGGAAGGGTTGTGGAAGAGTCAGAAAACGTTAACATGAACGGAAACAGGGCGAACTATACTGTAAACAAAAACGGTACGCTTGCCAAAGGTGTTTATGTGATCAATGTATTCCTGGGTGATCAGAAAGTTTCTAAAAAACTGATCATCGAATAAGTATTCAGCTGATTTTTGAAAGCGGCCCGGAAGTATATTCCGGGCCGCTTTTTTGTGGTGTCAGCTCTCCCGATAGCTATTGGGACCGGGACAAGGAGCTCAACAGCCGGTTCTCATAGCCCTTCGGGTGACTGATCGTGACAGGTCATGAGCTGAAGCCACTCCGACCCCGAACTCCTTGCCTGCTTTAGCAATGGAACGCCTACAGAAATGAAACCGGGTAACTGATTACGGCAAGTCGACTGCTTTAACGATTCAAAAAAGTCTTTCCTAAAAACGCTCCCGGATGCTTAACCAGGAGGGGATAGGCTCAACAATAGAATTTTCACTCACATCGGAGCACCTCGTGATAAAAGGAGTGTTGGCTGAGCCGGGGAGGACTGAGTGGAGCCGCCGCGGAGTCCTTTAATACCATTGACTCCGGCAGAGGGCATAAAAAAACCGGCCTCTGAGCCGGTTTTCCTGATTAAGCTGTTTTCTTTGCAAACAGGTAGGTTTTCGATTCCTGTCTTTTCCACAGGCGCGTGATATTTTTTTTATGTGTGACGATCAGCATGACGGCTACGAAAATGGAGAATGTCATCAGGGTTTCGTTGTTGTTTTTTAAAACGAGGTTTAAGATCAGCGGAAAGGAAATACCGGCAATCATGGAAGAAAGGGATACGTATTTGGAAGCGATGAGCACCGAAAGGAACACAAACAGCACCAGCAGGCTGGTGAAGGGTGTGAGGCAGATCACCACACCGAGTATGGTCGCTACACCTTTGCCGCCCCTGAAGCCTGCAAATACCGGGAATATGTGTCCTACAAGTGCTGCAATGCCCAGGCCAAGCTCCAGGTTCACAAACTGGTTGCTGTCAAATACATAAGGAGATAAAAAGGCCAGGGAAGTAGCCAAAAGGCCTTTTACAATGTCAATGATGAGAACAGGAATCCCCGCTTTTTTTCCTAAAACCCGGAATGTGTTGGTGGCGCCTGCATTTCCGCTGCCAAATTCGCGGACGTCGATACCGTAAAAACGCTTACCCCACCAAACGGCTGTTGGAATGGATCCAATCAGGTAAGCAGACACTAAGAGAGAAATGATGATCGTAGTTTCCAAATCTTTGTTTTGTGTTTAGTTTTTAGTTACGCAAATATAACAATTATTTAAAATAACCAAAGTTCATACCCCCGCCCTTACCGGTTAAATTTTAACAACAAACGGTTAATTCCGGATTCAAAATATATTAACTTTTTTTCACGTTATTGGCTGATTTTTTATTATTTTCACGCCTCTTATGATCAGCTATATCAATGGGCAAATAGCCGAACTGAATCCTGCTTATGCAGTTGTAGAAAGCAACGGGGTCGGCTACGGCTTGCTTATTTCCCTCACTACCTATACGGCTATTCAGGGAAAAACTTCCGCAAAGCTTTTTGTAGAAAGTGTGTATGTGAGGGATGATAATCCCAGGTATTATGGTTTTGCCGACAGCGAGGAACGCGAATTGTTCCGCAAGCTGATCTCTGTTTCGGGGGTAGGAGGAGGCAGCGCGCTCCTCATGCTTTCTTCCTTATCGCCGGTAGAAATTGCAGGGGCAATCAACACCGCCAACGTCACAATGTTAAAAAGCATAAAAGGCATTGGAGAGAAGACTGCTCAACGGATTGTGGTGGACCTGAAGGGTAAAATGGGCAAGCATGAAGGGGGAATTTCACAGATTTTAACGACATCATACAATAAAAATAAGGACGAGGCGTTAATGGCTCTCATGACCTTAGGATTTCCAAAAATGACAGCGGAAAAAGCCATCGAAAAAGCAATAAAACAACAAGGTGTTGGTACTGATAATGTGGAACTGCTGATCAAATCGGCGCTAAAAAACATGTAAGAAATCAGCGTGGTAAAAGGAGGGTTTAAATTTCTTGTTGTTGCTTCTGTATCCATCGGATTAATGAGCGTTGTGGTTGGTTCCAAAGCCAAGACATCGCCTTTGAGCAAGCCGCATTATTACGAAGAGGCGGCGCTTCCGCCCGATACACCGGTAGTGTCCAAAGAGGATCTGCCATACGAATTCAACGACAACAGCAATGTGCAGCCGGTCTATAACGACAATAACGGCCTTTACCTTTCCAATCCTTCCAACATCAAGACGGAAACCAATTATAACCCTAAAACGGGTAATTACGACATTACCCAAAAGATGGGGGACCTGGATTACCGGCCCGAAACCTATGTGGAGTTTCAGGATTACCAGGATGCTTTATTCAAAAAAGCAGTAAAGGATCACTGGCGCTCAAAAATCAAGGCCGACGACCTGAATAACCAGAATAAGAAGGGCATTATCCCGAAATTAACGGTTAACAATGAGATTTTCGACCGGATTTTCGGTGGAAACACGGTAGACATCAAGCCTACAGGTACGGCAGAGCTTATTTTTGCCCTCAACCGGAACAAAACCTTAAACCCGGCGATTCCTCAACGTCAGCAGAAGGTAACCAACTTCGATTTTAACATGCGGATCCAGTTAAACCTGATCGGGAAGATCGGGGATAAGCTGAAAATTACCACCAACTATAATACGGAGGCTTCTTTCGACTGGGAAAACCAGATGAAGCTGGAGTATACGGGCTACGAAGACGAGATCATCAAAAAAATTGAAGCGGGTAATGTGAGCCTGCCGCTCAACAGCACCTTAATTACGGGGAGCCAGAGCTTGTTCGGGGTTAAGATGCAGTTGCAGTTTGGCCGCCTGACGGCTACAACCATCTTCTCGCAGCAGCGTGGCAAGAAACAGGAGGTTTCCGTACAGGGAGGCGCGCAGATCCAGAACTTCGTTGTGACGGCTGATAATTATGAGGTGAACAAACACTATTACCTCGGGCACTATTTCCGCGATAATTACGATGACTGGATGCAAACGCTTCCGATTGTGGCAACGCCTATCGTGATCACCAAAGCGGAGGTATATATTACCAACCAGACCGGAAGCACCGAAAACGTGAGGAGCTTTGTGGGCTTCTCCGATCTGGGTGAAAGCGGGGCGCATATCAATACGCAACTCTCGGATCCAAACTGCCAGGCTGATCCGAATTTCCGTATTACGGATAACAGTCCGCAGACTGATAGTGTGCAGCCTTATAACAATGCCAATACGCTATACAGCATTATTACCAATACGGCTAATGGCCTGATGCCGGCACGTACCAATACCACGACCAACCAGATCAATACGCAGCTGACCAGTCCAATGACAACAACAAACAGCTGTAACAATAACGGCGGCTTTATGGAATCGTCGCGCGATTACGAGTATGTAACCAATGCCCGCCGCCTGAACCCTTCCGAGTTCACTATCAATACGCGCTTAGGTTTCATTTCCATTAACCAGTCGATTAACAACGACGTGGCGGTGGCGGTGGCTTACCAGTATACCTACAATGGCAAGACCTACCAGGTGGGGGAGTTCAGCGACCAGTTTACTACCGGTCCGCTGTACCTGAAATTACTGAAAGGAACGCTCACCAACCCAAAGTACCTTACCTGGGACCTGATGATGAAAAACGTATACTCTATCGGAGCATATAATCTTAATTCCCAGGACTTTAAGTGCGATGTGTATTACAACAACATCGAAACAGGGGTGGATGTGCCCTATGTCCCTGCCGGCAGCCGGAACGGGCAGCTGTATCTGCAGGTGATGGGCCTCGATAAGCTGAGTGTAAACGGTGATAAATATTCCGATGGGGTATTCGATTTCATTAAGGATTATACCATTAACCCGACTAACGGTCGTGTGTATTTGTCGTCCAAGGAACCGTTTGGTAATAACCTCAGGGATAAATTTGCTCCGTCTGATTTCCCTGCCGCAGACAGGTACATTTACCAGGAGCTCTACGATTCCACGCGTACCATTGCTCAGCAGATGCAGGAAAAAAACAGGTATAAGCTGAAAGGACAGTATAAGTCGGCTTCGGGTGCAGAGATCTCCCTCAATGCCCTCAATATTCCACAGGGGGCGGTGTCTGTAACGGCCAACGGACAGAAGCTGGTAGAGAACCAGGATTATACCGTGGATTATACCCTGGGGCGTGTGAAAATCATCAATGAGAGTATCCTCAATTCGGGGGCTAATATCAAGGTAAGCACTGAGAGTAACTCCCTGTTCAATGTACAGCAGAAAAGCCTCTTCGGTACGCGGCTCGATTATAAGGTCAACAAGGACCTCATCCTGGGGGGGACTTTATTGCGACTGAATGAAAAACCCGTGACCCAAAAAGTGAACATCGGTGACGAGCCGGTGTCCAATACCATCTGGGGATTGGATTACAATTACAAAACAGATGCCCCTTTCCTGACCAGGCTGGTGGACAAGATCCCGCTCATCAATACCAAAGAAATGAGTACGATTGTGACGCAGGGTGAGTTTGCCCAGCTGATCCCGGGCAATGCCAAAGCGATCGGGAAAACCGGGACATCCTACATCGACGATTTTGAGGGCAGTATTTCCCTGATCGATATCAAGAGCCCGCAGGCCTGGTCGCTGGCCAGTATTCCGCAGGGCCAAAACGCCATGTTCCCGGAAGCGGTGCTGAATAACGATATCAGGACCGGGAATAACCGTGCCCAGTTCAACTGGTACACGATTGATAACTTGTTTTACGGGCAGCAGAATTCCAACCTGAAGCCGTCAAATATTCCTAAGGAAACGTATTCCAATAACTTTATGCGCCAGGTGTTGGAAACGGAATTATTTCCTTCCAAAACGCCTGCCAACGGGCAGCCGGTGGTGCTGTCGGTACTGGATCTGGCTTTTTACCCGAACGAACGCGGTCCTTATAACTACGATGCTAATCCTATAAGCGGTTATTCGGCAGGAGCTTCCAGCAAAGGACAGCTGAATCTTCCGGAAAACCGCTGGGGCGGGATCATGCGCCGTCTGGAAACCAATGATTTCCAGGCTGCCAATATCGAGTATATCCAGTTCTGGATGATGGATCCTTTTAATGAAGATTATGATTCCACCAAAACCTATGAGGGAATGGACCGGAACAATGGTCCTTCGGGGGAAATGTTCATTAACCTCGGTAATATCAGTGAAGATGTGGTAAAGGACGGCGGGATGCTTTATGAAAACGGTTTACCGGGCGCGCCCAATGGCCCTAATGCCGGCCTTTCAACCAGCGGCGGCAATATCGGCGTCTATCCTATCCTGACACCGGCATCCAATGCTTTTGTGAACGAAGTCAATGACAGGCCTTTCCAGGATATTGGTTATGACGGGATGATAGACACGACGGAAGCACGGAAATTCGGTAATTTTGTGAGCAGTATAGGAAATGGCGGTGCCTACGATCAGTCGCGTAAGCTGGTACAGGAGGCCCTCACCGATCCGAGCTCCGATAATTACCTGCATCCGAAAGATGCTTCCTACGATGGCCTTGGAACTCTTCTTGGCAATACGCTGCACCGTTATAAAAAATACAATGGCTCGGAAGGTAACTCGCCTACGGGCGACCTGGCTACAGTGAATGGTGTGAATGTGGTAGGCTCCAACTCTCCGAACATTGAGGACGTAAACAAGGACAATACCCTGAATGAGACGGAAAGCTATTACCAGTACCGTGTGAAAATCTCTCCGCAGGATTTCCAGACCTCGAAAGTAGGGGAGAACTACCTTGTGAATGTTACCGAAGGGACCACAACCATTGACGGGATCAGTAAAAAAGTAAACTGGTACCAGTTCAAAATTCCGGTAGCGGAGTACGAAGCGGCGATCGGTTCTATCGAAGGCCTGAACTCGATCCGTTTTATGAGGGTGTTTATGAGAGGCTTCAACAAGCCGGTTGTTTGCCGTCTGGCCCGTTTCGAGTTAGTGCGCAGCGACTGGAGGAGGTACCAGTACGATCTTCAGAAGCCGGGCGAGTACATCGCTAATGACGATAACACCACCAGCTTCGATGTATCGGCTGTGAGCTTACAGGAAAATGCAACCCGTACACCGGTGAACTATGTGATTCCTCCTGGAATCCAGCAGCAGCAGAATGTGCAAACCACCAACCTGGTGTTGCTCAATGAGCAGGCCCTTTCCTTAAGGGCCTGTAACCTGAAGGACGGCGACAGCCGTGCGATCTACAAAAATATTGACCTGGATGTACGCTCGTTCAAAAAAATGAGGATGTTCATGCACGCTGAGCAAATGGGCTCCGATATCCTGAACGATGGCGATGTCACGGTATTTGTTCGTTTGGGCTCCGATTTCAACAATAACTATTACGAGTATGAAATTCCGGTGAAGGTAACGCCTAAAGGCTACTACGATCCGAATGATGAAACCGCCAAGTATAATGTATGGCCGCAGGAGAATGAGTTCATCATGGACTTTGAGGAAATTACAGGGGTGAAAACCAATCGTAACAGTACAACGGGTCTTGACTTGTCGGCCGCTCAAAAGCCTTATACCGAGACTTTCGGCGGTTATAATATTACGGTGGTTGGAAATCCGAACCTGGCAACGGTGAAAAGTATGATGATTGGCATCCGGAACCCGAAGGATAACAGCGCTCTGCCTAAATGTGTGGAAGTGTGGGTGAATGAGCTGCGCCTGACGGATTTCCAGAATAAGGGTGGTTGGGCGGCAACGGGCCGCGTGCAGGCCAAGCTGGCCGATTTCGGGCAGGTATCTCTGTCGGCTCTGTATAGCCTTCCTTTCTTTGGAAGCATTGAGAAAAAAGTGAGCGAGCGGAGCAGGGAAACAACGTTCCAGTGGGATGCAGCAACCACCTTCCAGCTGGGTAAATTCTTCCCGGTAAAATGGAAGGTCAATCTCCCGGTATATTATGCATACGGACAAACACGGATCACGCCGATGTTTAACCCGTACGATCCGGATGTATTGATCGACAACAAGGCGATTGATGCTACCGTGAAAAACGAGATCAAGAAAAATGCCCAGGACATCACGGTGCGCAAAGGCTACAATTTTTCCAATGTGCGTGTCGATGGTTTCAAAAAAGAAGGCAGGGCGCCAATGCCATGGGATGTGTCGAACTTCTCGGTGACTTATGCTTACAATGAGGTGACGCGGCATAACGTGAACATTGCCAACAGCATTGTGAAGTCCTACCGAGGAGCGTTGTCCTATAACTATGCCATCAATGCCAAAGCCTGGACGCCGTTCAAGAAAACCAAAAACAAGGTGCTGAATAACAAATGGCTGGCAATTGTGAAAGATATCAATGTGACGCCTCTGCCAAGCCGCCTGGGCTTCAATACGGATGTGAACAGAACCTACAGCGAATTGCTGAACAGGGATATCACCAGCTTCTACAGCGGAACGAGCGACCAGTTTACGAAGCCGCAGTTCAATAAAACCTTTATGATGACCAGGAATTATGACCTGCAATGGGCCTTCACCAAAAACCTGAAGTTTGACTTTACGGCGAATAATGAAGCGAGGATCATGGAGTCGCCGGACAGGATCGATACGGATACGGAGCGTGTGCAGATTCAGAACAACCTGAAAAAGCTGGGAGAAACCGTTGGCTACAGGCACCAGGCAAACCTTAACTACCAGCTGCCGATCAACAAGATCCCGATCTTCGATTTTGTGAACTCAAGCGTGAAATACGGCTCAACCTATACCTGGACCAGAAGGCCTTTTGCACAGGAAGAGATCGGTAACACGATTCAGAACACCAATACCAAGAGCGCCAATGTGGCGCTTACCATGCCGACGTTGTATAATAAGATCCCGTATTTCAGGAAGATCAATACCGGTAGTAACGGAAAAGCGGGTGGCAAAGGGCCTAAAGCTTCCGAATCGAAAAACGACACAACCAAGAAGGACAATAGTGTGAAGGATATCGGCGAGTTCCTGGCACGTGGCATCATGATGATCAAGCAGGTGTCTGTGGCCTTTTCGCAAACCAATGGTACAGGGCTTCCGGGCTTTATGCCGAGCTCCCAATACCTGGGGATGGACAATAACAGCCGCTATGGCTTTGCTCCGGGTTTTAGCTTTGTGAGTGGCTCCAACGACAGTATTCTCCGGAAAGCGATCAATAACAACTGGCTGACTCAGAACCCGAATCAGAGCCTGCCATACACGACCACGCAAACGGATAACTTTACGTACAGGGCCAATGTAGAGCCGCATGGCAGCTTAAAGATCGAGCTCAATGGGACCAAGAGCAATGGCTTTAGCCAGTCGCTGTTTGTACGCTACGACTCCACGCAGCGGGATAACAGCAACAGGGGATATATGTTTGAAACGCCTACCTATAGCGGAAACTATAGCATCAGCGTATTCACGCTCGGGCGTTCGTTCAAAGACAAAGGAAAAGGAGCGGAGTCGGCTCTGTTTGATGAGTTCTTACTGATCAGGCCAAATATTGCAGAAGAGCTGGCGAAATCCAATCCGAATTCTGCCGGCCTGCAATCGCCGGGTGGCGGCCTTCCGGCCTATGTTGACGGTTACAGCACTACCCAGCAGGACGTTTTACTGGGTGCATTTTATGAAGCCTATACAGGAAGAAGGTTGAAAGGGGTAGGTACCGACAAGATGTTCAAACAGATTCCACTTCCTAACTGGAACGTCAGCTGGGATGGTTTGGGTAAGCTGAAAGTCATGAAAAAATATTTCCAGTCGGTTACGGTGCGCCATGCTTACCGCTCTATCTATACTTTAGGCGGTTATTCCAATAACCTTTTATTCGCGGAAGGCGGAGGCACGCGTGTGCCTATCAGCAGCACCGTTGGCGGAGGCACCCCTAATTTCAACCCGAGGTATACCATTGCGGGAGCTACCATTACCGAGGCATTCAGCCCACTGATCAAGTTCGATTTCAAATTCAACAAGCCGGGCTTACTGGCCAACTTCGAGATCAAGAAAGATAAAACCGTTAACCTCAACATTACCGGTCCTCAAATCATTGAAACCAAAGGCCAGGAGTATATTGTGGGTGTAGGTTACCGTTATCCGAAGCTCAAAATCAACTCGCTCAAAATCAAAGGCAAGCCCCTGGAAAGCGATCTGAACCTCAAAATCGATTTATCCTACAGGAGAAACCTCACCATTATCCGTAAGATCGTGGACGAGATCAGCACACCGACAGGCGGGCAAAACATCATTTCACTTAAAACGGCACTCGACTACCAGCTGACTCCGAATATTAACCTGAGGTTGTTCTACGATTGGATCCGTACGAGCCCTCAGACTTCCAACTCCTTTCCTACAGCCAATACCAATGCCGGCTTTAGCTTAAGGTTTAACCTCCAATAAGAGGATGATTGTGGACAAACGAGCTTACAATTTCTTAAAACCGGGAATAAGGTTGCAATCATGAGCAAACACCAGAAGCTGAGCATGGACGACCTGGGGCGCATGAACCAGGATGAATTTAAAAAGTCGGAAAAGAACAGGATCATCCTGGTGCTTGATAATGTGAGAAGCCTTAATAATGTGGGCTCTGTGTTCCGCACAGCCGATTCTTTTTTAATAGAAGCCGTTTATCTCTGTGGCGTTACGGGAGTGCCTCCTCATAAAGACATTGAAAAAACCGCGCTTGGCGCTACACAAACCGTCAGCTGGAAATATTTTAAAAGTACCGGGGAAGCCATCGACCAATTACGGAAGCAGGATTATTTTATTGCGGCTGTAGAGCAGGCTAAGCATTCGGTGATGCTGAACTGCTTTGAGAAGCCGGCAAAGCCCCTGGCCCTGATAGCAGGGAATGAAGTATATGGTGTGGAGCAGGAGGTGATCGATCAGAGCGACGCCTGCATCGAGATCCCTCAATTCGGAACCAAACATTCGTTGAACGTGGCTGTATCCGTAGGCATTGTGCTCTGGGAAATGCTGAGAACACGTTAAAACCATAGCATCGTTATTGTCATCGCTCTCTGAAACAGGGCCATTGATGCGGGGTCCGGACCGGATACTCGCAATTCCTGAGCGGATACTAAATCAAAGTCGGCACATGTCTATTTGCGCTTTAGCCCATTGTCTAATTCTGTAATTTCACTTTTTATAAAACCATATTAAAAGAAAAATTATGAGAATTGCTTTAATTTTATGCCTCGCAGCATATCAGTCATTCGGCCAGTCCCCGAAACCATTTCAGGATATGAACAACGCCAAATGGGGACTTAAGTCTGCGACAGGCCAGGTTGTTGTAGAACCCAAATATGATGCGATTCGTAGTTACCAGAATGACATGGCGGTTGTACAGCTGAATTTTAAATATGGTGTCATTGATAAAACGGGGAAAGAAGTTGTTCCTGCTGCCTACGACGACATCAACAATTTTGTAAATGGCCTTTCCGTGGTAAAAAAAGAGAACAAGTATGGCCTGGTCGATAAGACAGGTAAGCTTTTAATTGAACCTAAATATGAAAAGCTGATTATTTCTTTCAATGATCTGTATTTTGCAAAATCAAACGGATTATACGGGATTGTAAACAAACTGGGCCAGGAAGTGATTCCGGTTAAATACAACGACGTAGAGTCTTTTGAGAAAAACTATTATAAAGTAAATGTCAAAACAGCGCCTGTTGATGGGAAATATACATCCGACTATGGCTTGTTTGATTATACCGGCAAACAGGTAACGCCTATCAAATACCTGAAGATCGGCTCTTTTAACGGCGACCTTTGCAAAGTAACAGCTAACACGGGAAAACAAGGATATATCAATAAGGCAGGAGTGGAGATTGTGCCGGCACAATACGATTTCATCCAGGAATTTAATTCAGGGAATTTTGCCAAAGCCGAAAAGGATAAAAAATTCGGCTATGTGAACCGTATCGGAAAGGAAGTGATTCCATTCAAGTACGATAATATTTCGGATCTGCTGCAGAGTACGAATCAATCCATTTTTGCCGCTGAGCTCAATAAAAAATGGGGCTTTGTAACTATTGAAGGAAAGGAAATAATTCCATTTACGTATGAAGACGTACTTTATGAGTTTAAAAATGGGGTAACAGGAGCCAAGCTAAACGATAAATGGGGATACATTGATCTGACAGGGAAAGAAGTCATTCCATTCAAATATGACAGGGTAAAACCCTTTTACTCGGATAGGGCAGAGGTGAGCATCCTGGAGCCGGACGGCTTTAGCTGGAACACGTTCTACATTAATAAAAGCGGCGAAAAAACGGAAAGCAAATAATGAGAGCCGTCGCTGTAAAATCAATCCTCCTGCTTTCCCTTCTCCGGCCGGGCAGTGTTAACGCTCAATTGCTGAGAGGGCTGGATAAGGCTGTTGCAAACAAAGTAGCCTTTCATAAAGCAGTTAAACGGGTAGAGGAAGCCCGGAACCGTTTTTTTTATAAAAAAAGTAACAGCGGCTACATATTTACAGGAACAGACAGCGACCTGGACGGGGATCATAAGAGCTACATGGATATCAGGCTGTCCGCGGATCATGATACGATTGCCGCTCAGGTATTCACGTACCAACGGTCGTCGGAAACCTATGTGCCAAGTGAAACGGTACATGGGAAAACCCGTCAAGACCGGACAACCTATAAGCACCTGAGCGGCGATATTTATGTAGCGCTTGAAGATGTGAACACCGGGATTAGCGGCACTACCGTTCTCAAAACCTACTTATTATACAATCCGGAGAGAGGAGTCTACTTTCATAAATTCATTTACAGGCAGGAAAGAAAAAATTTAAGCACAGAGCAGGATCATTACTGGTACGTGGCCAATGGCGAGGTGAATACCATCACTGTTACTACTCAGCGGGGAGAGAAATACTACTACGTGAATGGTTCCGGATTCTATAAAATGTCGAAAAAAGACAAGCTAACAGAGCAGGAGTTAGAGATCAGCAAAAATCCTTCGGCTTATTTTGATAGCTTACTGCTAGAAGCCTATCACCAAAAGTGAGGAAAATCTCTGAGGATATTTCGCCTAATGGTACCTGTTAAACACATCCCAGCTTTCCACATAAGCCTTTTGTAAAAGCTCTCTGTTGAGGTTTAAGGGAATGTTGTTGGTGTCGAAAAACAGCTCGAGGTCTTCGGTGGCCAGGTTTCCGGTGAGGTCGTCCTTAGCCATCGGGCATCCGCCGAAGCCATGAATGGCCACATCAAAGCGCTGGCAGCCGCTTTTATAGGCAGCCTCTATTTTTTCGAGGGCTTTTTCTTTGGTAGAGTGCAGGTGGGCACCGATTTCCACGCCTTTGAATTCCGGAATGATGCTGGAGAAAAGATAGTTGATATTCTCCTTATCCGAAACGCCAACGGTATCGGAAAGGGCAATGATCTTAATGCCCATGTCGCTCAGCTTTTTGGTCCAGTTGATCACGATATCGCTGTTCCATACGTCGCCGTAAGGGTTACCGAAGGCCATCGAGATATATACCACCAGCTCCTTGTTGTGCTTCATGCACAGGTTCTGGATTTCCTCCACGCGCACCAGCGATTCGGCAATGCTCGAATTGGCATTGCGTTGCTGGAAGGTTTCGGAAATAGAGAATGGGAAGCCCAGGTAGCGGATCTCATCGAACTCGCAGGCCTGCCCGGCGCCGCGCGTATTGGCTACAATGGCCAGCAGCTTGCTTTTGGTAGTGCTCAGATCGAGCTGTTTCAGTACCTCGGCCGTGTCCTGCATCTGCGGGATGGCTTTGGGAGAGACAAAACTGCCGAAATCGATGGTGTCGAAACCCACTTTCAATAAGGAGTTGAGGTAATTTACCTTTGTCTGGGTGGGGATAAATTCTTTAATGCCTTGCATGGCATCGCGGGGACATTCTATAATTTTCATAAACCGTTATATTAGCTCAACCTGCCGATAAGCGATTGAATGTTTTCTTTCCATTTGGGGTACAGGTCTTCATTTTCCGCCCAAAGCTCCTGCAGCTCCGATGTTTCGCCGATCACCACTCCGAGTGCCGATACCGCTAATGGTTTCAGATCAACCAACAGCAGACGGGGGAATTTTGTTTTGAAATTCCTCATGTTTTCTTCATCGCTATACGGTGTCCCGTTTAGGAGGTGATCGATGTAGGCGGCCGATACCGTAACAGCATGGCATTCGTCATAGTCGAGGTATCCGGCATCTAGGGCCGTTTCAAAAGCAAGCTTGAAAAATGTTTCCGGATCCGGTGTTTCCTGGAGTTCGCAGGAAAGATCAAGTGCCGTGTCGTCGTCAAAAATTCCGTAATCCCAGGCTCCCATAATGGTATTTTTATAAATTGTGCTTTACGATGGATTTGTTAATGGCTTTGATTAAACCCGGTCCTTCATAAATGAAGCCGGTATAGAGTTGGATCAGGTCGGCGCCGGCCTTCAGCTTTTCCAGGGCATCTTCCGCGCTGTGGATGCCGCCCACGCCAATTACCGGAAAGGCATTCTTGGATTTGGTCTTTAAATACGCAATAACTTCCGTACTACGCTCGCTGAGCGGTTTTCCGCTGAGGCCGCCCATGCCGATGGCTTCCACTTCCGGTTTCGGGTAGCTGAGCGGTTCGCGCGCGATGGTAGTATTGGTGGCCACAATACCATCTATTTTCGTGGAGGCCACAATATCAATAATATCATCCAGCTGGGAGTTGGTAAGGTCCGGTGCTATTTTCAGCAACAAGGGCTTGCGTTTCGGTTTGGAAGCGTTGATGGCCTGCAGGTGGTTCAGCAGGGCCGTCAGGGGTTCTTTGTCCTGCAGCTCCCGGAGGTTTGGCGTATTGGGTGAGCTGACATTCACCACAAAATAGTCCACCACATCAAACAGCGCATTGAAACAATATTCGTAATCCCGGATGGCGTCCTCGTTCGGTGTTACTTTATTTTTGCCGATATTTCCGCCGATAATCACATTGGTTTTTTTGTTTTTGAGGCGTTTTACCGCTTCGTCCACCCCTTCATTATTAAAGCCCATCCGGTTGATGATGGCGCCGTCTTTCGGGAGCCTGAACAGGCGTGGCTTTTCGTTTCCGGGCTGAGGTTTCGGGGTGAGCGTCCCGATCTCAATAAAGCCGAATCCCAGGTTGGCCAGCTCGTTAAACACTTTGGCATCCTTGTCGAGGCCGGCGGCCAGGCCTACCGGATTTTTAAAGGTGAGCCCGAAAAGTGTCCGTTCCAGGCGGGGGTGTTCATACTGATAGGCCGTCTTAAAAATAGCCCGACCTAAACCATTTCTCAGACCGGTTTTGAGGAGGTCGAATGTGAGGTAATGTGCTTTTTCGGGATCTAACTTAAATAAATAAGGTTTCAGGAAGGATTTATACATATTTACAAAGGTAAGCATTCATCTCAGGATATCATTTTCAGGCATTTAAAAATAATTTGGATTTTTTTTGATTTTTTAACGTTGGATAAAAAAAACATGTATTTTTGCAACCAAATTAATAAAACTAAAACTAACAAAATGAAAAAAGTATTATCTATCGTTGCTGTAGCTGCTTTATCAGCTGCATTCGTATCTTGTGGTCCATCTAAAGAAGAGATCGAAGCTCGTGAAAAAGCTAAAGCTGACTCTATCGCTGCAGTTGAACAAGCTGCTGCTGATTCTTTAGCTAAAGTTGCTGAAGCAGAAGCTGCTGCTGCTGCTCAGGCTGCTGCTGAAGCTGCTAAAGCTGACTCTATCAAAATGGCTGACTCTTTAGCTGCAGCTTCTAAAGGTGGTAAAAAGAAATAATTTTCAGTTTGTCTGAAAACAGAAAAGCCTCTCACGCACGTGAGGGGCTTTTTTTATGGTGGTTGCGGTGTGTCTTGTGGCCAGCAGCCGGCTTATCCTAACTGTCGCGACAATTGAAAGCAAAAAAACGGCTTATTGAAAATTTTATAATCCTGAGATATTGCTCCGGAAGAGCTTAATGGCCAGGGCCAGCAGGATAATGCCAAATACTTTTTTGAGGATAGCGATGCCACCCGCACCCAGCAGGCGCTCAAGGCGGTTCAGGTTGCGCAGTACAGCATACACGATCATGACGTTGAGGATAATGGCAATAACAATAGAAACAATGTTGTATTCGGCCCTGATGGATAATAAGGTGGTAAGTGTGCCCGTGCCGGCAATTAAGGGAAAAGCCAGGGGAATAACCGAAGCCGTTGCGGGCATGGTATCTTTGGAGATCTGAATTCCCAGGATCATTTCGAAGGCAACGATGAAAATGAGGAAGGAGCCTGCAATGGCGAAATCGCCGATGCTGATGCCGATGATGCTAAGGATACTTTGGCCGATAAAGAGGAAAACGATCATGATCCCTAAAGACACCAGGGACGCCTTGCCGGCATTGATGCCACCGGTTTTTTGCTTCAGGCTGATAATGATAGGAATAGAACCGATCACGTCAATCACGGCAAAAAGCACCATAGTCACTTTCAGGATCTCGATGATATCAAATTTTAAATCCATAAGGTTTATTTTCTGCAAAGGTATAATTAAACCTACAATAAATGTTTGTGCCAAATAATTACTTATCTTGCTATTCTCAAATCCTACCAGAATCATGAAAAAAATTATCCTTCCGTGTTTTGTTTCCCTGTTATTGTTGGCTTCCTGCACACAGGTTAATTCCAATGGCGAAAAAACCATCACGCAGGGTGAAGACACGGTTTCCGATGTCAACATTTCTCTTTCCAAAATGGATGCGGTGGAAGAATTGGCGAATATGAAGGAAGAAGGAACCGCTGAATTACTCTTTAAGGCAAGCGGCTCGGAGCCCGGCTGGTATGCTGAGTTTTATACAGACAGGATCTTCATTGTGGCAGACCAGGGGACGGATAAGATCACCGTGAAACGTAAAAACATCGACCTCGATCAACCGGCAGATCTGAAAATAGATATCGGCTCAAGTGTGGTGGATTGCATCACGATTCAAAACAAACCCTGCACCAACATGGCCGGCGAAAAAGAAAGCCGTTATGTGAAGCTGGTATACAATGGCAAGCTCTATACGGGTTGCGGAAGCTTTGTGCATTAATTTGAAGGGAAAATAAATCTTTGCAGCAAAAACAAATACAAACCTTATAAAGGTAACGATCATGAAAGGCAGACAAGTCTCTTTAGGCATCATAGCCCTTGCAATTACTCTTACAGGCCTGTTCTCTTCCTGTAAAAAGAAAGACGTGGAAGTAAAAGACAGTGATACAAGCTCTGTCATGGTGCAGGAATACACTTCAGATATGGTACACCAAATGATCTGTATTGCCGATGAGGTGGGACGACCTCAGCTGAACAGGCAGGACGACCTTAGCAGCTGTGCAAGGATAAGTTACGATACACTGTCGGCTGCTAAAACAGTGACAGTCGATTTTAATTACAACCAATCCTGTCAGGCAAGTGATGGCAAACAGCGTAGAGGCTTTTTGATCATTGGTTTCCAGGGGAGATACCGCGATTCTTTAACTAAAATCACGATTACTTCGCGAAATTATAATGTGGATGATAAATATATTACAGGAAGTAAAGTCATTACCAATAAAGGACATAATACTGCCGGTCATCTAATCTATGATATAGAAGGTTATATACGGATTTCCATCGCGACCAGCGCATTCATTACTCATGAAAGTAAGGAGCAAAGGGAATGGATTGCTGGCGGTAATACCCAGAGCAGGGGGGATGATGTGTTTGCTTTTACAGGCATTGCAAACGGAACGTCTGATTACAGTGGCAATTACAATACGGTAATTACGAGCCCCCTGATCAGAAAAATGACTCCGGGCTGTCTTAAGCCCACTTCAGGTTCCGTAACGTTTACACCAACCGGAAAAGGGATACGCTATATCGATTATGGTGATGGGAACTGCGATGATCTGGCAATAGCTACGATCGATAACGAACCTTACATCGTTTTCCTGCGGTAAAGTACCCTGATTTTTTAAATTTCAGGCAGGGCATGAAGGGCGTGAACCCTCGTAGAATGCCCGTTGAAACAGCCATTCCGGCCAACTTCAAGCGCTATGAGGAATGTATTTTTATTATAAATTTTCAGGAGAGTTTAAACCTTGTTGGTTTTGCCGGGTCATAGACACCAGAAACCCGATAAACAAAAAGCTCATGAAAACGAAACGCATTTCCCTCGCTGTTATTCTCTTCTCCGTAGTCTTTACAGGTCTTTTCTCTTCCTGCAAAAAGAAAGACAAAGAGGAAACCGATAGCGATACAAGCTCTGCTGCAGACCAATCTCTGGCATCCTCCATTGTAAACGACATGACCAGCATTGCCGACGAAGCAGGCCGCACCAACAACGTCAGCAGCTTTCGCACAAGCAACAGTACAGCTATTCTCAGCAACTGTGCCACGCTGACATTCGACACGCTGGCAGCCGCCAAAACCGTTACCGTTAACTTCGGAAGCAGCAATTGCCTGGGCAATGACGGAAGATACCGCAGGGGCGCCCTCATCCTCAACTTCACAGGCCGTTACAGGGACTCGCTTACCGTTATTACCGTCACGCCACAAAATTATTTTGTGAACGACAACCAGGTAACGGGTTCCAAGACGATTACCAATAACGGTCATAATGCAGCAGGTCATCTGGTATACAGCATCCAGGCCAATCTGCAAATTCTGAGAGCCAACAATGGCGGAACGATTACCTGGCAGAGCAGCCGCCAGCGGGAATGGACAGCCGGCGAACCTACCCTGAGCTGGCAGGACGATATGTATGCCATTACCGGCAGTGCCAGCGGAACCTCTTCAGGTGGCGGCTCTTTCCAGTCGAACATTACAAGCCCATTGATCAGGAACATGGCTCCGGGATGCCGTCGTTACTTTACCGCAGGCACCATTGCCCATACGCCTGCCGGAAAAGCCACCCGCTACCTGGATTATGGTAATGGCAGCTGCGATGACCTGGCGACGGTAACCATCAATGGAAATACCTATCCTATTACTCTTCCCTGATTCATCGTTGTTTTTTTAAAGTTTCGAGCCAGGCCGGGAAATTTGTTTTCCGGCTTGGTTTGTTCGTAACCTTTGCAATTTTTAAGAATTTTCAGCCTCCAAAATCCTTAATATTGCGCTAACATGATGTATAACTGGAAAATAGCCCTGTCAAATCCTTATTTCAGGAACCGTTTTTTTACGTCGATCATTGTGCTGTCCGTAATTCTTACAGGTTTTGCCGCCCTGCTGGCTTACATTGAAACCCGCCAGGGGCATTCTTTTTACGACCCTATTCTTAATTTCATTAAGCCACGCGACGTTTCTGATTTCATTTTCTTTGTCACCTATTCCACGGCGATTATTGCGCTGGTATACGCTTTTTGGTCGCCCTACCGCTTTTTGCACCTGATCCAGATGTATGGGTCGCTCACCATGCTCCGTATTATCACTTTGTTTTTCATTCCTTTAGAGCCGCCTACATCCATTATTCCTTTGCGCGACGAATTGCTCACCAACACCTTTTATGCAGGGAATCAAAACCTGAAAGACCTGTTTTTCAGCGGGCATGCGGCAACCCTGTTCCTGTTCTTTTTCTTTACAACGGATAAAGTTCTGAAATATGTATTCCTGGTGGCAGCCATCGCTGTTTCGGTGGGCGTGGTGATGCAGCATGTACACTACAGCTACGATGTGATTGCTGCGCCGATCTTCGCTTACATTGCCTACCGCATCATCACTAAATTCTCGAAGCACTACCACAACGAGGAAACCGCTCCGGCCAAGGTTTAAACAGGCCCCTGTTATTAACTGCCTGGTGGCTCCGGGGCATCTCCTGCTTTTTGAGCGTAATTTTAAGGCAAGATGCCTGGTCATTTACATATAAAATGTGCAGCGTTGCTGTTCGCTCTTCTTTACCTGTCTTCCTGTAAGCATCATCAATCAACGGTAAGGAGTACAAAAACTCCTGTCAAAAAACCGGAAACGGCTCAGCATACGCAGCCGGAAACCACGAAAACAGAAACAAAATCGCCGGAGAAAAATCAGGCAGGCTCAAGTGTGCTTCGTGCTACTTATGCAGAAAGGCTTAATGTTCCGGAGGAAAACATCAAGAATGAAAAGCTGTATAAATTTATTGACGATTGGTATGCCGTGCCATATAAGTATGCCGGCAAAGATAAGAACGGCATCGACTGTTCCGGGTTTACAGGAATATTGTGCGCTTCGGTTTACAATAAAAAAGTATCGGCGTCTTCCAAAGCCATTTATGAAGAAACCAAGCGGGTCAGCGTTTCCGACCTGAAGGAGGGTGATCTTGTCTTTTTTGTGATCAATGGAAAAAGCGTGTCGCATGTAGGTGTATACCTGCAACACAATAAGTTTGTACATGCTTCCACCAGGCGCGGTGTCATCATCAGTGACCTTGATGAACCTTATTATAAAAAATATTACCACGGGGCAGGAAGGATAAAGTAAAGCCACTGCTCCCTTCGACTCCGTCCAGGGAGCGAGTGAACTGTATCCGGGCCCTGAGCGGAGCCGAAGGGCCATTTAATATTCTTTAACGCTCATCTATCAAAACGTTGCTGTTTAAAACAATCGCTTTTTGGTAAATTTAAAAGGGCTTAGCCGGTGTATCTTACAACATGATTAAATTGTTTGGCAACATTGTTCTGTTTGCGTCTTTAACGGTGATCATGGCTTTTGTCGTAAAGCCGGCACCCACTAAGAGCGGCCCTGATTTTTTAAATTCAGAATCACGTTGGGTCGATTCCGTGTTTAATTCCCTGAACTCCGATCAACGTCTGGCACAGCTATTTATGGTGGCTGCCTACAGTAACAAAGACATGAAGCATGTGCGCGAGATCCGTGAGCTGATCCAGGACTATCATATCGGCGGCCTGATCTTTATGCAGGGCGGCCCGCTGCGCGAAGCCCGTCTTAATAATTATTACCAGAACCTCTCGAAGACGCCTTTACTGATTGCCATCGATGGCGAGTGGGGACTGGCCATGCGCCTCGACAGCACTCCGAAATATCCGCGGCAAATGACCTTGGGGGCAATTAAAAACGATTCGCTTATTTTCTATATGGGAAGGCAGATTGCCCGCGAATGCAAGCGCATCGGGATTCATGTGAATTTTGCGCCTGTGGCGGATGTCAATAATAATGCAGAGAACCCGGTGATCGGCACGCGCAGCTTCGGAGAAAATAAATACAATGTGGCGAACAAAGCGGTGATGTATATGAAAGGGATGCAGGCGGAGGGTGTGATGGCCAATGGCAAGCACTTCCCGGGACATGGTGATACGGACACCGATTCGCATAAGGCACTACCGATTATTTCCGCCTGTAAGGAACGCCTCGATACGCTGGAGCTCTATCCTTTCAAACGCTTGTTTGATGAGGGCCTGGCGAGCATTATGGTGGCGCATTTATTTGTGCCTTGTTATGATACCACGAAGAATACGGCATCTACGTTATCGCCTTATATCATCAACGACCTGCTGAAAAAACAAATGGGTTTCCAGGGGCTGGTGTTCACCGATGCCCTGAATATGAAAGGAGTGGCCAGCTTTTATGAGCCTGGGATTGTGGATGTAAAGGCCCTGTTGGCAGGAAACGATGTGCTGTTGTTTGCAGAGAATGTGCCCAAAGCAATGGAGCAGATCAAGCTGGCGGTAAGCAAAGGGCAGATCACCCAGGAGGAGATTGATGCCCGCTGCAAAAAAATACTGAAAGCCAAATACTGGTGCGGCCTTGACAAGAGCCAGTTTGTGAATCCGAAGAACCTGTATGAAGATCTGAACACTCCTGCTTCCAATGTGATGAACAGCAAGCTGGCGGAAGCTTCGGTGACCTTATTGAAAAACGATCATGCCCTGCTGCCCCTGAAGCGCCCGGATACCCTGAAAATAGCGGAAGTATCCATCGGTGATAAAGGAAAAACGGTATTCTCTGCGGCGCTGAGCCGCTACATGAAAGCGGAGCATTTTGCGATCGACCATGAGGCAACGCAAAAAGAAAGGGACACCTTATTGTCGCGGTTAAAGAATTATAACCTGGTAATCCTGCAGGTAAATAAAACATCGTATAAGCCTGAGAAAAATTTCGGATGCAGCGAGGGAAGCGTGGACGTGATCTCAAAGATCGTGTCACAAAATAAAACGGTGAGCTGCCTGTTCTCCAATCCTTACCTGGTGAACAAGCTGAAAGACCTTTCGAAATCTGCGGCGGTACTGGAGTTGTATGAATACAATGCCTTCAGTCAGAAAGCAGCGGCAGAAGCCATTGCCGGCGCTATTACCGTAAACGGTACGCTTCCCGTTTCTACCAACCTGTTCCGGGTTGGCTCTGGACTTGAGGTTAAGCAGGCGATCCGTATGCAGTATGTAGAACCGGAAAGGGTGGGAGCGAGCTCCTTCAAGTTGCAGCAGATCGATTCCATTGCGCTGGCGGGCATTCGCCAGAAAGCCTATCCGGGCTGCCAGATCATTGCCATCAAAAACGGCGAAGTATTTTATCAGAAAAATTTCGGCCGCCTCACGTATGAGGCTGGTTCCGAAAAGGTAACGGACCAAACGGTATACGACCTGGCTTCGCTCACCAAGATTCTGTCGACCTCGCTGGCCCTGATGAAGCTCACAGAGCAAAAGCAATTCGATTACAACCAGACTTTAGGGTATTACCTGCCGGAGTATAAAGGCAGTGATAAAGGCGAGCTCAACTACAAGGACATTCTCACGCACCAGTCGGGTCTACAGGCATTCCTGCCTTTGTGGTTGCGCACGCAGGATAAAGCACATAACTATAAGCCGGGTATCTACAGCACAAGTGCATCTGATGCTTACCCGACACCGGTAGCGAAGAATTTGTACATCGCCAAAGGCTATACGGACTCTATCTATAAGCAGCTGGTGGCCAGCAAGCTTGAGCCCAGAGGCAAATACCTTTACAGCGATATCGGGTATTATTTTTCTAAGAAAATCATAGAGAACAAAACCGGCATGCCCTTGAACATGTATGTGCAGGAAACGTTTTATAAGCCTTTGAATATTGGTTTAACGTACCTGCCGCTTGGCGTTTATCCGCTTTCGCAGATTGCCCCGACGGAAAATGACACCAAATTCAGGAAACAGCTGCTGCGTGGCTACGTACACGACCAGGGAGCGGCTATGCTGGGCGGTGTTGCCGGGCATGCGGGCTTATTCGGAAATGCCAGCGATGTGGCGGTGGTGATGCAGATGCTTCTGAACAACGGTATTTACGGAGGGCAAAGATTACTGGATGCCCAGGTGATTAAACAATACACTTCTTCACAATTCCTCGATAACCGCCGCGGCCTTTGCTTCGACAAGCCGGAATCTGATCCTAAGAAAGACAGCCCGGTGACGGAGGAATGCAGCCTGGCAAGCTACGGACATAGCGGCTTTACAGGAACCTTTGCCTGGGCCGATCCGGAGAACGGGCTCATCTTTGTGTTTCTTTCCAACAGGGTGTATCCCGATGCAGATGAGAATAAGCTGGCGAAGCTAGGCATTCGCGGGAAGATCCATAAAGTACTGTACGATTCCTTTAAAGCCGGGAAAGTGCTTTGATTGCAGAGACCCGGTGTCAGCGATTGTAGCAGGATAGCAGCCACTGGCTGTTGGGCCGGTATGAGGATGGCGCGCGGACGCTAAAAATTCCCCGGGTAAAAGTGATCACTCTCTGATGCAACAGCACTCTTCTATTCATTGAGGGATTGAAATACGATCGCATTTGGTATACCGGCTTTTACTATAAGTTTCGCTGTTATTTGTGTAGCACAATACGTATATTTATCATTCAAAAAATGAAGGTACATGAGCGAACTCTTAGATTCTCAGAAACAAAAAATAGTCAAACTGCTGGCTGAAAAATCAGTAATGAAGCAGGATGTGTTTAACAATACCATCACCGCTTTTGAAATGACCAAATTGTGTGTGAACGAAATTGCCATCGACCTCATCAAGGAAATAGAGCCTGTGGATAAACGCATTACCGTTGCTGTTGCCGAATCCAAGAAGTATTCCACGCAACTGAAAGTAGCCGGCGATATCCTTGAATTCTTCATGCATACCAATGTCTTTGAATTTGATAAGTCGCACCCGATGTTTAAAACCGGTTATATCAAGCAACACGACTACAATTCCTACTGTGGGATCATCAATGTGTATAACTTCCTGGCGGATTCCATCAAATATAACCGCATGAATGATCTCGGCTCGCTGGTATGCCGGATTTTCGTGAACCGGGAAATGCGCTTTTTCATTGAGGCCAAAGGCCCGATGGGCATTAAATACTCGACCTTTTCTTCGGAACCTCTTAACAAGGAAAACCTCTGCGAGATCATCAACGACCTCATTATTTATGTGATCACCTATGATCTGTTTACACCACCTTACGACGCGGTGCGGGATGTGACGGTGAACGAGATGCAGGAAAAGGTCAGCAGCATCAACCTCCGTACCGGCAAACGCCTGGGCTATGGTACCGGCGCCAGCGCCAGCTACGAGGATGATAATAACCTTTACATCTAAGAACGAGGCGCTATGCTTAAGCATAACCGGTTTCTCATCATTTCCTTTGTGGAAGGTGCTTCGGTGATGGCAGCCGAAATTTCCGGTGCCCGGATCCTGGCTCCTTTTTTCGGGAGCAGCCTGCATGTCTGGAGCTCCGTGATGGCTATTACCCTCGCAGGCCTTGCTGCCGGTTATTTCCTGGGAGGAAGGCTAAGCCGGAAAGGGAACAGGGAGCGTATCCTGCTGTCGGTATTGATTGCCGCCGCCTGCTGCCTTTGCAGTATGACATTTATGGGAAGGGTCTTTTTTCTGACCGGGACTTATCTGCCTTTGATCCCTGCGGTTGTGGTGAGTGTGTTTCTCCTGCTGTTTCCAGCCATGTTATGTATGGGCGCTACGTCGCCACTCATTATTTCCATGCTCACACAGGAGCTGAGGGAAAGCGGGGCGAACAGCGGAAAGATCTACGCTGTTTCCACCCTGGGAGGCATCCTGGCAACCTTTTTATGTGGGTTTTACCTACTGCCGGTGTTTGGTGTGAGCGCTACACTGATTGGTTTTGCCCTGGCGATGGCTTTGGTGAGCCTGCTCGTGTTTATCCGGCCTTATCCGCGGACGCCGGCCCTGATGCTTGTTTTCGTTTGTGGCTTGACGGCTTACAGCTTTGTCAAGGCACCGAAAAATCCTTACCTGGTGTATGAAGAGGAAGGAATATTGGGCAAGCTTGAGATCCGCGAAGAGCCCTCCAGGTCTAACGACCGGGTGATGATCCGCAAGCTTTTGATCAATACCATTGTACAAACGGAGATGAACACGATCACCAGGGCTTCGGTGTCGGAATACGTTCGCCTGCTGGAGAGCAACCTGCCATATTTCCCCAAAGGGAAGGCGCTTGTGCTGGGGCTCGGCGGTGGCGTGGTAGCCAATATGCTGGCAGGAAAGGGTTACAGCGTTACGGGTGTGGAGTTCGACCGGCGCATCATTGAGGTATCGCAGCGTTTTTTTTACCTTGATGCTTCGGTGACGACGGTTTGCGACGATGCCCGCCATTACATCAATACGGCTCCAGGCAAATGGAATGTGGTTCTGTTCGATATCTTCAAAGCAGAGGAGCAGCCTTCGCATGTGATTACCAAACAAAGTCTCGACCGCTTAAAAAACATCATGGATAGCAACGCAGTGGTGCTAATCAATACACACGGTTACCTCAACGGTACCAAAGGCCTGGGAACGCAATGCCTGCTGGCAACGCTGAAGCAGGCCGGCTTTGACCTGAAAATCTGCGCGTCCTCCGAAGACGAGGCCTACCGCAATATACTCATCGTGGCATCCTTAAAACCTTTTGCGGGCGGGCTTCATAACGAAGTATATCCCTGGATCATCAGCGATGACCGTGTCATCAATGAAGATGATAAGCCGGTGATGGAATTGCTCAACGCCACTGCCAACCAGGAATGGCGCAGCAACTATATCCGGAATTATATTCTGAACCGGTAAGCTAAAACAGGTTCAGCCCGGGCAGGCATTCATCAATTTCACTACGACAAAATCTGTAAGACGAAGAATATCGTTTCTTATGTCGAGGGGAGTTGTTTATTTAATTTTGGGCGCCCGGGCGGGCTGCGTCGGGCTCCGCATTCGCTGCGGTTCTTTCCTGCGCAAGAGGCAGGCGCAGGAAAGGAACCAAACCCTTTGCATCCCTGGCGCAATAGTCGCTCAATGAACGACACTACCGGAATGTTGAGCCAAGTCCGCCGGAATGCCAGAGCCTGGCAGGCCAAGCTTTAAAACAAGGCACGCAACTAAACAATGCGTGAACGAGAGAGTCAAACGGTTTGCTTTTTACACAGTACCTGGTACACGAGTCCTGTGCTTAACATAAATGCTGGCACGGAAATTTAAATAAATTAACCATTTATGCATTTACGGACCATATTGGCACTGAATAATCTGTTATTTTTACCTGTGCTAAAAAAAATAGCGATACTTCTTTTGTTTTGCCCTTTGTGGGCGGCCGCACAGAATTTCACCATCAGCGGCTATGTCCGCGACAAGTCCAACGGTGAATCGGCCATCGGTGCCAATGTGTATGTGAGGGAAGGCATGACCGGGGCCAATACCAATACCAACGGCTTTTATTCGCTGACGCTGCCTGCCGGAAAATACACCCTTGTGTGCAGCTATATGGGCTACGACTCCTATACCGACAGCATCGACCTGCAAAGCAACATCAGCCGGAACATCAGCCTGGCGCCGCAGGGAAAGAACCTCGCGGAAGTAGAGATAACGGGAGAAAAGACCGACGATAATGTGCAGAGTACGCAGATGAGCGCCGTGCAGCTGGACATTGTCCAGATCAAAAAGCTACCGGCCTTTATGGGAGAGGTCGATATCCTGAAAACCATTCAGCTTCTGCCCGGTGTTAAATCGGCGGGTGATGGGAATTCGGGATTCTATGTTAGAGGTGGTGGGCCGGATCAGAACCTGGTGCTGCTCGACGATGCGACCATTTACAATGCGGCTCACCTGTTGGGATTTTTCTCAGTGTTCAACGGTGATGCCGTGAAGAACGTCAACCTCATCAAAGGTGGGATGCCGGCGCAATATGGCGGGCGCCTGTCTTCTGTACTCGACATCTCGATGCGGGAAGGCAACGACCAGAAATTCCAGGTAGATGGAGGCATCGGTGTCATCTCTTCGCGGTTGACGATCCAGGGGCCGATCATCAAAGACAAGCTTTCCTTTATCGTGTCGGCCCGCAGGACTTACCTGGATGTGCTGTCAAAACCTTTTTTCAAATACATTCGTCCCCAATCCGAATTCAAAGGGTCGAGCTATTATTTCTACGACATCAATGCCAAGCTGAACTGGAAGATCTCCGACAAGGACCGGATCTTCCTGAGCTTCTATAAAGGAAAAGATATTTTTGAGTTTAAAGATACCGAGTCTTCTTTTAACGCACGCGTGCCCTGGGGGAATACGGTTGCCTGCCTGCGCTGGAACCATTTGTACAATGCCAGGCTCTTTTCCAATACCTCTGTGTCTTATACCAATTATGATTTTTCGTTTACGGCGGCACAGTCGGGCTTTGAGCTTACCTTGTTCTCGGGGATCAAAGACTGGACGGCTAAGCACGAGTTCGTGTATATTCCTAATCCGCGCCACCAGCTCAGGGTAGGGATCAATTACATCTATCATACGTTTACGCCGAGTAACGTGAGCGCCAAACAGGGCGAAACCACTTTTGATATCGGCAAGATCATCCGCCTGTACTCGCACGATGCGGCAGCCTATATTTCGGAGGAATGGGAAATTACCAAGCGCCTGAAAGTAAATGTGGGTCTGCGTTTCAGCTACTTTGCGCAGGTCGGGCCTTTCACACGCTATGTCAAAGACCAGTTCGGCCGGACATCGGATACCAATGTGTATAAGCCGGGACAAAAAGTGATAGACTACTCCGGTCTGGAGCCCAGGGCGAGCGTGCGTTACAGCCTTACCAAAACAATGTCGGTCAAAGCATCCTACACGCGCAACTACCAGTACATTCACCTGGCGAGTATCTCGTCAGTGAGCCTGCCGACGGATGTGTGGATGCCGTCCACCGAGCTCATCAAGCCTGAGCTTGGCAACCAGTATGCTTTAGGGCTTTTCAAAAACTTTCATAAGGATATGTTCGAAACCTCCGTGGAGGTGTATTATAAGACCATGACCAACCAGATTGATTATAAGGAAGGGGCGGAACCGCAGGATAATGTGTTTGACAATCCCGATAATGCTTTTACGTACGGAAAAGGCGAGGCTTACGGGGCGGAATTTTTTGTGAAGAAACGCACGGGCAAATTCACCGGCTGGATAGGCTACACGCTTTCCTGGACCTGGCGGCAGTTTAACGAGATCAACTATGGCGAGCGCTACCTGGCTAAATACGACCGCCGGCACGATGGCTCTTTGGTAATTACCTACGATCCTAACCCGGTGTGGAACTTCGGGCTGATATTTGTATATGGTACCGGCAACCGCGGAACACTTCCTAACGGTTTGTTCGCTTACGAAGGCAGTGTCAGCTATGATTATGGCTTACGCAATTCATACAAATTCCCGGATTACCACCGCCTCGACCTTTCAGCGACCTATACGCCCGACCGGGAAAAGCAGCTGGCGCGTAAGCATGCCCGCCTGGAAAGGCGTTATACCAGGAGAGGAAAAGACCTTTCCACGATCAGGCTGCCGAGGGCCTGGGCCAAACATTACCAGGGAAGCTGGACGCTGAGCGTGTTTAATGTATATAACCGCCATAATCCCTACCTGATCTATTTCGATGCGAAGGGCGATTTCCTGAAAGGGAACTATACCGTGAAAGGCAAGCAGGTTTCTTTGTTCCCGATCCTGCCAACCGTAACCTGGAACTTTAAATTTTAGAACGATGAACAACGGAATACAACGATACCTCAAACACCTGGCTTATGGAACGGCTATGGCGTTGGCTGTGCTCTGTTCTTCCTGTGAAAAGGACATCGACATCAAGCTGCCCGCTTACAAGGAAAAGCTGGTAGTAGAAGCCAGCATCGAAACCGGAAAAACGGCGCAGGTGCTGTTGTCGATGACGGCACCTTATTTCGGAAATGTGGACCTGAGCGATCCTTCCCGGTTCTTTGTGAAAGGGGCTTTCATTACCATTACCGACGGTCTGGTAACAGATACGCTGAAAGAGCTTGATCCAAGTACCGGCTACCTCTACTTAGGAACCAAGATCTTCGGGCAGGTGGGCAAATCCTACCTCCTCACGGTAAAGTACAACAATGAAACCTATACCGGTGTTACCAATATTTTAAATCCTATTCCGCTCGACAGTATTTATTTCAAAGCGGAGCGCGATACCTTCGGCTTCTGCTGGGCCCATCTTACCGAGCCGCGTGGGCAGGGCAATTGCTACCGCTGGTTTGCCAAACGCATGAAGGACCAGTTTTTTGTAGCGCCTTACAATTCGGCATTCGATGATAAATTTGTGGACGGCACCAGCTTCGACTTTTCCTACGAGCGTCCGCCGCAGCCCGGAGAGCGCGATGGCTACAGTGAACAGCCCAATGCCGGTTATTATGCGGTAGGCGATACGGTGATTGTGAAGTTCTGCACCATCGGCAATGCTGAGTACCTGTTCTGGCGATCGTATTACAGCAACCGCTCGAGCAACGGGAATCCATTTGCCGCACCGGCCAATATCCAGAGCAATGTGACGGGAGGCAATGTTATTGGTTCCTTCTGCGGCTATTCGCCGAGCTTTGATACATTGATCATAAAGAAGTAAAGTATTACGTCGACTTCGATTCCGCTCAGTCAACCTATGGAGCTGGTTTACCCGGCAGACATGTCACTGCGAAGCCGTATTTACTTCTTTGTATTTTCTTTTATGACGATGAATCACCGACTTGGCAAAACCGAAGTCAATGGTTCGGATTTATTTAGTCAGGATGAATGGCGGCTGAGCTGGTTACTGAGCCTGTCGAAGTATCGGAGCCACATCACCGCAGCAGCGTCACCGTTCCTTTATACTCCTGGCTGACGCCATCGGTAAAAATATAGAAGTAGGTTCCCGTCGGGATCTGGTTGCCCAGGTAGGTGCCGTCCCAGTCGTTGGCATAATTGGTGGCACTGAAGATCATCTTACCATAACGGTTATAGATCTTGAGGTTGTTATCGGGGTATTTCCAGAGGTTCCCGATGTAGAAGTAATCGTTCTCCCCATCTCCGTTGGGTGTGAAAGCGCTATAGAAAAAAAGCTTGTCGCCCGGGATCACATCCACGCGTACCGTATCGAAATTGGTACATTTGTGTGAATCTTCCACAAACAGAGTATAAGTCGTAGAAACGATTGGCCATACATCCGGCGTAGCGGTATTGGCATACCGGATATTGTAAGGCGGTAGCCATACATTGAACACAGAGCCGGTGCCATTAAGGGTGATGGTATTGCCTTCGTCGATCACCGTGCTGGGGCTGGCATCTACAAAGGGTTTCTGAAACGGTGTGACGGTTACCGTTGTTTTATGATCGGGGCACACGCCGCCATTGGAAACCGTGAGGGTATATTGTACAACAACCGTATTGGAAGCGATGGGATTGGTTGAGTTGGCATTATCCAGTGTGGCAGCGGGGTTCCAGGCAAAAACATGGTTGGCTCCGTTGGAGGCGTTAAAAGAGCTGCCGATTTGAATGCCATTTTGTTTGCCCAGGCAATAGCCTGTATCGATACCCGCATTGAAGTCGTTGATGAGATCAACAAAAAATACCACTGTGGAGCTGGCGGTATTTCCGTTTTTGTCGGTTACGGTCAGGGTGTATTGTATAGAGGTGTTAACGGAGGAGGCCGTAGGATTAGGAAGCGTGGTAGAGTTCAGGAAAGTACCGGGCTGCCAGCTATAGGAGTAGGGAGCAGTGCCACCTGTGGCTGCCGGTGCGCCTCCCAGGTTAACGGTTCTTCCCGGACAGATATTCCTGCTGGTTCCGGCATTCGCTGCCAGTGGGATTTGGGCCAGGGCATTCCCTGCAAAGGCCAGGAGAAAGCAATAGGTGAAAAAATACCTTATCATCTTCACAAATATAAAAAAAGAAACGGGGAAGAACTACCTTTTGCGGCCAGGCCCCAGGTTTTTTACCAGATCTCGAAATTATTGTAGATCATTGTTTTGCCCCACTTTTCTTTGCCATACTGTTTTTCCAGCTGGGCCCTGAGCTCAGACACCTGGTAGAGCTTCAGCTTTGTTTTTTTCGGGGCAAGGGCTGTAGCGTCCTGTTTCAGGATCTCCACATTTTTGGCAAAGTAGATCACGCCGCCGTCTTCGGTGGCAAGGCCGAGGATGGTGCCCGGCAGTCCCACAAAGCTCTCGGGGCCGATGGATGGCATAATTTCGTTGCTGTACCAGGCATAGAGGCGTGTGCTGTCGTTGGCGGTCCAGATGGCTTTACGGCACTGGTAGCCGCAGATCTTGCGCTTGCTGTCTGTGATTTTCCAGGTGAGGTGCCGTACCGAATCCGCCACGAGGAACTTCTCACCCCAGATCGTTTTCTCGGTGAGGCGTGTATGCTTCCGCTGGTCCTGGTATACCACATTCTTGCTGGTGGCCCAGCTCATACGCTCCACCAGCTCGCTTTCCTGCGGCTTGAATACCGAGAGCGTATCATTAAAATACAGTTCGAAGACATCCACCTTGTTTTTGTCCTCTTCCCTCAGCCACTCTTTGACGTCGCCGTTGTTCTTGAATTTTTTGTAAAGGTTTGTTTTCCGCTCGTAGGTAATCTTGCCGTAGCTGATCTGCCCGTAAGCGAGGTTGCTGCACATTGCAACAATACATACTAAGATCATGCGCTTAATCATCATTTCCCTCCTCCTTAACTTTGTTGCTGTTGAATTTAAAAGTCGCTTTCAGTAAAAAGTACCTCGAAATAATATTGGTTTTCGTATCCGAAATAATGTTGCTGTTGATGGACCGGTTCACGCTGATGTTCTGGTTCAGCATATCGTAGGCATACAGTCCTACAATGAAATTCTCCATTTTGAAAAAGGTTTTTGCCAGAGAGGCGTTCCACACCAGGTAATTGATGTTGTAGCCGTTGCTCCGCTGCCCGTTCATCGTATAAGTGGCGTCGCTTTCGAGGCGGAACTTTTTAGGAAGGTCGATGCCGATGTTGCCTATAATGCCCTGCGCCGTGTAAGGCTTGGTACTGTTGGTGTTAAGAGTGGACGACGATTGGTTGTACTCCGCATAGCCCGTAAGTCCTGCCGTTACTTTTTCGAAGTTGAGCCTGATCTCCAGCCCGATGTTTGTTCTCAGGTCCTGGGTGCGGTTCTCCTGGTTGTTGATAATGGTCTTGCTGTTGGAAAGAGAGCCATTGGCATTAGGTTGTAATTCCAGCTTTTTGGAGAAGAAAGGAATGCTGGTGCCGAAATAAAAGCTGCCGGAGTTATTGCCGTCCACATTGATTGTCTGGCTTACGCTGCGGCCAATGCTATCGTAGTAGGTGCGCTCCGAAAAATCATTGTCGGTGATCGAATAGTTCAGACCGAACCAGGTATATTTTCCGCTGATGGGCTTCCAGGAATTAAAGTTAAGGTTGAACTCGTTATTGAAGGTAGGCAACAGGTTGGGGTTACCGATGTTGATGAAGTTAGGATTGGTATTATCAGGCACAGGCTGCAACTGCGATACAGTCGGGTTGCTGGAGTTGGTGGTATACCTGAAGTCGATGTTCTTGTTGTCGGAGAACTTGTACCTCAGGGAAGCAAAAGGAAGAATGTTGTTGAAGTTTTGTTTGATCTGCTGGTTCTTGAAAATGTTATTGTTGTTTACCATCACATTCCGGGCTTTGGTACCGGCGGCAAAGCGCAGCTTTTTTACCTCGTAAATGAACTTTAAGCCGGCGCGGTTGATCTGCTTGTCGGTGAGGAAGTTGTTGGTGAAATTAGAATCCAGCTGCGTGTACTCGCCGCCGATGTTATTCAGCGCTTTTTTATCCTGTGTGCTTTTATAATACATAAAGTCATAAGACACTTCCAGCTTTATTTTTTTAGTAAGCGGTTCGGTAAAGGCTCCGCTGATCACGTGATTCTGGCTGCCGGTCAGGTTCGTTTTTCTCTGGTCCACCGAGCTGATGTAGCTTGTGTCCACATAAAAGCTGTTGTCTGTTTTCAACAGGCCTTCCGATTCGTTTTTCGAAAGCATGTTATTGTAGCTCAGTATCAGCAGGCGGTCTTTTTTCTTAAAACGCTTATTGAGCCTGAGGGTGTTATTGAGTTCGTAACCGCTGGCTTTGGTATTATTGGAAATCGAGGTATTCCGTGTGCGGGCATTGTCTTCACGGATAAAGTCCGTTTGGTCGAGGCTCGAGCCGCGATCGCTCAGCAGCTTCACCTTCGAGATCAGGCTCAGGTCCGTTAAGGAGTCGAGCTGCTGGTCGAGTGTGAAATTGATGCTGTGTGTCTCATTCTTGCGCAGCGACTGGTTCTCGTTGGCGGTAGAGTAGGTAGTATCGCTCAGGAAGTATTGGGAAGTGTTGCTGGTTCGGGAGTTGAGCTGGTTGTAATTGTAAGAATAATTAAAGCCGATCTTCGTTTTTTTGGAGAGCCTGTCGGAGTAGTAGAAGCCGGATTTGATGGTTTGTGGGATCCCCTGGTTCTGGTTGTTGTTCATATAATAGAAATTGTCGCCATCATCGTTGGAGCCCATATTCATCTCATTATTCAGGCCGTACTTGAACACATCGTTCCACCCGAAGCTCGAGCGCGGCGTATTGCTCGCCAGGCCGAACACAGATACCTTGAGCTTCTTTTTGAAATAATTGGCCAGGGCTTCGCCTTCGTAGAACTTCTGGAAGTCGCTGGCGGCGCTCAGCTTGCCGAAGTAACCTTTCTTGGCTTCGTCTTTCAGCTTCAGGTTCAGGATCTTTTGGGTTTCCTCGCCCGTGTTGGAGTTGGCGGCATCGTCGCTTTTTTTCTCATACACCTGCACCGATTCAATAGCGCTGGCATTGAGGTTTTTGGTAGCCACCGTGGGATCGCTCCCGAAAAATTCGTCACCGTCCACCAGCACCTTGTCCACCGCTTTTCCCTGCGAGGTAATCTTGCCGTCCTTGTCGACTTTCAGCCCGGGTAATTTTTTCAGCAGGTCTTCCACTGTGGCATTGGCTTTCACCTTAAAAGAGTCGGCCGTGTAGATCAGCGTATCTCCCTTGTAATAGATCGGATCTTTAAAGGCAAAGATGGTCACTTCATCCAGCGATACATTTTTCGGTTGGAGAATGATCTTCCCGAAATCGTAGTCCAGGTTTTTTTGATCACCAAAAATGAAATAAGCCTGGTCGGCAAACTTAGGATGCGAAATGATCACCTGGTAGGTATCCACCGGCAGCGACTGAAGCTTAAAAATCCCGTTCTCGTCGGTTCTTGTGAAATTCACGAGGGTGGAATCCATCAGCCGTACAGCCATCACGACGGCGTAAGGCAAAGGTTGTTTTGCGGCCGTGTCCTGCACGTTACCGGATACATTCAGCTTCTGTGAGAAGGAGTGAAAGAAGAGGGAAACAAAAAGTAGTGTATATAATTTCTTCATGAAATTCGGGCTGCCACAAATTAATGAAGATTATAAACGCAATAACGTGAAGGAAAATACAAAAAAGGTTAAAGTAAATTTAAATTTAGATTGAGTCTTAATAAGCGGACGTAGTTTTACGTGGCCCGATTATTCCTGTGCTGAACAGAATCAGCCTTGCAGAACCTCTTCCAGTTTATCGAAGGATTCTTCCCAGCCTTTTTTGCAGTCGTCGTACATTTCAGTAGGAATGCCTTCATGGCGTAGCGTGAAATCCGTTTTTCCGAGGTTCTCATCAAATTCCAGGCTAATGATCAGCTCATCCGCCCAGTTGCCAGGCATCACTTCACCGGGAGGAATGATGTTTCCCCTGCTGTCCGAAAAGTTATCGGTCATCACTATCTTCCGGCCTTCTTCAATCTCCCTGTAGATTCCCGTTCCCCACATTTCGCTGCCCTCTTTGGATTTCATGCAGGCCAGGTACTTTCCGCCCACCCTGAAGTCGATGGAGGCATGCGGGCAGGTATAGGTTTTTGGTCCCCACCATTTTTTTAAGATCAACGGGTTGCTCCAGGCATTCCATACCTATTGCAGAGGTACGTTAAAGGAACGGGTCATGACGATGTCTTTCCGGTTAATGGGTTGGTCTGAGGCTTTCATAATTGCAGTCATTGAGGGGTTACATTATGATGCTTCAAAAGCGGTGCCTGTTTGAACTCAGCTTGAACGCAAAGAGCGAAGAGTATGACGCAGAGAAAAAAGAGGAGAAAACAGAGAGAAGAAAGAATAGCACTATCCTGTAAAATCAAATGTCAAAGCATTTAACGAATTCCCTCTTTCCAAGAGGGTGCCGATAGGGCGGGAGATGTGTTCTTGTTTTTTGTTGAATACATCCTCCGGCCTTCGGCCACCTCCTTCAAAGGAGGAATTGGTTAAACCCAAAAAATGAAATGTTGCACTGGTATTAAAACGACTGCATCTTTAGCGCCAGGTCTACGAGGCGGTTGCTATAACCATACTCGTTATCGTACCAGCCGATGATTTTCACCAGGTTACCGACTACGCTCGTAAATTCCGAATCGAATACCACGGAGTGCGGGTTGCCGATCACATCCACAGACACCAACGGATCTACGGTGTATTCCATGATGTTTTTCAGGTGTGTCTCCGATGCCAGTTTAAAAGCCTCGTTGATCTGCTCCACGCTTGGGTATTGTGTCAGCACACAGGTAATGTCGGTAAGAGAGCCATCAGGCACAGGCACGCGCATGCCGCATCCGCCCAGCTTATCTTCCATGTCCGGGAAAATCTTTCCAAGCGCTTTGGCAGCGCCGGTGCTGGTAGGGATAATGCTCATTGCGGCGGCCCTGGCTCTGCGCAGGTCTTTGTGCGGCGCATCATGCAGGCGCTGATCGCCCGTGTAAGAGTGTACGGTAGTTACATACGCCTCTTCGATACCCCATTGCTGCAATACTTTGAGCATGGGCGCCGCGCAGTTGGTGGTGCAGGAAGCATTGGAAACGATGATGTCGTCGCCATTGAGCAGCTCGTCGTTTACGCCCATCACAATGGTTTTAATATCGTCGTCTTTGGCAGGAGCCGATAAGATGATCTTTTTGGCGCCGGCATTCAGGTGTTTCCGGGCAGAGGCTTTGTCTAAAAATAAGCCGGTGGACTCGATCACAATGTCGATGTCCAGCGCTTTCCAGGGCAGGTTTTCCGGGTCTTTGGAAGCGAAGATCTTAATCTCTTTTCCGTCGATGTAGAGGTGGTCGGCATCGTGCTTCACTTCGCCGTTGAACTTGCGGTGAACCGAATCGTATTTCAGCAGGTGGGCCAGGGTTGCAGAATCGGTAATATCATTGATCGCTACAACATTGATCTGTGGGTTGGTTATGGCGTTTCTGAAGAAGACACGGCCTATTCTTCCAAAGCCGTTGATCGCGATATTGATTTTTTTCATAAAATGAGTTTACTTGTTTTTAATGATCAAATGAATGAATTCTGTTATTGCATTGGGTTTAATCGTGGATGGCTATAGTTGTTCAGAGCAGCTGTTTCCTAAATACCGGATAAAGTTACACATTGTCGGATATTATACCTCTAAAAATAAAGGCTTGGTCTATAAAAAATGTTAGCATCGTTCTTATACTCTAATTTCATGTTCAGTTTATTCAACCATTAAACAATTCAATGATGAAAAGGTTAATTTTTACGACGCTTTCTTTTTATACGGCATTGGCAGCTCAGGCGCAGCTTAGCCCGGCAGTAACATCCTGGCTTCAGAACACAACCATCAAAGGCCGGCATTATGTATCGGGGAACTCGACCGCCATTACGGATGCCGGGCTTACGGCCAATGTGCAGAGCGTGCAGTACTCCGCGTCTTCCGTTTACATTACCACGCAGGGAATTCCGGCTTATGTGACTGGACCTTTCCTGGATGGGAATCCCTCGCTGGCATCGAGCCAGAATGCCATCTTCAGATTTCCTCTGGCGCCGGCACAGAATACCGGTTCTCTCACGCCAACGAGTGGCGGCAATATAGGCGTGTTCATCAATGGCGTAGCCATGTTCGATTACCGCGACGGTGCTTCCTGGAAGAGTTCTACCAACAGCATGGCAGGCGGGCCTACAGGCGGCATGGGTGATGGTGTCTGGAACAGGGACGCTATCGTGGCGGAACGCGGCGGCTTCGATTGCTCCAAAGGGCATCCTGCGATGGGGAACTACCACCATCACCAGAACCCGAGCGCCTTCGACCTCGATCTCAATGTGATCTCTACTGTTTGTAATTTATACGATGCTGACGGACTGTATGGCATTGATGCCGGTACACATTCGCCGCTGATCGGCTACGCTTATGACGGCTTCCCGGTGTATGGCGCTTATGGTTATAAAAATGTGGATGGCACAGGAGGCATCGTGCGCATGAAATCCAGCTGGGTGCTGAGGAATATCACCACGCGTACCACCTTATATACGGGTGCTACGGTAACTGCCGGCCCGCCGGTAAGCTCTACCTATCCTTTGGGAACTTTCCGGGAGGATTATGAATACATTGCTACCAGCGCAGCCACACCCGATTACCTCGACGAGCATAACGGGCGTTTTTGTGTGACGCCGGAATATCCTAACGGAACCTATTGCTATTTTGCGACGGTGGATGCCAATTGGAACTCGGCCTATCCTTACCTGATCGGGCCGACCTACTACGGGAACAAAACCGCAGCTAAGGTTACCTCCGTATCGGAGCCGACAACAACCTATACCTCCGCAACGGGGCTACATGACCGGAAAACGGAAGTTATTAATGTGACTGTATTTCCTAATCCTTCGAGTGAGCTCATTGCTGTACAGGTGAAAGACCTGGTGGAAGAAACCTACGAGGTGTCCTTGTATGATATGGAAGGCAGGCTGGTAGATAAAGCCTTTCTGTACCAGGGAACCACGATGGTGTATTTTGATACCAGAACGCTCTACAGCGGAGAATACGTTGTGATGCTCACTGATAATAGCGGCCACAAGATCTCAAGGAAAGTGTCTGTTGTGAAGTAGGGTTGTGCTTTTCATTCCGGTAGCTTCGAGAGCCTCAGCTACCGGATATAACGCTGCCAGAGGCTCTCGAAGGCAGAGACTATATCCAAACCACCATCGTTTGAACAAAAGATAAACCACCATCGCTTCTGAAAAAACTTCTGATCATATTCTTTTTATACCAGCTCTCTGCCTTTGCCCAACACAAAGGCGTGACGCTTTTTTTTAAGCCTGTGGCGCAGGGAAAGGCGGTTGTGCTGAACGACAGCTTTGATGTGAAAGGGCCGGAGCGTATCGTATTGGAAGCTCTGAGGTTTTATATTTCGGGGATCGGGCTTTTGCAGAACGATTCGCTGGTGTGGAAGGAAAGCAATAGTTATCATTTATACGACCTCGAAGAGGCAAAAGGAGTGAGGCTGCCGGTGCCGTCATCTGTGACTTACAACCGCATCCGCTTTTATATGGGCATCGATAGCCTGACGAATGTATCGGGAGCCATGGGGGGGGAGCTCGACCCGGTAAAAGGGATGTACTGGACCTGGCAAAGCGGCTATATCAATTTCAAAGCCGAAGGACGAAGCAGTGCCAGCACGCATCCAAAAAAAGAATTTCAATTGCACCTCGGGGGGTATGAAAACCCTCATAATGCCCTCAGGCAAATTACCTTATCCATACATCCGCAATCCGATATCGACGTGTACTTCGACCTGCCGCAATTTCTGCAGGCAGCCGAACTGGCAAAACGCTCTCATATTATGTCCCCGGGGCCTGAAGCTGTGAAATTATCTGTCATGGCCGCCCAATGTTTTAAGACTAAGCAGCGATGAAAAAACTGACATTAGGCGTTGTTGCTTTTGGGGTTCTGGCAGGCTTTACAGTACCCGGGGCTTTTTTTGAAAAACCACCGGGCTGGCCTGAGCCTGTTTATTCCTTTGCGCATAACAAGCTTAGCCCCGAAAAAATCCGGCTGGGCCGGGTATTGTTCTACGATCCTTCCTTGTCGGAAAATAACCAGGTGTCCTGTGCTTCCTGTCATTCATCCTTCTCCGCCTTTTCTCATACCGATCATGCCCTGAGCCACGGCATCCGCGACAGCGTCGGTACACGCAATGCCCCGGCCCTGATGAACCTGGCCTGGCAGCCGGTGTTTATGTGGGACGGAGCCATCAACAACCTTGATATGCAGGCGCTCGCACCCATCACGCATAAAGCGGAAATGGGAAGCTCCATCCAAACGGTGGTCAACAGGCTGCGGGCAAAAATTTTATACCGCCGCTTGTTCAAAGAGGCGTTCGGTGATAGCCTGGCAACGGGTGAACACACGCTGAAAGCCTTGTCGCAGTTTATGCTCAGCCTCACCAGCGCGCAGTCGAAATACGATCGCATGAAACGCGGAGAAGAATCTTTTAACGAACAGGAACAAAAAGGCTACAGCCTGTTTCAAAAAAACTGTGCCTCCTGTCATGCGGAGCCTTTGTTTACGACGCATGCTTTCGCTAACAATGGCTTGCCGGTAGATCCGCTGTTGAACGATTACGGCCGTATGCAGATTACACATCAGCCCGGCGATTCTCTCAGATTTAAAATTCCCACCCTGCGCAATATTGCTTATACCTATCCCTACATGCACGACGGGCGCTTTAAGAAGCTATCGCAGGTGCTGGAGCATTATGCAAAAGGCATACACCGAAGCGCCACACTGGCTGAGGAGCTCCAAACAAAGATGGAGCTAAGCTCCAACGACAAAGTGGACATCATTGCGTTTCTCATGACGCTCTCCGACCAGGAGTTTGTGTTTAATAAAGAGCATGGATTCCCGAAGGAGTTGATGAAGAATTGATAACCATATAGGCACAGAGAAAACATAGCTTGTTATTAAAAAGTGTAGTTTCCTATGTTTCTTAAATCAGTACTGTTCTCTATATCCTCTATGTGACTATGTGGTTAAACCAAAAATCACTTCACCTCAAATTCCAGCATCAGCTGATCTCCGATGTAGCCCTGCAGCTTGTCGCCGATCTTCACGGGGCCTACGCCCTCCGGTGTGCCGGTGTAAATGAGGTCGCCCACTTTCAGGGTTACGAATTGAGAGACATAGGCAATGATCTTGTCGAAGCTGAAAAGCAGGTCGGAGGTATTGCCTTTCTGGCGCGTTTCCCCGTTTACTTTAAGTTCAAAGCCAATATCCGAAAGATTGGCGAATTGCGTTTTGGACATAAATTTTCCGAGCGGGGCAGAGCCGTCGAAAGCTTTGGCTTTTTCCCAGGGAAGTCCTTTTTCCTTGGCTTTGCTTTGCAGGTCGCGGGCGGTGAAGTCGATGCCCAGGCCGATCTCTTCGAAATATTTATGTGCAAACTGCTCGTCGATGTGCTTTCCTACCTTGTTAATTTTGAGGACGATCTCAATCTCATGGTGCAGGTCCTTGGTAAATTCCGGATAATAGAATGGCTCGCCGTCTTTCAGGAGGGCCGTATCAGGCTTCATAAAGAATACCGGTTCGGTAGGAATGTCGTTCTTTAATTCTTTGGCGTGTTCGGCATAGTTCCTGCCGATGCAGATGATCTTCATAGCGTTTGATTTGCGTGTTGTTCCTTCCCCGGGCCGGCTTGTGCGGATTCCGGGTATTTTGCCATAAATTAGATCAGGCAAAATTAAATTCGCGGCTAAATTGGTATATTTAGCGCAAATTTACAAGCATTATCATGAACTCTACGAATTACGATATTATAGTGATTGGAGGCGGTATCGTAGGACTGGCAACAGCCTACAAGCTGACTCTTCAAAACCCCAACAAGACCATTCTGGTGCTGGAGAAGGAAAAGGAAGTGGCGGCGCACCAAACGGGGCATAACTCCGGGGTGATCCACTCAGGGATTTACTATAAGCCGGGTTCTTATAAAGCCATCAATTGTGTGGCCGGGCGCCGCGAGCTGGTGCAGTTTGTGAAAGACCACAACATCGCTCACGACCTCTGCGGCAAGATCATTGTGGCGACTGAGCAGAGTGAGCTGGCCCACATGGGCAAGGTTTTCAACAACGGCCTGGCCAATGGCGTGGAAGGTATCGAGATGATCGACTCGGCAAAGATCAAAGAGATCGAGCCACACTGCCAGGGCATTTCAGGAATCTGGGTGCCATGCACAGGCATCATCGATTATACGGATGTGGCGCGCAAATATGTGGAGCTCATCCATGCGAAGAACAACGGCAGTAAAGTGCTCACCGGCCACATGGTAAAAGGCTTCGAGAAAAAAGGTGACAGCACCGATGTGATCACGCCGCAGGGCACCTTCAATGGGAAATACATTATTTCCTGCGCGGGCCTGCATGCCGACAGGATCACCAAAAAAGACAATGTAAAAACAGATTCCGCCATCGTGGGCTTCCGTGGCGATTACTATGATTTGACGGAGAAGGGCCGGAGCAAGGTGAAAAACCTGATCTACCCGGTGCCGAATCCGAAATTCCCTTTCCTGGGTGTACACTTTACGCGGATGATCCAGGGCGGCGTGGAGTGCGGGCCCAATGCGGTGTTCGTGTTCAAGCGCGAAGGCTATAGTAAAACAGCGTTCAGCCTGCGGGATACCACGGAGGCTTTCGGTTACAGGGGGACCTGGAAATTCTTCGGCAAGCACTGGCGTTTTGGCCTCGATGAGTACCGCGGCGCTTTCAGCAAAACCTATTTCCTGAACCGTCTGCGCAAGCTCATTCCCGATCTGCAAATGGACGACATCGAGCCGGCGCGTTGTGGCGTCAGGGCGATGGCTTTAGGGCCGGATGGTGAGATGCTCGATGATTTCAAAATTGAATACCAGGGCAATTCCATGCACGTGATCAACTCGCCATCGCCGGCAGCGACCGCTTCTTTGGCTTATGGTAACGAGATCGCCACGATGGCAAAGGAGTACTTTAAGCTGAGCTAACAGGACGCTCATGAAAGCCCTGGCATTTTTTGTACTTGTATTATCCGGCTTATGCAGCATGGCACAACAAATCGATATACAGGGACATCGCGGCTGCCGGGGATTAATGCCCGAAAATACCATTTCCGCTTTTATCAAAGCCATCGACCTCGGGGTAAACACCCTGGAAATGGATGTGGTCATCAGCAAAGACCTTAAAGTTGTCTTGTCGCACGAGCCTTTTCTGAATCACGAGATCTGTAGCGGTCCCAAAGGCGAAACGCTGGATACGCTGAATGAACGGTCGTTCAACCTTTACCGGATGACTTATGAGGAGATCCGTTTATGCGATTGCGGCAGCAAGGTTCATCCGCGCTTCCCGGAGCAGGCAACGTTAAAAACCTTCAAGCCCTTATTGGAAAGCGTGATCGATACGGTAGAACGTTACATCGCCTACAAAAAACGAAGTCCTGTCAACTACAACATTGAAATCAAATCCTCACCCGAAGGTGATAACCTGTATCACCCTGTTCCTGCAATCTACACAGATCTGGTTTATAATGTGATCAAGGAAAAGAAGATCACGCCGAGAGCCATTCTTCAATCTTTCGACCCGCGTGTGTTGAATTACATTCACTCCAGGCAATTTCCGGTGCGTACGGCTTTCCTCGTGGAAAATGCCAATGGCTTTGCCAAAAATATGGCGCTTCTGCATTTCACACCGACGATCTACAGCCCTTACAAAGACCTCGTGGACGCCGCGTTGCTCAAGGTCTGCCGGAAACGTCACCTGTTGCTGATTCCCTGGACGGTGAATGAACCAAAAGAAATCAGCGTCCTGCTTAAGCTGGGCGTTGACGGTATTATCAGCGATTATCCCGACCGGGTGATAGAAATTCTTGGAAGACCTTAACTTTTTCTTTTAGGATTCTATTAAGGCAAAAAATCAAAGCTTTATATTTGGTTATTAAATGGATACCCGGGAACTGGATAAAGAATTAACAGAGCACTGCAATAGACTAAAACTAAAGGAACAGGCTTTTGAAAATCTGAACAAGATTCTATTGAATGAAGATAACGAAGAAGATTTTTTGTGCGGTTTTAAAAAATCGGAGATTACGCCTGTTTTCGAACGATTTGAATATCGTGTAGAAAACCACCAGAGCGACTCTGTTATAATAACACGCATTGGTCTTTGCGTAGAAGACCAAAAAAATCTATGGATCGATGGTAAGGAGCCTATAGGCTATTATCTGCTTGAGACGGATTTTGATGGTAAAGTATTGGATGATTGGTTTGTGATCACGGCAGAAAAGTACCTGAAAGATATAGGCATCATTAACCATTTTCAAGCTATGAATAAGCTGATGCCCTTAAATTATCTGAAACGGAATTACATTCAATACGAATACGTCTCCTATATTTCCCTGGCCGGCACTTTATTCATGAGTAAACGATTTGAGGAAGCAGGCGTATTTGTCAGAAGAGCATTTACCTGCCTTGAAAGAACAGGAAACCATGTTTATTTTGATGAAGCCTATTTAAAAGAAAGTCTGATCTTTTTAAAAATGCTGAGAGATTATTTGTTGGAGAATGATTTGGTGACAAAAGGCCTGAAGTGCGATCTGGAAAAGATAAAGAATGCTAATGATTAGTAAATTCTCTGGCGTTTGTTAGGTTAGTGTACAATGATTGAAAGGTCACAGAAAACTCCTTTTGGTGCCATAACTTAATAAACAGAGAACTTGGTGATCTGCCGGAATTGTTTATTTTTGAGCGCTATGATTCAGGTGGTACGGTACCAACTTTTTCTATTCTTCCTCTGTGCGATGGGTTTTCCTGGCTTTGCCCAGCTTCAGGAAGACAGCACCCGTTTTGTAGTAACGCTCAGCTTTTATAATCATGCAGAGCTTGTATACGAAGGGACGTTAACTTGCCGCTTAACAAACGACTATCTTGGCATCAGCCGGCGCAATTTGTTCGACAAAACGGAGAAACCCTTGTATTCGGTAAATATCCGCAAAGCCGTATCGGATTCTGTTGAACTATTAAGAATGGATACACTGGATTTCTTTTACCACAATTATTGCATCATGCCCACCAGTGGCAACGAGTATTTTATTTCGATTGCGAAAGGCAGCAGGGAAAAACGGATTTTAGCCCTTGTTGGTGTTCTCACCAACAAGGCGTGTGTGGTTGACACGATAAGCTAACATCTTCTTACCGGCTCTTAAGATTTGGGTCTATTCAATAAACGGTGTAAAGGTAACGTCCGCTTGTCTGCACAAAAAGATAATGCTTTTAAAGAAATTGCTAATCTCCCGAAAATGCCTATTTTTGAGACAGATTGCATCCCCTGTATATTATTACAATGTATTCTATCATAGACCGGTTTTCTCACTTCCTAACATCAAGGCATCAGTTTGTAAGACACCACCTCGTCCTTTTTACCTTATCCCTGTTCAGTTTTTCAGGCCATGCGCAAGCGCAGGAAAAAGATAGCACCCATTTTGTGCTGACTCTTAGTTTTTACAATCATGCGGAACTTGTTTATCGGGGAGCGATGAGCTATCGTCTTACGAACGATTACCTGGGGATCAGCCGCCGCAACCTGTTCGATAAACAGAACATCCCCTTGTATTCTGCAAACATTGGAAAAGCCGTATCGGATACTATCAGCATACTGAGAACGGATACGCTTCAAACCTTTTACCATAATAACTGCATTATGTCGACGAGCGGCGATGAGTATTTCATTTCGATAGAGCGCGGCACACAGGAAAAACGCATTCACCTGCACAGTTATTACCATCCGCAAATAGACAGGCTGATTAACCTCATGAATGCCATCGTACCCGAAGAATACCGGATTCCCTATATGAGCAAGGATGCCAAACAGGATTGTCAATAATAAGTGATGACCCTGAGAAAATAACACCATGATAAGAATCCTTTTCGCTTTATTGCTATTCCCGGGCTTTCATTCAGTCCTGTTTTCCCAAAACCTTGACGATGACTATACCGAGAACGATTTCAGGAAACGGAATGCGCGTAAGCTGACCGTTATGTATACCGGGGTGGACACGGTTACCGGCCTTCAAAAGAAGCCCCGCATAACGTTTATTGCTACTTTCAATCCTGAAAATCGGATCATTACCATCCGGGATATGGATTCCGGAGACGAACAGTATTTCTTAACGGATGATCTGGATATACTTTACAAGGTGGAAAAGAATGGACGGGAAGATACAACCGATTATACGCAATGCCATGACCGGAAAGTGAATGATACAACAATAGCCGGCTGTGAAAATATGATCCGTTATAACCGGAAAGGGCAGGTGCTGAAAATGATGACGGATACAAGCAACCGGAAGGTAAGAATCTACCGGGAAACAAACTTCTTTTATTCGGGTGATACTTTAAAAAAGGAGGTGTATAAGCGTTTTGTGTTTGGTGCGGGCTTAAGCTACCGGCAGGTGATGGAAGAACCCGAGGCGGTGATAGAAGTTGTCTATACCGGCAATATCAAGACCGAAACATTCACTGAGCGGACCGGGTCATCCAAAGAGCTCCGAACCCACCAAGTGATTACAGAGATCAAACCAAAGGTAATTACATCAAAGACCTATTATCATAACAAGCTAACAGGCATAGAGCAGCACATTTTTGAGTAAAGTTAGTGTATGTCCGGAGATTAGCATGTAGTAAGCAAGTGTAAACAAAACCAACACAAAAACACAGTAATATGGCAGCAGAACAGCCCATTTTTTTTGCAGAGACCGATAATCCCGCAATGAACGAAGCATTTCAACGGGCACAGGAAACATTTGGGTATTTTTGGCGGGAGCTTTCCTGGGAATACCGCCGCATTGTGCCGGCCCTGGAAGTAGCTTGTCTAAAAATAGCCTTTTCGCAGGAAATCAAAAACGAGCAAATCGTAGAGCACATGTGGATCAATGACGTTAACTTTGACGGGGAAACCATCAAAGGCGTTTTACTGAATGATCCTAACCAGCTGACAAATGTGAGCAGGGGACAGGATGTTGAAGTTCCTATTGCCCGGATCAGCGACTGGTTGTTTGTGAGAGGTGGTAAAACCTACGGAGGCTTTACCATTCAGGCGATGCGTGGCGGTATGAATGCCGCTGAGCTTGAAAGTCACGATAAAGCCTGGGGCTTTGACTTTGGGGATTACCGCGAAGTGCTCCTGGCGATAGGGCAAACAGAAAATCCTGAAAACCTGGAGGAACACCCGATGAGCCGGAACATGGGTGAAAAGCTGGCGGAGTTTTTAACGCAGTATCCCAACGAGCTTACCTCTACGAATGAAACGGGAAACACCATGCTGCATAACGAAGCCATCGCCGGTAACCAAACTTCGGTAAAAATACTCAGGCAATTCGGCGCGGACATCCATGCTAAAAATAAGCCGGGGAAAACTCCGCTCGATTATGCCATACAGATGAAATGGAATCATCTGGTGTCTTTATTAAGCTGATACAACGGCGATCCGTTTTAGTGTCGGCACTGTCCCTGCTTCGCAGGATTTGTAATCCTGCGGTATCATACCATTATCCATCTAAGCCCTCCGTAAACACCAGCCCTAAAAATCTGCTTTCTTTTTTGTATTTTGGTTCATGTAAACAGCCTATGAACAAACTCTACTATACCTTATTACTGGCAGGAATTATACATGCGGCACAGGCCCAGGATGATCTGAAACACTGTGGTGCCGACGAGATGCGCATTTCCACACTGAAGCAACAGCCCGAAGTCGCGAAGGCCGTCATCAAACGCGATGCGCAGCTGGAGGCGCATACCGCCGCTTTTGTGGCAGGGCAGGGGAAGAGCCCATCCACCGCGACGTATATTATTCCGGTGGTGTTCCATGTGATCCATAACTACGGTAGCGAAAATATTTCCGATGCCCAGCTGAAAGACGGGCTGGACATCGTCAATAAGACCTTTCATAAAACACATCCCAATACAGCGTCCATTGTGCCTGCTTTCCAGGGCATTCATGCCGATTGCGACATTGAGTTTCGCCTGGCCACCAAAGATCCCAATGGCAATTGCCACAGCGGCATCAACCGCATTGCTTCTCCCTTGACAAGCTCCGGCGATCACCGGGTGAAAGACCTGATCCACTGGCCACCCACCAAGTACCTGAATGTGTATGTGGTGACGAATGCCGCAGGTCTGGCGGGGCATGCGGTGTGGCCTTCCGACGCCGATACCATGCCTTCCTGGGACGGTATTGTGCTATCACATAATTATGTGGGCACCATCGGCACCTCCAACCTCACCCAGTCGGTGGCCTTTGCGCACGAGTGCGGCCACTTCCTGAACCTGCATCACATCTGGGGCGGCAACAATGTCCCCAATTTTTATTATTATCCCTGCGCCGATCCCAACAAGGATTGCAGCATCGACGACCTTGTGGCCGACACGCCGCCGACGATCGGCTGGCAGAGCTGTAACCTCAGCGGTGCTTCCTGTGGCAATACGATAGACAATGTACAGAATGCCATGGATTACAGCTATTGCAACATCATGTTCACGCAGGGACAAAAAGCAAGGATGCAGGCCTGCCTGACGTCTACCGTGGCCGGCAGGAATAACCTCTGGCAAACGGCCAATCTCATGGCTACCGGCGTATACACCACCGCGACCTTATGCGGTGCGAATTTCAGCTCCGATAAAAAAGTGATTTGCGCCGGCAATAGCATTGTTTTTACCAATACCTCCTATCATGGCGTGATATCATCTTACAACTGGAAGTTCCAGGGCGGCTCTCCGGCAACCTCTGCTGTGGCCAACCCGACGGTGTCGTATGCTGCGCCCGGAACCTATAGTGTGGAGTTGACGGTGAGCGATGGCACCAGCACGCTCACCACGGTCAAGCAACAGTATGTGATCGTGCAAGCCACAACGGCAACAGCGGTATATCCTTTTACAGAAAGCTTTGAAACGTTAACCGATCTCAACAGTGGCGGCTGGTTTGCCAACAACCTGGATACCTCCGGCACCTGGCAGCTCACCGGTGCTGCGGCATCAGGAGGGAGCAAGTCGGTGATGATCAATAATTTCAGCAGCACACTGAACGGAAAGGACGAGCTCCTGAGCAAGCCCTTCAACCTGAGTGGGGCCACATCGCTCAACCTGAGCTTTAAATATGCCTTTGCGCGGAAAGATACCAGTAACCGCGACCAGCTCCAGGTGTTCTGCACGCAAAGCTGTACAGGTACTAATTTACAGCGCCTGAACCTCGTCGGCTCTGCCCTCGAAACCACGACACCGAAAAGCGGCTACTTTCTGCCAACAGCCTCCGAATGGAAAGCAGCTTCGGCGATTATACCCTCGGTGTTATTCACCAATGGCTTCCGCCTGAAATTTGTCTTTACCGGCAATGGTGGTAATAATATTTACATCGATGATATTAACCTGGCGATCGACGCGGGAATCCGTGATATCTCCGAAGATGTGCAGCTGTTGAAGGTTTTTCCGAATCCCTCTTCCGGCAATAGCTACCTGGCTTTCTCCCTGGAGAAACCAAAAACACTGAGCCTGAAACTAACGGATGTGTTAGGAAAAGAAGTCATGAGCCTGAAGCCTGAGCTTTATGATTCCGGAGAGCAACAGCTCATCCTGCCTACAGCAGGCCTGCAGAGTGGCATTTACTTCATCCTTCTTTCCGACGGGTTGAGGCAGCTCAGCAGGCAACTGGTGATCTCGAAATAGCATTGTGTTCAACTGTCGCTTTTTTAAACACAATAGGCACATAGAGAATATAGGGAACAGAAGATCATAGAATTTTTGACATTCTATGTCATTTTGCCCACCAATAGGTAAAGCAGACAGGTTGTTTACTTCTTGCTCTGATCCCCATTATCTGCGCGATCAGCGGGACAATGATGTCTCTAATCTTTTTTCAGAAAGTCTTTGAGCTCCCGCATGGCTTTCTCAATATTCTTCTTCTGTTCATTCAGCTCATCCATTGTGTCGGCCTTCGCCAGGGCAAGCTGCAGCTCGAGGTGCTCCAGTTTCCCTTTTACTTTATCAATGGTTTCCTGGTTATCCGCTACAAAGGAATTAACCTCCGATTTAAATTGATGCACTTTCGCTTTGGCATCTTTTTTCAGCTCTTCCATTTTATCCGAAAGCTCGGCTTTTCCCAGGGCGGTTTGCAGCTGCAGCTCTTCCAGTTTTGTGGCAGCATTCCTTAAGAAGGACGCTACTTTATCTCCAAAATGTTCCATATCGTAGTTGTTTATATTAAAGGTAAGTAAAATTATGAAAAAACACCTCGTTTTTCTTTCCGGGTAATGGCAAGTGCTTATTCCTGCGGAGACAAGTAATGGCCTTCCCTTCGCAGATCCCGCAGGTTCCGGTACGCCAAAAACTAATTCCGGGTTTATCCGTTTATTAGGCTTACCTTTAAACTAAGTCTGTCTGTTCAGGCCAAAAAACCGAAATGGAAAAAGACTTTGAAGCGATGATCTCCGGATACATCAGCGAAAATGTTGGCATTGCCGATCATTTTTTAAGCGACGACCTGGCCGCACACCTTAAGAAAAACCTCCTGGCGCTCCAGAAAAAGAAACTGCTGGTACCCGCCGGTACAGGAAGGGATAAGAATGTACTGCATGATGCAGAGGTCAGGGGAGATGCTATTTACTGGCTTGATAGGGCGCATAACGATACGTATGAGAATAAATTTCTGGACCAGATCGATGATTTTATCAAATACCTGAACCGCAGCTGCTTTGCAGGGATTACCAATTATGAATTTCACTATTCGCTGTATGAGGCAGGCACCTTCTATAAAAAGCACCTCGACCAGTTTTTAAATAATCCGCGAAGAAAATTTTCGATGATCAGTTATTTGAATGAGAACTGGAAAGAGAGCGACGGCGGGCAGCTCAAGATCTACCAGTCGTACAACGATAAAAAGATCAGCCCCGTTTCCGGTAAAAGCGTTTTCTTTAAAAGCGATGAATTGCAGCATGAGGTGCTGGTAACCAACGAGCCGCGCATGAGCATTACCGGCTGGCTGAAGACAGGCTGAATTTCATACACGGTTCTTAAATCAGCTTTTCCAGCTCGCTCTTCAGCTGTTCGATGTTCTTTTTCAGTTTCTGCGCATACTTGTTTTTCGATAAGGTCATGGCATCGATCAGGAAATCCAGATGCTCTATTTCAGACAGCCTTTTTCCTCTCGAACCGGCCCTGCTCCATACTTTTTTAAAGGTGTCCAGCACATCCGTCCAGTCGGGCGCGCTTTTCGTATGGTCAAGGATCAGGAGGCACAGCTTGATGTTGGCAATCGCGGCGATATGCCAGAAATCGGTATTGTCCGCTTCCGCCATCATTTTATTTTTTAAGACGGTCAGCAGGTTGATCACATCTTTATTCGACCGGATGGTGTAGTGGGTATTGGCATAGAATATTTCCTCTTTCCAACCCTGCTCGTCAGGGAAAATGGTTCCAAGCTCAAACCAGTTTGTCAGGCAGTAGGCCGAATAGAGGTTGGACTGGATGGTATGGGCCTTCATGTAATAAACGGCCGCCTCTTTATATGCTTTTTCTTTTTGCAGTTTTCCACTGCTCAAAACGGCTTTACGCTTATAGCTGCTGGCGAGGAGGGTGTTGACTTCCGAAACGTCGCCAAGGGTCAGCAGGTTCTTCAGCCCGTTGATCACTGTGTCGATCTCCACCATGAGCTCTGGGGTTTTGGCCTTTTGGCTCCGGTAATCGGCAATGCATTTTTTGGCCAGGGTGCTATAGTATTTCTGGATGGTAGATGTCGCAAAGCTGGCCTTTTCATGTTTAAACAGCTGCCTGAATTTCAGGATGGCATAATCGTACTCTCCGAGGTCGGAATAGATGAGCGCTTCCTTCTCTGTGATCGCGGCATTCCGGACCCCGGCTTTTTCGACAGCTGTATAGATCATCTGCATTTTTTCGAGGTAGGCGGTGGGTGTGTAACGGTTGGTTTCCATCTCATTATACAGGTTGCTCAGGTCGATCTCCGCTTCTTCCGGCAGGATGTATTTGAGTCCCGTATTGGTGCTCACCGAGGACGCGTCGAACCGGTAAAACGGATCGCCGTAGCATTGGTAAGCTCCCCAGGTATTGTTCGTGTTTCCGTATTTATAATAGATTTCCTGTCTTGCTTTCAGCACAGCCTCACCGAAGGTGTCGCCCTTGAACATGCATTCGTAGAATTTCGTTGTAAAGTCTAAAGCCGCATCGTCATTCACAGCCCATCCCGCAGCGATCACCGCTTTCACGCCATTGCCGATCAGCTCTGTGCCTATGTTGGCTGCCAACCGGTAGTTGATATTCAGGTCGCCTGTGCCCTGTGCCTCCACTTTCCCGAGGTGGCAGCAATTCACAAAAACAAATTCCGGAACCGAAGGGAGCTGGCTGATCTCCTCTGTGGTGAGGTAGACATTATTACCGATCACCATGCCCGTTGGCTTATTCTTGTCGCGGTTATACACCCCGTGGCCCGCCAGGTGAATGATCTTGTAATTGTCTTTGAATAAAGCCCGGATGATCTCGGTGGCAGGCGCATTGATTTTTGGTGTCGTGATCAGGTTGGCACCTGAGAACATCGCCGCCACCTGTTCCGCTTCTTTTTTCGCTCCATCGAGCTGCTTGAATTCCTTAAAGCCTTTCAGGTCAGGGTCGCCGATCACGAGGGCATTGTTGCTTGCCACGATGTTGATCCGCATGCTGTAATTAGAGGTACTGAGCTGCCGGATCATGCCGGCGTTGATGCAGAGCGGCTTGCTGTTGCTTACGCTGTCCTGCAGCAATTCCCAGGGGAAGGAAGCCGTTCCCTCATCGATGATCCAGTTGATGTTGTTCTGATTTTTTACCTGCAGCTTAAAATTATTAGGGATCAGCAATTCAAAAATGATCTTCGCCGTTTCCGGTGTCCATTGGCCTTTTTCGGAGATCTCCTGCAGCAGCTCCTCAATAATTTCGCGGTTTATCTTAAGCTCTGTGAGCTCCTGCCTTGCGCCGCCCGTGGTAATGGAGAAGCGGAGCAGGTTAGAGTTCGGATCGTTGTTGGCATTTTGCACCGTGATCCTGTCCCACCAATTGCCGGAGTAGGAGATGGGCAGTCTTTTTTTAGAGCCAAGCAGTTTTTTGATCTTAAGATCGCTTGTCGAAATATAAATCTCTGAGTCTTCGCGTTCTATATTAGAGATCGCATACATGCAGGCCAGCGCCTTGTCTTCATACAGCTCGATCAGTTCCACGTATTCAATGGTTCTGACCTCGCCCTCATAAAGGCCGCTGATCTTCTGGTTGGCCGACTGGATGCCCGAAAGAATGGCATGGATGGAATCTTCGTAAGACAGGCCGCCATAAGAGCTTCCGATAATGAGCGACGAGATGCCGACCTTACCCGCTTCGGGGTCCGATTGTTTTTTAGAGATCACCTCGCTGTTAAGATCGATCAGGTATTTCGTCACGCCCTGTCCCACGGTTTTGCTCAGGTTGTAAGCCGTCAGCTCTCCGGGCTCGCCAAGCCCGACAATAATGGCACCTTTGAAATCGTCGTTTACCGTGCTGATAAAGGTATTGGTGCCGATATCTCCCGGGTATAAGTTCAGCATCTGCCGCTGCGACAAAACACCATTCAGGCATTCATCGATCGATTTTTCGGCATAAATAATGCCGTCGCGGCTGAAATGGCCCGCCATCAATGGAAAGGAGGCATAGCGCAGATCGCCGAGACTCACCGATACTTTAAGCGGCCTGGTTACCGAAACGCTTTCCGGTTCCTTATCGAGAGCAAGCAGGGTATGCTCTATGCCCATCGGTGAAAGATCAAAATCAAACTGATCGATCTGCTTGAAGACTTTCTCCTCACCCCGTACTGCCGGCCTTGTGCGGCTGATCAGGTTCGTCGTGCCCCTTTCCAGGAGCTCATCCATAGCGGCAAAGATCGCCGGTGTGTTGGCCAGGCCGCCGTGAGTGGCATTCACATAATATACCGAATTGTCCTCGATCATCTTTTTCGGAATCCCGCTTTCCCAGGTCACGCTCTGGTCGCCTTCCGCAGTGCATAAAAACACGAGCTCTTTTCCTTGCGGCGTCTCATCGAGCCGGTAGCCGCAGGGAGTGGATTTATCCTTGCCCGCAATATAAACGGCATTGCTGTAGTCGATCGATTCAGCGCCTAAAATTCCCGAACGGTATTTTCCAAAATCACTGAGGTCCTGTTTGCCCGGCAGCGGCCATTTGTCCCTGGCACTTGCCATGTGGCTCCAGGTTTTGGTATCCGCAAAATCATTGTCGGCCTCCTGCGAAAGCGGCAGCAAGCTTAAGATGCCCGGAAACTTCGTGAAAATATCAATCAGCTCTTCTTTGGTATGACGGATGTCGATCATGCTCAGCTTATTGATAATATCGTCCTGGCCAAACAACACCGCCGGGATCCGGTAAGATCCGCCCAACGGGGAGCCCAGGAACATGAGCCTGAAATCCGGAGAAGAGTTCAGGGCTTTCCAGGTATCGGGGCATGTCACCATAAAATCGCGCACCAGCACTCCACCCATGGAATGGCCGATGATCTTGATTGGCTGTCCGTAGGCCATCAGCTCTTTGACCTTCTTTTCAAAATCCAGGGCAACTGTATTCAATTGAAGCCTCCAGTCAAAGGCATAGGTTACCACATCGTAAGAGGGGTTCAGATGATCCACCAGTTTTTTATAGGAGGTTTTGATCAGGGACATCGCTTTGATATTGCTGCTGTTGCTGATATCCAGGTCCTGGAGCCTGCCCGCAAACATCCTGATGTAATTGATCCATACCAGGCTGTCTTTTACCGAGAGGTTGGATCCCATAATGCCGGGTAAGAGAATCACAATCGGTTTTGTTCCACTCACCGAGTTCTGATACACCTGTCCGCCGTCCAGGCCAAGCACGGCATTGCGGTAGGCATCGCTATCGGAAATAGCGCTTACCGGCTTAAAGTCGGGAATGGCTGTGCCGGGCTCTGTTCTCAGGGCGTCCTGCAAGGCTTTTTTGGTGCGTATGTTTTTGAAATAACCGAAGTGATTTACTTCCGGCCCTTCATCATAAAAGAACTGCACCATGCCGCTCCGCCTGGTGCCCATGTACATGGATTCCGTATTCACAATGAAATCGTTCTTCCGCATGAAAAATAATTTCGTGGCAATTACCAGTAATCCTTTCAGGCTGAAGCTCACTTTGGAATTACCGGCAATGATGGTCAGCGAATTGTCGATCACCATAGAGGAAGGACTGTTGAGGATCTTAATGAATACCGAGTTGGGGTTCATGCATTCCAGCCCCGGAAGCACTTCTTCCTGGTTCTTACAATCCACCACGGCAGCAATAAGCTCTTTGAACAGCATATAGATGGGGTTGCTGCCCCAGCCTGTGCTAAAGCCGATCAGGTTGAAGGTGATGTTTAGAAAATTGTCGAGACGTTTGGAGGCCAGCGTGGTGCCCGCCGCAGGGCAGGCCGAGCGGATAAAGCGCCTGATCTTTATCTTTTTTGCCCGGAGCTGTGCTTTAATGTCAGAGATCTGTTGCAGGCAATCGTTATAGAAGCCTGCCGAGTACAATTTTTTCAGCAGATCGAGCTCTATGCTGCTAAAGCCGGCATTGTTTTCATCGCCGGTGCAAAAGCGCGCCAGCACTTCACCGATCAATCCCCCGCGCGATTGGCTGATCAGGTCGAAGGTGGCATTTGCAGGCAATTGCTTCACCAGGTCGGCTACATTTTCCAGCGGGCTCTTGGTGAGCGATTCGTGCTGAAAGGCAAGCACATTGGCGCCATAGGTCTGGGTCATGTAATTCCAGGTTTCCGAACCGCGCAGGTCGCCGAAAGACCCATGTGTGGAAGAGGCGGTGCCATGAAGGAACAGCAGATAGGTGCCTCCCGTTTTGGTTGCATCAAAGCTGGTAAACTGAAAATCGGAATCCAACCCGAATAAGCCAATGTGGTTGTCGAGCTGTTTCTTCTCAAGGTTTCCGGCCAGCTCCTTAATGTTGACGCCGACTGTTTTTTTGGCAAAGACCTTCAGGCCCTTTAAGGCAACGGTTTCTTTGATGCCTCTTTCCTTTTCGTCAACACTTAAAAAAAGCGGGATCGTGATGCCATCGCTGGCATTCCGGCTGTTCCGGGTGATTTCCGGAAACACCTCATCGAGTGTATAAGGGCTCGAAAACCAAACGGTATTATCCTCGAAGGTGAGCTCGATCAGGTCATTATCTTTCAGATCAATGTCGTGTACCTCGTCCAGGCCTCTTGTAACAGGCTCGATGATGAAAGACTCCCGGAGTTCGATAATGGAAGACGAGGATTTCAGGAGGTTCTCCTGTTTTTTTCCCTGGATGCGTAGTTTATGGATTTTCATACATAGTGGTTTAAAGAGTGATCTTCCTGATAACAGTTACAAAGCAGAAGCGGTGGGGGGCTAAAAAATAGTGATTTAAATATAACCGGATAATATGACTTAAAAAATAGAGGCGCTTTTCCGGAAAGTCAGGAAGGCTTGGTATTCCTAATAAAATCAGCGGTACCAGGTAGTAATACGTGTATGAAATCGGGTAATAATACGGGGTGTTCCGGCAAAGGAAAATCCACGCAAAAGGTAAAGCAAAGGTTACTAAATCCGGACGAAGCCTGATGCTTAAAAACACAGGCAGATGGCAGGGAAATCATTTAGCCCCGGAGCAGGATGGCCCTTCTCTTAAAATTTAAATAGCCGGAACAGCAGCAGGCATTCTACATCAACACCAAAAGGCTTTTGCCGGATCACATATTCCTTTTTAAAGACGGATGTCGGGGAATAAAAGAAGCCGGGGCTGATGTGACACTGAAAACGCCTGTTGGGATTGAAGATCACGCCGGCTTTCACCTTTGTGGTCAATAACCAGGACGACAGATTTTCGCGGCCCCGAAACGTTTGGCCATAGACATTAGGAGATATGGAAAATACATAGTTTGAATTGATCAGCTGACTGCCATACAGGCCCAGTCCTACTTTAAAGCCGATGGCTTTGCCCGTTTGAAAAAGACGGTTGGCTTCCAGTGAATAAGAGAGGTAGCGGAACTGGTTTTTATAGGGCACCGAAAAATTAGCCGCAGCATGGTAGGCAATACCGGGGTCTACCGTTGAAGTAATGGTTGAGGGCTCAACGGCATAGAGTTTTTCTTGTTCAATAAAGGATTGGTATCCAAAACCGGCAAACACTTCATAGCGCTTGTTGATTTGCAGGCCTGCTTTAATCCCAAAAGGAAGGCTGAAGTTGAAGTGGCTTTGATGCTTTTTATTAGCCAGGTAAAGGTCGGAGAAATTCGCTCCGGAAGTGTTATAGCCATGATCCCTGTTGGGATTTTTTGAAACCGCAAAGCCGTTGAACTGGGGACTCGCCTGGGCGCCGAGGTAAAATGAAAACGAATTTTTCTTTTCAGGGCTTATGAAAAGAGCAGGGTAAGCAGCCTCCTTAAGAGATACGCTCAGATCCTGATGCGTAGAATCTACCGGTAGTGAGATTGGAATCACCGTCATGTACACGACCTCAAAGGCAGTTGCTGTATATGCAGGATCGTCGCTGACAACATGGTCACGGTTGTTTTTTGCAGGAGCAGCACTATGCGCTGTACCGGCTTCTTCCGGAGCGCCAGTGATAGAATTCATTTTATGATTTGGTGCAGGATGATGGCCTGTAGTTTCAAAGCCTGAATTTCCGGCCAGTTTAACAGCCTTTTTTTCCGGGTGATTTTTTGCAGCAGGAGAAGATGCAATAACCGCTGATCCGCCGGGCTGTATATTGTATGAGCCTGCCGGATCTGCTTTGGTTGCAGGGTTTGGTGATTCAGAGGAGGGGGTAGCTTCGATAGAAGATGCTCCTTGTTTTGCATGTAAATCAGGGCTTGTCAGAGTAGCATGAGTTTTGTCAGTGTTTGCCTTATTCTGGGCTGAAGCTACAGCTTGCATTTTGGCAGCAGCAGCAGAAGGCTTTGCCGTATCATAGAAATTGAAAATCAAAGGAACCGCTATGCCTGAAAGCGCGATCAGTCCTGTCCAGAAGAAGACGATAAAAAGCCTGCGCTTTTTTTTCCGGTTCATCTTTTCCAGGATGGTGTCAAAAGACCCACTGTCGGGGATTGCTTCAAAATCCCGCAACGCGTTTCTCAATTGCTCATCTGTGTCAAATTGGTTTTCCATGTTCTTCGTTGGCTCTTATAAATGTTTTACCATTGGCTCTGTTTTTTCTTTAATGAGTTTCATCAATGCCTGCCTCGCTCTCGAGTACTGCGAGCGGCTTGTGCTTTCCGTAATAGCTAATTTCTCTGCAATTTCCTTATGCGAAAATTCCTCGACCAGGAAAAGGTTAATAATGGTTCTGTAGCCTACAGGCAAGGCTTTCATGCAAGCCATGATATCATCACTGTTTAAGGCCACAGGCTCTTCTTCCGGAATTCCTACTTCTTCCAGGCTGTCTGTATGCCGCTCGAAGGAAAGCCTGTTCCTTACCTTTAAGGCTGTCAAAGCCGTGTTCACGGCAATGCGCCTGGCCCATCCCTCAAAGCTGCCGGTACCTTTATAAGAGGAAATATTGGTAAAAATTCGGACAAAGGCATCCTGCATCGCATCCTCCGCTTCGTCGCGGTCCTGCAAATAACGGATGCACAAGCCCAGCAGCTTTGGTGCAAGCAGCTTATAAAGACCGGCCTGTGCAGACCGGTCATTTTTTTTGCATCCTTCCAGTATCTTTTCTAAATCCGTCAAATGGTGTTCTGCCTCAGATCTTAAAATTAATCAATTCAATTTATGATCAAGCCATTGTAACTCCTGTAAATCTGTTTTGTCCTGGCATCCACAATGACCACGGGATACTTGTCCTTTCCCTCAATTTTCCAGACCAGTACATAATTGTTCGGATGATAAGCGCCATACTGCCCGGTATTATAGATCCCGAGGCTATACAATATGCAGGTATAATCGAAGTTCATCACGCGTTTAGCTTCTTTGATGGCATCCGTATAGGAAATGCCAGGCTCTGTGGAAAGAGGGAGGTCGTAGCTACGAAGCGTATCCGTCGTCATGACCTCGTTGCTTGTTTTGTTTTTGATAACAACGTATTGATCGTTTAGAACAGGAAGGCTTTTGCAGAAGACATTGCATTTCATGACCCATGAATAGTTATCGCTGCTGAACTCATAAGGACGCAGGTAGGTATATTGCGACAGCAGCGTCCTGAACTCCGGTACGTCAATGCTGTTCACATCAATGGGATTTTCCTGTACATCCATTTTTTTATCATCTTTACAGGATTCCACGCCTTTCCGGCAATTGGAAAAGAAGATCAGGAAAATTAAAAAGGTGAGTATCGTTTTCATGAGAGGTCTTTTTTTAGAATGTGAAGCCAAAGGAGCATTTCAGGGGTTTCAGGTTGATCCCGGTTGTCCGGAGCGATTTGTAGTTATAGGACCCAAACTCTTTCATATAAAAGAACTCAGCCGCTGTTTCAAAATTTAGGATGATGTTCTTCCCCAGTCTTAGCCGCAAGCCGATGCCCGGGCTGGCGCTCCATACATGGCTTGTGACCGTTGCCATATTATAGCCATAAATGTAACCGGGGTAGGGCAGGAAGGTGTCGTAGAGCGCATCGTAATTAGGGGTCCGCGTGAGTTCCTTTCCATAGCTGTACGACAGATCCGTAAAAACGTAAGGCATGGCCCTTTTATTGCCGAAATACCGTTGATAGCCGGCAGCAACCTGTAAGGTTTTAAACGAAATGTCTCTCTCATGGACCGCCCGGACCCTGTTCAGGATAATTTTCTGGAAATAGTCAACAGAGCTCCGGATCGCGCTTTTACCATGAAAAAACTTCAGAGAGAGGCCGCTCGCCGCATAATGATCATAAAGGGGTTTGTAATCGCTGTAAAAATTTCCGCCGCGGATTGTGGATGAATAGACATTGATCCCGATTTCGCGGCTCCATTTTTTCGTGGCGGCGGGAGCTTTTGAGGAGTCTGTCTGTGCGACTGCGTCATTCAGACAGGCTGTACCTAAGGTACATACGAAGGCTAATAAGGTGAAAGGTTTCATAAGTGAGTATTTACTTATAAGACCACGCTTTTTTTAAAACGCTGCATGAGCGCTTAAAAAAAATCTGTTATTTTTTTGAGCTTAAGGTTAAATCCGCACAGAGCCCGGAATACTGCGCTCATAATCAGGGTTTTGATAGATGGACGCTTATTCTTTTTTCAGGGTCGTTTTCAGAAGATTGGAATAGCCCCTGGCGATCAGGCGTGTTTTATCGGCATTCCAGATCTCGCACTGGGCGTTCACGATCTGCTTTCCTTTTCGGATGATGCTTGTTTCAGCTACAATCAGGTCGCTTTCACGTGCCGGTGAAAAGTAATCGATCACATTATTCACGGTCGTATAGAAGTGCTCTTCGTTCAGGGAGAACATCGTGGCGCCGATGATGTCATCCATGATGGCTGCTGTGACGCCGCCATGCAGGCCCCTGACGGGGTTGGTCATTTCCTTCCTGACGGTATACTGAAACGCCAGCTTCCCGCTTTCAGCGGATAAGACGATGGGTTTGAGCCAATGCATAAAAGGCGAGGGCGAAGCGGTAAATTCTTTTCCAATAAAGGATTGCAGAACGGACAGTTGGTCGGTGGGATTCATAGGAGCATAAATTTATGGTTGTTTATTTAGAAATCATAGTTGTAACACCAACAGTGACAAAAAAAATAGTAAGCCGTGTAAAACCGCGTGAAGGATAGAACGGAAATCCTTTACGCAGCGTAGCGGAGTAAAGATTGCAGTGATAGCCTGTCCGCGCAGCGGCACGCCCAAAAATAGAATTAGCAGAGTATTTTATTTATATCAGTCATATTCTTTTTATTCCGCTTGTTCTTTTTTTCCTTCTTTAAATAGCCTGTCCACGAGCGACTGCACAAACGGGCCGATTACTAAAATGGCCGGAATCACCACCAGGTATGCCACGAACCAGGACCGCAGCCATATCTTCAGGAAAGCCGGTGTATAACCGATGTTTATAGAAACGAGCGTAAAAGAAATGATGCCTGTGGTAATGATGCCCATGATGAGGGCAAACGCGATTTTCTGTTTCATGCGATCCGTATTAGCTGTTTGTGCGGCTGTTCATTTGATGGAAGGCATCTGCCGGAGAGGAAAGAAAGAGCTTGTACAAATGAGCGGTATTCCCGACATGGATCTCATAGCTGTTATGTTCCAGCGCATTTAGCAGTTCCTGTGCCACTTCAGCAGGAGGAATGCCTTTGGCACCACCAATGGCTTGCGAAAAATCGGTATTCACCAACGGGGGCATCAGTTCAAATACCTTAACCGGCGTTCCCTCAAGAGCGAAGCGCAGGGATTGTGTATAGGAATGCAGGGCTGCTTTACTGGCCGAGTAGCCGGCTAAGGAGCCGGGAACAATAGCCACAATCGAAGAGACATTGACAATAGCAGCTTCCTCCTGTTGTTTCAGCAATGGCAGCAGGAGCTCATTCAACCGGATCACCGACAGGTAATTGGTATGCATTTCATCCGCGGCTTTTTCAAACGCATTCGCACCATTTTCTCCGATGTCATATAAAAGAGCGCGTCCCGCATTATTGATGACCATTGTTAAGTCCGGGAATTCGGTGTTGAGTCTTGCCACCAGGGCTTTCACATCCGCATCCTTACTCACATCGCTCACGATAGCCGTTACATGCTCTAGCTGTGAAGCCGCCTGCTCCAGGCGTTTGGCATCTCTTCCGGTAATGATGACCCGGTTACCTTTTCCGGATAATAATTTGGCGGTTTCAAATCCTATCCCGGCACTCCCGCCGGTAATCAGAATGGTTTGCTTGCTTGTTTTCATGTGATTTTTTATATTATTATACCGATTGGTATATTTTTTGATGATGTGTTACCCGGCTCATACCATTGATAAAACCGGATGATTTATTTTTCCATAATCAGGGTAATTCCTTGGCCACCGGCGGCACACACCGAAATAAAGCCTTTGCCGGAGCCTTTTTCGTGCAATAGTTTTGCCATTGTGGCAATCACCCGTCCTCCCGTTGCGGCAAAGGGGTGAGCGGCGGCAATGCTGCTGCCTTTGACGTTTAATCTGGCTCTGTCTATCTTTCCCAAAGGCGCATAGCCGAACTGTTTGCTGAGGGCTTCGCTTTCCCAGATCTTGAGGGTCGTTAATACCTGTGCAGCAAAAGCTTCGTGTATTTCATAAAAATCAAAATCCTGTAAACGGAGCTCTGCTTTCTTCAGCATGCGGTTAGCTGCATGTACGGGCGCTAAGAGCAGGTTGTGCTTATTTTCCACATATTCGATGGCGGCCAGTTCGGCAAAGGTGATATAAGCAAGTATGGGAAGATGGTGCTCATTGGCCCATGCTTCCGAAGCCAGTAACACACAGGAAGCGCCATCTGTAAAAGGCGTCGAGTTTCCGGCAGTTAAGGTCCCGCTTGCTTTATCGAAAGAAGGTTTTAGCTTAGAGAGTTTTTCAAGAGAAGTGTCCCTTCTTAAATTATTATCTGCTTCCAAACCTAAAAAAGGCGTAATCATATCTTTAAAAAATCCCTCATCATAAGCCTTTGCCATATTTTGATGGCTCTCCAGGGCAAGCTGATCCTGGTCTTCGCGTTTGATCCCGTAATGTTTTGCCGTAAGCTCGGTGTGCTGGCCCATGGAAAGCCCGGTTCTTGGCTCGCCACCGGCAGGCACAACAGGAACGAGGTCTTTGGGGCGGATCTTAAAGAACTGCTTTAATTTGCCGCCGAATGTTTTTTCCCGGTTTGCCGCCAGTAAGGTTGTCCGGAGGTGCTCAGTGACAACAATGGGGACATTGCTCGTTGAGTCAACGCCTCCGGCAATGCCCGCCTCGATTTGACCCAGGGCTATTTTATTGGCGATATAAACAGCAGCTTCAATACCCGTATCACAGGCCTGCTGGATATCGCAGGCGGGTGTGGACGGATCCAGCGAAGTGCCCAGCACACATTCGCGCATCAGATTGCGTTCGGAGCTGTGTTTTAAAACCGCTCCTCCCGCCACCTCGCCCAGGAGTTGTCCTTTTAAATGGTAGCGTTCAACCAGGCCATTCAGGGCGGCCGTCATCATATCCTGGTTACTTGCCGTGGTATAAGCCGTATTCTGCCGGGCAAACGGTAAACGGTTATAACCAACTACCGCTACTTTTTTGATCGCTCTGTTTGTTTCCATACTTGTTGCTTGAGGTAAATTATAAATTCTCAATAATCATCGCCGAGGCGCCGCCGCCGCCGTTACAGATCGCTGCGATGCCATATTTCCCTTTTTCCTGCCTCAGCACGGAAGTCAGGGTGGTGAGGATGCGTGCGCCCGATGCCCCGATCGGGTGGCCCATCGCCACAGCACCGCCGTACACATTGATTTTTGCCGGATCAAGGGCAAGGATCTGTTGAATAGACAGGATTACGGAAGCATACGCTTCGTTGATCTCGAAAAAGTCCATATCGCCCAGGCTCAGTCCTGCCAGCTTCAGCGCTTTCGGGATGGCCAGGGCAGGAGCGGTGGTAAACCATTCGGGAGCCTGTGCCGCATCGGCATAAGACACGATCCTGGCAAGCGGTTTTAAATTGTATTTTTTGACGCTTTCTTCGGAAGCCAGGATCAGCGCGGCAGCGCCATCGTTCAGGTTGCTGGAATTGGCCGCTGTCAGTAAGCCGTCTTTTTCAAACACGGGTTTGAGCTTAGCGACTTTATCGATGATGATCTTGTCCACATCCTCATCACTTTGGATGCTGACCGTGCCCTGTTTGCTTTCAACGGACACCGGAACGATTTCCCCGGCGAATTTGCCGTCCTGCGTGGCTTTCGCAGCCTTCCGGTAGGAGCCGATGGCATATTCATCCAGCGCTTCCCGGCTCAGGCCGTATTTTTTCACGCCCAGTTCAGCCGCACTTCCCATGTGAAAGTTATGATAGACATCCCACAGGCCGTCCTTCGTCATGCCGTCGGTCAGTGTCATATCGCCGAGCTTGTTGCCTCTTCGCAGCATGGCATAGTGTGGCACATGGCTCATGCTTTCCATACCACCGGCCACAAGGATGTCTTCCAGGCCCAGCTGTATCTGTTGGGCGGCCATCATCGCCGCTTTCATTCCCGAGGAGCACACTTTGTTGATCGTTGTCGCATCTTTTTCATGCGGAATACCGGCAAAAATAGCCGCTTGCCTGGCGGGGGCCTGTCCAAGATTGGCGCTTAGCACATTGCCCATATACACACTGTCGATAGCGGCAGGGTCGAGGCTGATATGGTCATAGGCGCTGCGAATGGCCATAGCGCCGAGCTGAGTGGCAGACAGGTGCGACAGGTTTCCCAGCAGGCCTCCGATAGGCGTGCGTCTGGCAGATACAATGTAAACGGGTTTCATAGCATGTTTGGGTTTAGGTTTTTATACCGATCGGTATATTTTTGATTAAAAAAATTATTTCTTTATTTCATGGTGGATGATGGCATCGATGCGATCGAGCATCGAGAGCAGATGGTGTTGGTTATTCATCGTTTTAAGCATCATAATGGCGCCTTCCAGGAGCGTAATGATCAGATAGGCATATTCCGCCGGATCGATCTTTCGTTTGAATTCCCTGGTCTTTTGCCCAAGCTCAATGATGTAGACGATGTCCTTTACAAAAACCTTAATGCTGTCCTGTACCGGCTTTTTCAGGTAGCTCAGGTGGTCGTCCGCTTCTACGGAAGCATTCAGGATTGGGCAGCCGCCCCGCTCGCAGACCTGCTTCCAGTTGTTGCGGTAATAGTTGGTAATGCTTAGCAACTTGTCAAGCGCCTTTTCATGAAGCCTCACGTCCTGTCCGATCCGCCTTCTCAGGGAATAAAAATTATAGTGATATACCGCTACTGCCAGCTCATCCTTATTCTCAAAATTCCCGTAAACAGAGCCTTTGGTAAGGGCGGTGACCTCCATGATATCGGAAAGCGAAGTGCCGGCATAGCCCTTCTTATTGAATACCGGAGCCGATCGCTCAATGATATATTCTTTCGTTTTTTCGGCTTTGGACAAAGTTGGCTTCACAGGACAAATATATTAAAAAATATACCAATCGGTATATTTTTTAATATAAGATGTGATTTTTAATGTTTTTGAATCCATTCCAGGATATAATCCGCATCCTCCTTCCAGGTAGGAAGCCCCACCACGAAGTGGTTCCGGCCTTTGAACTCCTTATAATCAAGCACTGAGCCGTTTGGTTTGTATTTTTTGTAATTGCGGTAATTCAGGTGCGCCGGAATAATGGTGTCAATGTCGCCTGATGTGATCAGCAGAGGGGCATGCTGTTTTTCATAATCGACTTTTGCGGCGCTGGTCAGGGCACCGCGGGCAACGGTCTTCGACTCGGGGATGGTATTTTCCTCGTAGGCTTTTTTCTGGTCTTCCAGCGACATGCCGTTCACAAAGGCATATTGCCAGTCTTTGAACGACATCAGGTAGGTTTTCTTCAGGGAGGTGAACAGTCCCAATACTTTCCAGCCGGCTTTTAAGAAAGAGAACTCATAAGGGAATACGCCCAAGGGTGGAGCAGGGTGGATGGCAATGCCGGCCTGGGCAAGATCGCGGTTCAGCAGGATCTGCGTGAGCATGCCACCCAGGGAATGCCCGATAAGGATTGGTTTTTCCGGCAGCGCTTTAATGATCGCGGCATAATGATCCACCAGCTCTGTCATGGTCAAGGCAGCAAGCGCCGTATCATTTGGCTGCCTGTTCCTGAGCTCGGCAGCAGTCCCCTCTTTGTGAGGCCATGCCGGCGCCATGGTTGTATAGCCTTTGCTCTCGAAATAGTTTTGCCATTCTTTCCAGCCGTGGTGGCTCACGAAGGCTCCTGTAATAAAGACGATGGTTTTAGAGGTGATGGTTTTGTTTGCAGCATTCTGAATGCCGTTTTCAAGTTCCTGAATGGTTGATGTCATGATTTCCTTTGTTTAAGTGGTTTGTAATAATCTGAAACAAAGGTGTGGCGATAAATCCTGAAAGATTTTAACCTGGGTTAAAATCGTCATTTACTCACCAATCTTTTCCGGATGCGGCTCAGGGAAGGCCCCTGGATACCGAGGTAAGAAGAGATATGGTACAATGGCACGTTGTGAAAGATCTCGGGATGCTGGGCGATCAGCTCCAGGTAACGCTCTTCGGGGCTGCGGAATAAAAAGCCTTCGGTTCTCTGCATGGCAATGCCGAAGGCCATTTCAGCAATCAGGCGGCCGATGCGCTCCCAGGCATGGGATTGACTGTAGAGCTTCGTCAGGTGATCGATGTGGATGTATAATACTTTCGCATCCGTCATGGCCTGTGTGTAATAGTTGCAGGGCATCTGCGAGACAAAGCTCTGGTAGGAAACCACGATCTGGTTTTTTGAGAAGAAGAAGACATTTTTCTCTTCTTCGGTTTTGGCATCGATGTAATAGGACCTGAAAACGCCATCGGTCGTGAAGCCGAGGTATTTGCACACATGCCGGTACTCGTTATAGTATTCGCCTTTTTTATAATCTTTTTCTACCCAGTAGTCTTCAGAGAGTTTGAAATCGGCTTCTGAGAGTCCGGCCATGTGTTGCAGAGCCTGTTTGAGCGGGGCAAGGTTTTTCATATCGTATCGCAAAAATTACCTGTGTTAAAATTAATCCTTAATATGGAATACCAATACTTTTACAACCTGATTGCCGTTATTTATCCGATTTAGTTATGAAATACCGGATTATTCTCATACTGTTATGCCTCCATGTGTGTGGCTTTGCGCAGAAAAAAAAGACCAGGTACAAGTGGCCGTATCTCGGTGAGCATGTTCCACCTTACCTTGCCATTACTGCCGGATACGAAGGGTTTAAATCTTCCATGGTTACGGCAGGAGTCGCCATTAATCCGCATTCGGTACTGGTAACACCCGCCATAGGAGGCATGTTCGGTGCTGTGGTGTCTTATAAGCACGACCTCAGGCATCCGGGCCTGTATTCGGTGGAAAGTGATCTGGGATTATTTGGCGGCTTTTGCCTGGGTGTGGGATTGAATTATAACAAAGTCACCAATAACGAAATTTATGGCATCAAGCCACTGATCGGTCTTGCTTTCTACAATTTCAATATGTACTACGGCTATAATTTTTATGCGGATAAAATGGATGTTTTGAAAGAGCTAAGCCACCATAAATTGACGTTTCGCTACATTATCCCGGTACTGAAACTGGTAAAAAATCCTAAGAAATAAAGCTTCTCCAGGCTCTCCGGACCACTTTTCCCAAATCTTTCCTAAATTGCTTTGGTAATTTAGGGGATGAAAATTCTGATCATTGAAGACGAGCCGGACCTGTTGCATAACATGGTTCAATCGCTCAAAAAAGAGCAGTATACGGTGGAAACCGCTGATACCTATGCTTCCGGTATTGATAAGATCATTAGTTATGATTACAGCTGTATTCTCCTGGATATCGGGCTTCCGGGGGGGAGTGGCATGGAGATTCTGAAAGAGCTGCGGAGCATGAAGAAAACGGATAGCGTGATCATCATCTCTGCCAAACATTCGCTCGATGATAAGCTGAGCGGGCTGGAGCTGGGGGCTGACGATTACCTTACCAAACCTTTTCACCTGGCGGAGCTCAATGCCCGCATCAAAGCCGTGCTCAGGCGCAAATCCTTCGATGGACAAAACGACGTGTCTGCCGCCAATGTCAGGATTCACCTGTTGGAGCGAAGCGTGACGGTAAACGAAAAGCCGGTAGCGCTCAACCGCAAGGAGTACGACCTGTTGATGTATTTTGTGGAGAACAGGAACCGCCTCATCAGCAAAACATCTATTGCTGAGCACGTGTGGGGCGATCATGCCGATGAATCGAACGACCTGGAATTTGTGTATTCCCAGATCAAAAACCTTCGTAAAAAACTGAAAGATGCAGAAGCAGACCTGGAGATCCAGGCGGTGTATGGCATCGGCTATAAGCTCGTGGTATCATGAAACTCGTCAACCATACACTCCTGTATTTATCGGGCGCCCTATTCCTGATTATCGGCGTATGGGCGGTGATCTTTTATTACAGCATGCTGGATGAGGTGTACGACAGCATTGACGACGGACTCGACAATTACAAAATGCTCATCATCCAGAAAGCGGGCAGCGACAGTACGATCCTGAAAAAAAACACCTTTGAGGAAAGCAATTACTCCATCATGCCGATCAGCCGGGAGCAGGCCTTACAATCGGTAGAGCGCTACTCGGATACGCTGATGTACATGCAGAATGAAGAAGACTTCGAACCGGTGCGGATCCTGTCGACAGTATTCAGTATCAAAGACAGGTATTACAAACTGGATGTGATCTCTTCGATGGTAGAGGAGGATGACCTGATCGAAGACCTGACGTATTACCTCGTATTTCTTTACCTGGCGCTGCTTGTCAGCATTTACCTGCTCAACTTTTTTATTCTGCGCCGTACCTGGAAACCCTTTTATACTCTGATGCAGCGGCTCAGGCACTTTAACCTCAAACAGCCAAAGCCACTGGAAGTTCCCGACACGAAGGTAAGCGAGTTCAAAGAGCTCAATAAGGCCATCCTCGATTTGTTGAAGAACAATATCGACGTGTACAACAGCCAGAAACAGTTTATCGAGAATGCTTCGCATGAGCTGCAAACACCCCTGGCCATCAGCATCAACAAAATAGAGCTCCTTCTGGAAGAGAACGATCTGGGCGAAGAAAAAGCCTTGGCCTTAAGTGATGTCATCAGGAACCTGGAAAGACTGACGCGGCTGAATAAGTCCCTGTTACTGCTGACGAAGATAGAGAACCGGCAGTTTGCGGATGAAGAGGAAACAGACTTCAATGCGCTGATCAAGCAACAGGTAGCCGATTTTTCGGAATTACTGGAGTTTAAGCAGATCAGCGTACAGGTCCATGAATCCGGTCATTTCAGGCAAGTCTTCCATAAAGACCTCGCCTTTGTTCTGGTCAGCAACCTGCTTAAAAATGCCATCACCTATAATGTTCCACAGGGAGAAATACACATTGATATCAGCACCGGCAGCCTGCGTATTAAGAACACGGGAGTTGCGCAGGCGCTCGATCCGGAGCGGATTTTCAACCGTTTCTACCGCTCCGCTACGCACCAGAACTCCACAGGGTTAGGGCTTTCCATTGTGAAAGCCATTACGGAATTGCATCACATGCAAGTGTCTTATTCTTTTGATGGGATGCACGGTTTTGTGTTGAAGAAATAATCTTCTGGTCAGTTCGAGTGATTTTTGCGGCCTCTTTGCAGAAATAGTATCGAGAACGACTAAGAGTACTTCCCGATACATCGCCCCAAAAGAAACCGGGGCGACACTCGAAGTGACAAGCCTTAATTTGTCACACTTGGATACAGATGTAAAAAAATAATTCCTTCCCAATTCTTTCCCGATTGCGGAAATACCTTGCACAAAAAATGAAACGCATGGTAAAACAATGGTTAACGCTCATCCTGGTTGGCCCGCTATTAGGAGGCTACGCACAAACAGACAGTCTAACGGTGAAGGTCCTGCCTTTGAAAATAAGCCACGCCGAACCGGTATACATCGATCTGATCCGTGATCTGGGGGCACGTAAGGGAGAAAAAGAAATCAACGTGGGCTGGGAAATGAACGACCGCAGCCGCTATATGGAGCACAGCGGCTTTGTAGAGTATGAATTTTCTCCGCTCAACAGGCTGGGACTTGAGGTAGAAGTGCCTTTCAATTATTACAATGCCGAGCGGACTCATACCGGCGAGCAACTCCCGAATGAAAAGATCGAAGGCATTAAATTCGCGATGCAATATACTTTCCTGGTGTCCGCAAAATACAGGATGTCGATGGCGGCAGGGACGATCTACGAGCTTGACCTGCATTCTTTTAAAACGATATCGGGCAGCAAAAAAATCCTGAAAGGAAATGACATCAACCCATTCCTGATTGTGGCCAAGCGTTGGGGAAAACAATTCCACTCGTTGCTGTATACAGGTCCGGTGTTCCATCGTAGCTTTGACGATCGCCGCAGCCTGATGACGTTGCAGACCAATGTCAGTGTACACTACCAGCTCCCCCACACAGGTCATTTGCTGGGCGTGGAAGTAAATCATGCATGGAGCCGGGAATCGGTGGAAACGGTGATCAGGCCGCAATTGAAGCTGAAGCTGAATGCAGGCTTTGCTCTGGGCGTGGCAACAGGCATTCCGATTGATTACAGGCAGGAAGGGCTCAGCTTTGTTGCAAGGGTGATCTATGAATTGAAATCGAACTGAGCATTCCCAGGTGTTTCCCAAATTCCGTTTTTACTTTGTCCCTGTATTAATCCATAAATAAATAACATCATGAAAAAAGTATCATTTGTCATCGTCGCCGTATCCATCGCACTGTGTTCCTGCGCACAAAACATCCATCCGTCCCAGGCGCCGGCCGTAGTTGTCAACGCTTTTCAGCAGCAATATCCTAAAGCCACGGATGTGGAATGGGAGAAAAAAGGCGCAAACTATGAAGTGGAATTTGAAGTCGGTGTGGCCGATAAGGACCATACCATGCTCATCGATCCTTCCGGGAAGATCATTTCCCATAAGCAGGACATCTATAAATCGGAATTGCCGACAGCCGTGCTTAATGCCATTTCCAGAGAATTCCCCGATTATAAAATAGATGACGTGGAAAAAACAGAGGCCGGCGGCGTGACCACTTACAACATGGAAGTAAAGAAAAAACCGGAAGCGTGGAACGTTGTATTTGGCTTAGACGGTAAGCTGCTGGAGAAAATCGCGGATTAATGATCAGAATAATGGAACGCAGATGACGCGGATTATTAAGATCAGAACAAGGATTAGAACAAATGAGATCATCGTTTGGCTTTGATAAAGTTCAGTAGTTGGTATCGTTCTAATTCCACTCTTACCAATAGAAATCTATCGATATCACATAATCAGCGTTATCTGCGCCATCTTCTGGCTATTGCCTCCTGTTCTAATCCCTGCCTCTAATCCGCCTGACCAGTGTCATCTGCGTTCCATTTTTAATTATAAAACAAAAAAGAGTATTTTAAAGCAATGAAATTATCGCCTGTTCTTATACATATTTTTCTGGCAACTTGCCTTGCCTGCACACAAGACGTGCGTGCCCAGATTGCAGGCTACGACCTTGATGCACCGTTTAAGGCGCTTACACTTCCGGACACACTGCATGAAGTATCGGGCATTACAACACTTGGTCAAGACCGGGTAGCCTGTGTGCAGGACGAGAACGGGATCATTTTCATCTATGACCTTCGCAAGGGCAGGCTTGAAAGCCAGTATGTCTTTGCGGGCGACGGCGATTACGAAGGCATCGCTAAAGCAGGTGATACGCTCTATGTCTTGCGCAGCGACGGCGTTTTATTCAAAAGTGTAGAGGGAGCAAAGGCGCTATTCATCAACACCGCTATTCCCGCACCCAATAACGAGGGCCTGTGTTACGATGAAGCAGGGCAGCGCCTGCTGATTGCCTGTAAAGCCAAATCGGGAAAAGGGCATGACTACAAAGACAAGCGGCAGATCTATGCCTTTGACCTTAAAACCGGCACCCGCTCAGCAGGTGCCGTCTTTGAATTTGATGTGCCGGAGATCCGGCAGTTTGTCAAAGCACGGCGCATCGCGCTTCCCGTAAAAGAAAAAAAGAACGGAAAGCACGAAGAGGTTCTGAGGTTCACACCTTCGGCTATTGCAGTTCATCCCTTCAGTCATAAGCTTTACCTGATCTCCTCCACCGATCATTTACTGTTCATATTCGATGAGCAGGGGAAGCCCGAGCAGGTAGCCCCGCTCGATCCGAAGGCATTCAACAAGCCCGAAGGCATTAGTTTCCTGGAGAACGGCGATTTGTTGATTACCAACGAGGGCCAGCACAAAAAGCCAAGCCTGTTGTGGTTTAAAGCCCGACCCTAAGCGGGATCTTTAAGGCTTAGCAACCAGGCCATGGCCGCTTCTTCGGTATCGAACGCTTTGCTTGGCTTTTTCGGCTTATTGAATTTAAGGTAAAAGCTCACAAGGATTTTGTGGCCAAGGCTGTTGACAACCATGGCATCACCGATGGTGTATTGCAGGCCTTCATCGCTGGAAGAGAACTCGCGGGCACCATGATCGAATACGGTGTTGGGCTGTGCCACCATCATGATCCGGGCAGGTTTCCTGTCGCTGAGCGCACCGATGGCATTGTTGATCTCACGGCTCTCAGATTCCCCAATAGACTGTTTATCAAAAAACTCAACCCTGATCACACCATTTTCGAGGAGCTCTACAGAAGCAAAATCAAGGCCGATACTTTTAATGATTTCCACAACCTAAAAGTAATCTACTTTTTGGAAGAATCAAATTTTACGAACAGATTTATGTAAGTTAGTCTTGAAATTCTCATGATCCATGGGAATAAAACCAGTACTAGGCCGAAAAATGAAAAAAGATATACCAGCAGGTCGAGGTGCAAAATAACCACCAGCAGGAGGAACATACCGACACCCAAAGCGATGTTGAGCCCATAGCTCACATACATGGCCCCATAATAAAAGCCAATCTCTTTGTTGAATGTTTCACCGCAATGATGGCAGTGGTCGTGCATTTTGGCAAAGCCTTTCCTGAATGGGTTTTTATAAACGAAAAAGTCGCCCTGGTGGCATTTGGGGCATTTATTGTAAAGAATCGAATAGAGTTTAGTTCCTTTTAACATCATTTAATCAGGCTTTGGAAGAGGAACAGGCTTTATCGACGGTGCATACACCCGTTTTCTGAATAGCGCCATAGCCGCCGGCCACGTCCGTCAGGTCTTTGAAGCCCTGCCTTTTGAGCAGCGATGCCGCGATCATACTCCGGTAGCCACCCGCGCAGTGTATGTGGTAAGGCGTGTCTTTTGACAAGGAGTCCTGCCAGTTGTTGATAAAATCGAGTGGGTAAGAGCTCACATGGTCCAGGTGGCTCGACTCGTACTCGCCCGGTTTGCGGACGTCCAGCACATTGATGGAGCCGGTGTTGAAGCGTTTGATAAATTCAGTGGCATCAATGCTTGGAATCGTCCCGATGGTCTCTCCGGATTGTTTCCAGGCTTCTATACCCTTATCCAGATAACCCAGGCAATTGTCGTAGCCTACACGGCTCAGGCGCATCACCGCTTCGGCCTCGCGTCCTTCCGGTGTCACCAGGATGAGCGGCTGTTTCAGGTCGGTAATGAGGGCGCCTACCCAGGGAGCAAACTGTCCGTCGATGCCGATAAACACCGAGCCGGGGATATGTTCTTTCGCAAATTCCTGTGGCTTGCGCACATCCAGGATCAATGCTTTACGGGTTTTGATCAACTCTTTGACCTCGGCTACACTCAGGGCTTTATCGCCCTGTTCCGCCACATCATCATAGTTGGCATAGCCCGATCTGTTGAGGCTGGCATTTTTGGCAAAATATTGAGGCGCCGGCAAAATACCGGTCGTCAGTTCTTTAATAAATTCCTCTTTGGAAATGTTTCCCAGGGCATAGTTGACTTTTTTCTGGTTGCCCAGCGTATCAAAGGTTTCCTTGCTCATGTTCTTGCCACAGGCAGAACCTGCGCCGTGAGCCGGGTACACGATCACATCATCCGGCAGCGGCATGATCTTGCTGCGGAGCGAGTCATAAAGCATTCCCGCAAGGTCTTCCTGTTTCAGATCGGATTTGATGGCGAGGTCAGGCCTTCCTACATCACCGATAAACAGTGTGTCGCCGGTATAAATAGAATGTGGCTTCCTGTTCTCATCCAGCAACAAAAAGGTAGTAGACTCCAGCGTGTGGCCCGGAGTATGCAATACCTGAATGGTGAGCTTTCCTAGTTTGAATTCCTGGCCGTCGGTGGCATTGATGCTCTTAAAGTCGGTATGTGCCTGCGGCCCAAACACGATATCAGCACCCGTTTTGGCGGCCAGGTCCAGGTGTCCCGATACGAAATCGGCATGGAAATGAGTTTCGAAAATGTATTTAATGGTGGCCTTGTTTTGTGCAGCCAGGTCGAGGTAAGGTTTGTATTCTCTTAAGGGGTCAATAACGGCGGCTTCATTTCCGCTCTGTATATAGTAAGCCCCCTGCGCGAGACAGCTTGTGTATAATTGTTGTACCAGCATAAAAAAGATCTTATGCAAAAGTACTCAATTATTGCTCACTAAACATCACTAAACAGGTTATTCCAGACATAATTACGCACAATAAAAGGTTTACAATCACAAAGCTGTTTTTTACTCGGTCGCGCTATGACTATTTTTTGATTGTCATAGAATTGTCATTCATGTCCACCAGAATATTGGACGTCTCGTAGATATAATTGTCCTTTCTGATATTAGCCACCCATTTTTTCTCACGGTTCAGCTTCACGGTATCGGAGGCAATGGCTTCATTATCAGCAATTGGCAGCTCGGCTTTGAAACCTTTGATGTCGAGCTTCAGCTCGTCGTAACGTTTGTTTTTGTCACGCATCTCTTTGGTTTCAGCGCGGTAGCTGGCCAGTTTCAGGTTATATTTTGTATCGTCGCGGCGGGCTTTGAACTCTTTCGATTCGGTTTCGATCAGTTTGAAAGCGTTGCTGCCCTTCAGCCTTTCCGCATTTCCTTTTTTCACCTTATCGTAGTTAATGGTTTTGTACTCCTCGTATGTTGCTTTCGAGATCTCGTCCCATGGCATCGGGTACTCCAGGTCTTTTTCGCCCATATCGATGTAGGCATAGATGTCCGGCAGGCTCACATCCGGAACCACGCCTTTGAGCTGCGTAGCACCGCCGTTGATGCGGTAGAACTTCTGCATGGTGATTTTTACGGAGCCGATCGGGCGCATGGTATCGAACTGAGGCAATAAATACTGGTCGAGCTCAATAAAGGATTGTACCGTGCCTTTACCGAAGCTTTGAGTGCCGACGATCACCCCGCGCTTATAATCCTGGATGGCCGCTGCGAGAATTTCGGAAGCAGAAGCGCTGTTGTGGTTAATCATCACTGCCAGCGGGCCGTCCCATACCACATCGGAGTTTTTGTCCTCCATCACATTCACTTCGCCTTTTTTGTTTTTTACCTGCACTACCGGGCCTTTCGGAATAAACAAGCCGGCCATTTCCACCACTTCCTGTAGCGAGCCGCCGCCATTGTCCCTCAGATCGACGATGATCCCTTCCACACCCTGTTTCTTCAGTTTTTCTATTTCCTTACGCATGTCTGCCGCACAGCGGTGAGCACCATTCCTGGTGAAATCGGCATAAAACATTGGTAAATAAATGTAGCCGATTTTTTTCCGGTTCTCCAGAACAGCCGATTTGGCATAGGTTTCCTCAATCTCGATGATGTCACGGACAATCGGAATAATTTTAAAGCTGCCGTCCGGTTTTTTTACGGTGAGGCGTACCTCCGTGCCCTTTTTGCCCTTGATGAGCTCGATGGCCTCATCCATTTCCATATTGGTCACATCGGCCGGATCGGCGCTTCCCTGGGCCACCTTGTGAATTTCGTCGCCCGCTTTGAGCTCGCCCTGTTTGGCCGACGGAGATCCGGGAATCACTTCCGATACCCTGATAAAACCATCCTTGGATTGCAGCCGGGCGCCAATGCCTTCAAACTGCCCGCTCATGCTCTGGTCGAACTTTTTCTTATCCTTCGGTGCAAAATACTCTGTGTGTGGGTCGTATAAGCCGGTAATGGTATTGACGTAGGCCGAAAAACGCTCTTTGTAGGTAATTTTGTTCAGGCGTTTAAACCAGTCCTGGTTGGCTTTTAAGGTTTTGCGGCGGGCGTCCACCTCCAGGCTGTCGAAGCTTTTTTTCACGCCAGGCTTGGCGCCAACCGTATCGGCTTTTTCCTGGGCGGTGAGCGATTCATCGATGCGCGCTACAACCTGGTATTTCAGCCATTTGCGCCACTCGTTCTTCAATTCTGTTTCGCTGGTGGCGTATTTTATTTTTTCGCCGTCGCTTTCATATTCCTCGTCAATGGTATAATCCATCGGCTTTTCAAGGATCTCTTTACTCCATTGTTCTTTTTCCTTGATGCGTTTTGAGATCAGGTCGTAGGAAAGCTCGAAAAATTCGAAGGTGCCGTTGTTCACTTCATCGTCGATCTGCCTGCGGTATTTCGACAGGGCATCGACATCGGCCTGCGTCAGCATTTTTTTGCTGAAATCAAGGTTCTTCAGATAGAGCTTAAAGGCTTTCTCGCTAAAATCATCATTGATGGTGAGCGGGCTGTAATGTGCCTGGTTAAGGGCCGACATCAGCATATCGAGCAGAATCTGGTTTCTGGAGAATTGAAAGAGGGTGAACGAGCTGATGGTGAGAACAAAAACAGCCAGTAAGGGAAGAAGGAATTTCTTTTGCATAGTAGAGCAAATTTATGTTTAAATCGTGAATGTAATGTTACTTCTTATAATGAATAATGGCCGTTAGTAACAATATTTTTTTGTTTAAAGTTTGTTAATTGAAACCCGTTTAACAAGACTATATTTACGACTCATTTTATAGAACAGATATTGTGCCATGATAGATTTTACACGTTCCGAATTAACACATTTTGTCATCCACTACGTTGGAAATAAAGGCCTGGGCGAAGAGCTGACGCTTAGCGAGAAAGAGATCAGGATCAGCGACGATTTTTTGAGAGACACCGTGATGCGCTACCTCACAGCGCCTTTCAAAACCGATATCTACTACCAGTTCAAGGCAAAGAACGAAATGCACTACCACGATGTGCAGAGCTATGCCAAAGATATTTTCGGCTCTCCAAAACAATTTGTGGATAGCAGCAAGCACATGGCCGAGCACCTGTACAATCAGTCGATGCACCCGAAGATCAAAGGCGGGGAATTCTATACCTGCTATTTCAGGGATGTGAATGTGGATGGTGTGATCTGCGATGCCATCGGGCTTTTCAAAACCGAGAATAAGGAAACCTACCTGAAAGTATTCCAGCACATGGATAATTTCGATATCGAGTGCGACAACGGCATCAACATCAACAAGCTGGACAAAGGCTGCCTGATTTACAATACGGATACCGAAAAAGGCTACAAGATCAGCGTGGTGGATACCAACAATAAAATTGCGGACTGCGCTTATTACTGGGTGGAGGATTTCCTGAACACCAGGCTTAAGGAAAATGCGTATTTCCATACCTCTAATTTCATTGATACCTGCCGCGGTTTCTGCGAGGAAGTACTCACGGAGGAAAATAACGTGACCAAGCAGGATCAGATGATGATGCTGAACAAAAGCACCGGATTTTTTAAGGAGAAGGAAAATTTCAACCTCAATGACTTTGAACGCGAAGTATTGCCGCAGCCCGAACTACAGGAGGCTTTCCGGGATTACCGGAAAACCTTTAACGATAAGATGGATCTGACGGCCATCGATGACTTTGAGATCTCGCCGACGGCCGTGAAAAAGAACCAGAAGTTTATGAAGAGTGTCGTGAAACTGGATAAGAACTTCCATATTTATGTACATGGCCGCCATGATTACGTGGAAAAAGGATATGACGAGGAAAGAGGCTTGAAATTCTATAAATTATATTATTCTAACGAGGATTTCGGCTAATTAACATTCCATTTTTAACAATTTAGTAACGGTTTGTCATTTCTTGTGAACACTTTTTTACTATTTTTGCTACTTTAATCCCTACGAATTACTTTTTTGAAATTAAAATTACATATCCCTGCTTTATTGCTTTTCTTTACCTTTTCCATCAGCCAGGTCTATTCCCAGGGCGCTGGCTTTAACAGGGTCAACGAATGGAAAAAATACCGTAAGGAAGTAACGCTGATGGTAGGCGCAGCCCAGTTTTTGGGCGATCTGGGCGGCCTTAATAAAGTAGGAACGGATTTCAGCCCGGTAGATCTCGAGTTCAGCATGACCAGGCCGGCAGTGTCTGTCGGTTACCGTTATAAGTTTGCCAAGAATTTCAACTGGTTCAGCAGCTTCAATTACTTACTGGTGGCCGGTGATGATAAACTGACGAGTGAGCCGTTCCGTAACAACCGTAACCTCAATTTCAAATCCAATATTTTCGAATTGTCTACCCGCGCTGAGCTGGCCTTCTTTAAGCACAAGGCCGGGCACCGCTACAATATCAGAAATACAGCAGGCATGAGGCATAAAAGCCGTACCTGGGAGCTGGTAGGTTTTGTGGGCGTGGGCATGTTCTATTACAACCCTAAAGGAAGGCAGGGGGCAGGCTGGGTAAAGCTACAGCCGCTACATACCGAAGGCCAGGGCTTACCGGGCGGACCGAAGCAATACAAGCGTTTTTCCGTGAGCATCCCGGTGGGCATTTCCTACCGCATGATGCTTAATAAATACTGGAGCGTAGGGGCGGAGATCAATTACCGCAAAACATTTACCGATTACATCGATGATGTGAGCACGACTTACTACGATAAATTTGCCCTGAACAATGCTTACGGACCTTTATCCGTAGCTATGTCGGACCCGAGCAAAGGCACCATTCCCGGGGCTTCATCGCCGGATGCCGCAGGCAATGCCGCCCAAAGGGGCGATAAGGAAAAAGATTCCTTTATGGGCGTACAGGTTACGGTTGGCCGTTTCTTCCCGCCTAAGCGCAACAAGACCAAGCTCAGGTCTAAATTCTAATTTCCGGAAAAACTTTCAGAGACCAGGGTCTCAAATTCCACCTGCAGGTATTTGTTGGTGGCAATCACTTCCCTTCCAAAGAGCCAGTTATTCCCTTTGCTGAAATCGCAGATGTTGCCTCCCGCTTCCGTCACGATGAGTGCGCCGGCCGCCACATCCCAGGCATTGAGGTTGTATTCGAAATAAGCATCCATGCGCCCGCAGGCCACATAACACAGGTCGGTAGCGGCAGAGCCGATGCGGCGCAGGCCGTGTGTGCTCTTCATCAGCAGCGTTAAGGCTTTGAGGTAAGCATCGAGCCTGGAGAAATTATAGATGGGAAAGCCGGTAGCGATGAGGCTTTCCGAGAGGTTCTTCCGTTCCGAAACAGCGATCGGTTTTCCGTTTAAAAAAGCACCGCCGCCTTTGCAGGCGCTGAAACACTCATCGTGCGCCACCTCGTACACTACGCCCAAAATAATGTTACCCTCATGCTCCAGTGCAATGCTTACGGCATAGCAGGGAATGCCATGAATGAAATTGGTGGTGCCGTCCAGCGGATCGATGATCCAGTTGTAGATTTTTTTCTCGTTGCGGGTATTTTCTTCGGTGATGAATCCTGCCTCCGGCAGCAAGGCGGAGAGCAGGTCAACCAGCTGTTCTTCCGAAGATTTGTCGACATAGCTCACCAGGTCGTTCAGTCCTTTGACTTCTGCCTTGCTGTAGGAGAAGGTCTGGCGTTCGCGGCGGATAAAGGCGCCTACGCTTTTGGCGCTGTCAATCACTCCGTTGAGGAGTATGGAAAGGTCTGCTGTTGTCATGGCGGTAAAGATAGTAAAATGGGCAGGAGTGTTGATTGCTTTCAGGAAAAAGACAGGACTCCGTTATGTTTTAAACAAAATTTTGTAGTGATGGAGATAATCTATACTTTTCAAACAAAATTGCAATCATGACAACGACTACTGCCACTCAAAAATCCAAAGTTTCCAAACTCGCCCAAAACATCATCGGCTCAGAAATCATTAAGCTGGCTGCCGAAGTGAACGAAAAAATAAAGCAGGGTGAGAAGATCTATAACATGACGATCGGGGACTTTAATCCGAAGGAATTTCCTATTCCTGCGGAGCTCAAGCAGTATATCGTGGACGAATATTTTGCCGATCAAACCAATTACCCGGCGGCCGATGGGATGCTGGAATTACGAAATGCCGTTTCTAATTTATTGAAGGAGCGCGGCGGCCTGGATTACAAGAACGATGAGATCCTGATTGCGGGAGGGGCAAGGCCTGTAATCTATAGTATTTTCAGGACTTTGGTAGATGCGGGCGATACCGTCATTTTTGCCGTGCCTTCCTGGAATAACAATCACTATTCGTACCTGAACTCGGCCAAAGCCGTGGTGATCGAAGCCAAACCGGAACAGAATTTTATGCCCCTGGCAGCCGATATCAAACCTTACATTCAGGAAGCAACACTGGTAGCCTTATGCTCTCCGCAAAACCCTACAGGAACGGTGTTCAGCAAGGAAGGCCTGGAAGAAATCTGTGATGTGATCCTCGAAGAAAACAAGCGCCGCGGACCCGACGAAAAACCGGTATACCTCATGTATGACCAGATTTACTGGGCACTGACGCTGGGTAATACCAGGCATTACAACCCGGTGAGCCTGCGTCCTGAGATGAAAGCTTATACTGTGTTTGTCGACGGGATTTCCAAATCGCTTTCTGCTACCGGCGTGAGGGTAGGCTGGAGCATGGGACCAAAACCGGTCATCGATAAAATGAAAGCGATCCTGACGCACGTAGGTGCCTGGGCGCCGAAAGCGGAACAGATGGCCAGCGCCAAGTACCTGAGCAATTTGTCTTTGTACGACCGCTTCATCGAACATCAGAAAACGGCCATCAGCGCCAGGCTCAATGGTTTTTATGAGGGTTTCCAGGCATTGAAAAGCGAAGGCTTCAAAGTAGATGCTATTGCCCCGCAGGCAGCTATTTACCTCACGATTAAATTTGAGCTGCATGGCCTGAAGACAGCGTCGGGTGCGGTACTCGAAACCACGAGGGATGTCACCAAATTTATCCTCGACGAAGCCAAAGTAGCGGTTGTTCCTTTCTATGCCTTCGGAGCCGATGATAATTCACCCTGGTACCGCATGTCGGTGGGTACCTGCAAAGTGACGGATGTCGCGGATGTGATTTCCAATCTTCGCCAGGCGTTGAAACAACTATCCTAAGAAAAAATCCACCATCGTTTTGCTGTCAAAAGCTTACTAAATTTGTAAGCTGCTTTACCGGCTGTAAATGTACTTTTACTCAATTACTAAAACGATTTAATATAGGAGTATGATAATCCTCCGGATTTTGGATATTTGTTGGAACAAGCTTTCTTAACTTTACTAAAACAATATAGTAACATGGATATCAGAAAGCTATTTTCAGCTGTGGTTCGCCCTTCCTCTTTTTCGCTCATCGTCAGCGCTTTTTTCTTAATGTCAGGCAATCATGTACAGGCACAGTATTGTGCCTCCAATGCGACGTCGTCTGCTGACGAAGACATCCTGAATGTGAGCATCGGTACCCTCAACAATTCTTCTACCTGTTCCAGCCTGGCCGGTGGCCCGGGCTCCGTGCAAAACCGTTATTCCAATTACGCGTATACAGGCACTCCGGTTACTATTCCTAACCTTGACAGGGGCTGCGCCCTCACCTTCAGCGTTCAGGTGGGCACCTGTGGCGGTAACTACAACAATGCCGTGGCCATTTTTATTGACTGGAATGCCGACCTGGACTTTAGTGATCCGGGTGAGCAGGTGTACGTATCGGCGGCCAGCACAACCGGTCCGCATACCGAAACAGGAACAATCAGCATCCCGGTGACTGCTGTTTTGGGAAACACCACCATGCGAGTGGTGAACGTGGAAACGGCCACGCCTTCCTCCATTGTTCCCTGCGGCACCTACAGCTGGGGCGAAACAGAAGATTACTTTGTAAATATTACCAACTCGGGTGGTGTAGCGCCATACGTAAGCAGCGATGTCCTACAGATTGTCAGCGGCTCCGTTTCGCAATGTGCCAACTCACAACAAATTGTCTGTATCCCTGTAGTCATGGGATCGGGCTGCAATGCCGGCGCCTTAACCGAATTTCAGCTGGCGGCAGGTTCCAGCACCAATTTGCTCGCCGATGTAAGTAAGATCCATATTTTCTATACGGGCTCCAGTAACTCCTACGCACCGGTTAATGAATTTGTGGCAGGCGGAACGATCCCGACAGCCAATTCCAATACCATTACCGGTTCTCAAACCTTATTACCAAACGTCACCAACTATTTCTGGGTGACCTACGACATCAACAACAGCTCTTCTATCGGAGATATCATTGACGGATCCTGCAATCAGCTGGTGATTGCCGGTAGTCCGCAGGTTCCCACGAACACCACTCCTGCAGGAAGCGGTACCATTGTGGCCTGTCCCTGCGCTTTCAGCTTAGGCAACGACATGGCTTTCTGCGGACCTTTTACACAAACGCTGACCGCGGCGCCGGGATACGATTCGTACCTGTGGAGCCCCGGTGGTGCTACCACGCCAACGCTGGCCGTGAGCACCGTAGGAAGTTATACCTGTACTGCCACATCCATTACCGGCGGGCTGGTTAGCAATGGCGATTTCAGCGCGGGCAATACGGGCTTTGTGAGTAATTACATCCTGGGCACAGGCGGTAGTTATGGGGCGCTGAGCAATCCGGGAACTTATTCCGTGACCACCAATGCAAACCTGGCTCATACTAATTTTTATTCGTTCGGTGATCATACATCCGGAACCGGCAATATGCTGGTGTGTAACGGTTCTTCCACTGCCAACGACATTGTGTGGAGCCAGACGATTACGGTAACTGCTAATACGTCTTACAACTTTTCAAGCTGGGTAGCCTCCACCGAGAATACCTCTTCGGGCAGCGAAGCCTTATTGCAGTTCTCGATAAACGGAAGTTTGATCGGACCTGTGTTTCATGCGCCTTTGACCGGCGGTACCTGGGCCAACTTTTTTGTGAACTGGAATTCCGGAACGGCAACAACGGCGGTCATTACTATCGTGGATCAGAATATTTCGGGCGGTGCCAACGATTTCGCGCTGGATGACATCGACTTCGAAAGGGTATGTACGTTCAGCGATGTGATTACAATCAATTTCGGATCAAACTCCACGGTTTCGGTTCCATCAAGCACCACGGTGTGTCATAACGCTTCGATCCCTGCCTCTGCTTTCACAAGTAGCCCTGCGGGCGCCACATTCGGGTGGTCCAGCTCAAATCCTTTTATTGGCCTGGCGGCTAACGGAACAGGCAACACGCCTGCCTTTACTGCCGTCAATTCTAACAATACGCCTGTAAGCACGGTGATTACCGTAACTCCTTCGGCAGCGGGTTGCCCGGGCATCCCGACTTCTTATACCATTACGGTGAATCCTATGCCTGACCTTACCACAGCCGGCTCTGCCATCTGTTCGGGAGAAACGACAAACCTGGCAGCCAGCTCATTGTTTGCCGGAGGAACCTACAACTGGTTACCGGGCAATCAGTCTACCCAGTCTATTTCTGTATCGCCAAACACGAGTACTTCTTATACCGTGAGCTACACTGTGAATGGTTGCGCGGCTGCGGCTGTGGCAAACGTTACGGTGAATGCGACTCCTACGGTGAGCATCACGCCTCTGGCGCTTTGTGAAGGACAAACGGGAACTTTAACGGCCATGGCATCTCCGTCGGGGGGAACTTACCTGTGGCAACCTTCGGGAGCAACGGCATCCTCCATTTCTGTTTCGCCATCTGCGACTTCTGCCTATAATGTGCTGTATGCCTTAAACGGATGTACCGCTACGGCGGCTTCCAATGTACAGGTCAACACGCAACCCGTGCTGGCCCTGGCTGCTTCCGGAAATTCGATCTCTCCTTCCGATCATGTGATCCTTACTGCCAGTGGCGGAGGCTCTTATATATGGAGCACGGGCTCGGCATCCTCTGTGATCGATGTCGCTCCTCAGCAAACAACCACCTACTGCGCGACCCTAACCACAACCGGCGGATGTACCGATGTAGCCTGCCTGGACATTATTGTGCTGAATACTTCTTCACTCGAGATCCCGAATGTATTTACGCCTAACGGCGATGGGGTGAATGATGTCTTTCATACCCGCAATGTGAATCTGACGAGCTATAGTTTAAATATTTTTAACCGTTGGGGAGAATCTGTGTTTAAAACGGAGGATGTTTCGAAAGGCTGGGACGGAACCATCAACGGGAAAGAGGTACCGGACGGAACCTACCTGTTCCTGCTGGAAGCCAAAGGAGCCGATGATGTGATCTATAACAAAAAGGGGCATGTTACTTTAATACACTAGGCCGCCTGCTGAATTTAAAAAACTGATGACGATGAAAAAAATAGTAATGTGTTTATGCCTGTTTTCGGGTGGTTATTATTTTTCGCAGACGTATACACCTGTTACGGTGAGCGGCTTTAACCTCGATGCGGTTGCCGAAACGTACCCGAATTCCCTGTCCTGTACAACGCAGGCCCTCGACCAGGTCGTGGCGGGTGGCAACAGCGTGATGTATAACGCCGCATTTGCCGCTGCTGCTTCTTTTGGCGGAGGCTTGCCCAATTCGGGCACGATTGTAAACGCGGCAAAAACCTTTCAGCTGATGCCTTACAACGGGAATAACGCCCTCTTTGTTCCGTCTTCTTCTACCAATACCTTAACGCTGGCAACACCGGCCTCTTACAGCAACCTCAGTTTCCTTGTATTTTCTACCGAGGGCTCAAGCACGATCAACATCCGGATTGTATATACGGACCTTACGGTTACCAATGCCGGTAATTTTACCGTGCAGGATTGGTTTAATGGGACAGGCGCTGTGATTACCGGGATAGGGCGTTGCAAGCGCGTGACTTCAGGCGTTACGGCCGACGGCCTTCCAACAAACCCAAGACTCTATGGCATTGATATCCCTCTGGCCTGTGCCAACCAGCAAAAGCAGGTAGCTTCTGTGGTGGTGAACGGTGTTTCCAGTAACCCGGCAGGTGGCGGAGGCTATGTGCTTGCTGTATCCGGAGTGACGGCGAATGTGACGCCCCCAAGCATTGCCTACAGCAATTTACTTTGCCAGGGCGGTGCCAGCGCCACACCAACTCTCACAGGCGCTACCGGTGGTACTTATGCATCCGGTCCTGCAGGCCTCAGCATGACAGCCGCAACCGGCGTGATCAACCTCGTGACCAGCACGCCGGCTACTTATACGGTGAGCTATACAACAACAGGCACCTGTCCTTTATCTACTACATATACCTTATCTGTGGTTCCTTCGCCCACCATTACGGTCAACAGCCCTACGGTGTGTGCCGGGGAAACAGCCACCTTATCGGCTTCCGGCGGCTCTTCTTATTCGTGGGTTGGCAACAACCTGAGTAGCGTTACCGGCCAGTCGGTGAGCGCCAACGTGGCATCTACGAGCATCTACACACTTACCGGTACCAGCAATGGCTGCAGCAGCTCCATCACTTCTACCGTGACGGTAAATCCTTTGCCGGTAGTGACGACTAATTTTGCGGTGATCTGCCCGGGAGAGCAGGCGGTATTGACTTCCAGCACATCGATCCCGGGAGGAACCTATTCCTGGTTGCCCAACAATCAAACAACCTCCTCGATCAGCGAGTCGCCTACGGCTTCCACTAATTATACGGTGGTGTACACTGTGGATGGCTGTAGCGCT
>CALRIU020000015.1:0-123643 GCA_943362175.1 Hydrocarboniphaga daqingensis | reverse complement strand
CAGCATTTTGTTGCGGCGCTTGCGCTCGCTGTATTCCACAATACCCGGCAGCTGAATGGCTTCCGTGTTATCGCGTTCGCTGTAGGTGAATACGTGCAGGTAAGATACGTCCAGGGCATTGATGAAGTTGTAGGTATCCATAAAATGCTCGTTTGTTTCTCCGGGGAAACCCACGATCACATCCACACCGATACAGCATTCCGGCATCAGCTCTTTGATCTTCGCCACGCGGTCGGCATAGAGCTCACGCTGGTAGCGGCGTTTCATCTTACCGAGGATCTCGTTGTTGCCGCTTTGCAGCGGAATATGGAAGTGCGGCACGAAGCGTTTGGATTGCGCCACGAAGGCGATCACCTCGTCTTTTAATAAGTTGGGCTCGATGGAGGAAATACGAATGCGTTCGATGCCTTCCACCTCGTCGAGCGCTTTGATGAGGTCGAGAAAGGTATATTCCTTGCGCTTTTTCGTGTCTTTGTCGATGTCAATGCCGTAGCCGAAATCACCGAGGTTCACACCGGTAAGCACGATTTCCTTCACGCCGCTTTCGGCAATGCGCCTGGCATTTTCCACGGCGTTCTCCATGGTGTCGCTGCGGCTTTTGCCGCGGGCCAGCGGAATGGTGCAGAAGGTGCAGCTGTAGTCGCAGCCGTCCTGCACTTTCAGGAAAGAGCGGGTGCGGTCGCCGGCAGAATAGGAGCCTACGAAGCTATTCACTTCCGAGATCTCACAGTTATGGATCTCGGTATGCGTGTTTTTTCCGGAGAAGTTGATGTAATTGAGCAGCTTGAATTTTTCCGAAGCGCCCAGCACCACGTCTACGCCTTCGATGTTGGAAATCTCATCCGGTTTCAGCTGGGCATAGCAGCCCACCACCGCAATAAAGGTTTCGGGGTTTTTGCTCAGGGCCGATCTTACGATCTGTTTGCATTCCCGGTCGGCATTTTCGGTGACCGAGCAGGTATTGATCACGCACACATCGGCGCCCTGCTCGAAAGGAATTTTCTGAAAGCCCTTTTCCTGCATAAGGCGGGCAATGGTAGAGGTTTCCGAGAAGTTGAGCTTGCAGCCCAGGGTATGAAAAGAAACGGTTTTTCCGGCAAATAACATCCGGCAAAGATAGGCTTTTTTCCGGAACGGGAGAAGCGGAGACTCGGGGAGGAACACAGGCTCGTTGCAAAAAAATTCCGCATAAAACCAGACCGTTAAGCTACTTTCAGGGCGTGTCCCTCCTGTCGTCGGGCCGGGCTTTCCGTTGCAAGTCCTCGCCACTCGTGCCTCCTGGCTCCGGGCTTTTCACTACAATCCCTCACGCAGTTTTGGCTTAACGATGTGTGTAGGCCCAATGCCTGGCGTATCCTCTCGTAAGGGATTGAGCATTGTTGGAGCTCTTTTTTGCAGCTTTTTCGGCTACAAAAAAAGCGAGTGGAGATCTCGACAAGTCGTGACGACCCGCAGGGGCACGCCCAAAATCCTTTGTTGATCAGTTATGGACAAGTAGTTGGGCTTTGGATCCAGAAAATCTACAGAAATCGGGGCTTCATACGTTATAAAGGCCTGTTTACTCATGGTTTTTCCTTTATGTTAAAATGATTCCGGAATGATTTCCGGCATGGTTTTTAACGTATTTTGTGATAAACTAAACCTCTATGAAAAAACAGCTACTCTCCTTTTTGATGCTTTCATCGGCCTTTTTGATCGGCCCGGTGGCCAAAGCGCAGGATACCATCGTGAAAACCAGCGGCGACCGCATCGTGGCAAAGATCACCGAAGTGGGCACCAACGCCATTACCTACAAAAAGTGGGATAATGTGGAAGGTCCTAATTTTGTGGACTTCAAAACCGATATTGTTTATATCCGTTATAGCAACGGGCAAAGACAGGCCTTTAATAATAAAGAGGCGGCGATCAATTCTGTCAAAGCCCCGGCCTCTACCGGTATTGAAAACACTACCGGAAAAAACAGGATTGAATTTATGAATAGAAAATATACGCTCAACGGGCAGAAGATCGGCCGGCGTGATGTAGACAGGCTCTTGTCCAAATCGACAAACCCGGCGGTGCAGATCGCTTTCAAAACGGCGAAGACTACCAAAACCATTCAGAAGATCATCGGCATTACCTCCATTCCAAGTACCATTGCGGGTGGTGTGGCCACCATCTCCACGCTTTCGGCTGCAGTGCATGACTCCAAACAAGGGCCTGGAATCGGGGCAGGCTCTATCACCAATTTGGCCACCAGCTTTGTAGGCATGCTGGCTTTACCCATCACCAACAAAATCCTGAAGAACAGAAGGGATAAGCTCTATGATAAAACGATTGACCTTTACAATGTGACAAATTGATTATTAGACCACAACTTATCCTGTCGCGATGTGCCGTGGTATTTAGGGATAGAGCACGGAGTAACAAAGAAAGCCTTTGCAGAAATAGCAAAGGCTTTTTTATTTCTACTTTGCTTTGCGAAAAGCCCTGAAATAGAAGGTTCTTGTTTCGGTTTCGTCGTATTGTGTGCGGCGCTCCAGCCTCAGGCTATCCGGTGTTATCGTTGAAACGCTGTACTGATTTTTAATGGTGTGCCGTTTCGTTGCCCCGGTGAAATAAGCTTCGGTTGAAAAGACCAGGCTGTCGTTCCTGGAAGTATATTTCCCCCGCGCAGTTTCGGGCGGCAGGTTTTCTTTACTGAAATAGCTTTCAAAGCGGCTCATGTCGAAGCCCTGATCGGGATAGACTTCGGAGGTGAGGATCACCGTCTTGTCCTGGTAAAAACGCAGGCAGCGCACGGCCCAGACATCCTGTGAGCTTTGCCGCGAGGGCTTGGTGAAATACACACCATCGAAGCGCAAGGCTCCGGCAAGGCTCTTTTGTGGGAAGAGCTGTGTGATGTTGAAGAAGAGGAGAAGAAAAAAGAAGACTGTTTTCATGCCGGTGCTTCGTGCTAAGATGTTTAAAGATACAAAAATGCAGGTGCCATGGATGGGATGCTTTATGTAGAATGCTTATAAATTATACTTTCCGGAAAATATCGGCCGGGTGTTGACTATTTTTGCAACCCTAAACTCATTCCTATGTCAAAAACAAAAATTACCATCAACTCCAACGGCTCCGTGAAACTGGAAGGCGACTTCGAAATCGTTGATAAAAACGGCGCGAACTATGACCTCGGCGGAAGAGAGATCGTGTCGCTATGCCGTTGCGGCCTGTCTAAAAACAAGCCTTTCTGCGATGGCTCGCACCGCGACCACTTTGAGCATGAAGCAGTCGCTTTTGCTTTGCCGCCGAAGAAGTAAGGTATTTATGAATTATTCTAAAACGGGCCGGAAACACAAATGCTTCCGGCCTGTTTTTTTGGTAGCCAGTGATGTAATGAGTGGGAAAGTATGAAGATGCAATTATAAAGCCTCAGCATTGCAAACCCTGCGGAACGGGGTATAATAAAAAAAGCCCCTGTCATCGACAAGGGCTTCCTTCTTAAATAAAATTCCTTACTTCACCAACTTCATCTCATTCAGCAGATAACCTGCTCCTGCAAACTTATCGATGATGAAAAGCGTGTAGCGCACATCGAGGGTGATGTTGCGGCATTGGTTCGGGTTATACATGATGTCGCTCATCGTGCCTTCCCAGTTGCGGTCGAAATTGGTGCCGATCAATTCGCCTTTGGCGTTGAACACCGGGCTGCCGCTGTTGCCGCCTGTGGTATGGTTGCTGGCCGTAAAAGCCACCTGGATCTTTCCATCGGCGTTAGCGTATTGACCGAAATCTTTTTTCTTGTATAAGTCTCTTAATTTTTCCGGCACGTCAAATTCCTCGTCGCCCGGAATGTATTTCTCCATGATGCCGTCGAGGGTGGTGTAGTAATTATACTTCACGCCGTCCTTCGGCTCGTAGCTGTTGACCTTGCCGTAAGCCACGCGCAGGGTGGAGTTGGCATCCGGGTAAAATTTCTTGTCCTTGATCACTTCCTGCTGTCCTTTGATGTAGAGCTTCTGCAGCTCGTTGATCTCGCGCTCGTCGTACTGGAACTGCGGGAATACCGATGTCGAATAATATTTGATGATCGCATTGGTCACATAAAATACCGGGTCACGCTCGTAGAGGTTCGGGTATTTCTCCAGGTCGTTGAGCATGGCTTCCGTTTTGGTCTTGTCTACAAAGCTGGTATTGGCAAAGAGGAAGTCCGTTAGTTTTTTGGCATCGCTTCCGTTGGCTACGATGAAGGAATCCAGCACCGGTGGACGGTTGGCGGAGGCTACGCCTTTGATATACTCTTCCAGCATCGCGCGACACATCTTAATGTCCGTAGGCTGGTTATAGGCCTTGTAGAAGGCCAGCTTTTTATATTCAGCCAGGTTGGTATCGAAGGTATTTGTGAGGCCCTTTTGTTTTTTCTTCAGCTCGCCCATCAGGTTGATGTAGGTGCGGGCATAGGTAAAGGCTTCAATGGCCATGAGGCATTCGCTGTAATAATCCACCTGCTTGTTCAGCACGCGGTATTCGGTATATACCTTTTCGAACTGGTTGAAGAGGTTACCGTATTTTTCTTTTTTGGCGGGATCGCTGCTGATCGCGGTCATGAATTGTTTTTCGAAAGCCTGTTTCTTGCTTAGCGCGTCGTATTTTTTCAGACCGTTCATTTCGCCCATCCATTTCTTGTAGTAGTTGGCAATGCCTGCATATTTGGTGGCGTAGTTGATGCGCACGGCGTCGCTCTGGCGCATGTCCACACTCATGATGTTGAGGCGTTTTTCACGCAGGGCCACTTTCAACGGATCGCTTTCGTTCATGATCATGTCTACCGCGTAGCTCGACAGGTATTCCTGTGTTCTTCCCGGGAAACCGTATACCATGGTGAAATCGCCTTCCTTGTAGCCTTTCAGGGACACCGGCACGACGTGCTTCGGTGTATAAGGTACGTTGTCGGGGCTGTATTCTGCCGGCTTGTTGTCTTTGCCGGCATAGATCCTGAATACCGAAAAATCGGCATTGTGGCGCGGCCACATCCAGTTATCGCTTTCGCCACCGAACTTACCGATGGCAGAGGGCGGAGCGCCCACCATGCGGATATCTTTGAAGGTCTCGGTTACAAATAAATAATACTCGTTGCCATAGAAGAAGGGGCGTACAAAGGCTTCATAGTGCGTACCCGTAACGGCATCTTTCTCCAATTGTTTGATGTTGGCTTTGGTAATGGAGTCGATCTTCGCTTCGGTGCTGTTGGCAGCGATGCCTTTCATGACTTTGGCAGTCACGTCCTCGATGCGGTTGATGAAGGTTACCGTCAGGTTAGGCGTGTAAAGCTCTTCATTCTTGTTCATCGCCCAGTAGCCTTTGGTCAGGTAATCCTTCTCCACGCTGCTGTGAAAGGCAATGGAAGAGTAGCCGCAATGGTGGTTGGTGATGAGCAGGCCCTGGCCCGATACCACTTCCCCGGTGCAGCCGCCGCCAAACTGTACGATGGCGTCTTTGAGGCTCGATTTATTGATGCTGTAGATCTGCTCGGCCGTTAGCTTGAGGCCGTTCTTTTTCATGTCCTTGATGTTCATGGCGCTCAGCAGCTGTGGCAGCCACATCCCTTCGTCGGCTTTCGCCAGCAAAGAACTGATTAACAGAATGGGGAGTAAGAGGTTTTTCATGTATAGGTTATATATTTTACAGCAAAGGTCGCGGCGTATGATGCAAAGATCGCAGAGTATTTATGTTTGAACAAGACTTATAGGGATGAGAGGTTGTTTATGAAGATGAATGTTTTAGAGATCATTGCGGGTAGGGACGACGAAGCCATCTGTTCTTTTTGGGAGATTGCCTCACGGCGTTCGCAATGACGGTAAAAATTACATCGACCGGATCACTTCCTTCACAATGAGGCTCATTTTGGGCTCAGCAGAGGCAGCAATGTGTTGCACTTCTTCATGCGTCACTTCCACAATTTTTCCTTCCACGCCCAGGTCGGTCACGATGCTCACGCCAAACACGCGCATGCCGCCGTGGCGGGCCACGATCACTTCCGGCACGGTGCTCATCCCAACGGTGTCGGCGCCAATGCGGGCAATGTAGCGGTATTCGGCCGGTGTTTCAAAACAAGGGCCTGTTAGGCCGGCATAGCTGCCTTCGCTCACTTTAATGTTGTTGCTTTTGGCGATCTCATGCGCTTTGGCAATGAGCTTCTTATCGTAAGGCTCGCTCATGTCGAGGAAGCGGGGGCCAAGCTCTGGAATGTTAGGGCCGATTAAAGGATTTGTCGGGAAGAGGTTGATCTGGTCATTGATGAGCATGATCTCGCCGATCTCGAATGTGGGGTTCATGCCGCCGCTGGCATTGGATACCACGAGGGTGTGAGCGCCCAGGGCTTTCATCACCCGAACGGGGAAGGTGATCTGATGCATGGTGTAGCCCTCGTAAAAATGAAAGCGACCCTGCATGGCCATTACTTTTTTTCCGCCCAGCTCTCCGAAAATTAATTTACCACTGTGTCCTTCCACGGTGCTCACCGGGAAGTTAGGAATCTCGCCGTAAGGGATCACAAACTCCGTGTTGATCTCTTTCACGAGGCCGCCGAGGCCTGTTCCTAAAATGATGCCTACCTCAGGCTTGAATTGATTGGTTTTGTCAAGAATACTTTTTGTGGTAAAATTTATTTGTTCTAACATAATTGATGATTGTTTCATTAAACTCCTGTTCCTTGTCCTTAAAATCGACCTCGATCGGAAGAACGAACAAAGGTAATGTATTTACCACATCCTGCAAATCGGCATCCTTTAATCGCATGGCATCTTTTTCAGTGGTCACCACGATCTTATTTCCGCCTTCTATGGCGTCGAGCACATTACGGATCCCGGCAATGTCCTGTAGCGTAAAGGTATGATGATCGGGGTATTGGATATGCTTTACCGAGGCGGCATATTCTTTCAGGTAGGTCACCATCGGCTCGGGGTTTCCGATTCCCGTAAATACAACCACGCGGTAACGGAACAGGTCGTCGAGGGTATGGATGCTTTCCTCCGGATTTTTAAGGCCCCTGAGCTCCCCGTATTTCAGCCAGGTAAAAAATAAACGCTGGTGCGAAAGCGGCCTGATGTCTTTGATCAGGTTACGGATGTCTACCGCATTGACCCTGTCGGGCACCTTGCTGATGATAATGATGTCGGCCCGTTTGATGCCTGTTTTGGGCTCGCGCAGGTTTCCGGCCGGCAGCATGTGGTCGCGCAGGTATACATTACTGTATTCGCTTATCACAATATTCAGCTCGCACTTCAGGGCGCGGTGCTGAAAGGCGTCGTCGAGGAGGATCACCTTCGGCGGATGTTCCAGCGCCAGCAGGTTTTTCACGCCGTTGGGCCGGTTGGCATCCACGCTCACCGTCAGCTCCGGATTTTTAAATTTATATTGCAAAGGCTCGTCGCCGATGTCCTGTGCGGTACTGTTGGCATCCGCCATCAGGAAGCCGGTTGTTTTTCGCTTATAGCCGCGGCTCAGCGTGGCAATCCGAAACTGGTCTTTCAGCAGGCGGATCAGGTATTCCACATGCGGTGTTTTTCCCGTGCCACCCACTGCCAGGTTCCCGACACAGATCGTATGTACATCAAATTGCTTGCTTTTGAGAATTTTCCAGTCGTAGAGCAGGTTCCGTACAGAAGTGACGATGCCGTAGAGAACGGCCAGGGGAAAGAGAAGTATTTTTCTGAGTTTCACCAAAAAAAGAAAGGACCTTATAAAAAACCGAATTTACAGTTTTTTGCTAAAAAAAGAAATCTTTTGCCCGATTAGATACTTCCCCTGTTAGCGCAGATATAAGATGCCGTCCCGGCCAAATGCTGCGGCAGTTACGGTAGGCGTGGATCCCGGGGCGTGGAGGCAAGCGTGGCGATCGCAGGACGAGCCGCCTTACAATAATGATTCATTACAGGATTCTTAAGCGAAAGGAAAGCGCTCTTTATTCTTTCACGCGGATCCAGAGGGCGGGAGCCTCGTAGCGACAGCCGTCCTGGCGGGTTTCGGTCAGCTCCAGGTAGCCGCTGGCATGATCGGCGCTAAGCACAATCGCGTGGCTCTTGTCGCCGGAACTGATCCACATGCCGGCCGGTGTTTTCCAGTTGTAGTAAGCGTTTTCATGCAGAGGCGCAGAGTAGGAGAGCCCTTCCTGTCCGGCTTTTACCACAGTGTCGCCTGTAATGCGGTACTCCTCTTTGAGGATCCCGAAGAAGTAGGCCGCCCACCAGGTACTATGGAAATTCTTATCTACGGCAAAGAGCCCTGTCTTCCCGCCCTGGTTGCGGCAAGCGCCGGTATCGAGCGCTACGGCATGCCCAAGGCCTTTGATGCGGTAGTAAGTCACCACATCGCGTCCGTGTTGATCTTTATAAACATTTCGCTCAATATCCTCATGGCCTTTAAACTGCTCCTGGTGCTCATCCACTTCGTAATCCGTATGGTGAATGTCTGTCCATTGCTTGATGAGCTGGTTGGCGTTGTTGCTGCTCACTACCGGGTCGATGCCTCCGTGAAACACCAGCAGCTCAGGATAGCTGCCCTGGTAGCCCGGATTCTGTTCCCTGATAAGGTTTCCCCAGTCTTCCGGCGATTTGGAAACCATGCCCAGCATCGTCGGTCCCGCTTTTACAACGGATTCTGCTGATTTGTATGGGCCGCCGGCCATTACGCCGCCTTTGTCAAACACCTGCGGAAATACGGCCATCAGGATGCTGCTCATGGCGCCTCCGGCCGACAGGCCAATCACATAAATGCGCGTCGAATCGATGGGCTGATGCTGTTTCAGGTAGTTGATCATCTGCATGATGGAAGCCGGTTCACCCTTCTCTTTGCCCTGGTCGCCGCTGCGGTACCAGTTGAAGCAGTTCTCTGCGTTATTCAGGATAAGCTGTTCGGGATACAATACAAAAAAACCGTTCTGTTTCGCCAGCTTGTTCCAGCCCGTTTGCTCCGCGCAGCTGCCGGCTGTTTGCGTGCAGCCGTGCAGCACGACCACCAGCGGTGCCTTTTCTTTAATGTTTCCCGGGTCATAGAACATCAGCTTCAGATTTCCCGGATTGGTGCCGAAGGGCCGGATCTGATTGAGCTTGTCCTGTGAAAAAAGTGAAAGGACCTGTAACAGAAATAAGCTAAAGATGATGCTTCTGTGTGGCATGCCTTATCTGAAGAGTGAAATGTGGCCGCTGCGGCTGACCTTTTTTTCGGAGCTTCGTTGCACCGCATCTATTTTATAGACATACACATCGTCCGGGCAGGGGTTGCTTTTGAACTTGCCGTCCCACCTGCCATTTACGTTGGTAGAGGTATATACCGTATTTCCCCAGCGGTCGTAGATCGTGAGCAGGAAGTAGCTGTATTCGCACTGGAATACCGGCGCGAAGTAATCGTTGCGGTCGTCGTCGTTCGGTGTAAAGCTGTTGGGAATATACATGTCGCAATCGCAGTTCTTGTATTTCACCGTAACGCTGTCGGTTTTGGTGCCGCAGTTTTTGGAAGTGCTTTTTACCCAGTACACACCTTCCCTGGTAGCGTTGATGGCTGTGGTGTTTTCGCCGGTATTCCAGTAGAGCTTGGTCTCCGCCGGCGCACGCACCGAAAGGATCTTGTTGTTGTCGCTTTCACACACCAGCACTTCTTTCCCGAAGTTAGGGATCACGCCATTGGCGGAGCTTACGCGGAAAGTATCCGCAAAATAACAGCCCTTGTTGTTGAGCTTGATCCAGTATTTGCCAGGCTTGTCTATTTTCAGGTTCTCCGAAGGGTCGCCGTTGCTCCAGCTGTACTTGTATTTGGTTTCGGGTTTTATCACGAGGATACTGCCGCTGCAGATGACCGTATCGCGGATGTTGTAGCGTGGCCTCTCGTTGAGCTTTACATACGTGGTATCATAAAGCACGCGGTTGCCATCATAGATTTTCACTGTGTAGCGGCCTTTGGCCTTTACGTACAGCTGCTTGGCATTCTGGATAATAATTCTCGGAGATGTCCATTCGTAGGTAGCTCCGGCGCTCACACGCTCTTCGGGAAATTTTACCAGGAAGGAGTCGCCTGCACATACCACTATCGTGTCGGGCATAAGGCCAACCGGTTTTTGTGCGCGCACCATACCAGACAAACAACAAAAAAGAATAAAAAGTATGTGTATGCGTTTACTCAAATCAGGCAATGCTATGCAATTATCGTGCTGTATTATAAAAAATAAAAATACTATTTTAAATGTTTACTTAGTCTATCTGTAAGGTTATTGTTATGCGGGTTCCGTTCGTTGGTTCCGGCAGGTCCATTTTATCAATGATTTCCACGGTTTGTTTTTTTCCGGTCAGCTTGGTGTTCAGCTCCAGGATGTTCTCAATGGTTCTGGTACCCAGCGATTTATGCCCTGCCTTCACGTTTTCGCGGGCTTTGTTAAAGCCAATGCCGTCATCTTCGATCACAATGAGCAGGGTGTGGGTGGTGGGCCGCCTGAAATGAATATACAGGTTGCCGTGTTCGTGCTTCGGTAAAATGCCGTGTATGATTGAGTTTTCGGCATAAGGCTGAATGATCATGTTCGGGATCTTAATGTCGTAGGTATTTATTCCAGGTTCCACCTCAATGAAAAAATCGAACTTGCCTTTGAAGCGCTCTTTTTCCAGGTCCAGGTAATAGTTCAGCCTTACGAGTTCTTCGTGCAGGGCAATGTCGCCCTGTGAGGCCTTTTCAATGATCATGCGGATCAGCCTCGAAAATTTAGCCAGGTATTCACTGGCCTTCAGCGAGTCGTTGGCATTGATGTAATTCTGGATAGAGGTAAGCGAGTTGAAGATAAAATGCGGGCTCATCAGGGAGTTCATCGCCTGGTGTTTCAGTAAATTCACCTGTCTTTCCTCCTTCACGCGCCTGGTGGCTTTCACCCGGATGCGCTTTACCCAGATAAAGGCAATACCCGTGAACACCAGCAGGGAAGCCATGACGATGGCAATCACAAACCAGTTGCTCTCGTTGAAAGGCACCTCTTTTTTGATGGTGATGTTTACCGGTTCCGACCAGTTGATGTTGTCGTAAGAGCTGATGATGCTCACATTGTGCGTGCCGCCGTTGATCGCCGTCAGCCGGAGGTTCGCATTGTCGAGGGGCATCCATTTCGACTGGTCATACTTGTATTTATAATATTGCTTGTTGGGCTTTACAAACAAGGGGCTGGAAAAATTAATCGTCACATCCGATTCCGAGCTGCCCATGATGAGCTGGTTATTGATCAGGTCCGTTTCTTTTTCCTCAACGCTGGTAGACGTAATAAATAATTTATTATTGGACCTGCGCTGGGCGAGCAGGTCGGCAATGGAAGAAATGGTAATGCCCTTGTTGGTGCAGATGCAGCACATGTTGCCGTTAAACACAATATCGTTAATGGTATTGGAAAGCAGGCCGTTCGATTTGTTGTAGATCACGATCGGGCGGAGCTGCTCATCGCAGATGAAGAGGCCATCCAGCGTGGCGATCCACACCCTGTTCTGGTAAAAGCGGATCTTCTTTACCGTGGTGAGGCGTTGCGGCCCTATTTCCTGGATCAGCCTGGAATCTTCGAGTACCGTAATTCCGTTTTCGTGGGCGAGGTAGGTTTTGCCTTTATAGTTGGCAATATCATAGATAGCGTAGTTGAATAGTTCCGCGGCATAGTTCTTATAGGTTTTTGTCGCAGTGGAGTAGGTTGTCAATCCGTCGGAGGTGCCTACCTGGATCTCGTTGCCGTCTTCAAATACCGTATTGATCTTGGTGCGGTAGTCCGGGAAGGAGATCATGGTATCGGGTTTGCTGCTCTTGTCGGGGCTGAAATTGGTAATGCTGTACAACGTTCCGATCCCATCGGCCGTATAAGCTTTGCCCGAGCTTTTGTTATAGCGGAAGAGCCGCGAGGTAACCGGCACAAAATTATACACCATGTTCCCGATCATGAAGGAGCGTTTCGCCGAGCTGAGGGAGTTTAGCTTGGCGTACACCACCGATTTTCCGACCGGCGTAATCGCGAATACCGATTCATAAAACAGGCCGTCGGGCTTCACAACGGTCTGCGTATTGCCTGTTACATAATCGTAAATGAATAAGCCGTTGTTGGTGCCTACCACCACCTGGTTGTCTACAAAGGCTGCGCAGCTCACCGGGAGGATCTTCCCGTCGGAGGTAAAGGAGGTATTGAGGAACAGCGGGTTCTGAATGAAGTATACCCCGTCGTTGAAGGTGCCGATCCAGATATTGTCGTCGGTATCCTTATACAGGCAGTTGATCACCACCTTGTCAATGCCCAGCAGGTCGAAGGCATCGTAGCAAATACCGTTCTCAATCACGTAGAGGTTGTCATCGGTGCTAAACCAGATGCGCTTGTATTTATCCACGATCACCTTGCTGACGCGTGTGAAGTTATTTCCCGGAAAAAAACTGTTGACTTTTTGCGTTTTCACAGGGATTATCTTTTCCACCGTGGTGCTGTTGAGGCAAATAATGGCATTGTCGCTGCCCAGGTAAAGAATTCCTGCCGTATCCTGGGTAATCGCATAAACCGGGAACGGTTTTTTAAAAGGGATCTTGATCTGTTTGCCCTTCTCGAAGCGGTATAAGCCATCCGAACGACCGATCAGGATGGTGTTTTGTTTGGTTTTAAAAATGGCGAAGGCCTGGTTTCCCTGATCCGCTTTTTTGATCTCGTCCTCAATCGTTTTACCCGTCTTCCGGTCAATCACCGTTACTTTGATCTGGTCGGTGAGCGAGAAGCTGTAGTCCTTATCTACAATGAGCTCATCTACTGTATTGAATTTTAAGCTGTCGAGCAGCCGGGCCTCATTGCTTTTGCGGTTGTATTCATAAATGCCCGCTATGCGGTTAATGATGATCAGGTTATTCTTCTGGTTGAAATCAATGTTGCGGATGTTATTTGATTTCAGGATGGTGTTGGGCTTGATCTTCCCGAAGTTATAACCGTCGAAGTGATAGATGCCGTTTTCAGTAGCCAGGTACAGAATGTTGTTCTTGTCCTGCTTAATAGCGAGTACATTGGTATTACTCAGGCCATCTTCCGGCCCGTAATGCTGAAACGAAAAACTCCGGCTTTGTGACCAGGACGTTGATGCGAGTAAGAAAATAAAAATGCTATAATATGCCGCTCTCAAAAACATGTAACGCATATAAAAATAGGTAAAATATATGAAACCGAAGAAGCAAGAATGGCAAACGGTTCAAATACCCGGGTAAACGTCAGAATAAACGGCTTCAAAAGATAAAAGGGGAAGCAAAAAAGATAAGGCTACCTGCAAGAACGCTGTCTGAGAAAGGGTGATTTTTTGGCGGGCCCGTCCCGCTACGGCTAAGGACATTCGGGCTTTCTATCCGGTTAATGATGCTTTTATGTTCTTTCCAATGCCGGTGACGGGACGGCCGGGCTATCACTCCAATCTTTTACTCCACTGCGTTCCGTAAAAGGATTTTCGTTCTATCCCTGCCCGGATAATCCGGGATTTCAGATTTTCTCATGGACGAGTGTATGGCGGCGTGAGCGATGGTTACGAAAATCCTTTTTGCAGGACGCAGAGCTGTCACCCTGAGCGAAGTCGAAGGGCAGCGAAGGGCAGCAAAAGATTGCAGCGACAGCGCGACTCCGCCGCCTCTTTGCAGAGGCATGCTCAAAATTTACTTAGTAAGAGTCGTTGAGATTTTCGGAATAAAAATGATCATCCCAAAAAACAAATCAGCCCCTGATTTGATGGCAGAGGCTGATTGAAAAATAAATCGTTAAACAGGCTGTTCTCTTATTTCGGTGTTACGGCGCGGGTCTTGATGAACTCGCTGAACTCCTGGGAGCGTGCTTTGGAAACCTGAATGCTCGTGCCGTCGGCCATGATGATGGTGCCGCCTTCCGCATTCGAATATTCCTTAATGAAATCGATATTGATGAGGGAGGAGCGGTGGATGCGGAAAAACACGTTGGTAGGCAGGATGGCTTCAAACTCTTTCAGGGTTTTGGATGCCACAATTTTTTTTCCGGTGTTGAGGAACAGGTTCGTGTAATTATCGGAAGCTTCCAGCCAGATGATATCTTTATAATCAATCAGGGTAAAGCCTTTGCTGTGATTGATGAGAACGAGGTTTTTATCGTTGCTGCCCGTGGCCGTCGTAGCTCCGCCTTTTTGCTCGTAGTGCTGCACTACTTTTTTCACGGCGCCCTGGAGCTCGCTCAACAGAAGCGGTTTCAGCAAGTAGTCGATGGCGCCTGCTTTCACGGCGTTGATCCCGTGCTCGCTGTAGGCCGTCAGAAAAATAAGGCAGAAATCGCGGTGTACTAAACCTTCTATCATTTCAAGGCCGGTCATGCCCGGCATATTAATGTCACAGAAAACAACCTGCGGTTTCAGCTCCTGGATCATTTTTTTTCCTTCAATTCCACTTCCGGCTTCGGCAATGATCTCAATTTCAGGGCAGTAGTTCTCGAGCATCGCGCGCGTGTTGCTTCTGCTATTCTCTTCGTCGTCAATAATAATGGTTTTGAAAGTCTGCATGGTTTAGTTTTAGATAATGCTAATCTACTCAAAATTCACATTAATTTCAACTCATTTATTTAACATAGTTACCGTTTGAGTAAAATACTGTTTGTCAATAGGGAGTAATGATTATCTTCATGCCAGCAAACAACATTTTAAGCTACTACATCTATGATAAAAAACGTATTCCTGTCATTTGGCCTGTCGCTGGCTCTAGTGCAGCCTATGCAGGCGCAAAAACAAATCACCATCGACGATCTCTGGACTAAATATGCCTTTATGCCTCAATCGGCGGGCGGCTTCAACGTCATGAAAGACGGAACACATTATACAGACCTCGAGCCCGATGGCGATTTTCAGAACATCGTCAAATACGATCTTAAGAGCGGTAAGAAAGTAGCCGTGCTGGTGAAGGGCTCTGCCGTGAAGTATAAGGACCAAACCATCGACATCAGCGGCTATTCCTTTAGCCCCGATGAAAGCAAGCTGTTCTTTTCCCTGGAGGCAGAAGGGATTTACCGCCATTCGGCCGTTCAGAGAAATTATGTGTATGACCTCAAATCCGGGAAAACGGAAGAGCTCTCGGAAGGCGGAAAGCAAATGTTCGCTACCTTTTCGCCTGTTGGAAATAAGGTCGCCTTTGTGAGGAACAATAACCTCTTCATCAAAGACCTCGGTGCCGGCAAGGAAACGCAGGTAACCAGCGACGGAAAGCTGAACGAGATCAAGAACGGCTGGGCCGACTGGGTATATGAAGAGGAATTCAGCAAGCCTGATTATTTTGAATGGAATGCCGACGGCAGCAAGCTGGCCTTTGTGCGGTTTGATGAAAGCAAGGTGAAGGAATATACCTTCGATACGTATCATAATAACCTGTACCCGGATAAGGTGACGTTCAAATACCCGAAAGCAGGAGAGAACAACTCGATCCTGAGCGTACATGTCTTTGATGTGGCGACAGGTAAAACCACAAACGTGGACATCGGCACAGAAACGGACATCTACATTCCGCGCATCCAGTGGACCACCGATAAGAACGTGCTATCGCTGCAACGCATGAACCGCCTGCAGAATAAGCTCGAGCTCCTGTATGCCAATGCGGCTGACGGAAGCACGAAAACGGTGTTGACGGAAGAATCCAAAACGTACATCGACATTACCGATGACCTGACTTTTCTGCCAAACAGCAAAGGCTTTATCTGGAGCAGCGAAAAAGACAATTACAACCACCTGTATTATTATGATAATACCGGGAAGCTGGTCAACCAGATTACCAAAGGAAACTGGGATGTGATCTCTTTTGAAGGCTACGATGAAAAATCGAACACCTTATATTATATCTCTACAGAGAACGGGCAGATCAACCGCGACATCTACAGCGTGAAGCTGGATGGCAGCGCCAAAAAAAGATTGTCGACCCAGGACGGAACGACTTCGGCAGAGTTCAGCACCGGTCTGAAGTATTATGTGAGCACCTACTCCAATGCCAACACACCGCCGGTATACGAATTGCACAGCGCTGATGGCAAGCTCATCAAAGTGCTGGAAAGCAACACCGACCTGAAAACGAGAATGGGCGAATACAAATTATCCAAAAAAGAATTTTTTACGTTTAAAAATACGGAAGGCGTGGAGCTGAACGGCTGGATGATGAAGCCGCAGAATTTTGATCCGGCCAAAAAATACCCTGTTTACATGTTTGCCTACAATGGTCCGGGATCCAACGAGTGTAACAACGCCTGGGAAACCTTCGACTTCTGGTGGCATTCCCTGCTCAACCAGGAAGGCTACATGGTGGTATGCGTGGATGGCCGTGGAACACTGGGGCGCGGAAGGGAATTCAAACATTGCACGTATTTACAGTTAGGAAAACTGGAAACGCTCGACCAGATCGATGCTGCCAGGTATATCGGCACGCTTCCGTATGTGGATAAAAATCGCATTGGTTTCCAGGGATGGAGCTATGGCGGTTACATGGCATCATTACTTATCAGCAAAGGAGCCGATTACTTTAAAGCGGCGATTGCGGTAGCGCCTGTTACCAACTGGAAATTCTATGATAATATTTACACGGAGCGTTTCCTGCGTAAGCCTGCCGATAATAAAAGCGGCTATGAGGATAACTCGCCGGTGAACTTTACTAAAAACATCAAAGGTAAATTCCTGCTGGTGCATGGCAGCGGCGATGATAATGTGCATTATCAGAACTCGATGGAGCTGGCCAACGCCCTGGTGAAGAATAATATTCCGTTCGAATTTATGACCTATCCAAACAAGAACCATGGCATTTACGGTGGCTATACCAGGGCGCACCTGTATAACAAGATGCTCAAGTTCGTGAAGGAGAATTTGTAAGTTATTTTGTCGTTCGGTTTCGCTCAGGGTGATGACACTGTCGCCCTGAGCGGAGTCGGGACGCGTTCTGATATTGGCTTTGCTGTTCCCGGCTTCGCCCGAACTGATATTTCAGGAACACACTAACGAACATGGCGCTGGCTGAGCGGAGTCGAAACCTGTGCGCATTTATCGCCCCAAATAATCTCCTCGTCTTATTTAATTTTGATCCTTAAGGAATATAGTTATATTTGATTGGATTGAAACCCCTGAATGAATTTAGGACTAAATGTATTTGATATAGAATGAGTCACTCTGAAGCAAAAAAAGTAGGGATCGCTTTGCAGGGCGGCGGCGCGCATGGCGCCTTTACCTGGGGCGTGTTGGACAGGTTACTGGAAGTAGACGATCTCATTGCAGAATCGATGTGCGGCACCAGTGCCGGAGCCGTGAATGCCGTTACCTGTGCCTATGGCCTTCATGTAGGCGGGCCCAAAGCAGCTAAACAATTACTGGAACAGCTGTGGCGGCGCATTGCCCAGGCGGGCGGCCTTTTCAAGCCCAGTAGCTTCGACAGGCTCTTTGGCGGCGGCGATATTTACAATTCGCCCGGTTACATGTTCTTCAATAACATGACGCAGTACATGTCGCCCTATAACTTCAATCCCTTTAATTACAATCCGCTTCGTGATATCCTCACCGACCTGATCGACTTCAACGAGCTGAAGTTGTATAATAAAAAGAAGCTGTTTATCTGCGCGACCAATGTGAAAACCAACCGCGCCAAGATTTTCACCAACAAGGAAATCACCGTGGATGCGGTGTTGGCTTCGGCCTGCCTGCCTTTCCTTTTCCAGGCGGTGAAGATCGAGAACGAATATTACTGGGATGGGGGCTACATGGGAAATCCTCCTATTTTTCCGATCATCACCAATACGACTTTAAGGGATATTGTGTTAATAAAGATTAATTCCATTAATATTAATTCCGTTCCCACAACGGCCCGCGATATTGCCGACAGGGTCAATGAAATCTCCTTCAACAGCAGCCTGATCAACGAAATGAAGCTGATCCACTACAGGAACGAGCTGATCCGCAACGGGATCCTGAAAACCGATGATAAAGTAAACCGCGAGATCTTCGTGCATACTATTTCGGGCTACGATGCCCTGAGCCAGCTCAGCTACAGCAGTAAGATGAACACCTCCTGGGACTTTCTGCTGAGCCTGAAGGAACGCGGGCGCCAGACAGCCACCAAATGGCTGGAATCCGACTTCAGCCAGGTAGGTATCAAATCTACCTTTGATGTGGAAGAGCATTTCTTCGATAAATTGTAAATTTGTACCTTTCGGTCCTTCATGCTTTTTTCAAACAATACGGTTAACGCTTTTCTGCTATGCGCCTGTTTTTTACTGGCCTGTATGATCTCGCCGGCGCAGGTCGTCTATATCACCGATAGCAGCCATGTACGGACGCTTACCAATGAGGCGAGAAGCAACCTGGAAGGCTTTCAGAACAACCCCACGGATACCATCCTGACGGATTTCCAGAATTATTACCCCAAAAACCGAAGCGGCAATATCGGCCTGCCTTCGGAGTCGTTGTTCCTGAAGTATCAGCAGCGCTCCCTGGGCTTTAAGTTCTACCAGCCGCCGTATGAGAACGATATGATCTCCGAGGGCCAGGTGAAATTCTACCAGACCAAAGGGCCTTACGGCAGCCTCACCGGGATTGCCGGAACCAAGCAGGAGCAGATGTTCCGCCTGGTATTTTCGCATACCTTCAAAAACAGGCTCAACCTCACGCTGCGCCTCAACCGCTACAGCAGCATCGGGTTTTACCGCAGGCAGGTGAGCTTTACGGATAACCTGTACACCTCTTCCAACTATACCGGCAAGAAAGGCAGGGCGGGCTATTATGCTTATTTCTTATTTAATAAGCTGAAGCATAATGAAAGCGGCGGGATCTCGAACGATTCCTTATTTAAAAAAGATGCACGCGTCACCAAGCAATTGCTGCCCGTGTACCTGAGCCAGGCACGCCGCGAAGTGCGCTTTACCACGGTAGAGGTCAACCCCTGGTTCAGGCTCAACGCCGTAGAGGACAGCTCCACGGTGCTGTCGCATGTGGTGGATTATAAGCTGAACTATACCGGAAATTATACCAAGTACATTGATAATGGTCTGGCAAACGATCAATTCTATCCTTATTATTACCTCGATACCGCGGCCACGATGGATTCTACGCACTGGAGAACGATTACCAACTCCGGGCATTACACCCTGCGGATCCGCCCTTTGTTCACAAGCCTGCAATTTGGCATTAAGAATGAATTCACGCAGCTCTATCAATACGACGATACCACCTTTGTGAACAACAGTGTGGATGCCGGCCTCTTTATGAATACAACTCATTTTAATGCGTTCGTTAAGACAGCTTACATTTATCAAGGCTCGAATCAGAATGATTATCAGCTGGAAGCCGGGATCAAATACCGCTTAAAAATAGCCTACGATGTTTTTAAAGTGCCCTTTGAGATACAGGCGAAAGCCGGTATTGAAAAGCGTCATCCCGATTTTATTTACAACTCCTGGTACAGCAATAATTTCGTCTGGAAGCACAGTTTCTCACCAACAGATAAAGCGCAGGCCATGCTGAGCATTTCCACGGCCGATAACCGCTTCAGCATGGGAGCATTTGTACAGAATACGGATAACCAATTGTTCTTCAATAGTGATGCTTCGCCTTCGCAGGCTCCGGTTGCTATCCAGAGCATGGCTTGCTTTATCCGGAAGGATATGCTCTTCTTCAGGCACCTGGGGCTTAATGCCGGCTATGTATATCAAGCATCTACCGAGGAAAATGTGATCAGTGTACCCGATCATGTGCTCAACGGCTCCCTCTATTACCAGGGGAACCTGTTTAAAAAAGCCCTGAACCTCCAGGTAGGCTTTAGCTGCCAGTATTTCAGCAGTTTCTACGGCTATAATTACATGCCTGCCACCAATGTATTCTATACCCAAACCCGTGTCAGCGTGGGAGATTATCCTTACATTGATTTCTTCCTGAATGCGCGCATCCGCCCGGTGAGGATCTTTGTGAAAATCGATCATGTGACACAGGGCTTTCTCGGCAGCAACTATTCCCTCGGGCCGGGCTATCTGCAAAACGACCGGGCTTTCAAGTTTGGTGTGAACTGGCTGTTTTTTGATTAAGGTTTTGCAGAGTGATCCAGGAAGGTAAGGTCATTGGCTCATCTTATCCTATTAGTCGATTATCATCCTGTTTTTTTCTTTATTCTCTATTTCTTTTTTCCTTGATGAAAAAAGAAACAAAAAAATCAAGGCAAAACGATTGCCCCGCGCTCTTTTAATTTTTAAGCTTCGCAACCGAAAGAGAACTAAAGCTCTTTCGGGCTCAGCTAAAAAAATTAAAATTTACAGCTCACCGGCGCCGCGTTTTGCCAGGCGACGCGCGGCATCTAAAAGTGTTATTCTTAAGCTTTAAGATGATATGGATAAATCCAAAAATTAGAGTATGTTCAATGCGGAGACATAAAGCGCAGATTCCTCCAATGCTTGAGTGGTTCGGACAGATGTAATTCCTTTCCGAGACGTTCATAAACCTCTTCCGCGGAAAAGCCCTGTTGCCGCAGGTAATGCACCGAGGTATCGCCGGCCGATTTGGAGAGCTTGCGCTGATGGGCGTCCAGGATCAGCGGGTGATGGTAAAACGTTGTATTTAAAAAAGGATCTTCCTTCAGAAGCGAAGCAATATGAAGCTGCACCAGGGTGGAGGGCCACAGATCGTAGCCGCGCACGATGAGGTCAATGCCGAAATGGATATCGTCTACAATAGAGCTCAGCTGGTAAGCAGGAAAGCCGTCTTTCTTACGGATAACAGGATCCTGCATATCAGCCGGTAATGCCGCTTTGAGTAAAGTACCATCAAGGCTTTTTACAGAAACAGGTTCTGCCGCTTCCGTATTCAGGCGCCAGGCAACATCCTTCGCCTCCAGCGACAGACCTTTGTGGCGGCAGGTACCCGGGTAAGCGCCGCTGGAGCTCTGTTTCAGGATTTGTGCGCGGGAGCAGTTGCAGGCATAAACCAATCCCGTATCAAGGAGCTTGTCTAAAGCTTGTTGGTACAGATCCAAACGGTAACGCTGAGAATAGCGTTCTTCCAGCTCCAGCGCATTCTGTGGCCCCTCCTTCCAGGGCAGGCCGAGGAAAGGCAACGTGTCGAAAATGTCGTGGATGTAAGCAGGGTTGGCCCGTTCGCGGTCCATATCGTCGATGCGCAACAGGATGCCGGCGCCGCTTCTCTCCGCTAAGGAAGCGGTGAGCGCAAAGGAAAAGATATTTCCCAGGTGCAGGTAGCCGCTGGGGGTAGGGGCGAATCGCGTTTGACGAAAAAGGCCGGAAGAAGCCATGAAAAAATCGTGTAAAATAAATGCGAAGGTATTGTTTATTTCCCTTTTTTATAGTTTCTTTGCCGGCAGAACACAAAAACGGTTTGGTAGTTCAGCTGGTTAGAATGCCGCCCTGTCACGGCGGAGGTCGCGGGTTCGAGTCCCGTCCAGACCGCGGAAAAATGCAAAAGGCGCCCTTGAGGCGCCTTTTTTAATTTGGCAACGTGTTGAAAGCTCTGCTTCCATAAACGAAAAAAATGGAACGCTGATGACGCGGGTTGGTAAGATGGGGACGATCAGGACAGGGGATTTTTTATCTAATTAAATTTTGATGTTTTTAAAACGATTGAAACCTGCTTCATCCCAATCTATTGGACTAAGACCATTAGAAGTTAAATAATTTTCAACCCATTTAATCTGTCTTTTTATATCAGTTGCGTTATATCCACTCAAAAGTGGAGATGGCTTTAATTTTATATACTCATCCCATGAAAGTTCTTTTTCGCAACTTTGATAATTCGTAAACGCTATACCCTTATGCCCTTCGACGCCTTTACCCCAAGAATAATCTGCAGGCGTAAAATTGTTATAATTAAACCCAGATAATTCAATTTTATTCAAGATAAATCGAAATAAGTATTCACAATATAACCGACCATCCGAGGTTAGTACGAAGAGTTTCTCCCAGGCGCCAAATACTTGCGGCGCATAAAATATTCTATATTTCATAGTTTCAATGTTTTATTGCAACATCCTTTTTTGCATAAATAACCTTCAATTCATTTATAGGTTGAATTTTTTTGCAATTTTTTATTCGCCCGATAAAACAAATCTTTTATTAGAACACAATCAGTTCATTTATTATATCGGTGCCCATCAGAGTAAATGTACAATATTTTGTATATTTAATAAACAGTTTAAAATGCCGCATATCAGCAGGTTAAAAATTCCCACAAATAATATTAATTAGACAATTAAATTATGCCTCAAATAATTGGAGCCTTTGTATTTAAAAATGAAGGTGATGGCTGTCTTACGGCCAAATGGATAAATAATGATGAATTAACACCATATCCGGAAGCTTGCAAATCACTGGATGAAACTACTTCAATGGTCCCATTTGAGGGGCTATATAAAAGTACATGGATAGAAGATCGTGACAAAGTAAGAGAATGTGATCTTACAATTACCCGTTTAGCTTCTGGTGTTTATGATTTATTTTGGAGAAGAGGGAATAAACTTATATTTAGTGGTCGCGGGATGATCTACAATGATGCATTAATAGGTTCTTATTGGGACAATAATTAGAGAATAATATTCGATCTCGCAAATACAAGAACCAGATAGTTCTAAGCCGCATCCAACAACTCACTAATATCCAAATCTTTTATATAAGCATGCAGCACATCCCGGTCTTCCTGGATCTCGATAGCGAGCACTTCCTTCTTCACTTTGTCGGTATGGATTTCTACAAAGAAGTTGTCGAGTAAAAAGAGGAGGATGAAGCGATCGGCTGTTTCTACGGTTCTGATCACTTCGCCGTAATTAAACATCAATTCTATTTTATTGTCGGGGCCTAAGGCTGTGAAATAATTCTTTTCCATGATTTCCGTCTTTTAAGCTATTTCTGGTAATACCTTATAGAACTTGATGCCAATTCTAGCGCCTGATTCTGAGTGATATAGACTTGGCTCTTATCCCCAATCGGCATTTTTGAGCCTTTTATTCAACAATTTCACCGATGTTTGTGTTTCTCAGCAAAACCATTTATGCAGGAACGACGCCTTGGCCTTTTACAGGCAACCGCCATTAATATGATCGATATGGTAGGCATCGGTCCGTTCATTACCCTGCCCATGGTGATTGGCATGATGAATGGCCCTTACTTCCTGTATGCCTGGCTCGCGGGTGCTCTGCTTTCTTTCGTGGATGCCATGATCTGGAGCGAGCTCGGTGCGGCCTTCCCTAAGGCCGGTGGCTCCTATAATTTTTTGAAGGAAGCTTACGGTACTCAACGCGCCGGTAAAATGATGAGCTTTTTATTCGTATGGCAAACCATGATCCAGGCGCCGCTTGTGATTGCTTCCGCTTCTATTGGCTTTGCGGCTTACCTCTCTTACCTGGTACCTTTAACCACGCTTGCGTCCAAAGCGGTGAGTGGTGGCGTGGTTATTCTTATCGTCGTCCTGTTATACCGCCGCATCGAAACCATCGGGAAGATCAGCGTTCTTCTATGGATCGGCGTGTTGTTCACACTCTTGTGGATCATCGGCGGTGGTATTGCCCACGGGCATTTCTGGGAACCGGTGAAGCACATCAACGATGGTCTCGTGGTGAATTATGCCTTTGTGGCTGCTATCGGTTTTTCGAGTGTGAAAACCATTTACAGTTACCTGGGCTATTATAACGTGTGCCACCTCGGCGGTGAGATCAAAGATCCGGCGAAGAACATTCCGCGGAGCATGTTCATTTCCATTGCCGGTATTGCCGTGCTCTACCTGGCCATGAACATCAGCGTCACCAGCGTCATTCCCTGGTATGAAGCCAAAGACAGTGCTTATGTCATCAGTGTCTTCATTCAAAGACTGGCGGGCGATACCGCGGCTATTGTAATGACCTGCCTGGTGCTCTGGGTGGCTTTTGCCTCTGTGTTCTCGGCCACGCTTGGCTATAGCCGCATTCCTTATGCCGCTGCGGTGGATGGTGCCTTCTTTAAAGTTTTTGCGAAGCTGCATCCCACGCGGAATTTTCCTTATGTATCCCTTTTGTTCCTTGGTGGTGTGGCTTTTGTGTTCAGCCTGCTCTTTAAGCTGAGCGATGTCATCAGTGCCATCCTCGCCATGCGCATCCTCATCCAGTTTATCGGGCAGGGAGTGGGGCTGATCCTGCTGCGCAAATCACGGGGCAAGGCCGCCTTTCCCTATCGCATGCCCTTATTTCCTTTAGCCGTTTACCTGGCCATTGTTTTGTGGGCGGGCATCCTCATTTCTACCGGCTTGAAAATGGTGCTCTCGGGTTTGGTGGTGATCGCCGCCGGTGTGGTCGTTTATATGATTAAGGCGAAGCGCACCAAAGAATGGCCTTTCAGAGAGATTTCTACGCATAAATAGGATGAGCTGGAATAAATAAGCTGATTGTTATCTTAAGCTAAATTTGGGCGTCCGGGCGGGCTTTTCCATTCCAATCTTTTTGCGGCACTTCGACTACGCTCAGTGTGCGGCAAAAAGAATTTCCATGTCAATCCCTGACGCAGGTTATCTCAGAAATGGAATTTAATCAGCAAAATTAAGATAAGCCCGCGTGAGGGATGGAGCGCTTGTTTGAGCTCTGCCGTCACGTGTTCCTTGTGACGGCAAGCGAGTAGCGACAGCCCGGCGGCGCCTGTTCTTTGCGCCGGCACGCCCAATGTTATGCAATAGGATTTTAATAACTGTGGGGTATGACTTATTAATACGACATGAGTAAGATGATACTGTTTGAATGTCTACAAGGAACATTGTTTTTTTTCTATCTTTGAATTTTACAAATCTTCGTCCACATGGCGGCTACTTCCCTCGAAGACTTTTATAAGGAAACCTCGCTGGTGATTCCCGAAGGGATCAGCAAAGAGATCGGGCATTTCAACGTCTTCAACATCGCAGACATTACCGCCCGGATTAAAACAGGCGACCGCACCATGCCTTATAACCGCCGCGATTATTTTAAGATCAGCCTCATCTGCGGGAAGAACAGGGCAGAGTATGCCGATAAGGTCATCGAGATCGGGAAGAGCGCTTTGCTCTTTGCCACGCCCAGGGTGCCGTATCATTATGTGCCCTACGACACCGATCAATCGGGCTATTTTTGCATTTTCACGACCGATTTTCTGTGTAAGTTCATCAAAGGAGTGGATCCCAACGACCTGCCGATCTTCCAGCCCGGGGCCTATCCCGTGTTTCAGCTTACGGATGAAGCGGTGGAGGAGCTCACGGCGCTCTTCAAGAAAATCACGAAAGAGCTCGCATCGGATTATACCTATAAGTATGATCTTATTCGGACCTATGTGCTGGAGCTGATCCATTACGGACAAAAACTGCAACCCGCGTCAGCACTGCATTATGCACACACGGCTTCTGCCCGTGTGTCCTCGCTGTTTGTCGAGTTGCTGGAGCGGCAATTCCCCATCGAGTCTGTGCATCAGAAGCTGGCCCTGCGCACCGCGAAGGATTATGCCGATCGCCTCTCGGTACACGTCAACCACCTCAATAAAGTGCTGAAAGAGCATACCGGGAAAACGACCACGGACATCATCAGCAGCCGCGTCATCCGCGAAGCCAAGATCCTGCTGCGGCAAACGGACTGGACTGTGTCCGAGATCGCCTGGTCACTGGGCTTTGAGGAAGTGGCGCATTTTTCCAATTTCTTCAAAAAGCAAACAAGCCTTACGCCGCTCGCTTTCCGTGCCTGATCCATGAGACCAGGATGCTTCGGGAGCTGAAAGCCGAAAGAACGTGATTAGTCGAATTGCCCCGGACACCATGTGAGCCGGGATCCCGATTTAATTTCCGAGGTTTGCTGCATGTTCAATACCGGTCGGTCGGTTGCGTGGCGATTGATTTTTGCAAACAACGGATTGAAGTTCGCAAGGACATAGCATGGTGCATCCTGTAGTTTTGTTCCCATCAAATAAATCAAAATCTATGGGAACAACAAAAATAGCATTAGTCACAGGCGGTAGCCGCGGACTTGGGAAGAACATGGCTTTAAGCCTGGCAAAAAAAGGAACCGATGTCATCATCACCTACAACAGCAAACAGGAGGAAGCCCTGGCCGTGGTGGCAGAAATAGAGCGGGCAGGAGGCAAGGCAGCCGCTTTGCCGCTGAGCGCCGGAGAAACCAAAAGCTTCGATGGTTTTTTTGCACAGGTAAAAACCGTTCTGAAAGAAACATTCGGCGCAGAGCGTTTTGATTTTTTAATAAACAATGCAGGCGTTGGCATCAACAGCATGATCTCCGCGATGACGGAAGAGGACTTTGACACCCTGATGAACATTCATTTTAAAGGCGTTTATTTTCTCACGCAAAAAGCCCTGCCTTTGATGAACGACGGCGGCCGCATCATTAACCTGTCGAGTGGTCTCGCACGCTTTACAGCGCCGGGTTATTCGGCCTATGGCGCTATGAAAGGTGCTGTGGAAACACTGACGAGGTACCAGGCCAAAGAGCTTGGCGCGCGTGGCATTACGGTAAATGTGGTGGCTCCGGGAGCGATAGAAACCGATTTCGGGGGTGGCGCTGTGCGCGACAATCCTCAATACAATAAAATGGTGGCCGATGCCACAGCGCTTGGCCGTGCCGGGGTGCCGGATGACATCGGCGGTGTGGTGGCCTTTTTGTGTACCGAAGATGCCCGTTGGATCAACGCGCAACGCATTGAAGTATCCGGTGGTGCGAATTTGTAATTTAATGTTGTAGCTCCGGTGGCTGAGCGGTGATTGCATGCTTGTAGCTCCGGTGGCTGAGCGTAGTCGAAGCCACAGGAGCAAGCATTATTCTTGCCGCTCCACCACTTCTTTCAGCTTTTGCAGAACCTGCTTCCAGTTTTTGGTGGCATGCGCTTTTTCCTCTTCGGTGGCAATATTGTCTTGTGTTAAAGTGAGCAGCGTGCGGTCGTCCTCATCCGATAGGGTATAGGTAACGGTATTGTAATTCTCCGGCTTGTCTTCCTTACCGCTCATGGAACTCCAGTAAGTGCTCTGGAAAACGCTTTCCGGTTTCAGTTTTTTGATGAGGCCTTTGTCGTGGTACGTTTTCCCGTTATATTCGCCTTCATAAGTAATCGGGCTGCCTTCTTGCCAGTCCGAAGTCACCGTTGTTCCCATCAGGTATTTTTGGATGGAGGCCGGTGTGGTAATGGCTTTCCATACCTTTGCAGGCGTGGCTTTGATGGTCACGGAGGTTTCGGCGCTTAAGTTTTGTTTCATGATGGTGTGTGTTGCTTCATATAACACAATTCAAACGACGGGCCTGTTTTTCAGGGGCTTATTCCGGGTAGGGAGAGTTTACTTTAAATTAATTATGGATTAAAATCCACAAGCAGATTTTTTCTTATTTTAGCCAAAACGACACCAGATGAGCAATATTCTTAGTTCTGACCAACTCTATCAGCAGGCCCTGGCCCTCCTGAATATTTCCCAGGCAACCATGAACGAAGGCACGGTAGCTGAAGCCTATGATCTTCTGAAGCAAGCGGCAGATCAGGGCCACAGCCGCGCCGCCTATGATTATGCCAACTACCGCTACTATAAACAGGGAGATCATAGCACCGCCTTTACCTATGTGCAAAAAGCGCTGGGCGATGATCCCGAAGGAAAAGCCCATTACCTGTTGGGGCTTTTATACTATCATGGCAAAGGCTGTGACAAGAACGACCTCAAAAGCTATGAGCTGCACAGCGAGGCTGCGCTAAGAGGTAACATGGACGCGATGTTCGAGCTGTATGTCTATTACTCGCAGGGGCTGGGTTGCGAAAAAGATCCTGCCAAAGCTTTTGAGTGGAATGCCAAAGCCGCAGAGGCCGGCCAATACAGGGCTTGTTTCAACATGGGCTGGTTTTACGAAACGGGGACCAATGTAAAACAGGACCTGGAGAAAGCCTTTCAGTATTACCAAACCGCTTCGGCCAACGGCAATGGAAAGGCGACGGCTTATGTGGGCGTGATGTACGAAAAAGGCATGGTGGAACCGGCAGAAACCCTGGATGAAAACGGTGACTGGGACGAGGAGAAAGCCCGGAGGATTGCCTATACCTGGTACCGCAAGGCTGAGAACGAGCAGGATTTTTACATGATCTACGATTACCTTGATAGCCTCGGCTTGTACTATGATGAGGATGAATACGCAGATGAGGATTAGACGATTATTCTTATCATAAATGCCGGGAGAATACGTTGATAAAGAGTAGATATCGGCCACATGTTTGTCATGGCAAGTGTGTTTAAAATTTGGGCGTGCCGCTGCGCGGACAGGCTTTTCGTTCCTCCCGATAGATATCGGGACTTTTTTGCCACACTTCGACTGCCCCTTCGACTACGCTCAGGGTGACAGCTCAGTGTCCGGCAAAAAGGATTTCCACCACTCCCGATAGTTATCGGGACCTTCACGCAGTACTCATTTCAGTTGTAGATTTGTTTTCCATGATAGAGTAGGTGCGCCAGGGACCAGGCGGTCTGTCTGAGCTCTCCACAAGCTTGCTGAGGCTCTCGAAGCACTTGTGGGAAGAGATCGGTCCTTCGGCAAGCTCATAAGTGTTGTTTAAAGCAGATCAGGTGTTTTTCTCCGAAAACTTAAAACCTACTCCGTGCAGGTTCTCAATGCTGATGCCCTTTTCATTCGCCAGTAATTTTCTCAAGCGCGAAATAAACACATCGAGGCTGCGGCCCATAAAGTAGCTGTCGTCGCCCCACAGGGCCGTCAGGATCTGCTCACGTTTCAGGACCTTGTTCCTGTTCTCTAAAAATAATTTCAGGAGCTCCGATTCGCGCTGCGTCAAGCTGATGCGCTCCGCTTCAGTGGATAAAAGATGCTCCGCCGGATCGAAGCGGAATTTACCAACCGTATATTCATGGATGTTGGTTGCGTTTTTTTTGGAGCGTGCCAGGAAGATCTCGATTTTCAGCAGCAGCTCTTCCATGCTGAAAGGCTTCACCAGGTAGTCGTCGGCGCCGATCTTTAAGCCTTTGATGCGGTCCTCCTTCAGGATCTTTGCCGACAGGAATAAAATGGGAATATCCGTATTCAGTTTACGGATCTCCGTGGTGAGCTCAAAGCCATCCATTTTCGGGAGCATGATGTCGAAGATGCAAATATCGAAGCTCTCCTTTTTAAAGGCCTCCAGGCAGTTTTTGCCATCGGTGCAATGCACCACCTCATAATGGCTCTGCTCGAGGTTGTCCCTGGTGAGAAAAGCCAGTGTTTCGTCGTCTTCCGCGTAAAGTACTTTGGTAGGGCTCATGTTTTTTCCGGAATTAAAAGAGAAATGGTAATACCTTTAGCATCGTTATTGGCAGCGCTGATTTTCCAGCCATGCAGCAGGCAGATCTTTTTGACATAATACAGCCCCAGCCCGAAGCCTCTCACCTCATTGCTCTTGCTGTTCGGGATCCGGTAGAACTTATCAAACATATACCGGAGCTTGTTACCCGGAATCCCGATGCCGTTATCGGTAAAGTCGATTGCGATGGCCTGTTTCAGGGATTTGATGCGGATGCTAATGACCGGTTTCTGGTCGCAATACTTGATGGAGTTATCCATTAAATTATAGACCAGGTTAGTGAAATGAAACTCATCGGCAAAAACGGCAGCCTCTTTATCGCCTTCCACCCGCACTTCCAGCGACTCGTGCTTTAGTTGCAGATTGTCGGTGACAGACTGGAGGAGTGGCACCAGCTTCAGCTCTTGTTTCTGAAGGAGTAAAGGCGCATCATCGGACCGGGCAATATCCAGGATTTTCTCGATATGGGTATTCAGTTTTTCACTTTGCTGAATGATGATCTCCGCATATTTCCCCAGTTTCTCGTCGGCATGTATTTTCTCCTGTCTGGAAAGGTAGTTCGACGCAATAAGAATGGAAGATAACGGTGTTTTAAATTCGTGCGTCATGTTATTGATGAAATCGCGCTGAAGCTCGGAGTATTTTTTTTGCTGAAGGATGGTGAAGATCGAAAACACATAAATGAGGAGGATGACCAGCAGGATGCCGGAGAGCACCAGCCAGAAGACCAGCGAGCTGAAGATGTAGGTGGTTTCCTTGGGAAAACGGATCGCAAAATAATAAACAAGGTTTCCCTGCTTTGGAAAACGAAAGGCGCTTTTCTGAGCCGATTTATTGCTCATGGAAACGTAATTGCCATACACCATCTCATCGCTTTCGCATTTGTAAATGGCATACTCAAAATCCGTGATCAGCCCCGAGCGCTCGAACTCTGTTTTGAGGCAGTACTCCAGCATATTGGCGTCAAAGTCGTTGTTTACATTGACGATGTAATAATTGCTGGTGATCTTATTGATGGGATTTTTGAGCGGGTATTCGTGCCCGTTCAGCTCATACAAGCGATCGATTACCTGGAGCAGGGTCACATGCACTTTCTGGCTGAACTTTTGTTCTTCGTAGTTGAACGCCTGTCTGGTCCATAAAAGCTGTACGGCCAGAATGCCGGTAATGGCTACAAAGCCGAGGATGATAGCAATATTGAGCTTGTTGATCTTCAAAACTGGCCGGATAAATCACTTAATATTAGCAAAAAAAACGGGGCGAAACGGAGGCATTAACAGGTCATTAACAATTATTTGAAACTGCTTAACAGCACCGCCTTCCCGTGCATCCTACTTTTGTAAGGTCCGGGCTTGCAAGACGAATCAAAATCATTAACCCTTTAAATTCAACACATGAAAACAATCGCTATCATTGCTTTATCACTAAGCATCGGCCTCATGTCATTTACAACCAATGGCAATGGCAACAAAAAAACAAGCAAAACAGTGGCTGACAAAACAGCTGCTATCAAATGGACCAACCAGCAGATCAGCGTCGGGGAGATCCCGCAGGGCAAGCCGGTAACCTTCGAATTTGTATTTACCAACACCGGTAAGGAGCCGGTTTTGATCACGGACGTGAAAGCAGGCTGTGGCTGCACAACGCCCGATTACTCAAAATCGCCTGTGAAACCGGGTGAAAAGGGGATTGTGAAGGCCATTTATAATGCTGCTGCTGTCGGACCATTCACCAAAAATGTGACGGTGACCACTTCCGCCGATCCAAATCCGATTATCCTCACCTTAAGCGGAACCGTGCTGGCGGCGGCGAACTAACAAACAATCACTCTCCAATATCGTCGTAAAAAAACCGCAGGAATTTCCTGCGGTTTTTTTCGTTGAAGTTATTTCGGGGTTTCGGGAACTACCACCTGTTATCAAGCATTACAAGAAACAAGCCCCAATCATCCTCTATGTCATCCTTATCCATTGAGTGGATCTTTTTGGCCCATTCCGCAAAAAGGGCTCTGAACTTTTCCATATCCTCCCTGAATACCGCCACATAAGCCCTGTCATAATCGTTGGAGGAATTGAGCATGTGGGAGGAAAGGCGAAGGTATTCGGCTTCACTCCTGATAATCGCGGCGTTTTGCATGCACACCAGGTAGGAGTCGGAGTGTAGCGCCGCGTATAGCTTGGCCGTCAATACCATCATGGCGCCGGTAAGAGATGAGGTAAAAGATTCCATGTGATCCTCTGCCTCCTTGCCCGTTTACAGCAATGTTTCCGGCGTGTGCGAGGCCTCTTTGGCCTGTTTGAATAAAGCATGGTTCTTAACGGGACGACGCTACCTTTCCATCTCCTGTTCCAGTTCCTCGTTTTCTTCGTCAGACAGCTCGTCGTCCATATCGAAGTCATCAACATCGAAATTCATATTCCTTATTTTTTGCCTGGATTAAATATAGACGATAAGTAGAAACGGAACAGCCAAAACGTAAAAAAATCCTCCACGGGGTGGAAGATTTTTTACAAAAAGTGATCTTTAGGAATAGCCTGATCACACCGGGCTTTAGAATGATTTACCCCATTCGCTGAGTTCCTTTTCGCTCCAGAGCTCCGGAAAAAACTTCCGTTGTTGAAATTGCGGATGCAGGTATTTCTTCCATTCGGAGCCGCCTGTAGCAGCCTGGTTTTCGCCTTTTTTATCCAGGTAGTGTTTCGCCGTCGTTAAGTGTACCTGCGGCCATTTGATATTGTAGAGGTAATCGAATTCCCTCAGTATGGCTTTAAGCTCATCCGACGGATGTTCTATTTTGGCGACCTGGTCTTCAATCGTTTTTCCGTTCACTTTTTTGGCCAGTGAGATAAAGCGGTCCAGGTATTTCTCTTCGAACTGTCGGAGCGTTAATGTTTTTTCGCCGGTCGTACGGTTCATCCCTGCATCTTTCCAATAGATGTGCTCAAAATATTCCTCCATGTTGGGAGTAGCCGATACGCGTTTTTTTCCTTCCGCATTAATTAAGTTGTCAATCCGGGTACAGTAAATTTCAACCAACCGGAACTGGGCGCTTTGAAACCCACTGGCAGGTGCGAGTGTTGCCCGGAAAGTATTATAGTCATCATAGTCCATGCCTTCGCGCATCACATCGAACGAATTGATAAGCATGTTGGTATAGCGGTTAAGGCGTTTGATCTTGGTGAGCAAAAACGATTCCGTTATGGAAGTATGATAGACGATCTGCTTGATCTCATGGATCATCAGTTTTAAAAATAGCTCGGTTACCTGGTGGTACATGATGAAGATCTCTTCATCTTTAAAATCTGTCCTGGGCTTTTGTAGAGATAGCAAAGTATCTACTTCTACATAATCCCAGTAGTTGATGGGCTTGGCCTGCAACAGGCCTTTGAGGTAAGTGTCCGGGTTCTCGCCCAATGTTTTGTATTTTTCTTCTATTGCGTCAATGATCGTTTGTTCCATAGCGTTGTTAGTTAAAAAGTTTGATGCTGAATATAAAAAGACTTGTTACTTTCATGATTTCCATTCCCACATAGCAGAAGTGAAGGTTGGATGGAGGAACTACCGCGCCATCGATGTGTAGTTGCGCCCTTGCATCCAGCGCGGGTAATAGCCAGAAGGTTTGAAGGATCAGGAGAATCAATGACAGAAAAAACCAGCTGTTTTGAAAGGAAAAAAAGGTTCTCCCGGCTATATAGAAACTGACTATGATTGCGACGGCAAAAACCCATTCTACCTTATTTAAGGCGCTAAAAACTAATCTGCCAATGCCCAGTCCGATTGATAGATTGACTCCCGGCGCTCTGAATTTCAGCCATGCTTCCATAAAGCTGATGGCGCAAACAAATCCTATCCACAGGTAGGTGACTGCAATTGTCAATGCTTCTTTGGTGATCGTGCTCATAAGATTAGCTTGTCGGGATTGTTTTTGAAATGCCGGATTTTATGCAGAAACATGCCCGCCATTTTTTCGGCTCTCCATGTTGCTTCAGCTGCTTTCTCTCCTTCAAAATGTTCATCAAGGGTTTGACGGAATAGCAAAAGCCATCTCTCAAAATGTTCCTCTCCCAACGGAAGCCTGGCGTGCGGTGCAAAAGGACTTCCGTTGTAAGTATGTTCATCCAGCAAAACGGTTTGCCAGAAACGGTACATCTTTTCCAGATGAATGGGCCATTGGTCCCGGATCTTCTGGTTAAAGATGTCAGCCAGTAAGCTATCCGATTTTACTTTGGTGTAAAAAGCATCCACTAATAATTTGATATCTTCCAGGGTTGTCAGCTCTTTCTTCATGATGAGGGTGTATCTTATGCGGTATTCAACGGATTCCTTTTTTCAGTAGCAGTTATGATGATCTGTGTAGGGCATATATTAAGACTCTTTTGTCCTTTATTTACAGAAATTTTTTTCCAATTCAACACGATTCACGTCCTTTTTGATTTCTGAGGTAATTCATGAAAGCTTATGTTCTCAGGCATTCTGGCATGTTCGGATAATTCTGAAAGCATAAGGAACATAGATTCAATGCAAAACTAAGTAATTTATAATAAAGGACAAAATTATCCTTTATTATTTTTTAGAGAGGCCAATCCATACGGGATTTCGCTGGAGACTGGTGATATGGCGGATGCTTTTGGCGTATTGAAATACTTCCTGCGTTCAGGGATTCGCTATTGATCCGCTTAACAGGAATGAATACAGCCAGAACAAGCCGCTAGGCCAGGTTAGGATTTTTTTGAAGAAGCTGGGGCAAAGGCTGCAAACGAAAAAAGGAGACTGAACATCTCCTTTTCTGTGAAACAACAATGGTCTTGTTGTGTGTGATCCCGCTGGGACTCGAACCCAGGACCCATACATTAAAAGTGTATTGCTCTACCAGCTGAGCTACGGAATCAGTATGTTAAAAGAACGTTGTTGTTATTTCGGGTTGCAAATATATAAACGATTTTTTAACCTGCAAAATTTTTTTTCGTTTTTTATTTTTTTTTATTTTGTCTGCTATCCCTTGTTTATAGCGGCATTAAATTTTATTTTTATCGCAGTTATGAGCTCTATTTATCAGATCAATTTGCTTAAAGGCTTTTCAGATTTACATTTTGGACAAACAATAAACGATGCAGAAAAGATTTTTGGAAAATCGGAAGAGACGCAGGAGTTGAATGATGATATTTTAGAAACGTCCTGCACGGTTTTACACTACTGGGATTCAGGATTTTCTCTTTTTTTCGACAACAAGCAGGCGAAGAAATTCAGCAGTGTGGAAGTGGACAATGAGGAAACCCTGTTGTTTTCCCAAAAGATTTTTCAGCTAAAAGAAAAAGAGCTCATCGAACTGATGAAGAGCAATGGCTACGCGCTTTCCGATTCGGAACAGCAGGAGTGGGGAGAGCGTCGCTTAAGCTTTGATGATGCAGGCCTCGACTGCTATTTCGAGAATGGCCGCCTGAGCTCCGTCAACTTCGGGGTGATTGAAGAGCAGAATACTTACGAGTTCCTGCCTAACTAAATGCAATATTATACTCTAAAAGCCCGTTGTATAACGGCAATTCAATCCATTTAAAATTAAACATTAAAACTATAGACCATGCCTGGAACAGAATTATTTGGCGCCGAAGAGCGTAAGGAAGTAAATGACGTCATGGAAACCGGAGTATTGTTTCGCTACGGTCATGATGCTCAGCGTAATAACCACTGGAAAGCAAAAGAATTTGAAGCGGAAGTACGGAAGATAACAGGAGCGAAATATGCCCACGCCATGAGCTCTGGCTCTACTGCGATTGCGACGGCCCTGGCTGCCAGCGGCATCGGGACAGGTGATGAAGTCATTGTTCCACCCTTTACCTTCATTGCCTCTATCGAAGCCGTGATGTTTGTAGGCGCTTTGCCGGTATTTGCTGAAATTGATGAAACCCTTTGCCTGAGCGCGGAAGGAATTGAAAAAGCCATCACCCCGAAAACCAAAGCCGTTTGCCTCGTACACATGTGCGGCGGTATGGCAGATATGGATGCCATCATGGCGGTGATTAAAAAACACAATTTAATCCTGGTGGAAGATGCCGGGCAGGCTTTTGCCGCTTCGTATAAAGGCACCAGCACCGGCTTGTTCGGAACAGCAGGAAGCTATTCCTTCGATTTCTTTAAGATCGCGACGGCCGGCGAAGGTGGCGTATTTGTTACCAATGACGAAGACGTGTATAAAAAAGCGGATGTGTACAGCGACCACGGTCACGATCACATCGGCACAAACCGAGGCATGGAAAACCATCCCTACATGGGCTTCAACTACCGCATCTCCGAATTGCACGCTGCCGTTGGCTTAGCGCAAACCCGCAAGGTTCCCGGTATCAAGGAAAAAAATAACCACAACAAAAAATTCCTCGTTAACCTCTTGTCGAAAACAGAAGGCATTGGCTTTGCGCGCCTGGCTGATCCTTCCGGGGATTCAGCGACATTCTTAAACGTATTGATGCCGACCCCTGAGATTGCTAAAAATACAGTGGCAGAGCTGAACGCAGCAGGGGTAGGTGGTTTCAACTACTGGTTCACCAATATGTACCACTTCATCAACCAGTGGAATCACCTGAGAGACCTGAAAACCGTGGCTAAGCTGCCAATCGAGGTATTGGGCGCGCCACAGGATTACAATAATTTACAGTTGCCGAAATCGCAGGAGGTGGTTGGCCGCCTGATTTCCTTCGGTGTACGCTGCACCTGGACGGAAGAGGAAATGACCGCTTTGGCAAACAAAATTTCTGAGGCAGCGGTGAAAGCAATGAAAACGGTGAATGCTTAAGTTCATAACGATTAGGACGAATCTATTTTAAACGAAAATCCAAATCCCTCTTCCTGACCCGGAGAGGGATTGGTGCTCAATAACATGCAACACAAGAATTTCAAAAACATCGATAAAGTGACTTATGGTCGCGGCTCTTTTTCTCAACTGGCTGAAACCGTAGAGCCCATCCGTCAGGAGAATAAGAACTATTTTGTTTACGTGGTCGATAACTATTTCAAAGGAAAGCCACTTTCTGATAAATTGCAGAACAAACCGGAAGACCTGATTTATTACATAGATGTGGACCCGCATGAGCCCACAACAGAGCAGATCGACAGCCTGCGCGACGAGATCCTCGCCAGGCAGGGCCTGCCAAGCGGCGTGATCGGTATTGGCGGCGGAAGTATCATGGATATTGCGAAAGCTTTATCGCTGATGCTTACCAACGAGGGCTCTTCCACGCTTTACCAGGGATTGAACCTCGTAAAAAAACCGGGCATTTACCATTTGGGAGTACCCACCATTTCGGGCACCGGCGCCGAAGTATCGATGACGGCCGTACTCACCGGCCCTGAAAAAAAACTCGGACTGAAGTGCGACTGGACCGTCTTCAACCAGGTGATCCTAGATCCGGAATTGATTGCTTCCGTCCCTACCGACTGGTGGTTTTACACAGGTATGGATACTTATATCCATTGCATCGAATCGGAGACCGGCATTCGCAACAATGCCTTCAGCCTGGCTTACGGCGAGCAGTCCTTAAAGCTTTGCCGCGAAGTATACCTTGGCGAAAATGCGGGACAGACACCCGAGAACGATGACAAGCTGATGGTGGCATCCTTGATGGGCGGCCTGAGCCTGACCTATAGTGAAGTAGGCGTGTGCCATGCCATCAGCTACGGCCTGTCGAAAATTTTAGGAACACGCCACTGTTATGCCAACTGTATTATTTTCCAGCACCTGGGAGATATTTACCTCAAAGGCCACAGCGAGTTCATGCAGATGTTGGAGAAACACAAAATTGTATTGCCACAGAACCTGAGCAAAGACTGGAGCGAAGAAACCATCACCGCAATGGCGACGGTATCTTATAATCTGCCTTTCATGTGGAATCATGCCTTTGGCGATAACTACAAAGAGATCGCCACGCTTGATTACATCAAGGATCTTTTCCGGAGATTGTAACCTACTTTTAATGAAATATATCGTTTTACTCCCCGCGATGCTGCTTTCGGCAGCCCTCTTCTCTCAAAAAGTAACCTACGACCTGGGCGAACCCTATAAGCTTCCGAAAAAGCACAGGGACCTGGGTTTTGTTGGAACCGAAAAAAACGGATTCTCACAGCTCAGCCTCCGGATGGGCGATGATATTGTCGTTCAAACCCTCAACAAAAATTATGCACCGGTCAGCGAGCAGTCCGTGGATATCTCCGAAGTGGGAAAAGGATTTGTGAGCGATAATTTTATCCAGCTGAAAACTAATTATTACTGGTATTACTCTACCTGGAACCGCGAAGAGCAACGCGAATACCTGCATTACCGGCCTTTCGATCTCAAGAACAACCGCTTCTCGAGCCAGGACCAAACCATCGTGAAAGCCAATAAGCTGTCGGGAACGACCATTGCCACAGGCTTCTACCAGTTCGGGGTTACCAATAAATATGCCTTCAACGTTTCGGCCGACAGCTCCAAAATGCTGGTGACCTACAGGCTGAAACCCCTGGAGAAAAAAGATAAATACAATAAGGACAAGATCGGTTTCAATGTGTTTGACCACAACATGAAAAAGCTGTGGAGCAATGAAATGACCATGCCTTACACCGAAGCCGAAATGGACAATGCCGATTTTGAGATTGCATCGAATGGCACGGTATACATGCTTGCCAAGGTATATGAGCCCAGGGAAGAAGTGAAAGGGAAGGACAAGCGCAAAGTGCCGGATTACCACTATGAGCTGTTTATGATCAAGAAAAATTCGGTAAAGCCGGAGATCCTGAAGCTCGACCTGGATGGTAAATTTATCCGCTCTTCGATCCTGAATGAAGACAGCAAAGGCAACCTGGTGTTGGGAGGCTATTACTCCAAAAACCGCAATTCCTACGGCTCCGACGGGGCTTTCATCCTGAAAATCGAGTTCGAGGACAATGATATTTCCGCCATCAAAAAATATTTCTATGAGTTCCCGGTAGCCTTGCTCAAGCAGTTCGAGAGCAAGCGCACGCAGAAAAAGATGGAGAAGAAGGAGAAGAAAAACAAGGATAAAACCGGCGATGACGACATCGAAGCCAGCAACCTGGTGCTCCGCGAAATTAAGTTCGATAAGGACGGAACCACGACCATTGTCGGTGAGGAATATTATTCGGTAACGGTGTGTACAACCGATTCGAAAGGCAATACCACCTGCCGCACCACCTACTACTACCAGGATATTATTGCCATGAAAGTGGATGATAAAGGAAAGATCGTATGGGCCAATAAAATCCCGAAAAACCAGGCCGGTGGCGGCGGAACGGGCGGCATGTCCTTTCACTACCACAAATACAAAAGCGAGGATTATTTCTTTTACCTGGATAATGTGAAGAACATCAACCTGCCCCTGACGGCTGTTCCTTCGGCGCACCGCGATGGCGCCGGCGGATTCCTCACGATGGTGAAGATCGATAAGAGCGGTAAAATGACGAAACAATCGGTTTTCGATTCCAGGGAGCTGAAAGTGAGGGTATTTCCCGTAAGGTTTGAGTCAGTCGCTGATAATAAGATCCTGACCCGCGTTTACGCCAAAAAGAAAAAATCGCGGGTGCTCTCGCTCAAGTTCAGTTAGAACCATACATGCCGGTTTAAGCGTGTTGTATCCTACATGTAACCCTGAGCGGAGTCGAAGGGGAGGAGAAAGGGATAAGAAAAATTTTAAACTACCCTGAAACTACTTTTAAAGCATGTTCCAATCCCTATCATCATACCTTTCGTTAATCGGTGAGTATACCAATCCGGCGGCTATCATCTACAGCGCTATCAGTACGGGAGTCGGGGCTTTTGTGCTTGCCGGCCTCCTGATCATCCTGTTACGGAAATTTATTTTCGCCAGGCGGCGCCACGTCATTCTCAAGGCGCTGGCCATCCTCTATGCCATTGTGATTCCTATCCTGGCCGGCTTATTCGGGTTTAAGCTTGGCCTCGTCAATGGTATCCACCACGATTTGAAGGAACACCTCGGAGCCTATACCAAAAGCCTGGATGCCACTTTCTCAGCGAAGATCCGCGAAGAGCTGGGCCCGGGAGAGCTTTCCAAAACCTCGGTAAAAGACCTGGTAGATACCGTTTCTGTGGCGGTCTATGATGTGTACAGGCATACACTGGACTACAAAGCCCTGGATGCCAGGCAGGATCTGTCTTCCAAAGTATCCGTTTTCCTGCTCGATCTTTTGAGTGCCAAAGGCATTTCGGCAGGATTGAAAAAGGGCATCACCAAATTGGTGGAAAAATCGCTCGGCGTGGAGGAAGATATCACGGCTGAGGCAATGGAAGTGCGCCTCGGCGAATTGCTGAACAGTGGCTTGCTCACAAAGCTGGTGGGCATGCAGCTCGACAAGTTCTTCAACGGCATCAAAACCGGCATCTACCTGGTGTTTGTTCTCATCCTGCTCATCCCCGCTACAGAAGTAGCTATTGCGCTGTACCTCAATAAAAAAGCAGCGGCAAATCCACCTCCCGGAAGTTGATAATAAAACACAAAAATCTGCCATTTTTATCAATATAAAACTAACTTTACTGTTTAGTGTTATATCAATAGAAATACAAAAAACCATGTCAAAAAAAATAGTTAAAGTAGGCGATATCCCATGCGGCAGCGATGAGCTGTTTTTAATATCAGGTCCTTGTGTGATCGAGGACGAGCTCACCATGATGAAAACAGCAGAAATGCTGAAGGAAGTATCGGAGCGCCTGAAAATCAAGGTCATTTATAAATCATCCTTTACGAAAGATAACCGTAGCAGCCTGAGCTATTACCAGGGGCCAGGCCTTACGGAAGGAGTAAAAATGCTGGGCAAGATCAAGGAGCAATTCGGTTTCCCGGTGCTCACGGACATTCACTCCCACGATCAGGCAGACGCTGCCGCTGAAGTATGCGATGTGCTCCAGATCCCGGCTTACCTTTGCATGCAATCGTCCTTACTGGTAGCTTCTGCCAAAACAGGACGTGTCATCAACATCAAGCACGGGCAGTTCCTGGCTCCGGATAATATGAAACATCCCGCCCAAAAATGCGTGGACGCCGGCAACGACCAGATCATTCTTACCGAGCGCGGCTACGCTTTCGGCTATAACGACCTCGTGGTTGACCCGAGAGCCTTCTATCACATGAATAACATTGGCTATCCTGTAGTCTTCGACGTGACACACTGTGTGCGTAAGTACGGCATTCCAAGCTCCGACAAAAAAGGCGGCGCCCGCGAATTTTTACCGGTACTGGCCCGCGCAGGTGTCGCCAGCGGTATCGACGGGATGTTCATTGAAACACACCCTGAGCCTGAAAAAGCCTTGTGCGACGCGGCTTCCCAGCTATGCGTGTACGACCTGGAAGAGTTCCTGAAACCAATCATCGAGCTTCACCAGGTAGAAGTAAAATACAGGGCAAAATAAATCAACCTATTTTTAAATCAGCATCAACGATGAAAAAACTGTTTCTCCTGCTGGCCTGTGGCATCATCTGTTCCACGGCAAGCGCACAAAGCCTTTACATCAAAGGCAGCAAAAAAGGCGAGATCGAAAGTGACGGCGACGTGTACATCAACGGTTCGCGGAAAGGACAGATCGAGTCGGATGGAGACGTCTATGTGAATGGAAGCCGTGTGGGGCAGATCGAGTCTGACGGTGATATATACAAAAACGGAAGCCGGGTAGGACAAATCGAATCCGATGGCGACGTGTATAAGAATGGCAGCCGCATCGGGCAGATCGAAGAGGATGGAGACATTTACTATAACGGCAGCCGCATCGGCGAATGCCGTGGTGTCCGGAAAGACTGGGTAGCAGCGGTCGTCTTCTTTTTCTTCATCGAAGATCTGGCGTATTAAATGAGTTAAACAAATTCCTCCTTTGAAGGAGGTGCCCGAAGGGCGGAGGATGTAAAGAATTCTCCTCATCGGGCCAACGTTAAAACCTGACTTATAGTTCTGATTTAGGAATCAATTTTATGACCATATCCCTTATTGTAGCAACATCTCTCAATCACGGTATTGGCAAAGACAACCAGTTGCCCTGGCATTTGCCGGCCGACCTGAAATTTTTTAAGCAAACCACGATGGGATGCCCGGTGGTGATGGGGCGCAAAACCTTTCAATCCATTGGCCGCACCCTGCCGGGAAGAAAGAACGTGGTGATTACGAGAGATGCCTCCTTCAACAGCGATGGCAAATGGGATATCACGCTTGCCTCAGGACTTACCGAGTCCCTGGAGCAATTGAAAGGAGAGAAGGAAGTGTTCATCATTGGCGGAGGCGAAATCTTTAAGCAATCCATGACACTTGCCGATACCATTTACCTGACCTTAGTGAATACCGTACTCGACGCCGATGTGTTTTTCCCGGAGATTGATCCGGCAGCCTTCAGGCTGGTGTGGGAAGAGAAGCACAGCGCCGATGAGAAAAATGCCTTTGATTATACTTTTCAGAAATACCAAAGACTATGAGCAGCATAAAACCGGAAAATATTTTGTTCCTGGATATTGAAACCGCTCCTCTCCATTATCAATACTCCTCCCTATCGCCCGCAGAAAAGGACCTGTGGGACAAAAAATGGATCTACAACCGCGAGCTGGATCCCGCACAGCAATATGCCAAAGCCGGCGTGTATGCCGAATTTGCGAAAGTGATCTGCATAGGCCTTGGCTATATGTCGGAAGGAAAATTCAGGACACGCTGCATCGCCGGCGATGATGAAAAAGCCCTTTTGAAAGAATTTTCGGAATTGCTTTCCGGGCATTTCAATACCAGCAGCCATTTTTTATGCGCGCATAACGGGAAAGAATTCGATTATCCTTTCTTGTGCCGCCGAATGTTGGTGAATGGCCTGCCTTTGCCGAAGCTCCTGCAGATTCAGGGCATGAAGCCCTGGGAAGTAAAGCACCTCGATACGATGGAGCTGTGGCGCTTCGGGGACATTAAGAACTTTACCTCGCTGAACCTGCTGGCCCATGTGTTTGGGATTCCTTCACCGAAAGATGATATCGACGGAAGCCAGATCGGGAGGGTATACCACGAGGAAAAAAATATAGAACGCATCAAAGCCTATTGCATCAAGGATGTGGTAACCCTGGTAAAAATCTATCAATCCTTGAAAGGCTTGCCGGTATTGAAGGACCAGGATATTGTTTACGCATAAATGTATTAAAAAAATCTGCGGCATCTGCGCGATCTGCGGGAACCAAAAAAATGACAAACGGAAAAAGAATAGCAGTGATAGGAAGTGGGAGCTGGGCAACCGCTATTGTGAAAATCCTGTGCAATAACTCGGATCAGGTAAGCTGGTATTTCAGGCACCAGGAGGATATCGACTATATGACCCGATACCAGCACAATCCGAAATACCTGAGCGCTGTCAATTTCGACCTGGCGAAGCTCGATCTGTCTTCCGATTTGCTGAGTACTTTACAGAAAGCAGATATCATTATCCTGGCGGTACCCTCCGCCTTTATTCATACCACCCTGAAATCGATCTCCCCGGAAGTCTTTAAAAACAAGATTGTCTTCTCGGCCATCAAAGGCATTGTACCCGAGTATAACCTCATCGTAGGCGAATACCTCAACACTGTTTATGAAGTGCCTTTTGAGAACATCGGCGTCATCACCGGTCCCTGCCATGCGGAGGAAGTGGCCCTTGAAAAATTATCCTACCTCACGCTGGCCTGCAGCAATATTGCCAATGCCGATGAGCTTTGCCGCTACATGGCCTGCCGTTATATCAAATGCTCCAGCAGCGACGATATTTTCGGAACCGAGCTCTCCGCGGTGTTAAAGAACGTGGTGGCTGTGGCCGGAGGCATCTGTCACGGCCTGGGTTACGGCGATAACTTTTTGTCGGTACTGGTGAGCAATGCCATCCAGGAGATCGACCGCTTCGTAGCCGCCGTGCATCCCATCGACCGCGATACCAAAGCCTCCGCTTACTTGGGCGATCTGCTCGTGACAGCCTATTCGCAGTTCAGCCGCAACCGCATGTTCGGTACGATGCTGGGCAAAGGTTACAGTGTGCAACAGGCACAGATGGAAATGAACATGATTGCCGAAGGCTATTACGCCGTGAAATGCGTGTGCGAGATCAACAAAAAGTATCAGGTCAACATGCCCATCGCCAACGCTGTGAATAATATCATTTACAACCATAAGGATGCAAAGCGGGAAATGGAGCTGTTGGCAGAGCAGTTGAGCTAAGCGCGCATCCTCTTAACACCGTCTTTTGAAAAGAACATTCCCGGAATATCTTCTTTTTCCCTGGTTTCCCTATCGTTCTGAAAAACTGGGAAAGCATATCCATGGGAAAACCATTGTCATTACCGGTGCCAGTTTCGGGATCGGCGAACAGCTGGCCCTGGAGCTTTCACATCACCGGGTGCATCTTGTCCTGATTGCACGCAGCCCCGATAAATTGCAGGAAGTAAGAGCACGTGTTGAAGCCAACGGGTCACAGGCAAGCCTCATCACCGCCGATTTGTACCGCGAAGAAGAAACGGATCGCGTTCTCCATCAATTAAAAGCCCTGCCCGGTGGCATTGATGTCTTTGTCAACAATGCCGGCAAATCGATCATGCGCCCCTTGATGGATTCACTGGAGCGCTACCACGATATCACACGTACCAACAGCCTCAATTACCTGGCGCCTGTCAAATTGATCATGGGCCTCATGCCCGTCCTGGTAAAGCACAAGGCACAGATCATCAGTGTATCAGCCATCAATGTGTTGCTGGTTCCGGCGCCTTATTGGTCGGCTTACCAGGCCTCCAAAACCGCCTTCGATCAGTGGTTCCGCTGCAACCTTGCCGAGTGGAAAGCCCTCGGCATCCATGCAGGCCGTGCTTATTTTCCTTTGGTGAGAACGCGGATGATTGCGCCTAACCCGCTTTATAAACATGTACCCGCCATGCCGGCAGAACACGCGGCAAGGATCCTCGCCAAAATGTGTTATACAAAACGTGCTGTATATAAACCCTGGTGGGCTGTATTTGCGGAGTCCGCTTCCTTTTTCGGCAGGCGTCTGTTTGAATACGCCAGTGCGCTTCATGTCAAACGAAAAGCCGGTCGCACATGAAATTTCTGAAGCTGATCATCCGGCTCTTGACCATCTCTAAGCTCTGGCGACTGGCCAAAGCGCTCAGGCGGCATGGCACCAATGCGATGGCTTTGCTCGCCTACGCCACCTTCAATGCGCCGGACACAAAGGCGATAGAAGATGAGCAGGAAGAGGTCAGTTACCGCGATTTGTACAGGCAAGCGACGCAGCTGGCGCTCTATGTAAAAGAAACATACCGGGTGAAGCCGGGAGATCAGGTGCTCCTGATCGGCCGTAACAGTCGTTCTTACATCCAATCCATTTTTGCCCTCTCCAACCTGGGGGTTCACATTTCTCTCGTCAATCCGGGTTTGAGCCACCATGCTTATGAAACATTCCTGGCTCAAAAAACCTACCGCCTGGTCATCTGTGATGAGGACACCGATCTCTCTGCGGAACAGGTTTCAGTGCCGCTGTTTTATACAGATCATGCGACTCAGCCCTGTATCCGGAAATTAGCTACTCATAAAACCAAAGGGTTGAGATTCCTGAAATCCGCGAAGCCCGGCCATCTCATTGTTCTGACAAGCGGCTCCACGGGAAGACCCAAAGAAGCTCAGCGTAAGCCTTCCGTCACTGCTTTCATCGATCCCTTGCTGGATATTACCGAAAAGCTCGGTATCCAAACATATGATGCCCTGTTCATTGCCGTGCCGCTATTTCACGGCTTTGGCCTGGCAGCCTTATTCATGGCGGTTTTCTTTTCCAAAACCCTGTATGTGCGCCGGCGCTTTAAGGCAGAGTCGATTGTACAAACAGTAGAGAAGCATGGTATTGAATGCATTGCCGTGGTGCCGCTCATGTTGCAGAAACTAATGGAAGAGCGCTGGGCCGCTCATCATCCTGTGAAGTGTATCATTTCAGGAGGCGATAAATTGCATCCCGTGCTGGTAAAGCGTAGCCGTGAAACACTGGGGCCTGTGCTGTACAACCTTTACGGAACATCCGAAGCAGGCGTTTGCATCCTGGCCACACCGGCCGATCTTGAGTTGTACCCGGAGACAATCGGTAAAACGATCAGGGGGACAACGATCAGCATCAGAACCCAAGAAGGAAAGGAAGCGGCTCCCGGTGAAGCAGGCGAGCTGGCGGTATCGGCAGGCTGGGCCATGGAGGGCGCAGCGCAGTTTATTGGAACCGGCGACCTGGCAGAGAAGAATGCCGAAGGCTTTTATTTTCTGAAAGGCCGGAAAGACGATATGCTCATCATTGGCGGCGAGAATATCTTTCCCATCGGGCTGGAGCATATCGTGTATCAGCATCCTCACATAACCTGGGCAAAAGCGGAAGGTTTTGAAGATCTTCAAAACAACCAGCAGCTCAGGTTGAATATTGTGTTCCGGGAAGGACATCGCATAACAGCGGGGCAATTCATGGAATGGCTGGAATCCCGCATTCCCGGGCATTTAAAGCCGGCTGCCGTTGAAGTGCTGGAACAACCGGTCTCGAAGCTGATGTGAAATTAAAATGTACCAGTAATACTTCTCGATACGATGCTTGCGAAGAGGCAGCAAGTCTCACTCGAAGTAACAGGGTAACCTCTTAGTCAGTTCGAGTGTTTTTTTGACTGTCTCCTGCAAAAATGTATCGGGAACGACTAAATAAAATCTGTTTCATGGAACACTTCCCGACGCCCCCGAAGTGACAAGCCCTTAATCCCACTTTCCTTCAAAGCGCCTGATCGCTTCCTCCACAGAGCTCACAAAAAGGATCTTCCCATAACGGTTGCTTTCCCTGATAAAATCCTGCAGGCTTTTGCTGCTGTAATTTTCAAAACGGCCGATAAAAGCCAGCCGGAGCCCGGAATTACTGGCCTTTTGCAGGAGCTCGCCCGCCATGCCGCTTCTGAGCTCAAAGAAATCGGGGCTAATATTCTTCTCATGAAAGATGATGATATCGAAATGCTGGTAATACAGATCTACCAGTAATTGGGCGCCCGAGGCCACATCAGCAATGAGCAGGTCTTCGGAGATCAGCTCCGCCGCTTGTATGCCATTGACGAGGTGTGATGTTATCATAAGTGATTTGTTGATGGTGTGTATGGCGTGAGGGATTGAGCGCTTGTTTGAGCTCTCCCGCAAGCTTGCTGAGGCCCTCGAAGCACTTGCGGGAAGCGAGTAGCGAGAGCCCGGCCCGAAGGGCACGCTCAAAGATCAACCGGGTAATTGAAAAACAGGCTCCCGTCATCCCGGAGAATTGGTATTTACTTCCCTTTCTTCGGCTCAATACCTTTCCACTGGAAGGTCTGGATCATGTGTACAATGTCTTTCCGCAGGTAATCCACCACAATTTTCAGGGAGTCGATATTGGGAGGCGAATCGAAGTACAAAGCCCCGCGCATAAAATGATGTGTACTGTCAGTGAGGTAGAACTGAACATTGCTGGCCGTATTCCCGCTGATGTCATACACTAAGCCATACACGCGCGCGCTGTCGCGGATAATCACCGTTTCGTCGATGCCCGTGGATTTCACCTGGTGCTTCACCGCGAAGTCATGGCTTTGCTCCAGCACCGTGTCCAGGTTATTGGTAATGGTCTTATAGCTCAGGTGGATCTTGGCCCTGTATTTGGGGAACGTGATGTTGAGCCAGCAGGGATCCGCGCCCAGGTGCTTGTCATTCTCCATGTAGGAATATACCGGGATCTCAAAGCTGTAAGGACAAAGGCTGTCGTAGCGTTTGTAGGATTTGTCCTCAAAGCTGATCCTCGGGTAGCCTTTGGGTTTGGGAGTAAAGACTTCATCCTCGTCGCCATCGCAGGAAGGAAGAGTACATAAAGCACCGGCCAGCATGATGAACCTGATGAAAGAAACTAAAACGGATGTTTGCATACCCGTAAATTTACACAATAAAAAGCCGCCACGAGGTATCGTGACGGCTCAAAATTAATAACCCTGCCTTGTTTAAAACGGCAGGCTGTCTTTTTTATCCGTATCGAGGAAGTTGCCGTTGGTGGCATCATCGGCGTCTGAAGCCGGGCTGCTGTGATTCGGCTCTTTTTTCTGCAGGATCAGGAAGGATTCGCCTACGATCTCGGTAATGTTGCGCTTGTGCCCGTCCTTATCGATCCACTGGCGGGTTTGCAGCTTTCCTTCCAGGTAAATCTGTGTGCCTTTTTTCAGCAGCTTTTCTGCGCTTTCCGCCATGCTTCGCCATACCACAATATTGTGCCACTCCGTCTGTTCGATCTTATTACCGTTCTTGTCCTTGTGGAACTCACTGGTAGCCATGCTGAAATTAGCCCTGGCAATATTTCCTTCCAGGTATTTGATTTCCGGGTCTTTCCCGAGATTCCCTACTAAAATAACTTTATTAACTCCCCCCATAATATGATTTAAAAAAATGATTTCTTATCCGACAAACAAAACAACTATTTTCTGATTTTGCAACTAATTGATCTATTCCTCTTTTGTTTTCTATAAACAAAGTCTTGCTCAAAAGGTTTTATAAATTAGTACTTAAAATCGCAAAAGAATAGCCCGTAAAAACGAGCTTTATGCTTAATTTTGTAGCAATGAGCAATTATTTGGATGAATTGAACCCGGTGCAGCGAATGGCTGCCGAAACGACGGAGGGGCCCGTGATGATTATAGCCGGCGCGGGTTCCGGCAAAACCAGGGTGTTGACCTATCGCATCGCCCACATCATGCAGAAGGGTACCGATGCCTTTAACATTTTATCACTGACCTTTACCAATAAGGCGGCCCGCGAAATGAAGGAGCGGATCGCAAAGATCGTAGGAGCGGGGGAAGCCAGGAACCTGTGGATGGGGACCTTTCACTCCATCTTCGCCAAGATCCTGCGTTTTGAGGCTGAGAGGCTGGGCTATCCCAGCAATTTCACAATTTACGATACCGATGACAGCAAGAGCGTCATCAAGGCAATCCTGAAGCAGATGAACATCGACGAGAAGGTGTATAAGCCCTCGCTGGTGCTCAACCGCATTTCCTCTGCCAAGAACAGCCTGATCTCTGCCGGGCAGTATGCCAATAACCCGGTCACGCAGGCAGAAGATCGCGCGTCCAACAAGCCTTTGCTGGGACAGATCTACCTGGCTTATCAGAAAATGAACTTCAAAGCCGGCGCGATGGATTTCGATGATCTCCTGTTCAATACCAATATCCTGCTCCGGGATTTCCCTGAGGTGCTGCTGAAATACCAGAGCAAATTCAAGTACATTCTCGTGGATGAGTACCAGGATACGAACTTTTCGCAGTATGTGATCGTGAAGCAGCTGGCGGCCCGCTTCCAGAATATTTGCGTGGTAGGCGACGATGCCCAGAGTATCTATTCCTTCCGGGGAGCCAATATTCAGAACATCCTCAATTTCGAAAAAGATTATCCCGACCTCAAAACCTTTAAGCTGGAGCAGAATTACCGCAGCACGCAGAACATCGTAAAAGCGGCGAGTGCTGTGATTGCCATCAACAAGGACCAGTTCAAGAAAAATATTTTTACCGACAACGAGGAAGGCGAGAAGATCAAAGTGATCCGCTCCAATACCGATAACGAGGAAGGACAGAAGGTTGCCTCCTCGATCTACGACACCCATTATACACAGCAGGCGCACTATAAGGAGTTTGCGATCTTATACAGGACCAATGCCCAGTCGCGTTCCTTCGAGGAAGCCCTGCGCAAGCTGAACATTCCTTACCGCATCTACGGAGGTATTTCCTTCTACCAGCGTAAGGAGATCAAAGATGTACTGTCGTATTTCCGCTTGTCCATCAACCATAATGATGACGAGTCGCTGAAGCGGATCATCAATTACCCGGCGCGCGGCATCGGCCAGACGACCCTCGATAAGATCATGATTGCCGCCATGGAGCATAATACCAGCATGTGGCAGGTGCTTACCAACCTCCGGGATTTTAACCTGGGAATCAACAGCGGCACTGCGGCGAAGATCGATGAGTTCACCACGAGCATCCGTTCCTTCTCAATGATGATCCCCTATAAGGATGCGTTTGAATCGGCGAACCACATCGCTGTAACCAGCGGCATTGTGAAAGACTTATACAACGACAAAACGCCGGAAGGTGTGAGCCGCTATGAAAACATCCAGGAATTACTGAACGGGATCAAGGATTTTGTAGAGCAGGACCGCACGCCCCAGGAAGCAGAGCTGAAAGAGGCCATTGTTAAAGCGGCAGAGAACGCGGCAACGGAGCCAACGGAGCTGTTTGACACGCCGCAGGAGCAATCGGTGCAGCTGCGTACATTAGATGAATTCATGCAGGAAATTACTTTGCTCACGGATGTGGACAAGGAAGGGGAAGATGAAAAGAATGCGGATAAGGTGACGATGATGACCATTCACGCCTCCAAAGGATTGGAATTTCCCTATGTACATATTGTGGGCCTGGAGGAGAATCTGTTTCCGTCGCAGATGGCGCTCAACAGCCGCAGCGAGCTGGAAGAGGAGCGCCGCCTGTTTTATGTAGCCATTACCCGCGCCGAGAAAAAAGCGACGGTGAGCTATGCCACCACGCGCTACCGTTTCGGGAATATCATCTACTGTGAACCCAGCCGTTTTATTGATGAGCTTGATGAGAAATGCGTGGAATATGCGGAAGAGCCTGTTTCCAAAAAATTCAGCGACAGCGCCTTCAACCGCATCCAGAATGCCGGTGGCTTTGGATTCAATAAACAAGAGAGCGGATTCGGTGGAAAAAGCGGCTCAACGGAAACGCCTTTATCGAAACAGATTAATTTTTCCCCGCCCAAAAAGCTGATTCCCCTGGCGAAGCGTATGGCCGCGACCAACACGCCGACCGATACCAGCGCCAATGCCGCTTTACGTGTAGGGAGTGTCGTAGAGCATGAAAAATTCGGGATCGGGGAGATCACCGGCATTGAAGGGGTATACCCGGAAGCGAAAGCTACCATTCAGTTCCGGACCAACGGCGAGAAAAACCTCCTGCTCAAATACGCGAAGCTGAAAGTGGTGATGTGATTTGTATCCGTACCCTTCGACTGCGCTCAGGGTACGGTTCCGAAAACTCTCTTGCCCTTGTTGGTGTTATCACCAACAAGGTTCTGTTGGGCTGTTGGAGATAACACCAACAGCGGCGCTTAAGCCGCCTTTGCCTTTTCCAGTGAAGCTTTGATCCGTTTGCGGTGCTGATGTCCCCACTTAGCCATTTCACCGATGACAGCCTGCAAGGTTTTGCCGTAAGCTGTGAGCTCATATTCCACCGTGACAGGTTTTGTGTCGTATACGGTACGGATCACCAGCTCATTCATTTCCAGTTCCCTCAATTCTTTGGAGAGCATTTTGGCGCCGATGCCTTCCACCTCGCGTTGCAGCTCCATAAAACGTCTTTTCCCGTTGAAGCTCAGGGAGCTGATGATGGAGATCTTCCACTTGCCGCTCAGGAGGTCGAGCGTGTCGTGTATGGCGCGGAGCTGGCCTTTGCAGGCTTCCGGCTGGTGGTTGAGGTCGATTTTTTTTGACATGGTATATACGTAGTTTCGTGAAGGAAAGTACTTTACTTTTGGAAACCACTTTCAAAAGTAAACTATATTACTGAATTTTGTGCCGCCGGCGTAAACTTTATTTTCACGGCGATGTTGTCTGAACAGATAACCTCAGAAAAAAGACCATTAACCAATAAATAACTAAAAAACGTATGGAATTATTAAATGCCCTCCAATGGCGCTATGCCGTTAAGAAAATGAATGGAAAACCCGTGGCACAGGCCGATGTGGACAAAATCGTGGAAGCTACCAGGCTGGCGCCAACCTCCGCAGGCATCCAGCCTTTCGAAGTGATCGTGATCTCTAACCCGGAGCTGAAAAAACAGATCCTGCCCCTGGCCAATAACCAGCAGCAAATGATAGACAGCTCACATATTTTAGTGTTTGCTGCCTGGGATAACTATACCAAAGAGCGGATCGATGATTACATTGCGCACATCGAGTCGGAGCGCGGCATGCCGGATGGTGGCATGGCCGATTTCAAAAATATTTTAGTGACGAATTTTGTAGCGAGAAATGCCGAAGCTAATTTTGTGCATACGGCCCGGCAGGCTTACATTGGCTTTGGGATAGCTATTGCCGCAGCGGCGGAATTGAAAGTGGATGCCACGCCAATGGAAGGTTTCAATGGTCCTGAACTGGACAAGCTCCTGGGACTCGATAAAAAAGGCCTGAAAAGCGTGACCATTCTCCCACTTGGACATCGCGACCCGGAAAACGACTGGCTCGTGAACCTCAAAAAAGTGCGCAAGCCGAAGGAGCAGTTTGTGACCGAGTTTAAGTAACAAAGATAAATTCTCCGGACAAGAACAATCACGTCGTGATCCCTTACATAAAAGTCTGATTTTTTCTAAGAACAGATCCTGGATCAGGATAACAGAAAAAATCAGACTTTTTAATTATTATCCCCGCCGAAATAGGTCATCTCGATGATATCGGCGTTGGTGGCAATATCCCAGATCACTTCATTGATAATCGCCTCAGACGTCAGTTCGATCGGTTGGATGGCATGAACCACCACCGATTCGCAGGGCGTGCCATCCGTCCGTTTGTCGGTGGTAATGATCACGGAACAGTAGGTGCAATAGCTGCTTTCCTTCAGCATCTGGTATAAATTCAGGTTGAGGTTGTATTCCCCGCAACGGCTGTTGAAATAGAATACGTCTTTGCCCATATAGCGCTCTTTGATCACCCAGGCATACACATATTGGTAACGCATACTGCCGTCTTTTTGCTTCATGGCCACATCGAGCCTAAAGACACCGGGAGAGATCTCATCCATTTTATATTTCCAGCGCTCGCTGATATTGGTCAGGACGATTTTCAGATCAGGTTTTTCCGATTTTACTTCCATGCTTATAAGATTTTAGGTTAAGCTAAAATAATAAAAATCAGGAATAAATGATTAGCGGGTTGGGTTTCCTTTGACGAAAAACAACGCCAGACCATCCATGCAATACCGTAAGCCTGTGGGCTTTGGCCCGTCGTTGAACACATGGCCCAGGTGGGCATTGCATTTCTGGCAGGAAATGGCATCCCGCTGCATACCCAGGGAGTTATCCGTTGATTTGGTGATGCTTTTGGTAGAGTAGGCCTGCCAGAAGCTCGGCCAGCCGGTGCCCGAATCGAATTTTTTTAATGAGCTGAACAGCGGGTTTTTGCAGCTCAGGCAGTAGTAGTAGCCTTTTTCGTGGTTATCGCTGTAGTTCCCTTTGGTGTAAGGATTCTCTGTGCCTTCTTCCCGGGTAATCTGGTATTGGGCCGGAGTGAGGATCTTTTTCCATTCCTCGTTGGATTTGATGACTTTTGTTGTCCAGGTCGTATCGGCCGGGGAAGGTATTTTAACAGCCTGCTGGGCCTGTGCCTTTGTAAGGGCGGCCAGCGCAAGGATCATAATCAGATTTCGCATAATCAGGTAATTAAGGTTTACAGGCATTTACGATAAATAGCCGTGCCCGGATTTATGTCAAAAAGCCTCCCGGGAAGTTTAATTAAACCAAGAATTCAGTATCTTTAGCGTTTATAATCCGGTAACATGCCGGAAGCATCTATTTTGTTAATAAGTGAATAAAGATAAGGTTATCATAGATCCCGGCATGGGATCCTTTTTTTCTTTGAAAGAGATCATCAGGTACAAAACCCTGTTGAGCAACCTGGCCCGTCGCGATTTCCTGGTGCGCTACAAGCAGGCCTTTGCCGGCATCATTTGGGCCCTGGTGAAACCATTGGTAAGCATTCTCGTCTTTGGCTACATTGCCTCCAAGATCAACAGCGGCGAAAGCACCGCGCGTAATTTCCTGTATGTGGCCTCGGCCATGCTGCTCTGGCAGCTCTTCTCCAATGTGTTCAATGAAGTCAGCAATTCCATTGTGGGCAATGCCAACCTCTTCTCCAAAGTGTATTTCCCTAAGATCATCATCCCGCTGAGCACCATCCTGGTATGCCTGGTGGATTTCATTATTTCCCTGGTCATTTTAATTGTACTCTTCATTGTTGCAGGAGAACCCGTTCACTGGCAGATCATTCTGGCGCCGTTGTTTATTTTACTGACGCTGATCAATGGCTTCGGGATCGGCCTATACTTTGCGACCATCAATGTGAAATACCGTGATGTGAAATTCATCGTGCCTGTGCTGGTTCAGTTCGGGATGTACGTCAGCCCGGTTATTTTTTCCACGGCTTATTACCTTGAGCGCCTTCCGCAGTGGCTTCACTGGCTCTTTTGCCTGAACCCGATGGTAGGCGCCATTGACGGCTTTAAGTATTGCCTGTTTGGGGGCGAAGCCATTTACAACCCACAGACCTTTGCCTTATCGGTAGCGGTATCCTTCCTTTTTTTGTTTATCGGCATCAAATATTTCTTTAAGTTCGAGCGCAGCTTCGTCGATTATATCTAATGAGCAAAGATCACATCATACAGGTAGAAAGCCTGAGTAAGCACTATATTCTCAACAGGAATGCTGCGGAGAAAAGTGATACGCTGTACGGTAATATACTCGGCGCTGTCAAAGGTCTGAGGAACATCGGCCGGAAAAAAGAAACGGAGGAGTTCTGGGCATTGAAAAATGTATCCTTTGAGGTAGAGCGTGGCGACAGGGTAGGAGTGATCGGCAGGAATGGCGCCGGAAAATCGACGTTATTGAAAATACTTTCTCGCATTACACCTCCCACCAAAGGCCGCATCGAATATACGGGGCGCATGGCTTCCCTGCTCGAAGTAGGTACGGGCTTTCACGGTGATCTTTCCGGCAGGGAGAATATTTACCTCAACGGCTCTATTCTGGGCATGAACAAACAGGAGATCGACAAAAAATTTGACGAGATCGTGGCTTTCAGCGAAGTGGAGCGCTTCCTGGATACGCCGGTAAAGCGTTACAGCAGCGGGATGTACGTGCGCCTGGCCTTTGCTGTGGCGGCACACCTGGAGCCGGAGATCTTAATTGTGGATGAAGTGCTGGCGGTGGGCGACGCCGCTTTTCAGAAAAAATGCCTGGGCAAAATGCAGGACGTCAGCACCAAAGAAGGACGTACCATTTTGTTTGTGAGCCATAACATGGATGCCGTGCAAAAGCTCTGCAACAAAGGCCTGCTGATGCATAAAGGCGAATTATTGCAGCAGGGTGGCATTGATGCGGTCATCTCTTCCTACATCAGCAACAATGCCTTGTCGAACGGCTTTTTTGAAATCGAGAAAAACCAGATCGAGAACCTGAGCAATATGGGCAAGGTGGTATCGGTGTCGGTGTTGAATGCGCATAATGAGGTATCGGGCGAGATCCCTACAGGATCGGCGTGGAAGATCCGCGTTAAGTTTATACTTGAAAAAGACCATGATTTCTTTGTGATCGGCTACGGCTTCCAAAGCCTGTTCGGAAACCCCATCAATACCTCCTGGAGCAGCGGCAGGCCGATGAAGCGTGGCGTGTATGAAGCCGTTTTCAGCAACCAGGATATTTTTTATACCACCGGGCAATATAAAGTAGCCGTGGGGCTTTCCAATAACAACCATTCTTATTTTTATAACGATACCGAATCTTTTCTCACCATCAGTGATGCCGGCATGGCCTACGAGACCGACAGGATCATCAACAAGGACAGCGGGCTTATCCTGAACCAGGTGCCTGTGGAGATCAGGGAACTAAACGATTAATAGCCATTTTAGGGAAACACACATTTAAATGATGATAACATGGCTATACCATACTTCGACAGGCTCAATACAGGAATGGCAATTAAAAAACACTAATCTCAACATATGAAATTACATTTAGGCTGCGGATTAAAATACATGGAAGGCTACGTGAACATCGACTTTCCATTATCGGAACATACCATACAGGAAAAAAGTGTGGCGGATGAATTCCATAATCTGTATGAACTGACCTATAAACCAGGAACCATTAGTGAAGTGAGGCTTCACCACGTGTTCGAACATTTCGAGCGCATGGCGGCCTGCGCCTTTATGGCCGGCTGGAATTCCTGGCTGAAACCGGGTGGCGTCCTGCACATCGAGGTGCCTGATTTTGAAACGACCTTCAAAAAGAACTTTTCCATGCTGAATGGCACCAAATATGAAGGGGTTGGCTTAAGGCATATTTTCGGATCGCAGGAAGCATCCTGGGCCGTACACTACGAAGGCTATTCCAAACACAGGCTCACGAAGATTTTCACGGCTTTTGGCTTTGAGGTAGCAGAGGTCAAGCGGAATTCGCACATGCGAACGTACAACATTGAAGTGATCGGAAAGAAAGTAAAATCGCTGAGCTATGAGGAGGCCCTGAAAAACGGCGCCGAATACCTGAGGGATTATATGGTAGACCAGGGGCCTTCGGAAATAGAAATGCATAAGGTCTGGTGTGGTAATTTTGAAAACCAACTGAAAAAATCGTTTGCAAAGTAAAGAGTCTATATCGGTCGTAATCCCCACATACAACCGCGCTACCGATTTAGTGGCAGCAGTTGAAAGTGTATTGAAACAAGAGGAGCCGGTTTTGGAAGTGCTGGTCTGTGACGATGGCTCTACGGACAATTCCCGGGAGCTGATTGAGCAGCTGAAGCATCCTGCCGTCAAATGGCTGGATTGCGGAAAGAACGGCCGGCCGGCCATTCCGAGAAACATCGGCATTGAAAAGAGCGCCGGCGACTGGGTGGCTTTTTTGGATAGCGACGATAGCTGGGAGCCTGAAAAAACAAAAAAGCAGCTGGCTTTTGCGAAGGAACGACATTTGAAAGCCGTATGTTCCAATGCCTCCCGGATCAGACACGGAGCGAATGTGGGAGCTTATGTGCATTACGATAAAACGATTATTACGCTGCGCGACCTGATGCACCAGAATTCGGTGATCTGCAGCTCGGCGATGATCCGGAAAGAGCTCCTGCTAAGCACTTCCTTGTTTCCGGTAGAGTGGGAGCTGATAGCGGAAGATTATGCCCTGTGGCTGCGCATAGCCACCAAAGCGGACTTTGGCTTCATAAATGAGAACCTGGTGAATTACACCGATCATTTTGAAACCTCGGTAAGGTCGGAATACAAAGGAGATGTCTGGGATATGTTCCAGGCGATCTTCACGGACTTTAAAGAGTGGATGAAAAAAGAGGGAATCGTTTTGTCAGGAGAAGATAAACGGGCCCTGAAGCAACATCTGAAAACCATTGAGCATAGAGGCATTCCAACAGCGACTGAAGAATTTTTCAGAAAGCTGAAACATAAGCTCGGAATAAACCGTTAAGAACATGACAGAAAAACCATTGGTGAGTGTGATCATGCCGCTGTATAACGCCGAAGCTTATTTGCGGGAGGCGATAGACAGTATCCTGGCGCAAAGCTATGCGCCTTTCGAATTGCTGATCCTGAACGATGGCTCATCCGATGCATCGGAAGAAATTTGTTTGTCTTACCGGGATCCGCGGATCAGGTACCACTTTCATAAAAACATCGGGCTTGCAGGAACCCTGAATAAAGGCCTGGAGCTTAGCACCGGGAAATACATCGCCCGCCAGGACCAGGATGATATTGCGCACCGCGACCGTTTTGAAAAGCAGGTGGCCTACCTGGAATCACACCCCCGGGTATTATTGCTGGGCACCAGGGCCAACGTCTTTTCCGATACGCAGGCCTTTATCAAGCGGCACGATCATGCCACGCATCCGGCGCTGCTGAAGTTCGATCTCCTGTTCGACAATCCCTTTGTGCATAGCACGGTGATGTTCCGTAAGAAAGAGATTGAGTTGATCGGCGGCTACAATACCGACCGCTCGTATTTCGAGGATTACGAGCTGTGGTCGCGCTTTGCAGAGAAAGGCGATGTGGCTAACCTGCCGGATGTGCTGCTGGAATACAGGCATCATGAAAAGGGCTTATCCAAAAGCACGAACTATTTTAAGGAAGATGCCGTACTGAACCAAAGTCTCCTGAACATGGAAAGCCTGATGGGGCAGAAGAAAGAGGTCTACCACGAGCTGGCGGCCTTATACCACTGGCGGCCGGAGAAATGCAAGGGCCTGTCGCGAAAAGCCTTATTTTTGGGTTTACAGGAATTTGCGGATCGGATCAGCGCCTTGTATCCCAATGATAAGAATTTGGTGGCCGGAAGAAAAAAACAATATGAAAAGATTATCCTCTACAGGCTGAACATTAACCAGAGACGGGCGTTTCCGGAGAATAAAATCCAGCTGTTCTTTTTGAAAGTGGAAAATAAATTAAAGGGCTTACACCCGAATGTCATTAATGAATAATATTAAAATAGTCATGCTTCAATCAGTAGCAGTGATTAAAAATATCAACCTATGAAAATTGTTCACTGTGTAGAATCCTATCATCCTAACGTCGGTGGCATGCAGGAAGTGGTGAAGCAGCTTTCAGAGCGCCTGGCGAAGCTGGGCCACCAGGTGACAGTGGCTACACGCTACAATCCCGACCGTAACTTCACGGAGCTCAACGGCGTAAAGATTGAAGTCTTTAAGATCGTCGGGAACCCAAGGAAAGTGGAAAGTGAAGAAGACCAGCGCTATGTGGATTACCTGCTGAACCTTGATGCCGATGTGGTGACGTTTTTTGCCGCCCAGCAATGGGCTACTAACCTGGCCTTGCCGATCCTCGGAAGGATCAAAGCAAAAAAAGTATCCGTTCCTACCGGTTATTCAGGATTGTACTGGCCGGAGTTCAGGGAGTATTTCGAGGATATGAAAACGCAGATCCATGGCTACGATATGAACGTGTACCTGAGCCATGATTACCGCGATATTAATTTTGCGCGAGAGAACAAGGTGAAGCACATGACCGTGATTCCGAATGGCGCTGCGGAAGATGAGTTTTTGCCCGGCACCACCATCGATGTCCGCAAAGAGCTCGGGATCCCGAAAGATGATTTCCTGTTATTGCTGGTTGGCTCTTATACCGGCTGGAAAGGCCATAAGGAAGCCATCGAATTATTTTTGAGATCCAATCTAAAGCATGCCACGCTGCTGATGATCGGCAATAACTATGAGTATTTCAAACGGCAGTATGTGAAGCATCCCAAGTTGTTTTTCCTGATGCTCATGAATAAGATCTTTAGCAGCAAGAAAGTGATCTTTAATTATTTCCCACGGAAGTTCACCGTGGCGGCCTACAAGCAGGCAAACCTGTTTCTTTTTCCATCCAACGTGGAGTGCTCGCCCATTGTACTATTCGAATGTGCGGCCGCGAAGCTTCCTTTTATTTCCACCGATGTCGGCAATACGCCCGAGATCGCCCAATGGACCAAAGGCGGGCTCATCATGCCCACCACCAAGGATGAAGGCGGTTTCAGCCATGTGAAGGTAGAGGAAGGTGTGAAGATGCTGAATCAGCTTTATGCGGATGAACAACAACGCAAGCAGATGGCGGAAGAATCCTTCACAATCTGGAAGCAAAAATACAGCTGGGAAGTCATTACCAAAGAATACGAACAGCTCTACCTTAATCTTTTGAACGGATGATCATTACCAAACTCATAGGCGGTCTCGGAAACCAGATGTTTCAGTATGCAGCAGGAAAAGCGCTGGCCTGCCGTCATGGCGTGGAGGTAAAGGTCGACCTGTCGGAGCTGAATAAAAAGGCCGGCGATAAATACACACAGCGCGCCTATGAGCTTGGCATCTTTGCTTCCGGAATCCAGGTAGCCAGCGATAAGGAGCTGGAGCCTTTTACCGAAGGCGATGGCAACCGCATCAAGCGTGAGCTGCAGAGGCGATTGCCTTTTCTGTTCAATACCCTGAATGCCGTGGAAAGCGGATCGGCCTATCATCCCGGATTTGCCAGGTACCCTAAGAACACCTACCTGCAAGGCTTCTGGCAGAGTGAAACCTATTTCAAAGACTACGAGGCAGAGATCCGCAAGGATTTTCGTTTCCGCGATAGCGTGACGGATGCCTGCAGGCACCTCAAAGAAAAAGTAACCGCCTGCAATGCCGTATCGCTCCATGTCAGGCGCGGCGATTATGTGAGCAATCCTTCCGCCAATAAATTCCACGGCTTATGTCCGCCGGAATATTACCGTGATGCCGTTAAGTATATTGCCCAATCGCAGAAAGGCCTGGAGCTCTTTGTGTTTTCCGACGATATCGCCTGGTGTAAGGAGCACCTGACATTCGATCACCCTGTACACTTTATGGAAACCCACACGGCTTACGAGGACATGTACCTCATGAGCCAATGCCAGCACCATATCATTGCCAACAGCAGCTTTAGCTGGTGGGGAGCCTGGCTCAACAGTAAGGCAGATAAAATGGTTGTAGCACCCAAACAATGGTTCCTGGACACCTCCGTTAATACCGCCGATATTATTCCTGCCTCATGGGTGAAGCTGTAAATTCACAACCGTTGGTATCGGTGCTCATGCCGGTGTACAATGCTGAGAAGCATTTGAAGGAGGCCATGAACAGCATTTTACTGCAAACGTATCATAACCTGGAAGTTGTGCTCGTCAACGATGGCTCGACCGATGGTAGCGAAGATCTTTTATTATCCTACGACGATTCCCGCATCAGGCTACTGGTGAATTCCGAAAATAAAGGATTGATCTATTCTTTGAACTACGGGCTCTCTGCCTGTAAGGGAAAATACGTGGCACGCATGGATGCCGATGATATCTGCATGCAGGAACGTATTGCAGAGCAGGTCGCTTTTATGGAGCAGCATCCGGAGATTGGCGTTTGCGGCTGCGATTACACACAGTTCAGCGAGTCGGGAGAGCAATCGTTCCGTGCCCTTTCCGATCATGATGAAATCCTGAGCCAGATGATCTTTAACTCTTCGGTAGTACATCCTTCGCTGATGCTGAGAAGATCCGTCCTGGAGGACCTCGATCCGGTGTTTAATCCCGGCTACCATCATTCGGAAGATTACGAACTTTGGAGCAAGCTCATCCTGCAAACTAAATTTTCGGCTGTCCACCGTTTGCTGTTCCGCTACAGGATCCACGCGTCGCAGGTCACGCAGAAGCACAGCGAACAGCAGCAGCTTTCCGCAAGCAGGGTCAGAAAAGAATTGCTCGGTAAGCTGGGCTTTTCCTACACAGAGCAGGAAGTTGAGCTCTTGTCGCAGATGGCCGCCCACCGGCTGTTCGACAAAAAAGAGCAGCTCGACCTGTTGGAGCAATTCCTGGAAAAGCTGATCGTACAAAACGATCAATCCAAACGCATCGCTCCAGGAATTTTTAAGGAGGTGCTTTCTTACAAATGGTATACAGCCTGTGGCTACACCACGCTTGGCCTGTGGGCTTTCGGGAAATACAGGAAATCAGAATTAAGAAGCTACAATCCTCAAAGCAGCTTGAAATTGCTTGCCAAATGCCTGGTTCGCCGGTTCAGGAAAAGGGCTTAGATGAACCACATCAAAAGATATACAACAAAGGGAACCAAAGAGATCATGCTTTGTGTTATCTATAAGAGGCAGAATGTTTGGCTCCTAAGGAGCCACTGATATTTTTTGCCGTATGTCATTAATAATGTTTTGCTCCTACGGAGCAATTGATAATACTAAACATCCTAATCATAATAAAAAGGCTTTGCTCCGTAGGAGCCAAACATTCATTTTAACTAACTATATCTATGATTTGATTTTAGGGAGCGGCATGTTACCCAGAGTATTGCTCAATATCATCATCAACCAAAGCGATGATCCCTGTGAAGGATGTTTGGTTTAACCCCCCAAACCCTTAATATGCTGATAGGTCTTTAAAATCCCTTCTTCAATCTCTGTAAAATGGAAATCCGGGTTTGCCTGTACGATCTTGGAGTTGTCGAGGTGAATGGCGGAGTTGTCGCTCTGGCGTGCTTCCCTGTATGCAATCTCAAAAGATTCAGGAAGAATGTTTTTCATGATCTCCGCAATCTCATTTACCGTAAGCGTGGCATTCGAAGACGTATTGTAAATTTCAGCGATGCTCACATCCCGGTGAAGCGAGGTCAGCATCAGCTCAGCCAGGTCTTTTACGTATAAGTAATTGCGTACGTTTTTTCCGTCGCCGAAGATATAGATCTTTTTTTCCGTAATGATCTTTTCGATAAAGGTGTTGATCAGGCCAATGCCTTTACCGGTATTCTGGCCTTCGCCGTAGACGTTGGAAACCCGGTAGATATCGAAGTTGAGCTGGTATTTGACGTTGAAGTAATTTAGAAAATGCTCCATCGTGAGCTTCACGATCCCATAAGGAGAAAAAGGATTGGTAAAAGAGTGTTCGTCCACCATGTGATCCGTCGCGCCATACACCGTACCGCCGCTCGAAATGAAGATGATCTTTTTGACAGAGAGCTGTGCAATACTTTCCGTGAAGCGGATGAATGGCAAAAGGTTCTTCTCGATGTCCATCACCGGGTTTTCCCAGCTGGTCGACGGGATGGTTTCGGAAGCGAGGTAATAGATGAAATCGATCTGGCTGAAATCGGCGACTAATTGCGCTTTGTTATCAGGGTCGAGTTTTTTATAAGGAATGGAGGAATCAAAGGTGCTGGCCTCATTTTTTCCGAATAAAAACAGCTTGATGTTCTTTTCCGCCAGGAGTCTTTCCGTGAGGTGCCTTCCGATAAATCCGTTGGAGCCGATAATTGCAATGTTTATGTTCTCCATGATTTAAATACGGATTAATGCGCTTTCAAGATGTTGCACCCAGCTATTCCAGTTCAGTTCGTTGTCAAATAATTCGCGGGCGGTCTTTTGCAATTTTAAGTAACGATCCTCATCTTTCCAAATTTTGGCTACCAATGAGGCATATCCTTCGCCTTTATCATGGTAATCCACTAAATAACCGTTTGTTCCTTCTTTCACATGCCCGGCCACGCCGCCGGTGTTGGCAGAGAGCACAGGCAGACCGTACATGCTGGCCTCGCAGAATACGATCGGCGTGCAATCGAAGCGGGTAGGAAGGATAAAAAAAGAATGGCTCAGAAATAAATCCTCTAATTCCTTTCGGCCTTCCGCCGTATTTTTATTGAGAAAGGGAATGACCGTCACATCCGGATCATTCAATGGCGTTTCGGGCTCGCAGCCGACGATAGTGAGCTGCGCCTTTATTCCCTTTTGTAATAGTGCATGCAGCGCATTGACCGCAATATCAGCGCCTTTGTTTTTCCAGTAGGTACCTACCAGCAGAAGCTTGCAGACCTCGCTTTTTTGGCGGTGTGAAAATACATACTCTGCCGATGGTGTCTGGTCCATATTGGCTCCAAAAGGCAGAACAAGCGTGGTTTTTGGGGCAAGCTTGTAATGCGAAACGGCATAATCGGCTGCCCAGTGCGAAGACAGGATATTCAGGGCTGTCCGGCGCAGGGCGATGCCTTCCGTTTTCAGGCTCTGGCGCTCCGACCATTTCCATAAATTGCTGATGATGGTATGGTAGTTCAGGGAGTTGGCAATGATACGGTCGCCGACGAACACAATAGGCACATCGGTTTTCAGGTAAGCTATGTAGGCAATGCCGGCGGGCGATACGATCAGGTCGTAATGCTTCCCTTTCAGCTTCTTCCCGAACAGGCGGCCGCAGGCCTTCGCATAGATCGTGGAATTGCGGTAGTCGAAGCGTTTTTTGAACAGGTACAAAGAGATGCCGTGGATGACCTTGCATAAAAAAGTCACGAAAACAGGTTCATCAGGACCCAGCAGGTCTACATGGCCAAAGCGTTTTTCGAGCGCTTTCCAGATATAATGGTTGGTTCCACTCCAGGCATGCTTGTCCCTGGGATCAGAAACCGTGATATAGGCTATCTTTTTGGGTAAATTCACGTAATGCTGCAAAATTAGTGTTTTTGCCGGAAGACCCTAACATTTTAAAATCCCCGTGTTTATAACCTTTTTCTAAAGCAGGGAAGCTTATCTTTATAGCGCTTAATTTTAGAAAATGCCCCAGGCCCTGAGAATACTGTTATTAGCGGATACCTATTCCGAGCACACCGAAAAGTGGGCGCTCGGGCTAGCCGCACATGGCTTGGAAGTAGGGATCTTCAGCTTTAACAAGGCCTCTTATCCCTGGTATGAAGGAAAAGCCCGGATTACGCTCCTGTATGAGCCTGCGGAGCAGCTGGGCGCTTCGTCGGACACGGGTAAGCTCTCTTACCTGAAGCATGTGGGATTATTGAAAAAAGCCATCAGGCAGTTCGGGCCGGATGTACTGCATGCCCATTATGCCACCAGTTACGGGCTCATCGGGGCTTTAAGCCGCTTTCATCCTTTGGTGATCTCTGCCTGGGGAACCGATGTGATGAAGTTTCCGCAAAAGAATATCCTGAACCGCGCCATGCTGAAGTACAACCTCCGCAAGGCCGATGCCATCTGTGCGACCTCTTTTACCATCAAAGACTACCTGAAACCCGTTACGGATAAGCCCGTGCAGGTCATTCCTTTTGGTGTGGATACGGACACTTTCCGGAAGAAAGCGGTGGAAAGTGTGATGCAAGCAGGAGCTTTCGTCTATGGAAGCATCAAGCCACTGGAAAGCCTCTACAATACCGACGTGCTGATCAGGGCCTTTGCCGCCTTAAAAGCGAGGCAGGCACAGAGAAACATCAAACTGCTGATCATCGGGGAAGGCTCGCAGGCACAGGCCCTCAGGCAATTAACGGAAGAGCTTGGGCTGACAGCCGACGTGGTGTTTACAGGCAGGGTGCCTTTTTCACAGATCGCGGATTATTACAATAGGCTGGATGTGCTGGTAAATATCAGTGATTACGAAAGCTTTGGGGTTTCGGTGATCGAGGCGATGGCCTGCGAAAAGCCGGTAATTGTGACCAACACGGGAGGGCTGAAAGAAATCGTGGAAAACGCTAACTTTGGTTCGCTGGTAGAAGTGGGGCATGTGGAGCAAACCTCGCTGGAAATGGAGAAATACCTGCTCGATCCGGAATTGACCGCACGGGTAGGGAAGCAGGGAAGGGAAAAAGTGATTTTAAAATACCGCTGGGAGAATAATATACAGCAGATGATTGGCGTTTATCAGCAACTAATCAAGTAGCAGATGAACATCTTTTTTTGTCAGTTCAAGCGCAGTCGAGAACCACAAACATAAATTAAGAACGCTTCCCGATACGATGCTTGCAAAGAGGCCAGCAATATCACTCGAGGCGACAGAGCTCATAAGAACAAGCTATACGTAGCAAATTTATAAAAAACAAACATTGACCCTAAAACCGATAAACGATATCCAGGCATTTTGTGAAAAGGCAGAACCTTTCATCGGCGTCTTTGGCAGCAAGGCCTGGCTTTCCATGTATGGAAAAGAGCTGGTGATGATCGGCATTTTTAAGGACGGGCACCAGATGATCGGGGGCTTTTTTTATCTGAAAACAAAAAAGCTCGGCCTGGATTTCATCAAGCTGCCGCCCTACACTCCCCATTGCGGCTTGTTCTTCCAGTCGGATAGCAAAAACAAATCTTCGGCCAACAGCTTTTCCAAGGAAGTGATGCAGGAAGTATGCAGCTATTTTTCATCCCTGAAAAGCGCGCTCACCATCCTGGCCTTTCCGGCCAACGTGGTGGATATGCAGGCTTTTATCTGGAGCAAGTACAAAGTGGTGCCGAACTATACTTACCGGATTAGCCTGGACCAGTCCCTGGAAGAGATCCGTGCCAACTTCGACCCCAAGAACCGTAATGCCATTAACAAAGCTATGAAAGAAGGCGTTGAGACCTCTTTGAATACCTTGTCGAAACAGGAGGTCTTTGATTTCTTTAAGGGAAACCTGGGTGCGACAGGCGCTAATATTTACGAAGGCATTTTGCAAAAGATCATGCTGGAATTTTCCAGCGAAGCCAATTCCTTTTGCTTTACGGCTCATAAGAACAAGGAATTATTAGGCATGGTGTTTTGTGTCTTTGACAGACACGCCTGCTATTACCTGCTCGGAGGCGTCAACAAACAGGCGGGAATCCAGGGTATCAATAACCTGCTCGTACAGAAAAGCATTGAGCGGGCCAAGGAGCTGAATTGTGGTATCTTCGATTTTGAAGGCTCCATGCTGAAAGGCGTGGAAAAATTTTTCCGGAGCTTCGGCCCAGAGCTGTTTCCCTATTTCACTGTCAACAAAGCGCTGCTGCCTTTGGAGTTGCTGTTGAAATTTAAAAAACGCGAATTGTTTTAAGGTGAGAAAATTGCTGAGAAACATACTACCGCAGGCGCTGATCGATCTTTACAAGCAAGGTAAAAAACGGGCTGCCGCCAGGCAGCGCGAGGAGCTGGCCAAAAACAAGCAGGCCGTTAGCGAGGCAGATCTTGTGGCAATACTGCAACAGCAAGGCATTCAAGAAGGCGATGTGTTGATGGTGCATTCCAGTCTCAGAAAAATAGGGCTTGTGGAAAATGGTGCCGGCACGCTCATAGACGCTTTATTAAAAACTCTGGGAAATCAGGGAACGCTGATGATGCCTTCCTTTCCGGCCATCGGCTTTAATTACGATTACCTGAAAAGCAAGCCACTGTTTGATGTAAAACAAACCCCTTCCAGGATGGGTGTGGTGACTGAAACGTTCCGTAAAAAAAACGGAGTCCTCAGGAGCCTGCATCCCACCGATTCAGTGATTGCTTTTGGCAAAGAGGCGGAATACCTGGTGAAAGACCATTTCGGACAGCTCACGCCTTACAATGACCAAAGCCCATTTTACAGGCTCTGCGAACTGAAAGGAAAGATCCTGATGATCGGGGTGGGCCTGGAAAGCCTGACAAACCTGCACACCCTGGAAGATGCCGTTCCTGATTTTAAATACCCCGTTTACCACGAGACGCTGTTTACCACAGAGCTGATGGATGCGGCGGGAAATAAGCAAACGATGCAAACCAAAGTGCATAACCCGGTCTATTCCAAAAAGCGCCGTTGCAATGACCTGATCCCGCATTTTGAAGCGGCCGGATTGTTGAAGCATTTCAAGCTCGGGCTGGCCGATTGCCTGCTCATAGACGCTTACGCCATGCATGCCTGGATGGTGGAGAATTATACAAGCAGGGGAATCACAATGTACACGCCTCAGGGGCACTAAGAACGATGCAGATACATGTAAGCTTTGATTATGAATTGTTTTTTGGCAGCGCTTCGGGCACGGTGGAGAAATGCATCCTGGAGCCTACGCAGCAGCTGATGGACATTGCTGCGAAACATCGCGTGCCCTTCATTTTTTTTGTGGATGCCGGTTATTTGTACCGCCTGAAACAGTATATACACGAGCCGGCCTGCAAAGCTGATTATGAGAGGATTGCCGCGCAGCTCAAACAACTGATTGCCTCCGGTCATGAGATTGCCCTGCACATTCATCCACATTGGGAGGATTCGGTATTTGAGAAAGGACAATGGCGTATCGATACCACACGCTACAAGCTGGCGGATTTTAAGGAGGACGAAGTACAATCCATTGTTGGTAAATATCACCAGGCCATCAAAGACATTACGGAGAAGCCTTGCCTGTCCTACAGGGCCGGTGGCTGGTGCATTCAGCCTTTCGGGCCCATTAAAAAAGCCCTGGCGGAAAATGGCCTCTCTACCGATAGCACGGTGTATTACAAAGGCTATCATGCTTCCGCAGCCCATGCCTACGATTTCAGGAAGGCACCGGACCTTGCGGAATGGACGTTTGAGGACGATCCCTGCAAGCCTCATCAGGCCGGAACATTTACGGAAATTCCGGTGACGCCCGATACCATCCCGCCGCTGTTTTACTGGCAGCTGTATTTCAACATGAGGGCCAATCCTGCTGTATACAAGCCGGTAGGTGATGGCAACTGGCTGGTAGACCGCAAGCGCATCTACAAACATTTTTACAGCAGCACCGACCATTTTGCCTGCTGCGACGGTTTTTTCGCCTCCCGCTTAGAACCCATTCTGAAAAGGGCGGAGAAACAAGGCAAGGCCCGGATGATGATCCTGAGCCATCCCAAATCGATGGCGCCTTATTCATTCAAGGCATTGGACGAATTTATTATTTTTGCCAAAGCCAAAGGCCACAGCTTTCATACCATTACCCGTGAGTAAGATCCGACATATCACCCATTCTGAGATTGATAAAACAAAATGGAATAATACCATTCTGTCTTCTTCCTATCCGCTGGTATTTGCGCAGTCCTTTTACCTGGATGCAACTTTCCCCGGTTGGGAGGCCCTGGTCATCGGCGATTATGAATCCGTATTCCCGCTGACGCAAAAGGAAAAGTTGGGGATCCTGTATCTGCACCAGCCTTCGTTTACGCCGCAGCTGGGCGTGTACGGAATCGTCAATGCGGACATTGAGCGACAGTTTTATGAGTACATCACCACACATTACAAGCTGATTGAAATAGAGCTGAATGCCTCCAATACCCTGCAAAGCAAAGACCATGTACTCAGGCAGACCTTCGTGATTGATTATCAGAGCGGCTATAAGCTCAACCAGAATACCAAACGCAATGTGGCCAAAGCCACCGGGCATCAGCTGGTCTTTGAGCAGGTTCCGGAAGCGGAGATCCTTGCCTTATCGCAGCAATACCTCAATCCTTTCCTGAAAAAACAGATCAGGCTTTCGCCTGCGGTGATCGAACGTTTTGATAGCCTGTTGAGGTCGGCAATGGCTGCGGGAACACTGTATACGTTCAGGGTGACAGATCCCGGAAAAAAGCTGCTGGCTATTGCGCATTTTATCAGTAACGGAAAGCATACCGTGTACCTCAAAGGCATTAACTTTGATAAGGAAGTAAGCCTGGGGAGCATGCATTTGCTGAACAGTTCGGCGATTCAGTTCTTTTCGGATAAAACGCAGCTCTTTGATTTCGGCGGTGGCACGAAGGAAAGCCTGGCCAATTTCTACAAAGGCTTTGGCGCGGTGGCCCTGCCATACCGGTCGTTGAAATATAACCGGCTGCCCTGGCTGGTCAATATTTTAAAAAAGCTTTCCTGAGTTTTGAGTGAGGTTAAAATTAGTAGATTTATAGTTGCAAAAACACCATAGTGAAGAAACCTATCGTTAAGAGTAAATCGATAAAGCCTGTCAAAAAAGAAAACCCGGAGCATGAGCGTCCGGCTTCAAAAACGTCGTTGTTTAAGGCTGTGAGATCAGTATTGCAGCAGGCAAAAGCCAATGCGTATCGTACCATAAACTATACAATGGTGATTGCTTACTGGAATATCGGCAAGCTGATTGTCGAAAATGAACAGCAAGGAAATGTTAAGGCGAAATACGGTGAAGCAACCTTACAATATTTATCGGACAAGCTTACTCGTGATTTCGGGACGGGTTATAGCATGCAGTCGTTGGCGAACATGCGCCAGTTTTATTTGACTTTTCCAATTCTCTCCACAGTGTGGAGAGAATCTGGCATCGTTGAAATGTCAGAGAAAATAAGGGTTTCAGGAGCTGCTAAAAAGAAACAATTAACGCACTACTCTGATCATAACGATGAATTTCGAATTCTCTCCACAGCGTGGAGAGAATTGACATGGTCGCATTACAAGGCCTTGATGCGGGTTGAGAAGCCAGAAGCAAGAATGTATTATATCAGGGAATGCGTAGCGCAAAATTGGAGCGTGAGGGCATTGGAAAGGCAGATCGGCACCTTTTATTATGAGCGGATTCTAAGCAGCAAAAAAAGAAGTGCTGTGAAAAAAGAAGGCATAGAGAACACAAAAGGCCTGGCGCCTTCTGTTATTGATTTTATTAAAGACCCTTACGTACTGGAGTTTTTGGAGGTGAAGCCCAATGCTCATATCCTGGAAAACGATTTGGAGCAATCCCTGTTGTCAAACATTCAACAATTTATCCTGGAGCTGGGCAAAGGCTTTGCTTTTGTAGGGCGGCAACAGCATATTGATGCGGAAACAGAGCATTATTTTATCGACCTGGTTTTCTATAACTATATTTTGAAATGTTTTGTACTACTGGATCTGAAAGTAGGGAAACTCACTCACCAGGATGTGGGACAAATGGATATGTACGTCAGAATGTACGAAGAAAAATACAAGCAGGCGGGAGATAATCCTCCGATAGGAATCATTCTATGCTCGGAGCAAAATGAATCCGTTATCAAATATTCTGTCCTGAAAGAGAGCAAACAGTTGTTTTCTTCAAGATACAAGTTGTTCCTCCCATCGGAAAAAGAACTAAAAGAAGAATTGGAAAGAGAGAGGGCATTGATAGAACAGCAGATCAAACAAACGAACATAAAAAAGAAAAAAGTATAAATTGAATTCTCTCCACAGCGTGGAGAGAATTCAAAAAACACAAATGAAAGCCATTGTTTCTCACGATATCGACCACCTGACCCTCTCGGAGCATTACCTGAGGGACCTGATCGTTCCTAAGTTTTTTGTGAGAAGCCACATCGAATTGCTTTCGGGGAAGATCTCCCTGAAGGAATTTGGAAACAGGTTGGGGGATATCTTCAGGGATAAATGGCAGCACCTCGAAGAGCTTCACCGCTTCAACGAATCGCATAACGTACCTACGACCTACTTTATCGGTGTGTGCCGCGGCGAAGGGTTGTCCTATTCCAGAGCGCAATCGGCGTATTGGATCCATAAGCTGCAGGAGCTGGGTTGTGATGTGGGGCCGCACAGCATTGCCTTCGAAAACTACGAAGACATAGAAAAAGAATATGCATTGTTTAAAGAGCTTTCCGGCCAGCAAACCTTCGGCACGCGCATGCATTACATCCGTACCAACGAGCACACGTACACCAACATGGCTAAAGCGGGTTATGCTTTTGACAGTAGTGAAATGGATTACAAAGCGCCCTATCAGATCGGCTCCATGTGGGAATTCCCTTTCCAGGTGATGGACTCCTACATCATCGAAAAACCAAAGCAATGGCAAAGCAAAAATTTTTCCCAGAGCTGCGACGCCACCAAGCGCATCATCGATAAAAGCCTTGACCTCGGCCTTCCTTACCTGGGCATTGATTTCCACGACCGTTATTTTTCCGGTAGCCATAAGACCTGGAAAGACTGGTACATGTGGCTGATCGAGTACCTCCGCTCCGGTAACACAGAATTTGTCAATTTCAAAACCGCTATCCAGGAATTAGAATCTTAATTGAAAACCGTATCCATAGTCATTCCCTGCCTCAACGAGAAGACGTATATTCTTCGTTGTTTGCAATCCATCGCCGCCCAATCTTACCCGGCAGAGCTCATCAGCACCTATGTGTGTGATGGCATGAGCAATGATGGCACCCGGGAGCTGATTATGGAGTTTGCCAGAGCACATCCGCAATTTACCTTGCTGGATAATGTACAGATGACCACACCCTTTGCGCTGAACCTGGGGATTAAAGCTTCTGCTACGGAGATCGTCATTATCCTGGGCGCTCACTCGGAGCTGGATCCCGGTTTTGTGAAGAAGAGCGTCGAATCTTTTGAAATTGATCCGGCGATCATGTGTACGGGCGGCGTCCTCGAGAACGTGTATGAGAATGAAACGTCCCGCATGATCGGAGCAGCCATGTCCTCTTCGTTCGGTGTGGGAAATGCCCACTTCCGCACCGGCAATAAAAGCGGATTTGTAGATACGGTCGCCTTCGGGGCTTACAAACGGGAGGTCTTCGATAAGGTTGGGCTTTTTGATGAAGAGCTGATCCGCAACCAGGACGATGAATTTAATTTCCGCGTAACGAATGCCGGTTACAAAATCTACCTCAACCACGAAATCAAATGCCGCTATTTTGTCAGGGCCTCTTTCCGGAAATTGTACCGGCAATACTACCAGTACGGCTATTGGAAAGTGTTTGTGAATAAGAAGCACCAAACCATCACAACCGTCAGGCAGCTCATCCCTATGTTCTTTGTACTGTACCTTCTCCTGTTGGTGGCAAGTAGTTTTACAAATCAGATCGTTTTCCTGGCCATGAGTACTATCGGCCTGCTGTACCTGCTTCTGGCGGTTGTATTTGCGGCCCGCAGCGCCTCTTCCTTTGGAGCGGTTTTAGGTGTGGCCTTCACGTTTTTTATTTTGCATTTCAGTTATGGGCTGGGCTATTTAAAAGGTATATTTGACTTTTTTATTTTGGGCAAGGCTATTAAAAAGCAGGAGTCCTTATCGCGTTAAACCATGTTAGCAAAAGCAAGAGCATTATATTCCTCTATCGGTTATAACTTTCCGGCGCTGATCGCCTTTTTGCTGCCCTTCGGAATTAACTATGCGCCTATTTTTATTGCCTGGACGGTTTGCTATTTATTTCTCGGCAACCCGGTACAGGGCTTTAAAAAAGTATTCCGCTATTTCTGGAGCTATATCCTGCTGGGCTTTTTCTTCCTGCATGTGATCGCTTATTGGTTCACGGAAAACAAGCACGAAGCACTGGTAAGTATTGAAGGGAAGATGAGCTTCTTTGCCTTTTCGCTCCTGCTGTTTTGCATCGACTACGAAGCCCTGAAAGTGAAAAAAATTGTGACGGCTTTTGTGAGCGGGTGTTTTATTTCGGTGATGATCTGCCTGTTTCATGCCTTCGGATTGTACTTCTTTAAAGATGTCAATGCCTTCTTTTATTCCGATTTTTCATGGTTTCTTCATCCAAGTTACCTGGCCATGTACCTTACCCTGGCGCAGCTCATCGTGATGCTCTTTTACAAGGACTGGCTCTCACACATCAAAAACCTCGATGCCAAGATCGGCTTTATCACGGTGCTGAATGTCACGGGCATCTTTTTAAGCTCTTCCAAAATGGGCTTTCTGGCGGCGCTCTTGCTGTTGCCGGCAACTTTTGCCGTGATTCTGTTCAGCCGGGGCTACAAAAAAACCATTGCCGCTTTGCTTGTATCTCTGGTGCTGGGATTATTCGTGGCTTACAAGGTGGCGCCTTCTCCTTTCGAGCGGCTCAAAGTCGCCTTTTCCGTAACAGCCTCTTCGCAAACGATCGATAAAAGCGCCAGCGAAAGTACCGCGGTACGCATTCTCATCTGGGAGCAGGCCGTGAAGATCATCAAACAACACCTTGTCTTCGGTATTACGCCCGGCGATACCAACGATGCCCTGTACAAAGCCTATGAAGAGAATGGATTAACCGGAGCACTGGCTAAGCGGCTGAATGCCCATAACCAATACCTGCAAACCTTCATCGGCACCGGTATCATCGGTTTTGCGCTGCTTTGCCTGATGACCTTCGGCTGCATTGTGATTGGCTTTGTCAAAAAAAATTACATCCTGGCTTTGTTCGGGATCCTCATCGTGTTGAATTTCCTGGTGGAATCCATGCTGCAAACGCAGGCAGGCATTGTGTTCTTTGTTCTGTTCCTGTGCCTCTTCCTGCAATACGACCTGGCAACGCTTAAGGAAAATAACCCCGGGGCGGAGCTTCCGTAACTCGCGAAACTTTCTTAATTTCAGTCCGAATTAATTTTTCCAAATCCATCACGAATGATCCCGTTTTCTCCACCACGCATCGACGATAAAATCATTAACGAAGTAACGGCTGCCCTGCGCTCCGGCTGGATCACCACCGGCCCGCGCACCAAGGATTTCGAGAAAAAGCTCACCGCTTACTGCGGAAATAAAAGCACCATCTGCCTCAACTCCGCCACGGCTGGCCTGGAGATCATCCTGCGCTGGTTCGGAGTGGGCGAGGGCGACGAAGTCATCCTTCCGGCCTATACCTACTCGGCAACCGCCAACGTGGTCATGCATGTAGGAGCGAAGCCTGTGTTCGTGGATGTGAATGCCGACGATTTTAATATCAATGTTTCCAGAATAGAGGAGGCGATCAACGAACGCACCAAGGTGATCATGCCGGTCGATTTTGCAGGCTTTCCCTGCGATTATGACGAAATCAATGCGCTTGTCAAAAAGCACGCAAAAACGTTCAGGCCCAAAACAGAGCGCCAGCAACAATTAGGGCGTATCCTCGTTCTGTCCGATTCCGCGCACTCTTTCGGAGCCAGCTATAAAGGAAAAAAATGCGGCTCGCTCACCGATGTTTCCGTGTTTTCCTTCCATGCTGTGAAAAACCTGACGACGGCAGAAGGCGGCTCAGTAGCGCTTAACCTGCCTGAGCCTTTTGACAATGAAGACGTGTACAAATACCTGTGCATGTATACGCTGCACGGGCAAAATAAAGACGCCCTGGCTAAAACCCAAAAAGGAAACTGGAAATACGATATTGTGGAGGCCGGCTATAAATGCAATATGACGGATATCACCGCAGCGATTGGCCTGGTGGAGCTGGAACGCTACGATAACGATACACAGCTGAAGCGGAAACGCATTTTCCAATTATACAACGAGGGCTTTAAAGGCGACAGCCGTTTTCAGCTTCCGGTTCACGAAACAGATACCAAAAATGGTTGCTACCACCTCTATCCCCTAAGAATTGTGGGCATTACAGAAGAAGAGCGGGATGCAATCATTAAGGAGATTTTCGACAGGGACGTATCCGTGAATGTGCATTTTATTCCGGTGCCGATGATGTCTTTTTACAAAAAACAGGGATACGATATTCTGAATTACCCGGTAACCTACGATAATTTCAGCCGCGAGATTTCACTTCCGGTGTACTATGATCTTACGGAAGAGCAGGTAAAAACAGTAATAGACGCAGTGATGCAGGCATTTTATAAAATACATTGATAAAACGCATCTTTGATATCGTCTGCGTGCTCATGGGAATTGTGATTCTTATGCCCGTATTCTTATGTATCAGCCTCGCCATTATCATCAACAGCGGCTTCCCGGTGTTTTACCGGCAGAGCCGCGTCGGGAAACATAACCGTGATTTTAAATTGTTTAAGTTCCGGACGATGCATAGCGGCGCCGACAAAAAAGGATTGCTCACGGTTGGCGGTCGCGATCCGCGGGTCACGGCTGTTGGCTATTACCTCCGGAAATACAAGCTCGATGAGCTGCCCCAGCTGTTTAATGTCCTCATCGGGAATATGAGCCTCGTAGGCCCAAGGCCGGAGGTCCGGAAATATGTGGAGCTGTACAATGAAGAGCAGAAAAAAGTCCTGTCCGTAACCCCTGGCATAACAGACCTTGCCTCGTTGAAATTCATCCATGAAAATGATCTGCTCGCAAAATCCCCCGATCCGGAAAAAACCTACATTGAAGAGATCATGCCTGAAAAGCTTGCGCTCAACAAGGAGTACATTCAGCACCATAGCTTTGGCATGGACCTGAAGATCATCTTCGCCACCCTGAAAAAGATCATTTCCTGAGCCCCCTGCTCTTAATATTTATTGGCTGTTTTGTTTATAACAAATCTGGCAACTGAGCCAAAGCATTTTTATATTTACCGGGTAAAACCAACGCGTTTATAAAATAGCCATGTTGCTGAACAGCAGAGGTTCATGAGGATAACATGGCTATACCAATGACAATTAAAAAACACTAACATCTACACATGAAAAATCTTTCGCTTATTCTGAATGGAATTCTGATTATCGCCGTGGCAATTCTTTTTTACCAGGTACACAGTTTGAAATCGCTTGTAGCGCCTGCTACCGGAGCCGGTACGGAAACAGAAGTGAAGCCGCAGATCATTACCAGCGCCACCAACCTGGGCGATGCAAAAATTGCTTACGTGAATACCGACAGCCTGAATGAGCATTACGACTACATCGCCGATTTTACCAAGGTGCTCCGTGGTAAGAAAGCAAGCCTGGAAGCCCAGATGGAAAGCATGACCATTAAGTTCCAGAACGATTACCAGGCCTACCAGCAATCTGCGCAGGCCGGCATCGCCCCTCAAGCCGAGCTCCTGAAAACCGAAGAGAGCCTGAAAAGGCAACAACAGGATCTGGCCAATAAGGAAATGCAAATGCAGAACCTGGGGATTGAACTGGAGGAGAAAAACATGGAGCTGAACCGAAATGTGAAAGAATACCTGCAACGTTATAACAACGGTAAGTTCGATTATATCCTTTCTTACTCCGATCTGGTACCGACCATCCTGCTTACCAACCCGAAGCTGAATATCACAGCCGACGTCCTGAAAGGATTGAACGAAGAGTATAAAGCAAAAAAAGCAGCCAAGAAATAATGGAAGATAAAAAAGCCCTGCTCAGCAAGATCATGTATGTGCATCACTTTCATGAAACCTTTAAAATAGGGAATGCCGATGCACCAACACTGATAGATGAAAGAGATTATACCCTGCGCTACAACCTCATCAAAGAGGAAAACGACGAGTACCTCGAAGCCTGTAAAAATGGCGACCTGGTGGAGATTGCCGATGCCCTGGGCGACCAGCTGTATATCTTGTTCGGAACCATCCTGAAACACGGCCTGCAATATAAGATAGAGGAAGTGTTTGATGAGATCCAGCGCAGCAATATGAGCAAGCTGGATGAAAACGGGCAGCCCATCTACCGCGAAGACGGTAAAATCCTCAAAAGTAATCTCTATTTCAGGCCCGATATCAAGGCCATTGTTCAGCCTGAATAAAAGCCTCAATCATTAACAGAAAATTAACATTTTACGAAGTTAAAAATGTTAAAAACGGTGAAAATTCACGTAAAGTTTACCGCGTAGTTTTACGTGTTAGCCTTATTAAGTCTACATTTGCGACAAATTTTTTAAAAGCTTTTAGGCCTTAAGGATCTGAAAGCGTTTTAGTTGACGCAATTTAATTATGCATAAAATAGTTCTTGTTTGTTTTTTGTTGTTGGTGAAGCTACTCAGCGCTCAGGCCCCGCAAAAAATATCCTATCAGGGAGTTGCCAGAAGCGCTTCCGGTGCGGTTCTCAGTAACACCACCATTGCCGTGAAATTCGATATCCACCGCAGCTCGGCCCTGGGGACGATTGTATTCACGGAGCAGCACCAGGGAGCTGCAGGGCTTGGAACCAATGCATTCGGACTCTTTACAACAGCTATTGGCAGCATCAACAGTCTTGCCGGGATTGATTGGGGCAATGGTCCCTTTTTCATTGAAGTATCCATAGACCCTGCTAACGGAACATCCTACAGCTCTGTGGGAACCCAGCAGCTCATGAGTGTGCCTTATGCCTTGTATGCCGAAACAGCAGGAAATGCCACTCCTGTACCGACCATTACGGTCAATGCCCCCAATACGATTACAAACACGTCGGCAGGCTCCTACAGTATCAATATTCCGCCCTCTGTAAGCTACACCGCAGGAAACGGCATAGACATCAGCAATGGGATTATCAGCACGACACTTTCTTCCACAAGCCTAACCCTTACAGGATCCGGCCAGGTATCTGTGACCTCAAGTGCTGCCAACCGCTATGATGTGAATGTGCCAATCCCAAGCCTGAGTGTGAACGGTGGAACCTTAACAGGGGCTTATCCTTCTCAAACGCTGACCATTCCCGCATCATCCACAACTTCACTGGCAGCAGGTAACAGCAACATCACCCTGAACCAGTCCGGGAACGGCTATACGATCACACCGGTTACGCCAACCCTGAGCGTCAATGGTGGAACCTTAACAGGGGCTTATCCTTCTCAAACGCTGACTATTCCAACTTCATCTACAACTTCACTGGCAGCAGGTAACAGCAACATCACGCTGAACCAATCCGGTAACGGCTATACGATCACACCGGTTACGCCAACACTGAGCGTCAACGGTGGAACCTTAACAGGGGCTTATCCTTCTCAAACATTGTCGATTCCAAGTTCATCAACCTCACTGGCGGCCGGTAACAGCAACATCACCCTGAACCAATCCGGTAACGGTTATACAATTACTCCGGTTACTCCAACCCTGAGTGTAAACGGAGGAACGTTGACAGGAGCTTATCCTTCTCAAACGCTGACCATTCCAAGTTCATCAACTACACTGGTTCAGGGAAATAATGTGACACTGAATCAAAATGGTAATACCTATACGGTAAGCGCAGCCACGACTTCCCTGACAGCCGGTAACAGCAACGTTACATTGAACCAGACGGGTAATGCGTACACCATTACACCGGTAACACCAACCCTGAGTGTGAACGGGGGAACCCTGACAGGCGCTTATCCTTCTCAAACATTGACGATTCCAAGTTCCTCAACCTCACTGGCGGCCGGTAACAGCAACATCACCCTGAACCAATCCGGTAACGGCTATACAATTACTCCGGTTACTCCAACTCTGAGTGTAAACGGCGGGACCTTAACAGGGGCTTATCCTTCTCAAACGCTGACCATCCCAAGTTCATCAACCACACTGGTGCAGGGAAATAATGTGACATTGAATCAAAATGGTAATACCTATACGGTAAGCGCAGCTACAACTTCCCTGACAGCCGGTAACAGCAACGTTACATTGAATCAGTCGGGTAATGCGTACACGATCACACCGGTAACGCCCACGCTGAGTGTGAACGGAGGAACGTTGGCCGGAGCCTATCCTTCTCAAACATTGACGATTCCAAGCTCATCAACCACCCTGGTACCGGGAGCGAATATCAGCCTGAACCAAAGCGGTAATACCTATACGATCAGTTCGGTGAGCCCGACGCTCACGGCAGGATCTAATGTAACGATCACACCTGCAGGGCCTGCCAATGCCTACACCATTAGTGCGGCAATCAATTCGTATACAGGCACTGCCGGAAATATTGATGTCAGCGGGAATACGATCAACCTGAGTGCCACGGGCATCACGGCAGGTACTTACGGTTCAGCAGCTACCAATGCCGTTCCGGTGTTTTCGGTGGATAATTTTGGAAGACTTGGCAGCGCCACGCAATATACGCCAACGCTCCTGGGCGATGTGACTGGAAATCAGAATGCTTCGGTTGTCACAAAACTAAGAGGGTTTTCCATATCAGGAACTGCGCCTACAAACGGGCAGGTATTACAGTATAACGGTTCTGCCTGGACACCGACAACCATGGTCACGCCCTGGAGCCTGACCGGTAATGCAGGAACGACGGTCTCTCATTTTATAGGAACCACGGATAATGTCCCGTTCCGGATCCGGACCAATAATACCGTGAAAGCTATCTTTACAGAAAGCGGGCAGTTACTGGTGGGAAGCGGTACAGGCTACGGCGCCAATTCCAAGCTCATTGTCGAAGACGGCCATATTGAAAGCAAGCAGACCACAGCGCCTGCGATTGCCGGTGCAGGAAGCCTGCTGGGGCTGGCCGGAAGCTCGGCAAGCCTGTCGTCAAACTCAACGGATGTTGCCGGAACGATCATTATTTATACAGGGCTTTTAGGAGGCGGATCAAAAGGAAATTATGCAACCATTACCTTTGACAAGGCGTATGACAACCCGCCGATTGTGATCCTGACACCGCGGACGGAAGATTCTGCGGGCCTGCGGGCTTATGTGACGGGGACAACCGCTACAGGCTTTACACTGGCTTTTTCTACCGGTACAGCCGGTCTGGCAACCTATGAGTTCAATTATATGATCCTGGAGTCGAACTAGAAGCTATTTCAAAAATAAGGTTTACACGATTTGTGCCCGATTTTTCATCCCGGGCAAGGCTCTTTCCGAAGTTCATACTCCCGGGGACAGGGGCAGGAAAAGGAACGAAGTATAAGTGTGTTTGAGATAGCTCCTAGGCGGTATTACCCGGTTTTGGCAGAGAATAGCTGTAAATGATGCCTTCGAGGTAGCGCTTGTTTTTCTTCGTATAGAATATTTGAAAGCCCTGTTCTTCAAATACCTCTTTAAATTTCGGGTTGAGGTAAATGCAGTAGATGCTCCTGGGATAGAGCCTGACACTTTCCCTGATGTTGGCAAGCACTTTATGAAGGATCTCCGGACCGAAAGGATTAAAGAAATAAAATACCGAAGCATCGGGAGGAATCTCATAAGCCACAGCATCGCAAAACGTAAAATGAATCCCGCTTTTGGGATTGGCTTTGTGGTAAACCTCCTTATTCTCATTTGCCAGCGTAACCAGCTCCAGCGCAATATCGATGCCTATTAAATTGGTGAAGCCGCATTGCTCTGCCACAAACAGTGCCCGGCCTTTGCCGCAGCCATAGTCGATGAAAGGCAGGTGCCTTACTTCGGAGGGAATATTTCCAAAGATGGAAAACAGGATGTAGTAGCTGGCTCCCTGGTAGTGGTGGTTCTGTTCCGACTCTCCCCCGGCCAGTGTAAGGTTTGCCAGGTTTTCGATGCGGTGTGTGTTGATCCCGAGTTTCCGCTCGTAGCTGTTTTCGTATTTCAGCAGCCGGAAGGTGTTGACGATACCGCGATACCATAAGGAGCGGAAGAAATAATAGGTATACTGGAACAGCTTCATCGGGCCAAATGTACTATCTTGTGCCGTAACTATTGATAATTTTGATAAAAAAAATTACCTTCATACCAACAAAGCGTCCTTATGGAAATTGATTTAGAAGCAGAAAAAAAGGAAATCCTTAACCGGTATAAAAATCTGATCAGGGCCTGTAAAAGGCGATTGGAGAAGGGAGATAAAGAGATCATCCGTAAAGCGTTTGAAGTAGCCGTAGAAGCGCACAAAGAAATGCGCCGCAAGTCAGGCGAGCCTTATATCTATCATCCCATTGCCGTTGCTCAGATCTGCGCCGAGGAAATAGGCCTTGGTACCACTTCCATTGTGTGCGCGCTGCTGCACGATACGGTAGAAGATACGGAAATGACCGTGGAAGATGTGAAAGGCATGTTCGGGGAAAAGGTCGCGCAGATCATCGACGGCTTGACGAAGATCTCGGGCGTGTTCGACCAGACCTCCTCCATACAGGCAGAGAACTTCCGGAAAATGCTGCTCACCCTGTCGGAAGATGTGCGCGTGATCCTGATCAAGCTGGCCGACAGGCTGCACAACATGCGCACGCTCGACCACATGAAGCGCGACAAGCAAATGAAAATTGCAGGGGAAACGCTTTACCTTTACGCGCCCCTGGCACACCGCCTCGGCCTCAATGCCATCAAATCGGAGCTGGAAGACCTCGGCCTGAAATACACCAACGAAGATTGGTTCAACGATATTTCGCGCCGCCTGGCGGAGACAGAGTCGGCACGGAAAAAATTCATCAAAAATTTCATCGATCCCTTAAACGATATTCTGAAAGAGCAGGGCTTTAAGTTCAAGATCTACGGGCGTCCGAAATCCATTTACTCGATCTATAACAAGATTAAAAACAAAGGTGTTCCTTTCGACGAGATCTATGACCTGTTTGCCATCCGCATCATCATTGATACGCCGATGGACAGGGAAAAAGCGGATTGCTGGAAGATCTATTCCATCATCACCGATTTTTACCATCCGAATCCCGACAGGCTGCGCGACTGGATCTCGACACCGAAGAGCAATGGCTACGAGAGCTTGCACACCACCGTGATGGGCCCGGAAGGAAAGTGGGTGGAAGTGCAGATCAGAACGGTGCGCATGGACGAGCTGGCCGAAATGGGCTATGCTGCTCACTGGAAATACAAAGATGCTGCCGCTGAAAAAGAAAGCAACCTCGAGAACTGGCTGCGACGCATCCGTGAGTTGTTGGATAATCCTGATCCGAATGCGCTTGAGTTCATCGATGATTTTAAGCTTAACTTATTTGCCGACGAGATCTTTGTGTTTACACCGAAAGGGGAGATGCGCACCTTGCCGGCAACCTCGACAGCACTCGATTTTGCCTTTGAGATCCATACCAAAGTAGGAGAGCACTGTATTGGCGCCAAAGTCAATCACAAGCTCGTGCCGCTGAGCTACCAGCTGAAAAGCGGCGACCAGGTGGAAGTGCTGACCTCTGCCAAGCAGGTGCCGAAGGAAGATTGGATCGGCTACGTGGTAACGGCGCGTGCCAAATCGAAAATAAAAAGTGCCCTCAAGGAAGCACGCCGCAAGATAGCGGAGGAAGGCAAAGAGCTGCTCGAGAAAAAATTCTATAAATGCAAGCTCGACTACACCTTGCAGAATGTGAACGAGCTGATGGCTTTTTTAAAGCTGCCCTCTTCGGGGGAATTGTTCTACCGCACCGCCGTTGGCAATGTGGATGTAAAGGAGATCAGGGAGTTTATCGACTTTAAGCACCACCCCGAAAAATACAGGCCTAAGAAAAAAGAAAACAAGATCGAAGAGCTCGTGACCAACGTCCGCGGCAGCTCGGATATGCTCGTGATCGGCGACGATATGCAAAAGCTGGACTACGGCCTCTCGCCTTGCTGCAGCCCGATTCCGGGCGATGACGTGTTTGGGTTCGTGACGGTGAATGAAGGCATCAAGATCCACCGCGTGAATTGTCCGAATGCGGTAAAGTTGTTATCCAACTACGCCTACAGGGTGGTGAAGGCCAAGTGGAACAACGACCACCTGATCTCCTTCCTGGCCGGCATTAAGATCAAGGGGACGGACGAGATCGGCCTCGTGAATAATATTACCAAAGTGATCTCAAGCCAACTGAACATCAACATGCGCTCCATCAGCTTCGATACGGAAGACGGGATTTTTGAAGGAACGATCATGGTATTTGTGCATGACGCCAAGCACTTAAACCATTTGATCAATAATCTGTTGAAAGTAAAAGGCGTCACCAGCGTCACCAGGATCGATAATAACTAAAAGGAGAACAGGAACATGACACAGGAAACAAAAGAAGCAGTAGAGAAGATCCTTACGGATTACCTGGAAAAGAACAAGCACCGCAAAACATCAGAGCGTTTTGCTATTTTAAATGAGATATACTCACACGACGGGCACTTCGATATTGAAGGGCTGTATGTGATGATGAAAAATAAAAAGTACCGCGTGAGCCGCGCCACGCTGTACAACAACATCGAGCTTCTGCTGGATGCCGGCCTGGTAATCAAGCACCAGTTCGGGAAAAACCTGGCGCAGTTTGAAAAAGCCTATAAATTCAAGCAGCACGATCACCTGATCTGCAGCGATTGCGAAAAAGTATTCGAATTCTGCGACCCGCGCATCATGCAGATCCAGAAAATGGCGGAGGACATGCTCAACTTCGATGTATTTCACCATTCCCTGAACTTTTTTGCCAAATGCCGCACACTCCAGGAGAAAGGCAGCTGTGAGCACAAGAATACGAAAGGCAGGCTACAATCTTAACCTGTATAGGAATTTAGTTTTATATTTTGTAATTTAGCTAACCAATACAAGGTATTATGGTGTTCGATTATCACATTTCAGAAGAAAATAACTTCCAGATTCTCAAATTGAGTGGAGAATTGATCGACAAGCATCAGGCCATCGACCTGATGAAATCCATCGACAGCCTGCTGGATACCGATAAGAACAAATGGGCCATCGACCTGTCTGATCTGAAATACATGAACAGCAGCGGCCTCAACGTGCTTATCCAAATCCTCACCAGAACCCGTAACAAAGGCGGGGAGAGCGTGATTTTCAACGTGAGTAAAAAAGTGAACGAGCTGTTGGTGATCACCAAGCTCAATACGCTCTTCAAAGTTTCCGGCACCAAAGCCGAAGCCTTTGAGAAGCTGGGGAAATAATTTTTTTGTTCTATAGGATTCACGGATTAAACATCCACGGCAAGGCGTAAAGATCTGCTATGAGGACAAGAGGAGGCTGAGTTCCTAAAGGCATCACAGTAAAGGTTTTACACGTTCTTCTCTCACTACTTATCGCCCTACAATCTTCCTGCAGGCCGCATATACCATGTTGAACACGTCTTCAAAGCCCTGGTCGCCGCCGAAATAAGGATCGGGCACTTCCAGGTCTTTCCCCGGATACAGCTCATTCAGCAGCAAATGTACTTTTTGTTTTTGCAGCTCGTTGGTCGCCAGGGCCAGCACGTGACGCCTGTTGCTGTGGTCCATCACAAAAATCCGGTCAAACGCATCGAAGTCGCTGGCCTTGAATTGACGGGCCCGCAGGGGTTTCAGGTCGACACCGTGTTGCGCCGCATTCCGGATGGTGCGTTTGTCCGGGGCCTCATCAATGTGATGGTTAGATGTTCCTGCCGAATCTACCATCATGTCCAGCTGGTGCTCATCGATCAGCTTCAGCATGATGCCTTCTGCCAGCGGTGAACGGCAAATGTTTCCGAGGCAAACCATTAAAATCTTTTCCATTTCTATTTTTTAAACCATTTAAGGCATACTTCGACAGGCTCAGTACAAGTATAAGAAACTATAAGAGAACCGTTAAAAGATGGTCCGGTGACTGAGCGCAGTCGAAGTCACCGGTTTGTTCCTTTTGTGCTCATCCCTGCTTTCACCCGTCCCATCTGCGGGACTAAGCTTCCGGAGGAACAAACTCGCTCTTTTCCGCATAAAAGGCTGTCTTGGTAAGCAGGGCTACGATGTTTTCAGAAGTCAGCGGAGCCGCTTCCGTGGTGTATTTCAGGAACACGATGTTGTCCATCACCGCATAGGTCATCGCGCTCAGCCCATAATTTTTATGAAGCAGGTTCAGTAAAAAGCCTTCGCGGTTCTCTTCCGGGATGCCGCACAGAGGGCAAACGATCTGGAAGAGGTGTTGGTTTTCCTGTTCCCAGAGATCCACCATAATATCAAACCTTCCTTTTTTTAAATTCCATTGTCCGGGCTGCTCCCCGCGCACCTCTTCAGCATCCAGTCCCAGTGCAGCTACAGCCTCATCCACGGCCTTGTAATATGTTTCTATCATGATTGTTGTACGATCTCGTTTAGTTTCTCGGTAAAAAATACCGCGCTCCGGTTGGTGAAGAATTTATTTTTGAATTGTCCCACCCATTGAATGCCTTTGATGGCATTGGTGAGGAACAGCTCATCGCCGTTGGTGAGCGTATGAACCGTGAGCGGTTGCTCGAATACCAGGATCTTATGTTGTTTCGCAATCTCCAGCACCTGCTTGCGCATCACGCCATCCACGCAGCCGTCGGCGATAGGAGAGGTGTAGAGCACGCTGTTTTTGATCACAAACACATTGGAGCTGATGGACTCAATGATGTTGCCATTGTCGTTGATGAGCAGGCATTCATCCAGGCGCAGCGATAATTTCGTCAGCCCCGCCATCACATACAGCAGCGAGCTGCCGGTTTTAATATTGGAAATTTTATTGATCGGTTTTTTTATTTCCGCATACACATCCACCCACAGGCCTTTCTGGTTCAGCACATAGCCTTTGCTCTCCAGGGCTTCGCTTTCTATGAGGAAGGAGATGTCGTTGGTTTCGGGGGTATAGCGCCCACCCTCGTTGCGGAATACCGTGAGGCGGATGCGCGCATCGCCACGGATCTCGTTTTGCTTGGCCAGCTCTGTGATGAGCAATTCGATGTTGGCAGACGTAAATTCGGCAGGCACGTTCATGCGCAGGGTGGTCATGCCCAGTTTGATGCGCTTCACATGGTCGGCAATGAACATCGCCTTTCCGTTGCTCCACAAAATACTTTCAAACAAAGAGTCGCCGTAATGGAAAGCCCTGTTGTTGAAGCTGAGGGATGGCTCATATAGGCTAATGATGTGCCCGTTGTATATGCAGTGCGTGTCAAGCATCGAATGGGCAAAGGTATGAAATTTAGAATAGAAGCGATCCACAAACTAATTTTTAAACTATTTTGGGAGAGCCTCACAAATGCGCTATCGTTTTTGGCCGGCGATATCCAGCAACGTATTTACCCAGCCAGCGGGAGAAATAGCCTGGGCCAGCGCATGGGATTGAGCTCCCATTTCCAGCAGACGCGCCTCGCTCAGGGCGATCACCTGTTTGAGCTGCTCCTTGATGCTTCCCACATCGCCGGCCCTGAAGACAAAGCCATTGAGCCCCTCTTTCAAAAAGGCATCGCGGGCTCCCACAGGTTCGCTTAGCAGGAGCGGGAAGCCGGAAGCTGCAAATTCATGCACCACCACGCCCCAGGGCTCGAAGAGGCTGGGCAGAATGAAAACGCCCGTTTGAGAAGTATACTTTCCCAGCTCTTTGGGCTGTACAAAACCGAAATGCCTGATCTTTGGATGCTGCACGGGCTCCAGGTCACCGGCGCCCAGGCACCAGAGCTCCCAGTCGTTGGGCTGCTCCTGTTGCAGCTCGGCGAATGCCTGCCACAGCTCTTGAATCCCTTTGAATTCGTAATAGCGCCCGACATACAAAAAGCGTTTCGGAAACTGTTGTTCTTTTGGAGGCTTCTGCTGATCGTACACCCCGTTGAAAAAACCAAGGTCGCAGCTGTAGAAGCCTGTATGGATATGATCGGCCCTGAAACCCAGCTTCAGCGCATAGCGGCGTTGGATGCCTCCCGGCACCCAGGCATGAGAGAAAATGCGGAGCAGGGTGAAGCGGCTGAGCACAGTGGCCAGCCGTTGTTTCAGGGAGCCCGTCCAGTGCGTGTCGCAGGTCATCACGGTCGGGATCTTTTTGAAGTAGCCTTTACTGATTTTCAGGTAATCTTTGTCGATCCAGCCACTGCAGATCAGCACATCGGGCTTGAGGGAAGCCACCAGCTCCTGCAATTGAGGCAGGCTGTAATCCTGTTTGGAATACAGCCTGATGGCCGGATTGACACTGAACTGAAAAGGAGCTTCTTTATTGACCGGCCAGCGGACGATATGAACCTCTCCATGCTCCGCCAGGCGGTTGCAGCAGGCCAGGAAATATTCGGCGATCTCGGTATATAAAAAAACAAAGGTCATGGCAGGCTAAAGTACAAAATAAGGGAATCTGTTAGGAAGAGCGGATGAAAAATTAAATTCAGGGTATGGAAGAAATTTCACAAAATCAGCATTCATGCAAAAAATAGATAGTAAAATAAGATGATCTGGCTGTTTAAAATTTTGGGCGTGCCCCTGACGGGTCAGGCTATCACTCCAATCTTTTGCCTCGCACTTCGGCTCCGCTCAGTGCCCGGCAAAAGGATTTCCGTTTTATCCTTCACGCGGGCCTGGCTCAAAGTTCTGTGTGTCATGTATGGGCAAATTATTGCGCCAGGTACACATGGGGTTTAGTTCTTTTTAGGGCGCTGTTCCCTTTCGCCCTAAAAAACGCAGCGAAGCACGGCAAAAGCCTGGTAGGCTTTTCAGCCGGGTGCTGTGCAAGCCCTAGTGGGCAGCCCGGGCGGCCAAACATCAACCTGAGATTAAACGTAGTATTTTACCCACAAAAAAATCCATCTGCCTGCGCAGATGGATCAAAACTAAACGTTGCAATAAAAAACGACGGATTATTTTTTAGCGTAACGTGATTTGAATTTATCAATACGTCCTGCTGTATCCACCAATACTTGTTTTCCTGTGTAAAAAGGATGAGAAGTCATAGAGATATCTAATTTGATTAATGGGTATTCGTTACCGTCTTCGTGTACGATCGTATCTTTGGTATCTGCACAGGATTTGGTTAAGAACGTATAGCCATTAGACATATCTTTAAATACGACTAATCTGTAGTTTTCAGGATGAATTTCTGCTTTCATGTTATATAGCGTTAATTAATTTCAAAAAATTTTGGAACGCAAAGATAATGAATTTTTGGATACCGCAAGTAAAAAAGTGTAAAAAACAATATTATATCCCTAAAATCGTTATTAAAAACATAAATTTGCCTTCTCTGATGCCTGTGAAACCACTTTTTTTCTTTTTGGCCTGCCTGTTCATGGTTCTCCTGTCCTGTAAAAAAGACAAGACCCTGACAGACCCTTCTGCAAAGGTAACATTCTCACAGGATTCGGTACTGTTCGATACCGTTTTCACGACCATTGGCTCCACCACCCGGGCCATCCGCGTGGTGAACAAGAATAACCAAAAGATCAATATCTCCTCGGTCGCACTCGAGCAGGGCAATGCCTCGAATTTCTTCCTGAACGTCGACGGAGTGAAAGGAAAACAGGTGAATGGTGTCGAGATTCTTGCGAATGACAGCATCTACATTTTCATACAGGTCAACGTCAATCCCACCAGCCAGAATACGCCCCTGGTGATCCAGGATAAGATCCTTTTTAATGTAAACGGCAATATCCAGTCGGTAGCCCTCGAAGCCTGGGGGCAGGATGCCTATTACCATTTTCCGGACCGGGCCATTCAGTATAAAACAGGCTTTTTGCCCTATTCGCTGCTATCTTCTTCTACCAATACCACGGTAACCTGGAATAACGATAAGCCGCACGTGATCTATGGCTGGCTTGTGGTAGATTCGGCGCAAAGACTGGTCATCAACCAGGGCGTTAAAGTATATATGCACAAAGGCGCGGGCCTGTGGGTATACCGCTTCGGCTGCCTGCAGGTAAATGGTGTGGCGGGCAATGAAGTTATTTTCCAGGGCGACAGGCGCGAGGGCGATTATTCGGACCAGCCCGGGCAGTGGGACAGGATCTGGATCAATGAAGGCCGCCAGGATAACCACATCAATTACGCCATCATTAAGAACAGCTATATTGGCCTGCAAACCGAAGTCATTGCCACCACGCAGCAACCGGGCAGGCTGAAGCTGACAAATACCGCTATAAAAAACTGCTCCAAATGGGGATTGTATGCTGTGGCTTACAACATCTGGGGCGCCAACAATACCATCAGCAATTGCAAGGAGTATGTTGCCGCGCTCACCGTAGGCGGGAAATACACCTTTCTGCACAGCACCTTTGCCAACTATTTTGAGAAGGAAGGGGGCAGGGGAGGCCAGGTTTGCGTACACATCGACAATTATACAGGCTCTACGCCCAATAACCTCGACAGCGCTTACTTCGGCAACTGTATCATTGACGGAAGCCAGGCCAATGAGCTGGAGCTGGACATGAAAGCGGGGGCTAACGCCAGGTATGAATTTGATAACAGCCTGTTGAAAACAGCGGTGATTACAGCCACTAATTCTACAAATAACGTCTTTAACAAGGCCAGTGATTTCAGGGGCGTTTCCAATTACGATTTCCGGCTCAACAATGGTTCCAAAGCCCGTGGTATCGGAGATCCGGCTATTCTTCTGATCAACCCGGCTGTTTTGAATACCGATCTGAAGGGCGATTCACGCACTTCGGGTGCTGTAGATGCGGGGGCCAACCAGTACACGCCTTAGCATTTGGAGTCTGGCATTTATTTTGTTAAGTTTGTTTCTGAACCAATAAAGAAGATCTCATGAAACATATCATTGCATGCGTTTTATTCGCTGCTCCGTTTGTGGTAAGCGCCCAGGAGCAACCGGCATCCAAAAAATCAAACACGCCTCCTGCCACCGAGAAATCCATTTCGGAGAAAGGTGTATCTTCTACCAAAAGCAGGGCTGTTACGACCAAGAAAACAACCGCCACGGAGTCTCCGGCCCCGGCTAATGAGACCAAGACAACGCCTATAGGCACGTCGACGGCCACTACCAACGAAAAGCCGAAAGACTAATTGTTAACTATCTGACTGATCACCGGAAACCCTGCGTTTCCGGTGATTTTATGTGGGATTGTGTGAACGGCCGATTTTTCGTTCCCTGATATTGAAAAGCTCTACCACCAGGGCAAAAGCCAGCGCGAGGTAAGCGTAGTTCTTGTTAATATGCAGCTGATCTTTTTCGGGCAGCGTCGTATTATAGCAATCCACCAGGCTTTCCGCCACCAGGATACCTCCTATGACGAGCAGGAAAACGAGCGCAATCGTTTTGATGCCCGGATTTTTAGCGATGAATCCGGCAACTTTGCCCGAAAATGCGATCATCAGCAACATGGAAATGGCAACGGCCGATACCATGATGAGGATAATGCCCGACAGGCCCACCGCCGCCAGAATACTATCGAAAGAAAAGACGAAATCGATGATCACGATCTGGAAGATCACCGCCCTGAAGCTGTCATAGACCTTCTTGCCCGACGCATCTGTTTGGCTGCGTTTATATATTTTAGCCGTTAATTCTTTCCAGGTTTTTACCAGCAGGAATATACCGCCTGCAAAGAGGATCAGGGCTTTGCCCGCAATACCATACGCACCAAGGTAAAAGAAAGGTTGTTTTAGCCCGGCAATCCAGCCGATGCAGAACAGCATGGAAGCGCGCACCAGCAATGCCAGGAGCAGGCCAATGGTGCGGGCCCGTGCCTGTAGCCTTTTGGGCAGGCGGTTCACTGCCAGGGAGATGAAAATGATATTGTCGATCCCCAGCACAATTTCCAGGATACTCAGCGTAAGCAGGGAAATAAGCCCATGAAGGGAAAATAATTGTAAAAATTCGTTCGACCAGTTATGCATAGATCTTAAAAAACGCTTTTAAGTGCTCTTCAAATTTGCTGCCTGAAAAATAATGATATTGATTATCAATAAGTTGTTTATTGTTTTAGTACTATGTGTTGCAAGGTACTAAATAATTCATGTATCTTTGTGTCACCTAATAATAACTAAAGCATAGTACTGTTGATCCCATTTGTTAAGAAGCACTGCAGGCCACTTGGCAAAGAAGCAAAAAAGTGAAAGGCCGGACTCGCGAACCGGAAATTGACTTCGACGCTTAAAAGATGAACACCGATTATAAACCATTCAAAAACATGATTATGAAAAATAAGGATAATACCAGCAAACGGATGAGGGGTGGCCTGTTTTCAAAAAAAGGCATGCTCGCATTGCTCTCCGGAATCTTCATCAGCCTTTCGGCTGTAGCAGCTCCTGTCGGAGAAAAACCATTGGAAACAGATGCCGGCTCGGTATCACGTATCATTAAGGAGCATGTCAAATTCCCAGGGATCCATCTCAAGCATGATCAGGGCCACGAAGAAAAAGTAAACGTGGTGTTTACCGTAAATGAAGCCGGGCAGGTAAATCTTGTGATTGCCAATACCGAAAACCAGGACCTGAAAAAAGCCATTGAGGAGCAGTTCCTGACGCTGAGCCTCAAACAGCTCAAAGCCAATAACGCATACAGCATTCAGTTTAATTTTAAAACACTATAAATATGGTAAACTCAGAGAACACAAAAGCGCAGATGCGCAAAGGTGTTCTGGAACTCTGCATACTATCCATACTTTCTCAGGGCGATGCCTATCCGACAGAGATCATTGAGAAATTGAAGGAAACAAAGTTAGTAGTAGTCGAAGGAACACTCTATCCGCTTTTAACACGATTGAAAAATACAGGTTTGCTGACCTACCGCTGGGAAGAGAGCACCTCCGGGCCACCGCGCAAATACTACATGCTCACCGAAATAGGGGTTACTTACCTCAAGGAGCTTCAGCTCTCGTGGGCAGAGCTGGTGGACGCCGTCAATAAAACGATACAACCAAAGAATTAAACCTATTTTAATAAAATGAGACTATGAATAAAACAGTAACTATAAATATCAGCGGTATTATTTTTCATATAGAAGAAGATGCTTATGAAAAGTTAAGCAAATACCTCGCTGCCATCAAGAGCTTGTTCAACAAGGCTGATGGCGGAAATGAAATCATGAGCGACATCGAATCGCGCATTGCCGAAATGCTCCAGGGAAAAACAAGCACGGTGAAGCAGGTGGTGCTGATGAGCGATGTGGATTACGTGATTGATAACATGGGCAAACCCGAAGAGTTTGTGGCCGATGCGGCTGATGCAAACGAAACGGCAGACCAGGGCGATAACGACGAGCCTGTAAAAAGACGCCTGTTCCGCGATGGCGATAATAAAGTGATTGGTGGTGTGTGTTCGGGTGTGGGCCACTACTTTGGCTTCGACCCGGTGTGGCTGCGCATTGCTTTATTATTATTGTTCTTTTTTGCCGGTACGGGATTCCTGTTATACCTGATCTTATGGATCGCGATTCCTGAAGCCAAAACCACCGCCGACAAGCTGAAGATGAAAGGGGAGAAAGCCGATATCAATAACATTTCCAAAGCGGTAAAGGAAGAGGCGGAGCAACTTAAAAAAAGGATGGAAAAGTACGGAAAGGATTTCCGTGATCTTTCAGACAGAGGTGCTCCGCGTAACGCTGCCGAAAAAACGATTGATTTCATGGCAGATTTATTGACAAATATAGGCCGTGTGTTGTTAAAGATTGTGGGGGTACTAATGGTGATTTTCGGGCTCATGTTTTTCTTCGGTCTTTTCAGCCTGGAATTCGGGATGACAGCCTTGCCTGCTAATGTGGAAGGACAGGAGTGGATAAATTTGATGCTGCTTGATGGAAAAGATTTTTACATCGGTCTGATAGGTATCGCGCTTTTTGCAGGAATTCCGATCATCATGCTGATCTATTTCGGAATAAAAATCCTTTTTAAGCTGAAATTTTTTAACCGCTGGGTGAATCTTGTCGCAGGCCTTATCTGGTTGGTAGGTTTTGCCATGATAATCTATGTAACAGGGCGCACTGCTCAGGATTTCAATAAAGTAGCCAAGCTCAGGGAAAATGTGACTGTGCAGCAAAGCGATACCCTTGTGCTTAAAATGAATAAGCTGGGCGTGGATTATGGTGAGGTTGAGGTGAGCGATGAAGACGAAAGAGGGGAGAGGAATTACTCTCGCTGGCGCAGAAGCGGTTATATGATCGGAAAGCATGACGGCACCCGATACCTGTTGGGTAATGCAAGCCTCAATATCATCAAATCGCAAACCGGTAATACAGACCTCGTGATTGTGAAAGAAGCCAGGGGTAGCGGTAAAGATATGGCCAGGCTGAGAGCCAAACATATTGCCTATAATGTGACCCAACAAAATAACGCGCTCATTTTCGATGACCTGTTCAGGGTAAACAGTGTGGATAAATTCAGAAGTCAGGATGTGACCGTTGTTTTAAGAATCCCTGTAGGTAAGGTAATCTACCTCGATAAATCTCTCGAAAGCCTGATTTATGACATCGAAAATGTTACCAATACGTACGATGGAGATATGATAAACCGCCGATGGAAAATGACGGAAGCCGGCCTGGAATGTGTAGATTGCTTAGGACTGATCTCGGTAGGGGAGCATTACAGAGGCACCGACAACAACGATGATTCCGACGGAGACGAAGAGGTCAACATCAATGTGAACGGTGTGAACATCAATGCCAAGGATGCGAGCATTAAAGTAGACAGCACCGGCGTGAACATCAACTCCAAAGAATCAAAGGTCGTGATTGATAAACATGGCGTACACGTCAATACAAAGCAAAATAACTAAAATGATTTTTTAAGGGAACAACGGCTTTTAACAAATTCATTTTGAGCATCCTGAACTTTATGGTTCGGGATGTTTTTTTTAAAGTTAATTCCGTATGTTTTTTGTATTTTTGAATTGCTAACACTAAACCAAACTCTATGAAAAAAATATTTACGACGTTATTTCTGGCAATGGGTGCTTTTGCTTTCGGGCAAACACAAATTGCAAATGCCGGTTTCGAAAACTGGGATAATGTGGGGTCTTCTACGGAAGAGCCTACGAGCTTTAACTCAAACAAAACCGGTACCGGTTTAGCCAGCTCCGGCCCTCAGACCTGTTCCCGTGCTACCAGCCCACATTCCGGAAGCTATTGTGTAAGGGTAGAAACCAAATATTTTATTATTGCCACCGTCAACGGAAACGTCACTTCGGGTGTGGTGGAAGCTCCTTCTTCCAATAAATCGGAAGGTTTTTTAAGTGCGACATCCGGTAATGGTGCCCGCATTCCATTAACCGGTCGTCCGGACAGCTTAGTAGGATGGTACAAGTATACCCAGGCAACCGGTGGAACGGGGGCGGCTGCTGAACAAGGAAAAGTGCGTGTCATCCTGCACACAGGCGATTACTATGACCCTGAAACTCCGGTGAACAGTAATCACCCGAATATGTCTGCCAACAAAATCGGTGATGCTTTATACGTGACGCCAGCTGCCAACCAGGCCACCTGGAAGCGTTTTTCGGTTCCCTTCAATTACGCGAGCTCAAGTACACCGGCTTATGTGATGGTGAACATTACTTCGTCCAATAATCAGCTGACAGTAGCGCCCAATTCGAGCAGCACTGGCAGTATTATGTTTGTGGATGACCTGGAGCTGATCTATAATCCGGTAGCGAATTTCAATGCTCCAGCAACCATCTGTCCCGGCGCTGTCGCTACCTTTAGCGATCAGTCGACGGCAACACCAACGGCATGGAGCTGGTCTTTTCCAGGTGCAACGCCTTCCATCTCTTCTTCGCAAAATCCGGGCGTGACTTATGCTGCAGGCGGAACTTACTCTGTCACGCTGATATCGACTTATCCTTCGGGAACGGTAGCGGTTACCAAAACGGTAAGTGTGAATGCCGCTCCGACTGTCAATGTAAACTCTCCGACCATCTGTGCCGGACAAACAGCTACACTTACTGCCAGTGGAGCATCTACATATTCATGGAATACCGGCGCAACGACAGCGGCCGTTTCTGTGACGCCTTCTTCTACAACCCTATATACCGTAACCGGGACGGACGCTTCGGGTTGCAGCGCTAAGAAAACAGCGACGGTAACCATCTCTGCCAGCAACCTGTTGGTAAATGCGGCCACGATCTGCTCCGGAGGAACAGTGTCTTTGGTAGTTTCGGGTGCCAACAGCTATACCTGGACCAGCCCGGCCTCCAACTCGGCAACGATTACCGTGAGTCCTACCATCACCACCAACTACAGTGTATCCGGTACCAATGCCCTGGGTTGTGTGCATAGTACTACCACTTCGGTAACGATTACGTCTTCTCCAACCGTTTCGATAAACAGCGCGACAATCTGCTCCGGAAATTCCGCAACGCTCACAGCGAGTGGTGCTTCTTCCTATACCTGGACTTCTCCTGTATCTAATAATGCCATCATTACTGTGTCTCCGACATCGAATACCACCTATACCGTAGCAGCGTCAGCAGCAGGTTGTGTTGGAACCTATACGGCTACAGGTACAGTTGTTGTAAATCCAACTCCTGTGGTAACCTTAGCTTCTATTACCAGTACGCCTTGTGCCGGTAATGCTGCTATTGCGCTTAACGGAACTCCTTCCGGCGGTAGCTATTCAGGAACCGGTGTTGCGTCCGGCTCGTTCACTCCGGCATCAGCAGGATCATTTACCGTAACTTACACGTACACCAATACCAGCGGTTGCTCGGCGAGCGATTCAAAAGTAGTAACAGTAGATGCCTGCACCGGCATCGAAGAATTACAAACAGCGGCTGTGAAACTTTACCCGAATCCTGTACAGGATGTTCTGCACATCAACACCAACAGCACAGAGCTTAAAACAGTGGAAGTGTATGATATGGTTGGTAAAAAAGTGATGTCTTTAACGTCTTCTGAAACAGTGATTGCGATTGACAGCCGTGAGCTCAGCACCGGTATATATATTGTAAGAATCCAATCAGGTAATTCCAAAGCGGCAATCGCCCGCTTCATGAAAGACTAATCTCTTTTCAAAATCCCTCACGACGTCTCGTGAGGGATTTTCTTTTTTGATCTTATTTTCAAGCTGCCCTTTAGTGTTGGCCGGAGCATGGCAAAAAGCGATGCAACCGGTAAATTAAAAACCAAAATCCCTCTATGAAGTCAATCAGGTTATGTCTGACAGCTCTGGTAATCGTTACCGGGCATGTTTTGTTTTCCCAATCCACAGGCATTCTCAAAGGTGTGGTCACTGATGCGAGCACCAAAGAAACACTGCCCGGTGCAACGATCCAGCTCGTAAAAGACATGTCGAAAGGGACAGCGACCGACATCGACGGCAAATATTATTTTGAAGTGGATACAGGCTATCAGCAGATCATCTGCGGCTACATCGGCCTGGGAAGCGATACCGTAAAAGTATACGTAGGCTCCAACATGGTGGTTGAGCGAAATTTTAAATTAAAGTCGATTGCCAAATTGCTGGAAACCGTCGTGGTATCCTCCGGTAAATTTGAGCAGAAGCTGGAAGAGCTTACCGTATCGATGGAAGTGCTCAGGCCCAACCTCATTAATAATAAAAACACCACCAGCGTGGAAACGGCCCTGGAGCAGGTTCCGGGATTGAGCATCATCGATAATGATCCGCAGATCCGCGGGGGGAGCGGCTTTACCTTTGGTGTGGGAAGCCGTGTTGCTATTGTGGTAGATGGAATTCCCCTTCTAAGCGGCGATGCCGGCCGGCCGGAGTGGAGCTATATTCCTGTGGAGAACATTGAGCAGATCGAGATCATCAAAGGAGCTTCTTCGGTATTGTATGGCTCATCGGCGCTCAACGGTGTCATCAATGTGCGTAGCGCTTACCCGAGGGCTAAGCCCAAAACCGTTGTGAATTATTCATTGGGGAACTATAGCCTGCCCGAAGCGCCTGCCGAAAACTGGTACAACCAATCGATCCCCGGATTTACCAACCTTAACTTCATGCATTCCCGCATCATTAAAAACAATCTTGATTTCACGGTGGGCGGTAATTTTAACATGGACCAGGGCTACATCGGCCCGGCACCTGCCGGAAACTACATGCCTCCCGCCATTAAAGCCGCTTTTAAAATTGCAGATACCATACCGGTATTTAACAACGAGGACATGCTGAAAAAGCGTGGGCGCATTAACTTTAACTTACGCTACCGCGCTAAAAAAATTCCGGGGCTGAGCTTCGGCGTGAATGGAAATGCGATGTACAATAAAACGAATATGGTCTTTGCCTGGCTCGACGATTCCCTGGGCTTATACAAAGGCTATCCCGGCGCGGTATTCCTGCAGACACAAAATTTATACAACATCGATCCTTTTATTAAATACACCACAGGTAATGGCATCAGCCATAGCCTGGTCACGCGTATTTTTCATTCCGATAACCAGATTTCCAATAACCTTTCCAATAACGGTACCATGCTGTATGGTGAATACCAGTTGCAGCGCATTTTCAAAAGCATCGACCTGACCTTTACGGGCGGTGTTGTAGGCAACCAGTCTACCTCGCACGCTTCCCTGTATGCCTCGAGCGGTACGCCGAACAATAAGATCACAAATGCGTCAGGTTATGTGCAGCTCGACAAAAAATTCTGGCGGGTGCTCAACCTTTCCGGAGGCTTCCGTTATGAGTATTTCAAAATGAATACACAGCAAAGTGTCGTGGCGCCTATCTTCCGGGCAGGAGCAAGCCTGCAGGTGATGAAAGGAACCTTCGTCCGCACATCTTACGGGCAGGGCTTCCGCTATCCGACGATCACCGAGCGTTATATTGCCACAAAAGCGGGGATCTTCGGGGTGTTCCCCAATCCGGACCTGAAGCCGGAAACCAGCAACAGCTTTGAGTTGGGCCTGAAGCAGGGTTTTAAGGTCGGGAAATTTGCCGGTTACCTGGATATTGCAGGATTTTACCAGAAGTACCACAATACCATCGAGTACCTGTTCGGTGTGTGGGACCCGGAGGTAAGCCTGGTTGGCTTTAAGTTTTTAAATACAGGCGACTCCAGGGTGCGTGGTGTGGATATTTCCCTGGCGGCTACCACTCCCGAAAGCAACAAGAAATTCGGGGTCACTACTTTGCTGGGTTATACCTATATCGAGCCGGTTTCCTTAACGCCCGACAGTGTGTATGCGCGAGATAAATCGCTGGGAGGTTTCGGGCAGGACCTGAGCTACAAAACCGCGAGCATGGACACCACGGATAATATCCTGAAATACCGCTTCAAGCACATGGTGAAAGGCGATATTGAATTTAAGATCTTCCGTTTTGGCTTAGGCTTCAGCTACCGTGGCTACAGTAAAATGAATAATATCGACAGGGCTTTCCAGGATGTTGAGGTACTTACCAGCAGTGGGCCTTACTTCAACCAGATCAAAGCGGTCAATTACTGGAGAACGCATACCTGGATCCAGGTCTTTGATGCGCGCATCAGCTATACGATCGACAAGAAGCAGAAAGTATCCGTCGTTTGCAACAATCTTTTAAATACGGCCTATTCGTTAAGGCCGCTTAAGATCGAGTCGCCGCGTACGACCTCTATTCAATATGTGCTGACATTTTAAGATGAAGTGCCTGAGATGGGCACTTCCTGTGATCCATTCAAACGGATATAGCTGGCAGCAAGTTTGAGTGACTTATGGAAACAACGGTTATGAAAACGCTTCGCCTCACCCTGGTTCTGGTGGCCCTATCAGCCACCCCGCTTTTCGCGCAAGACACGATCCCCGGCATAGAAGCGCCCGCATACAGGCCGGCAGGTCGGTTTTATACGGGTGGCTTTATTTCTCCCGATATTTCCTACAGCAGGATCGAAAGGCAGAACACCGGTATGAGAACCATTAAAAACTATCAGCCTAATTACGACCTATCCAAATTTTCGGTGACGGTAGGCCTCGAAGGCATGTACCAGATTAACCACCATCTGGCTTTGACGCTGGGGGTGCAATACAGCGGCAAAGGCGGGAAGACCAAAGAGATCGAGTACGACCCTTCTCCCATTGCCAGCGATCCTGTTTCCATGTATTATGTGTACGATTACCGTTACATCGACGTGCCCATTCGCTTCGATGTGTATTTCACCCGCAGAAAAGTAGCTCCCTTCATCACGGCCGGCGTATCCACTAATTTTTTCATCAGCCAGCGCACGGAGGTATTCGGCATCGATGAGAACGATGAGGCGATGCAGCTCTCCAGCTCTTCCGTTTCCGGCTTCTCTTCTGTAACACCACAACTCCAGGTAGGTGCGGGCATCGATATCGCCCTGAAATATTCCCGCATCCGCATCTTTCCCATTTACAGGATCGCACTTGGCGATACAAAGCTCAGGGAAACCTATGTCTATTCTGCGGCAACCGCCAACGGCCGGCTTTATTCCATTGGCTTAGGGATCAATTGCTTTTTCAGGCATTAGAGATAGCACCGCATGTTTTATATAACAGCTGCAATGTCGGCCTTCGCCAGTGATGAACGTACTAGCTGAAGCGTTAGCCCCGGCTGAAAGATACATCCCGGTAAGCGCCCTGGGCAGCACCGCGGCTTTAATTTCAGCAATCGGTAATTAGTGTGTATTATTTCTTTATTTTTGTTAAACACTCTTTTGGGCTTATGCAACTTTTAGGGAATAATCTTCAGGCTTTCCATGAGTTCTTTAGCCATTATCTGCCGGTAAAAAATCCCGTTCTGATCCTGGCGCTTACCTTACTGATTATCCTGTTTGCACCACTGATCCTGAAGCGCTTCCGCATTCCCGGAATCATCGGCCTCATCATCGCAGGGGTGATCATCGGTCCCAATACCCTGCACATTATCGAAAAGTCAACCAGCTTTGAGCTTTTCAGCAAAACCGGATTGCTCTATATTATGTTCCTGGCGGGCCTTGAAATCGATATGCAGGAATACAAGCAAAACAGGGCCAAGAGTCTCGTATTCGGGGCTTTCACGTTTTTCATTCCTATCGTTATCGGTTACCTCGTTTGTATTTACCTGTTCGGTTTTACCTTATGGCCGGCTTTGCTGCTGGCCAGTATGTTCTCTACCCACACCCTGCTGAGCTATCCTATTGTGAGCAATATGGGCATTGTGAAGAACAGGGCCGTGCAGGTATCCTTTGGCGGTACCATCATTACCGATAGTGCTGTGCTCATTCTCCTGGGGGTGATTACCAATGTGGTAGGAGGAGAGATCAATGCCATGTTCTGGCTCCGGCTGGTGGTTTCCTTAGGGCTCCTATGCTTTTCCGTATTGTATCTTTTACCGAAGGTCAGCCGCTGGTTCTTCCGGAACCTCGAAGGGCAGGGAAGCTCGCAATACATTTATGTGCTGGCTACCGTGTTCATCTCGGGTTTCTTTTCCGAGCTGGCCGGCGTAGAGCCTATTATCGGCGCCTTCCTGGCGGGGCTGGCGCTCAACCGGGTGATTCCGCACAATTCGGTGTTGATGAACCGCATCATCTTCATCGGTAATACCTTATTCATTCCTTTCTTTCTTATCAGTGCCGGCATGCTCGTTGATTTCAGGGTCTTCTTTACAGGCACCGGGGCCCTGGTATTTGCAGGTATCCTCAGCCTCACCGCTTTGGTGACCAAATGGCTGGCAGCACAGGCTACAGGCTTTGTGTATAAATATACCAAATACGAAAAGCGCGTGATGTTCGGGCTTAGCGCTTCGCATGCGGCTGCTACACTGGCGGTGATTAAGGTGGGTTACGATATCGGTCTCTTCGATCAGAATGTGATCAACGGAACAATTATCCTGATTCTCATCAGCTGCATGGTAAGCTCCTTCGTCACCGAAAGGGCCGCCAGAAAAATTGCCATGACGGAGAAGGAAGCTTCTAAAAAGATCATCGACCGTACGGAGCGTATCCTCATCCCGGTGAGCAATCCTGAAAATATTGCCCGCCTCATCGATCTGGCTTTGCTCATCAAGGATCCGAAATCTTCCGAGCCCATCTATCCTCTGTCGATCGTAGAAGAGAATGCCGAGGCCGATGAAAAAATCAACGTGGTGAAGAAAGTAATTGATGGTGTGGTAGAGCAGATTTCTTCGGGCGATAAAAAAGTACAGGTGCTCAAAAAAGTAGACCTGAGCATTGTGGATGGCGTGGCGCGTACCGCCAAGGCCTACAGCATCTCCGATATCCTCATCAGCTGGAAAGCGCAGCAGGGAAACTCTAATATTATTTTCGGGAACATTGCCGATAATCTCCTTGTGAAAACGCGGCAGTCGGTGATCATCTCCAAAATCATTCAGCCCCTCAATACGTATAGCCGCATTGTCGTCATCCTTACACCCAATGCCGAGCTGGAAAGCGGCTTCAACCTGGTGGTGAAAAAAATGAACGCCCTGATGAAGCAGCTCGGCAACCAGACGACTGTATATGGGCAGCCCAAAACCATTGATACCTTTACCTCGCTGATCCAGGATAAGAAAAAAGACTTTTACAATTACCAGATGGTAACAGACTATGAGGACCAGGAGATCACCGGCCAGGTGAAGGAGGACGACCTCTTTGTGTTCCTGTGCAGTCGCAAGCAAACGGTGTCTTACGATTTCCATGTGGACAATATGCCTAAGATCCTGAACAAAAATAATGAGTTCACCAGCTTTGTAATATTCTATCCCGAATCGTTGAAATCGCTGAGCGATTCGCAGATCACCGAAATGACGGTGCCTGCCATCCAGGAAAATATTGAAAAGGTGATCCAGCTGAAAGATAAGATCGCCGGGATCTTTAAAGGTGATACTAACTAAAAAGACAAAAGCGTCATCCTGATGCCGGTCATGCGTTTTCTTTATCGTATATGTCTTCTCATGAAAATTTTATAAAAATTGGCTCCCGGTTCTATGAGGTGGGCATCGCTTACCTTTCCTGGCATTATGGCGATTCGGCAAGAGACAAAAGAGAGTTGGAGAAGCTGAAATTATTACCGGAGCTAAGCGGCGCCAGCTTCTCCGGTTCCGACCTCCATGATGCCGGCCTTGCCGTGCTGTGTGGTCTTTCCCAGCTCGAAAACCTGGATCTGCAGGGAACAGAGATCACGAACGATGGCCTGTGTGAACTTAAAAAACTACGGTTGCTGAAATACCTGCGCCTGAAAGAAAATCCGCAGCTGACCAATTCTAGCATCCTGCATGTGAAACAGATCCCTAACCTGTGCGATTTACAAATTCAGGAAACGGGTATCGATCAGAATGGCCTCGACCGGCTGGCCGGTATGGTTTCTTTGGAGAGAATTGTTCTGTCTGTACATGACGGAAATTTCACGTACGAAGGGTTGCTGAAAGTATCGCGGGCCCTGCCGGCCTGCACTATCCTGGCAAAAGGGCATGGTGAATTTTTGAACGGTACCTTTGAGGGAAACTGGAAAGACTGAAAAAGAGCTCCTGTCCTAGAGCTCCGTCAGGAGTTGAATGATCCTGTTTTTATGTTCACGGTTGATGGCAATGCTTTTGTTGTGAACAAATACACAGCCTTTCTCAATTTTCTGAACCTTCTCCTTGTTGACAATAAAGGATTTCTGCACTTTCACAAAGCGGTCGGCAGGCAAGAGGAGCTCTGTGTTCTTGAGCGAGTTGTAGCAGATCAGCTTGCGCTTCTCGCCATGATAGATCACGTAATTGCGCATGGCTTCCACGTAATACAGCTCATCAAACACGATCTTCTCGATGATCTTTTCCGACCGTATGTAAATGAAATCCTGCTTTTCGGGGCTCTTGTTTTTTGAGAAGGCAATATACTGTTCCGCTTTCTGAATGGCCTGCTGAAAGCGCTCTTTCGAAATAGGCTTCAGAAGGTAATCCAGGACATTCAACTCATAGCTCTCCACTGCAAACTGGTGGTAGGCCGTCGTTAAAATAACGGGGATGCCGGGTTGCAGCTTACGCAGGAAGGTAATGCCCGACATGCCGGGCAGCTCAATGTCAAGCAATAAGAGGTCGGGCTTATCGGCGCTGGTTTCCCGGAAGTTCAAAAAATCCGCCACATCGTCGCACACGCTTATCACCCGGATGTTCTCCATCGGCCTGATCAGGTTGAGCAAACCTTTCTGGGCCAGAGGCTCGTCTTCAATAATGACACAATTAACCATTGACCAATGTTACTTTTAAGCTGATTTTAAACAGGCCCTCCTCGATACGCGTATGCAGCTCATGCTTGTTAGGATACAAAAGCTCCAGCCGCTTTCTCACATTCCCGAGGCCTATCCCGCCGGGAAGCGTGGACACATGGGCTGTATTGACGGTGTTAGTCACTTCAAACAACAAGGTGTTGTCTGTGATCTTACAATGGATGATGATTTGGCCTTGCTCCTGCCTGCTCTTGGGAATATGCTTAAAGGCATTTTCAATGAAAGGCTGTAGGAGCAGGGGAGCGATGAGCAGGTGATCTGCCTTGGCATGATCGAAGTGGTAATGAACCCCGATCTTTTCGGCATAGCGCAGCTTTTCGAAAGCAATATAATCTTCCAAAAAATGCAGCTCCTTGCTCAGCTGAATGGTACTCACATTGCATTCATAAAGCTGGTAGCGCATGAGCGAAGAAAATTTCAGCAGGATCTCGGAAGCCTTTTCTTTGTTTTCATCCAGCAACACATAAATGTTATTGATGGAATTAAAAAGAAAGTGCGGGTTGAGCTGTGCTTTCAGGAAGTCGAGCTCACTCTGTAAATGTTCTTTTTTAATTCGGATCCGGTATTGCCTGAAATACAGGAACAGCAGCACCAGGAAGCCTGCCAGCAGGAGGATAATCACGGCAAATAAGTAGTTCCTGTTCCTGAGCTCATGCAGCGATTGCTTCTGCAGTGAAGACTGTATCTCATTGGCATAATCCTTTTCCAGCAGCTCTACCCGTTTTTTTTCGAAGGCAATGTGTTGTTTTAATTCGCTTTTGTACACGCTGTCGGCTAAGCGGGCGCTCAGCTCCTTATACATAAAGGCGCTGTCGTATTGCCTGGCGCTGAGGTAAGCGGAAGCAATATTATGGTATAAGTTACCGTAATTGGGGATTCCTGTTTTTATGCTAAGCGCTTTCTTGTAATAGGCGATTGCTTTAAGATCATTCCCCTTTAATTTATAACAGAAGCCCATATTGTAGCAGTACAGGCCTTCATATTCGGCGCCGATCCCAAGCGAGTCGGAAATTTTTTTTCCTTTTTCAAGGTAAAAGAAACAGCTGTCCCAACGCTTTAAGTCCGCATAGATCACGCCCAGGTTGAAATGCCGGTCGATGAGATGGCCCGGCGCTTTCATATTGCTTAATGGAATCTTTAAGGCTTTAAGGAGTAGCGCTTTTGCACTGTCCGGGGAACCCAGCTTCCATTTGAGGTAGGCCTTGTTGCCGATGACCGTGGCGTAATTTTCTATCTGCTTTCGCTGAAGAAATAATGAAGCCGCTTTATCCATGAATTTATCAGATTCCGCCAGGTTTCCCGAAATAGCATAAATGTTGGCAATGTTTTGATAAACCATGCCCTTGCCTGTATCGTCATTCAGTTTTACATAAATGGCAAGCGCTTCATTGTAATAGCTGAGCGAACGCTTGTGAGCCCCCAGCTCCAGGAGATTGGCGCCGGCCCTGTTCAGGATTTTGGATTTTAATGCCGGATGTTTATCAAGTGCTTTCAGGCTCAGCGCTTTTACATAAAGCTTATCAGCGTCTTCATAATTTCCTTTCCTGTAATTGGCTAATCCCCATTTCGAATAAAGGTCCAGTTGAAGGTCTGGGTAACGGACCTGGTCCAGCGTAGCATTTACCTTTTGAAAGATCAGCAGGGCAAAATCATAGTCGTATAAGCTGTCGGTGAGTACATCGGCATAACGCATCAGCTCTGCGTATCTGGTGCTGTCGTTCTCTATGGCCAGCAAACGCTGGTATTTCTGGTACTTGTCATCATCCGCCAAGGCCGGGGAAGCACAGGACAGCAACAGGAGGAAAAAAAAGCAGCGCCGGAGTTGAAATCGCATCGTATCCAAAATTACATAAAAAGCGCGGAAGCCTCAGGGCATTTTGTCCTGTTTTGTAAGCGCTTCGTATAGATACCTCCTTTCTGTATCCTGCTTTTTTTGCAGATGGTCCCAGGAAGAAAGCACATCATATAAATCAAACAGAAAAAACAGCCGGCTTCACTACCTTTGCCTCCATCATAACTAAGGTACGATCCTGCCAATGGTACACAGACTGGGAAAGCACGTTAACGGGGAATGTTGTTGCCGACCCAGGCCTGTGTATTATTGGTAGGGATCTGCTCAGCCTGCAAGCGGTACCTGGGGATTTATTTCAGATCAAGCGGGTTTTATAGCTTATTCCGGCTACCTCTTTTAATTTTATTTGCCATTCTAAAACACGCAAATTTCCGTATCTTACACCTGCTAAGGTATGAAGAGTGTTTATTATGTGTTCCTGTTCTGTATATGGGCTTTGGCCTGTAGGGCTCAGTCTTTTGTAGTCAGTGGAAAGATCACAGACACTAAGAACGAGGCCCTTCCTTTTGCTTCCGTACTGGTGAAAGGCACCAACCTGGGCACCAATGCCAATGCCGACGGCTTTTACACCCTGAAGCTTCCGGCAGGCACGTATCAGTTGATCTTTCAGTATGTAGGCTACCGTAAGAGGACAGAAAGCGTGCTGGTGGAAGGCAATACCACCAGCAATGTAAGCCTGAGCCCGGAGAGCTACGAGCTGAAAGAAGTGGTGGTGAGCAATGGTGAAGATCCTGCCTATGCTGTGATCCGCCAGGCCATCAAAAAACGGAAGGCCTACCTGAACGAAGTAGAATCCTATTCCTGCAAGGCCTATATCAAGGGCTTGCAGCGCCTCAAAACCTATCCCGAAAAAATGGCGAAGCTCATCAATAAGATCGCCAGTCCCGGAAACCAGATCGACTCTTCCCTGTTAGGCGTCATTTACCTGAGCGAGAGCGAGTCGAAATACCATTTCCGCAAGCCATCCGATGAAAAAGAAATCATGTATTCCAGCCGGGTAAGCGGTAATAACAAGGCTTTTAGCTTCAACCAGGTGAGCGATTTGAAATTCAATGTCTATGAAAACCTCGTGAGCCTCGGCAACCTGAGCGACCGGCCTTTCATTTCGCCGATCAACCAGAACGCGTTTTTATCCTACCGCTATAAATTACTGGGAACGACATTCGAAGACGGGAAGATGCTGAACAAGATCCAGGTGATCCCGAAACGTGCGACTGATCCCTGTTTCAACGGCGTCATCTACATCCAGGAAAATACCTGGCGGGTGCATAGCGTGGATTTATATGTGACCAAAGAGTCGAAAATAAAATTTGTCGATACCCTGAAGTTTACGCAGCTCAACTCACCGGTGAACGATACCATCTGGATGCCGGCAAGCTTCAACATGATGTTCAGCTTTAAGATCATGGGCTTTGAGGGCGACGGTTATTTCAACGTGGTATGCTCCGAGTACAACATGCACCCGGTGTTCGCCAAAGATTTTTTTAAGAATGAAGTGTTGGTGATCGAGGAAGGCTCCAATAAAAAAGATTCTGCCTATTGGAAAACCGCGCGGCCCGTACCGCTGACGGAAGAGGAAAAAACCGACTATGTCAGAAAAGACAGCATTGCGGTGATTGAAAACTCCGACCGCTACAAGGATAGCCTCGACCATATCGGGAACCGCTTCAAAACCTCGGACCTGGTGCTGGGTTACGGTTATACGAAAACCAAACGGGAGTTCAGCCTCATCACGTCCGGCTTGCTGAACTCAGGCCTTCAATACAACACCGTGGAAGGGATCAACGCCTCCGTGGGCATCAACATGGAAAAACGCTATGAAGATAAACGGAAGCATGTGATTGCTGCCACCACGCGCTACGGTTTTTCCAATTACCTGTGGAGTGGCGCGGCAAGCTGGCAGTATTTCAATAATCCCAAAACCTTTGAGTCCTTTCGCATCCGGATCGGTTCTACGGCAACACAGTTTAACGGAGAGGAGGGCATTAACCAAACTGTCAACTCGGCATATACGCTCCTGCTCAACGATAATTACATGAAGCTGTATAAGAAAACCTATGCGTCTTTTTCTTATCGCCGCGAGCTCATCAACGGGCTTGTCCTCAACTTCAACACCGAATATGCCGAACGTTCGGCTCTGAAAAATACAGCCAACGAGCTTTGGATCGATGACCGTAAAAAGCTCTTTACCAGCAACGACCCGCTGCGCCCGAATACCGATGATTCCAGCTTCTCCGTAAATAATGCTTTTGTGGTGGAGCTGGGATTTTCTATCCGCTTTAAGCAGAAATACGATACGCGGCCTTACGAGAAAGTGATTGTGGGCAGCAAATACCCGATCATCAATATTGCTTATACCAAAGCCATTCCGGGATTAAATACTGTAATCGATTACGACCTGCTAAAGATCAGCATCAACGACCGCATCCGGCTTGGGCTGGTAGGACGTTTCAGCTATCGCCTCAAAGCCGGTTATTTCCTGGGTACGAAGCGCATGGAATTTATGGACTACAAACATTTCGAGGGCAACCAAACCATTTACCTTAGTACCGATTACCTGAACTCCTACAAGCTCCTGCCTTACTATACGTATAGCACCAAAAACTGGTATGCTGAGGCGCATGCCGAGCATCATTTCAACGGCTTTATCTTTAATAAAATTCCCTTGCTGAAAAAAACACGCTGGCAGGAAGTGGTAGGAGGCCATGCCTTATTCAGTGATCAGCTGAGCCAGTACTACGAAGTGAATTTCGGGATTGAGCGCATCTTCCAGGTCCTGCGGGTGGATTATGTGCTGGGCTATGGTCCGGGCAACAGCTTCAAACAGGGAGTGGTGGCCAGCCTGAGGCTGAGGTTTTAGAGGATGATCTTCATAAAAGCGGTCATGATATCACGCTGCGTCGTGATGATACTGCATCTCACAATCTGTTCTGAATACGTTTACCGGATCCCATAAACGGAAATTTTTTTACCTTCCGTTTTTAAGAACAATCCTGTTTCAGGATCGTAATCATCAGGCTTAAAGTTCTCATCCCGGAAAAGGATTTGTCCGTCCGCTGAAAGAACCGTTGTGCCAGTACGTGCCGAGAGTGCTATAAGGCTATTCGTTTCCTGATGAACGTAAAAACGGGAATCAACGAGGTCGGGTCCTTCCAGCGTTATTTTCCGTTCTATCTCGGCCTTATTTCCTTCGATCCGGTAGATATGAATTTCCGCGGGCGAATCAGGACTTGTACCGTCATCACCTTCTTTGAAAGGATTATAGGCAAGCGCAAAGTGGTCATCGCTGATCCAGCACACGGCCCTGTTATTGTGTTCCCAACCCAGCAGGGGAATGGCTGCGATACGATGACTGTTTATGAAATGGTCGATCTCAAATATATAATAGGCATCGCAGGAGCCCCAGACCCAACCGGCACTTAGAAATTTTTTCTGATTGGGAGAGAGCAGCAGCTTGCCGTAAAAATAATCGAAAGGCCTCGGCCATGGTAAGGTGTTATTCTGGCTGTATTTTTTATGAAGATCAAGGTACATTTCTTCAGCGCCTTCTTCAATCAGGGACTTTGCTGCAGTGAGTACCTGAAGCGTGTCGAGGTTCATGATCTGCACATGGTTCCAGGCCTCGCCATAGATCAGGTGCGGAACTCCTGTTGAATCTTTGAACAAGGCTACCGGGTAGCATGATATGTCGGCATGGTAATCCTGCCTCCATAGGTGAAGCGCATGGTATTTGCCGGGATAATGCACAAAGCCATGTCTTTTGTAATCATTCACTACCACTACGATTTCATCTAACGTATAGATCGTGACCTTGTCCGTCAGGTCAAAGCCGTCGTCAGCATAGCTGATCTCGCTCAGCACGGAAAATAAGACTTCGCTGCTTTGGTCTTTGATATTATAGGTAGTCACCATTCCGGAGCTTAGCAACATTACCAGCTTATCCGGGCCTGCCAGGGCCACGCTGATGATCGTTTCTTCCAGGTCAAACGTCAGATTATGTATTGTAGATAAGGTCACGATTTGGTTTGCCATACAAGCATTGAGTAGTTCGGTTTCAGGAGTGAAGGCTATCCCTTTTTGATCTTAGAGATCGTCGTGCCTTTTACCTTGGTGGGCTTCGCCATATCCTTCACGGCAAAATCAATCGCCTCTTTGATCAGGGCTTTTACCTTCGGATTCCTGTAATCGGCGGGCTTCTTCACGTCGATGTGGCGGATCAGGTTTCCCGTTCCTGTGAGGAGCTGGTGCGGATCTGTGAGCAGCGTTCCTTTATTAAATCCCAGGTTGAGGTGGTTCGTGTAAATGGGCAGCATGCAATAGGCATCGGAAAGCTCATCGGAGATGGAGAACACCGCTGTGAGCGCATGCGTATGATAGAGTAGCTCATTGCTGTCGGGATACAGTTCCAGGATGTAGCTCCTCAGGTCGCTGAATAGCTCGATGAGCGCCTGCTCTTTATGCTCCAGGAAAAATCCGAAATCGGGATGAATAGGTCTGGCTGTTTTCATTTGAGAAGATGGGCATGGGCATTACTGGTTTCAAAGGTCGTGGACATAGCTTAAACAAATGTAATCAATTACAGGAATCTGATGCTTTGGTTTTCAGGGACTTGATGCATAAACCATTTTGTGAAACAACGTTAAGCCCTTCTCCGTTTTGATTAATTTGCTAAATTTGTAATCCTCTGTGAAAACACCTCTTAAAATAGCAGTCCTGGGGCTGGTGTCGTTGTGGCTCTTTAGCTGCAAGGCGCATTTTTCGCTCAATGGCGCTACCATTCCTGTAGAAGCCAAGACTGTCTCGGTCGCTTTTTTTACCAATAACACCACGCTCGGTAAGCCGAGCATGAGCCAGAAATTTACCGAAAAGCTGCGCGACGTGGTATCGTCGCAAACCAGCCTGGCTCTGATGAAACAGAATGGCGACCTGCAGTTTGAAGGGCAGATCACCGATTACAACATTTCGCCGGTGGCTATCCAGAGCACGGATGCGGCGGCCCTCAATAGGATGACGGTAACCGTGAACGTGAAATACATCAACAAATTCGACGCCACCAAAAATTTCGAACAGTCCTTTACCCGCTTTACGGATTACAGCTCTACCGCCAATTTATCGTCGGTGGAAGACGGCCTGCTCGATGAGGTGAACCGCCAGCTGACGGAAGATATTTTTAATAAAGCCTTCAACAACTGGTAATGCTCAAGGCTCAGTTCATAGACATCATCCGGGAGCCCCGCCACCTGGATTCTGCGCAGGTAGCGGAACTGGAAAGCATTGTGAAGGAGTACCCCTTTTTTGAAAGTGCGCATTTGCTATATACCAAAGGCCTGCACCAGTACAATGCCCTCAATTATTCACGGCAATTGCGTAAAACGGCCATCGTGGCCAATAGCAGGGCTGTGTTGTATGAGTTGTTGCACCCGAAAGAAGTTGCTCCGCTTCAGCAGCCTGTGACCAAAATACCCGAAACCGTGCCGGAGCCGGTTGTGGAAGCCCTTACAGCGGCAGAGCCTGTGGCGGAGCCGGAGGAAGAAATACCGGCACTGAACCGGAACCCGGTAAGCATCACCAGCGACGAGATCAGGGTGGTGTATATTACGACCGTTCCCAAAAAACCGGAAGGCCTTCCCGAAAAAGAAGAGAAAGCCCTTGTGCCGGAGGAGCCGCTGAAGGATCAGAAGACCGAAGTGCCGCAGAATGAAGAGCAGGTACTGAGCAAAGAAGCTGCCAGCCAGGAGGAGATCGCTATTCTGCAAACGATTGAAAATGCAACGGAAGTGCCCGCGGAGCTCCCGGAAGAGGAGCAGCTGAACCGGAGCATTGGCCGGGAGATCAGCCGTGGCATCATTCAATCGTACGTGGAAACCGAGCTTATCAAGACCCCGGAGCTCGAAAAAGAGGAGGGGCCAAAACCTTTATCTTTTACCGATTGGCTCAACCGGGTAAAAACCGAAGCCGGCACGATTTCCAAAACGGAGGCGAAATTACCGGTGACACCTGAAAAAGAGCTTCCAAAAGAAGAAAAACTGCCGAAAACGGAGAAAAAAACGTCCGGTTTCGATCAGAAAAAGAATATTATTGACAAAATCATCGATTCCGATCCGGGCCGTATCAAGCTGGGAAGTAGCAAATTCTTTACGCCGGCCACGGATGCCAAGCAAAGCCTGCTTGAAAATGAGCACCTGGTCACGGAGACCCTGGCCAAAATTTATGCCCTCCAGGGAAATATTTCCAAGGCAATTCGTGCTTATGAAATATTAAGTTTGAAATTTCCACAAAAAAGTGTTTACTTTGCATCCCTCATCGAAAAATTAAAAAAATAAAAACAACATAACACTATGCAAGCTTTTTTAACTGTCGCTATTATCATTGTCTGTGTATTACTGATCCTGGTTGTATTGATCCAGAACTCCAAAGGTGGTGGGATCTCCAGTAACTTTACAGCCGCTAACCAGATCATGGGCGCACGCCGCGGTACGGATTTCATTGAAAAAACAACCTGGACCCTGGCTATCCTGTTATTAGTGATGAGCCTGCTCTCGACACCTAAAAAAGGCTCGTCGGGCGATGCAGACACTTCTACATCGGTAACGCAGGAAAAATTACAGGAATTAGGCGGAGCACAACCTGCCGCACCGGCACAGCAACCTGCTGCACAGCCCGCAGCTCCAACGCCTACGGCCCGATAATCAGAAACATATTCAAAATGAAAAGCAGGGTCAGAAGCCCTGCTTTTTTGTTGGGAAGAAGAAACGGAAAACGGCGGCAGGAATTCTTTGTGGAGCCCTTAACCGTTTCAAATCATTTCGTTATATTAGTACCTTATTTCAGATAAGCGACAATCACCTATGGCAGCAAACAAACCAGCCGCTAACAAGCCGGCAGAACCGGCTAAAAAACACCTTGGATTCAGCAAAGACGATTATCCTTACCTCATAGGCCTGGGGATTATTATCTGCCTGATTGCCTACATCCGGGCCAATTTTCTGAATACACCTTTTGAGCGCGATGAGGGCTCCTATGCCTATTGTGGAAAAATTATCCTCGACGGCGCCATTCCTTTCAAAGACATCGGCTCACAAAGGTTACCGGGTGTATTCTACAGCTATGCCCTGATGGTGGCTATCTTTGGCTATACGCTGAAGTCCTTGCACCTGGGCTTTATCATCCTGAACATGATCAGCGCCTTGCTGATCTTTCTGATCGGCCGCAGAATACTGAGCAATATGGCAGCTGTAGCTTGTGCCCTTTGCTGGGCGCTGTTATCCATGAACCTTGCCATCTCAGGCTTCACCATTCAGTCGGAGCACATTGTGGCCCTGTTTCTGTTGGCAGGCATCTACTTCCTTCTCCGGTTTTTCGATCATAAGTCCATGCTGATGATCATCCTCTCCGGCTTTTTCTTTTCCCTGGCTTTTGAAGTAAAACAAACCTCTTTTTTTATGGGCTTGTTTGCCGGCCTTATGCTGGTGGGAAAACAGTTCTTCGAGAAAGACAGGCAGTGGAAAACCATCATCCTTTCTGCGCTTTATTTTTCCTTAGCGGTGATCATTCCTGTAGCCATCGACCTGTTCATTGTGTGGAAACGCGGTGGCTGGGAAGACTTTAACTACTGGTTCTTCGATATCCGCAAAGAGTATACGTCCGTCATCACCTTCGACCAGGGCATCGACTATTTGAAAGCATACTGGCCTTCCATCTACGGCAGCTATAAGTTTATCTGGATCCTGTCATTTATCGGCCCTGTAGCCCTGCTCTTTACCAGTGTAAAGCCCTGGATCAAAATTTCGGTGATCGGCTTTCACCTCTTCGGTTTCTTTACCGTAATGCCCGGAAACCACTACTACGGCCACTACTTCCTGCAATGGGTGCCATCGGTGTGCATCGGCGCAGGCTCTTTTTTTTACGCCATGGAGGAAATTCTGAGAGTGAGGTTCGGCTTCAAGGCATTCTCCAGGCACATCGCCCTTGTGGTATTGATCATCGGTTCCGTAGCCAACCTCAATGCCCTGAAGAAATATTATTTCAACAGCAACTCCACGCAGCTCCTGAGGCAGGTATACGGCCTCAATCCTTTCCCTGAATCGAAGGTCATTGCCGATAAGCTTAATACCATGCTCAAGCCGGAAGATAAGATCGCCGTGTTCGGCAATGAGATCCAGATGTATTTTTACACCGATAAGATCTCTCCGTCGAGGTTTGCCGGCTCAGGCTCCTTGCTGGAATTTAATATTAAGAAAGCGGAAGAGTGGCAGAATGAATTTATCCAGGATGTCGAAAAAGCAGAGCCGCGCTTCCTGGTGTTCTATTCCCACGCCATTTCCTGGTGCGCCAATCCTAATGTGAAGAACCTGATCTTCCCGTGGTTTGATAAGTTCAGCGCCGAAAAGTACAACCTGATCGGTTATGCCGATATGTACGATAACACTACCAATTATGTGTGGGCACCGGATATTGATATGGTGAATAACCCACCTAAATCCCAATACAGGATCTTCGTCTTTGAAAAAAGAACGGCAAGCCCGGTTCCGGTAAATCAGGCAGCTCCGGCTCCTGCAAACCAGGCGGTTCCGGCTCCCGCAGCTCCGGCGCAATAAGCTCCGGCCTATACAAGCTGCCGGCTAAGCGTATTTCCGGCTGCGCTTTATCTATTGCAAATAACAAGGCCCTACAGTTCTGCTGTAGGGCCTTGTTGTAGAATTAAAACACGGTGTTGGCTTTATAGCCTGAAGGTTACTCCCAGGTTCAGGGAGCTGAAGGTGGTGTAGCCGGCCTCCAACGCGAAGGCGAATTTAGGGGCTACATAATACCTGGCTCCTACTACGCCACATGGTCTTACATCAAAATCACTCTGGGTTTGTGATTCATAATAGTAGTAGCCATAGTAATCGTAATAATAATTATAGTAAGCGCGGTCTCTTGTAAGCGATTGGTAAGTGAAATTAATACCCAGGCCTGCGTATACATCGAGCTTTTCTACCGGAATCAATTTGTTGAAGTGGTAGTAGCCCATGAAAGCGGCACCGGTTCCCCAGGCCCTGTCACGGTAAGAGCGTGGCCCGCTGTCATACCTCCAGCTTTTGGTGGCGCCCTGTAAAATAAGGCCCAATCCCACCTCGTCGCGGATAGGAAACTCGTATTTCAGCATCAGAGGACCAATGCCGATGTGGCGTGTACGGCCATTGTATAATACGCTTCCTGCAACGCCATAACCGGTATAGAGCCAGTTCGGAACACCATAGCCAAGGGATAAGAGGTGATCACCTTTGCCATAGGAGCCGCTGTTACGGCTATTGTATGGCGTACGGTAAAACTCCCGTCCGGATTGAGATACGGCATCAAAGCTCATCAGGGTGAAAAAAAGCAGCGTTATCCCTAGCACTGTCTTTAAATTGATCATAGGTTTCATAAGAATTAAGGTTTTGATTCTTGTAAATAAATTTTCATGCCAGAGAAACAAAACAAATCAGATTATGTTTTATGGTCAATACGGGTTTATTTCAAAATCAATGTAACGGTTTTTTGCAGATCCTTTGTGCCGATGACGATAAAATAAACCCCTTCTGTTGCATGGAGTTTATAGTGTTTCTGGCCGCTTTGCTCTACCGCTACCTCATGCCCAAGCACATCATAGGCTTTTACGGAATGGATTGTATAATCGGAGATCACCTCAAACAAACCATCTGATGCCGGATTAGGAAATACAGAGAGTAGGGAGGAAGACGTTTGTGGAATACTACCTGTGATCAGGGTGCAGCTGCCTTGCGTTAAATACCGGCTTTTAGCGGCCGGATTGCTTTTCAGGCCATAGTTGGGATGGTTGATGATATCATTTCCATAGCTTGTAAGGTTCGCGAAATTTCCTGTAGACGAGATCTGACGGTTTGCGCAGCCATCATGATCCCAGACCCAGGCCAGCCAGTTGACGTTTTTTGCTTTGCAGTAGTTGAGAAGCGGCTTGTAGTTAAGGGTGTACTGACACATCGTTGCATCATCCTGCAGGTTGGCTATTTCCCCAAGCACAAACGGAATATTGGTGGCCAGCAGCGTGTTGAGCTTGTTGGCCATTTGCAGGCTGTCGTTGCCGGCGTAAGCATACCAGTAGGCATGTGCGCTGAAAATAAGATTATGTTTCGGGTCGTGCGTGATGAGCGCGGCGGCTGTTCCGGAGGTAATAAACGCATCCGAATTGGTGCCGCAGTCGGGAGCATCGATCATGAGCGGAAAATCAAATCCCGCCGTATTTCTCAGGTTGGTGATGATGGTTTCGTAAGTGCTTTTGTAAGAGGCCAGTGCTGTTGTGGGATTAGAGGCCCAGTTGACCTGCAGCGCTTCGTTGGCAATATTCACGATCAGGCTGTGCTTATACTTCTGCAGAACAGGCAGTACATTGCTATTCGTCCACCAGGCGGCACCCGCGATTAAACTTGTAGAATTATTTCCACAAGTGAAATCATGCAGCTCAAGGATAGGGATCATGTCCTGCCGGATGCATTGGCTGATGGCGCTGTCGAGGGCCACATAATTTGCATACACAGGAGCGTTGGGATTGTTCTGGTACCAGGGAATCCTCACGGCATTGGCACCGCTCAGGGCTACCTGATCCATTTTGAGGTCGCTTAGCGTATAGCCCCAGTTATAGGGTGCATAATTTACCCCTTTTAACGCTAGGGTGTCGTTACACGGTCCCAGAATATATTTTCCGGAGGTATGGATGTAGTTTTGATTTTGCGCGCTTATAGCTCCCGCTGCAGTAAGCATAAAATAGAAGAAGATGTTTTTCATGGTGTTATTTTTTTAGAGTGTGCTGGAATGAATTACCCTTTGTTGATTTTCAGGATCTTATTAAACTGTTTGGATGCTATGTGAATGAAGTAGATGCCCGAAGCCAGGTTTTCCGGTATACGAATGCTTAAGGCTCCTTGCTCAAAAGTTGTGTTTTCCTTCATGTCAGCGTTTACGAAGCTTCCCTTACTATCAAGCAATGTAATTGTCACCTGACTGTCTGATAATTTCTCCGCACGGATAGTTACCAGGCTGGCAACCGGGTTGGGATATACGAATATGGAGGAAGGATCATGGTTTACAAGAAGGATTCCCGTACTTGTTCCCGGTTTACAAGAGCCTCCGTCGCAGGAATAACCCGGAGGACATGTATTCCCGCAACTGCCGCAATGGTTGGCATTCGTATTCAGGTCGACACAATTCCCGTTACAATCCACAGAACCTGATGGACATGGACTGCAAATACCACCAACACACACGTTGCCCGGCGGGCAGGCATTTCCGCAAGTGCCGCAATGGTTCGCATCCGTATTCAGGTCGACACAAACGCCTCCACAATTGATAAAGCCTGCAGGGCAGGAACAAACGCCGCCAATACACACGTTGCCCGGCGGACAGTTATTTCCGCAAGCTCCGCAATGAGTGGCATTCGAATTCAGATCTACGCATACGCCGCCACACAGCGTTTGTCCCGGCGGGCATTGCGCGTAATAATTACAGGAAAGAATGAGGAAGGCGATCATGCCTGATACTGTTTTCATATAAGCTTGTTTATGCTGCAAAATTAGCGTATCCGCCCGTGGCGCTCAATCACCGATATTGGTGATTTTTATGCCGTGCTTATTTTGATAACTTTGAGAATCCGGATAATGGCTTTGAAGCGACTGATACACATTCTTTTCCTGTTCCTGATCTGCAGGAGCGGCAGCGCACAGCGCTCCGATATGGATTTTGTATTTGCCAATCCTGTGTTTCAGAACTATACGATGAAGAACGGTCTTGTATCGAACTACTGTTATGATGTTTTGCAGGATAAACGCGGCTATATATGGGTGGCAACCTTAAACGGCCTGTGTCGTTTCAACGGGAATAAGTGGCAGGTGTACCAGCAGCAAAGCCCGAACCCTCATTATAAATTGCCGGGAAACTGGGTTGTTGATATCGATGAGGATGTCATGGGTAACATCAGGATCAATACAGACCGGGGAATTGCCACGTATAAAGCGCAAAAAGATTCGGTGTATGCCTTTCAGGCCCCGCCCAAAGGCTGGGGAAAGATTTTATGCCAGGGCAACCATGTGTTTGTATCGTCCTGGTCGGGTATCGATCAATACCGCCTGGCAGGAGACGTTATGGTTCAGGAAAAACATTATGCCGAATCGGAAAAAAATTCATTCATGTGCCTGTATGCCGGGAACGACGGGCGGGTGTGGGCATGCCCTGAAGATCATCCCTCTTTAATGGAAATCCATGCGGATACCAGGGAGATCAGGCATCACAGAACCATCATGCTGGATGGAAAACCGCTGGAGGTCATGGTCAATTCAATAACCGCTTACAGTGCCGATACCCTGTTATTAAGCACGAAAACAGAAGGCCTCTTAAAATACAGTTCCCGAAGTAACACTGCCATCCGTTGTTTAAGCACCGTGTTAAAGCCCGGAGGCGAGTTTGGTTGTGCGTTGATCTACAAGCTCCAGGGGCGGTCTTTTTTACTCGCAGGCACAAAAAATAATGGCTTATGCTGCGTTGATTTGAGTACGCAGAATGTGTTTTGGTACAGGCATGATCAAAACGATCCGGGCAGTTTGTTATCGGATGACATCACGGCCATTTTTCCGGATGCGAATGAAGGTCTGTGGATCGCTACGGCTAAAGGCCTGAGCTTTTTTCATCCTTCCCTCCAAAAGAACAAATATTATTATTTTTATAATAATGCAGCGGTGCCTCCCGGGGTCTTGATCAACGCGGTGTATCAATTGAATGAAGCGGAGTTTTTAGTAGGCACCGATCATAACGGCTTGTTCTGGCATCAGGGCATGACGAAAGAAACCCGGCAAATCCCGGTTGCAGGAAAGGCCCCGCTGAAAATAACGTCTTTTTGCCGCCTCCATGCAAACAGCATTGTCATTGGCACTAACAGGGGGCTTTTTGCATACACCGTCGGCAGCCACTCGGTAAAGCCGTTATGGATAGAGGGAAAACCGTTTCCGCATAGTGTGTTTGCCGTGAAAAAACTGGAAGGAGGGAAGCTGGGCTTTTGTACAAGCAAAGGTGCTGTGGTGTATGATCCAGTGCGCGACAAGGTGGTGTATACGGAATTGACCGGTGATAGCACCGAACAGGAGCACAACTACTGCAAGGATGTATTTTTAAAAGGAAACGACCTGTGGGTGCTGCGCTTATTCAACGGTTACGAAAAGCATACGATCTCAACCCACCAAACAAGCGATCTTACTCCCCGGGGCTTTCTTGGCAAACCCATCGATTATCACGGGTTCTCCGCCGGCTTAAATGCGCTGTATGTTGCTACGACAGCCGGGATCATCGTTCAGGACCTCAAGGAGCAGGGCGCAGTGCAACTACTGAGAACGCCGGAAGGGCTCCAGGGCGATGCTATCGAAAATGTATTTTATTTTCGAAACGGCCTTTTGTATTATACCACTCCCGAAGGCTTGTACCGCTATCACATCAGCCACCGTAAAAGCGACCGCATGGTGAGCTACGAAAATTACCCTCAAAAATGGTTCAACCAGTTAAGCCTGTCTGATGACAGCCTGTTGATCTATACGGTTTCCGATTACTTCATGATCAACAATCCCTTTTTCAATTTCAGAAATAGCAGAACGCCGCAGTGCTATATAGAGCAGGTTTCTGCAAACGGGAAGCAGCTCACCGATCTTAGGGATACCCTGGTGTTTCAACATCACCAGAATAATATTGTGATCAGCCTTGCCGCTTTGGTGTATCCCGAGTCTGAAAAAAATGCCTGGTATTACCGTTGCGATAAGCCGGATACCGCCTTAAAAGCAGCGGCCAAGGGAGAGATCATCTTAAATAATCTGCCGTCGGGAATGTACGAATTAAGCATTTACTCGGTTAATAACGAAGGCGCCCGGTCGGAGCACACAAAGAAACTGTGGCTCATAATCAGCAACCCATTCTATAGCACCTGGTGGTTTTACAGCATCCTTTTTTTAATAGTTGTAACCGGGATTTACCTGCCGTTTGTATACAGGAAAGCACAGCGCGACCGTTTAGTTAAAATAAGGAACCAGATCTCGCGCGACCTGCATGATGAGCTGGGATCTAATGTAAGCAGCATTCATATCATGGCGGGGATGCTGTTGAACAGGCAAAAGCAGGATGATAACCAGGCACTGCACAATATCTCGAAGTATTCGGTGCAGATCAGCGATACCATCAATGACATCATCTGGAACATCAATCCCAAGTTTGATTCCGTAGATGAGCTGATCAAAAAAATGGTCCGTTATGCCTCGGAGTCGCTGGATGCGGCACGGATCAATTATAAGGTCCAGGTGCCGCATGCGGTTGCAAACGTGGAGATCGACAACGACCTGAAATACCATTTGTACCTGCTGTTCAAGGAGGCGGTAAACAATGCGGCCAAATATTCGTTAGCAAGCCTCGTAAGCATATCCGTAAATTATACAGATCGTGTTTTTTCGTTTTCGGTCAAAGACAATGGCATTGGGTTTAATACCGGGGAAACCGAAAAAGGGAACGGGCTCTACAATATGAGGTCGAGGGCAAAAGAAATCAAAGCGTTGTTTACGGTCACATCAGCCCCGCATGAAGGAACAGAAATTCATTTAACTGTAAAATTGAAATGATCACACTTATCATCTTTGAAGACAGGCAGAACTTACGCGATTCGCTCAAGTTGCTTGTGGAAAGCGAAGAGCAGTTCAGGCTCCTGGCGATGTATCCCAATTGCAAAAATGCGGATAAGCATGTACTGGCCCACCAACCCGATGTGGTATTAATGGATATAGACATGCCTGAGATCAACGGCATCGAAGGCGTTAAAATGATTAAAGCGGTGCGGCCAGACACGCAGATCATCATGCTCACGGTGTTCGATGATGATGAAAAGATCTTTGAGTCCATAAAGGCGGGCGCCGACGGATACCTCCTGAAAAAATCGATCTCCGTGGAGCTGATCAACGCCATCTACAATGCCTCCGTAGGAGGAGCTTCCATCAGCCCCGGTGTTGCCACCAAAGTCTTGAATGCCTTCCGGCTAAAAAGCAGTCAGCAAAAACGCGAAACCTTTAGCCTGAGCAAGCGGGAGCAGGAGGTGCTGGAGCTCTTAACCAAAGGCTACTCCTACAAAAAAATAGCCGCTGATCTGTTCGTGTCAATCGATACGATAGGGTCTCACATCAAAAATATCTATTCCAAACTGCACGTCAACTCGGCTCCCGAGGCGGTAGCCAAAGCATTGAAATATAAGATCGTGGATAGCTAAGCCTGGAGCCTGATGAGGGCAAACACCGCATAATTGAGCATGTCCATGTAATTGGCATCCACGCCTTCGCTGGCAAGCGTTTGTCCTTTGTTGTCTTCAATCTGCTTCACACGAAAGATTTTCATCAGGATCAGGTCGGTGAGCGAGCTCAGGCGCATATCCCTCCAGGCCTCGCCGTAGTCGTGGTTTTTATCCTCCATGAGCTGCTTGGTTTGCAAAGCATATTTGGTATAGAGCGTTTCCACTTCTCCGAAAGGAAGCTCCATCCGGGAGTCGTCTTTCAGCTCGAGCTGGATCAGTGAAATGATGCAGTAGTTAATGATGCCAATATATTCTCCCTTGATATCGTCGCCCACTTTCTGCGTCCCTTTTTCCTCAATGCTTTTGATGCGTTGCGCCTTGATAAAGATCTGGTCGGTGAGGGAGGTCGGGCGGAGGTTGCGCCAGGCCGTGCCATAGTCTTTCATTTTTTTCAGGAAAAGATCTTTGCACAAAGTGATCGCGGCGTCGTATTGTTGAGATGTATTGTTCATATATTTAGCTGCGCTAATTTATATAAAAATGTACGAATCTTATTTAACAAACGGTAAACAATTGAGCTTTGACAAGGCTCAGGTCATGGCGGTGATCAACCTCACACCCGATAGCTTTTACGACGGAGGCAAATTTTCCTCGGTGGCGGATGTGCTCCGGGATGCAGAAATGAAAATCCAGGAAGGGGCTACCATCCTCGACCTCGGTGCCGCTTCATCGCGCCCGGGAGCTGTGGAGGTGAGTGCCGCCGAAGAGATCGGGCGCCTGAAAGAGCCTTTGCGCGAATTGCGGACACACTTTCCGCATACCTTTATATCGGTGGATACCTACAGGGCAGAAGTCGCCGATTTCGCCATTCACTCAGGCGCGGACATCATCAACGATATTTCCGGCGGGAACCTGGATGCCGCAATGCTGCCCCTGATCGCCAAGAGCCAGGTCGTTTATATTCTGATGCACATGCAGGGAACACCGCAAACCATGCAGCATAACCCGCATTATACGGATGTGGTGGCGGAGGTTGCCACCTTTTTCCGTGAAAAAAGAGAGGTCTGTGAGCGCTTGGGTATTCATAAGCTCATCCTCGATCCCGGTTTTGGTTTTGGAAAATCACTGGAGCATAATTACCTCTTGCTGAAACATCTGAAACACATGACGGAGCTCGGTTATCCTGTTTTATCAGGGATTTCCCGTAAGGCGATGGTGAATAAGGTGCTGCATACATCGCCGGTGACGGCCCTTACGGGTACCACGGTGCTTAATACCCTGGCGCTGAATAACGGGGCAAAGATCATCCGCGTACACGATGTCAAGGAAGCCCGGCAGGCGGTTGATCTGCTGGAATTTTACAACTCGGTTGGCTAACAGGATGGTTGTATGTTGAGGTCCTGAGGCGCGGGGTGTAGAAAAAAATCCCACTGCGATTTTAACAAGGATTTCTGTGTTCCTTGTAAAATAAGGGCTTCCGGAACAGGAAGAGAGTTGGCATAACATTCTTGTAAGAGAGGTATCTTATAAACTGTTATCAAACTCAAAACACATGAAAAAAACATCTATTCTTAAATCTTTCTGCATGGCTTCAGCACTTATGATGTGCTCTGTAGCATCCTGGGCAGCAACAATCACAGCGACCGTTTCGGGCAACTGGTCTGCTTCCTCCACCTGGAGCGGTGGAACTGCCGGTACAAACATTTCTACAGATAATATCGTGATTCCTGCGGGCATTACGGTAACCATGGACATGGATGTTCAGTTTACAGGCCTGTTATCCTCCTTAAGCGTCAACGGATCTCTTAACAGCACCACAACGAACAGCCTTACCGTGACATCGCTTTCCAATTTATCCGGGAACGGGTCGCTTAATTTGCGCTACCTGGAGCTTGGCTCAGGCGGTGGCATGAGCTTCAGCGGAAATGCGACCATCTACCGTTTTGTGACTTCCGCCACCAGCCTTAGCCTGGCATCGCAGGTGACGCTGATGGACACGCTGCACCTGAAGGCCGGCAGCCTGTCCCTGGCAACGGGCTCCAACCTCATGCTGGGCAGCAATTCCAACATTAAGGTGGAAGACGGCACCTTAAGTGTCGGCGGCGGCTTATTCACCGGCAATAACACTTATAATGTGCTGTATGTAGGAAGCTCTAAAGCAACGGGCATAGAAATGAGCGGCGCAGGTTTCAACGACTTTAAGGTGCAGTTGTCAAGCAGCACCCAAAGCCTCACCCTGGGAAGCAATACCACGGTAAACGGGACGCTGAGCCATAGCATGGGGAACCTGGTACTGAATGGTAAAACACTGACCATTAAAGGAAATTACTCCAGCGCCAATAACGGTGGGATCTCCGGTTCAACCACCTCAAACCTCATCATCCAGACCTCTTCGGCTTTGGCGACGGCGCTTACATTTAACTCAGGCTTCCGGTCATTAAATAACTTTGAGATCAACATTGCTTCGGGTGGTAACGCAGACTTAAGCTCCGACCTGGCCATCAACGGCGACCTGAAATTAACGAAAGGAAACCTGAACATCATCAGCAGCTCCAACCTCACCATGAATGCCGGATCCAGCATTACCCGCAGCGAAGGGGCCATCATGACGTCGACCGGGATCTTCAACGGCACAGCCTCTTATAATGTAAACTACATGGGCGCTTCCAAACTATCTGCCCTGGAATTGACCGGTGCAGGCCTTAACAATGTGATGTTGCAACTCACCAATGCTACCGACAGTGTGAGGATCAGTGCCAACACAACGATTAAAGGAATGCTGAACTTAAACAAAGGCTCCTTCAACCTGAACGGAAAAACACTGACCTTGCAGGGCGCGTTTTCTTCGTCGTCTAACGGCTGGTTACAGGCCAATGGCGGAAGCTCTAACCTGGTTATCAACACAACCGGCAATGTAGGAGATACCCTGATGTTCGCCTCGAACATGAACCGCCTGAATAACCTGACCATCAACACAGGCAATGCCACCAATGCCATGATCGGCTCGGCGCTCTATGTTGAAACCATTACCCTGACAAACGGCGGGATCACCATCTATAACAACGACCTGACAGTAAATGCAACCGGCTCTATCTCCGGCTACAGCAGCAGTAAATATGTGCAGATCAGCGGAACAGGCTCCCTGGTGATGAATGTTAATTCTCCGGCCGCTTACGTGATGTTCCCGATCGGAACCTCTACCAGCCTTGGCGCTGCTTATGTGCAGCGCAACTCCGGTTCTGGCATGATCGGCGTGAACACCCGCAACGGGGTGTGGAGCATGGGAACAAGCGGTATTGACAATGCCTCAACGGAAAGCGTGGTGAACCGCACCTGGGATATCAAATCCATGGGCAGCGCCGGTATTGACCTGAACCTGAAGCTGGAATGGGCATCCGGCATGGAAGTCAACGGTTTCAACCGCAACCAGGCTTTCATCAGCCATTATGCCAACGCGGTATGGGACATCCAGACGGCTTCCACAGCCTCTGTGGTGGGCACGGGAATCTACCAGGTATCACGCGCCAATATCACCTCTTTAAGCCCGTTTGCCGTAGTTGACCAAAATGCAGAAGTGGGAATCGAAGAAAATGCCATGGCGGCAGTAGGAATGTCTCCTAACCCAACCAGCGATATCCTGAACCTTTCTGTCGCTAACGGCAACAACTTCACCGTAGACGTGTATGATGCCATCGGCAACCTGGTGCTTACCAAAGCGGTAAGCGACGAAAACTCAACATACATCGATCTGTCTTCGTTAAACGGAGGGATCTATTTTGTGAAAGTATCCAATGCAGGCGTACAAAGCGTAAAACGTGTTGTGAAGCAATAACGATCCGTCGTTCACAGAGGAGGGCTCGCTATGGCGAACCCTCTTTTTTTTGTTTATTGAAGTTTTTAACTAATTTTCAACACTATAGCAACTTATTCTAAAAAATGTAAATATTTGTTATGAACTTAAAAATGATATTATGTCTGAAGAGATAGAAAGAACAGAAAGAGAAGATTTGTTTTCAAAAGCAGTGAAGGCTGGAAAGCGCACGTATTTTTTTGATGTAAAATCTACACGTGGGAATGATTATTACCTGACGATTACCGAAAGCAAAAAACGTTTTGGAACGGACGGTAAATTCACTTACGAAAAGCATAAAATATTTTTGTACAAAGAAGATTTTGAGAAATTCATGGAAGGACTCAATGAGTCTATCGAAGTGATCAAACAAAATGCGCCGCCGATCGTTGAAAGAGAGGAGAGGGAAGAAAGGACGCCAAGCACTTCGGATGAGGTAAGTTTTGAGGATCTAGGAAACTAGTTCGTTTCGTCATAAGACTATACATACTACAACAGTTATATAGATTTCTATATAGCTGTTTTTTATTTACATTAAAATGAAGCAATTAAGCTTATTGGCATTCATTTTTTTCAGTGCCTTTTTATTTTCCCAGGAAAATAGCGCTTTAAAAGACAAAGCCGAACGTGAAAGAATAAAGGGGAACTATACGGCTGCGATTAATTTGTATACAACTCTGATTAAGGCTGAACCTTCCGACTTTGCCAATTTTCAGAACAGGGCGCTGTCTTATCACCAAAAAGGAGATTATAGCAAATCCATTGCTGATTGCAACCAGGCTTTGGCTTTAAAGCCCGGTATGGTAGATAAATATTATACGCTCTGGATTAGGGGCCTTGATCATTATTTTCTGGAAAACTGGACTGAAGCCTTCAGAGATATAGATTCTTCTACTATTTTTTATTATGATAAGCCGGAATTAATTGAAGTAAAGGCTATGATCCTTTATAAGCTGGCTAAACACGCAGAATCAACCCGGGAATGGAAGAGCATTTTAAAGATGCCGGGAATCGCCAGGAAAGATTCACTGCAAGCGTACAGCATGCTTGGCTTTTGCTATTTACGGCTCGATACGCTTTCACGCGCCGAAGCATATGCGAATCAACTCTTTTTAATGGATTCAC
>CALRIU020000014.1:0-134155 GCA_943362175.1 Hydrocarboniphaga daqingensis | reverse complement strand
TTTGATCATGTCATAAAGTGTAGGTCCTGCAATACCCGCCAGCCCCCAGGCGGTCAGCACCAAGCCATGTATCGCTCCAAGCTGCTTTGTGCCGAACAAATCGCCCAGGAAAGCCGGCAATGTGGCAAAGCCTCCGCCATACATGGTGATGACCGTAAAAAGAACGGTAAGAAAAAAAGCTTCGGAAGATAGCTGCGGCAGAAAATAAAATGCCACTACCTGGAAACCAAAGAAGAGGATATACACGTTGGCACGCCCCAGGTAATCAGACAGGCCGGACCACATGATCCTGCCCAAACCATTAAATACACCTATCAGTCCCACAATGGCTGCCGCCTGCATGGGTGTATAGCTTAGCCTCTCCTGCACAAGAGGGCTGGCAGCGGCGATAATAGCAATGCCACAGGTAATGTTGATAAACATCATCAGCCAGATATAGTAGAACCTTGTGGTTTTCAAAGCTTCTTTGGCATCGATATACCAGATGTCCCGCTTGATCGTTTTCCCTTCGCCCGCTTTAAAGCCTTCGGGCAAATACCCTTCAGGGGGCCTTTCGATATATTGAGCCGAAGATAAAATTAACACCAGATAAATAACGCCAAGGATATAGAATGTGTTGGCAACACCCGCATTCTCAAATAATGTTTGCATCAAAGGTCCAAAAATCAAGGCGGCAAAGCCAAATCCCATAATGGCCATGCCTGTTGCCAGGCCACGCCGGTCGGGGAACCATTTTACCAAAGTACTCACGGGTGTAATATAGCCCAGGCCCAGCCCGATACCGCCTATAATGCCATAACAAATAATAAATAAGGCAAGCGAGCCCAGGTGAATGGCAAGACCGGAGCCTAAAATACCAAAGCCATAAAACAAACCGGCGGTAGTGCCGCTTACTTTCGGTCCCACTTTTTCCACCCAGCGTCCTAAAACCGCTGCGGAAAAACCCAGCAGAAGAATAGCGATCTTAAACGACCATTTGATCACACTCTCCTCAACGCCAAACATATCGCCCACGGGCCTGGTCATCACGGAATAGGCATATACCGAACCAATGGAAATGTGAATCCCCACGGCCGAAGCTGCAATCAGCCAGCGGTTTTTTAGTTTTTGAGTGGTCATGTATGAGGTATTTTAAATTTATCAAACGATAGCCGTCTTGCTACGCATCCTGATACATAGCCATGGCTCCCGGTGAAATTACCGCACAGACGGATCTATGTAATCATTCACTAATGATAACCATAATTGAAACAGCCTACGGAGATAAGAATAGTGAAAACCGTGAAATTACTGTTGTAAATCACGACTGGCTCTTTAAAAGAATCAGGGCTTGCCGTAAGTCCCCGGCCCTTAAAGGATGAAGCATAGATAGCAGGGATGAGGACCTCTCAATACACGTTGAGGATTTACGAATCAATCAGGCTCCTGCTGTTGCAAAAATCCCGCATTAGGGCAAATACATGACAATTCCAACTACGGATCTGTAGCGGAATGGATTCATCCGGTATGATTGTCTGTAGAAGGCTATTGCTTTTCTTTATGGTGCTCCTCTTTCTCTTTTCTTTGGGGTTCCACGTGCTTCTCTCTTTTTGCACCTTTCTTTTCTTCTTTTTTCTCCACCTTTCTTTCCTTTTTGATGGCTTTCTCTTCTTTCTTGGGAGTGTCCTGTGCTAAGCCTTGCGCTGCACAAAATACAGCTGATAAGGTGATGGCTGCTGCTAATGTTTTCATGATGGTGTTTGTGTTATGAGGTTATACTTCAGGTGAATGATCGTTTATGCTCCTTAGGTTCCTGCCAAGATGTCTTCCCAGCCGGCATCTTCGGGATGCTCTTCGGGCTTAATGCTAATTACCGGAACTCCGGCATGTTGGATAACCTGTAATGCATAAGGTCCCAGGAAAAAGCCGCTCAGCTCGGCGTCCTGGTCCGTCATGATGGAAATCAGATCCCCGTTTTTTGAATGGCAGTAGGTGACAGTCGCTACTGCCCTGTTTTTGACGTTCATCAGCAGCTCCGTATGGCAAACTACCTGGTAATTCAGTGCCTCGGTCACTACCTGGTTCAGCATCACTTCCATAGCTCCTTTTTTGTCGCTTTCATCGCCTGCCAGGATCCCTACGGCAAATACCTTTGCAGAAAGCTGCTTTGCCAGCTCCATGGTTAACACCACTTTGGCGCGTGAGTGAAATGAGGTATCAATCGGCAATATGATGTTTTTGTAGCCAACTGCCTTTACAGGCGTTGATACCGTTAGCACCGGGCAGGGGCTTTTGGTAAGCACTTTCAGCGCATTGCTGCCGATTACCAGGTCTTCCCACGAGCTGTAGCCATGCGTTCCCATCGCAATCATTCCGGCGCCGATCTCCTTCGCGTATTTCAAAACTTCTTTGGTTGGGTTTCCGTGTTTTATAACTGTAGTTACTTTCACCCCGTATTGCTTACGGATATCAGCGGCATACTCCTCGAGTTTTTTCTGAGCCGCCTGTGCCACAGCTTCCGTATCGCCTGAGGTAGCTCCGGGCGAAAAAATATGCGCTATTTCCCATTGCTGCACGATGACATGAAGCAGGAAGACTTCACCTTTGGCTATCTGTGCGAGGAATCCTCCCTGGCTAAAAGCAAGGCGCGAAGTGTCGGAAAAATCCGTTGTGACCAGGATCTTGTTTGTGTTTAGGTGTATCATAAGCTATTGGTTTAGGTTGTATAGATAAAAATTTAGAAGAAATCGTTTAATCCTTCAGTATATAATTGTAATTTTCATTAATAGGAGCATTGGCGTGATTCTTTGCAAAATCAGTATTTGGTGTCGGATCTCCATATTCATCATAAGACCCTTTGGTACTGAACGCAGAATGTTTTCCGCTGGTAATCACAATTTTTGCGTATTGGTCAATATCCGCTTTGTTAATTTTCCGGAAGGATTTCTTTAATCCAAGATACTCCAGGTTAACTTCCGTATCCTGCTCCAACAAGTGATTGGTGGTTTTGATCCAACCCCATTTATAATAGGTAGCAGCACGTTCAATGCTCTTAAATTTTTCCGTGTCTTTTCTTCTTTTTGCCATCACTGCATAAAGGAACTTGGCGTATTTATAGATACTCTCATTTTCCTTTTTCACAAAATAATTTAATGACTCCATTGTTTGCAAATCTGCATCGGAAAGGTCAACTATAACGCTATCACGCATCAGGATATGATAGTTATTATTTTTATGCTCAACGTTAAAAAAAACGTGACCGATCCCATAATGCGCAATAGCAAGTTTGATTACTGATATTGACGCGCAATTACCCGCGCCACCTTGTTTAAAGGATTTGATAATTTCTGTTTCACTGGCTTGAGAAAAAGAAGCGACGCTACAGGCAAAAAACAAAAATAGCAAATAGTTTATTTTCATAATCTGAATGTTTTATTTACTTAGATCAGTTAATCTTTTATTCCAATAAGTTTTTCTTACAGTATACTCTTCTGAATATTTTTTCACTAAGTCGCTATACTTATCTTTCAATTCTTGCGTGATGATTTTATTTGTTGTGTTTGTAATGAATGCAATAATATTGTTAATGTTACCCAGTATTTTTTTGAAATCTTCTGTACTGATAGTATTTTTTTCGTTTTGATATATTCTCATGGCAATATCATTAGTAGCTAAGCCGCTCGGAATGTTTTCAGTACTTGGCTCGTAGGTCATAAAATCTCCTGTTATAATATTTGGAAACCATTTTGGTAGTTTAAGATCCGCAGGCTGTTCATTCGCATCAAAATTGTTATATGTCTGAAAACCATTCAATGAATTAAACAGATACCAATTTGCATCAGTAAACAGGTAAGCAGCTTCAGGGCAATTGGTAGCCTTAAGCCATTTTTTATAGGCGATTGGCGCTTTGTCGGAAATAGATGGATCTATTACCAATGTGTCGCCTTTGGTATTAATAACAATGGGGGCAACATGGTATGTCCATTTAATCGTATCACTTATTTTCAACGGATCGCTTACCCACATTTGTTTTTGAGAAATGAGGCTATAACGTACCGGAGCAAAGCACCATATTTTTTTACACTTAATACCTTTCTTGGTTAATGCGACAGAAATAAAATGCGCTCTGTTTTCACAAGCTCCGTAAAAATATCTGTATTCAAATTTCACAGTGTCCAAAAGGTATTTAAACACACTATTGATTTTTTCAGCTGGATATTTTTGTACTTCTGCATTGGTAGGGGTGCAACAGTTTAATAAATGGTTTTCTTCAATTGGCAAATAAAACTGGCTTTTGGCCGTGATAACTTTCAAGCAAAACAAGAGGATAATTGTTTTTTTCATAGATTATTTTTTTAAGTCATATAATTTAAAAAGTTATCGTTCGAGTCGATGCCGCCTTTTAATGAATAGACCCTGGCATCGGGATGTTTCTCTTTGATCAATGCCACGGCAGCGGCGCTGCGCCTGCCGGTAGCGCAATAAAGCAAGATGGGATCCGATAAAGGCAATTCATGCAGACGCCCCGGCAATTCATCCACGGGAATATTGATCCCTCCCATGCTGGCGGTCTTGTGCTCTTCCACCGTTCGTACATCGATCAGCTCGAAAGGGGCGAACTCCTGCATCTCATCAAGCGTAACAACCGGTACCGCTTCCCGTAAGGCATTCATGGCCGGCCTGGCTTGTTTCTTCAGCGCAATGATGCGGCTTTCCCCATCCAGTACATTCAGGATCCAGAGCTTGTTGGCCAGAATACCGGTATGGCCTGTGAGGTACTTAATGGCCTCATTTGCCTGCATGCAGCCTACCACGCCTGCCAGCGTAGGAATAACGCCCCCTTCCGCACAATCAGGAATAGTTGCTTGATCGGCATCCGGGAACACATCCCGGTAATTGCAGGTGTAGGTATTGTCTTCTCTTTTGACGTTCCAGATACTTACCTGCCCTTCAAACCGGTAAATGGCCCCATACACCAGGGGGATCCCAAGCAATACGCAGGCATCGTTCAGGACATATCTGGTTTCAAAATTATCGGTGGCATCAATCACCAGGTCAAAGCCGGTAATGACCTCCATGACATTGGCAGCCCTTATCCTCTCCTGATGTGCCGTGATAGCAACGGCCGGATTCTGTTGTTTTAAAACGCCTGCCGCTACTGTTACTTTGGATAAGCCAATGTCTTTCTGCGAGTAAAGGATCTGCCGGTGCAAATTGCGTTCTGTGATCACATCGTCATCCACCAAGGTGAGCTGACCGACTCCCGAAGACACGAGGTACTGTGCTGCCGGACATCCGAGGCCTCCCATCCCTGCAATCAATACCCTGGCTTTCTGCAGGCGCCGTTGTGCGCTTTCCCCGAAACCCGGCAAATTCATCTGGCATGTATACCGTTCAAACTGATGACTCATGACTACTGTTTATTTCGCTGTTCCTGATTGCAAAGCGTCTGTTGCTTTCTTCGCATCTTCCGGTGTGTTCACATTCATCAGGGCTTGCGGTTGTAAGGGTTTTAAAATACTTGTTTCGCTGTTCATGAGTACTTTTCTGGGGCAGGTCATTCCCTTCCCCAAAAAGTTCAGCAACAGCGGATAGCTCTCCGGCTCCCAAATGGTAATGAGAGGCTCCGGCAGTCCGTCATGCGGGCTTTCATAGGTTGTAGCTATCGTTGCCCCGTTCCTGTTTGTTAGCAGGTAGCGGATGGTATCTTCATTGAGCAGGGGCAGATCACAGGCCACCACCAGCCAGGCTTTGTCGCGTTGTGAGCGCAGCGCTGACAGAATGCCCCCCGTCGGGCCCATGTTCAGAAAGGTATCGGGCAAGGCTTTGTAAGACGGATCTATACTGGCCACCTGTTCCTGGCGGCAGGAAATAAAAACCTCGTTACAAAAGGGCCTCAGCAGATCCGCCACATAATAGCGCTGCTCTTTGCCATGCCAGTTCATCACGTCCTTATCCGCACCCATGCGGGTACTTCTGCCACCTGCCAGCACCAAGCCGTTTATCAATGGTAAATTAGCTTCGTTTGAAATCACGTTTCCCTCCTGTTTTTTCCATCAGTTGTATTTCCTTTATCACAATATCATGGCTTAGCGCCTTGCACATGTCGTAAATGGTGAGTGCAGCCAGTGAGGCGCCGGTTAAGGCTTCCATCTCCACACCGGTTTTTGCTTCGACGCTGGTGGTACAGTAAATTTCTATTTCCCGGTGCTTATTCAGCTCAATAGTGATCTCGCAATTTTCCAAACCCAGGGGATGACAAAGCGGAATAAGCTCCCCTGTTTTTTTAGCAGCCATAATACCGGCGATGATCGCTACCTGGAACACAGCCCCCTTTTTGGTTTTGAACTCGTCCGCCAGGAGTTCCTGCAAGACAGTATCGGGCATTGACACAATGCAGCGGGCAACGGCTTTGCGCCGTGAGACGTTCTTTGCCGTAACATCCACAATGGCCGGCTGGTCTTTTTTATTGAGGTGAGATAAATGTGTCATGTCTTAAATTAAAAATGAGTCGTAAACTTCCATACCCGATAGGCTTCTCCCGCCTTAAAATCGCTTTTCTCCAATGGCAGCTCTATAAAAGCATCGGCATGGATCAAGCCCGAAAAATCGCCGGAGCCATTCCCGGCAACAGGTTCCGCTTCCAGCTGCCCCTGACGGTTGCTACTTAACTTTACCTGTGCGAAATACTGAAGCGGTGGGCCAAATCTGATTTCGCTGTTTAAAATGGCATATTGAACTCTGGGTTGAAGACCCAGGCCAGCTTCCAGCCAGGGAATCAAATAGCGGTGCAGGCACATAAAGACGGAGACCGGGTTACCGGGAAAGGCAAATACCAACGCCTTGTTGGCATGGGTACCAAACCAAAAGGGTTTCCCGGGCCGTTGTTGCACTTTATGGAACAATTGCTCAACGACGAGTTCGTTCAATACGCCCGGCACGTAATCAAATTTGCCCATCGATACACCGCCGCTCATCAGCAGCACATCATAGCTTTTTAAATACTCCTCCAAAGCTGCTTTTAAGACCGTATAATCATCATTCAGGTGTAAGAGGTCGGCCTGGATGTGATAGGGCAGGAGCGTTGATTTTATGGTAATGTCGTTGGAGCGCCTCAGCTGGTAGTCGGTGGGAGTGGCGTCTGCACTCACCATTTCGTCGCCTGTGGTGATGATGGCAACACGCGGCAGCTTTTTCACCTTGAGCTTTGTTTTTCCAATGGAAGCGGCGAGGCCCATCAGGGCAGGTGTCACCAGGCTCCCGGCCGGAGCCACCACATCGCCCGCTTTTTTATCTTTTCCACGCAGGTGAATGTTTTGTCCCTGTCTGATCTCCATAACTTTGATAGTGGCGGTCCCTGCGTTCATCTCCAGGTCTTCGTAGCGGATCACCGTATCGACCGAGCTATCGAGGGCAGCCCCTGTCATGATCTCGATGCACTCATAATCGGCGCTGATGGACCCGGGCCTGTCGCCTGCTGCCTGTGTGGCCATCACTTCAAACGAGCGGTTGCCATGTTCAAACCCTTTGTAATCAATGGCAATGCCATCTACCGTTGCCCGGTTGAAAGGCGGCAGATCACGGTCGGCCAGCAGGTCTTCTGCCAGCACTCTCCCCAATGCCAGATCGCAGGGAATTTCCTCTGTACCAAAATCCCTGACTTGAGATTGAATGATCGCCTCTGCCTGTGCTACGGTAATGGTATCCATACTATTCTGCTTGTTTTATTTCAATGCTGCGTAATCCTTTGATGTAGCGGCGACCGGTTTTTAGATCAGCCGTAGATATAAACACAATACGCTGCTCCATCTGTTTCAGCTTCTTGCCTTTCATTTCGGTGACAATAAAAAATTCGTTGCCTGCCGGTGTATTGTAGATCTCATTCCAGGAGAATACCACCTTGTAGCCATCCGAAGCCGTCAGTACAACATAAAATTCGTTCAGCGCTTTTGGCTTTTCATACACATAGTCAACCGGTGCAAGGATTAATTTCAAAGGTATTCCGCGCATCCCGGTAATCGTGTCTTTGATCTCGCCTTTGTGGTTATAGATCACCTGGTCCCTGATAGGCGATTTCGGAAAGGTATCAAGGTCCGCCAACCTGAACATCACCTGCTTTTTAATTTTCCCGGTGACAAATACAGTATCCGTTGGCGGCACAGAACGCTGGCTATAGGCAAGAGAACCCGACAGGACCATGATGATGACGATGAGTGGCTTCATTTCTCAGATTGGTTTAGGCAAAGCAACAGGACATACCGGTGCAGCTACAAACACCGATAGCCTGCCGCTAAGTGAATCGCCTAATAGTTATCCTATTTTTCCAGGTGCGCTCTCAGCATCCAGGCCATTTTCTCGTGCTTCTCCAGCAAGGCCGTAGCAAAATCCGCTGTGCCCGTATCTTTGCAGGCTTCGTCTTTTATCACGTCGCTGCGTAAGGTACGGATGATGGTTTCATGATCGTTGACCAGGGCTTCGATCATGGTAGCAGCCGTCAGGTCGCCGTGGCTTACCTCTACCAGATTTGTCAGCTCCAGAAACTGAGTCATGGTCGCTACGGCAAAATGCCCCAGTTGGCGGATACGCTCTGCCGTGTCGTCTGCCATCTCATCCAGTTGCTGGTAATGTTTCTCCAACAGGATGTGTAATCCGTAAAAGTTTTTGCCGGTGACGTTCCAGTGGAAGTTGCGGGTCTTCACGTACAGTACGCTTTCATCAGCCAGCAGCCTGTTCAGCAGATCAGCCACTTTTTGCGTGTTCTCTTTCGAAATTCCGATGTTTGCAGTCATAAGGGTTGTTTTTATAGGGTTATTAATGTATATTGTTTTTACCTGTTTTTTCCTATCCCCCGATCGTTGCCATCGACTCGTGAGCCATGTCCTGCCCGTAGCCATTCGCTTCTGCCTCCCAGCCGGTCTCCGCCTTGTTCAGAATAGCATGTTTAATCATCGTTTGCAGGAGCTCATCCGATTGCCCTTTGCGCATAGCCTCTTTGATATTGAACGTCCCGGCATCATACAGGCAGGTACGCAGCATGCCCGTTGGCGTAACGCGCACCCGGTTGCAGGATCCGCAGAAAGAGCGTGTGTAAGCAGCAATGATTCCCACCTCGCCCCGATGTTCCGGTATTTTGTAATTGTAGGCTGTGGAATGCGGCGGGTCAATCGTTTTATAAATGGTTGGGAAAGCTTCGCGGATCAATTCCAGGATGCGAAAATGATCCCACTGAAGAGACGTTTCCTGGTCGCTGCCGTTGAAGGGCATTTCCTCGATAAAGCGGACACTTACCGGTAATTTTTCGGTTAAGCGCACCATAGGAATGATATCGGCGGTATTGATGTTTTCCATCACTACCATATTTATTTTTACCGCGATGCCATGATCCAAAAGTGCCTCCAGGGTCTTCATCACCTGGTCGAAGCTGTTACGACGGGTGATCAGGGCAAATCGCTCTTTATCCAGCGTGTCGAGGCTCAGGTTCACAGAGCTGATCCCCAGCCGTTTTAATTCGGGAACAAATGGCGCAGTGAGCAAGCCATTCGTGGTTAAAGAAAGCTCCCGCAGTCCTTTTAGTTGGGATAACTCTTCGAGCAGTGGTAAAAAATCCTTACGGACAAAAGGCTCTCCGCCGGTAAGGCGGATCTTGTCGACACCCATATCCACGAACAGAGAGCAGAGCTTCAGCATTTCCTCATTGGTCAGTAGCTCTTTGCTTGGAAGCCAGTTAAGTCCCTCTTTTGGCATGCAATAGGTACAGCGCAGATTACAGCGGTCGGTAACCGCCAAACGCAGGTAATTTATCGCACGCCCATAGCTGTCTGTTATCATACCCTGTTTAAAAAAATAGCATGGAAAGTAATTGTAACACTTGCCATTTCGTAAGGGTAAATTTAGCAAATGTTGAATACCACCCCGCTTTCACTACTATAAATATAGGATATTCAACAGTTTATTCATGCTTTACAACATGAATAGTTTTGGAGCTTTATTCTTTAATGCCTTCCTCTGACTTACTGTTGAATTGACTCCAAAACGGATTTCCCTGATTTCGTTACATCATGAATACGTGAATGTAAACGCCAGCCTATCGGGAGAGTCATTGTTCAATATAAAAGTTACTCATTCACTACTTATACGTATTTCTTTTCAAATGTCCATAAGCATGAGTAATTTCTAAAAAAGCCTGATCTAAACCACCTTTTACCTGAATTAAATAGTTTTTTGACTGCCTTGAGTCTTTCTCTGAAATAAGCTTATCTTTTATTAATACAGATGGCGTGTTAATTTCCTGATGAAATCCCTGTGACTTCAGTCTTTCAAGAAAATTTTCTTCCTCGTCTTTATTTCTAAAAATAGATTGTCCTAAAAAGTAATTTATAATCGCCCAGCAAAAACTTTTCTCATATTTATTGTGTGCTTTCCTAATTATTTCTGCCGAATTGTTTCTTGCTTCAATCCGGGAATTGTTATTGAGCATTCTCTCTTTTAACACCAATTCAATTGCAGCCTGCCTGTTTTCTAAATACTGGTATGAGCCGATTTTTACCTTAACACCATATTTTACAGGTTTTAATTCTCTATCAAATTCATTTATAAGCGCATACTCTCCATCAATATCACTGGGTATCAATTCCATTAATTTGTTAATCAAAGAACTATAGCCTTCATGGATCTCCTGCATTTCTAAAAAAGCAGGGCCAAAAATATTTTCATACCGGTCCTTACCTGTTTGATAATCCATACCCATTAATTGTAATAGCTTATCAGTAGTCCAAATAAGTATTTTAACGATCTCACTTGATGAATTATCTGCCATTTTAGTCTGTTTTACAAATTAGTGAAATGGCTGTCGCCCTGAATTTTCGTGTGTTTTTAACACTCTATCACCTATCACTCTGTTGCGACGCTTTCAAATATATCAATTTCCTCATAAATAAAATAGCCTTTTGAATGGCTTGTCCTTTGACTATTAATCTCTTCTCTGTTAAATATATAATATCCAATATTCTATTCACGATTTCCAACACTAATGGTTTGCCCCGGCGCTCATATAATCAGTAGAATTGTAGGACAACTTCCATTTCTTTTATTCAACCCGGATACCAGCCAAAAGGACTGGTTTTAGTGGTGTTTTGAAGTGAGAAAGAGAAAGGCCGGTTTGAAAACTGATTACATGATCCGAAAATATACATACAACTAATCATCAAAAAACAAACAGTTATGGGAAAAATTATTGGTATTGACTTAGGAACTACAAACAGTTGCGTTTCCGTCATGGAAGGTAACCAACCTGTAGTAATTGCCAATGAGGAAGGCCGTCGCACCACGCCATCTGTCATTGCATTCCTGAATAATGGAGAACGTAAGGTGGGCGATCCGGCAAAGAGGCAGGCCATCACCAACCCCAAAAACACCATCAGCTCGGTAAAGCGTTTTATGGGCCGTAAATTCGACGAGGTGCAAAACGAGCTGGAGCATGTCAGCTACAAGGTCGTGCGTGGCGCCAACGACACCATCCGCATTGATATTGACGGCAAGCTCTACACACCACAGGAAATTTCTGCGATCGTGTTGCAGAAAATGAAAAAGATTGCGGAGGATTACCTGGGACAAAGCGTCACCGAGGCCGTGATTACCGTACCGGCGTACTTTAACGATGCTCAGCGCCAGGCTACCAAAGAAGCCGGTGAGATTGCCGGTTTAAAAGTGAGCCGTATTGTAAATGAGCCTACTGCGGCTGCATTGGCTTACGGACTGGATAAAAGCGATAAGAGCCAAAAGATAGCGGTGTTTGACCTGGGGGGCGGCACCTTCGATATTTCGGTACTCGAATTAGGCGACGGCGTCTTTGAAGTGAAATCAACTAACGGTGATACTCACCTCGGCGGTGATGATTTTGATAAGATGGTGGTTGACTGGTTGGCCGATGAATTCAAAAAAGAGGAGAACGTCGACCTGCGCAAAGATGCGATGGCCTTACAGCGCTTACGCGAAGCAGCCGAAAAAGCGAAAGTGGAATTGTCGTCGGCCACTGAAACCGAAATCAATCTGCCCTACATTACGGCTGTTGACGGGATGCCTAAGCACCTGGTAAAAAAAGTAAGCCGCGCTAAGTTCGAGCAGATTGTTGATCCATTATTTGCCCGTTGCCTAAAGCCTTGTGAAGCGGCCTTAAAAGATGCAGGCCTTACGGCAAAAGACATTGACGAGGTGATCCTGGTGGGTGGCAGCACCCGGATTCCGAAGGTACAGGAGATCGTTGAGAAATTCTTTGGTAAAAAGCCGAACAAGAGCGTGAACCCCGATGAAGTCGTTGCCATCGGTGCCGCTATCCAGGGCGCGATTTTAACCGGCGATGTCAAAGGTGTGGTGTTGCTGGATGTCACCCCGCTTTCACTGGGCATTGAAACCATGGGTGGTGTGATGACCACGCTGATTCCATCCAACACCACCATCCCGGCCAAAAAATCGGAAACGTTTTCTACCGCCGCCGATAACCAGCCGGGCGTACAGGTCCACGTCCTGCAGGGCGACCGGTCCATGGCCAAAGACAACAAGAGCCTGGGTATCTTCAACCTCGACGGCATTCCACCGGCACCGCGCGGCGTCCCGCAAATCGAAGTCACCTTCGACATTGATGCGAACGGGATCCTGAATGTCAGTGCCAAAGACAAAGGTACCGGCAAAGAACAGAAAATACGCATGGAAGCCGGTAGTGGTTTAAGTAAGGAAGAAGTGGAAAAAATGAAAGCTGATGCGAAAGCGAACGAAGCAGCAGACAAAACAGCGAAAGAAAACGTAGAGAAGATGAACCTGGCCGACAGCCAGATTTTCCAGACCGAGAAACAGCTGAAGGAATACGGTGATAAAATTCCTGCCGATAAAAAATCGTTGATCGATGCTGCCTTATCCGCTTTAAAATATGCACATCAGCAACAGGACATGGCGGGGATCGACAGGTCCCTTAGCGACCTCAGCACGGCCTGGTCATCCGCCGGCGAAGACATGTACAAAGCGCAGCAAACTTCACAGGCACATACGGAACAGGCCAACACCGGCAACCAGCAGCAGCCCGGCGGTGACGACACGGTAACGGATGTGAACTTTGAAGACGTGAACTAACACCGGCACTAACGTCAACAAACAGCTACACATAAACCACTACATGGATCTCCGGACAACCCACAGCCTGCTTTGCAAAATCATTGACAAGGGTGGGCTGTTTGGAGCCATCGGAAAGCTGTACCTGGAGCAGGGCGAAACCGAACACGAATACCTTTTGGAATGTTATGACCAGGTGCATCTCCCGGGGGCTGCAGGTTTCTGGGGGATTGAACTGGTTGACGAACTGGTTGATTACAACCTGCGCTTCGGTGGCGGAACCGACCCGGAAAAAGAACGCATCAACGTGAAGCGTTACGGGCACCTATTCAATGATACACAAAGCTGAAAAATGACAGCCTCTCTATAAACCGAACCACTAACAGAGTTATGATTTTATACGATATCGCGTATTCAACCCTTGCCAATAAATGCCCCCGTTGCCACAAAGGCAGCATCTTTACATCCGGCAATCCTTACAAGCTCAAATCTGTGCTTAAAATGAACGAGGAGTGCTCTTACTGCGGGTTAAAATACGAACGGGAGCCGGGTTTCTTTTACGGAGCCATGTATGTATCCTACGGCATGATGTCGGGCATTTTTATCGTTTGGTACACGATTGACCAGCTTTGGCTGCATTTGCCGGCCCTTGTCCTTTTTTTGCTGGTTGTGGCTTCCCTGCTTTTATTTTTTCCGGTAGCCTTCCGGTGGGCAAGGATTATCTGGCTGAATTTTTTTGTCAGGTATGAGAAAGGGATTCAGAAACAAGAAAATCCTGAAAATCGCTGATTTTTTTAACTACATACAGCTTCTAAAAACACATAACAACTATGGCACAACTCATCCTCCGGAAATTAAGAGAGCGTATGGATTACAGGTGGCTCCAACTGACAGCAGCGGTACCCGGCGCACTGAATACGCTGATCTTTATCCGGCCCTCATGCATCACAGCAGGGTTGTTCCGGAGAGTGCAGGCCTTCGGGTTTAAACAAGCTATCCCAACCGGTACATTAACAACCCATTAAAACGATGTCGGAAACAGGACCTTGTTCAGTATATTTGGTTTGTAAAACGTCCTCCTTTAAACGTTAATGACATGAGAAAAACCAGTAAAGTATACGCGTCCGTATCCGGCGTTAAAAAGCCAAACGAAGTGGAAAAAAAATCCTTAGTCTTTTATCAGGACTTAACTGCGCTGGAGAACCTGGATCTCTTTGCCGAGGATTCTTTTGCCATCACGCTCTTTGAAAAAGCCAAAGGAACGCATACCATCAATCTGAAAAAATATGAGGTGAAGCCGAAGCAGCTTCACATGCAGTTTATGGAGCAGCCTCAACGCTGGAAGCTTCAACCGGGAGTAAAAGGGCAGCGGCTTATTATCCGCAAGGCGCTGGCCGAAACCTTCTCTTCCAAACTGCAGTTTACCTTATCGCCTTATAACCAGCATCCCGTTTTAGACCTTGATACACCCACCTACTCAAAAGTAAATGCCGAATTCCTCGCTATCAAAAAAGAGCTGGAGTCCAAAACGGTATTCATTGAGCTGGTAAACGCGCGCTGCAGGCTGATCGCCTTAATGGTGAGCTTATGGACGGAGCATGAGTTCGGCGACCGCACACACGCAGAGTCAGGCTCCATTACTTATAAATTCCATGCCCTGGTGGAGCAGCATTATAAAACACAAAAGTCTGTCGCGTTTTATGCCAAACATTTGTGCATTACGCCAAACTACCTGAGCATTCTTTGTAAAAAGCAATACCAGATGTCGGCGCTTGAGTTTATTGCACAGCGTGTGCTGCTGGAAGCGAAACGCCTGCTGCACAGCTCGGACAGGTCCATTAAGGAAATTGCCTTTGCCCTTGGCTTTGCGAACCTGTCGTATTTCTCTTCATTTTTCAAATCGAAGACAAATATGACACCGAAAGAGTACAAGGAAATACAGGAGAACTCTTAAGCCAATGACACGACGGGATCAACGTCGCTTATAGTAAAGTATGGTTGCGCCGGAGTGAAAGACTTTTGTTTTTAAAAGCATGAAGACGGTTCTCCCGCCGATGTTTTTGAACAGTGGTAAACCTTTTCCTACGACTACAGGATGAATGCAAAGCTGGTACTCATCAATCAAATTCAGGTTGGTTAGCTCCACGATTAAACCGGGGCTGCCAATTAAAATATCCCTGCCCGCCTGTTGCTTTAATTCCTCAATTACCTTTTCAACAGGCTGATCTGCCAGCTTTGCGCTGTTCCAGCCGGTATCCTGCAACGTATGCGAAAAGACAATTTTTGGAATGCGGTCTATAGCCACCGCAAAGTCGTCCATTGATTTCTCGCCGGAAGGATTTTTCAGAAAGGGTTGCCAGTATTGCATTAACTGATACGTTATCCGGCCATACAAAATGGCATCTGCCCCGCGTAACAGATCCCTATAATGGTTGTGTATTTCCTCGTCCGGATCTGCTGCCGTATGATCGCAAAACCCGTCAATGGTCATGTTGATTGCTGCAATTACTTTTCTCATAGTTGATGGTCAGTGGTGGCACTGTTTCAAATGTAGTGATTTTGAGAGGAGTATTAAAGAGAAGCAACAGGCCTGGCATTCGGACAAGCCGGTAAATCAGGTATTTCTACTTATTTTATTATCCCTCGTCAGGTTTTAGATTTGATAAACGCTAACTCCCTAAATTTAAAACCATGACCGAACAAATCATCTCCATCCTGGCTGCCATTGTTGTGTTTGCCGTCGTTCTTATCTTAGGCTTTAAAACCAAACTCTTACGCGAAAAAGATCTTCCGGACTCCCCTTACAGCTTATCGAAATTCCAGCTCTGGCTCTGGACCCTTATTCTTGGTCCTGCATTCATCCTCCACTGGGGCTATCACGGCGATACCCACATCAATCATACCTTCCTCATCCTGATCGGTATTTCGGCCAGCGTGACGTTAACCTCGGGCATTATGACACAGGCCAATATTGCAAAGAACAATGCCAACATTGCAAAGGGACTTGCATCAACTCCGCTGAAAGCCAATGGAAGCTCAGCGGGCTTCTGGATCGATCTCCTGAAGGGCGATAGCGATGCCCTGTCGGTGGAGCGCTTACAGCACCTTGTTTTTACCTTTGTGTATGTCTGTATCTATGTCTCCTATTTCTTTACCTGCCGGCCATCATCCGCCTCTTCCCCCTGCCTCCTCATGAATTTCATTGAGTTGGATTCACCGGCTTATGTCCTGATGGGTATTTCTTCTGCCGGCTACCTGGTGGGTAAAGGCGTAAACCGTTAAGCATCTGGCTGGTTTTACGTGACAGAGCTCAACATCCCAGAAGCCCTCTCGGAAAATCGTGAGTGCTTTTTATGTATTGAATTTATATATTTGATCAACAATTGCTTCTAGCGGGCGGCGAGCATTAATCAAGTGGTATTTGGCAATAGAGCAGGCAGGCAATTCATCATGAGAAAAGCATTCATTCTAATCGTAATATTATCTACAGTTCGGGTAAATGCCCAGATAGTAATAACGCTGGCTGATACGGCACATGTTCTTTATACCAAACCAGACAGGACCTTTGAAGGAGATACCCAGGTTTTTATCAGGAACAAAGCCCGTTACACAACTCCCTGGAAAGTGTACTACGACAAAAGCAAAAACCACCTGGCTTATGAATCCTTTATAAGCGGAGACACCTGCATCACGTTTGACTTCTGGCGAACAAACGGGCAGCTTAAAAAGAAGACAAAATTCCTGAAAGACACTTCCCGGATCAATCCAATTCATGCCGCTGTCTTTCACTGGTATTATGAGGAAAGGTATTGCTCAAACGGACAGCAAACTTATAAAGGTTATCCAAATAACAAAACTTCACAGAAAGTTATTTCCTATTATTGCAACGGAAAAAAGAAATTGGAATACACTTCCAATGCAGACAATAGCGCACCTGAAGGACTTTTTATCATGTGGTACGAAAATGGACAAAAACAGGAAGAAAGGAATTATAAAAACGGGGTAGCGCATGGCCTTTGGACCTACTGGACAAAACATGGAAAGGTAGAGAAACAGGAAAATTATATTGACGGAAAACAGGTTGGCATAAAATAACCATTGCAGACATGCTGCAACACAGCATACATTCCTGTTGAATATGCAATAAAGTGCTTATCACAACGCTCTTAAGGTATTCCGGAGGCAACCCAAAAATGAGCTGGGATATAATGCCACTCCCCTACATCCGTTTTTTATAGGCCCGCATAGCAAACGCATAAGCCAGGATCGTTATACCGGAGAGCCAGGCAAGCGCAATCCAGATCTCATGACCCACCGGCTGGTTTGTCAGCAGCGCGCGGATAGTTTCCACGATCGAAGTTACCGGCTGGTGCTCGGCAAAAGCGCGAACGCCTGCAGGCATGGTATTGGTTGGCACAAAGGCTGAGCTGACCAATGGCAGGAAATGAATTGGGTAGGCAATGGCGATGGCGCCATCCTGTGTTTTTGCAGTTAATCCCGCAATGGCCGCGATCCAGGTTAAGGCCAGCGTAAACAGTGCCAGGATGCCCGCCACAGCAAGCCAGTTCAGGATCCCGGCCGGCGAGCGAAAGCCCATGATCAGCGCTACGAGAATGATGACCGTAAGGGAGATCACATTGGACACCAGCGAGGTGAGCACATGCCCCCACAAGGCAGCCGACCGCGCGATCGGCATGGAGTGGAATCGCTCGAAGATTCCCTTCTGCACATCGTTGAACAGGCGGAAGCAGGTATAGCCTATGCTATTGGCAATAGCCATCAGCAATATCCCCGGCAAAAGGTAATTGACGTAGTTATCCGTACCGATTTGAATGGCGCCACCGAGGACGTATACAAACAGTAGCATCAGGGCAACCGGCATCACGGCAACGGTGACAATGGTATCCATGCTGCGAAACACGTGGCGCATCGAGCGGCCAAACATCACTGCCATATCCGTAAAAAAATAATTTTTTGTTGTTTCCATATTAGTATTTTTTTGTTTTGCCAACGATTGCCAGGAAGATCTCTTCCAGTGTCGGCTGTTTCTCAATATATTCCACTTTTGCCGGCGGGAACTGCCTTTTTAATTCTGCGAAGGTGCCATTCACGATGATTGTACCCTCGTGAAGAATGGCAATTCTGTCGGCGAGCTGCTCCGCCTCATCCAGGTACTGCGTCGTCAGGAATACCGTAGTGCCGCTGCCGGCAAGCTCCTTCACGATTTTCCAGACCTCGAGGCGCGCCTCAGGGTCAAGCCCGGTGGTGGGCTCGTCGAGAAAAATGAGCTGCGGATTTCCTACCAGGCTCATGGCTATGTCGAGCCGGCGGCGCATGCCCCCGGAATAAGTGGACGCCTTACGGCCCGCAGCCTCTGTCAGGCCGAAGCGTTTCAGCAAATCGTCCGCAACCTGCCCGGGATTATCCAGATGCCGCAGCCTGGCAATCATCACCAGATTTTCGCGCCCGGTCAGGACCTCGTCCACCGCTGCAAACTGCCCCGTGAGGCTGATCGACTCCCGCACCTTACCGGGTTTTGATACAAGGTCAAACCCATTCACGCTAACGGTTCCGCTATCGGGTTTCAACAAGGTGGTGAGGATCTTCACGATCGTGGTTTTACCCGAGCCGTTAGGGCCCAGCAGGGCGAAAATGTGCCCTTTTTCTACTTCAAAATATACTCCCTTCAGAACATGAAGGTTCCTGTAGGACTTTCGCAAGTCCTTCACTTGAATGGTGTTTTCCATAGGATATGTTTTGTTTAGTGAATGGTCACCTTCGACAGATCAAGCCCAACCCCTTTGAGGGCGGCGTAGGTGAGCTTGTCCATCGTTGCTCCGTCAAAGCAAATGGTTTTAAGGGTTTTGTAATACCTGTTGGTGAGGGCAAAGGTGGGACGGAAGGAAACGTTTTTGAGCGTCGCGCCCTTAAACGATGCATCTTTCAGCGACGTATTGTCGAACTTCACACCGATAAAGGTCTGCCCGTCAAAGCACAAGCCGCTCATATCCGAAGCTTTAAAGTCGACACCGTTGAAGCTGCAATTTTCAAAGACCGTTTTTGTAAGATCCGTTGTGCTCAGCCTGACATCTACCAGCGCTGCATTGCTGAATTTCACCCCGTTTAACGTTGAGCTGCTGAATTGGGTACGCACAAGAATGCTTTCGTGGAAGCTTGCACCCGTGAGATCAAGAGCAGAGAAGCTGCAATCGGTGAGGTTCGTCCCATCAAAATTTGCTTCACGCACATCGCTCCCCATAAACGAGCTCCCGCTGAGATCCGCCTTTGAAAAGTTGGCACCGCGCAGGTCGCTCCCCGTAAATTTCCGTTTAGGGGCGCTTATCCCCGCGAAGTCAGTTTCTGCCAGGGCGCTCCCGCTGAAGTTCGTGAGCAGTTGCCGCTCCTGCATACCGGAGGCATTCGCCTCTTCCTGCAAAGGCTGTTCAGTCGCGCTATTGACATTCGCCACTTTAGACCTTAGCTCTGCATCCGGAGACGACGAGCTCTCCGAAAAATAATTAAGGTCAAGGCCCAGGATTTTCGCCAGCTTGCTGATTGTCACGATATCCGGGATGGACTCTCCGCGCTCCCATTTTCCAACCGCCTGGGGGCTGATAAATAACTGTTCGGCGAGTTGTGCCTGGGAGAGGTTCGCCTTTTTCCGTGCTTTGGCAATTTTTTCGCCAATAATGATGTTTTCCATAAGATTGTTTTTTGGTTGATCCGACCCTGCAAAGGTAGGCCGGTTCAGTCCCCGTGTCAATAAAATGCCGGCTCCTCTTAGTTGTATGATGGCTATTTGTAGTTGTTTTCTGACAACCGGCAGTTGTATTTGCCTGAATTTAAGAAAAAAGCATGTACAGGGCTAAAACAAGCCTGTATTTTCCGTGAGGGGGATCATTAAATTTTTGGAAGACCGGATGGCGGCGCCACGGAGCCTATGGCACCGTTATTCTAACACTCGTAAACACAGGTAAGAGGTCCTCGCTGCATCACCTGCAAAATATCATAAAGCAGATTAAGCCCGTGAGAGACAGGAATGCCAGAACCACCTGGATAATCTCCCGTTTTGGATCTATATCATCACTATCATTGGTAGCCATACTCAAAAATAGCTTTTAGATCCTGAATCCCTTTCCGAATTCAAATGAAGATGCGTAAAAACCGCAAATTGATAATATTACATTTACATTCCTAACCTTAATGATACATGCAGCATTGCCCCTGTATCCTACTCGGGCATCAATCAGCGATTCCCTTTCAGGAGATGAATAAACGAAGCCGATGCTTCCAGTACTATTTCCCGTGCCTCTTTATGCGGCGTATGGCCCACCTCCGGAACCATACAGGCAGATGTTTTGCCGGATACTCCCTTTACAATCCCTTCTACCTGCGCAGAGCTGCCGAATTCATCCCTTTCGCCCTGGATTACCAGAACAGGACAGCTAATCTGAGGCAGGAAATGCTCGATGTTCCAGGATTTAAACGCCTCGCCAAGCCAGGTGTTGGTCCATGCCCGAAACACAGCTTCTGTTTTATCACCGTGATACCTTTGGAGCTTTTCTTTTAAGTCAGTATGTTGATAGCTTTCTACGGCTTCCCGGATTCCTTTCAGGGTAATGTCCTCGACGAAGATATGCGCCCCTTCTGTGATCACCGCGGTCATGCGTGAAGGGTATTTTGCAGCAGCGATCAGGGCAATGGAACCGCCATCGCTATGCCCGAAGAGGATCGCTTGTTCAATCCCGAGCTCTTCCATAAGCCCGTTCAGCACATCCGCTTCCAGCTCCAGGTAATTGTTCTTCCTCGCAGCAGGGCCAAAAGGAGCAGAGCGGCCATAGCCCTGCCGGTCATACACTAAGCTGTTACAGGAAGCTCTAAGGCCAAGCGCCTCCGGGAAATCACGCCACAAGGCAATGCTTCCCAAAGAGTCGTGCAGAAAAATAAGGGTGGGTTTATGAGGATCATGGCCCTTCTCCTTTATTCTTAAAACCGAACCATTGATGATGACGTCTTTTTCCATAGCGGCTAATGTATGCTTCTTGCAGATGTTACCAATTAGTTGTAACTTCATTTAACTAAAAAAATAATTCTCATGAAAGCCTGTATCCTGACCCTGTTCTTACAACTGTGTGTTTTTACCGGTTTTTCCCAACACACCGGGCAGCCGGCATCTATGCCGGAAGTCTTGGCAAACAAGCCTCCTGTGGAGAAGGAAGCCAAAGCCAGCTTTCCGGGTGGCGACGAACACATGATGTTCTACATCCACGAAACCGTGATCAATAAAATTTATGAAACCAGCAGCACACCGCGGTCCAGCATTCCACCGGCCACGGTCGTGTTCTCTGTGAATGAGCAAGGAATTATCACCGATGCTAAAATATCCGCGAGCTCCAAAGATCCGAAAATAGACCAGCTGTTCCTGGAGGCCATTCGGCGGATGCCTGCCTGGAAACCGTCTGAAAACGCGGAAGGCATGAAAGTGAAACAGGAATTTGAGCTGAGCATTCCTTTCCAAAGAAGCGGCTGCTAAAAGCGATCCTCTTTTTTTGTAAAGCCTTCACATCAGGTGTGAAGGCTTTTTTGTTTGTGGAAACTAATTTTAAGTAGATTTACAGAACAGTTCCGCAATACAGCACATGGAAAAAATATTTGAATCGATCTCTAAGCTTATCAGCATTGCCAGTGGCCCTGAAGCGGCAGGAGAAGTCGCTAAGCTCTCGCCTGAAACGAAAATGGGATTTGCGGCGATCCTCAGGCGCCAGGAATTTCCAAAAGGCTATGTGCTGAGCGCTCCGGGTAAAACCTGCAACGAAGTGTATATTATTGAAAAAGGACTCCTCTGCAACCTGATGCTGGTAGATGGCAAAGAGATCGGCGCAGGCTTCTTTGCAGAGGGCGGCATCGGCGGCGACATCATCAGCTTCCTCACACGCCGCGAATCCATGCGAACGGTAAAGCTGCTTGAACCTTCTGTGCTATGGGTCATCCGCCACGACGACCTGGAAAATTTTTATAAAAGCTACCCGGAGGCTGAACGTGTGGGGCGCTTATTATACAACTACGTCATTACCATTCAACAACAGCGCATTGAAGATCTCGTATCCGAATCGGCACAGATCCGCTACCAAAAACTGATCGCACGCTTTCCGGAGATCATCCCTCGCCTGCCCCTGAACTTTATCGCCACCTTCCTCGGTATTACCCAGGAAACCCTCAGCCGCATCCGCTCTCAAAAGTAAATTTGACAAAAGTCAAATTCCTTTTTGACTTTTGTCAAGTGTATCAGGCAATGACCGTTCTAGATTTGCTGAAAACACAAACAACATGAGAAAGATGACTACCATTGCCTGCGCAACCCTGCTGATGGCTACCACACTAAGCGGCTTTGCCCAATGGCAAAACAAAGGATTTATCCACCAGGGAAATGCCCGCCAGTACAGAGTTTATAAATCCCCTTCCTACAATGCTTCTGCTCCTGCATCGCTGGTGCTTACCTTGCACGGCCTGGGAGATAACATGACCAATTTCAGCGGCATCGGCATGAACCTGGTTGCCGACACGGCCAACATCATTGTGGTAGTGCCCCAGGCAATGAACGATGCCATCGCGGGAACAGCCTGGAACTCAGGCGCAGGCTATTCCGGCTATTACCCGAACGCTACCATCGACGATGTGGCCTTTATGGGCGCGCTGATCGACACCATCAAAGCCAACTACGCCATCAACCCAAACAGGATCTATGCCTGCGGCTTCTCTATGGGTGGCTTTATGACAGAGCGCCTGGCGGTAGCGCTCAATAACAGGATCACAGCCTTTGCATCCGTATCCGGAACATTCGGATTCGGCCTGCCGTCTTACAATCCGCACAAAAGCGTATCCATCGCTCACTTTCACGGAACAGCCGATGGCACGGTTCCTTATGCCGGAAATACATCAGGCATCGGCGCAGACTCCCTGGTGAAGTTCTGGGTCAATAATAACCAATGCTCCACTACGCCACAGCACATCAGCGTTCCCAATACACAAAGCGACGGCTATACGGTAGATCACTACATCTATAGCGGCGGGCAAAACAATACGGAGGTCGAATTTTTTAAAGTGACCGGCGCCGACCACGTCTGGCTTACGGCTGCCAATGACATTTCGTATACCGTGGAAATCTGGAAATTTTTTAATAAGCACCGCTCACTGGCGACGGGCATAAAGGCAGCCGCAGCAACAGGAGGATTTGCCGTCTTTCCGAATCCAGCTTCCGATCAGCTCACCCTTCGCCTGAATGATCAGGCCACTGCAAACTATGAGTACAGCATCAGCGACCTGAGTGGCAAAGAAGTACTAAAAGGCCAGGCCGGCTTTGAAAACGGCTTGTCTAATTTAAGCCTGAACCTGAACAGCGGCCTGTACTTCCTCACCCTGAAACATGAGCAAGGTATCATCGTCCAAAAAATAGCGATCCGTTAGTACAACGCAATCATCCTATCCTACAGCCCAACGCCCTCACGGCCAGCCGTGGGGGCTTTTTTGTGAGGCTTTTCTACCAGTCAAAAAAAGCCGGTTTTGTCTGAAAAAAAGATATTTTTGGAGCAATTATAAAAAAATCCGTATATTTGCCCCTCTTAATTTGTAAATTTAAGAACGCTCTTTTTTTAATGCCCGGATGGTGGAACTGGTATACACGTACGTCTCAGAAGCGTATGCCTCACAGCTTGCGAGTTCGAGTCTCGCTTCGGGCACTCTTTTAAGCTCCCGGCCTTACGGCTTAGGGAGCTTTTTTTATGATTCCTTTTTTCATATCCTTTACAGATCCGCTTTGCCTTTGATCTCAGAAGCATGGAAGCCCTTAAGGCCGGAGTATTCTCTGCATAAATGCGGAAAGCAGCTATCCGGCCGCTGGCATATAATTTGCGTGCTTTTATAATTGCCGTTTTTTGCCTTTATCTATGTTGAACTTTGCCTGTTTTATTACAAAAAGTATAATTTCGGAGCAGTAGACCCCCTCATGTATGTCCCCTTCTGATAGTTCATTACCATTGACCGAACATAAGCTTACCGGCCTGCTTCATGAAGGCCCTTTCTCCTATTCCCTATTCAGGGGCAGAGATTTCGTGATAGAGTTTGCCAACGATGAAGCGCTAAAACGATGGGGAAAAGACAAAAGCGTGATCGGAAAAAAACTCACCGATGTCATTCCTGAGATCATCGGGCAGCCTTACCTGAACGTTATCCGGAATGTATACGACACAGGCATGGCCTATGAGGAAAAAGAGAGCCTGACCTACCTCGAGAAAAACGGGGTTCTCTCTCCTGTCTACCTCAACTTCATGTATAAGGTGCTGAAAAACGACAGCGATGCCGGGCATAGTGTGTTATACCTTGGCTATGACGTTACCGAACAGGTTATGTCCCGTAAAATCATTGCAGAGGCAGAAGCGCGTGCGCAGCGGGCCGAGAAAAAATTCAGGAATGTGGTGTCGCAGGCGCCTGTGGGCATTGCCATTCTAAGAGGCCCGGATTTTCAGTTCGAAATGGCCAACAAAACCTATCTCGCCCTGATCGAAAAAACCGAAGAAGAGATCCTGGGCAAGAAGCTGTTCGACTGCCTTCCGGAAACGAAACCTTTGACAGAGCCTTTGCTGAAAGGGGTAATGGCGACCGCAACCGCTTATCAATCGCCCGAGCTGGAAGTGATCCTGGAAAGACATGGAAAAAAAGAACGTACTTTTTTCAACCTGGTATACGAGCCCATGGAGGAAGCGGATGGGAGCGTCAGCAGCATTATGGTGGTTGCCAACGAGGTGACGGAGCAGCGCATACAGGACGAGAATAATTCCAGGCTTGCTGCCATTGTCCAATCCACGAGCGACGCCATCATCGCTGTAAACCTCAACAGGTTCATCATCAACTGGAATGCTTCTGCGGAAAGAATTTTCGGGTATACGGAATCGGAGATCCTCGGGAAGCCTATTACCACGCTTATCCCTGAAGACCTTTGGCACCAGGAGGATGAGATCTTTGATAAAATCCTCAAAGACCAGCCCATTGAGCACCTTCAAACCATCCGGAAACATAAATCGGGGTCTCTCATCGATATCTCATTAAGCATCTCTCCTGTTAAGGATAAGCAGGGTAACATCGTGAGCATCTCAAAAATAGCGCGCGACATTTCCAGGCAAAAAACCATCGAGCATCTCATCAGCGACAATGAGGAGAAATTAAAGATCCTGGTAGAAGCCAGCGAGCTTGGCACCTGGGAACTCCATCTCCGCGAAAGCAGGGTTTCCTATTCGCCACGCTACCTGCGGTACATGGGCTATAGGGAAACAGATACTCCGACGCATGAGGAGCTGAAAAAGCGTTTGCACCCCGACGACCTGAAGGTGAGGGAGCAGGCATTTGCACAGGCTTATGACAGCGGTATTCTCAATTATACCACGCGCGTTATATGGCCTGATGGAAGCCTGCACTGGATAGAGGCCAAGGGAAAAGTGTTACACGATGAGCAGGACAACCCGCTGAGGATCATCGGTACCATCAGGGATCTGACAGACGAAAAAAGAAAGCGGCAACAGATCGAGGAAAATGAGCTGCGCCTACGCACGGCCGCTTTGTCCAGCGAGCTCGGCACCTGGGACTACGACCCGCAAACGGAAGTGATGCGCTGGGACGATGCTTCGCGCAAGCTCTTCGGCGTGGGCCCTGATGTTCCGGTAACCGTCGACCTTTTCTGGGAATGCATGCACCCCGACGACCGGTCTGCGGCCCTGGACAGGATGCTCGAAGCCCTGAATCCGCGTGTTGCAGGCAATTACGAATCGGAATACAGGATCATCGGGCTTCCGAATGATGAAGTGAGGTGGCTTCATGCCAAAGGAAAGGCCTTCTTTGATGAAAACCAGGTTCCCTATCATTTCTCGGGCACGGTGCTCGACATTACCGAAAAACGAATGGCGCTCGAAGAGCTGAAAGACAGCGAACAGAAGTTCCGGCTGCTGGCCGACTCGATGCCGCAGCTGATCTGGACCGGAGATGTGCATGGCACCTTAAATTATTTCAACCGCTCCGTGTACCGCTATTCGGGCATGACGCCGGAAGATATTGCAGAGAAGGGCTGGATACAGATCGTACATCCCGACGAGCGCGAAGAGAACATCCGCTTATGGATGGAGTCGGTGAAGAGCGGGCAGGATTTTTTGTTTGAACACCGCTTCCGCAGAAACGACGGGGAATACCGCTGGCAGCTGAGCCGAGCCATTCCACAGAGAGACGCCAGCGGGCACATCCAGATGTGGGTGGGCACCAGCACCGACATTCACGACCAGAAAACATTTTCCAAAGAGCTGGAAACAAAAGTACAGGAGCGCACCAAAGACCTGCAGCAGGCCAACCAGGAGCTGGAACGCATGAACGAAGAGCTTGCCTCTTTCGCTTATGTGTCGAGCCACGATTTGCAGGAGCCCCTACGCAAGATCCAGACCTTTGCCAACCGCATTGCCGAGAAGGAAGTGCTTTCCGATTCGGGAAAAGATTATTTCAGGCGCATGCAGGATGCGGCGCAGCGGATGCACCTGCTCATCGAAGACCTCCTTGCCTACTCCCGCACCAGCACCACCGAAAAAGTATTTGAAACCTGCCAGCTCGCTACCCTCATTGAAGAGGTGAAGCATGACCTGGAACAGGTTATCAAAGAAAAGCAGGCAACCATCGCGTACAAGGATCTTCCGGAGATGAACATCATTCCTTTCCAGTTCAGGCAGCTCTTCACCAATATCCTTTCCAATGCGCTTAAGTTTTCGAAACAGGATGTGCCTTCACACATCCTCATCAGCGCAGAAGAAGTAAAAGGTGGCAGCAGCGGACATCCTGAGCTCGTGAAAGACAAAGCGTATTATCACCTGACGGTACAGGACAATGGCATTGGTTTTTCCCCGGAATATAATATGCGCATCTTCGAAGTATTCCAGAGGCTGCATGGAAAACATGAATACAAGGGAACAGGCATAGGCCTGGCCATCTGCAAGAAGATCATGGAGAACCACCAGGGAAGCATTTCAGCGGTGGGCGAGCCGGGTGTTGGCGCTACCTTCCATATTTATGTACCGGCCTGATGATGCGGGCGCAGAGCCAACCCATGAACAGCGGTTTATAAGCCCGGACAAGCATGACATCTGCAAAAAAATGAGGGAAGGCTATCGTTTTGTATTACCTGCTACAATCCCGAATAATAATCGTATCCTCTTTCGTACCAGTAGTCTTTCGGGCGCTCGTTGCTGAAATACATATAGCCGATGCGTTTCAGGCTTTTGACCCCATATTTCACAGGAATGATCATGCGCAGGGGAAAGCCCTGATTTAAAGGAAGCGGCTGGTTGTTTACTTCGTAGCATACAAGTGTTTGCGGATGCAATGCGCTGGGCATATCGATGCCCACATAGTATTGCTCGTCGGGTGTGCTCATCCCCACGTAGTTAAAACCTGCTTCCTGTTCGAGGTGAAAGTAGTGTACAAAATCGCGGAAGCTGACGCCGCCCCAATGGCTGATCTGGCTCCAGCCTCCGATGCATTTGAAATCGAAAATGATTTCCGTTTTCGGAATTTTTTTGATCTCGTCCAGGCTAATAAGCAAGGTATCCCCATTGGCTTTCACAAGGTGAAGCTTCCAGTTGGCCGAATCAAGCTCCGACGTTAAGCCCACATTTCCGTTGACGCGTACAAAGCCTGCCGCTTTGCTTTTTGGAAAGGTTTTCGCAAAATGCCTGTAGCTCGCCACGCGGCTAAAGGCCTGCTCATTGGCATCGAGCACCTTCCGTAAAGGCGCCTGTAAATTGGCTGCTCCTTTTGGCTGATCCGAAAGCCAGTGCCAGCCTACGTAAGCAGCTGCAAAACAGAAAAAGAACACCACAAAGCTGATGGTGGTTTTTTTGGCGATGAGCTCTTCAAGACTAAGCTCAGTATTGGGTCTGAAAAAAATTCTGAAAAAATCACTCATGACGTTCTGTTGTTTCTACGACTTCAAAACCTGCGATCATGCTCCGGAAATTATTCCATCCGGCGCGGATAACCTGCGCCAGGTGTACTACAAAAAACAGGCAGTAGCCAATAGTTAATATAAAATGGATGGCGCGCGCCGTTTCGTAGCCACCGCATAACGCGCAGAGCCAGTAAAGCTGTACCGGCTTGTATATAGCCAGGCCTGTGATCACAGAGCCCAAACCCATCACAATAATCATGGTGTAAGCGATTTTTTGCGCGCCATTGTATTTGAGCTGTCCAGGTGCCGTCCGCCGGATATGCAAATCATGAAGAACCACCTGCCAGGCTTCGCCGAAAGAATTCCTGTCGGGAAAAAGCAAACGCCATTCGCCGGAGAATACAGTAAACAGCACATACAATAAGCCATTCAGAAAAAAGGCCCACATAAAGACAAAGTGATACGCCATGCCTTTTCCGAGGTGATAGGGAATATTCAGGGCTTCATAAAAAGAGTCAGGGAAAAAGCTGATGAGCGTTTTGCCATTGACCGTGATCTTGTACACGTCATTGGCCCAGTAGATGAGCAGGCCGCTCCAGATCATGACTGTGAGCACCGGAAAATTAATCCAGTGAAACCAGCGAATAGCCAGCGGATGCTTATCGACAATTTTCTTCATACAGGAAAGATAAGGAAAAACAAAGAACCTCAATACCGTGCAGGCATTGAGGTTCTTTCCAGGATACTGATCCGGATTATTTCGGCATCAGGACGGTGTTTACCACATGGATCACACCATTGCTCTGGTTTACATCCTTAATCGTCACCATCGACATGCCACCTTTTTCATCGGTCAGTACGAGGTCTTTTCCTTTCATCGTTGCGATGAGCTTGCCACCTGCTACGGTTGTAAACTCAGCTTTACCGTTACCTTTTTTGATCATGTCAGCAATCTCAGAAGCATTGTGTTTTCCTGAAACGACATGGTACGTTAAGATGCCGGTCAGCATCGCTTTGTTCTCCGGCTTCAGCAGGGTTTCTACCGTACCTTTTGGTAATTTATCGAATGCGGCATTGGTTGGAGCAAATACCGTGAAGGGGCCTGCACCCTGCAATGTTTCAACCAGACCTGCTGCTTTCACCGCTGCGACGAGGGTTGTATGGTCTTTTGAGTTCACTGCATTCTCAATGATATTTTTAGATGGATACATTGCTGCACCGCCTACCATCACCGTTTTTTCTTTGGAGTCCATTTTTTCCTGTGCAAAAGCACCTTGAGCCATAAACGTAACGCACGCTAACAGGGCCATTTTTGTGATCATTTTCATAATTATGTGGTTTTAAGATTTGAATGATATACGGCAGAAAAAAAGATCCGGATTTATTTTGATGAAATTTTTTTGAAAAAAATCATGCGTCGAAAAAACCAATGAATTTCTTTTGACGATGGCCACGATGCGTCGCTGAAGGACTTAACCATCACACATTCGGGTGAAATAAAAGTCAGATACTTGTTTTTCTCTGCCCTTACCGATGCTTTCACCACAGATTTACTGTTGCTGAAAACAGAAAGCCCGTCACCATACATGGTGACGGGCTTATATGTGATCTCACTATAAAAAACACTAATACTGTAATACTCCATTGATCAGGCTTTTCCATTGCTGGTTGGAAGAACTGATCCAGGAAAATACATGCTGCAGCTTATCTCTTAACTGGGCTAATACCGGGATCCCATCCCTGGTCAGGATTCGGCTCCTCTCTGCCTCTACTGCACTCACGTGGCAGCCGGAGCGTGTCACCACAAAGGTACAGGTAACTCCTTCCTCGCGTTGCTGTGGTGCCAATGGACCGGAAACCAGCACCACTTTAAAACCAAAGTCTTCTGTATCTTTCAGTAAATTTTTTTCGTGCATGAATTCTTCAATGCGGTACCAGATGAATTTATCTTTTTCTTTATCATAACAACGCACCCTGATTAAATTACCGGTTTGGGGAACAGATACATTCAACAGATTTCCCATCTCATCGGTCAGGTGAAATTCGGCGGGTGTTTTTCCACATAAAAGTTGCCAGTTATTAATATCGTTGAGGCGTTTTTTAGCGTTTTCGAACAGGACAAAAGCTTCGTGCCTGGAAGATGCTTCCACCTTTTTCTCCACATCCCTGTACTTCTCGCCTGTATAGCGTATTCGCGGGCTTTTTTCATTGATGCCTGTTGTCATGGCCGATGGATTTTTGGGGTTCGTGTATGGGTAATTCAAGTTTAATACCAATTCTCCGGCTTTAACATTTTTTTAGGGGAATCGGAGTATAAACTATAACACCAAATAGCCAAATGGATACAGGCCTGGCAGGCAATCAAAGCCAAAGCCTTTATAGTCAGGCCGATAATTAAACCGGGATATATAACCGGATGTTAGGGCTTTTGCCTGGAAAAACCATTGGCCAGTTTTCCGGCTTTCGCTGCCTTTACTTTTTCTTTTTTGGCTTTCAGGGAAATAATCTCCGCGCTTTCTTCGCGCGCAATATCCTTCTTATCGGCTACAAATGTGCGGTCCTCCAACAAATAGCCGTTCCCTTCGCAGAGGATATGGACTTTCAGATTTTCGATGCAGATGCCCTCATCATCTTCGGCATAAGCAATGTTTGTATGCTCTACGTAGCGGCCATCAATAACGATCGCCATTCCCGGACCGATGCAATAGGCTTCGCGGCCTTTCTTAATGATAAGGGCTGTGTTCTCGCTGATACCGATACCCACACAGGCAGGATTCATGACGATAGCCTGCGCCAGCCGCCCGAAGCGTCCACGGTTGGTAAAATGCGTATCGATGATACAACCATCCAGGAACCCCAGCCCCGAGCTGAGCTTAATGTTGTTTTTCACCAGGCGCTCATGCGCTTCTACTTCGTACATCATGAGGTTTGTGGCAGCCATTGCCCCCGCGCTGGTGCCTGCTACAATAAAATCGGGATCGGTCAAATAACGCTCTTTGACAGCCTCCAGGATATCGGTATTGCCGAGGATGGTTGACAGCCTGAACTGGTCGCCACCGCTGAAAAGCACGGCATGTGCCTCGCGAATGCGTTTCAAAAAGACAGGGTTATGCGATTCGGGATGATTGCCGATGCTGATGAATCCGACCTTTTTAAAGCCTATCCGGTGAAACGCTTTTTTATAAACGGCATTTATTTCGCCGGGATCGGAAGAAGCTGTGGTAATAATTTCGATGCCTCCTTTTTGTTTCCGCGTAGGAACAAGCTGGCTCAGAATTTCGAGGCGCTTGATCTGACCTGAGGTGATATTTCTCACCGTCATGCTTTCTCCTTTATCTTCGGCACCGCCGATCAGGATCAGTTTGCCTTTTGGAACCCGGGCTGTCATAAAAAGAAATTAGGGAGTTTGTGCAAAGGTGTACCGGATAAGCCAGAACGTTTGTGTTTAGTTATTTTTCCACCTTTGACTTTTATCGTTTGGGAAGATCTACTCTTCCTCTAAAATGGCATTGATCAGGTCGATCTGGCCCCTGTATGGGTTACGCAGCTCGGATTCGAATAATTGCATCAACTCAGACTTTTCAAAATCCTGCTGGGAAGGGAGCTGTTCTTCTTCTTTACGGTAGATACCTCTTGTTTTCATAACACCATTTTTTTAAGATACCATGCTATGGTCAATTCTTATGCCGCCCTATAGCCCCTGACGGCTTAGCCCTTACATCTGCTACTGAGCATTCTTTTTTCTTCCGGAAGGGCATCAAATCGGGGAGGAAAATCCACAGGAGAAACAAAACCGTTTCTTTTGGTGATGATGGCCTGAGTACCTGATTTGATTATCATGGCACAGAAAAAACAACGTGCATGAAAAAAATTTCCCTTCACCTGAGTGATTTATGGAAGATCACTAAAAAAACATTCAGCGCCTGGAATGCCGCAGATCCATTCAGGCAAAGCGCTGTGATTGCCTATTACGCGATTTTTTCCATTCCGGCCCTGCTGGTGATCATCATCACCCTTGCAGGATTTGCCTTTGGACGGGAAGCTGTGCAGGGCGAAATTTCCAAACAGATAGGCCTGGCCATAGGTGAGAGTACCGCCAGACAAGTGGAGGAAATGATTGCAAAGGCCGGTGAGCAAAAAAATTCCGTTTGGGCCGCCATCATCAGTATTGTCACCCTCATCCTTGGCTCTACCGGTGTGTTTGCGCAGCTGCAGGTATCTCTCAACCAGATCTGGGAGGTGAAAGTGGTAGCGAAGAAGAAATGGCTCAAAAGCATCAAAGACCGCCTGTTTTCTTTCGGTCTTGTTTTATCGATCGGTTTTCTGATGTTAGTCTCCCTGTTGCTGAGCACTGGTCTTTCCGCTTTCAGCGACTGGATCAAACTGCACCTTCCGGATGTTATACTCCTGGTGTTCCGTTTCCTTAATTTTATCCTGTCCTTTGGAATGACCTCCGTGCTTTTTGCGTTGATGTTCAGAATCCTGCCCGATGCGCGCATTCGATGGAAGGATGTGATCATTGGCTCGGTCGTCACGTCCCTGCTTTTTGTACTGGGCAAATTTGCATTGGGTATCTACTTCGGAAAAACCAACCCCGGCTCTACCTACGGCGCCGCCGGCTCTATCGTTCTCCTGATGCTTTGGGTATCTTACTCCTGTATGATTCTGTTTTTCGGCGCTGAATTTACTAAACAATTTGCCTTATATTTCGGAAGGAAAATAGAACCAACCAAAGACGCCGAACTGATTGCCCTGCCGGAAGACAAACAGCTGGTCGTGGAAAAGCAGATTGCCGTAAACAAAGAAGAGCGTAACGCCTCATGAAAAAAATTATTTTACTGCTGATCATCACCTGCATCACCAACTTATTACACGCACAATTCAGCGACTCCGTCACCTATTACACGGGGCTCAACGCCACAGGCACCTACAATAAAACCAACGCCGGAGGCGAGCTGTACAATTTCAACAATGCCGCCAGGCTCAGCGTTCGTAAAAAAAGCATGTCGCTGAATTCCAATACCAAATGGGTATACGGCAAACAAACCAATGTGCTCACCAACAATGATTTTTCTTCGGCCCTGGATTTTAATTTGTACAAAAGCCTGCCGCATTTCTATTATTGGGGCCTGGCCAATTACACCTCCAGCTACTCCCTGAAACAGAATCACCAGTGGCAGGGCGGGCTGGGCATTGCGTACAACTTTATAGATAAAGCCAATGCCAACATCAATGTGAGCGACGGGCTCATCTATGAATACAGCGATGTGGTCCTGAACGACAGCATCAACCAGATCTATGACACCTGGCGAAATTCTTTCCGCCTGAGCTTTCGCTGGGATATCCGGAGCCGGGTGTTTGTGAATGGTGTGGGTTACTTCCAGCATTCGCTCAACTATGGTGACGACTATATCATCCGGAGCGATCTCAGCCTGGGCATCCGGCTCAAAAAATGGCTGAGCCTCACCACATCCCTGAGCTATAATAAGGTGAGCAAAACACAGCGCGAAAATTTACTCATCACCTATGGCTTACTGATCGAAAAGTATTTCTGACCTAGCTCATAAATTTCCGAAGCTCCGATTCGATGCGTCCGCAACCCAGAAGCATGGGCTTATCTGCTACGGTGATGCTAATCACCGATCCTTCGATGGTATAGGCTCCTTTAATCTCGCCCAAAGGCGTCGGTACTTTGAAGGAGCCCTGTCCGGCATCGCCTTCAAAACTTCCCCTTGCCCTGGTAATGCCGTCTTTGGCTTTTTGAAGAAGCTCTTCTGCTACTCCCGCAAATTCTATGGAAAACTGACAACGTGCCATACATCAAGTGGTTTTAGTGGTTTGGGATGAAACAGGGTTCTCAGCAACAAAGAAAAAAATCAGGTCGAATACGTTTCCTCTGAACAGCTTTCTTATTAAGGTTCTCATGGTCAGGATTTTTTGTTATATCATCTATTTTAATGCCACTGTCATCATCACGGTTCGTTCCTCCTGGGGATTATTATGGTCAAATCTTTCCCGAAAGGCTTAAAATGCTCTTCCGGGATTCTCTAAAAACCGGCAGAAGAGAGGGAACTGAATTTGCATAAGTCTATTCCACTATAGCATGGAACAATGAAAACAAACTCCACCACCAACAATCCCACCTTTACGGCCGGCATTCACCTGCCCTTCTGGATTGATTCCTGCCAGCCGATCGCCTACAGCAAACTTACTGAAAATAAAACAACGGATGTCATCATTATTGGTGGCGGGATCAGCGGCGTGAGCATTGCCTACTGCCTTTGCAAAGCCGGGAAAAAAGTAGTGCTCGTGGAGGACGGCTACATCGGCAGTGGCGAAACGGGAAGAACCACTGCTCACCTCGTGACGGCCCTCGACGACCGCTACTACAGCCTGGCTTCCAAATTCGGGGAAGAACATACAAAGCTCATTGCGGAAAGCCATAAATCGGCCATTGATTTTATCGAGCGCGTTGTGTCGGAAGAAGGCATCGACTGCGACTTTGAACGGGTGAAGGGCTATCTTTTTCTACACCCCAGCGATCAGGCAGACTCGCTTGACAAAGAGCTGGAAGCAGCAGGAAAAGCAGGACTCTCCGTAGAAAAAACAAACATCGCACCCGGCGGTAAAAAAACGGCGGCATTGCAATTCAACCATCAGGCCCAATTCCACCCCTTGCACTACCTGAAAGCGCTTTGCAGGGCCATCGTAAACATGGGGGGCGAAATTTACACGGATACGCATGCCAAAGACATCGATCATACAGGCATCACTACCAACGAAGGATTCAATGTGAGCGCGAAGCATGTGGTAGTGGCTACCAACAGCCCGGTGAATAATAAATACATCATGCACCTCAGGCAGTATGCGTACCGCACGTATGTAATCGGGGCAAAAATTCCGAAAGGCAGCCTGGAGAAAGCGCTTTGGTGGGACAGCGGAAATATGGAGGCGAATGCGGAGATCCCGCCTTATCATTATGTCCGGACAGAATCATTGAACAGCACACACGACCTCCTGATGGTGGGTGGAGAAGACCATGCGACAGGCCTGGCCGATGCGGAGCATATTCCGGAAGAAAAGCGTTATAAGATCCTGGAAGCCTGGGGCCGTGAATATTTCCCACAGATGGAAGACCTTATTTACAAATGGTCGGGGCAGGTGATGGAGCCGATGGACTCCCTGGCTTACATCGGCCATAATCCGCTCGATAAGGACAATGTGTATATCGTTACAGGCGATTCGGGAAACGGCATGACGCACGGAACGATTGCGGGCCTCCTGATCAGCGATCTCATCATCGGAAAAGACAATCCCTGGAAAGACCTTTACAGCCCTTCGCGCTTCAAATTATTCAAGGCGGGAAAAACCTTCTTCAAAGAATTTGTAGGTGGCTTTGTGAGCTATCTGAAAACAAAACCGAAGCACCTTGACAGCACCGGTCTGAAAGACCTGAAACCGAAAGAAGGAAAGATCATTGAATTTGACGGGGAAAAGCTGGGGGCCTACCGCGATGAAACAGACGAGCTGCATTTTGTGGAAGTGGAATGCACGCACCTGGGATGTATCGTCAAGTGGAACAACGATGAAAAGAGCTGGGATTGCCCTTGCCACGGAAGCCGCTTCAATCCTAAAGGTGAAGTGTTGAACGGCCCTGCCAATGTACCACTCCGGCATTACTCCCAACACAAGGATTTTTTAACCAATATATAATCTCCGATTCCTATGAAAGTAAAAGACACCCTCATCCATCCCGAGGATAGCAGCAACATCCTCTACTGGACTAAAAAATGGGGCATCAGCGCCAGGCAGCTGAGCGATGCCATCCTGCATACAGGAAGCGTGAGCCCGGCTCGCCTGAAAGAATATTTAAAACAGGATATCTGGTATTATGCACCTTTCTTCGGGCTCTTACGGTTCCTGAAAATCAGGTAATCCCATTTCTTCTCCGGCAGCATGCAAAAAGGAAATCTTCTCCGCGAAAGATTTCAGAACCTGGTCGGAATCCGGACGGTATGCCGCAAATATTACGTGCATCCGGTGATTATTGATCTTTACGCGCATCAAAAACTACACAAGTATCTGGTGGAGCTCGATGCCCTGGAAAAAAAACATGACAAGACAGGTCTTGCTGCGGAGGAACAGCTCTTGCTGAAGATCCTGGAAAAAGAAGGTTTAATCTTAACATAGGAAATTATGAGAGCAATATGGACAGGAGCCATCGGCTTCGGACTGGTAAACATCCCTGTAAAGCTATACAGCGCTACGGAAACAAGCTCGCTGGACCTTGATATGCTGGACAAAAAGGACAATGCCCCTATTCACTTCAAGCGCGTGAATGAAAAAACGGGGAAAGAAGTGAAATGGGAAAACATCGTGAAGGGCTATAAGCTCCCGAACGATAAGTATGTGGTATTGACGGACAAGGATTTTGAAAAGGCGAGTGCGAAAAAAACCAGGAGCATTGACATTGCGAGCTTTGTAAAGGAGGAAGAGATTGAAAGCATGTATTATGAATCGCCCTATTACCTGGAGCCTGAGAAATCGGGGGTGCGGGCCTATGCGCTGCTGCGTGAGGCATTGGTGAAAACCGGGAAAGTGGGGGTCGCTACCTTTGTGCTCAGGAACAAAGAAGTGTTAGCCATTTTAAGGGCGAATGAAAAGGTGATCGTGTTGAACAGAATCCGCTTCCAGGAAGAGATCCGCGATACGGCTGACCTGTCGCTTCCGCCAAAAAGCGCGGTGAAAGCTCCCGAGCTCAGAATGGCAATTACGCTCATCGATCAGCTCACGCAAAAATTCGATATCAAAAAATACAAAGACACCTACTCTGCCGACCTGCTGAAAATGATCAAAGCCAAAACAAAAGGCATCAAGCTGAAAGAGCCGGCGTTGAAAGTTGTCCACAGTAAACCGAAGGATATCCTGTCGCAGCTGCGTGAAAGCCTCAATACTTCTACAACCCGCCACAGAAAAGCTTCCTAGCCGCATGGCATGGTTATTTGATAGGTGTTATTCTATAAATACATTCATTAAACCAAAAAATCATGACACTCAAAACAACACTACAAGCCACGCTTTTATGCTTCGGACTCAGCCTGTTTACGGCTTCCTGCTCGCACGAAAAAGATGCCACAGAGGTGGCGGAAGATGCCAACAAAGCAAACCTGGATAAAGACGGAGAAAAAGCAGCCGATAAATTAGTACATGCCTATTCTGCCAATATGTTCGAAATCAAAGCGGCTGAACAGGCAGGCAAGAATGCCTCTACAGAGGACGTCAAAAAATTAAGCACCATGCTGGTCGAAGCGCATTCAAAAATGAATGCGGACGTGAAAACACTGGCAGACGCCAAGGGTGTGACGCTTCCGGCCGATTTGACAGAAGATCAACGCAAAGAGCTGGAAAAATTATCCGAAAAAACAGGCATTGACTACGACAAGGCTTTTACTGACAAGATGAAAAGCAAACATGAAGATGCCGTGAAATTTTATGAAAAAACAGCAGAAACATGCGAAGATCCTCAGGTCAGGGACTGGGCTTCTACCACAGCACCTGAAGTACGCTCGCACCTTGACATGGTATTGATGACCGAAAATGCGATTAAAGACAAAAAGTAACAACTTAACTGATTAACTACAAAAGGCTCTCTTGCGGGAGCCTTTTATATTTGCGGAAAGACAGAGTTGTGTAGATATTTTTCTACAATCAAAATGCGCCTTTAGGGATAACACCTGCTATTGTGTGGAATTACATGGCACAGGGTTATATAAATTAAGCCGCAAACCCGTCGCTAAAACTATGAAAACTTCTATCGCATTGCCCTTCTATGTAAAATGTGCGCAAATCATCATTGGCCTGCTTGCTTTTTTTTATATCCTGTATATCGGCCACGACATCATCGTACCGCTTATTTTCTCAACCATCCTGGCTATTCTCCTGAATCCCCTGGTCAATTTTCTGTCAAGAAAAATAAACCGTGTGATTTCCATTTTCCTGGCTATCATTTTCGCTATTCTGATCATTGCCGGACTTTTCTATTTCATAGGGTCTCAAATGGCCATGTTCAGCGAATCCTTTCCTCTGCTAAAGCAAAAGTTCAACGGCTATTTTGCAGACATCGTCGGCTGGGTTTCTCATAAATTCAATGTGAGCACACCGAAGATCAAGGCCTGGATCGCAGAGCGAAAAAGCCAGGGCTTGGAAGACGGAGGTGCGGTGATCGGACAAACACTGGTTTCTGTAACAGGAGCGATGGTGGTGGTGCTATTGGTTCCGGTGTACATTTTCCTGATCCTGTTTTACAAGCCTTTGCTACTCGACTTTATTGCGATGTGTTTTTCCTCTTCCAGGCATGAAACGGTAAAAGAGGTATTGCAGGAAACCAGGCGCCTCATCCAAAGCTACCTCGTGGGGCTTTTAGTAGAAATGGCGATTGTGGCGACGCTCAACTCTGTAGGGCTTCTCATCATCGGGGTGGACTATGCCATCCTGCTGGGCATCATCGGCGCCATCCTGAACCTCATACCCTACATCGGTGGCGTGGTGGCTATTGCCCTGCCCATGATCATGGCGCTGACCACGCAGTCTGTGGGGGCTGCTATTGCTGTACTTATCCTGTACCTGGTGGTGCAGCTTATCGATAACAATTTTTTAGTGCCGAAGATTGTGGCCTCCAAAGTAAAGATCAATGCGCTTGTTTCCATTATTGTGGTGCTGATCGGCGGCGGCATCTGGGGAGTGGGCGGCATGTTCCTTTCCATCCCGCTCACGGCTATTATTAAAGTGATCTGTGATCGCGTAGAGCCCCTGAAACCTCTGGGATTCCTGCTTGGCGATACCATGCCGGAAATCGGAAAAAATATTTTAAGCTTCAGAAAATTAACGTCATAATAACATACTATGGAAGAATCTACCCTCCAAACACCAAAGCACAAGAGACTTTACCAGGCGCTACTCGTCCTGTTCCTCACACCTGTATTAGTATATGCGGTTTGGAACGGCTTCCAGATCAGGAGCTATTCGCACGAACGGGCAGAAATGCGCAAGGACTACAGCGAAGTCAACAATGTACAGTATGGGCTCCTGTCTGTAGACCGGTGGAAGGAAAACATCTTTGGGATCATCAATCAACAAATTGATGAGTTTGAGTTTACCCCCCAAATGGAGGACTCCCTGAAACGGGAGCTGAACAGCGTTCTGGGCGCGGTGCTCACCAAAGCCGAAAAAATGGTCACCAAAAAACAAACCACGTTTAAGGGGCGGGTTACCAAATTTGCCGTAAAAAACTTTGTGGATGTGGATGCTTATAAACGCAAGGTCCCTGAATTCAGCCAAACGATCATCGATGAAATAAAAAAGCCCAGCAGCAAGGAGCGTCTTAAATTCATTGTACAGGACAAGCTGAAGGAATTTGCAGAAGCCACCCACGACAGCATCAACAATGCAGAGAGGCTTCAGCGCATTATGGCCAAATACGGATCTACCGATGTCCATGAGTTTAATGAAAAATTAGGAAAGCGTGCGCGGCTTCTCAACGAGCAAACGTATGCCAACACGTTTATGATCATTGGCTGCCTCGTTCTGTACCTCTTGCTCTGGATCGTTTTCAGAAACAGGCGGAACATGTATACGCCTTTATTTGTGATGTCTGTATTGCTGGCCCTCGTGGCTCTGATCACAGGCCTCATGGCCCCGATGATAGAGATAGACGCTCGCATTAAAGAACTGAGCTTCGACCTTATTGGCTCTCACATCATGTTCCACGACCAGGTCATTTTCTTCCAAAGCAAAAGTATCCTCGATGTGGTACATATCCTGGTAACGGCCGGAAAAGCCGATTCCATCTTTGTCGGAATCCTGATCCTGATCTTCAGCGTGATCTTTCCAATTACAAAACTGATCTCTACCAAAATCTACTTACTCGGAAATGAAAAGTGGAAAAAAAACAAGTTCATTTATTTCTTCGCCTTCAAATCCGGAAAGTGGTCGATGGCCGATGTGATGGTCGTTGCCATTTTCATGGCTTACATCGGTTTCAAAGGCATCCTCGAGAACCAGATCCATAACTTCAATGATAAGGGAAAAACGCTGGGTGCTATCGGAACCAGCGAAACATCCCTGCAACCGGGCTTTATCCTCTTCATTGCTTATGTGATCTTTGGACTGATCCTGGGTGTGATTCTTAAGAAAATCACTTCGGAAGAAAAATTAGGAAGCCGACTGAAATACTATGCACAAAAGCTTCACGTCAACAAGCTCTTCCTGAATAAAAAGAAACAGGCGCTAAGCGGAGGCGGCAATGTTCCACCGGCAAATCCTTAAACAGTTCCTCGCTGAATGATGAAAAAAGCGTCACGATGGTTCGTGACGCTTTTTATTTTTGGTGGCTGAGCGGAGTTAAAGCCACCCGCTCAACACACCGGAGCTAGTCCCGGTTCTGATCGATCAGCTCAACGATAGATTGAACCCGTATTGGCTTAATGAGGTAATGAATGTTGTAACGGTTATCGGTACGCGGAGAATCTGGATTAGCGCTGATTTTGATGATATGCGTGCTTTCATGCGTTTTCAGGATCTCGTTGGCGCCTTCCCAGCCAAGGCCGTCCGGGAGATTATTATCGACGATCACCCAATCCGGCCGATCAGCAATAGCGCCCTCGATGCCGCTTTGAAGTGTATTAAAATACGTCACCTGGTAGCCATAAGACCTCAGCATTCCCGATAGCAGAAAACACAGATCCGGCTCATCATCGATGATAATTATTTTAATAGAATCGGCGTTCATGACGTGTATAAATATCTACATTAAAAAATTCAATCCCCAATTTTTAACCTAATTTATCTAAAATTTGAGGAGAGCTTATATGGCATTACTTTATAACCTATTCAGTAACTAAATTAAAAACCAACTTAAAACTTAAAATCATGACCAGCGGTGCAAAAACAATTTTAGGCCTTTTAGCTGTAGGTGCAGCAGGCGTAGCAGTAGGGATGCTATTAGCTCCACAAAAAGGAAGCGATACACGTGCTTCTATCAAGGATACAATCAGTGACCTGAGTGATAAGCTCACAGATTTTATTTCTGAAGGAAAAGAAAAATTAGCTGATGCGACTGAAGAAATCAGAACTCATGCTAACGGTGCAAAAAAAGAAGTGAAAGCCGGTATTGAACATACCAAACAAGCTTTATCTTAATTTTCACCAGAAAAATAAATCCTGTATGATATTCATACAGGATTTATTTTTATTCAAACAACTATACAGAACCTATGGAAAAAACAGGCGATATCATTCAGGACGTTTATACAAATACCCGCGAGTATATTCACTTACAATCGAAATCGGTAAAGCTCGAAGTTTATGAACGCATCACCAATGTGATCTCGAGTGGGATCAGTGCCGGCTTCATCGCCCTGTTCGGCCTGTTTTCTTTCCTGTTCATCAATTTCGGACTGGCTTATTATTTAAGCGAGCTGTTTGAATCCAGGACTTACGGTTTCTTTACCGTGGGCCTGTTTTATTTTTTCGTGCTGGGCTTATACCTGGTCCTGAGAAATAAGATCGCTAAAAATAAATTGAAAAACACGATCCTGCTCAAAGTCAGCAAAACAATGGATGACTATGATGAAATGCTCAAAGAGCAGGATCTTATTCATGCCCAGGTAGCTGCTTCCGAAGAGCGCCTGAAAACAAGTATGGATGAGCTGAAACAAAAAATGGACGAGATCAAAGGTAATTTTATCCCTGACGAAAACGCCCATAAAGGTCCGAAAGTGCCGCGCATCCTGCTGACCAGCGCCATGGATTTTGTCCTGAAAAAATTCATTCTGAAAAATTCAGGCTTCCTGGTAAAAAACCTTGTACCGGTGGTTGCCAATACATTACTGACATCCAAAGTGTTTCACGAAGACAAAAAGGTAAGCATTATCGAAAACCTGAAGCTTAAGCTTTCACAGTTTTTCTAACGGTCGGCCGAAACGGCCAGTGTTTTAAAGGTATTCACGACTTCTATCAAATCCTTATAGTTAGAAGGCTTCACAAAAAAATCATTGATTCCCAATTCCCGGCATTTATTTTTTTCGGCATCGTTGCTCGTTGTCGAAAAAACGATTGTTGTAAAATCCCTGAAATAGGTTCTCGCAGAAAGCTCCCGGATGGCTTCCTTACCATTCTTTTTGGGCATATTAAGGTCAACGACAAGAAGAAGCGGTAGCCTGGGTATGTTTCCGTTATCCACGTTGTTGAAGTGATTCAAAAGGTCGATGCCATTGTTCACGAATACCAGGTCGATGTTATACTCTATCTCACTGAATGCCGATTTCAATAAAAACTGATCGTCCTCGTCATCCTCCGCGATTAATATATAATCCTTTATCATAACAGGATAAAGATACAAAAAAAACGCTGCCACACGGTTTTTCCCTAGACAGCCACGCGCTTTATGTAGAAAAAGTTGTACAGGAAAGGCCCGGAAACCACACAGCATGGGCAAAAAAGAATGAAAATCAGGATTTTAAGATCCTGATCAGGTACTCAGGGAACAGGCCGGCATTGGCATTTGCTTTTGTAAATGAAAGGTATAAACAAATAAAAAAACAAAACCATGAAAAAGTCAATCATTGCTGTTGTAGCTCTGTTAACCTTAAGTTTTGCATCGTGCAAAAAAGAATACAAATGTGAATGTCAGAAAACAAGAACAGGTAGCTCTACCTCTGTGTCTACCGACGATGGTGAGTATACGTTCAAAGATACACGTGCCCGCGCCGAATCCCGTTGCAACGACCAGGAAAGTACAGGCTCTGACGCTTTCGGTAATTATTCCAGGGATTGTGAAATCCGTTAATCCTTCACTTTTCCCGATAACAAAAAACCTTCTATCATCAGATAGAAGGTTTTTTGTTTTTAGCTGTATGGATCAGGTGCCGCTCCGGTGCTTTACCTTCCCCACATGATTCTCTTTGGCTTCATCGATGGAGTGTGTGCTGTGAATGCTTTTCTCCTTGGCGGAGAGCTTAGCCAGCTCTACATAATATTTCTTCAACACTTCGATCTCATCGGCGGTAAGATCTTCGATATCGATGAGGCGGTTACTGGCCAGCTTATTACAGGCAATGAGCTCATTGAGCTTCAGGTGCAGGGCCTTGGTATCTTTGTTCTGCGACTGCTGGATCACGAACACCATGAGGAAGGTAATGATGGTGGTGCCCGTATTAATGACCAGCTGCCAGGTATCTGAAAACTTGAACAGCGGGCCTGTGATACCCCAGACAATGATGATGGCGAAAGCCGTAATGAATGCCGGAGGGCTGCCGGCTGCTGCAGTGACTTTAGTGGAGAACTTATCGAATAGTGCTTTCATAGTGATGTGGTTAAATGAATTAAAAAACTGTCCGGATTGCAGAGGTTTATCAAAGGTAATGATTGATTTAAAAAAACAGAAACAAGCCGGCGGAATAAGATGAAAAATGCTTTCCTTAATGGAAATTACCAGGGCCGCACATGCTTCACTTCCTTTTCCTCATACTCTACGCGCACCGAAAACAGGTTCGGATAGATGCCGGATCCATGCTTCAGCGCATAGGCTTTGGTGAACTCCGCACCAAAGTACAGGAGGATAGACGAATAATAGACCCATAGCAGGAGAAGCACCACCGAGCCGGCTGCCCCATAGGCACTGGCGCCGGAAGAGGCAGACAGGTAAAGCCCGATCAGGTACTTTCCGAGGAGGAACAACGCAGAAGTAAATAAAGAGCCGATCCAGGCATCTCTCCATCTGACAATGGAATCGGGCAGGTACTTGAAGACAACGGCAAAAAGGAGAGAAATGATGAGCAGGGAAACAGCGTTATTGACAATTACAATCACAAAAGTGGCCTCTGGCAAAAACGTATTGAGCTTCGCATTGAGAATTCCGATCACCGTGCTGGCAATCAAAGACACGACCATCAGAAAGCCGATGGAGATCACCATCGCGAAAGACAGGACCCTGTTCACAAGGTACTTGATCACTCCCTTTTTCGGTTTCGCTTTCAGGCCCCAGATACGGTTGATGGTAGACTGGATCTCTCCGAAGACACCGGTGGCGCCAATGAAAAATACAGCCACGCCGATAATGGTAGCGGTCAGATTGCTCTTCCGGAGGGTGGTATGGCGCAGCATCTCCTGAATCTGAAGGGCGGCCTCGTTGCCGACGATACTGTTGATCTGCCCGAACAAATGCCCTTCAATCGCCGCGCGGCCAAAGAGAAAGCTCCCGATGGCAATGGCGATAATGAGCATGGGAGCAATCGAAAAGATGGTGTAATAGGACAAGGAAGCGCTGAACTTGAGAGCATCATCTGCAATAAAGTTAACAGCGCTTTCCTTCACTAAAATAAAAAAATTCAGGGTTCTCCTTTTCAGTTTATAGGCCAACCGGTTCATAAACCTAAACGCTGTCTCCCCGGATGATGCGTATCAGCAAAGCGATAATCGCCAATACCAGGAGTATATGGATTATTTTGCCAACGGTGAACACAAAGGCTCCAAGCACCCAGCCAATCAGCAGGACAACGGCAATGATATACAACAGGTTGTTCATGTCTTATTTTTTAACTTCAATGTGCGATTTCTTTTTGAGGAACTGGTAAAGCATCCAGTTCGTTTTCTGTTGCTGACCGAGGTATTTGGTAAGCATATCAGCCGTCACCACATCGTTGGCATCATCTGCCATTTTCACAATGTCATTCTCAAGCACTTCCAGTGCCTCCTGGTCTTCGATCATTCCTTTCACGCATTCCGTCTGATCGCCGGTAACTTTCTTTTCTTTGATCACCGAGCTTTTGATCATATCGGTCGCAAACATTTTAGGAATGCCCCCCAGTGTGAGAATACGCTCGGCAATCTCATCAATTTTTTCCGTAGCATCATTGTAGGCCGTTTCAAATACCTTGTGAAGCTCAAAGAAATTTTCGCCTTTGATCATCCAGTGTGATGAGCGTGTATTAAAGTAAGCGACCTGGTAAGCAGCCAGGAGATCGTTCAAGCGGCTTGTGATTTTTTCAATAGTTGCGGTATCCTTTTTCATAGTATCTGATTTTAAGAAGACTGCTCAAAACATAATGCCACCCGGATTTTATCCCAAAAAAATTAACAGGAAGTAAGTGTGGATTCGTTTCCACAGTTTTTTACTATATTTAATGATTGCTTCGGTATTTACCTTTAAACAGGGTCTTACACGCAGAAGCAGGGGACCACAGGCAAGGAACAATTATTTATATAACCAGACAAAGAATAACCATTTATGGGAACAGAAGAGATCATTAACAAATACATTTACGCATTTTTCATTTTATTACTGGGCATTTTCATCTTTTGCGGATTACAGGAATTCCTGAATGCATTCCTGGGTTCCGTGGTATTCTATGCCCTGTTCAAGAATTTCATGTATTACCTCACCCGACGGAAGAAGCTTAAAAAATCCCTCTCCGCGGTCATCATCATCATCATTTCCTTTCTCATTGTGGTGCTCCCGGTAACCTTCCTGATCGGTATGCTCTTCAGTAAGGGAACCTCACTGGCGGCACACCCGGAGATTCTGACCGAATATGTAGACAAGCTCACCAACAAGCTCAAAGAGTTGCCTTTCGACGTTTCTGCCGACAGCATCGGCCTCAAAGCAAAAGCCTTTATTGCTGAAAATGCCGGAGGAGCGCTCAGCTCATCGCTCAGTGCGGTAGGCAATATCCTGATGATGTATTTCTTCCTGTATTTTTTGCTGATCAACATGAACACGATGGAGGCACGCATCATCCACTTCCTGCCTTTCAAAAAATCGAAGATCATGCTTTTTGGGAAAGAGCTCGTCGACCAGACTTACAGCAATGCTATCGGCGTTCCGCTCGTATCCATTGCCCAGGGCCTGTTTGCCTACATCTGTTACCGGATTGCCGGCGTGGATGATTCAGGTTTATGGGCTGTGCTCACGGGCTTTGCTTCCATCATTCCATTGGTGGGTACTGCCATCATCTGGTTCCCGGTATCGCTGTTCCTGCTGGCCAATAACCAGATCTGGCAGGGCGTTTTTGTAAGCGGTTACAGCATTATCGTACTGAGCAATATCGACAACCTCGTGCGCATGGTCGTTTCCAAGCGTGTCGGCGATGTACACCCGGTAATTACGGTGCTAGGAGTCGTGATGGGCCTTAAGTTCTTCGGCTTACCCGGGCTGGTATTTGGCCCGCTGCTCATTTCCTATTTCATCATCCTGATGAAATTATTCTATATGGCCTATGCGAATAAAGCCCTGACGACTACCCAGGAGACACAAAGCCAGATGGAAACCAATGTTGTGAAACTACTACTGAATAAAATAGGATTTTTCAACCCCATGAACCAGGGAAGAAAACCTAACTCATAAATGACCTTGAGATTTTTCTTTTACATAGCTTTCGCAATTGCCTGCGTGACTTCGCTCCCGGCACAGGAAAAACCCGCTACGGCAAACCAAAAAAAACAGGAACAGCCTAAGAAAAAATACAGCAAGGCGCAGTTCAGGAAGGATTCGGTTTCCATTATGAAGCCCAGGCTCTTCAGGCCGCAGCTGAGGATCGACAATAAGATCTCTTTTTACAGGGGCGACTCGTATAACATCGACGGAATTGATGCCGGCATTCTGTTAAAAGAGAAAATCCGCTTTACCCTTGGCTACTACCGGCTCAACGATGAGCTGAGCGGGTATTCCAAAACGGAGAATGGCACCTACTTCGACCGGAGGCTGAAGCTCCACTACGGCAGCATGAACATTGAGTTTATTTATCACAACTCCCGCTTCTTTACCCTCGGGATTCCTTTTGAATTTTGCTTTGGCAAAAATACGCTTAGATATAGAACCTCTCCTACCGACGAGCAGAGTTACACCAGGAGCGGTTTTGTTTCCCTGATCGACCTGGGCGCGTCAGGAACATTCAAGCCCATTCGCTGGGTAGGCGTGCGTTTTACGGGAGGCTACCGGCGTACCATCATCAACCAGGTTCCGGGATCCCGCTTCGATGGCCCTTTCATCTCCTTCGGTGTGGCGGTGAATGTACGTGAGGTGAGCAAAGATGTCAGGATGTTCATGCTCAAGAAAAAATACAGGCGCCTGGGGGATCCTCTGGAAACAGCGGTGGACCTGATCACGGATTGATATTACTCCAAAAACCCTGCTGTGTATTTACCCGGAAACGTTACCACCATGCACGGCCTGTTCAGGGCATGTCATGACCAGTCAACGATAATCCCCTGCGTTGAGCAAGGCTGAAAAATCAAACTCAAACAAAAAAAGCGGCCGGGGCCGCTTTTCTTTTTAACTTAATCCTATATCAGTGAACCCAGTAGCGTAGGGCGAGGTAAGTAACAATACCCATCGTGGCAAACACGGTAAAGAACACAGCCATAAAGACATTCACCCCGAATTCCGCGATGAGGTAACGGATGGGCTGCTGAATGTTCTGATCGATGATCGTCAGGATCTGTTGCCAGGCCGAGCGGTCGTTGCGGATATAGCTCCGGGCACCTAGTTTCATCGCTTCCACGGCAGTTGCCACGTCTTCGTCGGAAGAGAGGATCACCACCTCCGTATGCGGATCTCTTTCTTTTACTTTCTGCAGCATGTCCAAACCCGGGATTCCACTGTGGGTAGACTCCTGGAGGTAATCGTCGACCACAACCAGGTCGACCTGTCCGTTGAGCATGCGCAGGCAGCTTCTGCTGTTGAAGAATAACGATATATTAAGTTTGTCACCAAATCTTTTTTTAAGATATCGTCTTAATTTTCCGGCAACCATAACGTCATCATTCAGGATGAAGACGTTTAAACTTTGAGCTTTCATAATCGGTATTTTTAGTTTTTAATTCATACAATCGGATAAGTTGCTGCTATTTACGGGTTCGTGAAACCAATGCAATAATTCCGACAATCAGGACCACAACCAAAAGAATTCCCCATACCATGCCTGCTTTAAATATCCCTCCAACTACCGCGCAACCCTGCATCATCACTAAGCATGAAATAAGGACTGTATTCAGAAATGACCGTTTCATAGTTTTTTTTCTTGTAAGAGTATTTGCAAGTTCTGTTCCACGGCTTTTGCATTTCAAAAAATCAAATCCGGATTTAACCACAGCCTTTGTTGGGTATTAAATTCCACGGAAGAGCTTATCCTTGTATGATTTGAACACAGCAGGAACAAGACCACTGGTGCATTTTCATGGCGGCTGATTACAATATGCCCTGCCCAAGGTTAATGCAGCATGCGGTACAACGCCGACCGGGAAGCGTTCTCGTCACCTCTTTTTAACGCTCGGCTCTCCCAAACCGACAGACGTTTCATTCCACCTTTTACGCCCCATGCAACACAACTGCAAAAAACAAAAAAGCGCCCTGCAATGATGCGGGGCGCTTTTCAAGTTGAAAAACAGGCTACGCTGCTTTTCTGAAATTTTTGCTTGGGATATTGAGCTCCTCCCTGTATTTGGCAACCGTACGGCGGGCGATCGAGTATTTTTTCTGGATGAGCTGTTTGGCAATTTCCTCATCGCTCAGCGGGTTGGATTTATCCTCAGCCGACACACATTCCATCAGGATACGCTTCACCTCGTTGGTGCTTACCACTTCGCCGGTTGTTGTGCTCAGGCCTTCGGCGAATAAGCTCTTCATCAGGATAGTCCCGTAGATGGTTTGAATGTATTTGCTGTTCACGATCCTTGAAATGGTGGAAATATCGGAGTTGATCTCTTCCGCAATATTCTTCAGGATCAGGGGTTTTAAATCGGATTGCTCGCCGGTAATGAAAAATTTCTTCTGGTGTTTCACAATCGCCCTCGCTACGGTTACCATTGTTTTCTCGCGTTGTTGCAGGGCATCGATGAACCACTTGGCGCTTTCGATTTTGCTTTTGATAAAGCTGGATGCTTCGCGCATGCTTTTATCTTTCGATTTCGAGTAGCTGTTCAGCATCTCCACATAGTCTTCGCTGATTTTCAGCGGAGGGTGTTTGGACGAATTGAGAAACAGCTCCACGTTCTCTCCATTGACAGACACCGAAAAATCGGGTTCAATGGTGATGGCTTTGCTTCCACTCTCTTTAGAGCTTCCGGCAGGAACAGGATTCAGTTTTTTGATTTCAACCATGGCATCTGCAAATTCCTCATCGTCGAGTTTCAGTGATTTTTTGATTGCCTCAAAGCTTTTGGTGGATAATTGATCCATGTGCTTTTCCAGGATTGCGATGGCATTATAGGTGTCTCTTGTTTTTTCTCTTTTGTGCTGCAGCTGCACCAGCAGGCACTCCTGCAGGTTCCTGCAGCCAATGCCTACAGGCTCCAGCGTTTTGATTTTGGCAAGCACCTCTTCCAGCTCCTCTTCCATAACAAATGTGTTTTGCACAAACGACAACTCATCGGAAATATCACTGATGGTCCTTCTCAGGTAACCGTCGCTGTCGAGGGTATTGATCAGGTAGGCCCCGATCTCCTTTTGCTTGTCGCTGATCGGTAATAATTTCAGCTGCTCCATCAATGGCTCGGTAAAATCATGCTGCTCCAGAAATACCTGCTCGCGCTTATCATCTTCATTGGCATGGTTATTTGCCTCGTATTTATAATCGTCCAGCGAATCACGGTCCATGTAATCCGTATAGTCGTAATCTTCACCCAGCTTACCTTCCGATACAGATTCCTCGTCAAAATCACCGGCTTCGGTTTCTGTTTCAGCATCCTTCTGATCAGCGTCGTCGACAGGAGTTTCGGCATCGGTATCATATTCCAATGCAGGGTTGATCGCCATTTCGGCAGCAATACATTGTTCGAGCGCTACGGTTGGTAACGATAACATGTTGAACAACTGGATCTGCTGAGAAGTTAATTTCTGCGTTTGCTTCTGGGTTTGAGATTGAATGATTGCCATAACCGTGATTTTTGTATGATTATTTAAACCTATGTTACTTCTTAAACATTAAAAAACCTCAGGACGTCATGGATACTGCCCTGAGGTTTGTTCTTTATTTTTTTCTGAGTAAGCTGCCACCCGCAATAAGCGTGATCAGGAACAATACGATAAAAATAAAGAATAGTATTTTGGCGATTCCTGCAGCCCCGGCGGCAATTCCTGTAAAGCCGAAAAGACCTGCTACGATCGCAACTACCAAAAAGATTAATGTCCAGCGTAACATGTGTTTAGTTTTAAGTGTTAGTAATAATTATACGGTATGGTATTGAAACAATAGTGCCGAATTTTTTAGCCTTACAAGGTTTTGAAAATCAGGGCATTAATTTTTAATGCCACAGAAAGGAACAGGAAATTTCGTGTAAAAAATTCCCCAGCTTACACAGTCGGGAAAAAGAGGCAAAGTGTGAGGCCGTGCGGCTCGTGGTTTTGGGCGGCAATCCAGCCCTGGTGGTTGAGCATGATGCGCCTGCAGAAGCTCAGTCCCATACCGGTACCCGGATGCCCTACCTCTTCTACTTTCTGGAACATCTGGAAAATCTTCCGGTGATACTCTTCATGAATTCCTATGCCATTATCGCTGATTGTAATCCTGTAATAGGTGTTCTTTTCGCGGTTCAGGTATTTTCCTTCTTTCACAATATGGTCTCCGCCACTGATCAGGATAACCAACGGGCGCTCCGGGTGGGCAAAGCGGATGCTGTTCTGCAGGATATGCAGGAACAGAAGCTTAAGCTGGTAAGGGTCGGCTTCGATCGTTTGAAGTGGATCTCTCCTCAGCTCAAAAGCATGCTCCCAGTGGTTTTCGCGGATGAGCTCCGGTATCCAGGCATTGAGGTCTATCTTTTCCTTCGCTCCGCTCCCCGACAGGATCTGGTAATAATCAACAATGTTGTTATTGATCTCCCGCTGCTGGTTATAAATCTGCCTGATACGGTCGATCTGTCCCTGTACCTGCCCGCTGTCGATATCCTTAAGGTGCTGTAGCCTGTCTATCATCACCTGGATCTTGCGCATGGGCTCCTGGAGGTTATGTGTGCTGGCCAGGGTGAGTTCCCTCACCTCCTTGTTCAGGATATTGAGCTCGCGGATTTTCAGCTCCAGGTTGGAGCGATGCACCTCGCTGCTGTTGAAAAAGGTGATGATGGCGATTGCTGCAATACAACACACGGCAAAGGCAATGACAAAAGACAGGAAGCTCGTATCCTTGCTTTGCTTATTATTGATCTGCTTGCTTGCCGTACGCTTCTCCAGCAGGTGCGATTCGTTGTTCTTGATATTGGAAATGATTTCCCGGATCTTGTTCATGTAGATATTGCTCTGCCGAAAGCGTCCCATCATCATCGTATCTCCGAGATCGGAGCTCAGATTGCTTTTCAGCAGGCGGAGCTGCAGGTTAATGATATCTTTCAGCGTATCGAGGTTTTGCTGCTGGATATGGTTATCGCCGGTAAGGTTATCAAGCTCCAGAAAAATGCCGGGGATCCCCTTAAGTTCGCCGAGGTAACTTTCCAGGAATGCCGGGTCTTCGGTCAGCAGAAAAGCCCTCTGCCCCGTTTCGGCATTCAACAGATTTTGTTCCAGGTTGTTAGTTTGTATGATGACCTCGTACGAGTGATCTACCCGTTCGTTATACTCCTCTAAGGCATTTAATTTGCTTAAGGAGAAAAATGATATTCCCAGCAGCGCAAATAAAGCCAAACAAATGCAAAAATAAATCAGTACGCGCTTTTTTTTCATATTTTTACATGAATAGGGCTTCGGAAGCATTAAAGATAAAACTAAAAACACATATATGAGCAATATTTTAGTAATTGATGACGATACAGATATTTGCATGTTGCTGAACAGGTATCTCTCCAAGAATGGATTTAATGTCACCACTGCGCATACCGGAAAAGCCGCTCTGGAGAGTATTGTGAACCACACGCCCGATATTGTATTATGCGATTTCAGACTGGATGATATGAACGGAGGGGAGCTCCTGGAAAGGATCAAACAGCTTCACGCCAACATTCCGGTAATTATTATGACCGGCTACAGCGATGTGAGAACAGCCGTGAACATTATGAAGTCCGGTGCTTTCGACTATGTGACCAAGCCCCTGCTCCCGGAAGAAATCCTGCATACACTCAAACGTGCGCTGGCAGACAGCCCCAAAGAAAAAGCAGAAAACGATGAGCCTGCCAAAAATGTGGTGAATGAACCGGACACCAAAAAACCGAAAAAACACAAAAGTAAATACGTCTTCGGCAGAAGCCCGATCTTCAAAACCATCCTGGAGCAAATCCAGCTGGTGGCCCCTACCAATTTCAGCATCATCATTTACGGTGAGAGCGGCAGTGGCAAGGAATCCGTCGCCAACGAGATCCACAACAACAGCGTTCGCGCCAACAAGCCGTTCATTGCCATCGACTGCGGAGCCTTATCGAAAGAACTGGCCAGCAGCGAGTTATTCGGGCATGAGAAAGGATCGTTTACGGGAGCCATCAATCAAAAGATCGGCAGCTTCGAATTAGCCAATGGTGGTACAATTTTCCTCGATGAGATTGCCAACCTTTCCTACGACATCCAGATGGCGCTGCTGCGCGTGGTACAGGAAAGAAAGATGCGCCGCGTGGGTGGCGTGAAAGACATTGACCTGGATGTGAGGATCATTGTGGCGAGTAACGAGCGCTTATCCGAATCGGCCAAAAAAGGCAAGTTCCGGGAAGACCTTTATCACCGGTTCAACGAGTTCAGCATCGAGGTGCCTCCTTTGAGAAACCGCCGCGAAGACATCATGCTCTTTGCCGATGTGTTCCTCGAAAAAACGAACGGGGAGCTGAACAAATCCGTGAAGGGCTTCTCCGACGAAGTTACCCGCATCTTCAACCAGTATCCATGGCCGGGCAACCTGCGCGAGCTCAACAACGTGGTAAAACGGGCCACGCTTTTAACGGCGGGCGACCTGGTACAGGTATCTTCCCTCCCTTTCGAGATCACGCATTACGACCAGCTCAACTTCGAGCCTGAATCGCAACAGTCGGCGCATGACATGAGAAACCCGCAGGTTATGCCTGAGCAGCCTAAAAAGGTATTACCGCTCAGCGACCAGGGAATGAAGCATGCCTCGATCGATGCCGAGTTTGAGCTCATTGTGGAGGCACTTAAAAAATGTAACTACAATAAAAGCAAGGCTGCGCAGTTATTAAATATAGACCGCAAAACGCTTTACAACAAAATGAAACAGTACAAAGAATTCAACGGGGAACTTTAGACGCCCGTTGTTGCTCCTACTATGAATCCAAATACGCCATCTGTAGAAAAGTTTTCTCATATATTTCCTTATATGGAAAATATTCTACAGTTCGGGGCTTACTGTTACACCTTTGCCACAAAAGAGTTCAGCTGGAGTCAGGGCATGTACCATATCCTGGGAATTAAATCCCCAACGGCTACTCCGGCGGTTTCCCTCTTTCTGAAATACATCCACAAGGAGGATGCCTTGCAGGTATTACGGGAGGTGCGCGAGTCGTTTCACCATAAGCGGCCTTACCGCGTGGAATTTTCCATTACCAACGAGCAGGGCATTTTCAAACGCATCTACGCCGAAAATTTCATCAAGTTCAACGACCAGGGCGATGTGCTGGAATATTGCGGCATCATCAAGGACATTACAGAGAACTACCGCTTCAAGAAAGCGCTGGAGCAAAAGATCGAGCAGCTCGACAAATCGAACAGCAACCTGCAGGAGTTTGTGTATGTGGCCTCGCACGACTTGCAGGAGCCTTTGCGCAAAATCTCGACCTTTACGGAGCGCATCCACACCAAGTACCGGGAAGCGCTGGATGAGGAAGGAGAATCCTATCTGAAACGCGTCCAGGCTTCTGCCGGAAATATGCAGACGCTGCTGGAAGACCTCCTGGATTTTTCCAAGCTGTCCTTCATTGAAAAGAAGTTTGAAAAGGTGAACCTGCAACACTGCATCAACGGGGTCATCAGTGATCTCGAGCTCAAAATCGAGGAGTCGCAAACCATCGTCAAATGTGGGGAGTCGCCCGACATTGAGGCTCATCCTTCACAGATCCGGCAGCTGTTTTCCAACCTCATCAATAATTCCATTAAGTTCAGAAAGGAACAGGAGGCTCCGGTCATCACGATTGCCTGCGACTCGGTGAATCACAAAGACTATCCGCAGTTCCCGCTGGTGGACAACAAGGATTACGTACGCATTACCGTAGAGGATAACGGGATCGGCTTTGATGAGGAATTCTCAGAGCGCATTTTTAAGATCTTCCAGAGGCTTCACGGCAAAGCAGAATACAAGGGCTCGGGCATCGGGCTTGCCATCTGCAAAAAGATCGTGGACAACCATCACGGTTTTATCTTTGCCAACAGCAAGCCTAACGAGGGCTCCAACTTTACCATTTTACTTCCCCAAACCCAATCATAGCTTTATGATATCAGACCTGAAAATACTGATCATTGATGATGACGAGGATGATTTTTTCATTACGTCACAATACCTCGAGGACATTGACGCCTTCAACGTCAACTGTAGCTGGAGCTACAACATCAACGATGCGCAGCAGAAGCTGGCTTCCAATGCCTACGATGTTTATTTTCTCGACTACCGGCTAGGTGCAAGAACAGGGCTTGAGCTTCTGAAAGAGGCCATCGAGCGGGGTTGCTATAAGCCGGTGATCCTGCTCACCGGAAAGGGAACAGTAGAGATCGATAAGCTGGCCGTGGAAAACGGCGCCTACGATTACCTGATCAAAAGCGACCTCACCACCGAAAAGCTGGAGCGCTGCCTGCGCTATGCCTATGAGCGTTACAAGAGCTTTAAGGTCATTAACGATAACGAGAAAAAATACAGGCTGATCTTTGAAAATGCCCTGAGCTTTATTTTTACCTGCGACCCCCTGCTGCATTTCAGCGCCGCCAACCCGGCTTCGGAGTACCTGCTGGGCTATATGCCGGATGAGCTGATCGGGAAATCATTCCTGAACCTGATTGATGATAGCGACAAGCACAACTTCCGGAAGCTGATCGTTGAGAAGAAGAACATTTACAATTTCAATATCCGCCTGCTCACCAAGCATGGCGAGATCAGAACCGGGAACCTCTCGCTCAACTACTTTGAGGAGGACAGTGAAGCCGCCTACTGGCAGGGTATTATTTATGATGAAACCATGCGCGTGCAGGCCGAACAGGCCAAGCTCCAGTCGGAAAAGCTGGAGGCGACGTACCGCCTGGTACGGACGCTGGCACACGAGATCCGGAACCCGCTCACGAACATCGGCTTATCCCTGGAAGGCTTCCTGGAAAAAGGCATCAAGGATGAACAGAAGCCTTATGTGGACATCATCAAGCGAGGGGCCGACCGCATCAACGGCATCATTACCGAGCTGCTGCAATCGAGTAAGGCCATCGAGATCAGGCCTGAGCTGGTAGACCTCAACGCCTTGCTGAAAGAGGTGGTGTCGATTGCCCAGGACAGGATAGACCTTAAGAAGATTCAAACCGATATTTCACTTCTTAATTTTCCGGTGGTAAGAACCCTGGACAAGGAAAAATTCAAGATCGCCATTCTGAACCTGGTGGTAAATGCCGTAGAAGCTATGGAAAGTGAAAAGGGCCTGCTGACGGTAAGCCTGAGCCAGAACCTGGAACATACCACCATCCTGATCAGGGACAATGGGTCGGGGATCAGGGAAGACGATCTGAAAATGCTCTTCGAACCTTATTTCACCACCAAAAAATCGGGGATGGGTTTAGGGCTTGTCTCTACGCTCAACATCATCAAATCGCACAAGGCGCATATTGAAGTCGACTCCAAGCAGGGAATGGGGACTGCCTTCCGGGTGATCTTTCCAAATTAACCATTGAGGACATCCTTCCACATTCCGGGTAGCTAAAAGGCTTTGCCGGCCTCTGTTTCATTGGCATCATCGTTGAAAAAAGAGGATAAATGCCAAATGACATCTTCCTCAGAAAATACAAAAAACCTTGTGATTCTCCTGAAAGACCTGGCCAGAATAAACAACGACCGGGTAGAAGGCTACAGAACTGCCATGAAGCAGGCGGACAAGTATCCGGATCTTTCTTCCATTTTTCATGAAAAGTCCAAGCAGAGCGAGGATTTCATCAGCGAGCTCCAGGCGCAGGTAAGCAGGCTGGAAGGTGAAAATAATGCCGATACGACTTTTGCCGGCAAGATCTTCCGGATCTGGATGGAAATTAAAAATACATTCAAGGCAAATAACACCGCCTCTATTCTCGACAGCTGCGAATTTGGAGAAGCGGCGGCGATCAGGGCCTATGATGAAGCGCTTCATTCGGATGTTAAGATTCCGGCAGACATCAGGCAACTGATCCTGGAGCAACAAACCGCTATTAAAAAATCGCAGGACCTGATACGGAAATACGGGAACCTGACGTTTTACGGATATAACAATAGTTTTACATAAAAGCAGCCTGTTTTTTTTCATTTAGTTTTTTAAAGTTTTTACAACCTGAGATGAAACGGCACTGATTACACGATGTAAAACAACAAAATGGAGGCTTTCACCGGCCTCCATTTTACACCTGCCCATACGATGCCTATGACTACACTAAGCTCTAAATCCGACTATAAGAAGCTGGCAGGCGCCATTTTACTGTGTGAGCTCGTGGGCATGATCGCAGGTTTTCTGACATTGAATGCCATCAACAGCTGGTACATTTTCCTGAACAAGCCGGGCTTTAATCCGCCTGACTGGATCTTCGGGCCGGTATGGACCTTTCTGTACCTGCTGATGGGCCTGGGTTTTTATAATACGATGAAGCATGGCTCAAACGATATGGAGTCGTATAGGCACAGCATCGCGCTTTTCTGGGTGCAGCTTACGCTGAATGCCCTGTGGACCCTGGCGTTCTTCGGTTTGAAGAATCCTTCACTGGCGCTGGTGATCATCACCGGCCTGATAGGCGCCATCTGTTTCTGGATGATGCGCCTTCAGAAAGTACATCGCCTGTCGGCCTACCTGCAAATTCCTTATTTGCTGTGGTGCTGCTTTGCGATGGTGCTGAATTACTACATCATTCGCCTCAACTGAATATGGATCTTCTTTCTGCCGATACATGTCTTCTATATGCCGGGATCATAACACTGGCTATGGCCTTGAAAAGCAGAAAGCGCAAACACAACACTTATCAACACCAAAAAATAACCCACACCTAAAAATCCAAACCATTATGAAAATTACCCTTGTACCCATCGCCGCTGCCTTTGCTGTGTTAAGCGTAACCGCTTTTTCCTCCTGCTCCGACTCCAAAAAAGAAGAAGTTTCTGAAAACATCGACCAGGCTACCAGAGACGTAGAGCAAAAACTGGATGAAACCCAAAAAGACCTCAAAAAAGAACGTGATGAGTTTGTGGCGGATGTAAATGCCCGCATCGAAAAAAACAAACAGGATATTGCCGATCTGAAAGCAAAGAGCAAAGACAAAAAAAAGGAAGCAAAAAAAGAGTATGACGACGCGATTGCCGACCTCGAAAGAAGGAACGATGAGCTGAAAGCCAAGCTCGACAATTATAAAGATGAAACCAAAGAAGGCTGGCAAAGCTTCAAGGAAGAGTTTAATCACGATATGAGCGATCTGGGAACTTCCATCGGGAACTTGTTTAAGGATAATCAGTAAGCGTTGCGCGGCGGCTTAATCCTTTTCTATTTTTGGCGTCCATGTATCCGGCGAATCTGAATGACCTGCGGATCCGGCGCCTGGCAAGCGACCCTTTTGTTCAATGTAAAATTTACGCATGAACAAATTTCACAAGTGATGGCAGGCTAAGCGGGCACCAGAAATTGCATGACTTTCGAGTCACAACACCCCCGACCAGCCGGCGCCTGACAGAACACAAAAACGCCTCATCCGATGATGAGGCATTTTTGTGTCTTCAAATGATCCATCTGTTCTATTAACCCACAGACGCCTGGAAATCACAGAAACAGAAGCGATCGTTGTTCTGATCACCTTGAGCTCTTCAGTGCTCCTTCTGTCACGAGGGGTCGTGATGTGATTAAGCGATCTTAAAACGATCCGCATCATCCAATACCGGAAAGGCTTTTCTGAAATCGCTGAGCGTCTGGTAGGAGAGCGTGAGGGTTTCGAGGCGGTCTTCGTGGGCCCTGGTCTCGCTGATGGCTTCGCCGCGCGGGTTGAGCAGCACCGTATCGCCGCTGTGTGAAATGCCATTGCCATCCTCGCCTATGCGGTTAACGCCTGCCACGTAACACTGGTTCTCGATGGCGCGGGCTATCAGCAAGTGCTTCCAGGGAAAGCTTCGTACTTCGGGCCAGTTGGCCACGTAGATGAGCAGGTCGTAGGGATCCTGCGGCGTGTTCCTGCTCCATACCGGAAAACGAAGGTCGTAGCAGATGAGCGGGCAGATCTTCCAGCCTTTATAGTCGATGGTGAGCCTGCTGTTTCCTGCGGTGTAATGCTCATGCTCTTTCCCCATGCGGAAGAGGTGGCGCTTATCGTAGGACAGGAAAGAGCCATCGGGCTTTACCCAATATAAGCGGTTGTAGTAGTTTTCGTTTTCTTTTACGGAAATGCTTCCCACCACCACGCAGCCTTTGGCATGCGCCTGCTCCTGCATCCACTGCAGGCCCGCTCCCCCAGCATCTTCGGCCAGGCTTTCGGGTTTCATCGTGAAACCGGTAGTGAACATTTCGGGAAGGATGAGAAGATCGGTTGGCGGAAGCTGGGCGATCTTCTCCCTCAAGTGCTCAAGGTTCCGGGCAGGGTCCTCCCAATGGAGGGAGGTTTGCAGGGTGGTGACTGTTAAATCCATTTGCCGGCTATGTTAGTTTTGTGGCTGCTGTTTCTGTACCTGCTCATTGAAGAGCATCACCACCTTGCGCGCGCTTTGTGAGCGCTTGCGCTTGAACATGGGCGATACGATCTGCGAGGCCACCAGGATCCCCAGGCCATTAAACACCAGGGCACCTGAAACATTGGAGTTGGGATTGTTCTGGGAGGTTTGCGTGGCCGCAATGAGGCAGACAATGAGCACGGCCGGCCCGCCGAAGCCTGAAATGTACTGGTTTTTTTTAAAGTGGCCGGTGGCCAGGATAGCCTGGTCGAGCTCTTTGTTTCTCCAGGTCCTGTTTTTGTCGGCGGCAATGAAAAGCATTTTCTTTTCGTTGATCTTAGCCCCGTTGTAATAGTACAGGCCGGCCCGCGGATTCTCGATGAGGCCCGTGAGCACAGGCGTTGCCTGCTGCGGCTGTATGATGACCGGGATTTCGACGGGCATAACGGTCTGCGTTGTTACCGGCTGGGATACCGCAAAGGAATCAACCACCCCATTGGAGAAGCGGATCTTTTGCACTTCGTTGCGGCCGATGATAAAGACCGGGCCGTCGGGCATCGTGAAGCGCTTGTATTTAACTTCTGCCGTGCTGATCTCCGTGATCTTTGCAGGGATAATTTCTCCGCTGCGTTTATAAATCGTATCCTGCGCACGAAGGGAGAGAAAGCCCATGAGCAGGAGCATAAAAAATAGGCTGTGTTTCATTGTATTAAAAGTAGTAAAATAAATGAGATAATAATAAACGGCCAAATCGGGAATAAAGTATGCAACGTGCATTACGAAGCATTAAACCCGCACAAGTGTGCTTCTCAAGAATTGACTGATTTGGGCGTGCCCCTGCGGGTCGCGCTTTACGCTGCAATCTTTTGCCGTGCTTCGACTTGCCCTTCGACTCTCACGACGTGTCGTGACAGGCCGACAGCTCAGCAACCGGCAAAAGGATTTCCGCTTCAATCGCTCACGCAAGCAAAACTGTCTCATGTCGTTTTCGATACGATCCTACGCTATTGCTACGGATCACCCGGACTGACATTCGGTTTCATGTAGCTACAAAGAATTGAGTAAAAAAATCTTTTCAATCAAAGGAAATCTCCTTGTTGTAAAGCTTCGCTGCCTGTCGGATCTTGCGGTTCTTCACGGATTTGTAGATCATGGCGGTGATCTCCGAGGCCACGAAGAGCCCCACACCGGTGAGCACAAAATTGCGCAGCATGGGCCTGTCGTTGGGTCCGTAATAGCGCCTGATGCCCAGGTAGGAGCTGCCCAGGAAGAGCACAGGGCCGGCAATGGTAAAGCCGATCTGTGCGTTGCGCTTTCCTTCGGCATCCAGCAACAGGAGGTTGAGCTCATCGGAGTTGACCTGCGGATCGCGCCTGAGCATGATCTTAAAGGCTTCGCGATGGGCAATATCGCGGTTATCGTAACTGATGTGGTTATCGTCGATGATGAACTGGCCCGGCCTGTAGCCGTTGACAGGCGCCGTGGTTTTTTTGGCGATCTGAAAGCGTGATTCCGTTTTGCCGTTCTCGTACACGATCTTCTCTACCCGCGAGTTGGCGACCTTATGGATCACACCATCGGGGTTGAAGTACATCTTGTAGGACACTTCGGCAGAAGAAATTTCGAGCACACGTACCAGGAGCGTTTCGGAGTCTTTGATGAAGAGGCTATCCTGCGCCCAAAGGCTGCGGGAACCTAGCAACCCGAAGAAGAACAATATGCGCAGCATCTTATTCATTGTAAAGGTCCACAAATTCCTTGCGCTTGTCCCTGAGCTTCACGTTGTATATGATAGACACAGAACCGAGTCCTACGGCCAGGCCGCCAAGGATGGCGGGAGGGACATAAAAGGCAGGCTCGTTCTCATTGGAAAGCGCATAGGACAGGGCGTAGAGGAAGCTGCCGCCAATGGCCAGGCCGCCGCAGACAATGGCGCCGGTGCGGGTGCCATCCTGGCCGTTCTTATACTGCCTGATATCGAGGGCCAGCTCCGCCAACTGTGGCTGGCGTCTGGGGTCGGGATGATTGAGGGCGAACTCTTTCAGCGTGCGGTAATTTCTTTTGGCGGTGCGGTAGTCGATTTTTTCGGTATAGGGCATCAGTATCGAAGGCGGTGATGCCGGGGGCTGTGTTTCTAAAGGTGCCTGTGCCGGAGGTACTGCCTGGAAGCGCTCGGTGAGGCCATTTTTGTAGACGACATGGTCCACGTCGGCCTTGCTGATGACGTAATCGGGGCCCTCGGTCATGCCCACACGCTGGTAGCGGATCTCAGCCGGCGAAATTTCTTTGAGCACAACTGGGGTCTTGAGCCCGTTCTTATACACGATGGTGTCCTGCGCCTGGATCCTGAGCAGGCTAAGCAGGAAAACGATGAGGTAGATGGCTTTCATGGCATCAGGGAATATCCTACAAGGTACAGATAATTTCGGCTGCTTGTTGAAGGGTTTCTTCTTTTTTGGCAAAGCAGAAACGGAGCAGGTTCTGCTGGCGCTGGTCGCTGTAGAAGACCGAGAGCGGAATCGCAGCCAGGCCTTTTTCTTTGGTGAGGCGGATAGCAAGCCCGGTATCGGCTTCGCCGGAAATGGCGCTGTAATTGAGTAGCTGGAAATAGGTACCGGTACAGGGCTCGATACCGAAGCGGGAGCTGCTGATGAGGCTGCGGAAATAATCGCGCCTGGCCTGGTAAAAGGCGTGCAGGCCCTTGTAGTGGGATTCGTCTTTCAGGTACTCAGAGAGTGCCATCTGAAAGGGGTGGTTGACGCAGAACACAAGGAACTGGTGTACTTTGCGGAACTCGGCCATGAGCTCTTGGGGAGCGGCCACATAGCCGATCTTCCAGCCGGTGGCATGCACGGTTTTGCCGAAGGAGGACACGATGAAGGACTGGGAGGCGAGGCTCTTGTAGCGGGCTACGCTTTCGTGCCGGGCGCCGTCGAAGACCATGTGCTCGTACACCTCGTCGCTCAGCACGATGATGTTTCGGTCGCGCACCAGCCTCTCCAGCTCCCGGAGGTCGCTTGCCGAAAGCGTGGTGCCGCTGGGGTTGTGGGGCGAGTTGATGATGATCATGCGGGTGCGGTCGCTGATGGTGTTTTTTACGGTTTCCCAGTTGATGCTGAAACCGGGATACTCCAGGGCAATGGGCCTGGGGATGCCGCCGTGTACTTCGATGGCGGGCGTATAGCAGTCGTAGGCAGGTTCAAACACAATCACCTCATCGCCCTGGTTGATAAACGCAGCGATGGCGGTATAGATGCCCTGGGTGGCGCCGGCCGTAACGGTGATCTCGGTATCAGGGTTGTACTGCGCACCGTAGCAGTTTTGCAGAAGCGTGACAATCTGCTCACGCAGGGGCAGGGCGCCGGGCATGGGGGCATACTGGTTAAACGCCGCAGCGGTATGCTTACGGGCCAGCTCCATCAGCAGGGGATCGGCCTCGAAATCGGGGAAGCCCTGGGAGAGGTTGATGGCCTTGTGTTCGCGGGCGAGGCCACTCATCACCGTGAAGATAGTGGTGCCTACATTGGGTAGTTTGCTGCGGATGTGCATCGTGACATAATTTTTACTAAAATACACTTAGCGGGCAAGAAAGCAAAATATAAGGAGTAGAGAGGTGGGAATGTAAAGCTGAGACTAATACTTTTTAACCGGTTAGAAAACAAGACGCTGCTGGTTCGGTTTAACTCATAACTTTTGAGTGAAATTGCGTGAAGGTTCCGATAGCTATCGGAAGCAGTGGAAATCCTTTTTGCCGCTCACTGAGCGCAGTCGAAGTGCGGCAAAAAGTCCCGATATCCATCGGGAGGAGTGATAGCCTGGCCCGCAGGGACACGCCCGCCTGAATTGCACAGTTGCGACAGACCCAACATTTTAATACTATAGACCGGCACGTGAAATAGTTTTCATCTCAAAATTATGATGGAGAACACATTCACTTTTTTGTACCTTAGGGCTCAGACTAGTTTATGGAAAATCAATTACCTCTTCTCAGCGCCGCCGAACAGCGCGTGCTGGGCACTCTCCTCGAAAAAAGCAAGACCACGCCCGACTATTACCCGATGACGGTGAACGCCCTGGCGGCGGGCTGCAACCAGAAAACCTCGCGCCGCCCGGTAACGGACTATGACGAGTCGACCATCGTAACAACGATCAACAGCCTCAAAACCCAGGGCCTGGTAAATACTGCCGTGGGTGGCGGCAGCCGGGTGCTGAAATACAAGCATAACTTCTCGGTGCGCTATACGCTTTCCGATGCCGAGGAGGCCATCCTTTGCCTCCTGCTGCTGCGCGGGCCTCAAACGCCGGGCGAGCTGAACACCAATGCCGGGCGCATGCACGAATTTGCCTCGCTCGAGTCGGTGCTGGAAAGCCTCAACAACCTGGCCCAGGCAGAGCCTCCTTTTGTGAAAGCCATGCCCAAACAGCCCGGCCAGAAGGAAGGGCGCTATGCCCACTTGTTTGGCGAGAGCGCGATGCCCGATGAGGAAGAGACCCACCACGAAGCAGCGGCCCGCCCAAACATTGCTGAGCTGGAAGCCCGCGTCACAGCCCTGGAGCAGGAGCTGGCGGAGCTGAAGCAGAAGCTGGAGGGATTGCTGTAGTCCGAAAACATGAAAAAATTATAATGCGCTGCTGACATAGGGTTGTCACTCTCAGGTTGCACTTTGCGTTCATCAACCGTTTAAACCCTGAAAAACATGAAAGCAGCATCATTAAGGATTATTACCGCCGACATCAAGCGCTTAGTTACATTTTTAGAAAAAGCCACGGCTTTGCCCGCCAGGTGGGCCACAGACGACTTTGCGGAAATTCCGGCAGGCCCGTTTACATTAGCCATCGGAAGCACCAAAACACTGGCCTTTTTCGGAGAAGGCGTAGCACAGGCGGCTTCCAACCAAAGTGTCATCATTGAGTTCCTCGTGAAAAATGTGGATGAGGATTATGAGCGCATCAAAGCATTAAGGCCCGAGATCGTTCAGGAGCCTACCACCATGCCCTGGGGCAACCGCTCCCTGCTGTTTCGTGATCCGGATGGCAACCTCATTAACTTCTTCACACCGCTAAGCCCGGAAGCGATTAAAAAATTCGCTTAGGGAAGACGTTTGTAAGCTCAGGCGCGGTAAGTGTAGGCGATGGTTCCGGCCGGAAATACGCTTACCCCGCCGGGATTCAGGTAAAGCGGTGCTTTCAGCCCGCTGAAGATGGGAAGTCCTGAACCCAGGGCCACAGGATGCACGGCCAGGTGGTATTCATCTACCAGGCCTGTGGCGATGAGGCCCTGTACGAATCCCGCACCGCCAATGGCAACGATGGGTTTACCCTTCTCCGCTTTGATCTTCGTGATCTCTTCCGCCAGATCGCCATTGATGATCTGCGCCCCGGTCCAGGAGGCTGCTTGCTCTTGCGTTGCCGAAGGAAGGGGGCCGATGCCCTTAAATCCTTTTTTGGTAAACACGGCTTTGGGAATGGTATTCATAGGCTCTGCAAAGGGCCCGGTAGCCGTAGGCCAGTAAGGAGCCATTTCCTCAAAGGACGTCCGGCCCATGATGATGAGCCCGGCCTCCCTGATCTCGTTGACACTCCAGGCAGCGGACTCCGCGTCGCCGGTTTTAAAGAGCCAGTCTTTCCCGCCATGTGCATCGCATACGAAACCATCGAGCGACACCGACATTTTTATGATTAATTTTCTCATGATAGAGTGATTTGTTTGACAAAGGTAGGTTGCCGGTTTCGAAGCGGCGGGGTGCGGAAATAACAATTGAGAGGGGTGATTGCGACGGGGTCTTTCTTAACGAGTTGAGTGGCATCAAATCATCTGGCAAAGGCCTTTAGTCTTAATAAAAAGCCTTTTTCCCTATAATTTTTTATTTGGTTTAGGAAAAAAAGTGTATTTTTGCTACCCGTTCTGAGAAATCCGGCATTTTGCCAGAAATCTCACCATCATGGTCCTGTGGCCGAGTGGCTAGGCTCAGCTCTGCAAAAGCTGCTACAGCGGTTCGAATCCGCTCGGGACCTCGATAAAAAAATCCCCGCCCAAAGGCGGGGATTTTTTTTTGGCTGGAGCTGTCAAGCGCTTGATGGTCTGTGACCCAGGGCATGCCCCAAGGATCATGAAATAATCCGCTCGCAAGGTGGCTCAAATGCCTGAGGACATTTGTCTTCCGCCAGGAGTCTTTCTAACAAAGGACTTAATTTTATTTAATCACATAAAAAATGTTTCCGATGTTTTTGGTATCATTCACCCAACTCGTTGGAGTTAATGAATACCTCTCTTAATTCCGTATCCATGTACCTTTGAGTCTCTCTCTATAGAATTTTTTCATGCTTAAATAGACAAAGTTACCTACTCTGGCAGGTAGATATTTTTGAAAATACTTCGCGGCAGTTCTCCCAAAATCAAACACATGGCTTAAACGGTTATCGTCCACATAAAAACCAGCCTGTTCTGCTCTTTTTATAGCAATCACCCTATCGTTATAGTTAAAATCATTGGTCTCAAACACGACTCGTGGTTTAATATCATGGTATTCATGCATCACACGATGGAGGAATCTGCCGTTTTTTTCTATAAATTCCCACTGAGCAGTTTTTTTGTAGGGCAAAGCAGAATAAAATAGAATAAAGTCAAGCTCAGAATTTAAAGCATAATTAAGCGTCTTCTCAAATGTGAGGGGTGTTTCCTCCGGTACCCCGATCACAAACTGGCCTAACACTTCAATTCCAGCTGATCTTAGTATTTTAATGCCGCTGGTAATCTGTTCTATCGTAATTTGTTTTTTCATAAGTTCCAGGATAGTATTGTCAGCGGATTCTATACCAATAGCTACATTGTAGCAGCCTGCCTTTTTCATTTTAGCCGCAAGATTAGAGTCCACCCGGTCGGCCCTGAAGGGTGTTGTCCAGAGTATATTCACTCCGCTTTCAATCAAGAGATCGCAGATTTCTTCTGCCCTTGCCAGGTTCATATTAAATGTATCATCGTTAAAGAAAAAAGTTTTTCTGCCATAATTTTTTATCAGGAATTTGATCTCATCAAGAATAGCTGCCGGTTTTCGTTTTTGCCATTTGTACTGCCATACATCGGCCGAACTACAGAACGAACATTTATAAGGGCAGCCCCGGCTGCTTAGAATCCTGTAATTAGGATACCTGTCCATCTTAAAAAGATCATAAGCGGGCATCGGCAAATTATCAATGTTATTTTTAATCCCCCTCGCTCTATTCATGACCACGTTACCGTCTGAATCTCTATAAATGAGGCCTTCGATCGATGAAAAATCTCCTGCTCCTTTTATAGCATGAATGATCTCACTAAATGTAATTTCACCTTCGCCAACAACTGCCAGGTCAAATTCAGAAAAATGTAAAATCTCTTTCTCCAGTGAAGAAACATACGGCCCCCCGACACATATAACTGTGGAAGGCTGATATTTCCTTACTTCCTTAGCTATTGCCAGAGCTTCTTTAAATATACCGCTCATCACTGTGACCCCCACTATATCAAATGCCATAGTGAAGAAATTCTGCTTTTCCTGTTTTGAAGCAATTCTCGTATCCAGTAGCGTAAAACTTATGTCCGGATGCTGCGTTCTCGCATAGCTGGCAAGATATGCCAATCCAAGATGAATAGCTTTTTCCTTTTTCCCCTCATTAGGATAGACTAATCCGATTTTCATGAATTGAAGTGATATTTAATTGTGGTTAATTCTTCGGATAATACCCACAGCATTTTTCTATATTCATCATTTAGGGCAATAGGAGGGTAAACCCCTGCAACCGGAACACCTTTGAGTCCGTTAGCTGAGCCAGGATAAAAATATTCCCCACCATTTAAGCTGGTTTCGGTAGCTGCCCTTAGGATAGATAAGGCGCCTGCTTTGGCACTTTGTCCATAGCGTGCAATGGTGTACAGGATATGCAATTTCCGTAACAAGCCCTTAGAGTGCCTTTGTAAATTGCTTTTTGCGTAACCTGGATGAGCTGAAACAGAAATACAGGGAAGCTTGTTTTGTATAAATCGTTCATTTAGTTCAAGGGAAAAATAAAGATTGGCCAGTTTGCTAAGCCGATATGCTGCATTTTTCTCATATTTTTCTGCGGAGTAAATGTTGGCGAGATCGAATTGTGATTCGGCAGCGGCAATGCTGGAAACATTTACAATTCTTGATCCTGATGTTTGGAGAAGATTATTCAGCAGATGTCCGCAAAGTGCATAATGACCTAAATGATTCACTCCAAACTGTATATTTACCCCCAGTAAAGTTCTTTCAAACGGAGTATTCATAACGCCTGCATTATTGATCAACACATGTAGCTGACGGAACGATTTTTTAAATTCGTTTGCAAAATTCTCGATTGAAATTAAGTTGGAAAGATCAAGCGGAGCAACAAAGTAAGCTCGTTTTTTATTGCGTAAAGTCTTAATGGCCTGTTCGAATCTTATACGATTTCTGCAAGCGAGTACCACCGTCGCGTTTTTATCCAAAAGGGCTCTCGTGGCCTCCAGGCCAATTCCCGAACTGGCTCCGGTTATAAGGATCGTTTTGCCATTTAAATCGGGAATGCTTTCAGAAGTCCAGTCAGATTTTAATGTCATATAAAAAGGCTTTTGGGGTTAATGACTTCTATTAATACGATCAAAGATAATACAAGGTTGGTACGAAATTCAATAAGGAAGATAAATAACCTTTGAAGAGGTATTAACCGTTTTATCAATCGATACAGTTAACCCCAAAATAATCATACAAATCCACCATTTTCTTCTAAAGCAACAAAACCCTCTGACAGCAAGACTTTCAGAGGGTTTTCTCTTTGGGGGAACAACATAGGTAAAACATTTTTCCTATTCATAACTTTTCACCCTGTAACGTGCTGTTTTAAAATCCTTTTACTTTACAGCACTATTCCGTCTTGGTATTGTCATATTCTAAAACCTATTGTATAATATGGCATCATACATTACTGGGATTATTATTCAAATAAAGTATCAAAACTTTTGTACATTCATGTATTAATTTGATCCCCTATGACCACATTGCTTCAACTCTGGAAAGACAATAAGGAATTTCTGGCTCCGAAAACGTATGCACAAATTATATCCATTACCGGCGATGGGATTCTGAAAGATAAAAATAACACCTCGTCGGAACTACGTGAGTTTCTTAAAGAAATACCCAGCGAAAAGCTGGTTCAGTATACAAATGAATGCTTGTCGGACTCCTTTAAAGACAGTGGTTTTGCCTTGCAGGAAGCCGTTAATCAATATGGCGAGAGGCTTGGCTTTTCCGTTGAGCATGGCTCATACAGAGGAAGGACGAATGTCATCGGCTATGACGGCATCTGGAAGCTGAATGATGAGCACAGCTTTGTCATCGAAATTAAAACCACCGATGCCTACATGATAAACCTGCAAACAGTAGCCGGCTATTCAGACAAACTTATTGAAGAAGGTAGGATTACCAGGGGCAAAAATTCGATTCTGATTGTTGTGGGTAGGGAGGATACCGGGGGGCTTGAATCCCAGATCCGCGGCTCGAGGCATTCTAAGGATATCCGCCTGATCAGCGTCAAGGCGTTAACCACCATGTTGCTGCTGAGAGAACGCGTGAATGATGCCGGAATTCACCGCCAAATCAACGAGGTGCTGAAGCCCGTAGAATACACGAAGCTGGATGGCTTGATCGAATTGATGTTTGACCCTTCCCGTACCTATCAAACAGAAATAGAAGAGGAAGCCATTCCGGAAGCTATGTCGGATGAGGTTAAACCCATCGTCATTCCGGATAAGAGTCCTCGTGTAAACCAGACTGTCTATATTGAAAAAATAGCCGCAAGCTTAAAAACGAGCTTTATTAAAAAGTCCGGATCCTTTTTTTTCAATCCGGAGCTTAATATTGGATTCATCTGTATGGTGTCGAAAATATATCCCAGGAAACAATCGGACTTATTCTGGTACTCCTTTTATCCATACCAAAAAACATTTCTGAAAGAATGTAAACGTGCTTACGTCGCTTTCGTTTGCGGGAATGAGAAAACGATTATTGTTCTTCCATTCAAAGAATTTGTTACGCTTAGTGCTAACATGAGCACAACCCACAAGGGAGATTCGATTTACTGGCACATTAATATTTATAAAACCGGCAGCAGGTTCGAAATACATCAACCACGCTCCGGCACCCGGCAAAAGATTGACATTACACAATACCTGATTTAATAGAAACCAAAGTATCTATGACCCTCAAAGACCATTTCAAAGCTGTTCCTGAAAAGCATGTAAAAAAAGGAGAGATCCTGCTGAGGGCCGGTGATGCTGCCAACCAGGCTTACTATGTGGAGAAGGGTTGCCTGAGGGCTTACATCATCGACACGAAAGGCAAGGAGCACATCTACCAGTTTGCGCCCGAAGACTGGTTCCTGAGCGACGAAGAGGCCATCCTCGAACAAAAGCCGGCGATGCTCTACATCGACGCCATTGAAGATTCGGTAGTTAAGATCATCCACTCTCCGCGCGATCTCACCACAGCCAGCGCAGACCTCGCATCGGCCAACGACCTGGTGATGAGCCTGCAAAAGAAGATCAACGCCTTCCGCCGGCGCATCATCCTCCTGCTGAGTGCCACTGCCGAGGAACGCTACGACAATTTCACCAAAACCTACCCTGGCCTGACGCAGCGCGTGCCGCAAAAAATGCTGGCCTCCTACCTGGGTATGACACCCGAAAGCCTCAGCAGAGTAAGGAAAGAACGTGTGAGTAAAAAATAGGCGTTCATCAGGTATGGCTTCGGCTCCCACTTCGATAAGCTCAGTGCACCGGCTCAGCCATCGCTGCCAAATCCGGAATTTTGAGATAAGCCCGCGTGAGGGATAGAACGAAAATCCTTTTACGTACACTGAGCGGAGCCGAAGTGTATGTAAAAGATTGGAGTGATAGCCCGGCCCTTCCGCGTTCCTTTGCGGAAGGGACACGCCCTAAATCTTAAAGATCACACATTATACTTCTTTCACCGGGGCTTCGGCTCCGCTCAGCCACCGGTGATTGATTTGTACCCGGTGGCTGTAATTTTTAAAACCGCTGGCTTCAAAGGTCTCAGCCACCGGTGGTTGATCTGCACCCTGAGCGGAGTCGAAGGGTAGCAGAAGCACGTTCTTACCATAGATCAATTTTTGGACGCTTTCCTCTTCCGAACTTTGTCGCTGCAACCTCAATCACAGATTGAACCCAACATGATACGAACATGGAACGAAAAGATTTTTTAAAACTGATGGCCCTGGCCCCGATGTCGCTCAGCGCCATGAAGCTGCCCGAATTTGAAAAGCTCACAGGCAGCCTGCCGGTGCAGGGAAAGAGGATGCCGGTGCTCTTTACCTCGCATGGCAGCCCGATGGACATTCCACTGCCCCGGGAGCAGCGGCCTTTCTGGAACACCCTCTATGAGCTTGGAAGGCAGCTTGAAAAAAGCTATGATGTGAAAGCTGTGCTGGTGGTATCGGCCCATTGGAACACGCGCGGCACTTTTGTGAATGCCTCTCCGCAGCAAAAGCAGATTTATGATTATTACGGATTTCCGGACGAGTACTACACCGTAAAATACCAGGCAAAGGGCGCCCCCGCCATTGCCCATGAAATCACGCAGCTGATTCCGGAGGTGAAAGAAACCACCGATTGGGGCCTCGACCACGGCGCCTGGCCTATGCTCATGCACCTTTTCCCGAAGGGCAATATGCCGGTGTTTCAGATGAGCCTCGATTACCACGCGAAACCGGAGTACCATTACGGGCTTGGCAGGCAGCTGAAATCGCTCCGCGATAAAGGCGTGCTCATCATCGGCAGCGGCTCGCTCATCCACAACTTACAGCTGGCAGGAAAAAAACTCAGTACCGGCGATATGACGCCTTACGGCTGGGAAGCCGACTACGACGCCTGGATTAAGCAGGAGATCGACAGCCGCCATGTGAAGAGCCTTATTGATTACGAAACAAGCCACAAGCTGGGCAAGCTGGCAGCACCTACGTCCGACCACTTTGTGCCGGTGCTCTACAGCCTGGGCCTGATGGATGCCAAAGACCCTATTCATTATTTTTACGAAGGAGAACCCAGCCTGCCGGCCTTCAGCGAGCGGAGCTTTATCATTGGCGATGTGCGCTAGCGGCCCTGTGCGGGCGCTGATTCCCCGAACCTGATTTGGGTTTAAAGGAGTGGAATGTACAAACGATCAGGCATTGCTTTGCGCAGAATCCTCTATGGTAAGCTCCTACTAAGCGCTTGCTTACAAAACCGAACATGTGGAAGAATCATGAAGCTATTCCGATAAAGTAAAACATGATAGATACAGCGCGTAGGCTGGCAAAACGTGGCGCCGAGGGGCTGTGAATTTTAATTTTTTTAGATGAGTCCGAAAGAGCTTTAGTTCTCTTTCGGTAACGAATCTTAAAAATTAAAAGAGCGGGAAGGATTCGTTTTGCCTTGATTTTTTCGTTCTTTTTGATCAAGCAAAAAGAACAAGAGATATAAAAAAGAAGGGTTCCTTGAGCCACCCACATGCTGGCTCAAACATCCAACGGATGTTTGCCCTCTTTCTTTTTTCATCAAAGCCAGCCCCGAACTCGCTTCGAGGGAAAAAAGAAATAATACTAAAAATCTTACTTATTCTTAAAATAAAAAGCACTGATGCATTTTATTGAAACAACTCCTCATAACCCTCCCTCACAAAAAACTCCCTCAGCTCCTGCAAGGCTCCGGGGCCAAAGCCCCGCACGGAAGAAAAGGGGAAGCGAATAATACCAACTCAAACATGTAAGGGTGCATAGTTTATTCTATAAATAAAGCATGATAGATGCAAGCGCGTGGCCTGCCAAAAATGCGGGCAGAGAGAGGGGTGAAACGAGAATTCAAGGATTTAGTGAAATCCTGTCACCTGTTCTTTGTGACAGGATGGAGCGTGAAATCCGTAGAATTCCGTGAGGCGCGCTGAGCATATTTTTGGCTTGATTTTTTGGTTCTTTTTGATCAAGCAAAAAGAACTAATAATATAAAATCAAATACAGCTTCATTAGCTGAAGCAAATGTCCGATTTAAGCAAACAACTCCTCATACCCTTCCCTTACAAAAAATTCCCTCAGCTCGGCCAGCGCCCCTGGGCCAAAGCCCCGCACGGATGACAGGCCTTTGGGGCCGCGCCGTGCCACATCGAGCAGGCTTTCGCAGCCGGCGCGCAGCAGCAGGTGGTGCAGGCGGGTGCTGATGGCCAGCTCACTGAGGGGCCGGCTCAGGAAGGGCGCATAGCCCGGCCCGGCCTCGGCATACAGGGCCTGCACCTGCCCGGCAAATTGCTCGCAGAGCATGAGGCGCAGGGCGTAAATATGCTTCAGGTTGGCAGCGACGTCTGCGCTGATGTGCAGGTGGAGGCCGTCGATGGGATAAGTAAAGGCTTCGAAGCCGGCGGCCAGAGCGGCATGCTCCAGCGGGCTGAGGAGGTGATTGAGGTAATGGCTGCCCTGCAGGGCGGCTTGTGTGGGCGGTAGGGCTAAAGTTGGTGTTTCCATCAGGTTGATTTGTTGGTTTACTAACCGGGATCAACCACTGAAAACAGGTCTTAGAGGGCGTTTATTTTTTTCAGGCAGATCTGCTCCGTGAGCCGGCGCAGCAGCTGCACGCGTTCGCTCAGGTACTCCAGGTCGGCCTTGCCGATGTTATAGTCCATGTTATAGCGCGCTTCGATGTAGGCTTTTTTGAGCAGGATAAAGCGGCGGCGCTCCTCGATGGTGGCGCGCGGAAACACTTTGCCGAATTCCATATCCAGGGCTTTGGCCAGTCGGCCCAGCACCTCGATGTCGTGCGTTTTGGGCTTGTAGCCGGTGAAGACAATCTGAATGGCACCGTAATAGCGTTCGGTGGCCTGATGTAAATTAAAAGCTGATGTTTTGTATTTATCAATGCTCAATTCAGATTTTGCAATTCTAAAGAAATCCTCTGCGCTCTCAAACCAGCCCTCAAAATATTTCTGCGCCTTAGCCTTCTGTTCGGCCGGGCTTTTGGGCTGTTTCTCATCCAGCCGATAGCGGCTGGTGCTAAAGAGCAGCACCCCGTCGCGCTTGATCTCGTCGAAGAAATAGCTGCCGTCGCGCAGCTCCGCATTCACAAAGTCGATGCCATGAAAAATCGGGTTCACCGGCGTGGGCAGGCTCAGCTCCTCCAGCTTGCCGCCAATCGACGAAATGAGGCTATCATTGTCCGCCTGGCTGTTCTTCGTCGTAATGATCAGCAAATCGTAATCCGACTTGTACTCATACACAATGCCCTTGTCCTCGTACTTATCCTCCACATAAGTACCCCGCGCATAGCTCCCGAACAGGATGATCATCTCGATCTCCCCGTACCTGGGAATGAGCGCCGCCACAATCTGCCGGAGCTCGGCTTGCTTATGATCAGGGAGATGGGTAAGGGTGGTTTTCATGGTTTGGTTAAGCGAAGATAATAAATTAACCCATATCCCGCAAAGAATAATGCTAACTATAGTATGTGGACTCCTATGCATACTATAAATAGCTTTAGGCTATGGCAAAAACAAAGAGTATCGTCATCCTGTTTGGGGAACGCGTGCGTGAACTCAGGAAAGAGAAAGAGATCTCACAGGAAGAACTGGCCGACCGTGCCGGAGTGCATCGCACCTACATCGGCATGATCGAGCGCGGGGAGAAGAATATTACTATTGTCAATATTCAGAAGATCGCGAAGGCGCTGGGGGTGGGGATTAGGGAGTTATTTTAGAAGAATTATTTTACTTCTGACTAGCGAGCTTATATACAATATGATTAACCGCCATTAAATACCGGTTCTTATATCCTTTTTGAAGGGTTTTTTCAAAGCCAAACCATTTAAAAACCTTAATCATGAAATTAAGATCCCTGTCATTACGCATGCTATTAATGCTACCAATAATACGAAATGGCTTGGGAAAAAATACCCAACGTCCATTCAAAAAACACCAAACAGCAAATGAAACTCCGTAATCTTCTCCTTCATCTTTAAAAGATACTCCATAAAACCTCATATTACTATTCAACACTTTGTGTTTTTCCTGCATCATGTGCATTCCACCTGGTAAAACATGCCGTTCTTCCATAATTTCTTCGGATGTACTTGATCTTATACCAAAAGCTTTCTTAGTCTTAAGAGAATAAGGGTCAGTTGCATCGTCCAACATATTCCGGTATTGCAAATAATACATGTCTGAAACTTCCTTGTAATATTCAGCCGTGAAAACTGCTTTACAATCTGATAATGTAGGCTGTGCTTTCAACATTAGTAGAGCAATATCGGCATCAGGCTTTAAAAACTCGTTAAAATAGTTTATGTCTTCCTGAGTAGGCTCATTAGAAATCCGGATAGGCTTGTAATTCAAATCCGGATAATATTGTTCACCAATATGCCTATGACTCAACATCAGACTAATAATTTTCGAATGACCCCAAATTATAACCGGCTTATCTAGTTCTTTGGATATTTCTTCTGCCCACATTATATCAAATCTATTTGGATCTTCCGGTATAATAAGTATCCACTGGTCCATTTCTGAGAACTCCTTAACTGCCTTTTTAAAAGACGACTTAATCTGAGCTCGATGATCGCTTTTAAAGGGTGAAGGAAGAAATTTATATTGTAATCCGGACTTAATTATTCCTTTGACCATTATACTGTCTACTCCTTTATAATCGCCAGCCGCATCAGAATAGCAAGTAAATTGAAAATCTTCTTTAGAAGATTCAGAAAGCATCAATAAGTTGATGATTCTCGCAAATTCTAAGCCTCCTTCTGCGCCTTTATTAATTCGCTGGTATAAGGTTGAAACATTTGGGATTGACATATATACTTAATTTTTATGTAATGAAATGAGAGATAGAATAGCTTTAATTCGATGACCTTTATTGATATAATTAAGAGTTTTTATGTAGAAATATAATACTATATTTGACCAACCCAATATATAAATTAGAGTATATTCTTTACCCCCTATGCCGTTTGTTGAAGTAAAAAAAATTTGCCCACAACCTTTTTTACGCTGGACTGGCTCTAAACGCTGGTTTATTAATGAATACATAGAAGATATTCTCCCTGAATCTTTTAATGATTATCATGAGCCGTTCTTAGGTGCCGGTTCCGTTTTTTTCTATTTAATCAATAAATTTAATAAGGATAACCATGCATTTTATCTTTCTGATTCAAACGAAGAATTAATCAATACATATTACCAAATTCAAAATAATCCTACAAGGTTAATTAATTCATTGCACGATTTTGTCAATTCAAAAGAAGATTATTATAAAATAAGAAGCCTTAAAACCCGATCAGAAATTATTAAGGCTGCAAGATTTATTTATCTTAACAGAACGTCATTTAATGGAATTTACAGAGTAAATAGTAACAATGAATACAATGTCCCATATGGCAACCGGCCAAACGTAGATATTGTAACAAAAGACCTTTTGCTTAGCGTTAATCAAAGTCTTCAAAATATTAATCTCAAAAGTTCTGGATTTTACAATATCCTACATAATATAAAAGAAAGAGATCTTATATTTCTCGACCCCCCATATACTGTAGCACATGAAAACAATGGCTTTATAGAATACAATCAAAGGCTTTTTTCCTGGACCGATCAAAAAAGATTAAAAATACTTATAGAACGAATTATTGAAAGAGGCGCTTATTTTATTCTTACAAATGCAAGTCATCCTTCCATTATAGATTTATATGGGGGTTTAGGAACTATTAAAAAAGTTTCCAGGCCATGCAAGGTTGGGGGGAGAATAAAAACCAGAGGGAATTACAACGAAGTTATAATCTATAATACGAGATCTTAAATGGAGGATAATGTATTACGTATAGCAATAATAAGCGATTTGCATTGTCATCCGGAGAAAGAAAACTTCAAGGATAACAACACTTTACTGTTTAGCGATAAACTCAGACTACCATCCAATGAGCATCCTGTTGAGAATCTATTGGAAGTTATTGATGAAAAAAAACTAAAGGTAGATTTAGTTTTAAGTCCAGGAGATTTTACTGACCATTCAGATAAACAAGGTTTTTTTTCTGGTTGGAATTATGTAAATGAAGTTGCAAGAGCCCTAAAAGCAAAGGAAATTATAGCAACTATTGGGAATCACGATGTTGACTCTCGCCATACTTATTCGAAATATAGTTTCGATATCCCAAAAAAAATTCAACAGAACTTCCCAATTAGAATAAAAGAAAAATTAAGTATGTTTTGGGATAAAGGGTATGTCATTCTGGAAGAGGAAAGCTATCAAATTTTAGTCATTAATTCTACGCATTTCCACACCCATTATGAAAAAAACAATCCGATAGAAAACCCTGCTATAAAAGGAAAAGTTGAGGAAAGCCAAATTGAGGAGATTGGAAAATACCTGACAAAAAATAATTATTCCCATAAAATAAAAATCGCATTATGTCATCATCATCCGATAGAGCATTCACGCCTAAAATTAGGAGAACATGATGTTATTGAAAATGGTGCAGCTTTAATGTCATTACTTGGTAAATTCAAATTTGATATAGTAGTTCACGGTCACAAGCATGATCCTTGGCTTCGATATTTTCCAACTGAAGAGCGGCCTGGACTTCCTGTCCTATCGGCTGGAAGCTTTTCTGCTACTAATCAAATATCATGGATAAGTAAATTTAATTATTTCCATATTTTAGAAATAAATAAAAAACAAGATAAATCTATAGGAAAGTTAGAAACTTGGACCTTTAAACAAGGAGGGGGCTGGAACAATAATAAAGAGGATGGCTTTTATCCTTATACTGGTTTTGGTTTTAGTGGCGAATTAAAAAATCTACAAGAAAAAATTATTCAACTTTTCTCTACTCAAGAAATGATAAATTGGGAAACTTTAGTGTCACAAATTCCTGAAATAGAAAATCTTATTCCAGATGAAATGGAAATGTTACAAAGTAATTTAGAATCAAAAAAAATTTATTTTAACGCGAAACTTGGTTTAAAACCAAAGCATATTTATTTTGATAAAACCTGATTTCATGAAAAGGCCTGACGATTTTTTTAATACTTTCAATGCACGCCATCTTAATCCTAAACAAGTGGCCGAATCATTTATTTGGTCTGAGAATTTTGGCAAATTGATCTCCAATAATCATTCTGTAATTTTAGGTGCAAGAGGATGTGGCAAGACTACGCTAATGAAAATGTTAACCCTTCCGGCTCTATATTCTTGGAAGAATTCGCGTGCAAAAAAAATCAGAGCAAATTCTCCATTTTATGCAATATATATTTCTACTGATATATATTGGGACGTGAAAAACCAAACATATAGCTCACAATTAGAGCGATTTAAAAATTTTGCAGATGTTATTTCTGCATTTGCTGTAAACAGCAATGTTTTCTTAGCATTATGTGATACTTTTAAATATATTATTGAGCTTGAATTAAAAAACACTCATGAAGAACAGGAAAAAGAACTTTGTAAAGCCCTAATAGATGCATGGAGATTAAAAGCAACGGTTCCAAAGCTGGATTATATTAAAGAAGCATTAAACAAAAGGATTGATACAGTTAATCAGTTAATTCAAGATGTAATCTTTAATTATACTGAGGACAATAACCTTCCCCAAGATGAATATTTTAACTTATCTTTCGAAAGCTCTCTTGAATATATCATACCCATATTTGAAAGAATATATAAATTAAATGAGGGTAAAAAGTGGGCACTATGTTTTGACGAACTAGAATTTGCGCCTTTATGGTTACGGCAAAAGTTATTTAGATCACTTAGAAGTAGACAGCAATATATTTTGTATAAGTTAAGTGCCAGTCCTATTCTTCCCTCTGAACTTGAAAAAGAATTTACTGGAGAATATAGTCCTACCTCCGGAAATGATGTTCAAATGATAAAAATGTGGGCATCATCGGATAATGAAAAATTTTCTAGGCAGATTATTAATTCTCTTTTATCCAATAGATTTGAATCAGTCGATCCCTCTGCTTTTTTTGGGTCTAATCACATACATGAAAAAAGCTTTCACAGCTATGAGAAAGGAAGTGAGTTTTATAATGAAATAACACAATTATTATCCAAAGACGAATCATTTAAGTCATTTTTAGAATCTAAAAAAATTAGTCTTAATAATCCTATAGCAATAGATAAGAAACAAAAAGATACTATTTTTAGAAAAATAAAGCCTATTGTTTACTTCAGAAATTATTTTGTAGATGAGAATAAATTTCAAAATGGCGGTAAGCAATATAAGATACTAAGAAGCCGAAAAACGGGCGAAGATTTATACTCTGGCATTGAAGTTTTAGTTAAGGTATGTGACGGGAATCCTAGATGGTTAATTGGCATTATAAGTGGTATTTTGCTCAAGTGTTCTAGAACTAAGGCTGAAAAACACGTCCAATATGAAGAACTTATAAGCGCTGCTAAAAGATTTAAAAATGTTATATCAAATATTCCAATTGGCTTTAATTGTTCATGTTCTTTGATTGATCTAATTGATAAGATGGGCAATTTCTTTACCGAGCAAGTACTAGGCCCTGAATTTCATATGGACCCTAAGTTAACTTTTATAGTTGATCCAAAAGAACAAGATATACCGGAGGATATGATAACATTAATTGAAAAAGGAGTTGCGCAAGGTGCTTTCATTTTGTTAGATGATAAAGACGATGCGTTTGATTTTGATGTAAGAGGAAAACGCTTTAAGTTATCGTATCTGTTCTTTATGTTATATAAGTTACCTATCCGAAAGTATCCAGAAGTTAAACTAAGCCAGTGTCTCAAAAATTGGAATCAGGAATCGCAACCAACTTTATTTTAACAAAATGGAAATAAAATATGGAAAACAAGTTGAAATTGATGCATTAAAAAACGCATCTTTTGACTTTCTTCTCTTTGCAAGTAATCATGAGGATCGTGTTAGAACTGCATTTGACAACCTTAGCAAGTTCGCTTCTATAGCAAAGACCATAGTACTGTTTTATCCCAATTCCACAACTCATATAGAAGATATAGAGGGAAGAACAATTCGCGAACACACAGATATTTACAAGCTATTAGATGAGTTGATTTTACAAATAAATAAAAAAGAAATTACTATTGCTATTGATTATTCTTGTATGACAAAGTCATGGTATTATTCAATAATACTTTACTTAGCAAAAAAGAAACTTCCTCTAAATCGTGTTACGTGCTATTTCATTTATACTCCCTCAAGCTATTCTGACCCGATTGATCCGAAACCCAATAAAGATATCGCACCATTACCTGGCAAATATATTGTTCCTACAGATAAACCTAAAGCTCTTATAGTTTGCCTCGGCTACGAGCAAAATAAAGCCGAAGGCATTATTGACCATTTGGACCCTAAGGTTTCTTATCTTTTCTATACTAAACCCGCATCCGATCCCCAATTTGTTGAAGTTCTTGAAAAGAATAACCAAAATATTCTAAAGGAAAAAAGCTTCAATGTTATTACTTATCCCTTTGATGATTTACTTTTCTTAGAAAGGCAACTATCAGCGTTGTATTTTAAGCTTAAAGACAACTATAGCATAATAATAGCCCCCATCGGCCCTAAGCCTTTTACTTTTACTGCAATGTTGATGTCTATAAAATACCCTGAAATAGATATTTGGCGAGTAGGATCTGGCTCAGATATCAATATTTATAGTCGCGCACCAATTCGTGACATCAAATTCATTATCAGTGAAATTGTTTTTGAATAACTCATTTTAATAATTAATAAGTCTACCCCCTACACACCCTCCTTCCAATGTCATTCCAGATTCCCCGGTAGCGGCCACTGCGCTTTCTTTCGCGGTAAGCAATGCTTACCTTAAAACTATCGAATGCCGTAGGGCGTATCATTCTTTGTAAAAACATCAATAAAAAACCCCGCAAGCGTCCTTGCAGGGTTCTTATTAAGTGAAAAGCCACTTCCCCAGCTCCATCCTGCTACTCACGGCAATCCGGTTCCAGGCATTGATGAGCACAATGCTCATGATGATCTGCGAGATCGTCTGCTTGTCGAAGAATTGCTCTGCCAGGGCATAAGTGGCGTCGGTGAGGCCCTCTTGATGAATAAGCGTGACTTCTTCCGTTAGTTGCAGGATGGCCCTTTCTTCTTCGGTAAAGAGGTCTGTTTCGCGCCAGGCGCTGAGGAGGAAGATCCTTTGCTGGCTTTCGCCGGCCGCCAGCGCTTCCTTCGTATGCATGTTGATGCAGAAAGCGCAGTGATTAATCTGCGAGGCCCTGATTTTGATGAGCTCCTTCTGGATGGGGGTGAGGTTGATGTGTTTGAGGGCAAGCGCCAGGCCGTATACCGCTTTATAAGCTTCCGGCGTTTCCTGTTCGATGGTCAATCGTGTGGTCATGGTTTCTTTGGTTTTGTTGGGTCAAAGGTAGAGCCCTGCCCGCCAAAACTTCTTAAACCCGTTTAAGAAATGCGCTTCCTGCGGATCTCGCTCAGGTACTCGGCCGTAAAGCCCAGGTAAGAGGCCATGAGGTACTGAGGGATGCGCTGCACAAATTCGGGGTGGCGGCGGTTAAAATCGTGGTACAGCTCCTCGCGCGAAAAATCGTACTGCAGCTTCATGCGCAGCTGCGAAGCCGCATGCACGCGCTGGTGCAGGAGCCTGAAATACCGTTCCATCTTCGGGAACTCCGCCAGCAACTGCTCCTGGCCGGCATCGCTCAGGCTCAGCACCGCAGATGTCTCCACGGCCTGGATGTAGAACTCCGAAGGCTGCCGGGTGGAAAAGGAATGGTAGTCGGCCATCCACCAGTTCTCCATGGCAAACTGCGTGGTCTGCTCCACGCCCTTGTTATTCACAAAGAACAGGCGCAGCAGGCCTTTCACAATAAAGTAGCTGTGCCCGCATACCTTGCCTTCGATGAGCAGGTTTTGTTTTTTCTTCACCGTCAGCTCCTCAAAGTAAGGGCTCATGGCGTCGAAGTCTGCGTCGGGCAGATCGACCCATGTACGGATATGCGCTTTCAGGCTGGGATGCATGAAGCAAAGCTACGCATTTTTCGGAGGAAGGTTTTGCTTAGCCGACGAAGGATAATCACCCGAATAAAAAGAGATCAAAAAGGCAGGATCAAAACCGCTCCACCAAACCAATCCGGCTCAGGAGCTCCACGGCCTGTTGGCTGATGACCAGATTTTCCATCGCCGTGCCTTTGGCGCGGTCTATCAGTTTTTTGGCGGCATCGTAGTCGTAGCCACGGATCTTCCGCGTGAGCACCACCTGGTACAGCCAGGGCATGAGGGCTTCTTTCTGAGGAGCCTCCAGCGTTTTGTAATAGTCCATCCAGTGCGCCGGTGTTCCGGTCTGCAATTCTGCTTTCAACAGCGCGTTCCATTCCGCATCGTAGCATGTGGCATCCGTTTCGCAGGCATGCCATTCGCCACGCCTGAACAGGCTTGCGCATAAAAGGCCCATCACAAAAGCCGTATGGTAGTTCACACTGTAGATATAGGTTCTGCGTTCCTGTTGCTCCCTTCCCTCAATGAGGCTCAGGTCGAGGTTCGGTGCCGGTAAAAATCCTACCCGCTTTTCGATCTCCACCAGGCATGTTAAGGAAAACAGGGCAATCGTGCTAAAAGGCCTGCCCGTCATGGCCCAGGCCTGCAACACTTCGCCCGCAATGTCATAATCCTGCTTGTCCATATAGATCACCAGCCAGCTTTCCAGGTAGGCGATCAGGCTATCGGTATCAACAGGAGCCGCGGCCTGCCCATCAAAGAACAGGTACATCGCCGCATGCGTGGTGGCATACACATCGTCGCTGCTTTCGCTGAACAGGTCGGGTGCCTGGTTCAGGCAGCCAAGGCTGCTCCATAGCGCAAGTTCCTGTTGGGTCCCTGCCCCTTTCCACAGGGTCTTCAGCCAGGCTTGCTCCAGCATGCGGTAAGGCGTGCGCTCTGTATGCTTGTTAGCCCTCAGGGCCTGCTCCAGGGCCTCATCAAATAAGGCATTGGGGTAGCCGAGGTAGCTCAGGCACAGGTGCGCGCAGCCGTAATCCAGGGCCATGGCCGGTTTCAGGCAGATGTTTCCCAATACGGCTTTGCTCCGGGCCAAGGGCTCGAGCACGTCATATAAGGCTGCCAGCGCTTCTTTTACGGCAGCATCGGGCTTCCCGGCTTTGGCATACACCATCAGCAGAGCTGCTTCGGCAATGATTTTTTCCGGGCGCACATACCAGGGATCATCTTCCCCGGCGGCGTGCCCTTCCGTAATCAAATGCACCACGGTACGCCGGGCAAAATCCAGGGCATAGGCCATGCGCCCGGCTAAAAAAGCCTGATCGGGCATAATGGCTGTAACATCAAAAGGGGCTTGGGTCGCTTTCATACATCGTCATGAAAAAAAATCCAAATGACGCCACAGGCAAAGCCATGGCATCATTTGGAGGAAAGGGTGTGTTACAATTGGTTGCCCAGGTTTTCCAGTCTTTCCAGCCTGTCAAGTACCTGCGATCCCGGCCCGATTGGCGGGAGCCTGAAAATACGGATGTAAAACTTCATGGTGCCGCAAAACGTTTCCCATGGATCGTCGCGGAGCGCCAAGGCCGGCCCGAGGCTGCTGAAGGTTTTGCCTAAGGCTTCGTAGTTAACGATCTTCGCATCCAGAATAGATTTCGTGATCTCTTTGTGAAAGTCTTTTTCACTTGCTGCTTTTTTAGTGTCCATAACAATTACACGATTAATTTAAACGGCCTACTCTATGTGTCAGTTTTCGGCTTACCTGCTGCGCCTCCCTGATGTATGAACCGGTGGGCGCATCACCGGTTCCCATGCATGACCTGTGTCCTTTATAGAATCTGCCTGCTGCGATCATCACCGGCAGGCTTCACTGCCTCGGGTTCCGGCTACAACTTTGCAGAACGCCTTGGCCTGAATCAAAATTAGAGCATTCCTTTCACATAAACGGTTCGGTTTACCGCCCTGTTTTTCAATTCCCTTCTGTTTGGCAAGCCTGCCATGTACTGCCGGGAAACCCGCCCTTGGATGTCTCGTTTGGCTCAGGACGTGTTGCGGGCGTTTTGCTGCCAGTGCCGCGCAAAGAGCTTTGCGGGAGCCTGCGCTACACGGCCTGGTGTTGAAGATGCCCTTCCTGAACGATCAGGCTGATGGCTTGCGCTAAATCCGCGTGAAGGATAGAACAGAACTCCTTTTTTGCCGGGCGCTGAGCGGAGCCGAAGGGAAGCGAAGGGCCGCAGCCGAAGGGCGGCAAAAAAGAGTGGCGTGATAGCCTGACCCTTCCGCCGCTTGCGGAGCTCCTGGAAGCGCGGCGGAAGGGGCACGCCAAAAAAAATGCGTCTGCAAATTAAATTAGTCTCCCCGGCGCGATGCTATATTTCATAGCATTCCACTCCGTTTCTTTTCTTTCCGCGAAGAAGCCCCCATCTTTACCGGAAAAAAGTTTATGTCCTACTGCCACGCCATCCCCTCCATGCCCGAAGAGCGCCGGGCCATCCACAAAGCCTACCACGACCAGGCCTACGGCTTTCCCATCCACGACGACCACGAGCTCTTCTGCCGCCTCGTGCTGGAGATCAACCAGGCCGGCCTGAGCTGGGAAACCATCCTGAAAAAGGAGGCCACCTTTCGCAAAGCTTACCACAACTTCCACCTCAAAAAAGTAGCCGCCTATACCGAGGCCGACCGCGAGCGCCTCATGGCCGATCCGGGCATTATCCGCAACCGCCTCAAAATAAATGCGGCCATCGAAAATGCGAAGACCATTTTGCAATTGCAGAAATCGCACGGCTCCTTCGACGCCTGGCTCGAAGCGCATCATCCCAAAACAAAAGAAGAATGGGTGAAGCTTTTTAAAAAGACCTTCAAATTTACCGGCGGCGAAATTGTGAACGAATTTCTCATGAGCATCGGCCTGCTGCCCGGCGCGCACCACGAGGGCTGCCCGGTGTATAAAAAAGTATTGAAGGAAAAACCGCTGTGGAGCAGGAAGGCTTAGAATTCATAAGGAAATTGTTGTAGACCGGTGCATTGGCTAAATAAAGCAGGCGAAAAAAAGGGGCTGATGCCCCTCTTTAGAATCCGGCTATGCATTATCTCTGCCTTTGCCTGATGGTCTTCCGGTTGTGCTTGGCCAACCGCCTTTACCTTTTGCCATAATTCATGGATTTATAAGTTACGCCTACTCTGTCTGCTTTTGGGCTTCCGCATCCAACAACTGGTTTTGTTGGAAAATCAGGGATGTAAACCATCATTTTAGTCTTCATCGGCGATCTGCTCTTCCCAGTCATCCGGGCGTTCATCGTAGCCTCTTGCTTCCCAATAGGCATCGTTGTTAGGATTCAGCTGATTGGCATGGTTGTCTGCATCATGTTTTGGATCTTTCATAATCATTTGTTTTAGAATGATAGACCAAAACTAGCGCAAAGATGAACGCTTAATTAATAAGGGTGTCAAACAGGTAAAATAAGGTGGGAAATAGCTTATAAAGGTGATTCGGTGAAAAACCAATGCTTAAAATCTTCTTTGCGGTGAGCGGATATAGTCACTTTTTTGTTGGTAGAAAGCGTAAGCTCTTCCAGATTTTTGCTGCAAAACATAATAGCATCTTTAGAGACGATATCCGATTTGCCAATCCGCATAAACCTATCGTTTGGGAGCACACTCATAAAATCCTCCATCTTTTTTTTAATTACCCGGTGCGTTTTGCCGGAAGCAAGCGTTAGCAGCCTGTCATTACCACTGGTGTCAGACTCGCATCTGCCAATGTGTATGATTTCAGATACTTTAAAGTTGGCAAGTTGTCCACCATAGAGCTCGAGCTGCACCACTTGTTGTTCCAAACGCTTAGACGGCTTATTTTTTGTGAGGGCATCTTTAAGCTTATTCACCGTTACCGGTTTTTCAATACAGGCAAGGCAGTTCAAATCCCAGGCTTTTGCTGCTATTTCGGTGCGATGCCCGGTGACAAACATCACAGGAATGTTCTTGGAGTTTAGCAATTCAGCCAACTGGAGGCCATTGTAACCCGGCATCTCGTAATCCAGTATAGCGATATCAAAGTTTAAATCCTGGAACGAACCGGCAAATTCCTTAGCGGAGTTAAATGCCTGCACGACCTCCACCTCCAATTGGCCGCAGTAATTCTTGATGGCTTGCAGCGACGAAAAATCATCGTCTACGACGACGACTCTAATGTTCATGGAGCTGGAGCTTTAAGGTGGCAGTATACATCCGGCTATCCTGAGTGAGCACTAACTCATGTTTGCCGTGATGAAGCAGATCAAGCCTTTTTCTAAAATTCTGGTTCCCCAGACCGGTAGAGCCTGAAGACCTCGAGTAACTATTCTTTACACAGTAGATTAATTGATTTTGTGTTACGGTAATGTGCAGATCGAGAAAAGAGTCTGAATTGGTATAATCTCCATGCACAAAAGCGTTCTCAATAAAATTAACCGTCAGCAAAGGCGCAATTTTCAGGCCTCCGGATTCCGCGCTGATATTCAATGTAAACTTATCTTTGGTTTGAGGAGATAATTTCATTTTATGTACCTGGTAATAAGCTTTCAGAAAAGCAAGCTCTTCGTGGAGAGGAACGTATTTTCTCTTGTTCTCATTCAGAATATACTTCAGCATCTCCGATAGCTTCTCAATGGCATGAGTGGTTTGCCAGGAATAGGAATAAATAGCGTTGAGTGTGTTTTTTAATAAATGAGGGTTCAATTTTGCACTGGCATTCTCCGTTTCCAGGTATTTGATCTCCAGCTCAAGCTTATCTGACAACCGCAGAAGACGCTCAATTTCTGCTTTATGGCGGCGGTTGCGGATATAATATATAAGTGCTGCTGTTGTAGAGACACCTGAAATAATACTGTATATGACGTCATTATTGGAAGGCACGGGGCTTTCAAATATACGCGACGGCAACGACATAAAAAGGGCGGTAAACCGCCCTTTTTGATCTCAAGAGTCTAACTTTGGCTTATTATTTCAATATGTTTACATTCCCCTCCTCCAGCGTAAGCGAGCGGTTGATATAGGGTTTCATCAAATCGAGGTCGTGCGAGGACACGATGATGAGCTTTTGCTGCTGCTCGCAGAGCTCCTGGAGGGTGCGGAAGAGCTGATGCCTGGAGTTATAATCCAAAAAGGCGGTAGGCTCATCGAGCACAATCACCGGCGTTTGCTGCGCCAGCGATTTGGCGATCATCACCTTCTGGCGCTGCCCGTCGCTGAGTTCATCCACCAATTTATCCTTCAGTGGAGTAATGCCCATCTGCTCCAGGCTTTGCTGCACAATGGCCTCATCGCCTGCACTCAGCTTCCCGAATACGTTGATGTAAGGAATGCGTCCGCTGGCCACCACGTCGCGCGTGGTGAGGTTGAAGCCTCCGATGCGCTCTGTGACCACAATGGAAAGCTGCTGCGCTAATTCCGAAGCGGTGTAAGCGCCAATATGTTTTCCGTTGAGCAAAACCTCTCCCGATAAGGCGGACAGAGTACCTGTGATCGTCTTCAGAAGCGTGGACTTCCCTACTCCGTTATTGCCCATGAGGCCCACCAGATCGCCGGCCCTGAACTCCGCGCTGAGCCCCGAAAACACAGAAACGGTTTTCTTTCGCTGCCTGTAGCCTATCTGCAAATTCCTGAGCGCGATCATCCGATGCTGAGCTTTGATTTAAACAATAAATAAATGACCACCGGCGAGCCGATGAGCGTGGTCACTGTATTGACCGGCAGGGTAAACTGCGTGCTGATGAGCTGGCAGATGAGATCGGCCGCCAGCAACACAGAAGCACCCAGCAACATACAAAACATCATCTGGTGCAGGTGGTGCGAGGTTTTGAAAAACAAGCGCGAGGCAATAGGCACGGAGATGCCCACAAAAGCAATGGGCCCGCAAAAGGCCGTGATGATGCCTACCAGCAAAGAGGTAATGACGATGACCTTGATCCGCAGGCCGGACACGTTGATGCCCAGGTTCTGGGCATATTGCTCGTTGAGCAGGATGGCATTCATCGGCTTCACCAGGAAAAACGCCGCGAGGAGAATCAGGGCGCTGAGCGGGCCAACGACCACCAGGTCGGAAAGGGTGGTGCTGCTCACATTGCCCATACTCCAGAGCACAAAGGTTTTCAGCTTATCGGCGCTGCTCAGGTATTCGATAAGGCCCTGCGCGGCCCCCAGCACCTGCGAGAGCATGAGGCCTACCAGCAAAATGGTGACATTGCTTTTTGTTTTCCGCGAGATCGCCAGGATAATGATGGTAACAAAGAAAGCCCCGGCAATGGAATACAGGGCAATGATGGCCTTGCCGGCAAAGAACAGGCCCGAGATGTTGATAGACGTAAGCACCATCGTAGCCAAAGCCACAAAGAGGCTGGCCCCGCTGCTCACACCCAGCACATAAGGCCCTGCGAGCGGGTTACGGAAAAGGCTCTGAAACAATAAGCCGCACATGGCCAGGCCCGAGCCCGCGATGATGCAGGTAAGCGTTTTGGGCAGGCGGATATCGTACAGGATGGTAGCAAACATGGCATCATCACCCTGCAAGGACCACAGGCTCACACTGCCGAAGCTGAGATCGGCGAGCGCCAGCATCAGCACCAGCACCAGCAGGCAAAGAGCAGTCGTTATGAATTTGGATGAGGACAAGAGTAGTGATTGGTGATTAGTGATTGTTACCGGTGCCTGAGCGGAGCCGAAGGCACCGGTCTTCGTTGACTTCGGGAGCCTCAGTCAACGACCCGATGGTTGATCGCGACGTGCCGTGGCCTGAAACTCCCGGGCAAATACATAGATCCAACATCATTCCAGTTTCTTATAATAGGTAAATACATGATCTGGTAGGCGCGCCGGGTATAAAATCGCAATAAGATCGGCCAGCACCGCTTCGGGCTGCAACATGGCGGTTTCCCAATAGTTGCTGTAGCCTTTGGCATTCTGCACCTTGTTGTTATTATATACCCTGTCTTTTTTATAGGCGTTGAAGAGCCCGTAACGTGCATCATAAGCCAGCAGCTCCTTTTTGGAGTTCAGGTTATAGGTGTTAATCCACACATCGCAATCTTTGGCTTTGGCATACACCATTTCAAAAGACAAAGGCGTGCTGCCCGTTTTGTGGTCGTCTTTCCAGAAATAGTCGCCGCCCGCATCGGCAATGAGGCTGGCCATGTAGCTGATCCCCGAGGGCACATACCAGGTATCGCCGTACTTGATCTCGGTGAGCACCGTCGGTTTTTGAGCTTCGTTCGCCACCAGGGCTTTGAGCTCGTGGTATTTTTTTTCGCTGGCGCTGAAAATGGAATCGGCCATGCGCTGCTTATTGAAAAAGCAGGCGTAAAACTTGATCCATTCGGCGCGGGCCAGCGGCGTTTCTTCGAGGTGGTCGAGGCTAATGGCTACGGGTACCTGCGCCTGCAACAGTTTTTTATCGAGGTCGGCCTCCGGGTTACCCATCCCGAAGGTGAGCAGCAGATCGGGTTTCAGGGCCAGGGTTTTTTCTATCTCTATCTGCGGCCCTTTGGAAAGCTCCAGCACCTTGCCCTCGCTCACCTGCGTTTGAATAAAAGAATCGGTGTAATACTCCGCATTATCGATCGCGGCAATGCTGTTGGCTTCACCCAGGGCCATGAGCATGAGGCTGTACACGGAGCTCATGCTGGCCACGCGCTTCACCGGAATCTTCACATAATAAGCATCGATGCTGTAAACCGGTTTCTTATCCGGGTACAGGATAAAGGTAGAGGTCACTTGCCGGTTCTCTTTATTCCCGTAAATTTCCAGGATGGTATATTCCTTCTCATGCCGGATGGCAAAGCGTTTGGCATAATGCAGGCTGTCGCTTGTTACCCCTGCGTTCTGGGCCGTTGCGGTTTCCGGGTGCTTTCCCTGGCAGGAAACCAACGCCAGGCCGATAAGGGTAAAACAAGTAATGATCCTGATCATAAGTAGGTCGTAAACCGGATTCGCCCGGCACACAAACATACTAAATTATAGGTTTATTAAACCACCTGGATACATAGAAAGGAGAGCCAGGGAACGGAGAGCCATCATCTCTTTGGGTTTTCTATGCTTCTTAAGTCACGATGTTGCCCTATATCCGACTCATCGGCGTGACATAGCTCCTCGCCTGCCCGCGGCATAGACATGCTTCTTTAAGCATAGCATATAAGACATCTTAGAAGAGAACCGGGAGAACAGATCAGAGCTAAACTACCACACCTATGATCCTCTTGTGGTTCTCTATGTTTCTTATGTCCCTATGTGATTGTTAGTGTTCTAAAATCTCCGTCATCTGGGGGCCATGACTCTAAAACTGCACCTGGAAAATACTTCCGGATGGCTGGTTGCCAAGCACCGTAATCTTTGCCTGGTGAAGGTCGCAGATACGTTTCACAATGTAAAGACCGATGCCCGTACCTTTGGTTTTGCGCGTGTCCTCATCCCCACTCCTGAAAAACTTTTCGAAGATCTTCTGCTTTTCGCCTGCCGCAATGCCACAACCCCGGTCCCTCACTTCCAGCAAGGGCTTTCCGTTTTGCATGCTCAGCATCACAGTGACCTCAGGCGTTTCGAAGGAGTACTTAAAGGCATTTTCCACAAGGTTGATGACGACAGAAGGAAGCAAATCCTTATCGCCCGAATAACGAATCCCCGGCTCAACTTCACTGCGCAGTGATCCCGAATCGAGCTGTGCCTGGAAATAGCGGCTCAGCGTGTTCTGTATCAACAGGCTCAGATCAAGGCTCTCCTTTTGCAGGGCCAGGTTATCGTTCTCAATCTGGTTGGCAAGCAGCACATTATCTACCAGCTTGTGCAGGCGCTCTGTTTCGTTGAGGGCGTTGGTGAGCAGCTGCTTCTGCTTCTCCCGCTCCAGCTCGTGTTTCAACAGGGTCTGCAATTGCAGCTTGCTGGCGGCAATCGGTGTTTTGAGCTCATGCGATACGCTGAGGATAAAATTTTTCTGCTGATTGGCCAGCTCATTTTCACGCTTAACGGAGCGCCTCACCAGGCTAACGCCAAAGAGGAGGATGAGCAGGAATACAGAGCCTTCGCCCACAATCATGTATACGCGCTTCATTTTCTTTTGCTCAAGGAAGGCAATGTCGCGGGTAATGATGCCGGGATCCGTGGTAGACAGCGCGGCAATCTTCTGCTCGTTGTAAATGTTTGCATTCGACTGGCGCACCAGCAACACTTCCCACCACAGGAACTGCAGCACGATGTAGCCAACAAGCCCTGTAAATATCAGCGTGGTACGTTTCGACATATCACCCCTCTACTTATGAAAGACCTGGACAAATCCCTTCAGGTAGCGCGACCTGATGCCGGCAACCCTGATCTCATTGACCTGGCAGACGTAGAAGTAAGTTCCTTCCGTCACAATCTCTTTCATCTGCATGGATTTACCATCCCACATAATTTTAGGGTCGGTGGTTTCATACACGAGGTTGCCCCAGCGGTTGTATATTTTGAGGTCGATGTCTTTCACAAACTTGTTGATGATGGGCTTGAAGAAATCGTTGACCCCATCGCCATTGAGCGTAATTACGTTCGGCAGCTCGTATTCAGGGCAGTTATCCACGCAAATTTTCGCACTCTGCAGACTCTGATTGTTGAAGGAGTCGATGGCCGTAATGGCATAGCAACCCGCAATGGACTCCAGGTTATCGAAATTAATGACCGTATCGTTGATGGCCATAATCGAATCCCATAATACAAGCGGCGCATCTTCGGTTTCCGCAAAGTAAAGCTTGTATCTGACAGCGTCGTCGCTGCACACATGGTTCGGATTATTCCAGATGAGCGATAAGGACGGCTTCTGGCAATCGGACTGGATGGTTAAGGTCGGAGAGCAGGGCGGCGTGGTATCTATGGGCTTGGCGCATACTTCCTGGCTGTAGTTGAGCAGCGGCCTGTAGATGTTAGGATCGGAGTATTGCCCTTTTGATAATACCTTGTAGCAATACAGGGCACCGTTCACGAGGGTGTCATCTACAAACGTCAGCGTGCTTGTGCTGTCGATGAGCGTAAAAGAAGCCTGCGACGGCGCTTTTCTGTAGATGTAATATTTAAAGTTGGCCCAGGGCACCTGTTGCTGCCAGCTCAGGGAAAGTGTATTATCGCTGGAGGCAACCGACAGAAATACCGAAGAGGCCTTTTGCCCGTTGCCCACAAACTGCCCGTTGGCATAGAACTCAATTTTATAGCTATGAGGAAGCCCGTCCGTATTAAGACCCGTATGAACAAAGGTTGTATCCGTAAGTTGGTTTAAGGCCTTGAAATAAGGCCTGGTAACCGAGTAGGCCTGTGTAAAGGTTCCGGTGAACCCATCATGGTGCATCAGCCTGAACTCATACGGACCGGGAACTGCAATGGTATCGAGGGCATTGAATCCCAGCAATGGCTTAATCCACCTCACAAATACCGAACCTGTGCTTGAGCTGGTGGTCTGCACATCTACATTGATGAGAATAGGCACATCGCGCTTGAGCTGTACGCATACCTGCGTGGAAGCATAGCTGAGCGCCCCATCGTCATACACGGCTTCCACCACATAGCTGTAGTTGGTACCCTGCGACAGGCCGTTGCCATTATTCGTATCAAGGAAGGTGGTGTCGTTGATGCTGGTGGTACAGCCTATCTTTGTGAAGCCCGACGATGCCGGAACCCCCGTTTCGCATAGTCCATGCACCCAGGGCGCACAATCCGATTTGCGGTACACACAATAGTACTTGATCTTATTGCCGGAAATGTTCTGGCAGACCGGTTTTTTCCAGCTCAGCTTCACACTCGTACCCAGGGGCGTGGCCGTAAAATTGAGTGGCGGTGGGGCCACCACCGTAATGTTAAACGTTTTGAAGTCTACAAGGTTAATGTCCGGGTCCTGGTCTTCCGCTTTCACCGTTACCTGGTAAGGCGATTTCCGGATGTGGGAGCAATTGGTTTGCCAGCTAAAGGTTCCGCTCACCGGGCTGAAGCCTTGTGCAGAGGCAAAGGTCGCTGGTGAAGAAGGCACATTGAACGGCCCTCCATTAGCAGTCAGCTTAATCACATCATTATCCGGATCGGTAGCCAGGATGCCTTTGGTAATGGTGCTTCCGGCAAGCACGCAGGTATCGGTAATCGGCCTGATGACAGGAGGATTGTTATTACACACCCCCACATCCACCTGTAAGTCGCGGATCACATAACCCACAAGCCTGTATATGCCGTCATTGTCCTTGCGCCATTCCTTGATGAACATGGCGAGGTTATACTCTCCCTGTTGCTGTGGCGAACACCAGGTGAGCGTCCCCGTAATCGGGTTTACGTTATAGGTTCCGCCGGCTCCTGTAGCCGGGTAGTTGTAGCCCGGGCACATCAGGCCGTTGAGCCCGCGGCAAAAGGTCAATTCGTAGGATAAGCTGTCACCGTCCGGATCGGAAGCCCCGGGGTTGTGCAGAAAGCATTTGTTCACACAACCCTTATCGATAGGCGGGATGGTAAGCACCGGGGAGCTGTTGGGCCCCATAAAGGTGGAGATGACCAGGTAAGACTCGATGTAGAACACCTGGTTGACAGAGTTGGGAAGGTTGATCACACCCGCATTCCGGTTGGGATCCGTCATGCTCATCCTGTAGACGCTTGGTCCGGGATAAGTATGGTCGATCACATACTCGTTCAGCTTGATGGTAGAGGTAATCGCCACGCCATCAAAAGGCGGCTGGTTGGAAGGGCCGCCCGGACACAGGTTCTTGGTATTGCCGTTGGTCCGCGGTACCACTGCCCGCGTGCCATCGCCGAAGTAAAGTGTATCGTAGCAGCGGTCGGCCAGGTTGGGGCCGCCAATGTTGGTATAGGTGGTTACCTTGATGCGGTAGGTATAGCCGTAAAGCCAGGTATAGGTAATCTCGCCGGCGCGGTTATGGGTTGCTTCTGCCGTATTGAAAAAACCAACGATAAAAAGAACAAAAAGAAGGTAACGCCACTTAAACATGTTGTCTATAATTAAATATTTTGAGGATGTGCTAACCGAGTATTTAAAGGTACAAAAAAAAGCTAACGGGAGCGTTAAATTACGGATTTTACAAGTAAAAGGAATATCGCCTGTAATGTCAAATTTTCAGGGGACTTTATTTTACAATAATTTAACGAAAATGCCGCCCGGCAAAGCATTTAGTAGTAATTTTACACCTTTAATCCAATACATACACATGACATGAGCTCTCATCATCATGGCCAACTGAGTAAAGTGACTGCGGCCGGTTTGTTAGTTACACTCGGAATTATTTACGGCGACATCGGTACCTCCCCTCTCTATGTGATGAAAGCGATTGTAGGTGAAGGCCCCATCAACGCGGAGGTAATCCTGGGAGGCATGTCGCTCGTGTTCTGGACCCTGACCCTGCAAACTACCATCAAGTATGTGATCTTTACACTGAGAGCCGACAATAAAGGGGAAGGCGGTATTTTCTCGCTCTACGCCCTCATCAAAAAAGCCAAGCGCAAATGGCTGATCTTTCCGGCCATCATCGGCGGCTGCTGTATCCTGGGAGAAGGTATCATTACACCTCCTATTTCCGTAGCTTCCGCCGTAGAGGGCTTAAAGCTCATCCCACGCTTCAGCCATATCCATACCATCCCTATCGTCATTGCCATCATTACCCTGCTCTTCTTTATTCAACAGTTCGGTACCAAATTCATCGGTAAGTTTTTCGGACCGGTGATGCTCGTCTGGTTCCTTACCCTCGGCACCATGGGCGTCATCAGCCTCTCGCACGATCTCACCGTGCTGAAAGCCCTGAACCCCTACTACGGGCTGCACTTATTATTTACTCACAAAGGCGCTTTCTGGCTCCTGGGCGCTGTCTTCCTGTGTACCACGGGTGCCGAAGCCCTGTACTCGGACATGGGCCACTGTGGCCGCCAGAACATCCGCATCAGCTGGATCTTCGTGAAAAGCATGCTTGTGCTGAACTATATGGGGCAAACGGCCTGGCTCATTTCCAACGACGGCAAGCTGCTCGACGGTGATAATCCCTTTTATGCCATCATGCCCGAATGGTTCCTGCCTATGGGGATCGGCATTGCCACCATCGCCACGGTGGTAGCTTCCCAGGCGTTGATCAGCGGCTCCTTCACCCTCATCAACGAGGCCATGCGCCTCAACTTCTGGCCGAAGGTGGAAATCAAATACCCGACCGATCTCAAAGGGCAGATGTACATTCCTTCCATCAACTGGCTCCTGTACACCGGTTGCATCTTCATCGTCTGGTTCTTCAAAGAGTCGAAGGAAATGGAAGCTGCTTACGGCCTCACCATTATCCTGGGCATGATCATGTCCTCGCGCCTGCTGGCCTTTTTCATGCGCCTCAAAAAATACCCGCGCCTGTTTATTTACGTGTTTGTGGTGGTCTACATCATCGTGGAAGGCTCGTTCCTGATCGCCAACCTCGAAAAATTCCCGAAAGGCGGTTACATTACCCTGCTGATTGCGATGTTCCTGGCTTCGGTGATGGGCTGCTGGTATATCGCCAAGCTCATCCGGCAGCGCTATACCGACATTGTTCCTCTGGCCAACTACAAGCAGATGCTCGTTGACCTCAGCTCCGATCCATCGATCCAGAAATACGCCACGCACCTCATCTACATGACGAGTGCCAACAACCCCGCCACCATCGAGTCGAAAGTGATCTATTCCATTTTGCAGAAGCGGCCGAAAAAAGCGGACGTGTACTGGTTTGTGCATGTGGATGTGGTGGATGAGCCTTACCGCATGGACTATAAGGTGACACACATTGCCAACGAGGACATCATCCGCATCGACTTCCGCCTGGGCTTCCGAGTGGCGCCTAAGATCAACCTCATGTTCAGGCATGTGGTGGCCGACATGGTGAAGAACAAGGAAGTGGATATCACCAGCCGCTATGAATCCCTGAATAAAAATAATGTGATCGGCGATTTCAAATTCGTGGTACTGGAAAAATTCCTGTCGTACGAGAACGATCTGCCTTTCTTCGAGAAAATGATCCTGAATGTGTACTTCCTGCTCAAGCGCCTGAGCCTGAGCGAGGCCAAAGCATTCGGCCTCGACAGCAGCTCGGTGAAAATCGAGAAGTTCCCGATGATCATCAGCAAACCCAAAGAGCTTCATCTGAAACGCATTGAATAAAGCCGGTGTGGCAAGGCTGATCGCCTTTGCCTGTTTTAATTTCTCTCTCCTGTTGCCGTCCTGCCAAAAGCCTTCGGCGGAGGCTTCCTTTTATTTCTGGCGAACGAAAGCCCTCTTATCTCCCGGCGAGCGGGCAGCTTTGAAAACTTACGGAGTAAGCACCTTGTATGTGCGCTTTTTTGATGTGGATACCCAAGAAGAAAACGGCCGGCCCGAACCCCTCGGTGTGGTCGACAGCCTGGAGCACCTGCCGGAAGAGCTATCCGTGATCCCGGTCGTCTTTATCACCAACCGCACCTTCCTGCGACTGAATGCCGATACGGAAGCGGTGGGCCTGGCAAAAAATATCCTGAAGAAAATCGCCGGCCTGCGCGCCTCTTACCCGGAGCTGCAGATCGACTGCGACTGGTCCGATAAAACGAAAGCGCGTTACTTTTTATTCCTGGAGGCTCTTAAAAAGCAATTGCCAAAGCCGGTCAAACTCACGGCCACGATTCGCCTGCACCAGATCAAATACCCGCTGCGCACGGGTGTACCGCCGGCAGATGGCGGCATGCTCATGTTTTATAACATGGGAACATTACAGGACGCCGGAGCTCCCAATTCCATTTTCGATGCCGCCACGGCTTCGGCTTACACGCCTTACATCAGAAGCTACGCCCTGCACCTGGATGTGGCCTTACCCATCTTCCGCTGGTATGTGCATTACCGCAACGGAAGCATCAAAGGGCTCATCACTAAAAAACACTTGCCTGAGGTGGCAGATACTTCTTATTTTTACAGCGGCGGCCACGCGGTGTATACCCTTAAAAAAGCTGCTGTGCGCCATGGTGTTTCCTATGAAGCCGGTGATGTACTGAAGTATGAAGCGGTCGATGATGACGTGCTGTTGCATGCCGCCGGACTTCTGCAAAAAAGCCTACCTGTAGAACACAGGCGTATTGTATTATATGACCTTGACGCTATTAATTTAATGTATTATGAAAGCAACACCCTTCAAAACGTTTATTCTACCTTCCGTTAGCCTCCTGGCCTGTGCGGCTATCACAGCCCTTGCCTGCGCCGGTGGCGACTGGGATGAAAGCGAAGGCTCGATGTTCAGCCCGCACATCATCAACCAGAAACAATCGGTAGCCTTTTTCCGCACACTGGAAACGCCTTTCTACGACGGCTACGACGAGGACCGCCCTGTGGCTTTCAACGATCAGAACAATGCGGAGTGGGCTGCTTTCTTCGACCAGAAGGTCAGCAAAGAAGCGATCGGCTACTGGCTTTACAAGGCATCTCTGAAACAGATCGACTCCATGATCTTCGATATCAAAGGCAAGCCGGCAAACTTAACCGCCGGATCGAAAAGCAACAGCCTCAAAGCAATGCCGGCAGGTAAAGCCACCGCTTTTTTGTATTACACCGGTTTTGCAAAACGCAACGAGACCTTTGCAGCGCCTCCCGTAGACTACTCCTGGGACCCAAAACCGGCGCCGGTAAGCGATGTATCGATCACGAAGCAGATCGCAGGCGGATTGAATTTTTATACCAAAGCGACCGAGCCTTTTCTGAAAGAGCGTTATGCGTTCCAGCTGGAACGTTTGTATTTTTTCAATAAGGAATATGATAAAGCCATTTCGTTTTATAACGAGAATGAAAATGCCTTTAAAGCGGGCGGAAGCCTCCAGTGGCGGGCGCTGGGCTACAAAGCCGCAGCCTTGTACAGGCAGAAAAAATATGCCGAATCGAACCTGCTGTATGCCACCATCTTCGACCGCTATGAGCCGCTGCGAAAATCGGCCTACCTGTCTTTTCACCCGCTCCCGAAAACAGAATGGGACCAATGCCTCGCCCTGGCCAAAAGCACGCGCGAGAAAGAAGTGCTGTGGCAGCTCAAAGGCTTGTATGGCAACGAGGTGGAGGCCATGCGCGAAATCCTGAAGCTCAACCCTTCGTCCGGCTTGGCCGACCTGCTGCTGGTAAGAGCTGTGAACATCGAAGAATGGAACATGGAATCGTCAAGCTACGAGGATAAAAAAACAGGCAAGGTCTATTCCGTAAATAAGAACCTGCTCGCTTTCCTGAACGAAACCTCTGCTACTATTCAATCGCCGAACGCCGCAGCCTGGCACCTGGCGGCAGCATACCTCAACGACATGCAGGGCGATTATGCGCAGGCGGAAACGCAAATGAAGCGTGCGGAGAAATTCAATGCGGCCAGCCCCATCAACAAAGCACAATACCACCTGATTGCTGTATACGGCGCTTTGAAAAAAACAACGGCCATGAACGAGAAGCTGGAAGCGGCCATGCTCAACGACCTGAAGATCCTGTTCAGCAAGGAAAGCGGGGAACTCGAAAACTTCAGAAGCAACAAGGCCCGGACCTGGACCCGCCGCACACTGGCGGAGCTTTACCTGAAAAAGGGCGAAACGGAAAAGGCAGAGCTCATCTTTCCGGGCATCAACCCAAAACAATTCAATCACACGGATCATATCAAAACCATGATCGCCTACTACGAAAAGCCAAATCCTTCGGCTTTCGAAAAGTTGTTCTTCGAGCATGCGTCCCTGCAGAAGCACGACTACCAGGAGCTGCTGGGCATCCGCTATGCGCAGCAGGATAAGCTGGAAGAGGCGCTTATTGCCTTAAAGGCGGTGGGCAGCAAGGAAACGCTTTATGGAAATCCTTTCACCATCCACATCAAAGACTGCCACGACTGCGACCATGAAGCGGTACAGAAGACCAAATACACCAAGGCTGCGTTCATCGAAAAAATGATCGAGATGAAAGGCATTGCTCAGAGCAAACCTGCCGAAGCAGCACAGAATTATTTCCTGGTAGCCAATGGGTTTTACAACATGACTTACTTCGGCAATGCGCGCCTCTTCTACGACAACCGGGTGGATAATACGATCTACAGTTATGAGCATGCGGTTACGCCTGAGGAAAACAACGACCTCGCCCTGAAATACTATTTACTGGCTTTGCAAAATTCCACAGATAAGGAGTTCAAAGCCAAATGCACCTTCATGGCGGCCAAATGCGAGCAGAATGCTTTCTTCATGAATGTACCGGCCAATTTCAAAGGCGATTTCAAGTCGGGAATGTATTTCGCCTCACTGAAAAAAGACTACAGCACGACGAAGTATTACCAGGAGATTATTAAGGAGTGCGGGTATTTTAAGACCTATATTGGTTCCCGCTGATCCCGCAGATAATGCGGATTTTAGAACAAATAAACCACATAGTAATATAGACAAGACAGGGAACGGAAAGAAATCATAGTTAAATAAAGGCCTATGATTCCTATGTGCCCTATGTGGTTTAACGAACCCGCAGATGACGCTGATCTCCCAGATGAACCCAGATTTAGACCAAATTAAAACCACATAGTAACATAGAAAAGAGAGGGAACTGAAAAAAACCATAGCAATGACTTCCCCCAATCTTATGTCTGCATGGTTAAATCAGAACAATGCTCAATGCCATGATTTGTTCTATAGCCCCGTAGGGGCTTAATGTTAATAGAATAAATCATGCCGTTAGATTTGAGTGTGCCGTAGGTACGCAATGTTTAGTTCCAAATCCTTTGTCGTATGACATTCAACCCCTTCAGGGTTGGATTTCGATGGGCTTATTTCTTTATGGATGTTGAAGCCCTTCAGGCTTCCCTTTCATCTTGTGCTTAACATCATCCGAAGCTCTTCAATAAAGGCTCCCTGTGCCGGAAGTATCTTGATAAGTGCCTCCTCCACGCTGAACCAGGCGGCCTTATCAATTTCCGGGAAGCGTTGCATCCTGCCAGACTTCGGCGGCCAGGGCATTTCGAAGGTGTTGCTCTTCAGGGTGCTTACCTCAAACTCATGTTCCAGCGCCCAGGCATGCACCAGCTTACCTCCTTTCTGTTTGACGGGTGTCAGCCTGGTGAATGTTCCTTCCGGCGGCATCCCTGTTTCCTCGGCAAATTCGCGTTTGGCTACCAGGAGCAGATCTTCCTCCGCCTCATCAGGCTCACCTTTGGGAATGGTCCAGGCACCCTCGTCTTTGCGGGCATAGAATGGTCCGCCGGGATGCACAAGCAGCACCTGCAGTATTTGTTGATGGTAACGGTACAGTAAAATCCCGGCGCTTTGTCTCATCGTCTTTTTATCAAAACATGGCAGGCCCTGCCATGATCTAAAAATAGCTGATTTTATCTACACCTCGCGCAGGCCCTGTGGAATTATGCGCACAGGAAATAGAAATTCCGCCACATAAAACAGGATAAAAAGGCCTATCTGCCAGGCATGTCATTGGCTTTAGGTCGTACAACACCAATGTTGGACCTATCGCATAGCTGCTCCAAAACACTGACGGGGAGCCTATGTTCCACTCAGTGATTCTAAAAAGAAATGGCTGCTCCGGCGCCAAAAATCAAATAATAAATACATAACAAGTGACTAACCTGTAAAACCAAGAAGCCATGAAACATTTAGTAATAGCAGCCGGGGCTTTCATGCTGATGTTAAACATCGACCTGAATGCCGGAACAGAGCCGGTAAGGCCTGTAAACGAAAACACCTATTGTGCAGAAATGAAAAACGATAAGCTGGTAATTATGCGTGATGGAGAGGTACTGACGCATGACATCGTCTTCGAAAACGGCGTGGAGCTTAAAAGTGATGGAAGGGTGATTTATCCGAACGGGCTAAAGGCAACGATGAAAGCCGGCGAGTGTGTGGATAAATCAGGGCTCATCAGCTCTCCTTCCAGGGAAGTAAAAGAATAAAGCACCCGGCTCCAACAAGCGTCCATAAAAAAGGCTGCCACGACATCCCGTGACAGCCTTTTGTTTTTTCCTTACAGGAGCCTACTTCACAGAAACCGGCACTTCCATTTTTTCCCAGATCAGGGAAAAGCTGTTGGCCCCGAGGCTGTACTTCAGCCGCTCTGCCGTAGGCGACACCGCACGCGGTTTCACAGTCACACGCAGGGCATCGTCACTTTCCTTGTAATCATAAGCCCCCCACTGCTTGGCGGTCTTATTAAAAATGATGGTCCATTCTTTCTCTCCCGGGATGGCAAAGAAACTATAGGTGCCGGCAGGCAGCTGCTTGCCTTCCACCATAATGGCTTTGTCTGTGGTAAAAACAGTTGCTTCGTTGGCCCCGGCCCTCCATACTTTTCCGTAAGGCACCAGGTCGCCCCAGATCTTACGCCCCTTCACAGCAGGGCTTCCATAATTAATGCTGATGGTGGCTCCGGCTACTTTTCCGCTAACGCTGTCGCGCGGACTGGCCATAGGCTTTTGCGCCTGCGCCGTACCTAGGCCGCAGATGATCGCTAAAAAAAGGGTCATGATCTTTTTCATAAGTTTAGGTTTTAGGATGACGCTTAAAGGTAGAATTTTTTGCTAAGCCTGCATCCCTGAATGAGGGAAAGGCCTCCCGATTTTAACGTAAATTGACAATCAACGTAAAATTACGCTAACAGACAAACGCCACTCATCACCGGGCTTTTTATTAAGAATAAGCCCTACTTTTATCCTATGAACTTTTCTTACTTCAATTTCTGGATCAGAAATGGTGTCTTGTACCTGTTCTTTTGCCTGCTTGGCCTGACGATGGTATTGTTAGATAAGGATCATCCCATCCACTCCAAAGGTCAGGCTTTAAGCGTGATCCTGGATGGTGCTGTCGTCATCCTCATTGCACACATCCAGGTGTATATTCATAATGCATTGCACAAAAAATATTTCGGCAAGCACCACCTGAAATATATCCTGAGCATCCTCACCCTGTTCACCAGCTATTTCCTGATCAATTTTTTTACCCGCTTCGGGTTCATGCAGAACGAAAGCCCTGTGAGCATGGGTATTTCCATTTTCCTGATTTACCTGATAGGACTGGGTTTTTATTACATTCATAAAAATATCCTGGAGCGTAACCTGCTTTTTGAGAACGAGCTCATCGAAAGGGACGAAGAGATCAGGCATTTAAAAGCCCAGCTCAACCCTCACTTCTTATTCAACGCCCTCAATAATCTTTATGGCACGGCGCTGACAGATCCCGATGAAACGCCCGACAAGATCCTGGAGCTTTCGGAGCTGCTGAGGTACCAGATAGAGTCCTCCAAAAAAGAGCATGTGTCGCTGGAAGATGAGGTGGGATTCATCAAAAAATACCTCAGCTATGAGCGAAGCAGGAACCCCAAATTAACGATCGATTTTTCAACCGACATCCAGTCTGAGCGCTTTTACCTGTCGCCCATGCTCTTCATGCCCTTCATTGAAAATGCCATTAAATACAGCAGTCATACCGATGAGCCTTTCTTATCCCTGTCTATTCAGGCCGATAAGAAATCGCTCCTGTTCAAAATGAAAAATAATTTTACGGAGAGTGGCAGGAAATTTTCAGGGACCAACACAGGGCTTTCCAATACCAAAAAAAGGCTCGAGCTCATGTACCGGAAAAAGCACGAGCTGATTATTTCACAGGGTGACGGGATCTACAGCATTGAGCTGAGCTTAAAACAATAAACGGATTGTAATACCAAGGACACATGACCTATAAATGCCTGATAGTGGATGATGAAGCGCCGGCGCATAAGGTGCTGCAGTCGCATATCAACAAAACAAACCTGCTCGAAATTGCGGGCGACGTCTATGACGGAAAGGAAGCGATTGACTTCATGCTGAACACCAAGGTGGATCTCCTCTTCCTGGACATTGACATGCCTAAGCTTTCGGGCCTGGAGCTCCTGCAATGCCTGCCCTACCATGTGCCGGTGATCTTAACAACCGCCTACAGCAATTTCGGCTTCGAAGCCTACCAGCATGATGTGGTGGATTACCTGCTGAAACCCATCTCCTACCCCCGCTTTTTGAAGTCGATCAATAAGGCCATTAAGCTGGCGGATCCCGGGAAAGAGGAAGAAGAGCCTGAATTTCCGGACATTGAGCTGAAATACGACGGCATCCTGAAGGTCATCCATACCAGGCACATCCTGTTCATTGAAGCGGTCGGGAATTATATCAGGATTCACCTCGACAACGAAAAGCCCCTGCTGGTGGCCCAGACCATGAAGTACATCGGCTCTCTTTTGCCGCAGCTTCATTTCACCCGCATTCATAAATCATATATTGTGAAACGGGAGGCCATCACCGAGATTCGGAAAGCGGAAATAAGCCTTGCAAACAAAACGGTCCTGCCGATCGGCAGGAAATATTCGGTGCTACTGGAGTAGCATCCGTGTAATCTCAACTTCGAAGGATGCTTATTTAGGATGAAGGTATCCATCAAAAAAGCTTTCGACTTCACCCGGGACGACGTGCTATAGTTGTCAACCCGGGCGAAGCCGAAAGCGTTCGGTTTTGTTTTTGTTCTTATACCTTACCCAGCTTGTATAGCATTTTGGTATGCATGAAAACCGCTCCCACAAAGGTCTTTTCTTTTTTGTAGGGCACGTGGAATTCGTGAGCGGTGGCCTCTACGATTTTCGAAATCTCAGGATAATGAACGTGTGAAATAGAAGGAAATAAATGGTGTTCTACCTGGTAATTCAAACCACCTAAAATATAGGAGATGAAACGGTTCCCGGTAGCAAAATTCATCGTTGTGCGCAACTGATGCTCCATGAAGTTGTTCTCCAGCTGATTGTTCTCTCCTACCTGGTGAAACTCGGTTTCGTCGGTAACGTGAGCCGCCTGAAACACCATGGCAAGAGTGAGCCCGGCTACGTAGTGCATGACGAGGTAACCTGTCAGCCAGTTTAAAAAGGTCATATCGGCCACCACAAAGAACGGAATAAGCATGTAGCCATAGTATAAGATCTTGGATGCCACAATGATCAGGATCTCTCTCGTGAGGGTGGTTTTAGCGGTTTTCAGATGGCCCGCCTTGTTATAGCGTATGGCTTGCTGGAAATCTTTGGTGGTGCTCCACATCAGCGTCATCAGGCCGTAAAAGAACCAGGCATATAAAAACTGGAATTTATGGATCCATTTTTTCTCCGCATGCGGATCGAAACGTAAAAATCCCAGCGGTGCAATATCCTCATCATGATCATGCACATTGGTGTAGGTATGATGGATGACGTTATGCTGAATTCTCCAGTTCAGGGAGCTTCCGGCGAGCATGCCTATGGAAAAGAATCCGAGGATCTTATTGAAGGTTTCGTTCTTACTGTAGCTGCCGTGGTTGGCATCATGCATCACGCACATTCCGATCCCCGCCATGCCGAATCCCATGAGTACGGCCAAAAATAACCAGACTATTTTGCTGTCGGTAATGTGAAAGGAGATCAGGAGAAAAGGGACGAGGTAAGCGGCAAACATCACCGCTGTTTTTAAATACAGGTGGAGGTTCCCGCTTTTGTTGATCTGGCGGTCCTTAAAATAAGAATCCACCCGTTTACGTAATTCATTCTGAAAATCACGGTTTGTGTTATTGAATCTGACTGCTTTGGTGCTCATAGTTAAAATTTATAATAGCTCAAATTTCGCTATTGTAGTACCAGGAAGGCCTGAAAAAGGGATTAAGCGTTTTATTATCGTACGAACGCCGTTTATCAGCAGCTTTTTTTGGCACTTCTTGGGCATTGAACATGATGATAACCAGTCAGGCGGATAATCATAGCCTGGAAATACCAACCCTGTGCATGCCTTGTTGCCTCCTGCCGCTAAAAAATAAAACCCTCTGTACATTGGCACAGAGGGTTTGTCACGGTAACGGCCGGAATAAGGTCGTCAGGCCGCCAGTGTTGTTTTTTCTTCCGGGCTGATTGGCAACTCGATGCCCGGCGCTTCAGGTTTCATCCCGGCGATAATCCTGTTGGCACGCTGTTGCGCCATCCATTCTTTTCTGAGCACCCATTTTTCTCCCTGCAATTTGTTCATGATCTTATCGAAAGGCATATAAACAAGTATATTCAAAAGCCCCTCTCGCTTCGCTTTGAAGCTTTGCGCTATCTTACGGTAGCTTACGGAGAAGCCACCATCCACATAGGTGATGAAGTGCCAGTAGCCGCTCGGCATATACAGCGAATCGCCATGCTCAAGCACACACTCCTGCACCTCGATGTATTTCAATCCCGGATATTTTTCGTAGTCCGGATGATCGAGGTCTACCAGGGAATAGGTATTATAGGGCAATTTATAGAGAAGCTCCGAATATTTAGGATCGACCAGGACCACTTTTTTGCGGCCGTAGAACTGTGTGAGCAGGACGTTGCTCATGTCAATATCCTGGTGAATACGCACTTTGATATCCCTGGCACCGAAGAACATGTAGCCAATGCGGCCCAGGATGCCTTTAAAGATAGCAGGACAGGGAAAGTCCTTTCGGAGCTCGGGTTTTGATTTAAACATATTGAAGAGGAACATGCGCAGGGTGGTTGGCTTATTCTCCACGATGGTAGTCACATAGTCTCTGAAAGGCATTTTGAGATCGGGAATGGTAAAGGCCGAGCCCTTATTGCTGTTCCTGTTGTCAAACACATCAACCATCACGTCGCCGCAGACGTTCCTGATATAATCGATGGTCCATTTGTTTCCCGCCGGGTACTTATCTGCCAGCCCTTTGATGACGACAGGCTTTTGCGGGATCAGATACTGTTTTTTGAATTCTTCAGGCGAAATATCGCTTACGGTATCAATAGAAGAAGTTTTCATAAAATTGGGTTTGAAAGTGTAAATACAATTCTATACCAGTTGCTTTAAGAAAATTTGATAGAGCAAAATTATGTTACATTTCATCAACTAAAACAATTTGATACGTTAAAAGTTGTAAAACAGGGGAAAAATATCTACAGTGAAAGTTAAAGGAATGGTTAATTTTATCCCGTGAATCCAGTCCTGCCCCTTTCCAAACAGATAGCCTATGCGTTTGGCATGATGGGTTACAGCATCCTCATCAACATCATCAGTGTGATCCTGGTTTACCTTTATGTGCCGCCCGAAACCAGCGGATTACCCCCCCTGATCACACAGGTTGTCATTTTCGGCATCTTTAATGTTATGACAATTGTCACCACCAGTAGCCGTTTCATTGATGCGGTGTACGATCCGTTCATTGCCCAGCTGAGCGATCGTAGCAGAAACCCGAATGGCCGGCGCATCCCGCTGATGAAAAAAGCGATTTTGCCTTCGGTTGTGTTCTGCTGCCTTATTTTTTTTCCCTTAAATCATTATGAATCGGGGGTCAACATTGCCTGGCTGGTGGTGATGCTCGTTCTCTTCTATATCTCTACCACCTCTTATGTGATTCCCTATTATGCCCTGCTTCCGGAGGTGTCACCCTCTTCCGCAGAAAAAGTGAAGCTTTCCACCTGGCAGTCGGTGGGCTTTGTGGTAGGGATCGGTATTGGCTCCAACGTGTTCAATGTAACCGACCTCATGCAAAACCAGTTCGGCGTGGAAACGCGCCTGGCAGCTTTACAGATCTCCGTGGTAGCTTTTGCCCTGTTAGCCGGCATCGCTTTGCTGATCCCGGTACTCGCCATCAACGAAAAGCAGTATTCCAGGGCGGTTCCGCACTCGGTACCACTGATGCAGGCTTTGCGGCAAGCCCTTAAGAACCGTAATTTTCTGCTCTTCATCGTGGCCGACTTTTCCTATTTCATTGCCGTGACGCTCATTACCTCGGGCCTGCTTTATTTTCTCAAGGTGCTGCTACAGCTGCCGGAAGCGCTTGGGAATAAGCTGATGATGACGATGGTATTGGTTTCCTTTATCTTTTATCCCATCATTAATTTGCTTGTGAAAAAAACCGGCAAAAAACAAATTGTGTTTATCTCCCTTGTCCTGCTCTCCTTCATCTTTTTGGGCATCTATTACCTCGGAAAATTTCCTTTAGGCCCTGAAAAACAGATCTTCCTCCTGATAGGCCTCGCGGCTATTCCACTGGCCTCGCTCAATATCCTGCCCAATGCCATTCTTTCGGAGATCGTTCAGAAAGACAGCGATGATACCGGCGAGAATAAAGGCGCGCTCTATTTCGCCGTGAGGTATTTTTTTGTGAAGATTGCCCAGACGATGGGCACGGCACTTTTTGTGATGTCTCTCAACTACGGTAAAGACGTCGGCAACGATTTCGGGATTCGCCTCAACGGCTTGCTAGGCTTCGGACTCTGCTTCCTGGCAGCTCTGATCTTTCTGAGATTTAAAGAAGAGGGAAAAGGGAAAAAGGCATGAGCCATGGAAAAGGGAAGATGTCAGATGGATCTTCATCCTATTCGGATATCGAATAAAAAATAAGCATTACTCCAACACCTTTCCGTTTTCCCTCTTACCTTTTCCATTACCTTCCTACATTATTCGGCCTCGTATACACCAATTGCATCACGTTGATGTTGCGCATAGCGAAAGCCGCTTCACAATAGCACAGGTAATAGTTCCATTTACGGATGAAATAATCGTCGAAGCCCAGTTGTTTGACCTGCTCCAGTTTTTCGTTGAAGGTTGTATACCACACGTGGAGGGTATGCGCATAATCGAGGCCAATATCTTTAAGATCGACCAGCGTGAGGTTGCTCGTGCTGTTTATCGCCTGGTTAATGGCTCCCACCGAAGGTAATAAGGAGCCGGGGAAAATATGTTTCTGAATCCAGTCCACACCGTTCTTCAGGCTCTCGAAGCGTGAGTCAGGGCAGGTAATCACCTGGATGGCAAAGATCCCATCCTTTTTGAGCAGATCGCTGCATTTTTTGAAATACTCATTGTAGTATTCCGCACCCACCGCCTCCAGCATTTCGATAGAAACGATTTTATCGAAGCTGCCTTCCATGAGGCGGTAATCTTTTACGAGGATGGTAATTTTATCTTCCAGATGCTCTTTGGCAATACGCTCTTTCGCAAGCTTATACTGCTCTTCCGAAATGGTGAGCGTGGTTACCTTGCAGCCATAGGTTTTCGCCATGTATATGGCATTGCCTCCCCAGCCGCTGCCGATTTCCAGGACATGGTCGGCGGGCTTCAGGTGCAGCTGCCTGCAGAGCCTGTCGTATTTCTCCAGCTGTGCCTCTTCCAGCGTCATGTCCTCTCTTGTGTAATAGGCCGATGAGTAGGTCATTGTCGGATCAAGGAAAAGGGCAAAGAAATCATTATTGAGATCGTAATGCTCGGAAATGTTCTTTCGCGAGCCGCTGAGGCTATTGCTGCGCTTTATATGGTATAATTTGTTGACCGCTTTTAAAAGATTCAGCACCAGCGATTTTGCACTACTTCCGGAAACCGTCGGTGCATGATCCACATTGAGCAGAAACCATTTAATCACGTTGGTGATATTGTCCGTATCCCAATCGCCGTCTACATAGGCTTCACCGAAACCGATATCGCCATATAAGACACAACGCTTAAAAAAAAGCGGGCTCTGAATACGAATGCGGCAGCTGATTCCTTCCCCATTGCCGATGGCCATCTCCGATCCGTCAGGCAGGCTAATCACTGCTTTTCCAAGGGGCATTTTAGAGAGCAATCCTAAAATCACTTTCTGGTAAAAACCTTCTTTGGGCCTGGTTATGCTAAGCGATGTTGACATATACGAATATAATCTATTTTTTTATTTTTTGTTGTATTTACGATGCACGTCTTTTTGCAGATTCAATAAGTCGTTTTTTTTATGATAGGGAATCTTCCTGAACCACAGGAGCAAGGCATTCCAATGAATGAGGGTCATGATTCTCAGTGTCAGAAAAGGAAAGCGGATACTGTACCACAACAGGGTTCCATTGCTTAAGGCTTTTTTCACGCCCGTCAGCGTGCTGATGAAAACGCGCTCTTCTTTATTGAAGGTGTCGATCCGGATATTGAGCGTTTCGCCTGGAACGTGAAGGTTAAAATCAAAATTGGCGTCGTGATCGAAAAAAGGAGAGACGTAAAAATACTTCGTGGTATTCAGGTGAAATTTTTGCCCGTAGAGGTTTTCGGTTCCGAGAAAATAGGGTTTCATTTCACGGAAGGTATTGCTTACCTCAGCCACGCTGCACAGGGGCTGATGATTTGCACCGAACACAAAATAGAAAGACACCGGGTTGAAGTTATAGCCCAGGATATTGAGGTTGGTGAGGCACATGATCTTCTCAACAGGACTATCCACTCCATTCTGTTTTAAGTAATCCAGCAAATGCGCTTTGGTGCTTTTACCTGTATCCGGGGCATCTATGGGCAATTGCAAATGCTCCTGATCGCGAAAACTGAACATATTAAAGCGGTTGTGGCTGAACAGGAATAACTTTTTCTTCAGGAGTTCCAGCTCATCGAGGTCAATATAAAACAGGAACACCTTATAATGGAAGCGATGCTTTTTGGGAGCAAGCCTATGGTGCATAACGGTTGCTTTATAGAGACAGGAGTTCATGAATGTAAAAGTGAAAATGGAATAAGAAACATGGGATAAACTGTAAATGACTAATTCGGATTATCTCTCGATGGTTTTTTGATGGCTGCGAAAATATTTTCTAATTCCTGGACCTCTTTTATAAAGAACTGAAAGTCTTTCCGGTAAACAGGTTCGTCATACAATTGTTCTAAAATCCACAACCAATAAAGCGTTTCCCTGGCTTCCTTGTAACTAATGCCTATTTTATTCGGGAAATCTCCTTTTGAAACGGCACCTTGAGCTTCTTCGTAATTCGCACCAACGCAACCGCACGATCTCCCCACCTGACCCTTCGGGATTCTGTAAACAAAATCATCAGGGAGTGTTTTTAAAAATTTCAACGTATTAACTCCAAAGAAAAAGGTCCGGTCTAAAAGTTCCTGTGTCTTCTTGTTCATATTATATAAATTTAGGGGTTAACCTTTGTTTACATTTTCCCTCTTACCTTTTACATTCCCTTACATAAATCCACCGCGCTCTTATACGCATCTTCATGAAAGCCATATTTAAAATAGCTTCCACAAAAATACAAAGGCCCACCTGCATTCAGCTTGTATAATTCATCCTGCGCCCTGATCGCCGCCACATCAAACAAGGGATGCTCATAATCAATTTCGCGGATCAGTTTCTCCGGAGCGATGCTTTCGGGGATGGCATTGATCGACACGAAGTAATTCTTTTTATCAGAGACTCCCTGCAAGCGGTTCATCCAGTAGATCGTTGTCGGCACCTGTTTTCCGTTACGTTCTTCGATGCGGTAATTCCAGCTGCTCCAGGTACGTTTGTTCTTCGGCATAACGGATTCATCCGTATGCACCGTGGCTTTATTTTTTTCGTAGTGGAACACCGACAGCAAGCGTTGCTCATCGGCAGTCGGTTCGGATAACAGGCTCAGGGTCTCGTTGGCATGAGCCGCAAAGATCACTTTGTCAAATTCCTGTTGCCGGCCATTGACCGTGGTCACGAGGGCCTTCCCGCCGGGAAGGCGTTTCACGCTCAGCGCAGCATTGTTTACCTGCACTTTGTCTTTAAAGGGTTTGATGAGGATCTCGCGGTAAGCCTGGCTGCCATTCTGCAGGGTGTACCACTGGTGCTGCGTGTTCAATCCCAGGAAGCCGTGGTTCTTAAAAAAGCGGATCAGCGTCACGGCAGGAAAGTCCAGCATTTTATCCATCGGTGTGCTCCATACCGCCGAGCTCATCGGTACCAGGTATTTCAGGAGCATTGCTTCGCTGAACTTAAATTCTTTGATGTAGTCGGCCAGCGAATGGTTGGCATACTCCGGCTTATCCAGGATCTCCACGCTGATCTTATTAAAGCGCGTGATCTCCATCAGCATTCTGATGTACGCCGGACTGAAGATATTTTTGCGCTGGGCAAACAGGCCGTTCAGCCCGGAGCCGCAGTATTCAAGGCCTGTAGGCACATGCTGCACACTAAAGGACATGTCTGTTTTTTTGATCGGCGCTTTGATCTCTTCAAAGAGCCGGCAAAGGTTCGGATACGTTTCGAAGTTAAACACCATAAAACCAGTATCCATGTATACCTGCTTTCCTTCCTCCTCCACCGAAACGGTATTGGTGTGCCCCCCGATGTAACTGTTCTTTTCAAAGATGCTGAGGTCATAGCGGTGCTGCAATATATGTGCGCAGCCCATCCCGGCTATTCCTGTTCCTATAATCGCTGCTGTTTGCATTTAATGAATACGTGTCACGGTTTATGAAATTCCTTTTTTTTGAAATAAGTAATGGCTTACGATCCATTCCTCACCACCCTTATACGCCCAGAGCTCGGCACAGGCCATGTAGAAAATGCGCCAGTAGACCCACCATTTCAGTGCCTGGTCTTTTCCATAGGTAGTTTCAAACAAAGGCATGATCTGCGCTTTGTGCTTATCCATATTCTGCAGCCAGGCCTCCGAGGTTTTGCTGTAATGCATCCCGCTCACATGCCAGTGTTTTTCAATCGACAGGTGCTCATTGAAATACAGGAGCAGATCGTCGCTCGGCATGATGCCCCCGGTGAAAAAATATTTACTCATCCAATCGCTCTCATCTATCACTTCAAACTTATAGGCATACTCCTTATGCGTGAAAATATGCACGAATAATTTCCCAGCCGGTTTCAGAAGATCCGCCACAAGCTTCATCAGCTTTTGGTAGTTGCGCATGTGCTCAAACATTTCCACCGACACAATGCGGTCGAAAGTTTGATCGAGACGAAAATCATTGATGTTGTTGGTGATCACCGTCAGGTTGGTGATCCCGCGCTGCCGGGCCTGCTCATCGATATACTGCTTTTGGGTCCGCGAATTGGACACAACGGTAAAGATGCTCTTCGGGAATTTAGCGGCCATAAACAAGGACAACGAGCCCCAGCCGCAACCAAGCTCCAGCACCTGCTGCCCTTCTTTCAATTCCGCCCGTTCGCAGGTAAGCTCCAGCATGTCTTTTTCCGAAGTATCGATATCCGTCACACCCGGCTTCCAGTAGCCGCTGCTGTATTTCAAATGCTTCCCGAGGCAATATTGGTAAAACTCCGTGGGCACTTCGTAATGCTGCTCATTGGCCTCCTGTGTATTGATGGCGATGCTGGGTGTCGCTTTCAGTTCATCAATCAGCGCCATCAGGTGCGCCTGCTGTGCTTCCACATTGCCCTTATGCTCATCTTGTAAGCGCTGCTTTAATAATTTACGGATACCCACCCGGATAAGGGAATCGGGAATTTTGTTTTTCTCTAGTAAGGAATTATACCACATAGTTTTTGAATATGGAAAATGGAAGCATGTAAAATGGAAAATATATGCAACCCTTTTTCCATCTTCCTTTTTTCCCTTTTACATTATTTTTTCTTCGGCAGGGGAACGAACACACTTGTTGTGCGCTGGTATTCCTTATAGGCTTCGCCTTTGCTTCTCAGGGATTGTTCTTCCGTCATGGGAATGCCCGTCACCTTAAAGATAAGGAAGCCGATCGACAGTGGGCAGACTACAGCCAGCCAGCCGTAAGGGCTTGGCAGGGCAAAAATGAGCACGGAGATCCAGATGGAGAGCTGGAAAAAATAATTGGGATGCCTGGAATAATTCCATAAACCGGCCTGGCACACTTTCCCTTTATTGGCCGGGTTCTTTTTGAATTGCTGTAATTGCCAGTCGGCGAGGCCTTCCCCGCAAATGCAGAGGAGCCAAAGCGCCGCGCCGATGTACTCAACGATGGAGAGCTCTTCGGTTTTATTGAGGGCGATAATAAAGAAAGGAATGCTTAGAAAGACATTGGAGAAGGCCTGCATCTGGAAGAACACAAAAAATTTGGCGGTGCCCCACTCGCTACGCAATTGCTTGTAGCGGCCCTCCTCCTCATCCAAATGCCCCAAGACCCTTTTCGAGAGGTAGAAGCCAAGGCGCAGGCTCCATAAAACCGCCAGGCCACAGACGATGTGTTTGCGAAGTGCGAAGCCGTCGGCCAGCCACCACGTGATGGCCGCAATCACCAGAAAATCAAAGGCCCAGAAAACATCCACAACACCATAATTTTTAATGCGCAGGGCCCACAAAAATACCAGGAACATGATAAATGCCACTGCCGCCCAGGAAACTAAAGGAATAGAGAGGTAAGGACTCATAAAATAACTTGATATGTATTAATTATGTAATATACGCATAATACAGATGCGCGGATTTTCGGGAAGATAATTCTATCTGCTTTATATTCAGGGTAAATAGTTGGTTTTTACTACTAATCCTGCTTTTTTGCTTCTTTTTCCAAAGAAAAATTTTGGGGTTTAGACGAACAAAAAGAAGCATACAACGATTTTTTTGCTTTTAGAAAGATAATTCTCTAAATTGAATTTCAGAAAAAAGAACCCCCGAAACACATGCCTGATACAGACCACCGCGTCATTGACCCTCAACGGGCCGGAATACAGATCGAAAAAGCATTCGGGATTTGCCGCAGCCACCCTCAAACGGGGATCGGGCTGGCGGAAGAAGTACTGGCTGCATCACCGGATAACAAGCTCCGGGCGCAGGCCATTGCCGCCCGCGGCTCCTGCCATGTATGGCTTGGAAATTACGACAATGCACTAAAAGACCTGTTCGATTCACTGGCCCTGGCAGAAGCCCAGGAAGACACCACCTATGAGGCCAATGCCCTCTACCATATTTTTTGTGCATATTATTTCCTGGCCGACTACGACAATGCCCTGAAATATTCACACGAGATGCTCAGCAGGGCGGAAAAGAGCGAAAATATCCTGGCACAGGCCAATGCCCTCAACGGCATCGGCTCGGTATACTATACCTCGGGCGAAAATCAAAAAGCCATTGATGCCCTCAGCAAAGGGCTTGAGCTGGCCGAGAAAGAGGACGATAAAAATCTGCTGGCCCGCATCCTCGATGGCCTGGGCTCTGCTTACCTCAACCTGCAGGATATCCCGCGCTCTATCGCCATGAAAAAGCGCGCGCTGGAAGTGGCCCGCTTTGTGGGCTCCAAGCATGTAGAGTCCTATGCCCTCGACGGGCTGGCGAAAATCTACCTTGCCGCCGGTGATATGATCAATGCGGAGAAACAATTCCGCGAGTGCCTCAGCATCCGCGAGGAGCTCAACTTCCGCTCGGGGATTGCCGAAACGAATTTTCAGCTGGGCGATCTCTTCCTGGGCCTGAACCGCCTCGACTATGCCATGGCGCATTTGAACAAGGCGCTGAGCATTTCGCAGGAAACCAACACCAAAGAGGTTCTTTATAAAACACACGAATCGCTTTCGCGCTTATATGAAAAGCAAGCCAATACAGCCAAATTTATCGAGCATTTCAGAAACCATTATTCCTTAAAGGAAGAATACTTCAGCGAAAAGAATAAGCAGAAGCTGAAAGGCGTGGAAATGCAGGTGAGCATTTCGCAGATGGAAAAGGAGAAAGAGCTTCTGAGCCAGAAGAACAAGCAGCTGGAATTACTGTCGAATGACCTGATGGCCCTGAGTAATCTCGGGAAAACAATCACCTCCCTCCTGTCGGTGGAAGCCATCAACAAAAAGGTATACGACATCATCAATGATATTATGGACACGGGAGGCTTCGGCATCGGGGTGCTCTCGGCAGACGGAAAAGAGCTCATTTTCCCGGGCTACATCGAGAAAGGTGTGGTGCTGCCCTCATCAGGTTATGAGCTCACAGATACCAACCGCCTGGCCACCGTATGCTTTAACCAGGAAATCGACATCCTCATCAACGACCACGAGCTGGAATCAGGGAAATATATTGAGAAAGTATTGAAGCCGGTGATGGGTCAGCCTGTGCAATCCATCATTTACCTGCCCCTGAAGATCAACAGCAAAAAGCTCGGGGTAATTACCGTGCAGAGCTTTAATAAAAACGCCTACGACGAATACCAGGTGAACCTTGTGAAGAACCTGGCGGTGTACTGTGCCATTGCTATTGAAAACGCCACCCTCTACGAAAAACTGGAAGAGCGGGTAAGCGAGCGCACCAGGGAAGTCACTCAACAAAAGCTCCAGCTCGAAAAAGCGCAGGAGGCCACACGCGTTCTCAACGTCATCGGACAACAGATCATTGCCAATACGGAGTTTGATTCCATCTTTCAGCAGCTGCACGAAAATGTGGGCAAGCTGATGAATGCCGATTGCTTCAGTGTGAGGATCTACCATCCTGAAAAGCGTGAGATCGAGTACAAATATTCGATGGAAAAAGGAAAGCTCAAAGCTCCCCTGAGCGTCTCGATGGATGATGTCGATAATTATTCGGTGTGGTGCGTGAGCCATAACCAGGAGATCTTCATCAACGACAACCTGAACGAGTACCATCGCTACACCAAAAAGATCGTCGTGCCTTCGGGCGAAATGCCAAGCTCACTCCTGTTTTGCCCATTGACTATCGGCGACCGCATCACCGGCGTCATCACAGTGCAGAGCTTCGAAAAAAATGCTTATCTCCCTTCGCACATGGACATTCTCAAAACACTGGGAACCTACACCGCCATTGCGCTCGAAAATGCCAACCTCATCGAGCACCTCGAAGAGCAGGTGGAAAAGCGCACCGAAATGGTGGTAAGCCAGAAGGAGCAGATCGAGAAAAGCTTCCGGAACAATAAATTACTCAGCGAGATCGGAAAGGAAATTGCCTCTACCCTCTCCGTGAATGAGATCATTACCAAAGTATACGAGCGTGTCAATAACCTCATGGACGCTACTATTTTCGGGATCGGGATACACCGACCCGAAAGGAACGACCTGTTCTTCTCCGGCTCGATGGAAAAGGGAGAGAAGCTTCCCGACTTTTCCTATAGCCTGAATGATGAAAAAACGGCGACGCTGTGTTTCCGCCACTGCCGCGAGTTTGTGATCAACGATTGGGAAAACGAGTACAGCCAGTATGTGCAGAACTCCTATACGGCGGTGGCAGGTGAAATGCCGGAGTCGATGATTTACCTGCCTTTGGTATCGAAAGGAAAAACCATCGGTGTGATCACCGTGCAGAGCTTCGAAAAAAACATTTACAAAGACCTTCACCTCGACACCCTGAGAAGCCTCTCGGTGTATGTGGGCAGCGCCCTCGAAAACGCCAGCCTCTATATGGGCATGGAAGAACGGGTACAGGAGCGCACCAAAGAAGTGATCAAACAAAAAGAGGAAATTGAAAAGGCGCATGACAATACCCGCCTGCTGAGCGAGATCGGGCAACATATTATTTCCAATATCAATTTCGACTCTATTTTCGGGAACCTGCACGAGAACATCAATAAGCTGATGAATGCCGACTGTTTCGGCGTGCGCATTTACGATGCCAAAAAGCAGGAGATCGAATACAAATACGAGATCGAAAAAGGAGAGCTCCTGGAGCCTCTGACGGTTTCCATGAGCAACGAGGACAATTTCTCAGTATGGTGCGTGAAGCACAGGAAAGAGATCTTCATCAATGATAACCTGAACGAATACCATAAATACACCAAAAAGATTGTGGTGCCTTCGGGCGAAATGCCAAGCTCCTTATTGTTCTGCCCGATGATCGTGGGCGAAAAAGTGGTGGGTGTGATCACCGTGCAAAGCTTCGAAAAAAATGCCTATGTGCCTCTGCACATGAACATCCTGAAAACCCTGGCTTCCTATACGGGCATTGCCCTCGAAAATGCCAGCCTCGTGGAAACCCTGGAAGATAAAGTGGAAGAGCGCACCAAAGAAGTGGTGAAGCAAAAGGAGATCATCGAAGAAACCAACAAACACATTACCGACAGTATCAAGTATGCAAAGCGCATCCAGGAGGCCTTCCTGCCTTCGGAGGAAACGGTGACCTCTTTGCTGAAAGATGCTTTCATCCTGTATAAGCCGAAGGACATCGTGAGCGGCGATTTTTACTGGATCGAGAAGAAGGGCAACAAGATCCTGTTTGCCGTGGTGGATTGCACCGGGCATGGTGTGCCGGGCGCTTTCATGAGCATCATCGGCTTCAACGGGCTCAACCAGATCGTGAACGAATACAACTACACGAAGCCTTCCGAGATCCTGACACATCTGAATAAGAACATCAGCGATACGCTGAAGCAGAAAGTGGAGGATTCCAAGATCAGGGACGGCATGGATGTCGCCATCTGCTCCATCGACCTGGACAATAACACCCTGGAATTTGCCGGCGCCTTTAGTCCCTTGTTCATTGTGCGCGATGGCGCTGTTCTGAAAACCCGCGGCGATAAGCACCCCATCGGAAACTTTGTGGGCGTGAGCGACTATGAGTTTACCAACCACCACATCGACCTCTTGCCGAATGATAAGATCTATATTTTCTCCGATGGCTTCGTAGATCAGTTCGGCGGACCGGAAGGCAAAAAACTAAAATACAATGCCTTCCGTAAATTGCTGCTCGACAACTACGAAAAGCCGATGCCTGCCCAGAAAGAATCCATCAACACCTTCTTCGAAGACTGGCGCAAAGGCTATGAGCAGATTGACGATGTCTGTATGATCGGGGTTTCTATCTGATTTTAATCCAACCTTGATATCGGGAGCCTCCGTCAACAGATGATGGTTGATCACAACACATCGTGATTCGAAACCACCTGATTAAATTTCAATTTACCTCCTCATGAACATCTCTTTCGATCTCGACGACCTGCTCATCAACGGCGTAAAACGCTTTGAGGTAGAAAAGACAGGGCTTCTAAAGCGCATGCTGACCCCTGAACAGTTACGCCTCGGTACCATCGGATTATTTAAAACACTGCGCACAGGCGGTCACACCATTTATATCTATACCACGTCGTTGAGAAGCCCTTTTAAGGTCCGCCTGCTGTTTTGGGCTCATGGCTTGTCTATCGACAAGGTTATTAATAAAACACTGCATGACCAAACGATGAAGAACCTCTCTATACCGTGTTCAAAATACCCTCCTGTGTTCGGCATCGATCTGCACATCGATGATTCGGAAGGTGTGCGCCTGGAGGCTGAGAAATATGGGTTCAGAGCATTGATCATTGGTGAAAACGATCCGCAATGAACAGAAACGGTACTTCGGGCGATAGACGGGACGGCTTCAGTCCGGCGGCAATGACTACCCCCGAAAGAAAATAAATCCGGGGCATAAATAGGCGGGGCAATCACAAAATAAGCCTTATCTTCATCGCTGTATTTAAACACTCCGCGCTTTTATACATCAAAGCCCGGAGTTTGGTCCCGCATTAAAATTCATTTGCTTGAAAAATCTGTATTCCTCCGACCTCACCAAAAGCAGCTATGATGCGATCATCATCGGCTCGGGCGTTGGAGGATTAACCACGGCGGTCTTCCTGGCGAAAGCAGGAAAAAAAGTGCTGGTGCTTGAGAAGCACTATACCGCCGGCGGGTTTACGCACACCTTCAAACGCAAAAAATACGAATGGGATGTGGGCGCGCATTACATGGGCCAGATGAATGATCCTAAAGCGCTTCTCCGGAGAATTTTTGATTATACAACGGAGGGAAAGCTTAAGTGGGACGATATCGGGGAGATCTACGACCAGGCTATCATCGACGGAAGCGTCTATAATTTCCGCAAGGGCCTCGCAAACCAGATCGACCAGCTGATCGCGTACTTCCCCGGTGATGAAAAAGCCATCCGTGCATACTACGACCTGGTGCTCAAAGTCAGCTCCGCCGCCTCGCTCTTTTTTTCCGAAAAAACGATGCCCACCTGGCTAAGCTGGTCTCTGGGCGGACTTCTAAAGAAACGCTTTCTGCGTTATTCCAGGCAAACCACCGAAGAGGTATTGAACGGACTCACAACGAATAAAAAACTGATCGCGGTGTTATGTGCCCAATGCGGCAATTACGGGCTCACACCCAAATACAGCAGCTTTGGCATCCATGCCCTGGTCGTAGCGCATTACATCGACGGAGCGTCATATCCGGCCGGCGGGCCTTCCAATATCTTTAAGACGATGTGTTCTGTCATCGAAGAGCACAAAGGCATCATTGCCATTAAGGCCGATGTGAAGCACATCATCATTAAAAACAATACCGCTACCGGTGTGATGATGCAAAACGGGGATGTCCTGCATGCCAACATCGTTATCAGTAATACAGGAGCGCATAATACCTTCAATAAGCTGATCCCCAAAGAATTTCAGAAAGAGGAGAATACCCTGGAGCTGAACACCTTAAAGCCCTCGATCTCGCATGTGTGTCTGTATGTGGGGCTCAACGCCAGCGATGCAGCATTGAAGCTCCCGAAACACAATCTGTGGATTTACGAAAACTATGCACTCGATACCTCGCTGGAAACCCACCTGAATAAGAAGAACAGTGCTTCTCCTTTTTTCTACATCTCCTTCCCTTCGGCCAAAGACAGCCGCTGGAAAGAAACGCACCCTGACATGTCCACCATACAGGTACTCGCTTCCTACCCCTTTGAATGGATAGAAGCCTGGGAGAACGAGCGCTGGCAGAAAAGAGGTGAGGAATATGAAAAGATCAAGGAAGACCTCAAAACACTTTTCCTGGAAAAACTGTATTCGGTGCTGCCACAGATCAAAGGCCATGTAGAGGTATGCGAGATCTCCACACCGCTCTCCACCAGGCATTTTTCGAATTACAACAAGGGAGAGATCTACGGCCTGGAGCATACGCCGCAGCGCTTCCGCTTAAAGCAGCTTCGCCCGAAAACCAACTACAAAAACCTCTTCATTACCGGGCAGGACGTAACTACCGTAGGCGTATGTTCGGCCCTGTTTTCGGGCGTGGTGACGGCCGTGAGCGTACTCAACCGCAATTTGCTGTGGCGGGTACACCGGTATAAGGTGAAGGATTCCAACTAGGAACATTCAACCCCTTCCGGGTTGACGGTATACACCGTCCTTTTCTTATGCAGGTTCAAGCCCTTCGGGCTTGAACCCAAATAAAGAGAAACAGGCAAACTCCTATAACCCGGAAGGGGTTGAATAATCCTGCACGATATAACAGGCAGCTTATAAGCCACACCAATATTTCTGCATCTTTCCCGCTCTTGTTGGTGTTATCACCAACAAGAATGATGATCTCAAACAAAATAAGACAACACCAATATTTCTGTATCTTTAAATCGTCTATGAGCCCATATTCGATTCATACCTATGCGCGGCGAATTCTTTTTGTCCTGTGCCTGATTGCCTCATTCAGCGGGTTCTCCCAGTCCTACAAGCAGCTTTGCACTTCCTATAAAGGCTACCAGGAGCAGGGAAACAGCGACAAGCAATTTGAAACGGCAAATCTATTGATGAAGAAATACCGCAGCGAATTACAGAAAGACCCGGTGTGGTATGCCGAGCTGGAGAACGGGAACGGCCATTATTATTTCAACCATTCGCAATTCGATAGCTCCATTTATTGTTACTCGCGTGCGGTGAACCAGGTCTACTCCGTGAAAGCGGATACCAGCTTTGATTATGCCTACTACCTCTACAACCTGGCTTATGCATCAGGGATAGCCGGCTATTACGACAGGGCCGAACAGTACTATACGGTATCTCTTCCGATGCTTGCAAAATTCTTAGGTGCCTCTACCGAGGAATATACCATGCTCTACAAAGCCTACGTGGAAATGAAAGTGGAAATGGGCGACTATGCGGCTGCCACGCCCATGAACGATGCCCTGCTCTATTATTTTAAAACACTCAAGGGAGAGAACAACCACTATTACCTCCTCTGCCTCAACAACAAAGCGCGCATTGCGCAGGGGCAGGGAAATTATACGGAGGCTGCCTCCCTCTTCCTCCAGGCCCTGCATACCAACCAAAAATACAACAGCCGGGACACCATGAACCTGGCAACCCTGTACAACAACGTGGGTGAATGCTACCGGATGATGGGCGACTATACCGCTGCCGAGCCGATGTACCTGGAAGCCTTCCGCCTGGAAACGGCCTATCCTCCCATAACGAACGAGGCATTGGCTTCCCTGCTCAATAACATGGCCCTGCTCTACAAAGCGCAAAGCAATTACTCAAAAGCGGAAACCTGCTTTCTGAAAAGCATTGATTTGTATAAAGCGGCCAACTACCAGCAAAGTGTAGAGTTTGCCAACCCGCTCAACAACCTCGGCGACCTCTACCGCATTACCGGCAACTATAAAGCGGCCGTGTCCTGCATCGAGCAGGCGGTGATGATCCGCAAAAACACCAGCGGCGAAAGCCACGAGTACTATGCCAATGCGCTTACCAACCTGGCTTTGCTGAAACTCGAATTCGATTACCTGGATGAGGCCGAGCAGCTATTGCTGCAATGCGAGAGCATCTACAAAAACAAGCTGGGAGAAGACAACCAGCGTTACGCCAACTGCCTGAGCAATCTGTCCACGCTGTATGTCCGTAAAGGCGATTACACCAAAGCCCTCGATTATAATACGCGCTGCCTGCGGCTGATGGAAAAAAGCGGCGCCGGCCGCACCGATAAATATGCCCTGTACCTCAGCGGCAAAGGCTCCATGGAATGCGATATGAAGAACTACAGCGCAGCGGCCGAAACCTTTGGCAAAGCGGCGGAGATCTTCAAAACCCATTTCGGGAACCGGAACTTCAACTACATCGACATGCAGTTCAGCCTGGCCAACGTGCATGAGCGGGCCGGAAATACGGCTGAGGCTACACGCTATTACCTCGGTGCCATGGGAGCGTATAAAACCATCATGGAGGACAATTTTGTATCCATGAGCGAAGAGGAAAAAACCAATTTCTATTATGTCCTTTCCAACCGTTTTGAAACCTTCTATAATTATGTCATTGGCCTTTCCCGCCAGCCGGGCTTCCGGAACGACAGCCTGCTCAAAACCCTGCTGAATGTACGCCTGGTCGATAAATCCCTGTTGCTGAACGAAGCCCGGGCCGTGAATCAAACCATTCTCAATGGTGGCGATACGGCGGTAGTGCGTGTCTTCAATGAGTGGCTGCAACAAAAACGCTACTTACAGGAGCTGTATAAATATTCGCTGGCAGAACTGGCCCAAAACAACATTGATTTGGATACAGAAGAGGCCTTGAAAAATTCCCTCGAAAAACAATTAAGCGCTTCATCGGCGACGTTCCGGAAAGCCACCACCGGCAAGAACACCTTTGCGGAGCTGCGGTCGAAGCTCAGGAAAAGCGACCTCGCCGTAGAGATCATCCGTACGGCAGTGTATGAGGATCATGGAAAAGCCAGGGTGAATTACGCCGCCTTGCTGATCGGCAAGGATTACCCGGCGCCGAAATTAATTCCACTCGACAGCTGCGCTTTTTTTGATACGCTCTTCATCAATCATTACAAGCGCTCTATTGAAGATACGCTGACGGACCTGCTCTCCTACAACCGTTTTTTCAAAGCCCTGAAACCATACAGCAGCGGCATTTCCAACATTTATTTCTCGGCCGACGGCATTTACCAGAAGCTCAACCTGTATACGCTTTACGATCCTGCTTCCAAAAAATACCTGCTGGAAACAACCGCCATCAGCCAGCTCAACAGCCTCAAAGACCTGGCGGATCCAAAAGCAACAGTGGCCACCACAGGCGATGCAGTCCTCTTCGGCTTTCCGGATTACGAGCTTAAAAACACGGCAGAGAAAAGCGCGGTTTCCCCGGAGCTTGCTTCCAGGGCGGTTTTCAGCGACATCCCCGAATTGCCGGGCACCAAAAAAGAAACCGAAGCCATCGGCAGCTTACTGACTTCTTATAAGCGAACGACTCATCTCTACCTTGGCGCGCAGGCCAGCGAGGAGCAGGTAAAAGCCCTCAACAGCCCGGCTATCCTGCACATTGCCACGCATGGATTTTTTCTTCCGGATGAAGATTCGGAAGATGATAAAACCCTCGGCTTTTCGACCGAACAGGCCAGGCAAAATCCGCTGCTGCGCTCGGGCCTTCTGATGGCGGGCGCCGCAGCCAAACAAAACAGCCTGCTGAAACAGGACGATGGGATCCTGACGGCTTACGAAGCCTCGCTGCTCAATCTGCAAAACACCGACCTGGTAACGCTCTCTGCCTGCGAAACCGGCCTGGGCGACCTCGTCAACGGACAGGGCGTATATGGCCTGCAACGCGCCTTCCTCACGGCCGGCGCCCGTTCGGTGGTGATGAGCCTTTGGGTGGTGGACGACGATGCCACGCAACAGCTGATGACGGAGTTCTATAAAAATTACCTCGGCAGTACAACAACAGCCGGCCAGGAAAAGCGCGAGGCCCTGCGTAAGGCCCAGCTGGCGGTCCGGAAACAGTACCCGCATCCTTACCACTGGGGTGCTTTTGTGCTGATCGGGGATTAAGTCTCTAATTTAACCGCAAAGAGCGCAGAAATCAGAATGTTCGCAGAGATCGTGGAGAGGAATTGCAAATTAACATCCTGCAAGTGCTATCCGTGAGTAATTGCAGGTCCGCCCGTGCCGGTACGGACAGGGAAATCTTTTTGCCGGACACTGAGCTGTCACCCTGAGCGGAGTCGAAGGGCAGCGAAGTGCGGCAAAAGATTGCAGCGAAAAGCGCGACTCCACCGCCTTGGTCGCTGAGCTTGTCGAAGTACTTTGCGGAGGCGCGCCCAATAATCATTTAAGAAGCTTTGTGTGTTTTGCGTTATTTTCTTTGCGCACTCTCCGGTTACAAAACACCTCTAAATTTAGAACAATTCCAAATAAGCCGGAATTACTCTAAGCATAGGCTTTATTGGACTAAATAAGCCTTACGAAGAGGATAATAAAGCAAAAAAATGTTGTTTTAAAGGCTTCCCAATGATACATTTGCCCTGTAAAAATAACATCACATCTCTTATGAGTAAAGGTTTCTTAAAATCATCGATTGGAAAAAAAGTAGTTATGGGCCTCACAGGCTTATTCCTTATTTCGTTCCTGGTAGTTCACTGCTTTCTCAACAGCTTTATATTTTTTAATGACGGCGGTTTAATGTTCAACACAGGGGCGGATTTTATGGCGCACAACTGGATCATCCGCTTTGGGGAGCTGGTATTATTTGCGGGCCTGATCCTGCACATGATCCAGGCATTGATCCTGACACTGGAGAACCGGAAAGCGCGCCCTGTAGGCTACAATGTGGCCGGCGGCAGCGCCAACTCGTCCTGGTATAGCCGCTCTATGGGCCTGTTAGGAACCCTGCTCCTGATGTTCCTCATCATCCACCTGATGCATTTCTGGGTAAAATCGCGTTTCACCGGCCTTCCGGGCGAAGATGCCAACGGCCACGAAAATCTGTACGCTGTGATGCAGGTAACTTTCTCCATGCTGTGGGTCGTGATCGTTTATGTGCTGGCCATGATCTCCCTGGCATACCACCTGTTGCACGGTTTCCAGTCTGCTTTCCAGACCCTGGGCCTCAACCACAAGAAATACACGCCACTGATCAAAAACATAGGCATCGGCTTTTCCATCATCATCCCGTTCATCTTTGCGCTAATGCCGATCCTGATGTACGCAGGCGTTATTAAATAAGTTTATCACACAACATTCTTAACTAAGAATATATGGCAAGTTCACCAAAATTAGATTCAAAGATCCCTGAAGGACCAATAGACCAAAAATGGTCGAAATACCGCTCTACAGTAGCCCTTGTAAACCCGGCCAACAAACGTAGCCTGGAAGTGCTCGTGGTTGGTTCCGGCCTCGCAGGTGCTTCTGCAGCGGCTACCCTGGCAGAAATGGGATATAAGGTAAAAGTGTTTTGTTTCCAGGATTCTCCACGCCGTGCGCACTCTATTGCGGCACAGGGCGGGATCAATGCTGCTAAAAATTACCAGAACGACGGTGACTCTACTTACCGTTTATTCTACGATACGATTAAAGGGGGCGATTACCGCGCCCGTGAAGGAAACGTACACCGTCTTGCTGAGGTGTCTTCCAACATCATCGACCAGTGTGTGGCGCAGGGTGTTCCCCTGGCGCGCGAATACGGCGGCCTGCTCAGCAACCGCTCCTTCGGCGGAACCCAGGTGCAGCGTACCTTTTATGCAGCCGGACAAACAGGCCAGCAATTATTACTGGGCGCTTACTCGGCCTTACAACGCCAGGTAGGAATGGGTGCCGTAGAATTGTGCGCACGCCATGAGATGCTCGACGTGGTAACCATCGACGGAAAAGCACGTGGCATCATTGCCCGCAACCTCATCACCGGCGCAATGGAAAAACATTTCGGACATGCGGTGTTATTATGCACAGGCGGATACGGCAACGTGTTCTACCTGTCTACCAACGCCATGGGAAGTAACGTGACGGCTGCCTGGAAAGCACACAAAAAAGGCGCCTTCTTCGGAAACCCTTGCTATACACAAATTCACCCGACCTGTATCCCGGTCTCCGGCGATCACCAGTCGAAGCTGACCCTGATGTCGGAGTCCTTACGGAATGACGGAAGGATCTGGGTGCCTAAAAAGAAAGACGACAACCGTAAGCCAACCGATATTCCGGAAGAGGAAAGGGATTACTACCTGGAGCGCCGTTACCCGGCCTTCGGTAACCTGGTGCCGCGCGACGTGGCCTCCCGTGCCGCCAAAGAGCGTTGCGATGCAGGCTATGGTGTAGGTGCTTCCAAAAAAGCGGTATACCTCGATTTTGCCTTCAACACCATCCGCTACGGAAAAACAGAAGCCGCAAAACGCAACCTTCATAACCCAAGCCAGGAAGAAATCGTTCGCTTAGGAAAAGAAGTGGTGAAAGAGAAGTACGGTAACTTATTCGACATGTACGCGCAGATCACCGGAGAAAATCCTTACGAGGTGCCAATGCGTATTTATCCGGCGGTTCACTACACCATGGGTGGCCTGTGGGTTGACTATAACTTAATGACAACCGTACCCGGCTTATACGCCTTAGGTGAAGCCAACTTCTCCGACCACGGTGCCAACCGCCTCGGAGCTTCAGCCCTGATGCAGGGCCTGGCCGACGGGTATTTCGTGATCCCTTATACATTGGGTGTGTACTTATCGGGAGAAGTTTCCCGTATGAGCGCCGAAAAAGACAAAGCGGATTCCATCGACAAATTAAAAACAAAACATCCTGAATTTGATAAAGCCCTGGAAGAGCAAACGGCCCTGATCAATAAATTCCTGTCGATCAAAGGCACCAAGTCTGTAGAGAGCTTCCATAAGCGCTTAGGCCTCATCATGTGGGACAAATGCGGGATGGCCCGTAACAAGCAGGGATTAACCGAGGCGATCGGTGAGATCCAGGCTTTACGCGAAGAGTTCTGGAAAGATGTACGCGTGTTGGGTGAAGCGAACGAATTTAACCCGGATTTGGAGAAAGCAGGCCGCGTGGCCGACTTCATCGAGCTGGGAGAGTTGATGTGCAAAGATGCTTTGCACCGCGAAGAGAGCTGCGGCGGCCACTTCCGCGAAGAGCACCAGGAAGCGGACGGTGAAGCGAAACGTGATGATGTGAATTTCAAATACGTGGCAGCCTGGGAATTCAAAAACACCAGCAACTGGGAATTACACAAGGAAGAATTAATTTACGAAAACATTAAAATAGCGCAGCGTTCTTATAAATAGATCGCTGAAGTATTAAACAACCAATCACCACATTATGGGATCAGGAAACGGAGAATTATTGAACCTCACACTGAAAGTGTGGCGTCAAAAAAACAGCAAAACCAAAGGAAGCTTTGAAACGCACCAGTTGAAAGGCATTTCAACGGATATGTCTTTCCTCGAGATGTTCGACGTATTGAATGAGCAGCTTATCCACGAAGGAAAAGAAGCCATTGCCTTCGACCATGACTGCCGCGAGGGAATCTGCGGGATGTGCAGCATGTACATCAACGGTCGCCCGCACGGGCCTAAAGGCGCAGTAACTACCTGCCAGCTGCACATGCGTTCTTTCAAAAACGGTGATACCATCGTGGTGGAGCCATGGAGAAGTGTGGCCTTCCCTGTGATCAAGGATCTGGTAGTTGACCGTAGTGCGTTTGACCGTATCGTTGCCAGCGGTGGTTATGTATCGGTAAATACCGGCAACGCCAAAGACGCCAATAATATCCTGATCCCGAAACCGGCAGCAGACGATGCCTTTGCGGCAGCAGCCTGCATCGGTTGCGGTGCCTGCGTGGCCACCTGCAAGAACGGATCGGCCATGTTATTCGTTTCCGCCAAAGTTTCCCAGCTGGCCTTATTGCCTCAGGGACAGGTAGAGCGCAAAGAGCGCGTTCTGAAAATGGTACAGCAAATGGATGAAGAAGGATTCGGTAACTGCACCAACACAGGCGCCTGCGAAGCAGAATGCCCTAAGGAGATCAGCCTCGAGAACATTGCCCGCATGAACCGCGAAATGATCGGTGCAAGCCTGAAATAAAATTACCATCCAACCTTATACACCGGAAAAGGTCCTTACGATAATCGTAAGGACCTTTTTTGTTTTGTGGGTTTCATCGTCATCTAAAACACCTGACTACTTCCATACAAAACACTTCGCGGGGTCGAATTTCCGGTTTTTGCTTTTGGCAAAGAGCTTCATTATTCTCTTATTGGTAGTATAATAAAAGCTTCCGTGTTTTTTTCTTCCAAAACGGTGCGACTTCCCGGAAGAAGCGGAACTTCCGGATGCCGCACTGCTGCGGACAGCGGAAGCGCTGACGGTACTGATGACCGGTGCCGATACATTAGACATCACATTCGATTGCACGATGTTATGATCATGGTTCATCACCTGCTCCACAACAGCTAATTGGTTCCCGGTGCCAATCACCGGGTTGCTCACAGGCACAGGTGTCTGTACCTGCTCTACCACTACAGGACTGGCTATTGCCGGAGCCGCTACTACCGGCGCAACAGGCCTTGCGATGGTTCTCCTTGGTGCAATGGTGGTGGCCTTAGGCTTTGGCTTTGGTCTTTGAACCGTAGGTACTGCCGCAACAGCCCGTTTTGGTGTTGCCGCCTGTACCGCCACCGGCCTGTTCGTTTTTGGTTTATTGCTAAGCTGGTTGCTTAGCGTTTGGTTTGAAACGAGGGATGAGGTATATCCCCTCACATTGGGACCTCCTGTATTCGGCCCCGTCCCATTATCGATCACCATGGCATTCATGTTTATCACCGGCACAGACCCGGTCCCATTAGACCCTGTAGGAACAGAGGTATTGATATTTCTGTTATTCGACTGCTGGTTGCCCCTTACGCTGACATTGTTGTAAACACCGTTCACATTGATATTGAACGTCTGCTCCTGCTGGGCGCCGGCTCTGTATGCTGTGAGCTGAAGCATCCACAGCAGGAGCAGGGCTGTGAATCCTGTATGGGTTTGGTTTGGTAGTAAGTGTTTCATTGGCTTGTTTTTTATGAAACAAAACTACTCAGGCAATAGCTGCCTGAAAAGCCATACTTGGTGAGAAGGAACTCTCACTTAGTGAAATTACCGGGGCGTATCAATATAAAACCCTTCACGACGCATCGTGAAGGGTTTTAAAGAGCTGCTTCTATTCTGTTTGCTTACTGAAATACGGTAACGCTTCCCTGTAGGCTGTAATCCTGGTCGTCAAGTCCTTTCGCATGGATGATGTAGAAGTAAGTACCATCGGTTACGACATTGCCGCCCCTGGTTTTTCCATCCCACTCCATTTTTCCATGGTCTGTCGATTCAAACATTTTCAGACCCCAACGATCGAAGATGGTCATGTTGATCTCACCCATATTCACAGCGTTCAGGCGGAACACATCATTCTTCCCGTCGCCGTTCGGCGTAAACACATTCGGTACTTCGAACATAGAAACAAGGTCCACCAGGATCACCGTTGATGCCGTAGCCGTACACACCCCATTGGTTGCCGTCAGCACAACGGTATAGCTTCCCGCAGCATTGTATACAGTCGCTGCATTGGTTGTTGTATACGTCATGGAGTTGCCGAGATCCCATACATAGCTTGTAGAAGTAGGATTGATACTGGTATTGGTAAAGGTCACCGTTAAAGGCATCAGACCCTGTCCCGGATTATTGACAAAGGAAGCGTTGATCGATTCCTGGCTTACCGACTGCATTGCCGTAGCCGTACAACCGTTGACGGAGTTTATGGCTACTACTGTATAAGAGCCCGGGTTCGTTACCTGGTAAGGCGTTCCCACAAACACCGGATTAGCAGGGGTCCATGAATAGGTATATGGGCTGCTTCCTGAGCTCGTCGCATTCAGGGCCAGCGAGCCTGTCGAACAAGGAATTACTGAGGATGTCGAGCTGATGGATACATCAGCGCTGGTATTGGAGCCAATGGTAATCACCGATTGTGTAGAGCATCCGTTAGGAACCTGGATATAGGCCGTGTAGGTTCCGGCCGATGTTACCGGGTAAGGATTGGTAGTCACCGTATTCGTTCCGTTGCTCCATATTACGCTCGCAATGGTTGGAGTCGGCACTGCCATCACATTGATAGAAGGAGTAGCACAGGTAATGGTATTGCCCGGCGAATTGGTAATATTCACGGAAGGATAACCGGATACAGCCGTATAGGTACTCACACAGCCATTGACAGGATCAGTAACCGTTAAGGTAAAGACGCCTACAGCCGTTGAGTTCACCGGGTTTCCTAAGGACACCGTGCTTGTAGGGCCTGCCCAGCTCAGCGTATGATCGGGGTCGGATGAAACCGCATCGAGGTGGATACCGAGGGTATTACACTGAATGGCCAGTGTGGCTGAAGGTTGTGCAATGTTGCTCACAACTCCGACGGTTCCGGTAATCACACAACCACTGACACTGTTCGTTGCCGTATAGCTGTAGACACCCGATTGCGTAGCGATCGTGGTTGTTCCGGTGATCGGCCCGAAAGGACCTTCCCACTGTGTGGATGTGGCCGTATTGGTTGGCGCAAAGCTAAGTGTTGTACTTGGCGAAGGACAGGTAAGCGGTCCTCCCGGAAAATTGGTCAGGGTATAGGACGCTGCGCCCGAGAACGGATTCACCGCAACGGTAGTCGAGCCGACACAACCCGATGGATCGGTCGCATAAACCGTGTAAGTAGAACCCGGAGGGAGATTGGTATTTTCTGTAAAATAAGGTGTCGCAACGGTTGGCTGTCCTACAGCGGAAGTCCAGGTATAGGTATACGGACCTACGCCGGTTGCATTCACCGTTCCCGAACCAACCGGCAGCGTACAGGTAGGCTGCGTGAGCGTTGACGTCAGTACCGGGTAAATGACGGAGCCCGTAATATTCACGCTCCCCACGAGCGAGCAGGTGCTCACCGTATTAATCGCCGTATAGGTGTAAACACCTGCATTCGTTATCGCCGATGTCGTTCCCGTGATAGGTCCCGAAGGCCCCGACCATTGCGTTGTAGTATTCGTATTGGTCGGCGCAAAGTTCATGGTAATGGTTGGGTTCTGACAGGACAATACCAATCCCGGAACGGTGGAAAGCGTATAAGCCGGCGCGGGCGGGTAAGGGTTGATGGAGAAGGTCGTCGAGCCATGGCATCCGCTGGCATCCGTGGCCGTGACCGTATACAGGGTATTGGTAGGCAGGTTGATATTGACGGATGTGGATGGTGCCGTAGGCGTCCAGCTATAGGTATAAGAGCCGCTGCCACCGCTTGCTGTTACCGTAGCTGAACCTGCAGGATTCGGGCAGGTTGGCTGAATAACATTGGATGTCAGTGTCGGATTCGGTGAATAGGTGAAGCTTGAATACAGGATCGGGTTAAAGGCACAGCTCGTCCCCGCGATACTTAAGGATACGGAATAGCTGCCTGCAATGGCCGCATTGACGCATTGCCCCGTCTGCCCCGTGACTCCGGGGCCCGACCAGGTATAGCCGAATCCGGGAGGCGCACATAAGGTATTATTTGAAACAGCTCCGCAGGAAGCACTGGTCGTTTGTCCGACAGGAATGTCCGTGCCGTTCAGGTTCAGTGTCATCGGCGCGCAGGAAGCGTCTACATAAGCATAGCCGCCGTGCGCACCCTGCTGGCTCACGCAACCGCCTACTGTAAATTCTATTTTCACGCACTGCCCGATATAAGCGGTAAGGTCAAAGGCTGCGGTAGTCCAGGGCTTGTAGGCCCATGTGGCATTGGTGGTGACGAAGGACGGATCCCCGCCTGTGGAACAGGAAGTACCTGCCGACGTCACATTATATGATCCGCATGGAATCGCATTGTCATTACAATCTTTGAACGACACGTTAAAGAAGGGTTGTTCCGTACATTGATGCGGCGCTTTATTCAACACCACCGCGTACCTGTAAATAAATACAGAATTCGCAGGTGTTACCGTAAAGGTTTGAGACAAGCGGTAAGCTTTGCCACCCTGGCTTGACCCTGTTGGCCCCAGCCTCGCTGCAAAGTTTCCTCCACCCGGAGGCACTGTTGGTAAGGCCGCTCCGAGATTCGGATCGTTCCCGGTACCTACTGTGATGATCTGCGTGGTGGCCACCGGGCTGAAGCCTGCCATCGTTAACGAGTTGCTGAAATTACTCTGCGCTGCCGTCCAGCCCGCAATCGTTCCATTTTCAAAATCAGGATTGGTACATGGTTGCTGCACGCTCGGATTAGGTACAGGCGCTGTAAGCCCGTATTTATAATCAATATAGTTTCGCTTGAGCACCGCTACGATACGTTCCTGCTCCCACGCTTCGTTAGCGTATCTTGCCGCTTCCAGCTTCGCTGCCGGCTCGTCAAATCCGCGCAGGGAATCCTTATCAAAATCCAGGGGCAGATAAAAGGCATCGATATGCGGATGCTGGTGGTCATCGTGTGCTGCCTGCTGAGCTCTCGAGGAAAAGAAGCTGATGAAAAGCAGCGCTGTCAATAGTTTGGTAGATGTCATCTTCATGTTAGTATCTTTAAATTCAACGTTGTTTATGAATTAAAACACGTTCACAATTTCAATGAATAAATATATCAATATGATTTCTACGAGTCCGCGTATATCTGATTAAGCAAACAAGACCGGAAAAAAAGCGAAAGAATTACACTGGACGCATCGCCTGTATCCCTTGTCAATAAAGGGAATCAGAGGCACGCATCAGATCATAAAAAAAACCCTGATGAAAAAATCATCAGGGTTTTTATGCTGTTTTGCTGTGTTTTAGCGGAAGATGTTGACGCTTCCCTGGAAATTAAAGTCTTTTCCATCCAAGCCCTTCGCATTGATAATGTAGAAGTAAGTTCCATCAGCCACCGGAGCACCTCCTTTGGTTTTACCATCCCAGGTAAGGCTTCCTGTCGTTGTTGTATCATACATTTTCAATCCCCAACGATCGTAAATCGTCATCGAGATATCACCGATGTTGATCGGGTTCAATGAGAAAATATCGTTAACGCCATCACCGTTTGGAGTAAACACATTTGGAATAGTAAGGAACGAGACCATATCCACCACAATGATGCGTGTTGCTGTATCGTAGCAAACACCGTTTCTCGCGATGAGCGTCACCGTATAAGTACCCTGCATCTGGTACACCGTGGCTGCATTTACCGTAGTGTATGTAGTTGAAGAGTTCCCTAAGGTCCACTGATAGTCTACAGAATTAGGGCTGCTTGTATTGGAGAAGGTTACCGGCAATGGCATCAATCCTGTGCTTGGGCTTGGTACAAATGCTGCTGTGATGGACTCGTGGGTTACGGCATACACTGCCTGCGCCGTACATCCATTCACAGCATTTGTCGTGGTGACGGTATAGCTTCCTGCATTCGATACGTTATACACATTTCCTACAAAAGGCGCCGGTGTTGCCGGAGTCCAGCTGTATGTATAGCTTCCGGGTGAAGAGCTGTTGGCCATCAGGTCGAGCGTTCCTGTAGCACAGGAAATCGTCGTTGTCAAAGAAGCAACATTCACATCTGCCGCCCTGTTTTCGGTAACGGTGATCACGCTTTGCGAGGTACAGCCGCCCGGAGATGCCACAATGGTCGTATAGGTGCCAGGTGCCGTGATTCCGTATGGATTAACCGTTGATGTTCCTACGCCGTCGAGCCAGGTAATGGATACCCCCCCGTTGGTGGACGTTGTTGTTGCGAGCACTGTAGGCGTATTACAGGTAATGGAATTAGTCGTGGGATTGGTCGTTACCGAGATCTCCGGGATATCGGTAGATACCGTATACGTTTGCTTACAGCCCGTGGAAAGATTGGTAGCAGTTAAGGTAAAGACGCCTATAGCCGTGGATGTGCCCGGGTTACCGACAGGACTTGGAGTCGGTAGCGTCGGTGCCAGCCAGCCAAGCGCCACTCCTGGCTGCGAGGACGCAATTAGGGAAATGGTCGTGGTATTACAACTTACACTAAATGTTGCCGTAGGTTGCACCGTATTCCCGGTGACCGTGACGTTGACCGATGTCGAACATTGACCAACAGAAACGGTATTGGTTAACACCACCGTATAGGTTCCGGGCGTGGTCACATCAATCGTCGGTGTCGTTGTGCCTGTCCAAACCCCCGTGGTATTAGTGCCGGTAATAGCTGACAGGGTGATGGATGGTGTGGCACAGGTGAGCACGCCGTTGAGTGGTGTAATCGTAAAGGTCGGTGCATCGGGAAAAGCGTTGATGGCCAGTGTGGTCGTATCCTTGCATCCCATACTATCGGTGACGATGATTGTGTATGATTCTCCCGGCGTTAAACCGTTGGCCACATCACTGTTGGAAGCTGTCGGCGTCCAGCTATAGGTGAAAGGTCCGGTACCGCTGCTTACGCTGATCTGGCCCGTACCCGTAGCATTGGAGCAGGTAGGCTGTGCGGCCGTTGCGCTGGCGACAGGCTTCGGCGTGAACCTCAGGATCGCTCTTTTCACGATAATACCTGTAGGATTGCCTGGTAAAGGACATGCGCCCGGAGGAGACATAGTCACCGTATAGGTTCCGGCAACGTTCGTGTTGATAGTGGATGTGGTAATGCCTGTTACAGTGCTGGTAGGAGGCCCTTCCCATAAGTAGGGGCCAAGACCGTCCGGAACACCGATAATGGCGCTGGTCGCACCGCATGGAGAGATAAATGCTGAATCCGCCTGCGATACGTCATAAGGCGTTCCATTGGTTGTGATTTGTAACGGAACACATTTCATATCGAAATACGCATAGCCATAGTGACCGCTTTGGGTACAGTCGGATACGGTGATCTGCACCGTGATGGCTGTACCGATATATTGCTCCAGGTTAATTGTTTTAAGGGTCCAGTTCCTGTAGTGTCCCTGGCTGAATGATACCCAGTTCGGGTCGGAGTTAGGGCAGCAGGCGCTCGGTGCGGAGAAAGAAAGGAAAGGACAAGTCAATACGTTATTGGCACTGTCCAGCAAGGTGATGTTGATGTTTGGCTGCTCATCGCAGCAGTGGTTACCCACGCTGTTCAGAACCGCCGCGAAAGCCAGCTGGAAAGCCGAGTTCGTTGTGGTTACGCTGAACGTTTGCTGGATTCTGTTTACCACGGCGCCTGTCGCCGAGTTATTAATCCTGGCGATGTAGGTTCCTCCCAAAGGAGATGTCAGGTTCAGGGCAGGAACGATAGGGTCGGTAAGCGTCGTGCTTGTATTGATGATAGCGGAGGCCGGAGCGCCTACTGTAGGGCAGCAGCCTGCCATGGTTTGGGAGTTGCTGATCGACCCGCTCGACTGATCCCAACCGAAAAAGGTACCGGTTTCAAAATCCATATTCGTACAGGCAGGATACACTATTGCGGGCTGGGGCAGGGTTGGAGCCGCCGCCGCGGCTGCAGCCGCAGCCAGGTCAACACCCGGCTTATAATATGTAGCATAGATATATTCTTTTTTGGCAACAATCAACTCTTCTTTCAACGTCGCGCCCGATACTCCCTTTATTACAGCTTTATTAATTACCGCACGCTCATCAAATCCTTTCAGGGAATCCCCACCGTATACACGGATCTGGGCATTCATGTGAAAGGAAAACAAGGTCCCGACAGCTAAAAATAAGGTACATAAACTGTTCTTCATGGTATGAAAATTTTGTATTAATAGTTCACTAATTTAACCAATCTAATCTGAAAAAAGAGGTGAAAACCGGGATTACTTAGCCAAAAGAGTCTAATTTTGAGTAGAGTACCCCTTCAAGCGAGCCGTTTTGTGTCCATTTTCGGGGAATAATCAGATGTTTGGAGCCATACGGACGCGGCTCAGGCCCATACTTTGGTCCCCTCACTGCAGTTTTTGCAGATGTCGATTTCCTCCCGGGATTTGAGAATGGCCTGGCGGAAATTCCGGTATTTTTTCGAAGCCCATACTTCGGCAAAGGACTGTTCTTTCAAATTTCCCAATTGATGTTTGGCATCCTTATCGAAGCAGCAAGGCACCACAATGCCATCCCAGGTAACCACACATCCGCTCCACATTCGCCAGCACTGGTTC
>CALRIU020000013.1:0-135167 GCA_943362175.1 Hydrocarboniphaga daqingensis | reverse complement strand
TCGACTCATTTTTAAAAGAGCATCAGCCCTTGCAGGATATGACATATACGCTTGTGTATTCCTCCGAAACAGCGGCTGATAACATTCCGGATTCAGGTAAAGAAGGATTAAAGCAGTTATTGGAAAAAAAATTAGACGTCCTTAAAATCATTATAAAGCACAAACAGAACATCGGGCAGCTGGCCTTCCTGGATGTGCAGGAGAATGCCACCATTGATCGCACTGCCGTGATTTCCGCCCGGGGAGCATTATTAAAAACCATGTATTTTGAGCATCCTGACCTGAAGTGCAAAACGGTTATTTATGACAAAAGCACGGAGGCAGATTTGCTGGTGAATGAGCTCAGCGTATTTGATCACATGAATGTATGCCTCTTGTCTCAGGACAAGCGTTATATTCCTGTGCTTTCGCCTGTAACAGACCTGAAAACAACGAAGCCTGTCACCATAAAGAAGGATGGCTTATACGTGATCGTAGGGGGAACAAAAGGGATCGGTTTTGAAATAGCCTGTTCGATCGCACAAAAGGGACCAGGCCGTCTGAGCCTGATTGGGCGTTCGTCACCCGATGATCAGGCAGTCAGGAAAAGCATTGAAACCCTACAGCATTTTCAGGCTGTTGTCACTTACCACCAGGCCGATGTGTCAGTAGAGAAGAACTTATTAAACACCTTACATGCCATAAGCTTAAGCGACACGGTTAATGGAATTGTATTTGCGGCAGGACAGATTTCTCCGGCGTCTGTAGAAGACATCCGCTTTGAGGAAATTGAGCGCGAATGCCTGTCAAAATTAAACGGTGCAAAAGAAATTGTTGAATTTTCCAAACAGATCCGGCCGGATTTTATCGCCTTATTTTCGTCTTCACTAGCCATTACGTCTTTTCAACACAGCTTGTCTTATACAATTGCCAATTCCATTTTAAATGAGGCCGTTACTACCTGCCGGGGTTCTGCGATCAAGGTCATCAACTGGTCGGGCTGGGAAGATACAGGCTTATTGAAATCGGTTTCTTCCGGCGATGCCGCTTTACTAAGCAAAACGCAAGGAGTACAATTATTCTGGAAAATAGTGGAGCTCGGTTGCCCCGAAGTTATTGTTTCAAACGAAAAAAGATACGATGTTTACAAGGCTTTCTTTGCCTATAACCCTTCTTTAACGCATGCCGCCAAACCGGCAGGTGTTGATCCCGAGGGACCGGTAGTTGAAAAGCTGACAACAGAAGCGTTTTTACAAAAAAACTTATCCGATATTCTTGGCATCGACGAAATAAAACCGCAGGAAGATTACCTGGATCTTGGTCTGCACTCCTTGAATGGAGCGCAATTCATGATGAGGCTGAATTCACATTTTAATCAGAAGTTTGAGTTTTACGACCTGTATGATTACCCGACCATCGCAGAATTAGCAGCCTATATCGATGAGAAGATGTCGGAGCGAAAGCCCCTAAAACAAGCAGGAAGTGCTGAGCCCACTGTCAAGCCTACCGTTTATGAGCTTTCCAGACCTCAAATGAGGATTTGGTTAAGCGAGCAGATAGAGCCATCGGCCCTGTTTAATATATCAGGCGCATGGACGATAGAGGGCCATCTGGATGTAGGGATCTGTCAACAGGCATTTGCAAACACGGTGAAGAAGCATGAGGCGCTTCGTACGGCTTTTATAAATCATAAAGGCACGGTTCAGCAGCATGTAATGGAAGCCGGGAACTTTAACCTGGCATACGAAGACCTGAGTGGATTACCCGAAGCCGCCCGGGTAGAAAGAACCGACGCATTTGTGAAAAAGCATTTCCGGCACCGTTTCAGGTTAGAGGAGGCAGACGTGTTTATGGCAGGGATCCTCCGGATCAGCGAGACAAAGTACATCCTGGTAACCTGCTTGCATCACATCATCAGTGATATCTGGTCTGTCAGAATTTTAATGGAAGATTTTCTGAAGTCCTATCACTTGATCAGCGATGGGCATAGTGGCGAGCTGGATGCTCTTTCATTTAATTTTATGGAATATAGCAAGTCCATGAACCGCGGGGCCGACCCTGCGACAGCCAAAGAGGCCGTCGCCTGGTTGAAAGCTGAAACGGAGCGGTGCCGCGAAAATCCGCTATCCCTGCCTTATGACCGCGAACCGGTATCAAGGAAAAACAAGGACGCAGCTTGCTTTACACTGGAAATTACCGAAGAGTATGCGGCATTAAAAGAGCTTTGCAAGGCCCGCGGAGTCTCTTTGTATATGCTGATGTTTTCGGCATTTAAGGTATTGCTTCATAAATGGACAGGAGCAGCCGTGATTCCTGTTGGAACGCCCGACTCAGGACGCGATTCCCTGGAAACAGAAGGTGTTATCGGCTATTTTTTAAAGGAGTTGCCGCTTGCAACGGAAATCTCCGGAAATGAGAGTTTTGCGATGGTGTTGCAGAACGTCAAAAGAAAGCTCCAGGAAACCATGAAATATAAATCCTTCCTGGAAAGCGATGCCTTCTATGCTGACCGGAATACGCCGCAAAGTTCTGGTCAAAGGGATCTTTATAATGTTATATTTACATGGAATCAATTTAACGACATGAAGTTCGACCTGGCAAATAGTGTGGATTGGAATATTACCCAGATTCCGGGAACGTATGAGCATTCGCACTATGATTTGTGGTTAATTACAGATGTGCATAAGGATAAACTACTTATCCATTTTATATACAGGACACAGCTTTTTGAGGAGTCGACCCTGGATGGGCTGGCAGCCCAATACCGGAGCCTGTTGCGTGATATTTTGAAAAATGCGGAATGCCCGGTGAAAGACCTGGGATTTGAGCTGAAAAAAACAACGCTTACGCAAACCATGGGTAAAAACATTGATATTAAATTAAACCTCTAACGGATGAGCTCAGGGAATGGAACACTGGAACGACATACAAACCGCTGATTCGGAAAATCGTATTATCAGAAATGAATTGTTGCCATTGGTATGGGAAAACAATGGACAACAGAAATTTGAAATCACCTTAACGCAGGAGCAGCTGGCCTTGCTGGACACGATTGCCATGCAGGATCCCTTTTCTGAGCTTGCGGTTATCACCGCGGTGATTGCCGTCACGGTAACACATTACCACTACCATTCATCGCTCAGGCTATTTACTCCGCCTGTTGTGGCCGGCGGTTTGCCTGTTCCGGTTTTGATCGCTGTTCAAAAAGATGCCACGCTCAAAGCAGCCATGAAAGCCGCTGCTGCTGCCTTGAGCAATTCGTATAACAATTCAGGATCATTGGGCCGGGAATCAGTCCGTGTCAATGAACATTCCATTCTGGTTGCTCATGCTGGTGTTCACACGGCGCCGTCAGATAAACGTGGATATGGATTATATATAGATATCGAAAGACAGGAGGGTAGGCTGAACATCACCGGAACATTCGCCTGTGCAAACGCGGGCCTTGTAGATCAGTTCAAGGAAAGGGCGGAACACGTATTTTCGAAGCTCGGAGACAGGGACCAGCATCTGACAGAGCTATTGGCTTATGAACATAGCGCAAACGCTGGTACATGCCATGAGGAAGAGTACAGCGAAACGCTGAAGAACAGAACGCTCCTCGAGCAGTTTGCTAAGGTGGTTTTGACTTATTCCGGTGCTCATGCGGTTATTGATTCCGAAAAGATCTATTCTTACCTTGAGCTGGATGCCTGGAGTACGAAAATTGCAAATTACCTGATCAGGGAGCTCCGTGTGAAAAAAGGGGATCCGGTTGCTGTCATGCTGCCGCGCAATGGCAGCTGGATAGCAGGCATGCTCGGTGTTTTAAAGGCCGGTGCTGTGTATCTGCCCGTTGATTCGAATCTGCCCTTAAAACGGATTGACTACATCCTGAAAAATGCCAAATCCAAAGTCGTAATCGTTAACCATGACACGAAAGCGCTTATTGCCGGATCCGGCTATGAGCTTTTTGAAGTGGAGCAAGAGGCCAACGATGTGACCAACGCACCTGCTGCTGTTAATGTATCGGGTTCCGACGGCGCATATCTGATCTACACATCCGGTTCATCCGGTCAGCCTTCAGGGGTTGTGGTGCATCATTCGGGGATTGTTAACACCTGCCTGGATCAGATTGCCCGGTTTGGAATGACGTCAGACGACCGTGTGTTAGCCTTTGCTTCTGCATCGTTCGACGCTTCATTGTACGAAATTTTCATCGCGTTGTTGTCCGGCGCGGCCCTCGTAATACATGACAGGGTTCAGCTGAGTGCAACATCCTTTGTAGCCTTCTTAAACCAACACCGGGTAAGCATGTGTGTGCTGCCTCCGGTATACCTGCATGAGTTAAAGAAAGCCGACCTGCCTTATCTGAAAACATTGGTTACCGCCGGCGAAAAAGCCATTGCCGAAGATGCCTGCCATTACGCCGCTAAATTGAATTACTATAACGCGTACGGCCCTACGGAATGTGCTGTCTGTGCTACCGTATACAAAGTCGGGGCGAACAGCTTGCTTAAAAATATCCCCATTGGAAAGCCCATCAGCAACACCCGGGTTTTGGTATTGAATGAGATGGCTGAGCAATGCCCTGTGGGCGGTATCGGGGAGATATGGATAGAAGGCATAGGAGTTGCCTCCGGATACCTGGATAAAATGACCAAGAGCACATCCGGATTTTATGACTCGGCCTTACATAAAGGAATGCATGCCTATAAAACAGGTGATATGGGACGCTGGTTGCCCGATGGAAATCTCGAGTTTTTATGGAGAATCGATGATCAGGTAAAAGTGCAGGGAAACCGCATTGCGCTTGGCGAATTGAATCATGCCGCTCTCCGGTTTGATGGGATCACCGAAGTGTACTCCATGGTAGACGAAAACAAATTACTGACGTTTTACACATCCCACAAAAGCATTGAAGAAGAAGCATACCGGTCCTTTTTGAATGAATGGCTGCCATCATATATGATGCCGTCACATTTGATAAAACTGCCGGTTTTTCCATTAACCACTAATGGAAAAATAGATGCCTCCGGATTAATGGAGCGCTACCGGGAAACATCTTCCGATCAGGAAACGCCGGAAACGCTGTTAAGCACCCATGAACAGATCGTGGCCGGTATCTGGAAAGAAGTCCTTGGCATCGAGGTCATTAATCCTTCCGATGATTTCTTTCATTTAGGTGGTCATAGCCTCGATGCTATTAAAATAGTGTCCGTGCTCGAGGAGCGTTATGGCGTGAGCTGCCAGATTACGGATGTGTTTGATAAGCCGCAGCTGGGTGAATTTTCAAAATCCCTTGTTTTTGATGAGCGGCCTGTAGAAGACGAACCATTGGAAAGCAGGGCAGGGACAAAGCCCGGCTTAACTCCCTTATCGCCCACCCAAAAGCAGTTCTGGATAAACGAAAAACTGAAGGAGCATACGAATTATACGATCCCTTTTATCTGCAGGTTAAGCGGATCGCTGGACACAGACCTTTTGGAGAAAGCCATTAAGGCAACTATCCGGGAAAATGAGATTTTAAGAACATGCTTTATAGAACAGGATGAAGAACCTGTTCAGTCTGTCGTGGATGAAGTGCCTTTTACATTGGAGAAAATTAATTGGAAAGGGTCGTCTAAAACCATGGCGGATATAGAAAGAGAGGTTCACGCCGCCGCCCGTTCTTCGTTCGACCTGGCAGTTCCTCCTTTATTTAAACTTTCGGTCTATGAGCTGGAGGATGCCACTCATGTTTTAAGCATGCTGGTACACCACATCATCATGGATGCCTGGTCCCTGGAGCTTTGGTTTAAACAAATATTCAAGGCTTACGCGCTTAGCTTAGGGAAGCCGGTGGTGATGCCGGAGAAAGTTGCCCTTAGCGGAAGACAGGCTCTGCAACAAGGAAAACCGCTCCATCCTGACTTTCAGGAAGCTGTTCACTATTGGGAAAAACAATTGAACGATGTGGAGAAGCTGGCTTTGCCCTGGCAAAAAACGGGGCTGCTGCTCGGCAATCAACCATCCCGCGTGAAGCACTATGACCTGGATGCAGCCCTTTATTCAGGAATTAAAGCAGCAGCTTCTCAGAACGGCATAACCCTGTTTAATGGGTTACTTGCCAGCCTGCATGTGGTGTTGTACCGTTTAACAGACCATGCCGCTATTGTTCTTGGAGTGCCGTTTAGCGGCAGGGCTCAGGCCAATTCCGGTCAACTGGGAAACTTTGTCAACCTTTTGCCCATTAAAACAAAGGTCGGGGATGAGGATACATTTATTGACATGATCCGCCAGGTGAAACAGGCGATCCATTCGGCAGACAGGTATCAGAATATCCCGGTGATGGAAATCATGGAAGAGCTGGGAATTCAGGAGAATCTGTTTGATGTCGGATTTACATGGCATGCAGAGAGCGCTTTGACGCCGGAGCTGGAAGAGCTTGGGATTTCCGCACAGCCCTATGCCATGCAAACGTCTTATGCTAAGTATCCGCTCTGGATTTATGGAACAGAAAAAAACGGCAGGGTAACCATTTCTTTGGAGTACGCCCCTGAGCTGTTTGAGACAGCACAGATCGACCGGTGGTTTTTCTACTGGCAGCGCTTCATGGCATGCCTCCTTGCTGAACCTCTAAAACCGTTATCCCGTATTGATTTTTTACCGGAGGAGGAGTCGGATACCTTAAGGAAAATAGGCTTTGCGGATCAGGCGGTTTCCGACGATGATACGATTATTTCCGTGTTTGAAGAGAAGCTCGCTGCCGGCGGAGAAAGTTGCGCCATCATTTTTGAAAACGAAACCTACACGTATCATCGGTTAAACGCCCTCGCCAACGAAGTTGCCTATACGCTGATGAATGATTATGGAGTAAGCGCAGGCGACAAGGTGGCATTACTGTTAGAGAAAAGCCCCTTGATGTACGTTGCCATGCTGGGAGTCCTGAAAGCCGGTTGTGCTTACGTACCGGTTTATGTTGATTCAACAGCGTCTCAGGCGCAACACATCTTATCCCAGTCCGGATCAGTGCTGATGATCACTTCCGGGAAGAATACTTCCATCATCCTGCAATTCGGGATGCCTGCGTACCTGATAGATATCCAGCTCTCTGCAACAGGAAGTCCGGTTAATCCTGCTGTCGGGATCAGGGGTTCCGATAGTGCCTATGTGATGTTTACGTCCGGCACAACAGGCAATCCTAAAGCAGTGGCAGTAGAGCACCGCTCGGTTGTGCGCCTGGTTAAAGAAAGTAACTTTTTTAAATTACAGCCCGGGGATGTCGGGATGAATATTGCAAACTACAGCTTTGACGGTTCTGTCACCGAAATTTTCGGCACTTTTTTAAATGGCGCTACCCTGCTGGTGCATGAGGAGGAGCGGCTGACATTAGATGAGCTGGCCTCTCTTGTACGTAAGCATGGCGTCAATAATTTGTTGTTTATAACCACGCAGTTGTTTAACCAGCTCATCGATCATCAGCCTGAGCTGATCAGGCAATTCAATAAGGTCTATTTCGGTGGAGAGCAGGCATCCATCAGGCACATCCAAAAAGCCATTCCGTACCGGAAATTTGAAGACAGCCTTGTTCACGTCTACGGACCAACGGAAGGTACGGTTTATTCAAGCTATTACATCGTAGGAGCTGTCGGTAAAGATCAACTGCATCTACCCATTGGCAGGGCGGTTTCGGGGACTTATATCTATATCCTGGATCATCACCTGAACCATTTGCCTTTGGGATTGACCGGCGAAATCTATATTGGCGGAACAGGGCTTGCCAAAGGTTATCTCAAGGATGAAGAGCAGACACATGCTAAATTCATCCCGGACCCCTACAGGAGAGGCGAACGCCTTTATAAAACAGGCGATTACGGATATTGGAACGAGGAGCGGCAATTGGTGTTTGTGAAGAGAAAGGATAAGCAGGTAAAAGTGAGAGGGTACAGGATCGAGCTCTTATATCTGGAAAACAAATTAAGTAACTGTCCGGGAATTGATAAAGCACTGATCGTTCCTTATAGCGGCTCCGGTGATACAGGGCTGGAGCTGATCGCCTACGTGAGCGGAGAGAATGCCGGTCATGCAGACCTGATCAGGCGTTTTCTCAAAGCAGAAGTCCCAGAATACATGATCCCTTCTTATGTTATGAAAGTGGATGACTTTCCCCTGAATAAAAATGGAAAAATCAACCTGAAGGCGCTGCCGCTTCCGGGCGAAACAGAGAGCCGCAGCATAAGGATGCCACAAAGTGATACAGAGCAGGTACTGGCAGAAATATGGAAAGACGTTTTAAAAATGAAGGAGATAAGTACCGACAGCGATTTTTTCGAAATCGGAGGTAACAGCATTAAAGCCATAAAAGTAATATCGCTGATCCAGGACAAGCTGCAGGTAAAGGTTTCCATTACAAGCTTCTTTAACGCGCCCTCCATTCAGGAGATTTCAAAGCACATTGATGCAAAAACAGGTTTGCAGGAGCCTGACAGGATTGCTGCGCTTCCGTTGGCTGCCGGCTATGCCACTTCGCAGGCTCAGAAAAGGTTGTGGGTTAACCAGGAAATCCATAAGACGTCTTCAAAATATACCGTTTCGGTAGTATATGAGCTTAGCGGAAAACCAGACCCGGTTCGTATAGAGCATGTTCTGGAACAATTAATGGAGAGGCATGAGTGTTTAAGAACCTCTTTCCATCTGGTAAACGGCGAATTGCAGCAATTCATCCATGCCGGCGTAAAACCTCCCTTGGAGCATATTGTCCATGTCGGTAAAAAAGAGATAGACCCGTTTCTTATTTCGGCAACCAGGCGCTTGTTTGATTTTAAAACAGCCCCGCTGTTTGAAGTTAAGATCATCAGTTTTTCTGAAAGCGATCATGTGTTGTTGTTTAATATTCATCATATCATATCCGATGAGTGGTCCTTTGATATTCTCTTTAAGGAGTTTGCAGATTTACTTTCGGGTACGCCTGTTGAGCCGGAAGCCCTGCACATCCATTACAAAGAGTATTCTGCATGGCACAACCGCTTCCTGGAGGGGGAGCATGGAAAGCAGCAGGAAGCATACTGGCTTTCAGCATTGAGCAACATGGCCCGCCCGGTGTATTTTCCATACGATAAGCAGGGAAATGATGTGAGTGAAGTTGATGCTGTGGAGTATGAAGTATCGGAGCAGGATACCAAGGCTTTTTCCGGCTATTGTATGCAACACAACGCAACCGTTTTTATGGGCATTATTTCGGTCATCAAGATCCTGTTGCAACACTATACAGGCAAAACAGATCTGACCATTGGCACTCCGGTAGCGGGAAGAGAGCAGCAGGAACTGAGCAACCTGGTTGGCTTTTTCGTGAATATGCTCACAATCCGAACGACGACAGATCCTCAGCAATCCTTTTCGGGCCTGTTGGCTCATGTGGCGGCCAACACCATAGCAGCCATGAGCAATCAACAGTATCCCTATGACCTGTTGGTGGATAAGATAGGGCTGAAGCAGAAGGACCTTTTTAAAACAGGCTTTACCTGGCATAATGTTTCTGAAGCCGAAAATAAAGAAACGTTAACGGTAGATGGAATCACCTTTACAAAGAGGGTTTCCAACGCGGAGCAGGCATTTCATGAGTTATGGTTTTTTGGGATGGAGCAGAACCGGAAAATGAAGTTTACGATCCGCTACGACACGGCCCGCTACAGCAGAAAAACAATAGAAACGCTGGCGTCCAATATGCAATTGGTGATAAAGGAAATACTCCGGAACCCGGATGTGCTTATAGGGAACATTGCCTTACAGCTCCCCGGGCCTGGCATAAAAGAAGAAAGCATAGATGATATACAATTTAATTTTTGATACACCCTGACTATGAAAGAAAATGATTTAGTTTACCTGAAGCCCAATTTTGTGCTGGAACCCTTAGTTGCCAGCTGGTATGCCTGGGCCCAGTTAATTTCTCCTGTAACAAGCGCCATGTATATGGCAAACAGGAATATTCCCATCATGTCCTCCTATTTAATGATGCCCAAGGCGCATGCAGAAGCGGTGAAAAATCCAAAAATGCTGGGCGGGCCCTTTATTGATTACAACGGGCAATGCCTGGAAGAGATCAAAGACTTGCTGGAAAAGACAAAACATGAAACAAACCTGCTGGAATTTGCCGCTTCCATCAAAGAGCTGGAAGCCCTGTTGAAGCAGGAGGCAAATGGAGACAGCATGGAGGAGTTGTATAAAAAAATTCCGGAAAAGCTAAAAGGCTATGTGGAATTGGTATATGACTTAAATGATCAGCCCTCTATCCGTTTCTTTGAAGCCTTGCTCTACCACAGCGAATTTTACAGGGAAGATTTGCAAACCGTGCAAATGTACCTGGTGGATAACGATGACAGGCCCTTTGTATTTAGCACGCCCCGCATCCGCCAGGAGGGCAAAATCATGCTGGAGCTCCCGTTTAAAAGCAAAGTCATTGATACATTATACAGTATGTTAACGGTTCCCGGTTCTTATCGTGAATTGAAAAACAGTTTAAATATATCATCTGCAGATGAAGCGGTTTTTGAATCGTTTTTTACGCATGAAAAACCATATACCTATGAAAAATATAAAGGGGAAGGAATAAGGACCCGTTACTTCGGTCATGCCTGTATCCTTATAGAAACAAAGAACAGCAGCATTTTGGTAGACCCTGTCATCAGCTACGAATACGAAGCTGAAATAGAACGGCTCACCTATAAGGATCTGCCCGATGAAATTGATTACGTTCTGATTACACACAATCACCAGGATCATATCCTGATCGAAACGATTCTGCAATTGCGCCATAAGGTGAAGCAGTTTATTGTCCCTAAATCGGATGGCCGCTCGCTGCAAAACGGAAATCTGAAAACCATGCTGAATCAAATCGGCTTTAAAAATGTCATGGAAATTGATAACCTGGAGCAGATAGACATTCCCGACGGGAAGATTCACGGTATCCCATTTATGGGAGAGCATGGAGACCTGGACATCTCCTGTAAATCAGGATACCTGGTGCAGCTGAATAATTATAAGGTGATGTTTCTTGCCGACTCAAACAATATTGAGACCAGGTTATATGAGCACTTATACAAACTGTACGGGAGCATTGACATGCTGTTTATAGGGATGGAATGTGAGGGGGCGCCGATGAGCTGGTTATACGGGCCATTAAGGCACCAGGCCCTCGAATATAAGAAAGACCAAAAGCGAAGGTTGAATGGGTCTAACTATGAAAAAGCGATGAGCATCATTCATACATTGCAATGCAAAAAAGTGTTCGTGTATGCTATGGGCGCAGAACCGTGGATAAAATACATTTCGAGTATAAAATATACGGATGAATCCTACGCCATCGTGGAGTCGAATAAACTGATTGAAGAATGCGGGAAGTTAGGAATAACGGCAGAACGATTATTCGGGACAAAAGAATTACTTGTACCAACACATCAATTAAATTAAGCAGCGCCTTATGGACAGTTTTTTTCTGGAAAAATACAGGACCTGTATTCGTTTTGAAGCCAGGTTTCCTGAAAGCGTTAAGGGAAGGCCTGCGATAGAGGAGGAGTATATCCCCGCAGATGTATTGCAGAAAATAGATAAAATCGTTGGGGCCAATGATCTCAACCGTTTTGTGCTGTTGCTGACGATTGTGGAATTGGCCTTGTGCAGGTACTCACAACAGGACGCGATTGCTTTTTTAACGCCTTTCCTGAAACAAAACGATGAAACGAACGCGACACAAACCGTTCCTTTTACGTTTGAAATGAACAGCCGGGCTACCCTGAAAGAAGTAATAACAGGGCAGGGGAAAGTGATTGTCAATTCATACAGGCTTCAGAATTACCTTACGGCCATGGATGAAGCGGAATCACCAAACATCCATACCAATGTTGGGATTTATTGCCCTCAGCTGCATGCATCCGGCAATGCGCTGCAGGGATGCCATTTCATTCTGACGGTCACTATTTCTAAAGATGCGATTGCCCTTAGCCTTCACGACAGAAAGAACACGAAAAGAACCTTAGATAATGGCTTCCTGAAACTGGTCATTCAATTCTTATCTTTTTTGAATTACCCGGATACAGAAATAAAATCAATCCCCTGGTATCCTGAAGAAGAACTAAAGAACCTGGTAGCAAATTTATCCGCTATCCCCAAGCCTTTAGAGAGCTCTATCACCGGCCTGTTTGAGGAGCAGGTTGCCCGTTCGGCGCATTTACCGGCCCTAACGTATAAGAATCGTGAATATAGCTACCAGGAGCTTTCGCATAAGATAAACACTCTGGCCGCTTATCTGGGAGAACATGCCGGGATTGGTTCCGGATCGAGGGTTGCCTTATGCTTTGATCGCTCGGAGCTTGTTTACATGTCCATCTTTGCCGTATTGAAATGTGGAGCGGCGTATGTGCCCATAGACCCCAAATCTCCAAAAACCAGGACAGAATTTATTTTAAAGGATGCGGAGCCTGATCTGATCCTGTGTGATACCTCTTTTAAAGACAAAAATATTGAAACGGCGGTAAACACAATCTTTCTTGATGAAGCCGTTATGTCCGGGGCAGCTGAAGCCCCTGAGCCCGTTGACACGGGTGAGGATACATTAGCTTACATCATTTATACCTCAGGCTCTACAGGAAATCCCAAGGGCGTAAAAATTACCCACAAATCAATCGTAAACCTCGTTATTAATAATGAGTACCATACCGTTGGCCATGGCAAACGTATTTTGCAGCTGTCCAGTTATAGCTTTGATGGTTCGGTGTTCGATATCTTTTCCACCTTTTTAAACGGGGGGCATCTCTATGTGCCGGAAACCAGTGTGGTTTTAAATAATAACCTGTTAAGGACTTATATTGCCGGGCAGAATATAAATGTGATGTTCATTACAACCGCTCTGTTTAATGAGCTGGTCAATACATCGCCTGAACTGTTGACGCAATTTGAAAAAATCTATTTTGGCGGACAGGAGGTGTCGGTAAGCCATGTGCGAAAAGCGCTGGCCCATTGCCGGCCGGGCTGTTTGGTTCACATGTACGGGCCTACAGAAACAACGGTATTTGCGACCTATTACGTCATACATCAACTGGATGAATACGCGACAAATGTGCCTATCGGAAAACCAATTACCGGCCTCTCCACCTTTGTCCTTGATAAAGAGGGGCACGTGGTTTATCCGTTCGTGGAAGGAGAGATTTTTATTGCGGGCAATGGTGTAGCCGATGGATATTTAAACAATGAAGCCCTTACGAAAGAGCGCTTTGTGTCAATTCCTTCACTCAACCATCTTTATGCATACAGAACCGGCGATTTTGGTGAGCTTGACGCTAAGGGAAACCTGGTCTTTAAAGGAAGAAAAGACGGGCAGTGCAAAATACGGGGCTACAGAGTGGAAATTGGCGAGGTCTTAAACGCTATTCTGAAAGTAAACGGCGTTGGCAATGCTTTTGTAAAAGTTGAGGAGGAAGCTGCGGGTGATAAGATGCTGATAGGTTACTACCAGGGAAGTATTTCGGCGGCTGATTTGAAAGAACACTTAGCCCTGTCCTTACCGGAGTATATGATTCCTTCCTTCCTGGTTGAAGTGGAGAAATTTCCTGTCAACGCCAATGGAAAAATCGATGTCAGCCGGCTGCCCGATTATTCAGTTACCCTTGGAAAAGGAAGTCTTCCGGAAACTCCTACGGAGGCCACGCTCGTTGAGATCTGGAAGGCGGTGTTAGAAATTGAAACGATTGATGCCAAAGCCAATTTCTTTGAGCTTGGCGGACAAAGTATCAAGGCAATGAGAATTATGGCTGCCGTTGCCAAAGAATTTCAGGTGGAATTGCAGGTGGCTGATATTTTTGAATATCCGGAACTCTGTCAATTGGCCGCTTTTATCGATCAATCGATGGAGAAGGCATTGCCCGATATAGCCCGTGCGCATGAGAGTATGCTGTATCGCTTAAGTGCTCATCAGGAGCCTTTATGGCTGGCTCATAAAATGGGGCAACGCACGGCCTACAACCAGGTGTTTCACTTCAGGATCACAGGCAGCCTGGACAGTGAAATCCTGACAGCCGCTTTCAATGCGTCCATAAACAGTCACGAAATTTTAAGAACATCCTTTACGGAACACCAGGGGGAAGCTTACCAGAAGATTCACGAAAGCCTGTCCGTAAATTTGACCGTCGATGATATTTCAGCCATCCCTCACGCAGAAAAACACATTCAGGCGTATATTCAATCCGAGATAAGCCATGAAATCAATATTGAACAGGCACCACTCTTCCGCTTTCAGCTGTTTTATACCGGTGCAACGTATTATGGTGTGTTTTCAATCCATCACATTATATTCGATGCCGCATCCATCAGGATTTTACTTAACGATGTGTTTTCTAATTATAAGCGCATCATAGAAGGAAAGGAAGTTGTAAAGAACGCGTTGGCGTGGCAGTACAAGGATTTTTCAGAATGGTACAATCAGCTGATCCACGAAAACCATTTACAGAAATACAAAGCCTATTGGTTCAATAAGCTGCAGGAGCACAGGAGTTTTCATGCGCAAAAACCAATCGCAGATACTACCGGCGAAGGATACACGATGGTGTTAGACTCAAAAATGACCGCGCAATTGAATGCGCTAAGCCTTACGCATAATCTGACGGTATTTACCTGTTTGTACACCATATTTAAGATCATTCTGTCTAAATACTATGCCAGGGAAAAGCTTATTATCGGTACTCCCGGGTCGATGCGTGTGAGGCCTGAGCTGGAGCAGATCATCGGCTATTTTGTGAATCCGGTTCCGGTATACGCAGTGTTGCATAAAGGAAAAACGCTGAAAGAAACCCTGGCCGACAGCCGGGAGGAAATCATTGAAAGCCTTAAATACAGCTTGTATTCAGGTAATCTGATCTTAAAGGATTTGCGTGAGTTGACCGGATCTGATGCCCAGCTATTTGATTTTTCCTTGACGCTGGCAGACCAAAGAGCGGTGAACCGAAACATTGTGGAAATAGCCTTGAATGACCTGGAGATCGCTCCCTCAGATCTTGAAATGGAAGATAAAACATCCCGCTATAACCTGGAAGTGGTGGGAATACAATTGGACGATGAAATAAAAATCCGGCTGCATTACAAAACGAAGCTATATAGCAGGACTGATATCGAAGAAATGGAGAAATGTTTCTTTATATTGATGGACTACATGACAGATTCAATAGATACGCCGGTTGAGGAGATTCAGTTGACAGAGCTGAAAAAAGTAACCGATCTCACTCAAAATCTGTCGGCAAGTATAGGCTTTAGGTTTAATTAGAATTGATTTGAGTAATATGGACTTATTAGAGAAAATTTCAGGCTTGTCGGTTGCGAAAAGAAAGCTCCTGGCTCACCAGTTAGGCTTTGAGATCGTTAGTGGCCCGGGCAATCAGATTTATGTGATTGTGGAAGGTAAGGAAGAGGACTTTAAAGACAAAGCCGCATCTTATCTTTCCGGCTTGACACACCATTACCAGGGCGATCTCCGTTTAATTTATACAGAGCAGATCCCCTATAACGCCAATGGAGATATTGATCTGGAAAAGCTGAACATCACAGCTCCCATAAACGGAAATAGCAGCCTTTCCCCTTCGGCACACATCATCAACAGAAACGGGGGCGAGCCTGAGCTCATTCCTGCCGGTCTGAGAGATGATTACCCCTTATCTTCCGCCCAAAAAAGTTTATGGATATTAAGCAGGTTTGAAGGTGGATCGGTAGCCTATAACGTTCCGGAAGTGTATGAGTTTAAAGGAAGCATCGATCTTGAAAGACTGGAAAATTGTTTTACACGGTTAATAGAGCGGCATGAAATCCTGCGCACTGTATTTAAGGAAAATGAGGATGGGCATGTGTACCAGTACATTCAGGCAGCCGGGGACATCAGCTTTGAAATAGAGCAAACAGACCTCTCCCGGGAAACGGATCAAAAGGAAAGCCTCCGGCAGCACCTGAGGCAAATAGCCGGCAGGAAGTTTCATTTTGAGGAAGGGCCGCTCTTCTGTGCCGCTCTTTTCAGACTCAACGACACCGCATCCGTCTTTACAATTGTCATTCATCATATCATTTGTGATGCCTGGTCCCTGAACATCATGATCAGTGAACTGCTGGCCCTCTACAACAACGATGCTGTATTGCCTGGATTGCGGATTCAATATAAAGACTATGCCGTGTACCAACAGGCATTACTGGCGGGAGATAAAGCAGCGCCTCACAGGGCGTACTGGTTAAACCAATTTAAAACAAGGGTTCCGGCCCTGGAGCTTCCTTTCAGCAAACCCCGCCCGAAGCTTAAAACATATAACGGGGCAGAAATCCACCTGGCGATTGACGATGAAATCACCAAAGGATTTAACCGGCTGGTCTACAAAGAAAAAGGCACCTTGTTTATAGGCATGTTGAGCCTGGTAACAGCCATGCTTTACCGTTATACCGGTCAAAACAGGTTGGTGCTTGGAAGCCCCGTTTCCGGCAGAAATCATGCAGAGCTGGAAAATCAGATTGGTTTTTATGTCAATACCATCGCGTTGAAGTTTGATTTTGATGAAGCCATTACATTTAAAGGGTTGTTTGAACACGTTAAAAAAGTAACCCTTGATGCTTTTGAGCACGATAGCTATCCTTTCGACTCCCTGGTTGAAGAGTTGGCACTGAAGCGGGATCTGAGTCGCAGTCCTTTATTTGATATGCTGGTGATGTTTACCAGCACAAAAACAGAGGAGGAAAACAAAAATAAAGGGCATGAGCTTCAGGTAAGTAACTACAAAGAGGCCGAGTACCTGACCAGTAAGTTCGACATCATCTGTAAAGTGTTTGAAACTAACGGTTCTGTCAGCCTGACCTTTCTATACAATACAGATCTGTTTGATGCAGTATCCATGGAACGCTTTGCAGGGCATCTTGTTCAGATGATGACACATGTTTCGGCAGACGCCGGGCAAGCGATTGCTCATCTTGATATTTTATCGCCCGATGAGCAGCAGCAACTCGTGTCACGCCTGGATAGAACCGCCGTGGCCTATCCAGAAGGCAGCTCCGTTGTACACTTATTTGAAGCGCAGGTGTTATCGACACCAACCCATAAAGCCCTTGTTTTTGAGGGCGACACGCTTTCTTATGAGGAGCTGAACCGGCTAGCGAACCAGTTTGCCCGGTACTTGCAACATACTTACCATGTCGATTCAGGCGATAAGGTAGGATTGATGCTGGAAAAAAGTAACAGGATGATGGTTGCTCTTTTGGGTATCCTGAAATGCGGTGCCTGCTATATTCCGGTAGATAAAAATTATCCGGAAGACCGGATTAAGTACATCGTGAAAGATAGCCAGCCCAGGATCATGGTGGACGATGCTGATTACAGCGCCTTTTTTGAAAAACGGAATGAGTATGCAGATACCAATCTGAATGTGCTTATAGCATCCGGTCAGCTCGCCTATATTATTTATACATCCGGAACAACAGGCTATCCTAAAGGAGTCATGGTGGAGCATCAGAATGTCGTGAGGCTGTTTAAGAACGAGGAGGACCTGTTTCACTTTAATGAAAAAGACGTATGGACCATGTTTCATTCGCATTGCTTCGATTTTTCGGTATGGGAGATTTTTGGCGCCTTACTTTTCGGAGGGAAATTGGTCATTGTACCGGATCATATAGCCAGGGAGCCGAAAGAATACCTGAACTTAGTGATAAACCACCAGGTAACGGTCTTGAACCAAACCCCGACAGCCTTTAATAACCTGCAGCATGAAGTTTGGGAAAATAAGATCTCCGGGTTTAAGCTCAGGTATATCATATTTGGCGGTGAAATGCTCAAGCCCGCTGTATTGGAGCGTTGGCATGCTACTTTCCCTGCTATGAAACTGATCAACATGTATGGCATTACCGAAACCACCGTGCATGTTACCTACAAGGAAATTACTCACACAGAGATCCGGAAAGGCACCAGCAATATAGGTGTACCGATTCCTACGCTCAGCTGTTATGTGATGAATAACAACACGCTTGTGCCGTACGGCGTTCCGGGCGAGCTTTTTGTTGGCGGAGCCGGTGTGGCCAGGGGCTACCTGAACCGTGAAAAGCTCACCAAAGAACGGTTTATCGATCATCCGTTTAAACAAGGCGAGAGGTTATACAGAACCGGGGATCAGGTAATCCTTCTTGAAAACGGGGAAATGGAATACCTTGGCAGGCTCGACAACCAGGTTAAAATAAGAGGATACAGAATTGAACTGGGCGAAATCGAAAATACCTTGCTGAAGCATGAGTTTATAGAATCGGCCATTGTGATTGCACGAACGATAAATGAAGAAGATAAACAGCTTGTAGCCTATATTATCTGTAATGAAACAGTGGAAGCGGATGAGCTGAAGGATTTTTTAAAGCAAAGCCTGCCGTCCTATATGCTGCCTTCCTACTTTATAAGCCTGGATGAGTTTCCATTGACGGTGAACGGGAAGATAGACAAAAACGCGCTGCCGGATCCTTCGGAAGGAGTACTGAAAAAGGAAAGCGGACATTATGCTGCAACGAACAATACCGAAGAAAAGATAGTTAAGGCCTGGTGCGAGGTGTTAAATATCCCGGAAAACACCTTAAGCATAAAAGATAACCTCTTTGAGATCGGCGGCGATAGTATCATTGCCATTAAAATCATTAATAAGCTTCAAAAAGTATTTGATGAGATCTTTCAGCTCGCTACTCTTTTCGAGTATCCTACACCTGAGCTGTTTGCTCAATACATCGCTGCTAAAAATGCCTTAAGCAGCTTTAAGGAAATTGGCCATGCAGAATTGGAAACGTTCAGGAGCTCTATTGAGCCGGTGAACAGTAAGCAGCCTGAAGGGAAATTAGAAAAGGCGGTTTTTATCCTGGCTCCTCCAAGATCGGGCTCTACCTTGTTAAGGGTTATTCTGGCAGGCAACGATCAGCTGTTTTCTCCGCCTGAGCTGGAGCTTGCCGGTTTTGAGACGATGTCGGACAGAAAGACAAGGTTGTCGGGGAAATTTGAATTTCTGAAAGAAGGACTGACCAGAACCATTATGGAGCTGGAAGGGATCGCGGTAGAGGAAGCAAAGAGCATCGTTTCAGATAAGGAAAGGGACCGGCAGCTGACGTATGAGGTGTATCAATGGATTCAGGGGAAGCTGAAGGGCAGGATCTTAGTGGATAAAACGCCTTCCTATGCCTATTCGCTGAGTTTTTTACAGGCAATACAAAGGCAGTGCCCGGATGCGGTTTTCATTCACCTGGTCCGGAATCCCCAATCGACCCTGCTGTCCTACATGGAAGCAAAAATGGATCAGATATACAGGTATAAGACACCATTCAATGCCCTGGAAACCGGGGAGTTGGAATGGCTCAACTGCCACGACAATATCCTGAACTTCAAAAATGGCCTGAGGCCGGAGCAGTACATTCAGGTAAATTATGAATCCCTGGTGAAAGCTCCGGAGGCAACGGTCAGGCAACTGTGCCATCGCATTGGAGTTGTGTACCAGGATAAAATGATAGACGTCTACGGCGATAAGAAGGTGAAAATGGTGGATGGGATTCATAAAGAATCAAAAATGATCGGGGATGTAAAATTCCTGACACAGCACCAGAAGATCGATACAGATTCCATCGACCGCTGGCGGGAAAAAGGGATGTATAAGCTGAGTTCAATGACAAAGGACATGGCTTACAGGCTTGGCTATACAGCACCGGAAATAGGAGTGACGATCCCGCAAATAGCCACAGCCGATTCTTATGACCTTTCTTCCGCGCAAAAACGGATATGGCTTTTGAGCCAGTTCAAAGGAGGAAACCAGGCCTATAACATGCCCGGTATTTATATCATCGGTGGAGATTTAGACCATAAGGTATTGGAAAGCGCCTTTCAAAAAATAATTGACCGGCATGAAATACTCCGGACGGTATACCGGTCAAATAGCGAGGGAGAGATAAAGCAAGTGGTCATCCCTGTTTCAGAAGCGGAATTCAGTCTTAAAATAATGGATTACAGGAACCTCACGGTGGAGGACTTGCAGCACCATATTCAATCAAGCCTGGAAGAAACCTTCGACCTGCAGCATGATCTGATGATCAGGGGCACGGTGTTTCACATAGCGGAAAATAAATATGTGATGTTGTATGTGATTCATCATATAGCCGGAGATGGTTGGTCCATGGGGATTTTGAAACGGGAATTATTTCAGTACTACAATTCACTCAAGCGAAACGCGACTAGTGAGTTGCCTGTTTTGACTATTCAGTATAAGGATTATACCGCCTGGCAATTGAATCTGGTGCAGAGCAAAAGCTATGAAGAACACCGGAATTACTGGCTTGAGAAGTTTTCAGGAGAAATTCCGGTACTCGATATGCCAACCGAAAAAAGCCGCCCGGCCGAAAAAACATATGCCGGAGCAGTAGCCGGGATCCAGTTTAACGGGAAGGAATCGGGCTTGCTGAAAGATCTTGCCAAATCAAAAGAAATGACCTTGTTTGCCGCTTTGGTGGGGCTGGTGAAGATGCTGTTGTACAGGTATACGGATCAGGCGGATCTGATTGTCGGCTCGCCGATTGCCGGAAGAGATAGCGAGGAGCTGGAGAATCAGGTAGGGTTTTATGTGAATACCCTGGCGTTAAGAACCCGATTCAATACAGGCATGACGATCGGCAACATGCTGGAGGAAGTAAAACAGACCGTCTGGGAGGCCTACGCTCATCAGTCCTTCCCTTTTGACGAACTGGTAAAAGACCTTCATTTAAAAAGGGATTTAAGCAGAAATGCCCTTTATGACGTGTTGGTGGTGCTTCAAAATGCAGGCTCCTCCATGAACGGGAAATCGGATGACATGCCGGAAGGCTTGACGATCTCCGAATATGGCAGCGGAGAAATTGTGACCAGCAAGTTTGATTTATCATTCTATTTCAGAGAAGTCAATAATGAGCTGAAGCTTGATCTTGAGTATAATACTGATCTTTATTCTTCAACCAGGATCCATTCGATGCTGAATGACCTGAAATGCCTGGCAGGAGCCCTTTCTGGAAATCTGCATAAAACGGTTGCTGATGTTTGTGACGGTCTTCAGATGTATAAACGTGGAGCGATATATCTGAACTCAACATTTGTTGCTGAGCCCATTGAGCCGACGTTAAGGCTTCTGGGCAATAAGCTTCCCGATCATCCGCACATTCACTTCGCCCCTTATAACCAGGTGGTTCAAAACATTACGAATCCCAACAGCAGCTTCTATTCCGGCCAGGGGCTGTTTAATGTATTGTTTATCAGGTGGCAGGACGCTTACAGGTATCAGGCTAAGGACCTGGATTTTGAGCGTAAAAAAGCGAGCCTCTGTGAGTTTAAAGAGTTCCTCCTTTCAGGACTGCTTAACAACACGCATTCCGCTACAGGCCGGAATATGATTGTTCTCTGCCCTGAAATTCCCGGGAAAGAGGATCTTCAGATGACAGAGCTGGTCACTGACCTGAGCTCAGCCTTTACGCGTGAAATCCGGGATAAATTGAAAAACACCACGGTGCTTCATGCCGGAGAGCTGGATTCAAGATACGCTGTTGCGGATATGTATGATGCTGTTTCCGACGACCTGTCCGGGATTCCCTATACCGATCAAATGTATACAAGTCTTGGTATTCATCTGATGAAGCACTACTATATGCACCGGTCGGAGATAAGGCCTAAGGTTATTGTGGTGGATTGTGATAATACCTTATGGTCGGGCGTATTAGGTGAGGATGGCGAAGCCGGAGTAATACTGAAACACGAGCATGTGTTGTTTCAGCAGCAATTAAAAGCGCTGAAAAATAAAGGCTTCCTGTTGGCTATCTGCAGCAAAAATAATGAACAGGAAGTCCTGGACTTTTTTCAGAACAAAGAAATGCCGCTTTCCCTGGAAGATTTCGTAAGCTATAAAATAAACTGGGAGAGAAAATCCGAAAATATCCGAGGGATTGCAGAAGAGCTGAACCTTTCCACGGACAGCTTTGTATTTTTGGATGATAGCCAGGTAGAGTGCGCGGAAGTAAGGGAAAACTGTCCGGATGTTTTAGTCCTGGAAATACCTGAAAATGCCCGCGAGCATGCCGATTTCATTTCAAATCTCTGGTGCTTCGGCAATATGCATACCACCCAGGAAGATGCCAACAGGACGCAGATGTATAAAGAAAATGCACAGCGCAGCAGGGAAATGAAAGGCATAAAAAGCTATACTAAATTCATGGAACAGCTGAAAGTCGTCATAGATATCCGTGAGCTGGCGCCTGAACATGTGGAAAGGGTGGCTCAGCTCACGCAACGGACCAATCAGTTCAATACCAACAAAAAAATACGTTCGGCAGACGAAGTTCATGCATACAATACAACTCCCGGTCATAAGATTTATACGGTAAACGTATCAGACCGCTTTGGTGATTACGGGCTTGTAGGCGTTCTGTTCCTTGCTATCGGCGATGAGCTCACCATTGAGGGCCTGTTGCTAAGCTGCAGGGCGATGGGTAGAGGAGTAGAGTATGAGATGCTTAGAAAAGCAGGAGCGGAAGCACAACAGAGGAATATCACAAAGGTCAGGATCCTTTTTACAAAAAGCCCGCGCAACCAGCCCGCCGAAGATTTTGTAGCGAAAGTGAAAGCGCTGGACGGATCTGACATCCTGAACAGCTCGACCCTGCAGAATATAAATCCTGAGGAGATGGAGTGGCATACCGAAAGCAATAACAGGCCTCAGCAGGAGCTGAAAGCAGAGGGTACTGATGATAAAAGAAACACCAACACCCGTAGTTACGAGCTATTTTTAAAGGAAATGGCCTCTGCAAAAGGCTCGCTCGAGCATGTTTATGAGCAGGCGGCAGAGGCGGCAAAACGGAATGTCAGGACCAGTCAGGTCAGGATGCCTTATGCCGCCCTTTCAACAGATACAGAGGTATATATCGGTAATTTGTGGAAGGAGCTTTTGAATGAAGAAACAATTGGCAGGCAGGATGATTTTTTCCTCTTAGGCGGAGATAGCATTAAAGCAACTAAAATTCTGTCGAGGATAAACAGGCACTTCAACACCTTCATCAGCCTTGATCTGTTCTTCAAAAACTCAGTGCTGGAGAACCTTGCCGTTCAGATCGATTTTATGAAGCACTACAATAATGAAAACAAGACGACGGAAGGATTAATTGAGATAGAGTTATGATCGAATTATTGAAAAAAATAAATGACAATCATGTTGTGCTAGACCTGGTCGACGGTAAATTAAAACTGTTCACCGGTTCGGGTAAAATCGATGCAGCCCTGCTGGAGGAAATAAAAGAGAAAAAGGACCTGATTGTCTCCTATTTAAAAACCCACGCACACCAGCCTGTAAAAGATCAGACCTCTTCATTCATCCCCAATGTACGACAGGCGCTTTCCTATCCGGTGTCTTCCAAACAACGGCGGCTGTGGGTTTTAAGCCAGTTTGAAGATGCCAACCTGGCCTATAACATGTCCGTAGCGTATGAGATCCGTGGCGCGTTTTCCCTCACGGCCTTTGAAAAAGCATTTGAAGCTGTAACGGGCAGGCATGAAGTTTTACATAGCATATTTAAGGAAAATCATGAACATGTCGTCGAACAGGTGATTGCTCCGGCTCAGGAACCGGGAATGGCATATCATGATGTGTCATCCTGTTCTGAGGAGGAGGTGCAGCAGCATATCCGGGAAGAAATAGCCAAAGCGTTTGATGTTTCTGAAGGGCCTTTGTACAGGCTGAGTGTCATGAAGCGCTCGGAAGAAAGGCATATCCTTGTGTTAGTGATCCATCACATCATTTGCGATGGATGGTCGATGGAAGTTTTAATTAAGGACCTTTTAAGCTTATACATAGCATACCGTAACGGAACGGACAGCACATTAAAACCTTTGAGGATACAGTACAAGGATTATGCTGCCTGGGAGCAGGAGCAGATGCAGCATGCTGATTTTAAATCGCACGAATCCTACTGGCTTCAGCAGTTTGCAGGAGAGTTGCCGGTATTATCGCTTAAAGGAGATTATCCGCGTCCGGCCATCAAAACCTATCATGGAGGCCTTGTGAAGCTGGCAGTGCCTCCTGAGACCTTAGCCGGGTTGAGAAACTTTGTTCAGGCGGAAGGAGGAACTCTTTTTATGGGATTGCTGGCTGTGGTAAACACATTGTTCTACCGCTATACCGGTCAAACAGATCAGATTATCGGTAGTCCGATAGCCGGCCGCAATCATGTTGACTTAGAGGACCAGGTCGGATTTTATGTGAATACACTGGCATTAAGAACCCGCTTTAAAGCAGGCAGCAGCTTCCGCGATCTATTCGGCATCGTTAAAACGCTCACCCTGGAAGCCTACACACACCAGATCTATCCTTTTGATGAGCTGATCGATTCATTGGAATTAACGAAGGATATAAGCCGCAGTGTTCTTTTTGATGTGATGCTGACCTTGCGAAGTAACAACTTCTCACATGCCATAGCGGAAAAACTACCCGGTGATACAGAAATTGTCTTATCGGAAAGTCATAAAACATCAAGCAAATTTGATTTCACCTTTGAGTTTATAGAATCAGGCAATGATCTGTTATTTCAGATTGAATACAACTCCGATATCTATCGGCAGGAAACCGTAGAAAAAGCAGGCAGGCATTTCCTTCAATTGATGGATGCCGCGCTTGCAGAGCCTGACAAAATGCTTGATAAGCTTCCTTACCTTGGCAAGGAAGAAACGGCGCAATTGCTGTATGGCTTTAATGATACGGCTGCCCCTTACCCTGGTGGCAAAACAATAGCAGCACTGTTTGAGGAGCAGGTGGAGCAAAGTCCGGATAAGATAGCCCTGCTATTTGAAGAGAAGGAATATACTTATGCCTCATTAAATGGGCTGGCCAACCGGTTTAGCCGTTATCTGCAAAACGGGTTTGCGCTACAGGCGCATGACCTGATCGGGATTTTGCTGGACCGGAGCGACCGGCTGATCCTTTCGGTCTTAAGCATCCTGAAGTCGGGATGTGTATACGTTCCCATCGATCCACAGGCCCCTGAAAGCAGGATCGATTACATGAAGCGTGACGGAGGATTGAAAGTGGTAATCGATGAGGCCCTCCTTTCCCGTTTTTTTGAAGTTCAGCAAAATTACAGCGAAGAGAATGAGCCGCATGCTATTTCTTCGGACGCTCCGGCCTATGTGTTATACACCTCTGGCTCTACCGGGCAGCCCAAAGGAGTGATGGTGAGCCATAAAAATGTGATTCGTCTGGTAAAAGCAGATAATTATGCAAAGCTGAAAGGCGACGAAGTGATCTTATCTACAGGCGCTATCTCTTTTGATGCCACCACATTCGAATATTGGGGAGCCTTATTGAACGGAGGAACTCTTGTTTTGTGCCGCCAGGAGCAATTGCTGGATCCGGAGCTGTTAACAAAAGAAATAGACAAAAGACAAGTAAACACCATGTGGTTTACGGCCGGTTGGCTTAATCAGCTGGTGGATACGCATCCCGGCGTGTTTGCGAAGTTAAGGCTGCTCTTAACCGGGGGAGATGTTATTTCTCCTGTTCATATACAAAAATTAAAGCAGGAATATCCCGGGCTCAGGATCATTAACGGTTACGGGCCTACGGAAAACACAACCTTTTCGGCATGCTACCCTGTTGAACAGCCGATGCCTTCTATCCCAATAGGAAAGCCCGTATCCAACAGCAGCGTCTATATTTTTGATGATTATGGGCAACTGGTGCCGGTTGGCATTATCGGAGAGCTGTTCCTGGGCGGAGATGGAGTTGCGATAGGCTATTTAAATAATCCCGGAACAACGTTCGAAAAATTCATTGACAACCCGTACAAAAAAAACGAGCGCCTGTACAAGAGCGGCGATATGGGCAGATGGTTGCCGGATGGGAATATCGAATTTTTCGGAAGAAGAGACGGCCAGGTAAAAATAAGAGGATACCGGGTAGAGTTAGGTGAAATTAAATCGGTCTTACAGGATATGCCGGGCATAAACGAAGCGCTGGTTTTATATACCGGGCAGAAAGACAGGGATAAGCAGCTGATTGCCTACCTGGTGGCCGGTAAAGAGCCAAGCACTATCGAAATAAAGGAGTTCCTGAGCGCCAGGTTACCTTTATACATGCATCCTGACTGTTACATCCGGGTGCCCGAATTTCCTTTGACGGCCAATGGCAAAATTGATTATAAGGCCCTGCCTGAGCCTTCGGAAGATAGCATGCCGGCAGGAACAGAGCATGTGAAGCCCATCAATAAAATAGAGGAGGAAATCCTTCAGATCATCCTCACGCTTTTGTCAAAAGAGAGCATCAGCGTTCAGGACAATTTCTTTGATATGGGGATTAATTCTATTAAAATGATCCGGTTAAGCAAACAGCTGAACCAGCATTTTGGCAGGACCGATCAGGTTGTGACCCTGTTCAGGTTTCCCACCATAAGGAAAATGGCTGAATACATGACCGCTTCCGTTCCGGTAGATATCCTGGATGAGGAAAAAATAGAGGATTCCATGAACATCTTTCAAAATACAATATTGGATTTTAATAAACTTCAGAATGAGTAATACAAATTATAGTGGGTTCGAAATTGCCGTGATCGGTGTTGCACTGAAGGTTCCCGGTGCAGAGAACAAAATACAGTTTTGGAATAATATCCTGCATAAGGAGAAATCCTCAGCAGAAGTTGATGCCCTGAAATCAGTAAGCCTGTCCTTAAACGATGAGCAGAAAAAGCGCTACATCTCCTCGTACTGCATGATGGATCATCCCGATCAGTTTGACTCGAACTTTTTTAATTATCCCCCGGTCGAGGCGGCCCTTATGGATCCTCAGTCACGCATGTTTCACGAGACGGTATGGAAAGCCCTGGAAGATGCAAATATGACCAACGATCTGGATAAAAAAGTCATCGGCCTGTTTGCAGGAGGCAGTGATAATCCTTACTGGAAAGGCTACACGCTGATGAACCAGAATAAAAACGACATCGACTCATTCAGTGCCCTGCAATTAGGGGATATTAAATTTTTGAACAGCCTTATTTCCTATAAGCTGAATTTAAAAGGACCGGTAGTATATGTTGATACGGCCTGTTCTACCTCCCTGGTAGCCATTCACATGGCCGGCCGTAGCCTCCTCACCGGAGAATGCGAAGTGGCTGTTGCAGGTGGCGTTTCTTTTAGCTCTAAAGAAAAGGAAGGTTACTTTTATGACGAGAGCAGGATCTTTTCAGATGACGGGAGCTGCCGGGCTTTTAACTCAGATTCGACAGGTACCATGCCCGGAGAAGGAACAGGCGCCGTTGTCTTAAAGCGTCTGCAGGAAGCGGTAAAAGACGGGGATTACATTTATGCCATTATAAAGGGAAGCGCCATCAATAACGATGGGAACAGGAAAGTCGGATACACGGCCCCAAGCGTAGATGGGCAGGCAGAATGTATTAAGATAGCCCAGAAAGTGGCGAGGGTAAAACCCGGATCCATATCCTATATAGAAACACATGGAACAGGCACAAAGTTAGGAGACCCCATAGAGCTGGCGGCATTGAAGAATGTATTTGCAAATGAAGCAAGTTATTCCTGCGCGCTGGGGGCTGTTAAATCAAACATCGGGCACCTTGATGTTGCGGCAGGAGTAGCAGGCTTTATTAAAACGGTGCTGGCCCTGAATTCAAAGACATTGCCGCCGGTTGTTTATTCGGATAAATCCATTTTGGCTAAAGCCCCTGCCGGATTTTATTTAAATGATGAAGCATGTGCCTGGAAACAAAAAGAGGGGCAGCCGTTAAGAGCCGGTGTCAGCTCATTTGGAATAGGAGGAACCAATGCCCACATTGTATTGGAAGAAGCGCCACCAAGGACGCATGACAACAACAGCCGTGAGTTTAAGGTCCTGACCTTAAGCGCTAAAACCAAAAACTCATTACAGGCGCAGGCAGACAGCCTGAATGAATTTCTTCTTTCCGAGGAAGGGGTCAACCTGGCAGATATGGCCTATACCTATCAGACTGCCAGAAAACCCTTTACTTACCGGAGAAGCATTGTCTATAAGGATAAACAGGAGCTGATGGCTAAGCTTTCCCATGCGCATACAGAGGATAAGGTGATACGGAGTTTCAGAGACCATCCATCTGTGGTGTTTATGTTTTCAGGAGCGGGTTCCCAATACTCAGGCATGGGAAGGGATCTGTACCTCACAGAGGCCTTATTCCGGGAAACGATGGATGAAGGTTTTTCTTTACTGAAAAAAATGACCGGCGTAGACTATGCCGGAATTATATTTCCTGAGAACGGAAGCCATGACATCAATCACATGGTTCACACGCAACCCATGATCTTTTTGTTCGGATATTCCTTATCCCGGTTGATCATGTCGTGGGGGCTGAACCCGCAGTATATGATTGGCCATAGCGTAGGGGAATACATCGCCGCATGCCTGAGCGGCGTCATGAGTTTTGAAGATGCCTTGTACCTGGTTGTCAAACGGGGGCAGCTGCTGTCCGAAACAGAAAACGGATTAATGATCAGTGTTCCTGTAACAGAAGAGGAAGCACAGGCATACTGTACGAAAGATATTTCAATAGCGGCGGTTAACGGCCCACACCAGGTGGTGTTTTCAGGGAGCCTGAACGTCATGTCGGAATTAACCGCCAGGCTGGAGAAAGAGGATATTTCATACATCCGCCTGTACGCCTCGCATGCCGGGCACTCTTCCCTGGTGGAAACGGTATTGCCGGCCTACAGGAATGAGGTCGCTGAAATCACGAGGTCGGCACCCCGGATCCCGTTTATTTCCAACCTCACCGGGAATTTCATACAGGATGCCGAAGCTGTTTCTGTAGAGTATTGGTTAAGGCACATGCGCGAAACCGTTCGATTTTCAAATGGCATCAACACATTGCTTGCCTTAAATAAGGAACTGGTATTTATTGAAATTGGCGGAGGACATTCCTTAAGTACCTTATTGCGTCAGCAAAAACATGCACAGGATGTTTTGGGGCTAAACTTGGTCAGGCATCCAAATGAAAAATGCCATGACGGGGAATATCTGACAAGCCGTCTCGGACACCTGTGGTGTCATGGGCTCTCTATCGATTGGAAGGCATATTATAAAAACGAACAACGAAAAAAAATCCCGGTGCCAACGTATTCGTTTGAAAAAATAAAATTCCGGGCAACCGTTAACCCCTTCAAGCACCTGGCTGGTTCAGAACCGGAAAGCGATCCGCAGGAAGAGACCGCGCAGGATACGATTGTGAGAAAAGACCGTCCGCATTTAAGCGCTGATTATGTGGCGCCGGCTACGGATACTGAAACACAACTTGCCGCTATTTTCGGATCCTTCTTTAATATAGAGGCGATTGGGGTAGAGGACGACTTTTTTGAGCTGGGAGGCGATTCTTTAAAAGCCATGATGATCCTGAAAAAAATCATGAAAGAATATGAAGTGCAGCTGACCGTCAAAAGCTTCTTTGAAAAAAGAACCATTAAGTTAATCGCATTGGAAGTAGATGATTTAAAACTGTTTTTAACGAAAAAAGACAGGAATTTTAAAATTAAAATATAGTCAGGATGAACGTATTACATTTTCTCAAGGAACTCAGGAGAAACGATATAGATGTTAGTTTGGTAGATGATGAGCTGGAAATCAGTTATGACAGTGATCAGCTGCCGGAGGCCTATTTAGTGTCCATAAAAGACCGGAAAACGGAGATCATTCATTTCTTAAAGAATTTCCGGGGATCTGCGCCTGCTCATATTGACAGGCTTCCCGAGCTTCCTGACTATGCTGTGTCCTCCGCTCAAAAGCGCTTGTGGGTGCTGAGCCAGATGGAAGAAAGCAGCATTGCCTACAACATGGCGCGGACTTATTCCTTTGAAGGGGTATTCGATTATGAGGCCCTTCGGAAATCCTTTGCCGCTTTGATTGAGCGCCACGAAATTTTAAGGACGCTGTTCAGGGAGAATGAGGGGGGAGAGCTCCGGCAGTATATTCTGCCAACGCAAGAAGCGGGATTTGACCTGGAGTTTATAGATTTAAGAGCTTTCTCCGCCAACAAAGAGCGGCTGATGAGTGAAGTTAACAGGATCGCTCAAACTCCCTTTGACCTGAACAAAGGCCCTCTTTTAAAAGCCGCGTTAATACAAACCGGCAATGAGCAGTTCACCCTCGGGCTCTGTATGCATCACATCACCACCGATGCATGGTCTACGAGTGTGATGTTGAAGGAATTGTTGCTTATATACAAGGCATTCAGCAGTAATGCACAACCTGAACTGGCGCCCCTGCGCATTCAGTATAAAGACTATGCCGCATGGGAACAGGCCCAGTTAAAGGGCGATGCCTATTCGGCACATGAGGCCTATTGGCTGCAGCAGTTCCAGGACGACTTACCGGTTCTGGATCTGAAAGGCGACCGGATGAGGCCGGCAGTGAAAACATACAACGGTGGCCTGATCCATTTTGTGATAGAGGAAGACACCGCACGTCACTTCAAGCAATTCGTTCAGAATTCAGGAGGAACATTGTTTATAGGCTTATTGGCTGCCGTCAATGCCTTGCTCTACCGCTATACGAACCAGACAGACCAGATCATCGGCAGCCCCGTTGCCGGAAGGGATCATGCCGACCTTGAAGACCAGATAGGCTTTTATGTCAATACCCTGGCATTACGCAGCCGCTTCAGCGCATCTGATAGTTTCAGGACCTTGATGCAATCCGTAAAAGCCTCAACACTTCAGGCCTATGAGCATCAGATCTATCCCTTTGACGAGCTTGTTGATAAACTGGATTTGAAAAGGGACATGAGCCGGAGCGCTTTATTTGATGTGATGGTTGCCCTTCAGAATGCAGATGTGAAGGAGAGCGCTAACATCAAAAAAATTGGCGGCATTGACATCAAAAGCTATGAAAGCGCTGAGCACATTGCCAGTAAATTTGACCTTATTTTTAATTTCGTTGAGCTGGATGCCAGAAGATTAGGCTTTTCGATAGAATATAACAGCGATCTGTATGATCCGGAAACCATTGAAAAAACAGGCAGGCATTTCATTCAATTGCTCAATGCCCTGTTGTTGTTCCCGGATGCCGAAATCTGTAAGCTGGCATACATCAGTAAATCCGAGGAACAGCTGCTAACCGAAACCTTTAACAACACCCGTTCAAATTACCCTTCAGCTGCAACCATTCAAGGACTCTTTGAAGAACAGGTTGAAAAAACACCTCAGTCCATAGCCCTCGTATTTCAGGAGAACGAATGGAGCTACGCCGCTTTAAATCACCATGCCAATCAATTAAGCCATTATTTAAAAAAGGAACATGCTATCCGGCCCGGTGATGATGTGGGTATCATGCTACAGCGGGGAGATGCATTAATCCTGGCCGTATTAAGTATTCTGAAAGCAGGAGGTGTCTATATTCCTATTGATCCTGATTTTCCGGAGGAAAGGATTGCCTACATCAGGCAGGACAGTCAGTGTAAAGTCTTAATAGACGAGGCGTTCCTGTCCCGTTTTTCCGGAATTCGTGAAAATTACAGCCCGGAAAATAGCAGCAGTGTTACTACAGCTGCTTCTCCTGCCTATATCTTATATACCTCCGGTTCTACAGGAGCTCCCAAAGGCGTTGTCGTAAGCCATAAAAATGTGATTCGCCTGGTGAAAGCAGACAATTATGTAAAATTGAAAGGGGATGAAGTGATTTTATCGACGGGCGCTATCTCTTTTGATGCAACAACATTTGAATACTGGGGAGCCTTATTAAATGGCGGAAGGCTGGTCGTATGTCCGCAGGAGACCCTGTTGGATCCGGCATTGCTGGAAGAAGAAATAGTTAAACAGAAGGTAAATACCGTTTTCTTTACCTCCGGTTGGTTTAATCAACTGGTAGATACAAATATCCGCGTATTTAAAAACCTGGGAACCCTGCTCACCGGCGGCGACATGGTGTCCATAGCCCATGTCCATCAATTGAAAAACACATACCCGGGGCTGAGGATCCTCCATGTGTATGGCCCGACAGAAAACACCACATTTTCTACCTGTTATCCGGTGGATGCCCTTACTTCAGTCATCCCAATCGGAAAACCCATTTCCAACAGCACGGCCTACATTCTCGACGAATTTCAACAAGTCGTGCCGGTAGGAGTTGTAGGAGAGATTTGTTTGGGAGGCGATGGGGTGGCGATAGGCTACCTGAATAACGATGACGCCACGCGCGAAAAGTTTATCCTTAATCCCTATCGGGCAAACGACCGCTTATACAGAAGCGGGGATATGGGAAGGTGGTTGCCTGACGGAACGATTGAATTTATCGGCAGGAAAGACGACCAGATCAAGATCAGGGGATACAGGATTGAGCTGGGAGAAATAGAAAATGCTCTGCGGGGCTATGCGGGAATTGAAAAATCACTGGTTATTGCAAAACCGAATGCGCATGGCGAAAAAACGCTTGTCTGCTACATCGCCGGCCGGCCGGATCTTATTGCCACTGACGTAAAAGCATATCTTGGAGGCAAATTGCCCTCCTACATGATTCCGGAATATATCGTTGTGCTGGAAGACTTTCCGCTGAGCTCAACCGGAAAAACAGACAGGAAACGCTTACCTGATCCCAAAGAATTTTTAATTGAAACGACAATCCCTCACGTAGAGCCTGTCAATGCCGATCAGCAAACACTTCACAGCATCTGGAAAGAAGTGCTGGACAGAGAAACGGTTAGTATAAAAGACAGTTTTTTTGAGATAGGCGGCCAGAGTATAAAGGCCATCAGGCTAATCAATAAGATTTCCAGCGCATTTGGCGTGAAGCTGGAGATGCGGGAGCTGTTCCTGAAGCCTGTGCTGGAAGATCAGGCCATCCTGATCCGTCAGAAAAATACTGTCATTTCTGAAATTAAAGCAAGCGCTAAAAAAGACGATTATCCCTTATCATCTTCGCAAAAACGTTTATGGGTCTTAAGCCACATGGAGCAAGGGAATGTTGCTTACAACATTCCGGGCGTCTATATATTTGAAGGAAACTTAGCGATTCCCGCATTAGAACAAAGCTTTGTTTCGCTGATCAACCGGCATGAGTCATTACGCACCGTATTTGTGGAGAACGAAGAGGAGGGAGCCCGGCAGGTCATCGGGCCTCTGGTCACTCAATTCAGCATTCCTGTGGCAAGTCTGGAAAAGACAGACAAACAGCAGGCAGAAGCAAAACGTCTTGTAGAGAAAGAAATTTCGCTTCCGTTTGATTTATCAAAAGGGCCGCTCATCAGGGCAAAGCTTATACAGCTCCAGGATCATAAATACGTATTTGTGTATGTCATCCACCATATCGTAAGCGATGGCTGGTCTGTGAATGTCATGATAAATGAGCTGTTGGGCTTTTACCAGAATGTTGTGACCAATCGGCCGGATCAGATGCCGGCCCTGCGGATCCATTACAAGGATTACGCTGTATGGGAACAACAACAGCTCAACGACGAGCAGCTGGAAAAGCACAGGACTTATTGGATCAACCAATTTGAAGGGAATATCCCTCTTCTAGAACTTCCCGGAGATTACCCGCGTCCGGCAGTAAAAACATACAATGGAGCCTTAATTCACAAAAGAATGGATCCTGCCTTGGTAGCGGGCTTCATGGCCTTCTTGCAAAAAGAGGAAAGCACCGTCTTTATGGGATTGCTGGCAGCTGTCAATGTGTTGTTATACCGTTATAGCGATCAGACGGATATAGTGATAGGAAGCCCGGTGGCAGGACGAAACCACATCGACCTGGAAGATCAGATCGGTTTTTATGTAAATACCCTGGCCCTGAGAAACCGGTTCAAAAATGAAGACACGTACAGCACCTTGCTTCAGCAGGTTAAAACCCGGGTACTGGAAGCTTACGAGCACCAGATTTATCCCTTTGACAGGCTGGTAGATGAGCTTCAGCTTAAAAGGGATATGAGCAGAAGCGCCTTATTTGATGTCATGGTTGTGTTGCACAATAAGGAAGCCCATAAAAAAGAAAGTGTTTTTGAAACCGGTCATTTACAGGTAAGTCTTTACGGTGAAGCCGCGCATGTTGCCAGTAAGTTTGACCTGACGTTTAATTTTATTGAGGAAGGTGAAAACCTTCATTTTAATATCGAATACAATACCGACCTGTTCCATCCGGCTACCATTGAGCAATACATTAAAGATTTCGAAACACTTTTAAGCGCTGTTACCTCTTTTCCGCATACGGCCCTGAATACATTAAGCTATGTGAACGCCGACAGCTTGAAACGGATCGGGCAGTGCCTGGATAACAGCGGCGTAAACTACCCAAAAACGAAAACAATTGTCAGCCTGTTTGAAGAGCAGGTCGCCGTATGGCCTTCCTTAATGGCCTTAAAACACGGTGAAACAACATTGACTTACCAGGCCTTAAATGCTCTGTCCAATCAATTAGCCCATTACCTAAAATTGACTTATGGTACAAAACCCGAAGACCGTGTTGGCATCAGGCTGACCAGGAGCGAATGGCAGGTAATTTCTATCCTGGGGATTTTGAAAGCCGGGGCAGCATACGTGCCAATTGATCCGGAGTATCCGGCAGAGCGCATTGAATACATGATTGCCGACAGCAATTGTAAAGTAGTCATCGACCAACAGGAGCTGGATCATTTTATCCGGAATGCTGCCAACTACCCAGACCATAACCCTGAGCCGGAGCTCCTGCCGGAAAACCTGGCCTATGTGATTTATACCTCAGGCACAACCGGCATGCCCAAAGGCGTGATGGTGGAGCATAAAAACGTTGTGCGTCTTTTTATAAACGACCAATCGCTATTTGATTTCAATTCTTCGGATGTATGGACCTTATTCCATTCGTATTGTTTTGACTTTTCGGTATGGGAAATTTTCGGGGCATTATTATTCGGCGGCAAATTAATTATTGTGCCCTCTCTTGTTGCAAAAGATCCGGAAGCCTTTTTAAACGTCTTGGTACAAAACCAGGTTACCGTATTAAACCAGACGCCCACGGCTTTTGCAAACCTTCAGCAGCAGGTTATTAGCCGTAAGAGTCCGGGGCTGGATATCCGGTATGTTATTTTCGGAGGAGAAGCCTTATTTCCCGGCATGTTAAAGCCCTGGTCCTTAAGTTATCCCGGTTGCCGCTTAATCAATATGTATGGCATCACAGAAACCACGGTCCATGTTACGTACAAGGAAATTGGTATTTCCGAAATAGAAAACAACAAAAGTAATATCGGAATCCCGATTCCAACCCTGAGCTGCTACATCCTGGACGACTCTATGCAACTACGGTCAATTGGTGTGCCGGGTGAGTTGTATGTTGGTGGCGATGGTGTGGTAAGGGGTTACCTGAACAGGGATGAGCTGACGCTGGAGCGTTTTATACCAAGTCCTTTTAAAGAAGGCGAACGCCTCTATAAAACCGGCGACAAAGCGAAGCTCCTTTACAATGGAGAGCTGGAATACCTGGGCCGCCTTGATAACCAGGTGAAGATCCGTGGATACAGGGTTGAGCTGGGAGAAATCGAAAGCGCCATACTTCAATTTCCGGGAATCCATTCGGCAGTGGTTGTCCTTAAGCAGCTGAACGGCCATGTCCCTGATTTAATTGCCTATTTTGTCGGTTCAGAAAAAGGAGCATCCAACCAGTTGCCCGATTACTTAAGAGCGAAGCTGCCGGCTTACATGCTGCCTTCTTACTATGTTGAGATCGAAACCCTGCCGCTAAACTCTAATGGGAAAATTGATAAGCGTGCTCTCCCGGATCCCGAAGGAATTGCTTTATCCCTGGGAAAAGAATACGAAGCTCCTGTGAATGCAATAGAAGAAAAGGTGGTGGACGTATGGGCGGAAGTACTCAGGAAAGACCACCCGGAAATCAGCACCAAAGACAATTTTTTTGGGCTGGGCGGCGATTCCATGAAGGCCATACAGGTTATTGCAAAATTACGGAAAGCCCTGTCGGTGGATATAGACATCATCACGCTGTATAACTCGCAAACACTCAAGGAATTTTCGGCAATCATCGGAGAGAAAGAGCCGGGTGTGTTTAAAAGCATCGACCCGGTTGTTTCTGAATTGGAAGAGATCAGGAATGACGTTGTAAAAAAGGACGGTGATAAATTACCTGAGGGATGGGTGGACATCTACCCACTAACCCAGATTGAGCAGGGAATGATCTACTCTTCTATCCTCAGGCCTTCCGAACCGGTGTATTACGATCAGTTTAATTATTTTGTAAAGATCAATGACCGGAACCGCTTGCTGGAGGCGGTATCTGTGCTGGTAAGCCGGCATGATATCCTGCGGACCAGGTATTACATGAAAACATTCGAGCAATCGGTAAAGGTGGTGATGGAGCATATCGATCTTCCGGTATGTTATGACGACATCTCAGCAAAAACGCAACAGGAGAAAGAGGCCTGCCTTAATGAATTCCTGGTGGAAGACGGAAAAAAACGTTTTGAATTTGAAGGGGATATTTTATGGCGGTTGAATTTTATTAAGATAGGACCTGATGACTATTACGTGGTGTGGAGCGTACATCATGCTATCCTGGATGGCTGGAGTGTTTCTGTTTTTATTACCGAATTATCTAAGCTGCTATCGGGTGATGAGGGTATAAGCCGCAAAGCCCCTGCAAACACTTATAAAGATTATTGCGCCATTTTATTGTCACGCCAGGTCCGGCCGGATACCAGGCATTATTGGGAAACTATTTTAAGGGGCTATTCAAGAAATAAATTACCATTTAATTATAAAGGTGTAAAAATCAGCAGCCTCCCGGGCACCAAAAGCTTAAAAAAGGTGCTCGACCCGGCCCTTATCAGCGATGTCAACAAAGCGGTGGAAACGTATCATGTGTCGTATAAAGCGGTATGCCTTGCTGCACACATTTACCTGATGCATGTGCTCTGCTCGGAGCCAACCGTTGTCACGGGAATCGTAACGCACAACAGGCCCGAAATAGAAGACGCTGAGCTGATCCTGGGCTGTTTTTTAAATACCATTCCTGTTTCCATCGACCTGAAAGGAATAAAAACCGGGAAAGACCTGATCAGGCAGGTCAATGACTTTTTAATGAATTCAAAGCAGCATGAAATTCATTTATCTGAAATAGCAAGTACAATAGGAGACAAGCCGCTTACAGGAAATCCCATTTTTGATACCTTGTTCAATTTCACCGATTTCCATTCTTATACAGGCCTGGAAGGAAACGACGTATTGGGTAGCGTGGATGATTTACTCCTGCGACATCAGATTATAGGAGCGAATGAAATGACCAACACACATTTCGATGTCGAGGTTGATAAAACCCTGAACTCCTTCTCCGTAAAAATAAAATATTTGTGCTCACATTTTCATGAGCAGGACATTGCCTACGCTCTGGAGCTTTATGAAAGAACCCTGAGAATGATCGTCTCCGACGATATGGAAGAATTAAATACGTCTCATGTATTATCGGAAACGGAAAAGAAGGAGTTAACACATACCTTTAATTCAACCCTTCAGCCTTATTCAAAATCCAAAACCATCCATCAGCTCTTTGAGGAGCAGGCATATAAAACCCCCGGCCATGTCGCCTTAAAACAGGGAGACCGGGAACTGACCTACGCCCGCTTAAATCAATCCGCCAACCAATTGGCTTTTCATCTGATAGAAAACGGGGTAAAGCCGGGAGAACATATCGGGTTGATCACAGGCCGTAATTTTGAAATGATTATCGGAATGTTTGCTATTCTGAAAGCAGGCGCCACCTATGTACCCGTTGATCCGGAATACCCGGAAAACAGAAAAGCATACATTCTCCGGAACTCCGGAATCTCAAAAGTGATTTGCGATCCCGCCAACCGCTTGCCGGAAAGCTTTCATGCCATTCAGCAATTTGACATGGAGCCCGATGCGTTGGCAGGCTATCCGGATACCGATCCGGGCTTGCGCATTGACGCTGCACAGCTGGCTTATACAATTTATACCTCAGGCTCTACCGGGCAGCCCAAAGGTGTTATGATTGAGCACCATTCAGCAGTGAACCTCATTGAGTGGGTCAACTCTACCTTTCATGTCGGAGAAGATGACCGTTTGTTATTTATAACCTCCATGTGTTTCGACTTATCGGTCTACGACATCTTCGGGATCCTGGCATCCGGAGGAACCCTCGTGATTGTCAGGCAGGAAGAGGTTCAGGATATCCGGCAATTGAAACGCCTGCTGACCGATGAGAAAATCACCTTCTGGGATTCGGTGCCTACAACCATGAATTACCTGGTAGAGGAGCTGGAAAATTACAGCCAGCAACAGTTAAGGCTTGTGTTTTTGAGTGGGGATTGGATTCCCGTTCAACTGCCGGATAAGATCAAAACGCATTTCCCCTATGCTCAGGTCATAAGCCTGGGTGGAGCAACGGAAGGAACCGTATGGTCAAATTATTACCCGGTAGATAGCGTAGATGAGTCCTGGACCAGTATTCCTTATGGAGTTCCTATCGCCAATAATTTCTTTTATGTCCTGGATGAAAATTTCGGGCTTGTCCCTAAAGGCGTTGTAGGCGAGCTATTCATCGGAGGTACCGGTGTGGCAAGAGGATATGCCAACGATGCAGAAAAAACAAGCCGTTCATTTGTAGCAGATCCTTACCGTCAGGACTTAGGCGGCAGGATGTACAGGACAGGGGATCTCGGGAAAATGATGCCGGACGGTAACCTGGAGTTCCTGGGCCGTAAGGATAACCAGGTAAAAATAAGAGGCTACAGGGTAGAGCTTGGCGAAATAGAAAGTTGCCTGAGTAAGCATGCGGGCATCAGGGAAGCAGTGGTGAATGTCATCACCGACAGTAATAACATCAGGCAGCTCTGCGCCTATTATGTTTTGAAGTCGGAGCTTAGGGTTGAGGAAATGAAAGATTACCTCAGGGAAAGTCTGCCTTCCTATATGATCCCATCCTATTACCTGAAGATGGATGCTCTTCCGTTGAACAGCAACGGCAAAATTGACAGAAAAAAACTGCCGTTGCCTTCCGCAGAACAGGCGGCCTTGACACACTATAAGAGCCCGGAAACGCAGCTCGAAATAACACTTGTGGATATCTGGAAATCCATACTGAAATTAAACACCATTGGTGTCACAGACAATGTATTTGACCTGGGGGCGCATTCCTTAAATGTAGCGGCTTTTATCAACCGGGTTCATCGCCGCTTAAATGTTTCTGTCAGTCTTCAACAGGTATTTGCAGAGCCTACGGTAAGTCAGCAGGCGAAGATGATCGAGCAGGCGGATGAGTTGCTGTTTGATAAAATACCGGCATTGCCATCAAAACAAGGGTATGAATTATCTTCCTCGCAAAAACGCTTATGGGTTTTAAGCCAGTTCAAAGAGGCGACCATAGCCTATAACATTTACAACGTCTACAGGTTTGATAAGCATCTGGATGTAAAGGCGCTTGAGAAAAGTTTTTCATATTTAATCGGTCGTCATGAAGTATTGCGGACACGATTTATCCAAAATGCAGAGGGAATCGTCAGCCAGATCATACAGCCTGTTGAGCAGGTGAAATTTGCAATCGGCTATGAGGAGATCAGTCATGAATCCGGCCAGGATAAAGCCGTTCAGGAGCTGGTAGAAAGGCACATCTATGCGCCGTTTAACCTGGAGGAAGCCCCTTTATTAAGGGCGTTACTGGTGAAGCTGAGCGACGGTTCTTTTGTATTTGCATACACCATGCATCATATCATCAGCGATGGCTGGTCGCTTAAGCTGATATTGAACGAATTACTGGCCATCTACAGCGCTTACGTAAAACAGGAGCTGCCATCATTAGCTCCTTTGCGCATTCATTATAAGGATTATGCTGCCTGGGAGCAATTGCAATTAACGACTTCAGCATATGCGCGCCATGAATCCTATTGGCTTGATCAGTTTTCGGGAGAATTACCGGTACTGGAGCTTAAAGGAGACCACCTCAGGCCTGCTGTAAAAACATACAACGGAAGCCTGGTGCATCTGGCAATTTCAGAGGAAGCAAGCGCCGGCTTTAAGCGGCTGATCCAATCGCAGGGAGCAACCCTCTTTATGGGCTTGCTGGCTACGGTGAATACCCTGCTGTACAAATACACACATCAAAATGACCAGATTATCGGAAGTCCGGTATCCGGCAGAGACCACGTAGACCTGGAAGATCAGCTGGGCTTCTACGTCAACACACTTGCCCTGCGCAGCCGCTTTGAAGGAGCAGACAGTTATCATGACTTGTTGGAGAACATAAAAAAACTGACGCTGAGTGCGTACGAGCATCAGCTTTATCCCTTTGACGAATTAGTGGATAAGCTCTCCTTAAAAAGAGACACGAGCCGGAGCGCGCTCTTTGACATCATGATCGTTTTGCAGAACACAGACCTGGTTCGTCAAAATGAGGCAGAGGATCCGGCAGCAAGACAAATAAACATCGAGGGGTACCGCTCAGACATCCATCTGGCCAGTAAGTTTGACCTCACATTTAATTTTATAGAGCTAGGAAACAGCCTGCACCTGAGCCTGGAGTACAATACGGATCTTTATTCCAGGGATACGGCCTCTCGTTTGGTAAAGCATTTCGAAACCCTGATCCATGCCATCCTTGCCAATCCGGAGACAAGCCTGGATAAGCTTGAATACATCACGGCACAGGAGAAAACACAATTGCTGGATGAATTTAATCACACCGCTAAGCCATTCCCCAAAGGAGATACAGTACTCTCCTTGTTTGAAGAGCAGGTAAAAAGAGTGCCCGGAAATCTGGCGCTCGCGCTTAAAGAAACAGAATACAGCTATGCACAGGTGAATGACCTCGCTAACCGGTTTGCCAACTATCTGAAAACACAGCACCATATTCAAAAAAATGATCTGATCGGTGTTAAGCTGGAGCGAAGCGAGTGGATAGTGGTTGTGATCCTGGGAATTCTGAAGGCAGGAGCAGCTTATGTTCCTATTGATACAGGATATTCCGCGGATAAAATCGCCTACATTGTATCGGATGCGCAATTGCCATTGGTAATCGAGGAGAGCACACTTCGCCGGTTTACCGAAAGCCAGGCGCAGTACGAAACAGGTAGTACACCTGTAAGCCTGGCTGAAACGGATCCTGCCTATGTTATTTATACATCGGGCACAACCGATAAGCCGAGAGGAGTGCTGGTTTCCCATGGCAGTCTCAGTAATTATTTAAACTGGGCTTCCGCTTACTATTTTACGCAGCCAACGGAAGGAAACTTTGGCTTATTCAGCTCCCTGTCCTTTGACTTGACCGTGACAAGCCTGTTCCTTCCTCTGATCCGGGGCCGGTTCCTGGAGCTATATGATCCTGAGCTGAATGTATCGGAAACACTCGTGCAGTACCTCACGTCGCCACGAAAACCCGATGCCATTAAATTAACCCCTTCACATCTCCGGCTATTCGACGAAATGAACCTTGAGGAGACCGCTGTCCGCAAAGTTATCGTTGGAGGAGAGGTGCTGTATCAAAGCCATATCGATAGCATCAGGGCGATTAACAACGAAATAGAAATTTATAATGAATATGGCCCTACGGAAGCTACCGTGGGATGCGTCGTAGAGAAGGTTTCCGGAGAGCCTGTTTTAATCGGGAAGCCCATTGCCAATACGGAAATTTTTATATTGGACGGGCAATTACAGGTTGTGGCGCTTGGCATTATCGGCGAATTGTACATCAGTGGAAAATGCCTGGCTTTAGGCTATCTTAACAAGCCCGGACTAACCGCTGCAAAATTCATAGAACATCCTTTCAGAAAAGGAGAGAAGCTCTACAAAACAGGTGACATGGGGCGCTGGCAGGATAATGGCAGGATCGAATACCTTGGCCGTACCGATGATGAAGTGAAAATCCGCGGTCACCGTGTGCTCTTAAGTGAAATAGAAAACAGCTTATTGAATCATGAGCATGTAAGCTCGGCCGTAGTTGTTGTATATGCCGATCAAAAAGGAGAGCAGGAGCTGGTGGCCTATGTGGTGTACGAAAAACCATTCCCTGCCTCCGGGCTGAGGGCCTATCTGAACGAAAGGCTGCCGGCCTTTATGGTACCGTCTTACATTGTGGAAATCGAAAAAATGCCGTTGACGGTTAATGGTAAAATAAACAAACAAGCCCTGCCGCCGCCGGATAAGACAACATCGGGCGCGCGGGCATTGGTTGCTCCGCAGAATCAGCTGGAAGCAGCGCTCGTGCCGATATGGGAGCATATTCTTAAAAAGCAGCCTATCGGAATCGATGACAACTTTTTTGAATTGGGAGGACACAGTATCAATGCCATCAACCTGATTAACCGGATTCACCGGGAAATAGGGCTAAGGCTTGAAATAAACAGCATGTTCAATCATGCCACCATCAGGGATCAGGCGGCATTTATCTCCCTGGAAAATCCTGCTGCATACGAAAGCATCCCGAACGTTCCGGTTCAGGAGAGTTATGAATTATCCGCATCCCAGCAAAGGCTCTGGTTAATCCAAAAAATACATCCCAATACAACTACTTACAATATGAACGGTAAAGTAGACATGGGGCCGGGTCTGGAGGTGATGCTGTATAAAGAAGCCCTGGAGGAATTGACACAGCGTCATGAGGTTTTACGGACGGTCTTTCTGGAAAAAGACGGCATCCCTTCGCAAAAAATCATGGACCGTGTAGAGGTCTCATTAGACCTGAGAACGATAGACTCTCAGGATGAAGACAGGATGATTCAGGACTTAAAAGAGCTGGAAACAGCTGTTTTCAATCAGGTGTTTGATCTTGCCGTATGGCCTCTGATGAAGGTCGTGCTGGTGAAGCACGCCCGGGGATACAGGCTGATATACAGCATGCATCATATCATCAGTGATGGCTGGTCTATGGAGGTGTTTGAAAAAGACCTTCATGCCATCTATCAGGGCAAAATATCCGGAAGCCCGCCACAATTGCCGGATCTGGCGATTCAGTACAAGGATTTTGCACATTGGCAAAACAAGCTTCTTAAAAATCCGGCTTCCAACAGGCATGAAGATTACTGGATGACGAAACTGGCTGGTGACCTGCCTCAGCTCAGGCTGCCTGTTGACATTAACAGCAGCAATGTGGCTCAGCCTGAAACAGGCATCTATAATACATTTATAGAAAATACCGTATTTCAAAAGATCAAGCAATTCACCGCCGATCAGCGGATGAGCAACTTTGCGTTGTACACGGCCTGTTTTAAAATTTTGCTGTATGGATTAAGTGGGCAGAAAGACCTGATCATTGGTACACCTGCCGTAAACCGCTCGCGCGAAGAGGTCCAGGATCTGATCGGTTTCTTCCTGAACACCCTCATGTTAAGAGATCAGCTCGATCCGGATAAACGCTTTATTGATTTTTTACAGCAGGTGAATAAAACGGTGATGGATGGCCTGGAGCATCAGGCGTACCCCTTTGAAAATCTGCTCGAAAAACTGAACATTCCACGGGATTTCAACCAGTTTCCGATCAGTCCGGTATTCCTGAACATGTTGAGTTTTAACCTTAAAAATGAGGACAGCATCAGCGATTTTACTTCCCGGCATGCGCTCGTACCGGGCGATGGGAAAGTAGACCTGGAATGTTATTTCAGGGAGTTTGTGAATGGGGTTTCCATCAGCTGCTCTTATAAAACCAGGTTATTCAGGAAAGAAACCATTGCATATTGGATGGAAAGCTTTAAGCAAATCGTCAGCGGGGTTGTCCTGAATCCGGAAATTCAAATCCGGGAGATAGATTGCTTTGAAAGCAGGCAACCGGCAAGGCCGGCACCTAAGCCAAAAGATTCCTTTGTTTTCTTTGAAGAAAAAGACATTTTTCAGTCTATTGTTTCAAGGTTCGAAGAGCAGGTGGAAAATCACCCGGAAGCAACTGCTATTTTCCAGGATGGAACAGAGATTAGCTATAAGACCCTGAACGAGCGGGCGAATGCTCTTGCTCAAAGAATCATGGAGCACTCCGGCTTAAGAGAACAAAACATCGCCCTGCTGCTGGATCATGGCTTCAGCGGCATTACAGGGATGTTGGGCGTATTAAAGTCAGGGAATGTGTATGTGCCCCTTGACCCCGAATACCCGGAAGACAGGCTTAGCTATATGCTGAAAGATTCCGGGTGCAGGATGATCCTGGTAGATCAATCGACGGTAAAGCTTGCATCCGATCTTTCAAATTCCGGGCAGCTGAAATGCATCGATATTTCGGGACTTACACCGCAACAACAGAATCCGGGTATAGCCATTGCCAAAGAGAGTAAAGCCTATATCCTGTATACCTCCGGCTCCACAGGAGAGCCCAAAGGGGTGGTTCAGGCCCATAAAAACGTATTGCATTTTATCAGGGTATATACCAACAACCTGCACCTTCATGCAGCCGATAGAATAAGCCTTTTGCCAACCTATAGCTTCGACTCTTCGGTGATGGATATATACGGGGCCTTATTGAACGGAGCAGCCCTGTATGTGTATCATCTGAAAAAAGAGGGCATCGAAAACCTGGCCAATTGGATTCTGGCAAATAACGTTTCCATTATTCATACCGTTCCTACCATCTACCGCTATTTTGTCAATACCTTAAATGGCGTGGTGTTTAAATCCGTGCGGTTGGTCGTTCTGGGTGGAGAGGCCGTTTACCTGAATGATTTTGAGCAATTCAAAAAACACTTTGTTCCGGGGGCCCTGTTAATCAATGGTTACGGACCTACTGAATCGACTATCACATTACAGAAATTTCTGGATCATGATACGGTTTTAACCGGAAGAAATGTGCCGATAGGATACCAGGTGGCTGATACGAAGGTATGGCTCATCACGAAAGAAAACAAGGAAGCCAGGGTATATGAAGAGGGAGAGATTGTTTATGAGAGCGATTACCTGGCCCTGGAGTACTTTAATAAACCCGAAGAAACCGGAGCAGTCTTCACCAAAAATCCGGTTACCCTGGAAAACAGGGTGTACCGGTCGCGGGATCTTGGCAGGAGATTGCCTGATGGAGAGATCGAATTTCTCGGCAGAATGGATGGACAGGTGAAATTGAATGGTGTCAGGATTGAGCTTTCTGAAATAGAGTTTCATTTATTAAAAATAGAGGCGATTGAAGAAGCGATCGTGCTATTAAAATGGATAGGGGATAAGCCTTTATTAGTCGCATATCTTAAGGTCAATGAGCAAATTCCGGAGAATAAGATCAGGCAGGGGCTCAGCCTGGCATTGCCGCTCTATATGATCCCGTCGGTATACCTGTTTATGGATGTATTTCCGTTGACTCCTACCGGGAAAATAAGCAGGCTGTCTTTGCCCGAACCGCCGGTACCTGAAGCGGCGGCGATGGAATATGTGGCGCCGCAGACTGAGCTTGAAAAACACATGACGCAATTATGGCATGAGGTATTGGGAGTTGAACCGGAAAAAATAAGCGTAGACAGTAATTTCTTCCTGCTGGGAGGGCATAGCTTAAAAGCCATAGGACTGATTTCACGGATCAGCAGCGCGTTTAGCGTGGAAATCAAGCCGGTGGTGTTCTTTAACGGCCCGACTATCCGGGAACTATGTATGGAAATTGAAAAAATAGAATGGGTAAACAGCGACCGCAGTAAATCAGATGAATTGAATGACGACATCGAAAAATTTTCTATAAATGACTGATCTTTTTATAAAATTAAAGCGATTAAAAATTGACATAGACCTTGTGGACGGAAGGCTGGACATCAGCGCTCCGAAGGGCGTTATGACGAAGGAGATATTGGATGAAATAAGATCCAATAAACAGCAGGTGATTGAGTTCATAACGGCTTATAAGGGCAAAAAGAAGAACCATCACCGTATTCCGAAAGCAGAACCCGCCCCTTTTTATGAGCTTTCATTCGCTCAAAAACGGATGTGGATCCTGAGCCAGTTTGAAGAGGCCCGTGCAGCCTATAATATGTCGGAAGTATATGTGTTGAAGGGAGCTTTGGACCGGGAAGTGCTTGAAAACTGCTTTAAGGCGCTCATTGAGCGTCATGAGGTATTACGCACCGCCTTTAAAGAAGATGCGCATGATGAAGTCAGGCAGTACATCATCCCCTCCGGCTTTGTTGATTTTAAGCTGGATAATGTGGATTTGTCCGCTGCCGATGATCAGCAGGCAAAAATAAAGGAGCTTGTGCAGCGCGAAACCACCAGGCCTTTTGACCTGAGCAGCGGCCGTTTGGTAAGGGCCCTGGTCATTAAAATAAAGCCCGAAGAATATGCTATTGTATATGTCATGCATCACATTATCAGCGATAGCTGGTCGATGGGTGTTTTGTTCAAAGAATTATTCATCCTGTATAATGCCGCTGTCAAAAAACAGGCTCCCGCTTTACAGGACCTGAACATACACTATAAAGATTATGCCGCCTGGCAGCAGGCACAGCTGAGCGGCGATGAATTAAACAGGCACAAAGCCTATTGGACGGAAAAATTTAAAAGCGGGATCAGCACGTTAAACCTGCCCGCCGACAAGCCAAGGCCTTCAGTCAAAACCTATAACGGCGCCATACACCGCCAGATTTTGACTGAGCAGCTTAGCCTTGCCTTTAAAGAAATGAGCCGGCATAACGACAGCACCTTATTTATGAATTTGCTGTCTGTGGTAAACGTCTTTTTATTCCGTTATACCGGGCAAACAGATCTGATTGTCGGCAGTCCGATAGCGGGAAGAGATCATGTTGATCTTGAAGAGCAAATCGGCCTTTATGTCAATACCCTGGCCCTGCGCACAACTTTTGATGCGGACGACAGTTATAAGCAGGTATTAAGCAAGGTCAGGCAAACGACCCTCGATGCTTATGAGCATCAGGTCTATCCGTTTGATGAATTGGTGGAAGAGCTCAGCCTGCAACGAGATCCCTCCCGCAACGTCTTGTTTGATACGATGGTTGTTTTACAAAACGCTGTAACAACGACGGGTGCTACCGAAACGATAAGGCTTGGAGAGCTTGACATAAGCGGCTATGACGGCAGGGAATACCAGATCAGTAAATTCGACCTGACATTTAATTTCATAGAAGGCAAAGACCGGCTGCACCTCCATCTGGAATACAATACGGATTTATTCGAAACAGCCACCATACAGGCCATGAGCGATCATTTAACGAGGCTCATGCAGGCTATCGTGGATGCTCCCGACCGTAAGATCAGTGAGCTGGACATCCTGTCAACGAAAGAAAAAGAGGAGCTTTTGGACGTGTTTAATGCTACTGCTGCCGCTTATCCCGAGGCCTCTACCATTACAGAGCTCTTTGAACAGCAGGTGGATAAAACGCCTCATCGCACGGCATTAATTCATAAGAGCAAATCTTATACGTATCGGGAAGTCAATGAGCAGGCAAACAAAATCGCATCCTGGCTTCGGAAAAATTATGATACCCGGCCTGATGAGCTGATTGCCATTAAGCTGGACAAATCCGAACGCCTGCTGTTTTCTGTTCTGGGAGTTTTAAAATCAGGAGCGGCCTATGTGCCTGTTGATCCGCAAGCGCCCCCGTCAAGGATCCGGCACATGATGGAAGAAGGCTCCTGCAAATTACTGATAGACGAAGAAACGTATCGCCTCATGGACTCTGATGCCTATGCTCATCCGGCACCAAACCCCTTGTCCATCAGCAAGCCCTCTCACCTGGCGTATGTCATCTATACATCGGGCTCTACCGGAACTCCTAAAGGAGTATTGATAGAGCATAGAAGCCTGGTTGCCAGAATCACGGCGGAGCTTAGGCTGCTGTCCGCATATAAAGACATCACGACCTGCCTGACGAGTAATTATGTATTTGATGTTTCGCTGCTGGAACTATTTATGCCATTGGTTTCAGGAGGCAGGCTTGTCATTCCTTCTCAGGAGGAGTCCACGATTCCGGATGAATTAGGCCGGCTGATTATTTCTGAAGGCATCAATGTGATGCAGGGAGCTCCGGGCTTTATTCATCATTTTTTTACGGAGCTTTCGGAGCCGCAAAAAGCCAACGTTGGCGCAACACTCCGGCAGTTGTGCATTGGAGGAGAATCATTGCCAAAAGCCCTCGGGGAGTGGCTGAAATCGAATGTGCCTCAGATCAACGTCAATAATCATTATGGACCAACAGAAACGACCATCGATGCCATCGTCTCGCAAAACATCCATGAATCCGGGGTAAATACCATCGGTAAGCCTATTGATAATACACAGGCATACATCCTGGATCATCACCGTCAATTGGTTCCTGTTGGTGTGGTGGGTGAGCTTTATATCGGGGGGCTGGGCGTATCCCGGGGCTATTTGAATAATCCGGATCTGACACAGGCGAAATTCATTTCCAATCCGTACCGCACGGATGATACGATCTATGCTTCCGGCGACCTGGCACGCTGGCTGAGAAACGGCACCATTGAATACATTGGCCGTAAAGATGAGCAGCTGAAAATAAGAGGATACCGGATAGAACCGGGCGAGATTGAGCATGCGATCCTGAAACAGGCGAACATTACCAACGTTTCAGTAAACGCCAAAGCAAACGCAGATGGCGAAAAAGTGCTGATCGCTTATGTTGTTGGCCCGCAAACCATCAATGCCGCTAAGTTAAGAGAGGAGCTCAGCCGGGATTTGCCGGCCTATATGATTCCGGCCCATGTTGTGCAAGTTCCCAAAATACCGCTTACAGTCAACGGAAAAGTAGATAAAGCGGCATTGCCGGATCCGGAAGAGCTGGAAACTGATTATGGCTCAGGCTACGTAGCGCCACGAAATAAAACGGAAATCGAACTCAGTGAACTATGGGCTGAAATTCTGAATAAAAAGAACATCGGCATAAACGATGAATTTTTCGCTTCCGGTGGGCATTCCATGAGTATCATCAAATTAAAATCCAGGATCAAAAAAAGATTCCATACCGATATTCCTGTCGCTAAAATGTTTCAACTCGTTAACATTGAGATGCAGGCAAAATTTATTCTTGGCGAAGAGAGCCATCAGCGCTTATCGGACCGGGAACTGGATCAGCTGGGCCGTTCCGGAAAACAGAACGAACAATCCGTCATCGAAAAAGACATTGCAGTCATCGGCATGTCGGTTAAATTCCCCGGTGCAAATACCGTTGAGGAGTTTTGGGAAAACCTGAAGAACAAGGTCGAGTCCATCCGTTTTTTCAATGATGAAGAGCTGAGAGAAGCCGGTATAGAAGAAAGCCTGATTAAAAATCCGGATTATGTAAAAGCGAATGCTTACATCGAAGAAAAAGAATATTTTGATTCCTCTTTTTTTGGCTACCTGCCGGATGAAGCGAAGCTGATGGATCCGCAGACAAGGATGTTTCATGAGTCTGTTTGGTCTGCATTGGAAAATGCGGGTTACAACCCGGATCAGTACAAGGGCCTGATCGGGCTGTATGCAGGAGCCTCAGCGAATTTTAACTGGTCGCTTTATGCTTCGCTCACGGGAGCATCCTCGGTAGACAGCTACACGGCGGGCTGTTTAAGAGACCGCGACTTCATGAATTCATTGATCTCTTACAAGCTGAACCTGAGAGGACCTGTGAAATTTATAAATACCGCCTGCTCAACCTCGCTGGTGGCGATTCATACGGCCTGTAAAGGCTTATTGGACGGGGAATGCAGTATGGCGCTTGCAGGAGGCGTAAAGCTCAACGCCGCCAAAAAAGCCGGCTATATCTATCAGAAAGGAATGATTAAATCCAGCGATGGACATAACAGAACCTTCGATGCGGCATCCAGCGGCACGGTATCGGGAGAAGGGGCGGGGATAGTGGTGCTCAAGCGCCTGGGTGAAGCCATCGCGGATGGGGATCATATTTTCGGGGTCATCAAAGGTTCGGCCATTAATAATGACGGAGGAAGAAAAGTTGGTTTTACCGCTCCGAGTGTGGATGGCCAAACCGATGTGATCAAAATAGCACATAAAATAGCCGGGGTCGACTCTAAAACAATCGGCTACATGGAGGCTCACGGAACCGCAACAAATTTAGGAGATCCGATCGAGATCGAAGCACTGAATCAGGCATTCCGGCAGAGTGATGAAAAATCCTGTGCGATAGGCTCTGTCAAAACAAATATTGGTCATCTGGATACAGCGGCCGGTGTCGCCGGTTTTATAAAAGCCGTTCTGGCGGTATACCACAGGCAAATACCGGCATCCCTGCATTATAATAAGGCAAACCCAAATATCAATTTTAAGGACGGCCCGTTTTACGTGAATCCCGAACTTAAAAACTGGGACAGCGATCAGCCCCTGAGGGCGGGGATCAGCTCGTTTGGGATTGGAGGAACAAATGCCCATGTCATTATTGAGGAAGCGCCCCGAAAAGAAAGCACAGAGCATCCTAAGGGCTATCACCTGTTAACCTTATCTGCAAAAACACCCGGCGCATTAAGCAGGATAGAAGCCAACCTCCTGGATTTCCTGGAAAAGAACCCGCATCTTCCGCTAGCTGATATTGCCTGGACCCTCAATAAAAGCAGGTCTTCTTTTAATTACAGGAAAATGCTTGTGGCCGACAGCCTGGAATCGGTCGTCCATCGTTTGAAATCATCTCCGGACCAGCTAAAAACAAAGAAGCTTCAAAAAGAAAGCAGGACGCTTGTATTTATGTTTTCAGGGCAGGGATCTCAATACGTCGATATGGGAAGAGGCCTGTATGAATCAGAGCCATCCTTTAAAAAAGAAATAGACCGCCTGTTTCATATAGCCAGCACCATAACAGGCGTAGATTACAGGGAAATTGTATTTCCTTCTTTGCATGCAGCCTCTGAGCGTAGGATCGATGATACCGAAAACACGCAACCGGTCTTGTTCATGCTGGAGTATGCCCTGGCCAGGCAGCTCCAGGATTACGGCATAAAACCCGATGTCATGATCGGCCACAGCCTGGGCGAATATGTGGCGGCCTGCATCAGCGGAGTGATGTCTTTGGAAGAGGCCATACAGCTCGTGGCCCTGAGAGGCAGGCTTATTCAGTCTTTGCCGGCCGGGAGTATGCTAAGTGTTCAGATTTCTACAAATGACATTGAAGACTACCTCTCTCCAAAAATAAACATGGCAGCGGCGAATAGCCCGGATCAATATGTATTATCAGGAGATCCTGCTGAAATGGAAACATTAAAAGAGCATTTCAAAACATCAGGGCATCACGCAGCACTATTGCATACCTCGCATGCCTTTCACTCCTACATGCTGGATGCCATCCTGGAGGAGTTCAGGCAGGCATTGGAAGCTATTCATTTTAAAGACCCCCTGATCCCTTATATCTCTAATGTAACCGGGGAGCTTATGACTGCCCAGAATGCCAAAGACCCGGGCTATTGGCTCAGGCACCTGCGCGAACCGGTTCAATTCTCTAAAGGCATTAAAAAGCTTCTGGAATATGGCCGGGCTGTATTTATAGAAATTGGGCCGGGCACGACATTGAGCTCATTTGTCCGCCAGCATAATCTGGATGCCGGCAAGCATCATGTTATTAATACGATCAGGCATGTAAAGGAATTAGTTCCCGACCAGGAATATTGGTTTAACAGCATTGGAAAATTATGGCTGGATGGTATCGATCTGAACTGGAATGCGATTCATCAACATAAATCCAGGAATACGGTTGCCATGCCTTCCTATTCATTTGAAAAAATAAAATACCCCCTGGGAGAAGAGCTCAGCCAGCTTATTTCACAGGTCGTTACGAAGCCGGTAGAACAAACCAGGCAGGATTTCAAGAAGTGGTTTTACCGGTTTTCCTGGAAGAAATCCGGCCTTACCAACAAAAAAAACAAACTGGAGGATACTTTCCTGGTGTTTGGTCATAAGGATGCGATCAGTGAAACGCTGAGAGAGCAGATCATATCTGACAAAGGCCGGTTAACGGAGGTAAGGATAGGAGCAGGATTTAAGAAACTGGCTGATGGCGTGTTTGAAATCAGCCCTGACTCGTTTTCTGACTATGAGAGATTAGTGGATGAGCTCATGAAGGCTGATGCTTTGCCTGACAGGATCATTCATTTGTGGAATACAGATGATTCAGGAAAAAAAGAACATACGCTTGCCGAAATAGCGTTTGCACAAAAAACCGGCTACCATAGTCTTTTAAATATTGCCAAAGCGATTGCCCGCAAGCCAGTCCGTCAAACGCTTAAGCTGGATGTTGTGGTCACTCATGTGTTTGATGTTTACACAGGAGAGAGGGTAGCCCCTGAAAAATCAACGGTATTGGCAGCTGTACAGCTTATCCCGGTCGAATATCAAAACATGGAAAGCCGTCTCATCGATATTAAAACAGATCAGGCGCTCAGCTTCATGGACCAGCTTTTAAAAGAGCTCCGGAACAACGATGGAAAGGACCAACTAATCGCCATCAGGGGGTACGACAGCTGGACGAGAATCGTGGAGCCCATATTGCCGGAAGACAGCACCGGCAGTAATACGTCCATCACTTCGGAAAGCATCTGCCTGATCACAGGAGGAGCAGGAGGGATTGGTTTTACGCTGGCAAAGCACCTTTACGAAAGCTATGGCGCAAAGCTCATTTTAACCGGCCGTTCGGCTTTGTCGCCTGAAAAGCAAAAGGAAATAGAAAGCTGGGAAGGCCACGCCGTATACCTGCAGGCAGATATTTCGGATGAGGAGGCCATGCGCCTTGCCCTGAGCCGGGTGGAGAAAGATTCCGGAAGGATTAACACCATCATTCATGCTGCAGGTGTGCCTGATTTTTCGGGTACCATAGACAAAAGAGCTACCGATAAACCGGAAGAGATCTTTCAGCCTAAACTATATGGAACACTGGTCCTTGAAAAGCTGGCGAAAGAACGCGCTGTTAACTTCTTTGCCATTTGTTCCTCGCTGTCGTCTGTCATTCCATCTACAGCACAGGCTGGCTATATGGCGGCCAATATATTTGAAGATGCCTTTGCCTGCCGCATGAAATATGAAACAGGGATTAATGTCGTGAGCATTAGCTGGGATACCTGGAAAGAAGTTGGTATGGCGGTAGAATCTGTGAAAAAAATATATACGCACGATTACCAGAGCCATCTCAGGGATGGCATTACCAACCGGGAAGGAATCAGGATCTTTGAGCAGGCCTTAGCAAGCGGGGTGCCGCATCTTATCGTTTCCACAACGGATTTGAATCATAAATTATCCGCACCCTTATCAGCTATAACGGAGAAACGCCTGGAGCAGGAGCTGCCGGCCCACAACCAGCTAACAGAATTTGATGATCCGGAATTTGAAGAAGCGCGTACATTAACCGAGAAAGCCCTTTGTGAGCTGTTTCAGGAATTCTTCGGAGTAGCAGGGATCGGAAGGAATGCTGATTTTTTTGAACTGGGAGGTGATTCATTGAAGGCAATGACCATTACGGGAAAAATTCACCGCGATTTCGGCGTGGAGATTCCGGTGGCCGAACTTTTTAAAAACAGAACGGTAAAAGAACTCTCTGCATTTATGGATGCGCAGGCAAAAAAAGAGTTTGAAGAAATTGCCCTTGCACCTGTTAATATAGTATCCTACCCGGTTTCGCCGGCACAATCCAATTTATGGGCGATAAGCCATGCAACAAGCTCCAATATTGCTTACAACATGTCTGAGGTTTACGTTCTGAACGGAGAGCTGAAGCAGGATGTCCTGGAAAAATCCTTCCGCGAGCTGATCAAACGTCATGAAATTTTAAGAACGAATTTCAAATCGGATGATACCAACCAGGTCAGGCAGTACATTGATCTGCATCAACAGGGATTCAACATCTCCTATAAAGACTTCCGCCACTTAAGCGACACCGATCAAGAGCTGCAGGTGAGGAATTCCGTAAAGGAAGACATTTCAAAGCCATTCAACCTTTCAGCTGACCGGTTGCTGAGGGTCAGCCTTTTTCACCTGGAGACGGACAGGTATGTGATTGTGCATGTCATGCATCACATCATCAGCGACGGATGGTCCATGAATGTGCTCATCAAGGAACTGCTGGTCCTGTACAATGCATTTTTAAAAAATGAGGACAATCCCCTGCCTCCGCTCAGGCTACATTACAAAGATTATGTAGAATGGCTGTTGAAGGCATTGAACAGTGAGCATTATAAAAAGGAGGAAGCGTATTGGCTGGAACAATTGTCGGGGACCCTGCCAGTTCTGGAATTACCCCAAAGCAGGATGCGCCCGGCGCTGAAAACCTATCATGGGGGCGTCATGCACCAGAGACTTGACAGCGCCTCTGTCCGGGGATTAAAGAGTCTGGTCAAAGCGTCTGAATCAACCCTGTTTATGGGATTGGTAGCTGTGCTCAATACGTTGTTTTACAGGTATACATTCCAGGAAGACATCATCCTGGGAACTTCGGTTGCCGGAAGAGATCACGCCGACCTCGAAAATCAAATCGGCTATTATACGAAAACCATTGCGTTGAGAACACGGTTCAGTGGACAGGAAAGCTTCCGGAAAATTTTAGGAACCGTGAAGCAGGTTACTCTTGAATCCTTCACACATCGCCTTTACCAGATAAACGACCTGGTGAAAAAACTGGATCTGAAGCAGGATGCCAGCCGTAATCCCATATTCGACGTGATGGTGGTGTTGCAAAATACCGAAATGGAAAAAACGGCAGAGCGCTCATTTGACGGCTTGCAGGTTTCAGGCTTTAATAATAACCAAAGCGTTGTCAGCAAATTTGACTTGACCTTTTCGTTTGTGGAACTGGGCCATGACATGGCGATGAGCATTGAATACAACAGCGACCTGTTTGACAGAGAAACGGTGGAGCAGCTGGCCGGCCATTTCGGCCGGATTTTAAATTCAGTTGCAGAACATCCGGACATTGCTATTTGCCGTTTAGACTTTTTAAGCCAGGCAGAAAAACAGCAACAGCTTATCGGATTTAATGATACAACAACCGCTTATCCAAAAGACAAGTCTATCGTGCAGCTATTTGAAGAGCAGGTGCAAGCCTGTCCGGGCAAAACCGCTTTTATCTGTTCCGGCAGGCAATTTACCTACAACGAATTGAACGCCGTTGTCAATCAGTTTGCCGCCTACTTAACTGCCGAAAAAAACCTTTTGAAAGGTGATGTGGTGTGTATCAAACTGGAGCGTAGCGAATGGTTACTCATAGCAATCCTGGCAACATTAAAATCGGCAGGGGTTTATGTGCCGGTTAATATAAATGACCCCGAAGCACGGATAGAGAGCATCCTGGAGGAAACCCGGTGTAAGCTTGTGATCGATGAGTCCCTGATCCGTGATTTCGGCCTGATCCGGAACCAATATGCAGGTGAGAATCCCGGGCATGCAATTTCCGCAACAGATTTGGCTTATATCCTTTATACAACGGGCTCTACCGGAAGTCCGAAAGGTGTGATGGTGCAGCACAGGGCAGTGGTGAGGCTGGTATGCAATACCAATTATTTTGATCCTGCCATCTCAACCAAACTGCTTTCAACAGGCGCTGTGACCTTCGATGCAACGACCTTCGAATACTGGAGCATGCTGTTAAACGGAGGATGCCTGGTATTTTGTGATCAAAAGACGCTTTTAAATCCCGGATCATTAAAAGAATTGATTGATGCCGAAGCCATCGATACCATGTGGATGACTTCGGGTTGGCTTAACCAATTGACAGATCATGATATCAGTCTATTTAAACCCTTGAAAGTGCTTCTTGCCGGGGGAGATGTCTTATCTCCTGCCCACATTCATAAATTGCAGGAGCACTATCCGGGATTGTCCATTATAAATGGTTATGGGCCAACAGAAAATACGACCTTTTCCACGACCTATGCCATTACCAGATCATATTCAAAGATTCCCATTGGCGCCCCCATTTCAAACAGCCAGGTGTATATCTTAAGTAAAGAACAGGCCTTGATGCCTTTAGGAGTTTTAGGTGAGATTTATGTCGGGGGAGACGGCCTGGCCCTGGGTTATTTAAATAATCCGGAGCTTACCGCAGAAAAATTTATCCGGAATCCTTATGCCCCCAACGAACGGATGTATAAAACAGGCGATCTGGGAAGATGGTTGCCAAACGGAACGGTTGAGTTTGCAGGAAGGGAAGACAACCAGGTTAAGATCAGGGGATTCAGAATAGAGCTCAGCGAAATAGAAGCAGCCCTTACAAACAGCCAAACCGGAAGTGAGGCAGCCGTCGTTGCCAAAACAAATGAAAAAGGAGAAAAATACCTGGTAGCTTATATTACCGGCGAAGCCATACCGGAGGTGTCGGCATTAAGGCTCAGCTTAAGCAGGTTGCTGCCCGCTTACATGATTCCTTCTGTCTATGTTCATCTGCCGGCCTTTCCGCTTAATGTGAATGGAAAAACAGATAAGAAAATGCTTCCTGATCACAAAGGAATTGAGCTGAAACAGGCTTCAGGATACCAGGCGGCAGCTAATGAAACAGAAGTGCAACTCCTGGAAATATGGAGTGAGGTGCTGTCTCTGAATAAGGAAGACATAGGCGTACACACCAGTTTTTTTGAGCTGGGAGGGCATAGCCTGAAAATTATACAGCTCATCTCCCGGATTGGCATGCTGTTCGGCGTTGATATTTCGTATGAGCAGATCTATGAATACAATACGGTAAGTGAGTTGGCAGGGATCATTCAGCGTACTGAAAAATCACTGTTTAAAGCCATTTTACCGGTTGCAAAACAGGAATACTACGATGTGTCACATGCCCAAAAACGCCTCTGGATTACCTGCCAGTTCGAAGAAGCAAAGGTCGCTTACAATATGTTGTCGAGCTACACCTTGTTGAATGATGATGTCGGCTTGTTGCCCGAAGTGCTTCGCGCGATGATGGAACGTAATGAGATTCTGCGGACGTCCTTTCATGTGATAGATCATAAGCTTGTACAAAAAATCAATAAGACCGACGATGTAGAGATTGATATTAAATTCATTGATCTGAGCAGGGTGAAGGATAAGTCAGAGCTGCTAAAGTCTGTCTCAGATGAGTTTGAGCGCGTGGAATTTGACCTGGAGAAAGCCCCGCTATTTAAGGTAGGATGTATCAAGGCAGATCCCGGCTTCTCTTTGATCTTCTTGGCGATCCATCACATCATTTCGGATGGCTGGACCATGACGATTATCAGGAACGAATTTGCGGAGATCATCTCAGCGCTTAAAAACGGGCAGGTACCTGCGGCTAAAGAGATCCAGTATAAAGATTTTGTTCAATGGCACCATGAGAAGATCAGCGATGGGAAAAGTGAGAAATACTGGCTGCATAAGCTTTCCGGAAACAATGAGCTGATCCGCCTTCCTTATGATTACACGAGTGACTATAACACCTTTAAAGGAAGAGAGACCAGCTTTAACGTCAGTTTGACTGATTTTCATAAACTACAGAACCTGGCCTCGCAGCAAAAAACGTCCGTCTCAACCGTCTTGCTTACCCTGTTCAAAATTTTGCTCAGTAAAACCACCCGTCAGGAGCATATCACGGTTGCCATGGCGAGCGCCAACAGAATCCATAAGCAGCTGGAGAACATGATGGGCTTTTTTGTGAATATCCTGGTGATAAAATCGGTCATTAAAGCAGAGGATGATTTCTACGACATTTTAAAAGCGGTTCATTCGGATATTGTCATGTCCCAGAAACATGAAGACTATCCTTTTGATTTGCTTGTCGAAAAATTGAACCCCGAAAGGGAACAAAACAAGCAGGTTTTATTTAATATTATGTATAATTACATCAATTATGATATTAATAGCAGTACACCTCAAGGAGAGCGCTCAACGAATGATCAGGCGGCAGTTGAAAACAACCGTACGAATGGCCTGTTAAGCACATCGAAATTTGATTTAACCAATTCGGTGTTTCAAGGCCCGGAAGGATTGAAAATTGTATTTGAATACAACTCAGGATTATTTGCTCATAAGACTATAGAAAAAATTCTGAATAATTACAAAGCATTTATAACGATGTTTTTGAAAAACATGAACTGATTATGAAAATACTTGATTTCGAATTGCCTTCAGAAGGCACGTTTAGTGAAAATGATTTTTTAAACAACATCAGCACGGTTAACGCTTCAGAAAGGGAGTATCCCGGCGACAAGGGAATAAAGCAGATTTTTGAAGAGATCGTGTCCGGGTTTCCGGATCACATCGCCATTATAGAAGGGAAAGAGACATATACCTATCAACAGGTGTATACCGCTGCTTTAAAAGTAGCCAACTTTTTAGTGAGTCAGAACTATAGCGCAGAAAGCCGGATTGCCATCCTGATGGATTACAGTTATGATGCCATCGTGTCTACGATGGGCGTGATCATGGCTGGTTATGCTTATGTGCCTTTAAATGAGGATTACCCGCATAGCAGGTCAAAGCAGATTATACTGGATAGCGATGCGAAAATAATCATTGGTCAGCAAAAATACATCCGGGAGATCATTGCCCTTCAGGAAAGCTGTGCCGGTCTCGAATCGGTCTTAATCATGGATTCTGATATCATCAGCATGGACCCGGCCGTTTTTTTGTCATTTCATCAAACAGGAAAACGGATCTTTGATTTAAAAGATGTGACAGACGACTCTCCGCTGTCAACCGTTAAACGAAACGGAAGCAGCCTGGTGTATGTTATTTTTACTTCAGGATCAACCGGTATTCCTAAGGGGGTGATGGTTGAGGATAGAAGCGTTATCCGTTTGGTGCGGAATACCAATTATGTTCAGATTACGCCGGAGGATTGCTTATTATCCCTTTCCGCTTTTTCTTTTGACGCTGCGATCTTTCATATTTTCGGCAGTATCCTGAACGGCGCTAAAATGCTGATTACGACCAAGCATGAATTATTGGACCCCCAGAAGCTTTCCGGGATCATTAAAGCCAACAAAGTGACGCTGACGTTTAATGTTCCTGCGGTGTTTAATTTTCTGGTCAACAATAACATAGAGTGCTTCAGCTCAATAAAAAGAATACTCGTTGGCGGAGAGGCGGCTTCTGTGGCCCACATGAAAAAATTCATCACGACCTACGGGCCGGGAAAACTGGTGAATATATACGGACCTACCGAAAATACCACCTTCTCCACCTTTTACGATGTTGATCAGATTCAGGAAAACCAGAAAGCTATTCCCATCGGTAAGCCTATTTCCAACTCAAGCTGCTATGTGCTGGACAGCGAGCTGAACATGGTGAAACCAAACGTGGAAGGGGAGCTCTACCTTGGCGGCGACGGACTTGCCAGAGGATATATGAACTCCCCGGAGAAAAACAAGGAATGCTTCATTACCAGCCCGTTTAATAAAAATGAAAGGCTCTATAAAACAGGAGATATCGTTAAATGGAACGATGACTATGATCTTGTGTTCATTGGAAGGGTAGATAAACAGGTTAAAGTCAGGGGCTATCGCATTGAGTTAACGGAGATAGAGCTGGCATTGCTTAAAATCCAGGAAATAAAAGAAACCTGTGTTACCGTGTCAGAGGTCAATCAGGAGAAACAAATTGTGGCTTATATCGTTGCTGACAGCTCAATCCCTGAAGCAGTCCTGAAAGAAAAATTGTCGGAGCAACTGCCCGCTTTTATGATGCCGGCGTTTTTTATTTTCATTGCTAAATTGCCCCTGAATATCAATGGAAAGGTAGATGTCGCTTTGCTGCCTGCGGTGAATTCCCTTGAGCATGAGGCAGAGAGCGCCATGGATGTGAACGATCCGGTAACACGGGTGCTAAAAACACTATGGGAAGAGGTTTTGGGAAGAGAGGTGACGTCAAATCAGGCAGATTTTTTTGAGTTCGGGGGGAATAGCTTGAAGATAACCGTCTTATCGTTTAAAATTCATGAGAAGTTTGAAGTCAAAGTTTCATTAAAGGAATTATTTGAAAAAAGGTGTTTTTACCAGCAGCTGGAATTGCTGCAGAGCATCAAAAAAGAACGGTTCGAGAGTATTCCTGCCATCTCGAAAAAAATGAGCTACGATGTGCTTCCCATTCAAAAAGGACTATGGTCCATTTGCCAGCTGGAAGGAGGAAGAGATGCCTATAATGTTCCGGGATCGTTTAAGCTGGAAGGTCCTTTGAATATCGATGTTCTTAAGAAAAGCCTTTTAGCCCTTATCGAGCGGCACGAGTCCCTTCGTACGGTTTTCAAAAACAACCAGGACGGTCAGTTGAAAATGATCGTTCTGGATGTTGCAAATTGTGGGTTTGAGCTGGAATATGTTAACGTAAGGGCCTGTGCCGACCCGCAGGAGGAAGTCAGGAAAATAATACGGCATCACCGCACTTCTTCATTTGATCTTGGCGAGAAATCCCTCCTCAAGGCTTGTTTAATTGAATATGAGGAGTCCGGATTTATTTTCGAGTACATGCTGCATCATATCATCTCAGATGGCTGGTCTATTAATGTGATGATGCGGGATTTATTGAAACTCTATGCCCTGAAGCTGGATTCCGCGGAAAAAACACTGCCTCCGCTTCGTATTCAGTTTAAGGATTATGTTTACTGGAACTTAGAGCAATTAGCTTCCGGGAAATTTGCAGAGTATAAAAAATACTGGAAAAATCAATTCATTGACCAGGTGCCGGTAATTGATTTACCGACCGATTTCAGGCGCCCGGCCATCAAAACCTTTAAAGGCGATACCCTTTACCATTTTTTTAACGCCACCGACTTTTCCGTTTTTAAAGCCAAAATAGAGAAAAAGGAAAGCACCTTGTTTATGGGCCTGATAGCGGTCATGAATGCGCTTTTTTATAAATATACGGCACAAACCGATATGGTTATTGGAACTCCTATTGCAGGAAGGGAGCATGCCGATCTTGAAAACCAGATCGGCTATTTTCTAAATACCCTGCCGTTAAGAGTCCGGTTTGACGCGGAAGATAGCTTCGGGACCTTATTGCAGCATGTCAGGCAAACCACCCTGGATTCGTACGAAAACCAGGCATATCCCTTCAATAAAATTGTGGAGGATGTTTATCATTCGCGGGATCTGAGCCGTAATGCCTTATTTGATGTTATGGTTGTTTTACAGAACAATGAATTAAGGGATAAAACAGTTGCCAACATTGATCTGAAAGGGCTGAATGTGAAGCCTAATAATGATGTATCGGATTACCCGGCCGGAAAATTCGACCTGGTATTTAACTTCACCGAAATACAAAATACGTTGGCATTATCCGTTGAATACAACAGCGACCTGTTTAAGCGGGCAAGTATTGAGAGGCTCCTGACTCATCTGGATGAATTGCTGAACTCGGTGATCAATCATTTTGACGAAAAGATCTCAGCGCTGAATTGCTTGCCCGAGCAGGAAAGAACGCAGATCCTGGCATACAGCGAAACGCAGAAAGAGCCGTTGTCCGGAGAATCGATGATAGGGATTTTTGAAAGTACCGTCAGGTTGTTTCCGGAAAACAAGGCGCTTTCCTTCGGGGAGAAATCCTATACCTATAAGCAGCTGAATGAATTAGCCAACCGGTTTGCCGGATATTTAAAAGCGCAAAAACAGGTTCAGCCCGGCGATGTCGTCGCGTTGCTGTTGGAGAGAAGCGAATGGATGATCGTTTCCATGCTGGCCGTATTAAAAGCGGGAGCTGCCTATTTGCCCATAGATCCTGAGTACCCCGAAGAACGGATCCGGTTTATGATTGAAGACGGGAATTGCCGATTGGCGATAGACCAGCATTTGATAGCAGGTGCGATACAGGAAATGGCGTCCTGCTCACCAGAAAACCTGCCGGGCTCCGGAGATGCAGGCGCATTGGCCTATGTTATCTATACATCGGGCTCCACTGGCACTCCCAAAGGTATTGCCGTCGGGCAGGCATCGGTGATCAATCTGGTGAATTATTATAATGTATCGGATCAGGACATAGCTTCCTTAACCTGTAATTATGTGTTTGACGTATCCGTGCTCGAAATTTTTTCTGTATTATTAAAAGGAGGGCAGCTGGTCATTCCCAAAAAAGAAACGGTATATGCCGCCGCAGACTATGCCGCATTTATACAGGCACACAACATTTCAACCTGTTACATCCATCCCTTCCAGGTGATGGAAATGGGGACATTATTGAAAAAATACCCGGAAGTATTTCTGAAGCGCATTCTGATAGGAGTAGAGCCTATCCGGAGATCGTCCCTTATCCCTTTTGAAGAGATGGGCGTTCGTGTGATCAACGGCTATGGCCCGACGGAAACGACGGTATGTTCTACGATGTTTTTCCTGGAAACGGCCTACGCGTCGGACATGGATTATCTGCCTGTTGGCCGGCCTGTTGCCAATACAGACGTCTATATAGTGGATGCGCATCAAATGCCCGTGCCTTTTGGCGTTCAGGGTGAAATCTATATTGGCGGACTTGGTATCTCAAAAGGATATGTAAACAGGCCTGAGCTGACGGAGCAGAAGTTTGTCACAGATCCGTTTAACCCGGAACGTAAGCTGTTTAAAACAGGAGATTATGGCAAGTGGCTGCCCGATGGTAATATCATGTTCATCGGCAGGAAGGATAACCAGATCAAATTAAACGGATTAAGAGTAGAGCTTGGGGAAATCGAAACCGTGTTAGCAGCTTATGAACCAGGACTGCAGGCAGTTGTCCTGATGATTGAGCAGCATAAGGGAGCCAGGGAGTTAATAGCTTTCATCAGATCTGAGAAGCCGGTAGAGCCGAAAGCACTGAAAGCCTTTATCGGTGGCAAACTTCCGGTACACATGATCCCGAAGGATTTTATTCATGTGGAGGAATTTCCGGTCAATACCAGTGGAAAGATAGATAAGAACGCCTTAAAGGAATTGGCCGGGCATAGCCAAAAACGGGAGGCAACAGACTACCAGGCTCCTGAAACCGATACCCAGAAAAAACTGATCGACATCTGGACAGAAGTCATGGAGATTGACAATATCGGGATCCGGCACAACTTTTTAGAAATAGGAGGGCATAGCTTAACGGCAACATTGATTATTTCCAGGATCCTCCTGAAGTTCAATATCAAACTCGGATTAAACCAGTTATTTTCCAATCCAACCATCAAAGAGTTATCTGTATTGATTGACCAGGCAGAAAAGGTTGATGAGAAGGAATTTATAAAGCTGATCGATCAGCGCGAGTTTTATGAGCTTTCCCATGCCCAGAGGCGTTTGTGGATTATTCAAAACATGGAAAGCGACCTTATTGCCTATAACGTGCCGGTGGCCTATAAAATTAAGGAAAAGCTGAGCCTGGAAGCACTGCAGTTTGCCATCGACAGGCTGATCGAACGTCATGAGATTCTCAGATCAACTATTGTTGCCGTTGAAGGAGAGCCCCTGTTGAAGGTAAATAAACCGGATGAGCACCGGTGTTTCATTGAGCTGATCGATGCCATGGGCAGTACGCAACCGGAAATTGACAGCTATATCAATGAGGTCAAAACGAACGTATTTGATCTGTCAAAAGATAGGCTCATGCGGGTCAGGGTATTGAAGCTTGGGGAGAAAGAATTTATTCTGGTGGCCTGTTTTCATCACATTGTTTGCGATGCCTGGTCGATAGGCATTATGTATAACGAATTAATGAGCGATTATCACCTGTATCCTTCACAAAAAGACCAAGTGCAGGAGGTAAGCAATTACCAGTACAAAGAGTATGCCCACTGGCAGAATAATACCATCAATACCGATTCCTATAAATCAACGCGCGACTATTGGCATAATAAATTATCAGGGAATATCCCGTTTATAGATTTGCCTCTGGATAAGCCCCGTCCCAAGTTCAAAACATACAATGGCTCTTCATCCCAGCTGGTTTTAAATGAAGAGCTTGTGCAGCCGCTTAAGAAAATTGCCGTTGACAAAGGAGTCAGTATGTTTACCATCCTGCAGGCAACTTTAAAAATTCTTCTGTACAGGTGTACCGGGCAAAAAGACATCCTGATCGGCACGCCTGTAGCCTGCCGGACATCCACCCAGCTGGAAGGGATGGTTGGTTTTTTTGTGAATACCATCGTCCTTCGCGATATGATCGACGAGGACGAAACATTCCACTCATTCCTGGAAAAAGTCCAGAAAACAACGACGGATGCGCTTGACCACCAGGAATATCCCTTCGATAAATTAGTCGATGAGCTCGATCTAAAGAGAAGCGTTAGCCGGTCGCCCTTGTTTGATGTGTTTATGACGTATTTAAAGCTGGAAATGAGTCAAAAAACCACAGGCTATAACTATGCCTGCGACATTATGCCTGTATCGGAGGGCCTGGCCCAGTCGAAATTTGATATCAGTTTTGATTTTTATGAAGAAGGGGACCGGGTTTCTGTGGCAATTACCTATAATAATGATTTATTTATAGAGACAACCATTACGCGCCTGTTGTCCTATTATGTCCAGATCATAAAACAGCTATCCGTTAATCTGAGCCTTGAAGTCAAAGAGGTAGATATTCTGAGTGAAGAAAGCCAGGCGGAATTGATCAATGCTTGCAGGCAATCTTCGGAAATCGAAATTAAGGAAGAGGACCTGTTGGAACGCTTTTACCGGAATGCCCTGAACGTCCCGCATCATACGGCAATTATATCTGATAAGCGTTCCGTATCCTATAAGGAGCTCAACGATTCTGTGGAACGGCTGGCGGCCTTTCTGCAAAACTCCTGTCACCTGAAGCCGGAGGATAAGGTAGGGATATGCATGAACCGCACCATCGATATGGTGGTGATGATTTTAGCTGTCATCAAATCGGGCGCAGCCTATGTTCCTCTGGATCCCGCTTATCCTGCCGACCGGATCAGTTTTATCATCAACGATATCAGCATGAAAATGATTTGCGTGGATAATCTGCAGGCGCTCAACATTACCACTTCGGAATCGGGTTGTGACATGGTGGAGTTCGGGCAGCTATCAGCCAGGGCAGAAAAAACAGCAGGAGCAACAAGCCTGAGTTCCAAAGGGAGCGACCTGGCTTATGTGTTATACACGTCCGGATCCACAGGCACCCCCAAAGGCGTGATGATTGAGCGAAGAAATGTCAACCGGTTGTTAAACTGGGCCTATCAGGAATTTGCCGGGTCGCCGGTAGACACTGTATACGCCACGACCTCCATCTGTTTTGATCTTTCGGTATTTGAGCTGTTTTATAGCCTTAACGCCGGTAAAACCATGCGCCTCCTGCAATCCGGTATCGACATTGAGAAATACATTGAGACAGATCCGAACGTTCTTGTCAATACCGTGCCTTCCGTCGTAAAAAACCTGCTCTTCAACATTAAAAGCCTGGCGAACCTGAAAGTGCTGAACATGGCCGGAGAGGTGATCCCTGAATTTATTCTTGATGAATTGAAAGACAGCTCCATCGAGCTCAGAAATTTATATGGTCCTTCGGAAGATACAACCTACAGCAGCTGTTTCAGGATCACGAACAGCACCTCGGGGAATATACCTATCGGAAAGCCTCTTCCCGGAACATCCTTTTTTATTATTGATGAGAACAGGAAACCTGTGCCCGAAGGAATGGCGGGCGAAATCTGGATATGCGGACAGGGCCTTTCCAGGGGCTATAATCAGTTACCCGAAATGAACCGGCAGAAATTTGTTTCGCATGAGCACATCGCAGGAAAAAGACTTTACAAAACGGGCGATCTGGGCCGCCTGCGCTCCGATGGGAATTTTGAGTTTCTGGGAAGAATGGACAGGCAGGTAAAGATCAGGGGACACCGGATCGAAACGCAGGAAATAGAATCCAGGCTTAACAAAATAGCCGGTATAAAAGACGCCCTGGTTACTGTATATGAAGATAAAAAAATCGGAGCGATGCTTGTGGCTTATGTCATCGGGAATGTCACAGCCGATCCGAAGGTCTACACGGCCAATCTCCGGCTGGTTTTGCCTGATTATATGATCCCCGACCGGATGATCCTATTGGAAAAATACCCTTTATTGCCAAATGGAAAAATAGACCGCTTGTCCTTACCTAAACCTGAGCTGATACAAACGTTGCAGATAGAATATCCGAGAAATGAGAAGGATAAACAGATCTTAAAGATTTGGGAAGATTTATTCGGAAAGAAAACGATCAGCATCGACAGCGATTTTTTTGAAATGGGCGGTCATAGCCTGCTGGCGGGAAGGTTGGTTTCTAAAATTGTTTCCACGTTTGGGAAAAAATTTAATTTGAATGAAGTATATGCGTTTCCTACCATCCGATTAATCAGCGACCGGTTGGAAAAAGAGAGCACCAATCAGCTATCGGTCAATTTAAGCCAGCCTTCGGCAGATAAGCCCAATGTCTTTTTAATATCCCCGGTAATAGGCTCCTCCACTGTATTTAAGCCTTTGGCGTTGGCAATGGAAGCTTCTTTTAATTTATATGGCATTAACTACAGAGGCTTTGAAACCAATGAATCATACGATAAAAGCATAGAGGAAATAGCGTCAACCGCAAAGTCGGAAATAGAAAAAAAGCAGGCTTCCGGAGACTACTTTATTGTCGGTTACTCGATGGGGGGGCTGGTAGCTTTTGAGCTGGCTAAATTACTGGAGAAAGAAGATAAAAAAGTAAAGCTGGTGATTATTGATATATCGCCAAAAACAGAGAACGACCCCGCCTTGAATAATCCTTTACTCGTTAATTACGTGAGTGAAAAGTTCCTGGAGCCCTTCACGCACCTGGGGAAAGATAGTTTAAAATCCATCAGGGCACTCTTTGAGCATAATCTGAAACTCATGAATGCATACAGAACTGTCGGAACAGTCTCTGCCGATATCCTGGTATTACAGGCCAGGGAATCTGCCCAGGATGAGAAAATGATGCTTTGGGGAGACTATACAAATAGTAAATTTGTCTTAAAAGTTCAGGCAGGCGACCATCATAGCATCTTATATGAAAACACGCAACTTATAGGGAAATACATAGAAAACTGGTTTGACAAAAAATAAAACAGATATGACTAAGAAAATAAAAGTGTTCTGCATCCCATTTGCAGGAGGTAGTGAGTATTCTTTTTTTGAATTCAAAAAACGTTGCCCGGGCTCATTGGAAATTGTTCCGGTTGCCTTGCCCGGAAGAGGCAGTAGAATTAAAGAAGACCGGATTGAGGACGCCTACGCCTTGCGTGATGATGTGTATCGAACCATAAAAAATTCAATTACCGGCGACTATATTATCTATGGCCACAGCATGGGGGGGATTCTGGCGGCGCTGGTCTCGGAAAAACTGAAGCAAAATGGCGATCCGATGCCCTTATCCTTATTCATCAGCGGATGCGATAGCATTGCCAATAATATCACCAATAAAAAGAGGTACCTGCTTTCCGATCCTGATTTTATTGATATGCTCACTGAGATGGGAGGGAGCCCAAAAGAAATCCTTGAGAACAGGGAATTACTGGACTTTTTTCTGCCGATCCTCAGGTCCGATTTTAAAGCAATCGACCTGTACATTCATGACAAGTTTGAAAAGATCAATTTGGATATAGATGTATGGATTGGCACAGAAGATAAAGTTTCACTTGAAGAAGCGCAGGACTGGCAAAAAATAACCACCGGGCAGGTCACTGTAAAACAGTTTCCGGGAGATCATTTCTTTATTTATGGTATTCTGGATGATATCTTAAAAATGATAGAAAATAGAATTTTGCTCAGCACTTAGGAAGCAGCGATGGTGCAGGTCTGTTATTATAATATCCGTAATTTTCCCGAAGCATCCTTTGACGTGTGTTTGGACCTATTGCCCGGTACATTCAGGAAGGAAGTTTTGAAATATGTAAAGTACACCGACAGGGTCTTGTGCCTTATAGGGAAGTTGCTGGTATGGAGGTTTTATAAACAGGAAGGCTACACAATAACGGACTTTGAGAAAAACTTTAAACGGAACGGTAACCATAAGCCATTGATAGAGGATTGGAAATGTTTTAATATTTCGCATTCAGGGCAAATAGTTATCGTGGCCTTGTCTGACTTTTCAGATGAGATAGGCATTGACCTTGAAATGATTGATCTCAGTACCGAAGTTCTCTCGCTCTTATCTTTCTTTAGCGATGAAGAACAACGCCTGATTAAACATGACGAGAATCCTCCTGTGCGTTTTTTTGAGATCTGGACCAGGAAAGAAGCCCTTTTAAAAGCCACCGGTGCAGGAATTATAGATGGGTTGAGTCATTTTAGCTGTTTGCAGGATACGGTCGAGCTAAATGGTAAAACATGGAAAATAGACAGGTTAGGCGTTTCCGAAGGCTACAGCTGTAGCCTTGCCAGGCCATTTTACGGGGATAAATCTTTAAAAGAGATCCATTTAACAGAAGTATATAACAGGGATGTTTTGAATGCTGAGATGTTCAACAATACCTGATGAATAGAAACACTCATAAAAACAGAATTTGGAAAAAAGAGACAGTAATAAAAAAGTGTTTATCATAGGAGGAGGCCTTTCAGGCGTTCTTGTGGCCATTTATTTAGCCGGGTTAAACAATGGGACGGAAATTGTTTTAGTTGAAAAAGTTCCCGAAAAACTTGGAAGAGGAGTGGCCTATCAGCAGGATTTTATTAACCAGCCTTTAAATGTCGTTGCCGGTTCCATGTCTTTGTATGAAGACGCACCCGACGATTTCGTGACATGGCTCCGGGTAAATGCGTTCCGGTACAGCAATTTGATATCTGAGATCAATCCCCGTTCCTTTGTTCCAAGAAAAATATTTGGAGATTATTTAACCGAAAAACTGAAAGAAGCCCACCGTTCATATACCGGAAAGTTTCAGATTATTATAGACGAGGCAGTTTGCATTTTAAAGAAACCGGGAGGGCATTCAGTTTTAATGGCATCCGGTATGGAGCATCCTGCAGATCATGTTATTTTGGCTTTAGGGAATTTTCCACCCGGCGATATTGCAGCGGTTACAGACGAGGTCAGAAGCGGAGGCGCTTATTTTTCAAATTCCTGGACAGATGAAATTTACCGGGATTTAACCGGAGATGAAGAGATTCTGCTTATTGGTTCAGGATTAACGGCGATTGATGTTGTGTTAGGCTTACATATCCGTAACTTTAAAGGAAGAGTGACGATGATATCCAGGAGAGGGAAGCTTCCGCTCCCCCATTTTTTTTCAGATAAAAAGTTCTTATGGAACTTACCCTACCGCCTTTCCCCGTTAGATCTCCTGAAAGTAGTGCGCCAAACGATCAAGTCAAACCCGGATACCCACTGGTCGTTAATTGTCGATGCGTTGAGGGTGTATGTTCCGGAAATATGGAGTTATTGGGATTTATCTGAAAAGAAACTCTTTCTGAAGCGCTTAAGGCCTTTTTGGGAAATATCAAGACACCGGATACCGGAAGAATCCCTGACATTACTGACGGATTTACAACATTCAGATAAATTAAGCGTAATTAAAGGAGAGGTGCTGGAACTAAAAAGAACCAATCTGGGTTTTGATACGCTTTACCGGAATGGAAATGCCAGGGAAAAGAAATCGTTTCATAAGATTATAAATTGTACCGGCCCCGAGAGTAATTATAGAAAAATAAAATTTCCGGTAATCGATAACCTGATCAAGGAGTATAAAATCGTTCCTGATGCCCTTAATCTGGGGATTTTGTGTGATGCTGATGGAAAAATGATGAATGAAAGCGGCCAGCCTATCGATGGATTATGGTGTATCGGCCCCATGAGAAAAGCTGTTTTATGGGAAACCACCGCCTTGAGAGAAATCAGGTTGCAGGCCTGTAAGCTTGCCAAGGATATTAGTCGCTGAACATGGGCCGCGGCTGACGGTTCGGAGCGTGCCGATGCCGGGCTGTAAATTCACTTAAAATTACCTTATCACAGGTATTTGATCTTCATCAAATCGCCTGTATTATTGGGGATTCATCCAAAGCGATAAACCATGAGGCCGCACCTTATACTCCTTTTAATTGGCTCCTTAAGCCTGAACGCCCAGAAAAAAGATACCATCAGAATTGATGCTGCTAATCTAAGCACGAAGCATTTGAACTATGGAAACATGAATTACCTCATGTACACCAAGGAGGGCAAAGATGGCCTCCTGAAGAATACAACACTTGTAAATATCAAGGTGCAAAAAGACCAGATCGACGGCGAGCCTTGTATCAGTGTCGATCAAAGCTGGCAAACGGATACCGTCATTCATAAAGCCTCTACATTTTTTGAGGAAAACCCGCTGAAAAGCATTCAGCACATCGCCTGGTGGAAACACAAAGGCTATACGGAGAATTTTAATTTCCGGAAAAAGGAAGTGACGTTCGAAGGGAATATCACCGAAGCGAAGAAGCAAAAAGAAACAGCGAGTTTTAATGCCTCCCTGGCCGAACCTTTTTTGAACTGGCATTCCGATCTGGTGATTTTTCCGTTATTGCCATTCAAAGAGCATACCGTCTTCAAACTGAAATTCTATGAGCCGGGTTACGAAACTCCTAAAGAAGAGATCTATGAAGTGCTTAAAAGCGAGGTGCTCACTATTGCCGGAAACCCTGTAAATTGCTGGGTACTGAACTATGCCGTGGCCAAACCAGCCGGATACCAGCGCTTCTGGATCTCCAAGCAAAGCCGGGAATTAGTAAAGGAAGAAGACCGTTTTTCAGGCTTTTACCGTTACAAGCTTAAGCTTATGATGGATGAGCAGTAGGCCTTTTTTGTTTACCGACTTGCAAGCCGCGCTTTCCTGAACCTTCCCCAGGCAACAAACGCGGCGATACCCGCAACCACACTATTAAAGCCGATTTGTGAAGCTTCACCTCTCATGAGGTGAAAGACGCCGGCACAAATCATGAGCCCAACCACACCGAGCGCAGCCACAGGTGTCAATACCGGTTTTATGCGGAGCAGGGCAGGAAGGATCAGTCCAAGGCCCCCAATGAGGTCGGCGATGCCGGTGAGCCTGACGAGGGCAGGAGAGACCTCACCGGCCCAGGGCCACATCACCGCCAGCTCCCGGGGCGGTTTACCAAGCTTCATCAGCGCTGCCCAGATCAGGGTCGTTGCTAAAAGGAACTGTAAGATCCAAAGGCTGATGTTCAGTACCTTCGGTGTTGCTTGTGTGCTTGTCATAAATGTATTTTTAAGATGATGCAAAAGTAATTACCTTTGCTATCCCGATGATAGTACTATCCCATCGGATAGCACTATCCAACAGGATAGTAACGTCACACCTTCACTACAAAAGAACATGCTGAGTAAAGCCGGATGCCCGAAAACAGCCCTTTCCATTAAAGATGCGCTGGAAGCGCTGGAAGGCAAATGGAAATTACTGATCTTGTTTGCCCTGTCGGCAGGCCCCAAACGCTTTAAGGAGATCTCGAAAGAGGTAACAGGTATTACGGATAAGATGCTATCGAAAGAGCTGAAGCACCTGGAGCAGAATAAGCTGATTACCCGGGATGTGTACGATACCTTTCCGCCAACCGTGGAATACAACATCACAGCCCACGGCCGGTCACTGGAAAAGGTCATGGACGAGCTGCATTTCTGGGGGCTGGCGCACCGGAAGAAGATTATCGGGACATGATGCCCTGTCCTCTCTTGAATGTCCGAAAATGGAGTTGCCGTGTCTCCCGTTTGAATTTAGACACCTGCCTCGCCGTGTTGTGAGATTCCCCGTCCATACAGGCACGGATGGGCGCGATGAGCCCGGGCGGCGGTATTCGCTCATCATGAAGTTAAACTCATCGCTCCGGGGCAAATCAGCGTGAAGGATTGAAGTGGAAATCCTTTTTGCCGGTCTGTGAGTTGCCATCCTCCGTAAAGTATAAGCACCCCGGCAAAAAAGATTGGAACGAAAAGCCTGACCCGCCAGGGGCACACCCAAAAATCTTTAAAAGAAAAGAATCTCATTCATCTTTGCATTTGCGTTTTGTAAAATTCCCTATATTTGATCTGTGAAAAAGTTCACAGCCATATTCCTGTTGCTGCAGTTTCTGACAAATAATTCGTTTGCAGAAGAGTTTATCAAGCTGCCTAAGCTGTTCACACATTACTACCACCATTCGCACGAGCACCACGACAAACGTAATTTTATCGATTACCTGGTTCTGCACTATTCCGGCAATCACTTCAAAGACGAACACCGTGGGGAAGACGGCGATTGCAACCTCCCTTTTAAACATTGCAATAACTGCTGTATGAGCGCTCATGCGCCGGTGCTGGCTTTTATCCCTTCTACCGGGACCATTGATTTTGGCTTTGTAACGGCCATTACCAAAAGCTATACCACCGAGAACGATAAGATTTTCAGTATCAGCTCCACACCTGTCTGGCAACCGCCAAAATTCGCTTAAGCTTCCTTCACCCGATTGAAGGCGGACATTTCTGTCCCTTGTGTTTCTGCCATTTATTTACCGCTTTACGTCCGCCTGCATGACATCGTTGCGCAGGGCTCGTCCGTAAAGCATTAATCCCATAAGTTATGTTAGATAAGGTTATTCACTTTTCTATTAAAAACAAACTGGTGATAGGGCTGTTCACGCTGGCCCTCATCATCTGGGGAACCTATTCTCTGAGGCAGCTGCCCATTGATGCCGTTCCCGATATTACCAACAACCAGGTACAGGTCATTACCGTTTCTCCTTCGCTGGCGGCGCAGGAGATCGAACGCCTCGTGACCTTCCCGGTGGAGCAAACCATGGCTACCATTCCCGGTATTGAAGAGGTCAGGTCATTCTCCCGTTTCGGTCTTTCGGTCGTTACGATTGTATTCAAGGAACACGTGGATGTGTATTGGGCGCGGCAGCAGGTGAACGAGCGCCTGACCGAAGCCAAAACGCTGATCCCCGCCGGAGTGGGCATGCCTGAACTGGCACCGCTTACCACGGGCCTGGGAGAAATTTACCAATATGTGATCCATACCAAAAAAGGCTATGAAAAAAACTATTCGACCATGGAGCTGCGCACCATCCAGGACTGGATTGTCCGGCGCCAGCTTCTGGGAACCGAGGGAGTGGCCGACATCAGCAGCTTCGGCGGCTACCTGAAGCAATATGAGATTGCCCTCGACCCCGATAAGCTCCGGGGGATGAACATCAGCATCGACGAGGTCTTCACAGCACTTCAAAAAAACAACCAGAACACGGGAGGCGCCTACATCGATAAAAAACCGAATGCCTATTTTATCCGCAGCGAAGGACTGATCGGAAGCCTGGAGGATATTGAGCGCATCGTTGTTAAAAATAATGCAAACGGCATTCCGGTGCTGATGCGCAATGTGGCAACCATCGGTTATGGCCATGCCACGCGTTACGGCGCCATGACGCGCAACAGCGAAGGCGAGGTAGTAGGCGCTATCGTGATGATGCTCAAAGGAGCCAACTCGTCCAAAGTAATTGCCAATGTGAAAGAGCGCATCGCCCAGATCGAGAAAACACTGCCGGAAGGAGTGGTGATCGAGCCTTTTCTCGACCGCACGAAGCTGGTCAATAATGCTATTGGTACCGTGACGAAGAACCTCGCGGAAGGCGCGCTCATCGTCATCTTTGTGCTGGTGCTTTTGCTTGGAAATTTCAGGGCCGGGCTGGTGGTGGCTTCCGTGATTCCACTGGCCATGCTGTTTGCCATTTCCATGATGAACCTGTTTGGAGTTTCCGGAAATCTGATGAGCCTCGGAGCCATTGATTTTGGATTGATCGTGGATGGCGCGGTCATCATCGTTGAGGCCACACTGCATCATTTGGCGCTGAGAAATCTCAACAGGCGTTTATCCCAGCAGGAGATGGATACAGAAGTGTATGAGTCTGCCTCCAAGATCAGGAGCTCGGCAGCATTCGGAGAGATCATTATCCTGATCGTGTACCTGCCAATCCTTGCCCTGGTAGGCGTGGAAGGCAAGATGTTCAGGCCGATGGCACAAACGGTTTCCTTTGCCATCCTCGGCGCATTTATTTTATCGCTTACTTATGTACCGATGATCTCTGCGCTCTTCCTGAATAAAAATACCGTGTATAAGCGCACCATCTCCGACAGGATCATGGCATTTTTCCAACGCCTGTACAGGCCGATGATCTTAGCCGCATTGAAGCGGAAAGTGTTTGTTGTTGCTTCGGCATTTATCCTCTTTGCGGGTAGTGTGCTTGTGTTCCTGAATATGGGCGGAGAATTTATCCCGACGCTCGACGAGGGTGATTTTGCCGTAGAAACCAGGGTGCTCACAGGTAGCTCCATTTCTCAAACGATTGAAGCAGCTCTCCGGGCATCGAAGATCTTAAAGGAAAAATTCCCCGAAGTGAAAGAGGTCATCGGAAAGATAGGTTCCGGGGAGATCCCCACAGATCCTATGCCTGTGGAAGCCTGCGACCTCATGGTCATTCTGAAAGACAAGTCGGAATGGACCAGTGCTTCCACACGCGACGGGCTTGCTGAAAAAATGTCGGAAGCTCTGGAAGCTATTCCCGGTGTGACCTTTGGTTTTCAGCAGCCTATCCAGATGCGATTCAATGAGCTGATGACGGGCGCCAAGCAGGATGTGGTGATCAAGATCTATGGGGAAGACCTGGACCGGCTCACAGAATATGCCGCAAAGGTGGGCAAGCTTTCCACCGGCATCAAAGGCGCGCAGGATTTGTACATCGAACAGGCGACAGGGCAGGAGCAGATCGTGATCAGGTTCGATCGTGACCGGATCGCACAGTTCGGGCTGAACATCGAAGATGTGAACCGCGTCATTAAAACAGGATTTGCCGGGGAAAGCGCAGGCCTGGTATATGAAGGCGAAAAGCGCTTCGACCTGGTGGTAAGGCTTGAGAAAGAAAACAGGCAAAGCATCATGGACATCAATAACCTTTTCATTACAGCGCCCAACGGCAACCAGGTACCGGTTTCCCAACTGGCAGAAGTGGAGTTTAAAATAAGCCCCAACCAGATCCAGCGCGACGATGCCAAGCGCAGGATCACCGTCGGCTTTAATGTGCGGGGAAGGGATGTGGAAAGCGTGGTGAAGGAAATGCAGGACAAAGTAACTAAGACTATTCAGTTCAGTCCCGGCTATTTTCCGACCTATGGCGGAACATTTAAAAACCTGATCGAGGCAAGGCAACGCCTGGCTGTTGCAGTTCCTGTAGCCTTGCTGTTAATTTTTCTGCTCCTGTATTTTACATTCCGTTCGCTGAAGCAAAGCCTCCTGATCTTTACCGCCATTCCCTTATCGGCTATTGGTGGCGTCTTCGCTTTATGGGTCAGGGGAATGCCTTTCAGTATTTCTGCCGGTGTAGGATTCATTGCCCTGTTCGGCGTCGCGGTATTAAACGGCATTGTGCTGATCGCCGAATTCAACCACTTAAAAAAAGAAGGTATGACCAATCTGAAGGATATTATTTTGAAAGGAACAAGCACCCGGCTGCGACCGGTGATTATGACGGCCCTGGTGGCTTCCTTAGGCTTTTTGCCGATGGCGCTTTCTCATGGCTCCGGTGCCGAAGTTCAGAAGCCGCTCGCTACAGTGGTCATTGGCGGATTATTCACCGCGACGTTGCTCACCCTGTTGGTGTTGCCGGTATTGTATTTTCTCTTCGAAAAAATAGCGAAGGGAAAAACGCCTGCGCCGCTTGGTACTGTTATGATCGCGCTGTTGCTGATACCTGTTTTCGGAAAGGCGCAAAGTGCTCCGGGAGCCGGTGTACAAGCATTGGTGGACGAAGCCTTAAAAAATAATGCCGGTTTGAAAGCGGCCGCTTATGAGGTTGATTACAGCAGAGCTTTAAAACGAAGCTCGACGGATATCGGGAAGACAAATGTCTCGCTCATGCACGGGCAGTATAATTCCCTCAATACAGACAACAACATCACCATCAACCAGGGCATTCCTTTTCCAACCGTTTTCTCCAGCCAGGCAAAGCTGAACCAGGCCCTGCTAAAAGGCAGCGAGCTTAAGCAACAGCTTACACGCAACGAGCTCATCAGCCAGCTAAAATCGGCCTGGTACCAATGGCAGTACCTGCAGGCAGTACAGCAGCTGCTCCAGAGCCAGGACAGTATTTACAGCACCTTTTTGAAAGCCGCAGAGCTTCGCCTGAAAACCGGGGAAACAAATCTGCTGGAAAAAACAACGGCAGAAACACGCCTGATGGAAGTGAAGAATTTACTGGCACAAACTATTTCCGACATCAGTGCCTGCGAGGCGCAGCTCCAGGCGTTGGTAAACGGAAAAGAGGCCCTTCAGCTCAGGAAGGAGTCTTTGTCAAAGCTGGAGCTTACCTTGCCTGCCGATAGCGCTGTTTACGAACAAAATCCTGCGCTGGCCTATTTAAAGCAGCAGGTAGAGATCAGTAACAGGCAGCAGAAACTGGAAGTAGCGAAAGTGCTGCCTGATTTTAACGTCGGCTATTTCAATCAATCGCTGATCGGTTACCAGAATGTGAATGGCTCGGATCAGTACTTCGATGCAACCAAACGTTTTACCGGCTTCCAGGTAGGCATCTCTGTTCCCTTGTGGTTTGTGCCGCAGGCCGCCAAAGTGAAAGCGGCCGGGATCAACCGCGAGGTCGTGCAAAGCAATTACGAGCAATACCAGGTAACGATGCAGGCGCATTACCGCCAGGCGGCACAGGAATTCTTAAAATACAAAAACACCATGGCCTATTATGAAAGCAGTGCGCTGCCTAACGCTGCCCTCCTGATCAGGCAGGCCGACACCGCATTCAAAAGTGGTGAAATTGCCTACGTAGAATACCTGCAGGCCCTGCGAAATGCCCTGTCAATCAGGGAAAGTTACCTGCTCGCCCTTAGCCGGTACAACCAAAGTGTGATCACACTCGAATTCTTAACCGGTAAAAATTAACCCTGAATTTCACATGATACCTGTAAACTTATTTAACGACTATATATTATGAAACACATTAAGATGATGAAGTCCATTACTATTTTTCTGCTGGTGCTGCTTGCTGTATCCTGCGGAAGCAAAGCGGAAGAGGGAAAAGAAGAAACGCATCATGCGGATGCTGAAAATACCGTTGAGCTCACGGATGAGCAATGTGCCGTTGTAGGTGTTACGTTGGGAAGCATCGAGCAGAAAGCTTTGAGCGGAGCGATCAAGGTGAATGGCATGCTGGATGTGCCACCACAAAACCTGGTAAGCATTTCCACGCCCATGGGCGGTTTCCTGAAAAGCACCGAATTATTGCAGGGGCTGAGAGTAAAGAAAGGAGCTGTCATTGCTGTAATCCAGAATCCCGATTTTATCCAGCTCCAGCAGGATTATGTGGATACAAAGAGCCAGCTGGAGTACCTGGAAGCGGAATACAAGCGCCAGCAGGAATTATCTAAGGAAAATGTCAACTCACAAAAAACGCTTTTACAATCAAAAACACAATACCAGAGCATGATGGCTAAGGTGAGCGGTCTCAAAGCCAGGCTGGACCTCCTGGGTATCAACGCCGGACAATTGGAAAGCGGAAATTTTCAAAACACAATCACCCTGTACGCGCCGATCAGCGGCTATGTGACACAGGTCAATGTAAACATCGGCATGTTTGTGAACCCAACGGACGTGATGTTTAAGATCGTGGATACGGAACACCTGCATGCGGAGCTGACGGTGTTTGAAAAAGATGTGCCGAAGCTGAAGATCGGGCAGAAGGTGCGCTTCACGCTGGCCAATGAAACGACAGAGCGCCTTGCCACCGTGTACCTGATAGGCCGGGAAATAGGACCCGACAGAACGGTGCGCATTCACTGCCACCTCGACAAGGAAGACGGGGAATTATTGCCGGGTATGTACCTGAAAGCTTACGTGGAAGCAGGCACCCAGGATGTTACTGCCTTGCCGGACAAGGCCGTTGTGGGTTTTGAAGGAAACAGCTATATCTTTATCCCGGTACCTTCTGATGAAAAAGGGACGAAGCATTTTAAGCTGATCCCTGTGACCACGGGGGTGAGCGAGCTGGGCTATACCGAAGTGATCCTGCCAAAAGACTTCGGTAACCGGGCAGAGGTTGTAATCAATGGTGCCTATGACATTTTATCCAAGCTCAAAAACAGCGAAGGAGAAGGGCATGCGCATTAAGCAGTAAAGGAAGCTTTGGCGGTGATTGAAAGCGCGTCTCGGGTCCTAGCGAAGCCTGCGAAAGTATGACGGGCATTGCGGATTCAATTACCCTGGAAAACAACACTTGCCCGAAACAGGCCCTCGACCCGCCCGTGACGGCGGTTCTTTCCTGAGCCTGTTCCGGCTGAAGGTGTAGCGTGGAGTTGATAGCAGGGGAAAATAGTATCTTTCATGAAAAAAACATGAACGACTTTTTTAACGACTTATTTCAATACAACCGGGATTGTAATCAAAGACTCGCCGGGCTGATCGGCCTGCATGCGGATCAGGTGAGCGACAGAACGATCCACCTCTTTAGCCACGTGCTTAATGCGCATCATATCTGGAATAGCCGGATCAGGAAAGAGCCCGCCGTCTACGATCGTTTGCAGCGACATGGCTGGCAGGATTTTAAGCAGCTCGATGCCGGCAATCACCTCGCGACATTTGCGGTGATAGACTCTGGCCTGCTGGCTCAGGAAGTGACTTATCGCAATTTTAAAGGTGAAGAGGCCACGCACAAGGTTCAGGATATCATGTTCCATGTGGTCAATCATTCTACCTATCATCGCGGACAGATTGCCTCCGACCTGAAACAAAATGGCATCGAGCCATTGGTGACCGATTTTGTGTTCTACAGGCGTTGAAACAAGACGTAGAATCCTGTCTACAAAATGGTTTAACAGTCCTGTTAAATAGCGGTGTAATTCCGGAATGGTTGGGTGAAATAAATGGTATTTTTTTTGTCTGTACAGGTAGCAAACAGGCTATTCGCCACAAAACCATAAACTATGAAAACGCTTCAACGCTTCGCTTATTGTTTCATCCTGCTGACAGTCGTATTTGCCTGCAAAAAGGAAAAGACAGAGGAGATTGCTCCTGCAAATCCACCAACACCGTATCATATCCGGATGACGGATGCACCTGCTGCTTATCTGGCGGTAAATATTGATCTCCAGGCGGTAGAAGTAACCGGCAGCGGCAGCACGGTAATGCTAAACGTTACACCGGGCATTTATAATCTCCTGCATTTTTCCAATGGACTTGATACGCTGATCGCTACCGGATCACTGACTATGTCAAGCGTGGAGCAGATCAGGCTGATCCTGGGCGCCAACAATACCATTGTGACAAGCACCGGAACGTATCCTCTGAAAACACCGAGCGCTCAGCAATCGGGGCTTAAGCTCAACGTGCATCACACGCTTCAGCCGGGGGTGGATTATTACGTTCTGCTCGACTTTGATGCGGCGCAATCGATTGTGGAGAACGGCAACGGCGACTATTCTTTAAAACCGGTAATCCGCACGATTGAGACAGCCCTGAGCGGCTCTGTCAAAGGTAAGATCTCACAACCCGGCGTAGCGGCCACCGTTACTGCCACCTCAGGAGCAGCCTCCTATTCATCGGTGGTAAATGCAAACGGTGACTTTGTGATATCGGGTCTGCCCCCAGGTTCTTATGTGCTGACTGTAACACCCGTACTGCCATACGCAACGGTAAACCTCACCAATGTCAATGTAACGGTGGGTGCATCAACCAATGTAGGTGTTGTTGTCATATAAAACATAACAGCCATTTTTATACAAGCCTCCGGTCATACCGGAGGCTTTTTTTATGCAGGACCTGTTTTGAGTGAATGTAAATGGAGTAAACTATTCCTTATCTTTATGATGAGTTTGAAAAAAATATGAGCACATCCATTCCTGAGTGTCAGATTCTTCCCGCTGTGGCGGCGGCTATTTTCAATGAGCGTGGCGAGATCCTGCTTCAGCGCAGAAAAGATGTCGGCCGCTGGTGTATTATTTCCGGTCATGTGGAGTTCGGTGAAACAGTGGAGCAGGCCATGTTAAGGGAGGTCATGGAGGAAGTGAATGTTGCCGGAAAGATCACGCGTTTTATCGGCATCTATTCTTCACCGCTTTCGCAAACCTATCACTACGAAAAGCGTTCGGTACAATATGTCACCTCTTATTTTGAAGTGTGTTTGACGGAGGAGATCGATCTGTCTTTTTCGAATGAAGAAACCGGTGAGCTACGTTTCTTTCCGGTGACAGCGCTGCCGCAGGAGCTGGCCCAGATCAACGAACACTGGTTGAACGATGTCCTCGATACAAGTGATACCGTCTTTATCAGGTAAACCCTTCTATGTTTTATAAAGAGATACCGCCATCACCGTCATTGATGCCTTTTATCAAGTGCTTCTGGATCCTGGAAAACAGCGCTGAAGATGGCGGCAGGGAACTGCAGAAAGTTTTACCCGATGCCTGCCCGGAGCTGATTGTTCATTATGGCGACCGCTTTCGCATCCGCTCGGGCAGCAACATCCGGCAGCAGCCTTATGCCTTTTTGTTCGGGCCCATCACCAGGCCTATCGAGATAGGTCCTTCGGGACGCACTGGCATGATCGCCGCCAGGTTCTATCCCGGCGCGCTTTCCGCTTTTCTGCCCTTTTCCGTGAAAGAGATCACCGACCGCTATGTGGCCCTGCATACCGTATTCGGAGCGCAGGCCGGGGCATTGGAGAAATCCCTGCGTGCCAGCAGCAGCTTCGATGAACAAATGGTTGGCCTCCTTGAGGACTTTTTATTGTCGAAACGATCAGCACGGGCATTCACACCTGTTTTAAAACAAACAACCCTGCGGCAGATTACCGACCCGCAGCAAGCGGTTAAAATTGAGGCGCTGTCAAAACAGCTGAACATCGGTCGCCGTCACCTCGAGCGGAAATTCAACGACCAGGTAGGAATGAGTCCCCGCTTGTTCCTCCGGATCGTCCGGTTCCAGAATGTATTCAGGATCATCCGGAATAAAACCATTAAAAATCTGACCGATCTGACCTACCGTGCCGGCTACTTCGATCAGAGCCATTTCAACCGCGACTTCAAGGCTTTTACGGGGATGAGTCCTAAAGACTATTTTAAAGAAGATGCCGCTTTAACCAAATTATTTTTAGCATCATAAGTCGCATTAGTACAATTTTTTTAAGGAGCTTGTCTGCATGTTTGCAAAAAAAACGTATGAAACAGCATTTACAGAAACTCGCTATTAGCGGAATGCTCGCAGGCCTGGTGGCTTGCGGCTCAACCGAAACCAAAACAGAAAGCCCGGTGGAAAGCATGCCGGAAAACGGTAAATCCTTTGTGCTCGACAAGCTCCTGGGAACCTGGCAGGGCGAAGACGGAAAGAGCTTCGAGCGCTGGACCAAGGAAACGGATGAGCGCTATCGCTCGTTTGTTTATAGCCTGAATGGCAAAGATACCCTTGTGAATGAGCGTGCGGTCGTATACAGGCAAGGGGCGCACTGGGTATTTGAAAACCAGGTGAGCGGACAGAACGATGGCAAAAGCATAAAATTCGTATCAGCTTTTGTGAAAGAGGATGCTATTCAATTCAGTAATCCTGCCCATGATTTCCCCAATGAGATCCATTATGCCATTCCTGATCATGAACACATAAATGCCTTTATTGTTGGAAATAATGAAAAAGGAGGAAAAGACACCATTCCGTTCAATTATAAACGGGTCAACTAAAACCACTCAGGAAGCCGGTTTCAAAACAATTCCTGCCAACGCATCACAGGTCGATTGATAATTCCCGTGTTTGAAAGATTTTGCCGGAGGATTCCAGGGTATAAGCCGGGATAATAGCGTATCCTTTTAATAAAGGTAACAAAAAGCTGATCCCGGCCTTCCCCGGTACCGGATGTTTTCGTAAATTTATCCTGGCACACTAACTACCAGGAGCGGAAATCTATGGCATACAATACGACATTATCAGACAGGATCCGGGAAGCACTGATGGATCTGCCGCAGGTGGAGGAAAAAGAAATGTTTGGCGGGATATGCTTTATGGTGAATGATAAGATGTGTGTGGGCGTCATGAAAGAAGAAATGATGTGCCGCATCAATCCTGATATAAAAGAAACCGTGCTGGAGAAAGAGGGTTGCCGGCCGATGACGATGGGTGGCAAAACCATGAACGGTTATGTTCTGATCGCAGAAGAAGGCATGAAGACCAAAAAGGCCTTTGATGACTGGATCGCGCTCTGCCTGGAGTTTAACCCGCTTGCCAAAGCATCCAAAAAAGCAAAGCGAAACTAACTGTCTTTTCAATGGATCTTTTGAATGTTGGATAAGCCTCTCGTTGACAAAAAGTACCTGCTCGAAAAATTTCCCGGCAAAGGCGGCTGGACCTATGTTCGTATTCCTGAAATTACCAAAGATAAAAGAGCGCATTTCGGCATGGTGAAGGTCAGGGGAACAATTGATGGCGTTGAGATCCGCAAATACCATTTAATGCCCATGAGCAACGGTGCCATGTTCTTCCCGATAAATGCAGCTATCCGCAAAAAGATAAAAAAACAGGAAGGCGATCGGGTACACATTATCCTCTTTCCGGATGATGAGCCGCTCGAGGTTCCGCAAGAGATGCTGCTTTGCCTGGAAGAGGAGCCGCAAGCATTCGCTTTTTTCAAAAGCCTGTCGGAAAGCGAGCAGAAGTTTTATATCGGCTGGATCTATTCGGCAAAAAAAGAAGAAACCAGGATCGACCGCCTGGCAAAAGCCATCAACAGGCTGGTGAAGGGGCAAAAGCTGTATGATAAGGAAGAGAAATAGATAGGAGTACTGCGAGACGTAAGTATTGAGATAAAAGTTCTGTAAATTTATCAGATGGAATACCATATCGAACAACTGGAAGAGAAAAAGCTCATCGGCAAACGAATGGCCATGTCTTTCGCAGCAAACGCAACGGCAGACTTATGGAAAGGCTTTATGCCGCGTCGCCATGAAATAGCACATAAAGTAGGGCATGAGCTTTATGCCATGCAGATTTATCCGGAGAGCTTTTTTGAGAAGTTTAATCCCATGACACCGTTTGAAAAATGGGCCGCTCTGGAAGTCAGCAGTATTCAGGAGATACCAGCGGGCATGGAGGCCACGATCTTACCCGCAGGATTGTATGCCGTGTTTTTGTATAAAGGGCCCGCTAATTCTCCGGTGCCCTTTCAGTATATTTTTCAAACCTGGCTCCCGGCATCAGGCTATGAGCTGGATACACGGCCTCATTTTGAGTTGCTTGGAGAGAACTATAAAAACAACGATCCTGCTTCTGAGGAAGAGCTCTGGATTCCTGTAAAAGAGAAAGGACTATAGGGATTGATTGACTGAAGACGCAGGAGTACCCAAGAGGAAAGATAAAAGAAATTGTAAACAGGTCTTTTACCTTTCCTCCTTTATCTGTTCTCTTCTATTTGGGCTTCGTCGCCTGGTTGGTGGCCGCTTTCTTTTTTGGTTTTTGTTTGTGAGAAGCTGTATCCGCTTGATGTTTTCCCGGCAGATACACTTCCTGCCCACGTTTCACAGAGTCGGTTTTAAGGGCATCCGGATTCACGATCCTGCTGCTGGTATCGCTTTTCATGCGGTTTTGCGCTTGTATGGCTGTCAATGACAGGATCATGGACAAGGTAAGAATTGATCGTTTCATGGTTGTAAGGTTTTGGTTGAATACTACCAGCGGATTACAAAATGAAATGCCAGCGCTACTTCGCCATAAGCTCCGCTTTCAGAATCCCGGTAGCGATCCCCGAATCGTCTTTCCTGTTTCCTGAAAAATCCAGGGGCTTCAGGATATAGCCGGAGATACCAAGGTTTTCGGCGGCTACTTTATCGTATTCTTCCGCAGACGTTGTCATGATAAAAGTTTTGATATTATTGAGGCTGTAATAACTTTTGATGATTCCCAGGAATTCGAGCCCGTTCATTTTGGGCATGTTGATGTCCAGTAAAATAATATCGGGATGAATTCGCGTACCATCCTGGGTATTTCCGTTTAAGATCGCCAGTGCGTCGACCCCATTGTGAGCAACGTGTAGAGTATAGTCAACAGCCAGCTTATTCAGGGCGCGCTTCACATTCGTGACATCCAGGTAATCATCTTCGACAAGCAGTATTTTTTTAGGGATCATATATTAACGTATTTAGAGGGTGATACATGTGTTCATATTCAGGATGAAGGCCAGGTAAAGCGGAAGGTGGTTCCTTTTCCTTCCTGCGATTCAACCGTGATGCTGCCTTTTTTTTCATCAACGATCTTTTTGACAATGGCAAGTCCCACACCAGTACTTTCGAAAGCATCGCGTTCCTGCAGGGTCTGGAAGATCATAAAGATCTTTTCGAAATACTCTTTCTGTATCCCGATGCCGTCATCCGACACCGAAAATTCATAGGAGCCGGCCAGTGTTTTTGCTTCTATGGTAATCGTTCCTTCCGCCTTCTGATTGTACTTGACGGCATTGGAAATCAGGTTCGAAAATACCTGCTCGATCTGTATCTTCTCGGTATTCAGCACCGGCATTTCACCGATGATCCGGAATTTGAAATGAGAAGGAATGAGGAGCTCCTTCAGCTCAAGAAGCAGGTTCCGGATGTTTACAGGCTCTGTATTTCGTTTGACTTTCCCGATGCGGGCGTATGCCAGCAAGCCGTTGATCATATTCTCCAGGCGCTTGGTCCGGCCTTTGATCAGATCGAGGTTGTGCTTTACTGACTCTGTCAGCTCACTGGCATGATCTTCCTCTACCCAGCTAATGATGTTGTCGATGCCTCTCAGAGGAGCCTTTAAATCATGGGAAACCACGTAGGCGAACTGGTCCAGCTCATTGTTTTTCTTTTTTAATTCGGTGAAGTTCATTTCCAGGATCTGCGACATCCGGTTCAGGGATTCCGATAACTTTTGCAACTCATCTCTCTGATTATCCTCTATGCGCTTAAAATTGCCTTTGGAAATCTCCTGTGCCAGGCTTACCATTTTTGAGATCCGGCCTGTAATGATCCGGATGATGTAATAGCTAAGGATAAGCCCGAAGGTAATCGAGAATATGGTGAGTACAAGATTGATCTTTCCGGTTCTTGCAATGCTTTTTTGAAGCAGGTCGCGCCTGATCTGCCTGAAATAATACTCATAATTATCAAAGCTCTCGAAGATCTTCCGGATGTCGTCGTTGATCTTTTTGCCGGTTTGTGTCTTTACCTTTTTCTCGAAGAGCTCCCGGTATTTGGCGCTGGCTTCCGGCATGGTATCCTGTTTCGTTGTAATGAGTGAGCTGGCATGCTTGATCCAGGCCTGGTGCAGCCACATGATGGAGTCTAGCCGTGCTTTCTGCTTCGGAGAAGAGATCAGGCTTTTTTGCTCGTTGATGAGCGGTGGAATGTGTTTAATGCCTTCATAATAAGGCTCGAGAAAGATTTCCTGCCCGGTGAGCAGATAGCCGCGGTAGCCGCTTTGCATATCGATCATATTCTTATGCAGGATGTTGGAATTCCGGATGACAACTTCCGAGTTGTTGATGTAATTGGTATTCCGGATCACTTGTTTCGACAGGCTCTGGTTCACATAAAAATTGATGATGAAAATCAGGATCAGCGTAATGAATCCGGAAAATAATTTACTGCGTATTGTCATGCCTTATTCAGATGTTCAGAGAATTTACCGGTAAGCTGATGGTAAAGGTCGTTCCCTTGTTGATTTCACTTTTCGCGCTGATGTATCCCGAATGCTCCTCCACGATCTTTTTGCAGATGGCCAGTCCGATGCCGGTACCCGCATATTCCGTGTTCACGTGAAGGCGGGTAAACATGGTAAAGATCTGTTCGGCATACTGCTGATCGAAGCCGATGCCGTTGTCCTGCACATAAATCCGGCAGTATTTGGTGGTTTCTGTCTGCCGGTCGTTGAGTTTGTAGGATTTATCAATCCCCCCGGAAATTTTGATGTCGGGGGGCACCCCATCCCTGGAATATTTCAACGAGTTACTGATCAGGTTCTGGAAAAGAGATTTAATCAACACCGGGTTCACATAGACCGACGGCAGCTTGTCGATGATTACCTTCGCTTTCTTTTCCTGGATGGGTAATTCCATTTCACTGACCACTTCGTCGAGGAGCTTGTTCATATCTGAAAGCTCCAGGGAATCCTTCGTGACGCTGATCTTGCTAAAGGCCAGGATATCGCCGATCAGGCTTTGCATCCGGGAGCAGGCCAGCTGCATCTTATCAATATACACCTTGCCCTCATCACCGATCTGATCATAATATTTTTCAGCGATGCGGTTGCTGAAGATCCTGATCTTCCGGATCGGCTCCTGCAGATCGTGCGAGGCCATAAACGCAAAGCGGTCGAGCTCTTTGTTGGTCAGCTCAAGCGTATTGATGTTCTGCAGCAACTGCTTGTTCAGCTCGTTGACTTTAGCCTCCGAGGCAATCCTGTCTTTGATCTCGATTTCCAGGTTGCGGTTAATAGCAATCAGCTTTTGCTCCTGGGCCATCAGCAAATGATTTTTGCGGTATAGCTCGGCAAATACCATCACCTTCACGCGAAGCAGGTCGGGCTGGATCGGCTTGTAAATATAATCCACAGCCCCGGTCCGGTAACCTTTGTACAAATTCTCGTCGCCATAGCTATGAGCCGTGATAAAGATGATCGGGATGTGCTTGAGCCGCTCGCGCTCGTAGATCATGGAGGCCGTTTCAAAACCATTAAGTTCCGGCATTTCCACATCCATCAGGATCAGGGTAAAGTCGAGATCGGTCAGCAGGATCTTTAAAGCCTCTTTCCCGGAGCGTGCCTTCACGATATTGTAACCCTCATTCCACAGGATACTTTCCATGGAAATGAGGTTGTTTTCCTTATCGTCAACGATCAGTATTTTTACTCTTGCCGGTTTTTCTCTGATCTCCATAATTTATTTATAAAACCAGATCCGCATCATCGATAAAAGCTGATCCATCTTTAAAGGTTTGGTAATATAATCCGAAGCTCCGGCTTCGATGCATTTCTGGCGGTCGCCTTTCATCGCTTTGGCGGTTACGGCAATGATCGGCAGGTTGTTGTTCTTATGCTCGCGGCGGATCTTCTGCGTCGTTTCATAGCCGTCCATTTCCGGCATCATGATGTCCATCAGCACCATTTCGATATTATTGCTGGCATTGTTGATGAGCTCGATCGCTTCCTTGCCGCTCTCTGCCGTAATCACATCAATGTTGTAGCGCTCAAACACCGTTGTAATTGCAAAGAGGTTCCGCACATCGTCATCCACCACCAGGATTTTCTTGCCGGACAGGATATCATTCTTCATCCGGATATTCTCCATCATGCGGCGCTTATCGGCTGATAGAGTAGAGTAGTTCACATGCAGGTACATCAGCGTTTCCTCCAGCAGTTTTTCGAGCGAGTTCACACCTTTCAGAACCACGCTGCTCGAAAGCTTGTTCAGCTTGTTGAGCTCGGTAGGTGAAAAATCCTTTGCGGAATAAATGATGACCGGTACCAGGGCATTTTTGCCTGCCTGGATGTGTGTCAGCAGTTCCATGCCCGGAATATCCGGCAAGGTATAATCCACGATGATCCCATCATATAGATTGCTCTCCATCAGCTCCAGGGCTTTTTTCCCGGTGGAGGCAACGGTCACCTGGATGTCTTCGCCTTCGATCTGCTTGGCCAGTAAAGACGATTCCAGTTCATTGTCTTCGATTACGAGCAATTCGCGTTTGAGTTTATTGTGGAAGCGGATCACATCTTTAAACAATTCATCCAGCTGCTCATTGGAAAGCGGTTTCAGTAAGAAGCTCCTGGCGCCGCGCTTCAGCGCCAGCATTTTGTTTTCCTCACCCGAGATCAGATGTACAGGGATATGCCTGTAGTTAAGGTCATTCTTCAGCAGGTCGAGCACTTTCCAGCCCGAAGTGTCGGGAAGTTTCACGTCCAGCGTAATTGCCACCGGCGAATAGCGCGATACGAAATTGAAGATGTCGACGTAGTTCGTGGCGATCACCACTTTCAGATTGTCCTGGTGTGCGCGGTCAATCATGATCTTTCCGAAGCGCAGGTCATCCTCAATCACCAGCAATACCTTATCGCCGGGAATAATGCTGTTCCGGTCGTCTCCGGTTTCATTGATCAGTTCCTCGATGCGTTCGAATTTTTTAAGCTCGATGCCATCCTCTTTGATGCTCAGCGCATCGAAGATGTCATCCAGGTTTTTCTTCTCCGTCTGCACGCTCGTATAGCCTTCCGCCGCAAGGCCTGCCATGGCATCCATTGGCAGGTAAAGCGTAAAGGAGCTTCCCTTGCCGACTTCACTTTCCAGCTCGATGGTTCCGCCAAGGAGCTCAGCAAGGCCACGGCTGATGGAGAGGCCTAAGCCCGTACCGCCATATTTACGGCTGGTAGAGCCCTCGGCCTGCTGGAAGGCTTCGAAAATAATCGTTTGCTTATCCTGAGGAATACCGATGCCGGAATCGATGATAGAAAAGCCTACCACGTCTTTTGCTTTGTCCAGCGCGAGGTTTCCGGCTTTCCAGTTTTTGTTGGCACGGAAAATCCTGAATGTGATCTCGCCTTTTTCGGTAAACTTAAAGGAGTTCGACAGGAGGTTTTTCAGGATCTGGTTCAGGCGCTGGGAATCCGTATCGATGTTCTCCGGCAATTTCGGATCCAACTCGATCCTGAATTTGAGGTTCTTCGCTTCCGAGATCGGTTTAAAGGTCGTTTCCACAAAGGATGAGATTTCCGAAAAGCGGATGGACGAAATATTGGCGGTGATGAATCCGGATTCGATTTTGGAAAGATCGAGGATGTCATTGATGAGCTGAAGTAAGTCATCGCCGCAGGAGTGAATCGTTTTGGCATAACGTGTCTGCTTCTCGTTCAGGTTTCCTTCGGCATTCTCGTAGAGCTGTTGCGCCAGGATGAGCAGGGAGTTGAGCGGTGTACGCAGCTCGTGCGACATGTTGGCGAGGAACTCCGATTTGTACTTGGACGTTAAGGTGAGCTGCTCCGCTTTTTCTTCCAGGGATCGGCGCGCTTCCTCTACCTCCTTGTTTTTTGCTTCCACCTCGTTTTTCTGTTTCACGAGGAGCAGTGCTTTGTCCTGCAGCTCATCGTTCGTTCTCCTGAGCTCTTCCTGTTGGATTTTCAGCTCACCGGCCAGTGATTGCGACTGCGCCAGAAGCACTTCCGTTCTCGTATTGGTTTCGATTGTGTTTACCACGATGCCGATACTCTCCGTAAGCTGGTTGAGGAAGTCCAGGTGCGTCTGGCTGAACACATCCAGTGATCCCAGCTCGATCACCGCTTTGACGTTGTTTTCGAACAATACCGGTAACACGATCAGGTTGGCAGGTTTTGCCTTTCCAAGCCCTGAGCTGATCTTCACATAATCGTTCGGAATGTTCGTCAGGATGATCCGCTCTTTCTCGAAGGCACACTGGCCAACCAGCCCTTCACCAATGGCAAATTCTTTGGGAATGTGTTTCTCCGACTTGGCATAGGAGCCGAAGAGCTTTAATTTATGTGTATCGTCTTCCGATGATAGAATGTAGAAGGCACCGTAATGCGCCGTTACCACCTGGGCTAATTCCGATAAGATCCTCGTGGCCACCGTTTGCAGGTCTTTCTGGCCCTGTAGCATCTGCGTGAATTTCGCGAGGTTGGATTTGAGCCAATCCTGCTCCTGGTTCACAAAGGTCGTTTCACGCAGGTTGGTGATCATCTGGTTGATGGTATCTTTTAATTCTTCCACCTCACCTTTGGCATCTACCCGGATGTTTCGCGTTAAGTCGCCTTTCGTTACCGCAGAAGCCACTTCGGAAATAGAACGCACCTGTGTCGTTAAGTTTTCCGCCAGCTGGTTCACGTTCTCCGTTAAGTTCTTCCAGATTCCCGATGCACCGGGCACGTTGGCCTGTCCGCCCAATCGCCCTTCAACGCCTACTTCGCGGGCTACGTTGGTCACCTGGTCGGCAAACACCGCCAGTGTTTCAATCATCTCATTGATCGTATCCGTCAGCTGGGCCACTTCCCCGCGGGCATTGATGAATAATTTTTGCCGCAGGTTCCCGGTCGCTACCGATGTTACCACCTTCGCAATACCACGCACCTGCGAGGTTAAGTTGGTTGCCATGATGTTCACCGAATCCGTCAAATCTTTCCACGTTCCGGCTACACCCGCTACGTAAGCCTGTCCACCGAGCTTTCCGTCGGTGCCTACTTCCCTGGCCACACGCGTTACCTCGGAGGCGAAAGCGCGCAGCTGATCCACCATTTTATTGATCGTGTTTTTCAGATCGAAGATCTCACCTTTCACATCCACCGTAATCGTTTTCGATAAGTCACCGCTGGCGACCGCTTTTGTTACCTCGGCAATGTTTCGCACCTGCGAGGTTAAGTTGCCCGTCATCTGGTTCACGGAATCCGTGAGGTCTTTCCATGTTCCGGCTACACCCGGCACAAAGGCCTGTCCACCCAGCTTCCCATCGGTGCCTACTTCCCTGGCCACACGCGTTACCTCGGAAGCGAAGCCGCGCAGCTGATCCACCATCGTATTCAAGGTTTCCTTTAATTGCAGGATCTCTCCGCGTACGTCTACCGTAATTTTTTTTGATAAGTCACCGTTCGCCACGGCAATGGCTACATCTGCAATATTACGCACCTGATCCGTTAAGTTCCCGGCCATCTGGTTTACCGAATCCGTGAGATCTTTCCAGGTCCCCGCTACACCAGGCACGTTGGCCTGTCCACCGAGTTTCCCTTCCGTACCCACTTCCCTGGCCACCCGCGTTACCTCGGAGGCGAAGCCGCGGAGCTGATCCACCATGGTGTTGATTGTATTTTTTAATTCGAGAATTTCACCTTTCACATCCACCGCAATCTTCCGCGATAAGTCGCCGTTGGCCACTGCGGTGGTTACTTCGGCAATGTTCCGTACCTGCGAGGTTAAGTTGGAGGCCATTTTATTCACCGAATCCGTGAGGTCCTTCCAGGTCCCTGCAACGCCCGGTACATCGGCCTGTCCGCCGAGCTGTCCTTCCGAGCCTACTTCTCTGGCCACGCGCGTCACCTCGGAGCCGAAGGAGTTGAGCTGATCCACCATCGTATTGATCGTGTTCTTCAATTCCAGAATTTCTCCTTTCACATCTACCGTGATCTTCCGCGACAAGTCACCTTTCGCTACAGCGGTGGTTACTTCCGCAATGTTCCGCACCTGGGCCGTTAAGTTCGAGCCCATCTGGTTCACCGAATCCGTTAAGTCTTTCCAGATGCCGTCAACACCTTCCACGGTAGCCTGCCCTCCGAGCTTTCCTTCTGAGCCCACCTCACGCGCCACACGCGTTACTTCGGAGCCGAAGGAGTTGAGCTGGTCCACCATCGTGTTAATCGTATTTTTTAATTCGAGGATCTCGCCTTTCACGTCCACCGTAATCTTTCGTGACAAATCACCTTTCGCTACGGCATTCGTTACCTCGGCAATGTTACGTACCTGGCCTGTTAAGTTCCCGGCCATCTGGTTGACCGAATCCGTTAAGTTTTTCCAGGTGCCCCCCACACCCGTTACAGTAGCCTGTCCGCCGAGCTTTCCTTCCGTACCCACTTCGAGCGCCACGCGTGTTACCTCGGAGGCAAAGGAGTTGAGCTGATCCACCATCGTGTTGATCGTATTTTTTAATTCGAGGATCTCGCCTTTTACGTCCACCGTAATTTTTCGCGACAAGTCGCCCCTTGCTACGGCGGTAGTTACTTCCGCAATGTTCCGTACCTGGGCTGTTAAGTTCGAGCCCATCTGGTTCACCGAATCCGTTAAATCTTTCCACACACCATCGGCGCCTTCTACCGTGGCCTGTCCGCCGAGCTTTCCTTCCGAGCCCACTTCCCTGGCCACACGCGTTACCTCGGAGCCGAAGGAGTTGAGCTGATCCACCATCGTGTTGATGGTTTTCTTTAACTCTAAAATTTCCCCTTTCACATCCACCGTGATTTTCCGCGACAAGTCGCCTTTCGCTACAGCGGTGGTTACTTCCGCAATGTTCCGCACCTGGGCCGTTAAGTTCGAGCCCATCTGGTTCACCGAATCCGTTAAGTCTTTCCAGATACCGTCAACACCTTCTACCGTGGCCTGTCCGCCAAGTTTTCCTTCCGAGCCCACTTCCCTGGCCACGCGCGTTACCTCGGAGCCGAAGGAGTTGAGCTGATCCACCATGGTATTGATGGTTTTCTTTAACTCTAAAATTTCTCCTTTCACATCCACCGTGATTTTCCGCGACAAGTCGCCTTTCGCTACAGCGGTGGTTACTTCTGCAATGTTCCGTACCTGTGCCGTTAAGTTTCCGGCCATCTGGTTGACTGAATCCGTCAGATCTTTCCATACACCACCAACTCCTTTTACTTCGGCCTGTCCGCCGAGTTTCCCTTCAGAGCCCACTTCCCTGGCCACGCGTGTTACCTCGGAGGAGAAGGAGTTGAGCTGATCCACCATGGTATTGATGGTTTTTTTTAATTCCAGAATTTCTCCTTTCACATCCACCGTGATTTTCCGCGACAAATCGCCGTTGGCTACCGCCGTGGTTACCTCGGCAATGTTCCGTACCTGGCCCGTTAAGTTGCCAGCCATCTGGTTTACCGAATCCGTGAGATCTTTCCAGGTGCCGGCAACTCCTTTTACCTGCGCCTGCCCACCGAGCTTTCCTTCGGTGCCTACCTCGAGCGCTACCCGCGTTACCTCGGAAGAAAAGGAGTTGAGCTGATCCACCATCGTATTGATCGTATTCTTCAGCTCGAGGATCTCGCCTTTTACATCCACCGTAATTTTTTTGGATAAGTCGCCCTTCGCTACCGCTGTGGTTACATCGGCAATGTTACGCACCTGTGCCGTGAGGTTCCCGGCCATCTGGTTGACCGAATCCGTCAGGTCTTTCCACACGCCATCCACGCCTTTTACTTTTGCCTGCCCTCCCAGTTTCCCTTCCGAACCTACTTCCACGGCCACACGCGTTACCTCCATCGTAAAAAGGTTGAGCTGCTTCACCATGTCGTTTACCTCTTTTGCAATCCGCGCAAATTCGCCCTGCAGCAGGTGATCACTGACTTCAATCGGAATTTGCTGCGAGAGGTTTCCCTTTGCCACCGCCGAAATTACACGGTCGATCTCGCGGATAGGATAGGCGAGGTCAGAGATGAGGGCATTGAGAGCCTCCACGCCTGTATTCCAGTCGCCCTGGGCACCCGATAAGTTGATGCGTTGGTTGAGCTTCCCTTCTTTACCGATACTGATCTGTGCTTTGGTAAATTCCTGGGTCAGTTTTTTATTGATCGAGATAATATCGTTCAGTGTATCGCAGATCTTTCCGTCAATCCCATATTTATCAATAGGCATCCGCACATTAAAATTTCCGTGTTTCACTTCCATCAAAATGCGAAGCAGCTCTTTAGGATCAAGTACGCCTTCTGCATCTGTAATAAAAGCAGGGCCGCTGGCTTTTTCTGCCTTTACTTTTTTTGAAGTGGATGCTTTTTTTGTGGTAGCCTGTCGCGATTTTGCGGAGGATTTAGGAGATGGGCTTTCGAGGATCGCATCTTCGGATAAGCCAGTGTTTTCAGGAGTTTTTTCCATAGGTCTAAGCTTTTTTTATAGGAAAAAAATGTAGCTTAAACCAAATTTAATTAATAAAAAATCTATTTTTAATGAAAGCATTAAAAATAAAATCAGTTGAGGAAATTTTTCCCCGGAGCCCAGCCGGCGCAAATTATATGCCAGTTAAAAAGAAGAGGCAAATTGAAAAATAAGGCATTTCACCGGCTTTTTGTGTGGCTAAGGGTTTGTTTTTTTGACAGTATTTTAAATGCTTTTCCAATAGTGTTAATCACATCGCTAATGAGCATGCTTTCCATACTTTGTTCTTTCAGGCTAAGATCTGCGGCCAGGCCATGAAGGTACACGGCGCACAACGCAGCATCTAACGGTTTGCTCCCTTTGGCCAGGAAAGCCGTGATCATGCCGGTAAGGGCATCACCGGATCCGCCTTTCGCAAGACCGGCATTTCCGGTTGTGTTGTAAAAAGAGTGTGTTCCGGAGGTGATGAGGCTGTGATGACCTTTTAAGACGATCACCAGTTTCAGTTCGGAAGCTTTCGCAACGGCTGTTTTAATTCGCTCCTCGTGGTGTTTGTGCCCGCCGAACAGGCGGTCGAACTCTTTCGGATGCGGCGTGATGATGGTGGAAGCAGGAACAAGCTTCCACAGGCTGGGATCACCGGCAATGATATTCAGGGCGTCAGCATCGAGCACCAAAGGGCAATGGCTGTTTTTGAGAATGCTTTTGACCAGGGCCTTTTGCGGGCCGCCTGTTCCCAGTCCCGGTCCCATGCCGATCGCAGAGATTTTTTTGAGATCCGGGTGTTCTTCACGCAGCGATACCATCGCTTCCGGAACGGAAGTCTGCAAAATAAACCGCTCGTCTTCGGGAACATTCACCGTCAATAATCCTGTCCCTGTCCGCAGGCAGGCTTTGGCGGCAATGACTGCTGCCCCCATCGTGCCGGTGTTTCCGGCAATGAGCAGGCTATGCCCGTAGCTGCCTTTATGAGAGTCGTTTTTCCGTTCCGGAATAAGTGTGCGGATGTGCTTCCTGGTAATCTTTTTCATCATAGTAGCATGTATACAAAGCTGTCGCCAGCTCATCTGTGGAGCAAAGATAGTTTACCGCAGTTTAAAAGAGCTTAATCTCAATTTTTTTCTTTTGCGTTTTTGTTTGAATTCATTTGTAAAGAAAATATTAACTAAATGTTATTTATGATGAAAAAAGCTTCCCTCTCCATAATGCTATCGCTTTTCTGTTTCAGCCTGTTAGCTAAAAAAGTCAAATTTTCCGTCGATATGACGGGTCAAACCATCAGTGCTGCCGGTGTACACATCGTAGGCGATTTTCAATCGGAAGCAGGCCTGGGTGCAGACTTTGCCCAACTGACACCGATGGTTCATGAGTCAGGCTCTATCTATAGTCTTATCGTAACGATTCCGGCATTCCGCAAATACGAGTACAAGTTTGCAAACGGAGATCTGTTCTACGAAGTGGAATTTGTTCCGGTAGAGTCGAGGGTAGGCTACGACAATGTTGACAACCGCTGGATGTATGTCGACTCCCTGCAAAACGATACAAGCTTTGTAGGGGCCATCCTGTACGGTGGAAATGCACCGGTCGGCCTCAACCTGGTGCGCCCGCTGGTAGACCTGACGGCAGAGGGAACTATCAGCACAAACGGTGTACACCTTGCGGGAAATTTCCAGGGCTGGAGCACAAGCAAAAACAGGATGTATAGTTTTGAAGCCAATAGTTACGAAACTATTTTTTATGTCGCGGCCGGCACTTACGAGTATAAATTTTATAACGGCAACAGCGCCTCCAATTCGGAAACAGTGCCTTCATCCTGTGCTACCAACGGAAACCGTCAGGTGATCGTCAGCGGCGATATTATTCCGGATCCTGTGTGTTACTCTTCCTGCGTGGCCTGCCTCGGAACCTCCGTGAACGAGCAGAAGGCTTCTTCCGGCACCCTGCTGTACCCGAATCCTTCTACAGACCGCATTCGTATTTCGTTTAAGGAAAATAATCAAAACAGGACACTTGTACTGTTAGACCTTACAGGAAAAAGTGTGAGGACCTATACGAATGTATTAAGCGATTCTTTTTCCATTGAGAAAAATGACCTGAATAGCGGTATCTATTTTTTGCAGGTGTCTTCCGGAAACGCAGGAACAACAGTTCATAAATTAATCTTTAACTAAACAGACCATGAGAAAAACAATCCTGAAAACCCTTGGCCTTGTTTTATGTACGGCTGCGGCTCAGGCACAGCAATGGGGCGATTATACCCTGTATAGTGTGCAGAATACATCTTCTACCTTTCTGCTCGATACAAATGGAACAACGGTGAAAACATGGACACATACAGCAGCGGCAAAAACCGGTTATTCGTCTTACCTGGAGCCGGGTGGTACCCTGGTGAGAGCGGTTTCCCGTTCGGGTAATTCCTTTACGGGCGGGCCCATTTGCGGCCAGGTTCAAAAAGTGGATTATGCGGGTAACGTGACCTGGGACTTTGTGTATTCCACTACGGATTACTGCACCCATCACGATATTCACCCGATGCCTAATGGGAATGTGTTGCTTATTTCCTATGAGCGCAAAACGGCAGCACAGGCCACACAGGCCGGATGCAGCCAGGCAATTGAGATCTGGCCCGACAAAATTGTGGAAGTGCAACCGACAGGCGCTACTACCGGAAGCGTCGTTTGGGAATGGCATGCCTGGGACCATCTCGTCCAAAATGTGAATCCGGCAAAAGATAATTACCAGACCTCGGTTTCTGCACACCCGGAATTGCTGAACATCAACCAGAGCACATCAAAAGACTGGATGCACATGAATGGCCTGGATTACAATCCTATCCTGGATCAGATCACCTTCAGCTGTCACAACCTTTCAGAGATTTATGTGATCGATCATAGCACCACCACTGCTGAAGCGGCCAGCCATAGCGGTGGCAATTCAGGAAAGGGCGGAGACATCCTCTACCGTTGGGGAAAACCGACCAATTACGGCGCAACAGGCACAGCCGTTTTGAATGTGGTGCATGATGCACACTGGATCCCGGAAGGCGTGCCGAATAGCGGCAGGTTGGTAGCTTTCAATAATTATGGGACGAGCACTAAATCCACGATCGACCAGGTAGATGCCCCGGAGATGGGTTATACCTATTCGCTGACAGCAGGCGCTTTCACGCCAGCAAGTTACACGCAACGTTTGGTGAGCACTGGGCAAAGCAGCAACATGGGAAATTCGCAGCAGCTGCCCAATGGCAATCAGCTGGTTTGCGTAGCCACCAGCGGCCTGATGTATGAAGTGAACGCTGCCGGTACGACGCTCTGGTCTAAAACGGCCAGTGGTGCCGTTCCCCAGGCTTTCCGTTACAACCAGTGTTATGTGAGCACTACGGCGCCGGCTATCCCGGTGATTACTGATAATAGCGGAACCTTAAGCTCATCTTCCGCCGCAAGCTACCAATGGTATCTGAATGGGGTTTCGCTCGCGGGAGAAACCGCGCAAACCATCACGCCGTCGGCCGACGGCGTTTATGTGGTGCGTATCACTGATAGCAATGGCTGTGTTTATAGGTATTCCAAAGGTTTTCTAAAAGGAACGATCGTGATACCAAGCGGGATCAGGGAGAATGAAAATGATGACCGGGTGACCATCTATCCTAATCCGGGTAAGGGCATTATTACCTTAGATTATCCGGCCACAGGCCAGACCACAACAATTCGTGTGAGTGATGTGTATGGCAGGCAGGTGATGGAGGTCAGGGACCAAAGCACGTTGGACCTGTCGCCATTAAGCGGCGGTATGTACTATATTACCCTAAGCTCAGAGGATTTCTCAGCGACTAAAAAGTTTCTCTTAACCAATTAATTTTTTCATGATGACTTTTTCAAGAATGCTGTTCGCCTGTATGCTTTGGTATCTTTCGGGCCAGGCAATGGCACAAACTACCTTTTACAATGTTCAGGCTGTGCAGAAGATCGAGATCTTTTTTCACCAGGCCAACTGGGATTATATGCTCGATACCGCCAAGCTTGGTGTGGAAGGCTACCTGAAAGCGGATTCGGTACGCATCAACGGCACTAAATTTCCGGATGTGGGGGTGAAGTATAAAGGCAACAGCTCCTACGATTCTTCCTTTGCGAAAAATCCCTATACGATCAAGCTCGACAAATATGTGTCGCAGAATTACCAGGGCATTAAAAGCATCAAGCTGGCAAATTGCTACGATGATCCCTCGATGATCCGGGAGGTGATGTCCTACAGCATGCTGTCGAACTACATGCATTGCCCGCGCAGTAACTTCACGCAGGTGTATGTCAACCATGTGTACAAAGGGGTGTATTCGAATGATGAGGACGTCACCAAGCCTTTCGTGCTTTCGCATTTTTATTCTTCCGGAAATACCTTCATCAAATGCAGCCCTTTGCTGGCTTCACCTGCCAACAAGGCGAACCTGAAATATGTGGACACCTATACGACGTCTTATGCCTCCAATTATGAGATGGAGTCTTCGGCGGCATCGGGCTGGACGGATCTGATCGCCCTTTGCGACAGTGTTACCAATAAGCCGTCTAACATTGCTTCCGTGATCGACATCGACAGGGCCATCTGGATGCTGGCATTCAACAATGCGCTGGTAAACCTCGACAGCTACTCGGGTGTGTTTGCACAGAATTATTTTTTATATAAGGATAATACCGGGCATTACAACCCAATTATGTGGGACATGAACATGAGCCTCGGCGGCTTTAATTTCAGCGGCTCACCGGGTAACGGTATGGGCACGATGACGCTTGCCAACATGCAGCAGCTGGTGCCCGACTATCATGCCACACATGCCGACTGGCCATTGATCAAAGCGATCATGGGCAACGCCATGTATAAGCGGATGTACATGGCGCATTTTCGCACCATTGTCAATGAGCAATTTGCAGAAGGCTATTATGAAACGCTGGCGTCAAATTTAAAAGCAACGGTTTCTGCGGCGGTATTGTCTGATCCGAATAAATTCTTCAGCAATACCGATTTCCAGAATGGAATGACGGCAGATGTCACCGTAAACGGGCGGATAGTTCCCGGCATTAAAAACCTGATGAGCGCGCGCGTCACCTTTCTGCAAAGCAATGCCGATTTTATGCTGACAGCGCCAACCATTTCCACCATCACCTGCAGTAATTATTCCCCGTCTAGTGGCAGTGTTGTACAAATGAGTGTGACAGCAACCAATGCCACAGCTGTGTATTTTGCCTACAGGAACGACTCCACATTGAAGTTCAGTAAAACGGCCATGTTTGATGATGGGCTACATAACGATGGTGCTGCCAACGACCAGGTTTATGGAATTTCCTTTACGATGGGATCGGATTATGCGCAGTATTATGTCTACGCCGAGAACGCCAGTGCAGGCCTCTTCTCTCCGGCCCGTGCGGAGCATGAGTTTTACGACTTGCCGGGCAACGCGCCTGTTATCACACGTATCAACGAGCAGGCATATCCGGATCCGGAGGTTCGCGTGTATCCAAACCCCGCTTCAGACGTCGTTTATGTGAAGCCTGCTTCTATGGAAAAAATAGTAGTCATGAACCTGATCGGGGAGTCGGTGTACGAAAGCGAAGCCTCCGGGCTTCATGAGCTGAATACCGCTTCCTGGTCCTCAGGCACCTACCTGGTGAAATGTGGAAGCACAGTCACAAAGCTGATCATTACCAAATAAAAAACATTGGAACAGAAAAAAAGCGTCACGATTACCGTGACGCTTTTTTATTTATTAGAACCGGCGACTGAGGCTCTCGAAGTCACTGCTGGCTGAGCGCAATCGAAGTCACCGGTTCTACTATAATTTTTCGGGCTGGCTGAGCGGAGTCGAAGCCACTGTCCATTATTGTTTTCCATACATCACAATGGATGCTTTGGCCAGCATGTTCTGGTTCAGGTAGAATCCGACGATGGCAGGCATCGCGTTTTTGTCCAGCTCTATTTTATTCTTCAGCGCATACACCGTAATCAGGTATTGATGCGGATCGCCCGGAGGAGGGCAGGGGCCGCCATAACCTGCTTTCCCGAAATCGGTCACGCTTTGTACGGCTTCTTTCGGGGCAAGGCTTTTACCCGTATCGCCGGCGTTGGCTTTCAGGCCGGTTTCAGCTGCCGGGATGTTGAATACCACCCAGTGCCAGAAACCGCTGCCTGTAGGCGCATCTTTGTCATACATGGTTACTGCATAATATTGTGTGCCGGCAGGAGCATGTTCCCAGGAAAGCTCGGGCGAGATGTTCTGTCCCGTGCAACCCATGCCGTTGAAAAATTCTTTTTGTGTGGCTTGTCCGCCAATGTCTTTGCTTTTTAATGTAAAGGTTTGCGAAAATCCCAGCTGGGCAATCAGAAGAGTGCCGAAGAGCGTTAATGGTTTCATAGTTGGAGTCGTGAAGGTTTTGTTAAAAGTAAAAAATCAGGCGTATCCAAACAAAAAAAATCACAATGCGCTATTCTAAGTGCCTGGAAATAATACGTATTTTTATCTTTATAATCACCTCGCTCTGAATTTATGTATGTAGGCAAGAACATCCGGTTAAAAATTGTTTTTCAGTTCACCTGGAAATCTGTCCTGGCATTTACATGCTATGCGTCTATCATTACCTATGTATTATACGATCTGTTGCCGAAGTTCAACGGCCTGCCTTTTGCGATTATCTCCGTTACCGGGATTGCGGTGGCTTTTTATGTGGGCTTTAAGAACAACTCTTCTTATGAGCGCCTGTGGGAAGCCCGTAAGATCTGGGGCTCTTACGTTAATTCGAGCCGCATTTTCGCCATGTATGTGCTCGATTTCATCCATCCGGCCGATACGGTTCCGGTAACGGAGCTTGAGCAGATAAAACACCGGATCATCAAACGCCACATCGCCTATATGACGGCGGTGCGCCTGCAGCTCAGGAAGTATACCGTCTGGAAAATAGAAGAGGTTGGTAACAGGATCGTGGCAGCCGATACCAATTTTTCGAGCGAAGAGCTGGACAAGGAGCTGAGCGTATACATGGATGATGCGGAAGTGGATGAAGTGCTTAAGCAGAGCAATCCAGGCGTTCATATCATTAAAAAGCAAAGCGAAGACCTGGCCATGCTTTATGCGAAACACTGCATGGGGGCTTACCATCATGTGGAGCTGTCGAAGATGCTCGCCGACTTTTATAACCAGCAGGGCGCCTGCGAACGGATTAAAGGCTTTCCTTTCCCGAGGCAATATGCGTATTACAGCAAGCTCTTCGTGTACCTGCTGATTGGCATCCTGCCATTTTCCATTTACAGTGAGCTGTCGAAGCTGAACGAGAACATCGTTTGGCTCACCATCCCGATCTCCGTCACGCTGAGCTGGATCTTCTATACCATGGAAGTGGTAGGCGATACCAGTGAAAATCCATTTGAAAATGCGATCAATGATGTGCCCATGACGGCCATCTGCCGTAACATCGAGATCGATCTGCTGCAAATGATCAAGGTCACGGATGTACCCGGAAAAGTCAAAGCCGAAAATAACATTTTGATGTAAAAACCATTACCCGCCATCTTTCGTAGATAGAAGGATGAAAATCGGGTATATATGCCGGTTAAAAGACCGGTATTAAATAATATATTTGTTGCTAATCATGTCAGATCCACAGGAATATATCAATTCAGGTATCCTCGAAGAATTTGTTCTGGGCCTCACTTCCGAAGCCGAAAGCAATGAGGTGATGAGCATGGCATCCGCTCATCCTGAGGTACAGCGCGAAATAGACGAAATTTCAAACTCTCTGCAGGTATATGCCGAGCGTCAGGCTCCTGCCATTTGTCCTACTGTAAAGCCTCTGCTGATGGCAACCATTGATTACATGGAGCGCATCCGTAAAGGAGAGTGGGTGACCTATCCGCCCGAGCTGAACGAGCATTCCACCCTTGCCGATTTTTCAGAATGGCTTGAGCGCGAGGATATGGTGATTCCGGATGATTTTGAAGGCGTATATGTAAAGATCATCGGCTTTACACCGCAGGCAACTACGGCGATTACCTGGTTGCAACACGGTTCGCCGGAAGAAGTCCATGATGACCAGTACGAAAAATTCCTGATTCTGGAAGGAAGCTGCGACATCACCATCGATGGCCGCGTTATTTCCCTGCTGCCCGGCGATTATTTGAGTATTCCTTTACACAAGCCGCACGACGTGAAAGTAACGTCACCGGTGCCTTGTAAAGTGATCCTGCAACGCCTGGCTGCCTGAGTGGCTGGCACCGGGTTTGATGCAGAAACGGTGATTGCTAATTTACCTGGCTATGAGAAATAATTTCACCGTGCAGCTTATGAATAATGTGACCGTTCATTACAATGATGAAGGGAGCAGCGAAATTCCCCTGGTATTCATTCATGGCTTTCCCTTCGACAGAACTTCCTGGCTTCCACAGTATGAGTATTTCAAAGACTATTGCCGCGTGGTGATTTATGATATCCGCGGTTTCGGATCCTCCACCGGCGATTCGGATACGCCATTCAGCATGGACGTATTTGCCAAGGATTTCCTGGCTTTCCTGAAAGCGCTCCGTATTGAAAAGGCCATTGTTTGCGGCTTATCAATGGGCGGCTATATCCTGATGAATGCCTTTAACATGGAGCCGGAGCGCTTCGCAGGCATTGTGCTTTGTGATACGCAGTGTAACGCCGATTCGGAGGAAGCAAAGAAGAAGCGCGAAAAAACCATTGAGCAGATCCGCGAAAAAGGTGTGGCTGATTTTGCCGCTACCTTCCTTAAAAATGTGTTTTATGAGGAATCCTTCAAAAAGAAGAAAGAAGCCGTGGAAGCTATCCGCGACGTGATCCTCCGAACCACACAGCAAACGCTTGTGGCTACCGTCAAGGCTTTGGCGAAGCGACCCGATACCTGCAACGTGTTGCCATCAGTGAAAGTTCCGGCGCTCATCATTTGCGGGAAGCAGGACACCGTCACTCCACCCGAAAAGTCGCAGGTAATGCACGACCTGATCAAAAATTCCGTTTATCAACTCATAGACGGTGCCGGCCACTTATCCAATCTCGATCAACCCGAAACATTCAATAAGCATCTCGGTGAATTTATCAAAACTATCTAGGCTTCTGGTACGCCTGTTTACCCTGCGGGTATAGCACCAGGAAACTATTTGCTCCGCCGGGAGCAATAGGTTGTTGCATGCCCGCCCGGCTAAAGGAAGCATGATATTACTAAGGAGAAGGGATGTACGATATCGCCCCACAGGAGCCCAACCTGCATTGTAACTTAATGATGATCCGGGTTCCCCTGTAACTACTTTGCGTGGTTCTGCCGCGAATAGCCTATATTTGCAGTTTATACCATGTCTGAACATTACGCTCCTTTACTGGAAAAACTCAATATCACCGCTTTGAACCCCATGCAGGAAAGGGCATTGGAAACGATTAAAAGCCAGGATAACGTTGTGCTGATCTCCCCCACGGGGAGCGGTAAAACACTCGCCTTTTTACTTCCCTGCCTTCAGCTGCTCGTACCGGGTCAACATTACGTTCAGCTCCTGATCGTGGTGCCATCGCGAGAGCTGGCCATCCAGACCGAGCAGGTCTTCAAAAAAATGGGGACCGGCTTTAAGGTAAGCACCTGCTATGGCGGCCATGCCGTAGGCATTGAGGAGAACAACCTGGTGGAGCCACCGGCTGTGCTCATCGGTACGCCCGGAAGGATCGGGCACCATATCCGCACAGGAGCATTGCATTTAGAGAAAACGCAGACCCTTGTCCTCGACGAGTTTGACAAATCGCTGGAGGCTGGTTTCGATGAGGATATGTCACACATCATTTCCCGTTGCAGTCATCTGAAGAAGCGCATCCTGACCTCGGCGACTGTGGGTGAGGAGATTCCTGCTTTTGTAGGGCTCCGGCATCCTGTTCAGCTTAATTTCAGTAAGGGATCCGAAACAGCAAAAGCATCGCTCAACATCAAAAGCGTGCGGGTGGCCGGCGACGATAAGCTGGAAGCCCTGATGCTCCTGCTGGGGAAGGCAGCGCAAGGCTCGGTGATCGTTTTCTGCAACCACCGGGAAGCCGTTGATCGCATCTCGCAGCAGCTGAGGGAGTTCAATATCGGGCACGGCATCTATCACGGCGGCATGGAGCAGCCCGACCGCGAGAAAACGCTGATCAGGCTCAGGAACCAGAGCGTCCGCCTCCTCGTAGCTACCGACCTCGCCGCCCGCGGCCTCGATATCCCGGAAATAGAAACCATTATTCATTACCAGCTCCCTATGACGGAAGACAGCATGATCCACCGCAATGGCCGTACCGCTAGGATGCAGGCCAGTGGAACGGTGTATTTTCTGCTCGACCAGGACGATCATCTTCCCAGGTTCCTTGACATGGAGCCTGAAGAGGAGAAGCTGCCCCGCAATTTTGTGATGCCACCTGCCAGCGAGTGGGCAACGCTCTATATCTCAGCCGGTAAAAAAGATAAGGTCAACAAAACGGACATTGTCGGTATGCTGATCCGGAAAGGAAAGCTTCAGAAAGAAGAGATCGGCCGCATTGAGGTGCTCGACCATGTGGCTTATGTGGCCGTAAAGACGGCAAAAGCCAATGCGGTATTGCAGCTTGTGAAAGGCGAAAAGGTAAAGAATATGAAGGTGAAGATCGCACCTGCCAGCTAAAAAATCGCTATTGGCCGAATTTCAATGTATAGTATTTGTTAAAAAAGCTATATTTGAGCGATTAGCTCTATGTTCAGGTCCTGCATTATATGCCTTTTTTTCATTTTAGTTTCCTGTACGCTTCCGGCGCAAAAGCCGGCAAATTATAAAACGCTTTACGATTCCGCTGTTAAGTATGAGTCCAGTGATTGGGACCTGGCTTATGTATATGCTAAAATGGCCTTCGAGGCCGACGATAGTTATGCGCTTTCCTACGAGCATGTCATCAGTCTTAATAATATCCTCGGGAATTATTATGAGAAGAAGAACATGCTCGACTCGGCATTCAGCATTTGTAAGCGTTCACTTCAACTGGCCAAAACCAATAAGGATGTTTCGCTCACGGCTTATAGCCTGAACAACATGGCCACCATCTATTCGCTGGCAGGGAATAACGAAGCCTCCATCGACATGTACAAAAAAGCCCTGAGAATGCTGGTAGAGCTGAAGGATGTGCGGCAGATTGCCAATACCACGTTCAACCTTTCCATTCCTTTCAGTAACCTCAATATGCATGATTCGGCCATGTTTTACACAGACCTTGCCTTTGAGAATTATAAAAATATCAATGATTTTGCGGGACTGGCAAGCTGTTTTAATTCCTATGGAAGCGAGGAAGACCGGAAGGGCAATTATATGGAGGCGATCCGTTATTATGAGCTGGAAATTGCCAATTTCAGGTTGGCCAATGAGCCGGCGAGTCTCATCGTGCCTTATCAGAATATGGCCGACAGCTATCTCAAAGCCGGTAAATTCAAGGAGTGCAGCTATTACCTCACGCTCTCCACCAGGCTGGCAACGTCGTTGGGCTCAAATACCGACCTGTATGAGATCTATTACATCTATTCCGATTACTACCAGGCGATGGGAGATTACAAGCAGGCCAATGAGTATTTGAAAAAACATTACGAAGGCAAGGCTACCATGACGAGTAATGAGCTGAAAATGGAGCTGGCAGACCAAAAAAGCCAGTTCGATCGCGAGAATTCGGAAACACTGTTGCGCATCAAGCAGCTGGAAGCGGAAACGAACCTGAAATCGAAGCAAACGGTAATGTGGGTGCTGGTTCTGTCCTGCGTGTTCTTCGGCCTGGTCATTGTGCTTTATATCAACCGTTACCGGTTGAAGCAGAAATCCTTTGTGAAGCTGAATGAATATAAGAACCAGCTCCTGACGCAGAAAGAGCGCATCGAAGAGGCCCAGAAGGAAATCATCGACAGTATCAACTACGCCAAGCGGATTCAGTCGGCCATCATGGCGCATGAAAGGGATATCCTGAATTATTTTCCGGATAGCTTTTTGCTTTATAAGCCCAAGCATATTGTCGCCGGTGATTTTTATTTTTTCGAAGTCACGGCAGATCATGTGTTCTATGCTGCGGCCGATTGCACGGGGCATGGCGTTCCGGGAGCCCTGGTAAGCGTGGTGTGCGCCAATGCGCTCACCCGTTGTGTGAAGGAGTTCGGTCTCTCCGATCCGGGGAAGATCCTCGATAAAACCCGCGACCTGGTCATGGAAACCTTTCGCAAAAGCGGGAAAGAGGTGAAAGACGGGATGGACATCAGCCTTTGCTGCTTCCCGGTTGCCAGCCTGCACGACAAACAGCCCTATGTGAGCGTATCCTGGGCGGGTGCTTATAATTCGCTCTGGATCGTTTCCCCGCCGGGGCGGGGAGAGGATGCGGTTCTGAAGGAACTGAAAGCCGACAAACAGCCCATTGGCTACAGCGAGCAGCCGGTGCCTTTCACATCGCATCACCTCTTGCTCAACCGCGGAACAACGCTTTACCTCTTCACCGACGGTTATGCCGACCAGTTTGGCGGAGAGAACCTGCCGAATGGCAAAGCGGGCGGAAGAAAATTCAAATACAGGCAGCTGCAGCAAAAGCTGCTGGTGATGCAGGAAAAATCCATGCAAATGCAAAAGCAGGAGCTCGAAAGCTGCTTTACCGAATGGAAGGGGGGGCTGGAGCAGGTGGATGATGTCCTGATGCTTGGTTTCCGGCTGTAGCGATAAAATGTGTATATTTGCCGTCCTTAAGGCGTGGATCGTTTTTATAATGACGTAAGTACAGAAGCCCGCCGGAAGTATAAATTTATCAATGACATTTAAAGAACTTAACCTCATCGACCCGCTCATTAAAGCGCTCGATAAAAAAGGCTACGAAACGCCTTCCCCCATTCAACAACAAGCTATTCCGCATATTCTCGAAGGACATGATATGTTTGGCTGCGCCCAGACAGGAACCGGTAAAACAGCAGCCTTTGCGCTGCCTATTCTTCAGCTGCTCGATAAGAACAGGAAGCCCGGTGATAAGGATAAAAAAGAGATCAAAGCCCTGATCCTGGCGCCAACGCGTGAGCTGGCCTCACAGATCAGCGAAAACTTCACCGCTTACGGAACAAACCTCGGATTCAGGCATGCCGTTATTTTTGGCGGTGTGTCCCAGTTTCACCAGGTGGTGGCCCTCAAAAAGGGCATCGACATCCTGATTGCTACGCCGGGCAGGCTGCTCGACCTCATGCAGCAGGGATTTATCAAGCTGAACCACGTTCAGTATTTTGTGCTTGATGAGGCAGACCGCATGCTCGACATGGGCTTTATCCACGATATGAAGAAGGTAATCGCCAAGCTTCCAGAGAAAAGGCAAACCTTATTTTTCTCTGCAACGGCGGCGCCAAATATCATGAAGCTGGCCAATGGCATCCTGCGTAATCCCGTGAGTGTTGCGGTAAATCCGGTATCCTCTACAGCCACGCTCATTAAGCAGGAAGTGTATTTCGTCAAGCAGGACAAGAAAATGCTCTTACTGAAGCACATCATCCAAACTGAAAAAATAGGTCATGCCCTGATCTTTACCCGCACCAAGCGCGGTGCCGATAAGGTAGCCAAGCAGCTGAGCGGCTTCGGCATCAAAGCAGAGGCTATTCACGGCAACAAATCGCAGGGAGCCCGCGAACGCGCGCTGAAAGGCTTTAAGGACAGGACGTTGAAAATATTAGTAGCTACCGATATCGCTTCCCGTGGTATTGATGTGGATAAGCTCACGCACGTCATCAATTACGAAATTCCTGAGGTTCCCGAAACCTATGTACACCGCATTGGCCGTACAGGAAGGGCAGGCGAGGGCGGAACCGCCATTTCCCTATGCGCGCATGATGAGATGCCGGATTTTAAAGCCATCGAAAAGCTGGTCAAGAAAGACATCCAGGTGATTAAAAAACATCCTTACGTTTAAGCCCCGGGCTATCGGATAAAGGAAAAAAGAAAAAGATCGTCCTGAGAAGGGCGATCTTTTTTCTTTCATTTTAGCGTATTTCCGCATTTATTGTAAATGCTTAATGCCATTGGTGTGCATCACACATTCGTTGCAATAGGTCTTTCCGTCGCATCCCGTCACGCCCGGACAATCGGCGGTACAGATGTCGTTTTTATGCTCATCGTGGTAAGCCTTATTATAACAGGAATCAGGAAGGTCTTTTTTGCAGGAGGCCAGGCAGAGTGCCACAGCTGCAATCATCAGGCTATTGGTCAGGAGTGTTTTCATAATGGATGGTTTTAACGTTAAACGCCAATGTTCCGTGTGTATTGTGGGATGCCTGTAAATTACCTGTTGTCAGGATGTTGCAGGGAATACTTGAATGAACTCCTTCTATCTCCTTTGTCTCTCTTCAATCCCTTCAGTCTCTGATGTGCGATCTCACATCTCACTGCTCCTATCACATTACCCTTTCTTGTACGTTGGCCTGTTAAAGCTTCCGCCTAAGGATTTTCCGTAGCCCGGGCTGGTATTAAAGCGCAGGGCGATCTCCACACCGCCTCTCGATTTGGAGGTTGCGGTAAGCTGCGAAATATTGACGTCGTAGCTCACACCTAACGCGAATTTATCATATTGGAACAATAAAGCCGGAATAATGGCATCGCCTACACGGTAAGTAGCACCTAAGGAAATGGCGCTCGCCTTTTTAATACCGGTGTATACCGATTGGTCCTGGATAATGTATTTGAACATAAAGCCCGCATCGATTTCCTGCGAAGGCCCCTGCCTCATGTACACGATGCTCGGAACGAGTGCTACGCCTGCGCTTTTGATACCGATATCGAAATTGGCATGCGCGATGATCTTGGCAAACTGCTTGTCGCCGGTACCTGCAAAAGAATATTTAGGAGCATTGAAATGAAAGCCCGAAAGACCAATGTCGAATTTTGTACCGTCCTGGGCGCTGATGTAACGTTCGCTTTTGGCATAGTGGTATACAACGCCGGCAAACATATCGCCCTGGAGGATTGTACTGTAGGGCACAGCCTCTCCGGATGCGGTATTGGCATTGTATTTATAACCGTCGTACTGGCTTTCCCATTTGAGCTTGGTCGGGTCGATTGTCCGGTAATTGATGCCGCCGCCCAGTCCGCCGGAGAATTTTCCGTATTCGGATACCTTTACCACCACGTTAAAGCCGAGGCTGGCAGCCAGTGTTCCCAAAGAAGCATCGCCGGCCTGATCCCTGAAAATAGAGAGAGACGAGCCCACATAAGCCTTTTTCAGCTTCAGGTGCTTCAGGGCTTTCTCGATACTGATCCCATAAGTCTGGTAAGGTGTCGCCACACTCGCCCATTGGTTTTTGAAGTTGGCAATCACCCTGGTATCGTAAGCCGTACAGCTCAGGGCAGGATTTAAGATCACAGGCGTTTCGTTGAACTGCGAAAAGTGCATATCCTGGGCCTGGCCTAAAAACGGCAGCGACAGGATTCCGGCAAGTAGTATTCTTTTCATAGGGTCTGGGATTAAGCGGTTCATAGTTTTTGTATTATCGTATCAGCGTAATATTTCCTTTTATATTGAATGGCTTTCCATCGATCGTTACACCATCGGCCCGGTATACAAACACACCGGTATCCATGTTCTTGCCCTGGAAAGTGCCATCCCAGCTTTCGGTCATGCTGGTCGTCTCAAATACCTTCTCGCCCCAGCGGTTATAGATCTGCAATACATAAGTGCCTACGCAGAAACCGTGGACATTGATCATATCATTCAGGCCGTCACCGTTTGGCGAAAAGGCGTTCGGCACAAAAAAGTCGCCGCATACAAAATCCACTTTCACGAGCACGGAATCCCTTCGCTTGCAGTAAGGCGAATTGGAGACCTCTACGTAATATTTGGTCGTCACCGTTGGCTGAACCACCGTGTTGGAGCAGGTAGGGCAGGCAATGCTGCCGTTCACATTCGGATACCAGTAATAGCTGTTGCCTACACCATCGTTTACGGTTAGCAATGCCGTTTGTCCTATCTTCAGGGTCGTATCCCTCAGGGCATTGAATACCCGTGGCGTATCGGCCACATGGATAAAGTCATTCGCCGTCAGGCTAAAGGAGCCATAGGCATTGGTCACGGTCAGCCCTACGGAATAACTTCCTTTGGCGGCATAGCATACCTGTGGGTTCGATAAGTTCGATGTCGGAGGAGAACCGCCCGGAAATACCCACTGGTAGTTCATCGGCTGACTGCCGGTTACGGCCGCAGTAAAGGTAACACAGCCATTGGTACAGATGCTGTCGTTGCTTACCGTTTGGATGGTTGCCGTTGGTGGAGTACATAAAACGGCTTCCAGGTCGACGGTGGCGGTGCCCACGCAAACCCCGTTGGAAACAGCGACAGTATAGTTGACAATGCCAGCACCCGTTGGCTCAGCTACCACGGCCGCTGTATTATTAGGCCCGGCAATAGCCGCCGCCGGACTCCAGGTATAGGATAAGCCCCCGCCTGTTGGGCTTACCGATAAGGCTACCGTCTGCGTTAAACACACGGTTGAGCTGCCGGAAGTGATCACAGGTGTAATGGCCGGAGATACGGAAACCGTGATAAGGGCCGGAATGGCGAGGCAGCCTGCTGCCGTTTGTCCGCCAACCGTATAGGTGGTGGTAGTTCCCGGATTAGCATTAATGGATGCTGTATTCTCATTGGTAGGTAGCCAGGTGTAAGTAGCAGCACCCGAGGCCGTTAAGGTTGTGGTGCTTCCCGCGCAAATGACAGTTCCGCTGTTCACAACAGTGATGGTGCTTGTTGGAGGAACGGTAATCGTAATGGTTCGGGTAGAGGAGCAGGAGCCGCTGGTACCGGTGACGCTATACGTTGTTGTCACAGCAGGAGAAGCCGTTACCACAGCACCTGTGGTAGAGCTTAAGCCTGTGGCCGGGCTCCAGGCATAAGACGTGGCGCCGCTGGCAGTCAGCGTCACGGCAGTTCCACCTGCGCAGTAGTTGGCAGAACTGGCTGTAACCGATGTACTGATGGTGGTTACACTTACATTGACAACAGCAGAGGCTGTACAGGCTCCATTTCCGCCGGTGACAGTATACACCGTTGTGCTTGCAGGATTTGCGGTGACGTTGGCGCCCGTAGTTGGGCTCAGCGCCGTTACTGGGGTCCAGGTGTAGGAGCTGGCTCCCGAAGCTGTAATGCCGACACCGCTGCCGCCACTACAAATGGTAGTAGAAGCCGGAGTGGCAGTGACGGTGACTCCCGGCGTTACGCTGACCGTTGCAATCGCAGAAGCCGTACAGGTGCCACTTCCGGTTAATAAAGTATAAGTTGTCGTCGTTGTGGGACTTAAGGTAATCACGGCATTGCCCGGAGGATTGGCACCGCTGCTGGCTGTCCAGGTATAGGTGGAGCCGCCGGTGGCAGTGAGTGTGGTACTTTGTCCGCTACAGATCGACGGGTTGTTGGGAGTGATGGTAACACTGGCAGAAGCATTGACTGAAACCGTTACGGCCGCTGTATTGCTGCATACCCCGTTATTACCTGTAACACTGTAAGTGGTGGTGGTAGCAGGTGTGGCGCTTACTGTACTGCCATTTGCAGAGCTGAGCGTGGCAGCAGGACTCCAGGTATAGGTAGCGCCACCGCTTGCACTCAGTGTAATGCTTTGGCCGCTGCAGATTGCCGAGTTTGGCGTCAGCGTGAGGCTGGGGCGGGGAGAAACAGGCAGGGTATAGGCAATGCTGGATGTACAGCCCGGTACACTGGTGAGCACCGTATAGGTTGTATTGACGGTAGGCGATACAACGGTGACACTCCCGTTAGGAATCGCCGGACCCGAGGAGGCAGTCCAGGTATAGGATGAGGCGCTGGGGCCTCCGCTGGCTGTTAAGGTTGAGGAGCCGCCGGGAGTGCAGACGACTGTAGGCGATGCCGTGACATTGACGGTAGGGGTGGGCAATACCTGCACGGTGGAAGTGCCTGTGCCGCAGTTGGCTGCCTGGCAGCCGGTGAGCGATACCGTATAGGTGCCGGGTGCTGTAAAGGAGATGTTGGTTGTGCCGCTGTTGGGTGCTGTAAATGCCACATTCGGGGAAGAGGCCGACCAGGTGAATGAGGTCAGCGCTGTGGTAGATGTATAAGTCGCATTGATGGTATTGGACTGGCATACCGGTGAAGGAAGTGTAAAGGTGATTACCGGAACGGGCGTAGAGGTAGCGGCTGTAAGCGTGATATTGTCAAGCGCAATGGAAGGATCATTGCCCGCGCCATCGTCATTGTTCACCCAGGAGAAACCAATCTTCACGTTCGGGTTATTGTTGGCGGTAGCCGGCAATACCAGGTTCGCTGCCGACCAGGTTCCCTGCCCCGAGCAGGAAGCAGTGATCGCAGATTGAGGGATTGCCCCCAGGTTGGCCCAGGTTGCACCATTGAAATACCAGACGCTCGCGAAGTCGCTGCCCACCGTTCCCCGGTGGATAAATGAATAGTTGATAAAGATGGTCGTCTGACCACTACAGTTTATGACCGGCGATTCGATCCGGCGATTGGTCTGAGGGCAGGTCAGGATCCCGCACAGGCCGCCGGCATCATAGGCCGCACCGCAATCATTCGGGCAGATGGGATTACCGAGCTTGGCGCTGATGTGTAAGGACGCATTACCGCCACCACTACAGCCCGAGGAACAGTTCCCGATGCCGTTATTCTGCTCGGCACAGCTCACAAACCAGGTATTGGGATCAGCGCCTTCCGCCCCCAGGATGGTCTGGGTCCAGGTACCATTGACGCTGGTGTAGCCAAGGCCCGGACAGGCGGCCGTACAACCGTTATTAAAATTCTCGGTCCAGAATTGCGAATAGGACGTATAGGATAACGCCACTAAGCAAAGGAGGAACGACTTTTTAAAATAGGGGATTAAATGATTCATAGGTTGATTAAACAATTATCGTATGAGGGTGATATTACCTTTTATACTGAATGGTTTCCCGTCGATGGTGAGGCCTTCCGCCTTATACACAAACACACCGGTATCCATATTCTTCCCCCGGAAGCTACCGTCCCAGCTGTCGCTCATGCTGGTCGTTTCAAATACCTTCTCGCCCCAGCGGTTGAAGATTTGCAGATTATAGGAGCCTATACAGAAGCCGTGGACATTGACCATATCGTTGAGCCCGTCGCCATTCGGTGAGAAGGCATTCGGTACGAAGAAGTCGCCGCATACAAAATCCACTTTCACAAGCACGGAATCCCTGCGCTTGCAATTCGCCGAATTGGAAACCTCTACATAGTACTTGGTTGTCACCGTTGGCTGAGCTACCGTGTTGGAGCAGGTAGGGCAGGCAATGCTGTTGTTGACATTCGGATACCAGTAGTAATTCAGGCCTGTCCCGTTTGCATTCAGGATGGCGGTTTGGCCCACGTTCAGGGTGGTATCTCTTCCGGCATTGAATACTGCCGGCGTATCGGCCACCTGGATATAGTCGGCGGCTGTTACGGTAGAAGAGCCATAGGCATTGGTTACCACCAGAGCTACTGAATAACTTCCTTTGGAACCATAGCAAACCTGCGGGCTGGATAAATTGGAGGTAGGAGGTGTGCCGCCCGGGAATACCCATTGGTAGGTCATAGGCTGGCTGCCGCTGGTAGTTGCGGTAAAGGTGGTGCATCCTTTGGTACAGATGCTATTACTGCTGACGCTGATGGTTGCCGCAGGAGGCGTACAGGAGACGGCTTCCACATCGACGGTAGCCGTGCCTACACACACACCGTTGGAAACGGCGACTGTATAGAGGACATGTCCGAGAGCCGCAGGTTTGGCAACTACAGCCGCCGTGTTATTAGGCCCTGCAATATCGCCCGCCGGGCTCCAGGTATAGGATAAGCCTCCGCCGGTTGGTGTCACAGACAAGGCAACGGTTTCGGTTAAGCAGATCGTCGGACTGGCGGAAGTAACCACCGGCGTAATCACCGGAGATACGGAAACCGTGATTACCGCCGGAAAAGCAAGGCAGCCCGAAGCCGTTTGTCCCCCAACCGTATAGGTGGTGGTGCTTCCCGGATTCGCATTGATGGAGGCTGTATTCTCATTGGTAGGTAACCAGGTGTAAGTCGTTGCGCCGGAGGCGGTTAAAGTCGTTGTGTTTCCTGCGCAGATCACTGTTCCGCTGTTTACTACCGTTATGGTGCTTGTAGGAGGAACGGTAACCGTAATGGTGCGTGTAGACGTACAGCCCGCTGTTGTACCGGTGATGCTATTGGTGGTTGTGACGGCAGGAGAGGCTGTTACGACCGCGCCTGTGGTAGAGCTTAAGCCCGTGGCCGGCGACCAGGCATAAGAGCTGGCGCCGCTGGCCGTCAGTGTTACCGGTGCTCCGCCGATACAGTAGTTGGCGGCACTGGCCGTTACCGAAGTGCTTACGGTGGTGACACTGATGCTGGCTACAGCCGTATTGGTGCAAATACCATTGCTTCCTGTGACGGTATAACTTGTGGATGTTGTTGGGTTTGCCGTTACGTTGGCGCCGGTGGTCGGTGTGAGTGCGGTTACAGGATTCCAGGTATAGGAGGTAGCTCCCGAAGCAGTGATGTTGGCACTGGTGCCGCTGCAAATAGTTGCAGAGGCCGGAGCAAGTGTCAAGCTGACCGCCGGAGACACGCTTACCGTAGCTATGGCAGAGGTCGTGCAGGAGCCGATTCCATTCACGACGGTGTAGGTGGTGGTGGTGCCCGGGCTAACGGTTACTGCGGCAGTATTCGGAGGATTGGCGCCGCTGCTGGCCGTCCAGGTAAAGGTTGTGCCTCCGCTGGCAGTTAAGGTAGCGCTTTGACCGGCGCAGATGGTTGCACTGACAGGACTTACGGTGACAGTATTCACCGCACCTACCGTAACGGTGGATGTGGCGGAGGCTGTACAGGTACCTACGCCCGTTACTACGGTATAGGTGGTTGTCGTAGCAGGAGTAACGGTAACACTGGCATTAGCAGGCGGATTGGTACCGCTGCTCGCCGTCCAGGTATAGGTAGAGCCGCCGGAAGCCGTGAGTGTGGCTGACTGGCCGGCACAAACGGAAATAGCGCCAGGCGTAACGGTCACCGATGGCGCAGCGCTCACGGTTACAGTAACGGCTGCAGATGCCGAACAGGTGGAAAGAACGGTATAGGATGTAGTACTGGCCGGTGTGACGGTGACAGTCGCTACGCCCGGCGGATTGGCACCGCTGCTGGCGGTCCAGGTGTAGGTGGAGCCGCCGGAAGCCGTCATGGTGAGGGATTGCCCCGGGCAGATGGATCCGCCGTTGGGGGTGACGGTAAGGCCGGATGGGCTGGTAACCTGTACGGTAATGACCGTAGAGCTCGTGCAGCTGCCGGAGGTTTTGGTCACCGTATAGGTTGTGGTGACGGTAGGATTGGCGACGACAACAGAGCCGGTTGTGGAGCTGAGGGCAGTACCGGGTGTCCAGCTGTATGTTCCTGCACCACCACTGGCAGTGAGGGTTGAGTTTTGTGCCGGGCAAATGTTGGCCGGGTTCGCGCTTACCGGGAAAGGAGGCGAGGCCGAGAAGGTGAGGGTCGTTGTTTTGATTAAAGGCATACCCGGGCAGGTATTCATGTCTGTATAGGACACCGTATAGGTGGTATTGGCTGTGGGATTGGCTGTGACGGTCCCCCCGACGACCGTCGCGCCCAGGCCGCCCGAGGGTGGTGCCGACCAGGTATAGCTGCCCGAGGCCAGACCTCCCGTAGCGGTTAAGGTAACGGTTTGAGGACCGCAAATGACAGAAGGAGATACAGCGGCAACAATCGTCGGGCTGCCGACACAGGATAAACCATTCACATCGAGGAACACCCCCGAATCATAGGCTTCATCGGAATCGTCCCATACGCCGATGGTCATCGTATACGTCTGGCAGGGGACGACGGAAGCAGAAGCGGTAAGCACAGTGGTTGCCCCATCGTACACCAATCCCGGAGGATTATTCACATAATAGGCGCAATTCACGCAGGGGCCTGCCCCGGCCGTTCCGTTATTTACATTCTGGATGGATACAACATTGGAAGTGGTGGTGGTAACCGGTAAAGTGGCAATATTGGTCTGAGGCGGGTAATTCCCTCCGGCCGGATTGGGGCCGCTGATGACGAAGCCGAATACATCGTTGATAGAGCCGGACGAGAATTCAGGATATTCTTCGGAAGCGAACACATACCTGATGCTCAGTGTACTGCAATTGGGGGTAATTAAAAAAGTCATATAGCAGCCATCGTAGGTGGTGCCTCCCGAGAGGGTATTACCCAGGGCTGAGCCACCGCCACCGGCGCTGGAGTTATCCACATCGTTGAACGTACTGGGTGGGCCGGCCACGTTGGAGGCAGTACCTGTGGTAAGCAGGATACCGGAGTTAAGTCCTCCGCCTAAGGCCGCCGCGCCATTACCAAACATGGCATAGGCGCCCTGCGGGCAGGTAAGGGATAAGCCTGTTACCGTGACGCCGTTGCCCTGCAGGGCAGCCTGCATCTGGGCAATGGTGGGGTTCACGGTGGTGGTAATCTGGGCGGTAAGTGTACTGATAAAAAACAGGAAAGCGACTAAAAGTAAATTTTTTTTCATAGGATTGGTTTAGGTACAAACGCATTACTTTTTTAGCAGATTTTTACATTAAATTCACTTTAATATAACATCCCTGATACTAATATAATTATAGGTGTTAATAATTGCAAATTATTGGTTCATATATCTCTTAAAATTGGTTTTCTATTTAGGGAACAGCCAAGGTTTTAAATGTAAAAGATATTTAAGACTAAAAAATGTACCTTTGCGGCGTAAAAATGAGATATGATAGAGCTAGGAAAAACAAACACACTGATTATTTTGAGAGATACCCCGGTAGGGATGTACCTGGGCGATGAAAAAGGTGGAGAGGTGCTGTTGCCTAAGAAATTTATCGAGCCGGAGTTCCGGATTGGTGATGAGATCGAGGTGTTTATCTACAAGGACTCGGAGGACAGGCTCATCGCTACGCGCTACCAGCCTTATGCGGAGGTAGGACAGTTTGCCTTTTTACATGTGTCGGCTGTCAACCAGGTGGGAGCCTTTCTGGACTGGGGCCTGGAGAAAGACCTGTTTGTTCCTTTCAAGGAGCAGAAGCATAAAATGCAGGAAGGCCACCCCTATGTGGTTTATATTTATATCGATGAGGCTTCGCAGCGTATTGTGGCTTCGGGGAAGATCAATAAGTTTATCAGCAATGATCAGCTCACGGTGGAGCAGGGGCAGGAGGTGGATCTCCTGGTCTATAACAAAACCGACCTGGGCTTTACCTGTATCATCAATGGGCTTCACAAAGGCCTCATTTATCATAACGACCTCTTTACGGACCTCGACCTGGGCGACCAGGTAAAAGGCTATGTCAAGCTCATCCGCGAAAACAACCTGATCGATCTCAGCCTTCAGAACCTGGGCTTCAAGCACGTTCTGTCCTCTACGGATAGGATTTTGGAATACCTCCGGGCCCATGATGGCTTCATGAATGTTACGGATAAATCATCCCCCGATATTATTGAGCGGAAATTCAACATGAGTAAAGCTACCTTTAAAAAATCAATCGGCGTCTTATACCGCCAGCGTAAGGTTACCCTTCACGATGACGGGGTGAGGCTGGTGGCAGAAGCTCCGGAGGGAGAAGAGCATGCATAGATGATAGAGTGATTTCGGGAGCCTCGGTTACCGGTAAACTACTTTGTTATGAATACGACGTACAGGATGATCTTTCCTTAGCGTCCGGATTTCCTTATTTATCCACATGCACCAGGTCATTCCTGGTGAATACCCTTACCGGGTATAACGCCGCCAGGAAGCCAATTACCATCACCACGCCCAGAATCCAGACCAGGTCATTCCAGCGCATTTCTATCGGGTAATAGGGAATCACATAGCCATCATCGAATTTCACGAGGTGAAACTGCTGTTGCAGGATGCATACAATGATGCCGATGATGAGCCCGCTGATGGCGCCTACGCCGGTAATGAGAAAGCCTTCCTGCATAAAAATGTTCCGGATAAAGGTTTGGTCGGCGCCGATGTTGTACAGGGTCTTGATGTCCTTTTTCTTTTCGATGATCAGCATCGTCAGGGCGCCGATGATATTAAAGGTGGCGATCACAAGGATAAAAGCCAGGATGAGGAACACCCACAGCTTTTCGGTTTCCAGGGTTTTAAAGAGCACGTCGTTCAGCTGAAAGCGGTTCTTTACCAGAAAGTCTTCGCCCAGGGCGTGTTGTAATTCTTCCTGGATGGATTCCAGGTCGTCGCGGTCATCGATCCCGATCTCGATACTGGACATGCTGCCGGGGCAATCGAATAATTCCTGGGCGGCTTTCAGGTCGACCAGCAGGTACTTGTAATCGAAATCGTCGTTGAGCGTGAAGATCCCGCCCGGGCTGATGGAGAGCTTATTGAAGGCCTCTTCCGGATCAATGCTTTCCACTTTGCCGCGTTTGGGCGCATAGATGGTAATCGGGGAAAGGAAATCGTTGACATTAACCCCCAGCTTGTGGGCAATGCCTTTTCCGAAGACACCGTAATACTGCCCTTTGAACTCGAAGCGGTATACGCCGTCGATCACCACAGTATCGAAATGGGTGAGCGTTTTAAATTCGGCATCCACGCCCTTGATCGTCACCACGGCCTGTTTATCATCGAGCTTGGCGAGGGCATTTTCCTCTACGCACCAGGAGATACCGCTGATGCCTTTCACAGAGCGGATCTTTTTTTCCAGCGCCGGCGTATGCTCTATGTACTTGGCATGTACGGCTGTTACTTTCAGGTCGGGCTCGATGGCATGATACAGGTCGGCCACGACGGAGGTGAGCCCGTTCATCGCCGACAGGATAATAACCAAAGCCGCTGTGGTAATGGCAATGGCAATGATGCTGATCCACGAAATGACGTTAATGGCATTGTTGGATTTTTTGGAGATCAGGTAACGCCGCGCTATGAAGAGAGAGAGGTTCAATGAATGTTTTTTGTCCTGATGTTAGGCTTATCTCACGGTCGCCCTGAGCGGAGTCGAAGGGCGTTCTTAATTATAAATACACGGTCTTATGATCTTTCAACAGGCTTCGACTCCGCTCAGCCTGACATACTCCGGATTTCGTTGTAATTATTTGATGGTTAAATCGGCTTGTCAAACAGCTTGTTGATCCGTTCGGCATAATCGTAGGAGTCGTCAATAAAAAAGCTGAGCTCCGGGACCACGCGTACCTGCTTGCCGATGAGGTTTCCAAGCAGTTTGCGGATGTGGGTCTTCTGGTCGTTGATTGATTCATAAACCTTATCCACATCGGTATTGGCCATAATACTCACATACACCTTCGCCGAGCTGAGGTCGCTGCTGATCCTTACCACCGTTACCGTAATAAAGGCGCCGTCGAACATCGTTTTTGCATTCGAGCGGAAAATCTCCGCCAGCTCTTTTTGCAACAGTTTCGAAACCTTACTTTGTCTTACACTTTCCATCCTGTAAAAGTAAGGATTTTAGATTTAATAAGCAGGCTACAGAGAAAAGCTCATGGCATGACTTTTTTCAGTCATCAAGCACCAGGTAATCCCCGCTAATAAAAAAATCCTGCCTTATCGGTATAAAGCAGGATTTTTATGAGGGCGTTTCTCAGGCATCCACTTCCTTGTCGAGGTGCTGCTGCACCACTTCAATGGCATTGGTAATCACATCGCTGAGGGCGGTGATGAAGGTGCCTTCCTTGGCAATGCTGATGGCATGCTTGATGGCATCGGTTTCTTTGCTGATGATCTCGTAAGTCACTTCCTTGTCATGCGATTTAATGCCTTCGAGGATGAGGTTAATGATCTCCTCTTCCGTGCGCCCGCGCAGGTGCTTTTCCTGGCGGATGATGATGTGGTTGAACATGCGGGCGGCAATGGCGGCGCACTCGATGATATCGCTGTCGCGGCGGTCGCCCACACCGGCAATGATGCCGATCTTGTGGTTGGAATTGACGCTTTGTAAAAATTCCTCGACGCCCATGTAGCCGGAAGGGTTGTGGGCAAAATCGATCATCACCTTAAAGTTCTTGAAGTTGAAGATGTTCATGCGGCCCGGCGTTTGCGCGGCGCTCGGGATAAAGGTTTCGAGCGGCAGTTTGATGTCTTCCGTTTTGAAGCCCCAGAGGTAGCTGGCCAGGGTGGCGGCCAATACATTGGCGATCATAAATTTGGCTTTTCCGCCCAGGGTCAGAGGAATGACGCTGGCTTTTTCCACGCGCATTTTCCAGTCGCCTTTTTTAATGGTCACAAATCCGTTCTCGTAGATGGCTGCAATTCCGCCTTTGCGGCAGTGGTTCACAATCACATCGCAATGCTCGTTCATGCTGAAATAGGCCACTTTGCAATCGAGGTCTTTGGCAATTTCCACGCAGTGTTTGTCTTCGGCGTTGAGTACTGCCCAGCCGTCTTTTTTTACGCTTCTCACCACCACGCTTTTCACTTTGGCGAGGTCGCTCAGGTCGTGGATGTCGCTCAGGCCGAGGTGGTCTTCCTGGATATTGGTGATGATACCGATGTCGCAGCGGCTGAAGCCCAGGCCCGAACGCAAAATGCCGCCACGGGCGGTTTCCAGCACGGCAAACTCCACCGTAGGGTCTTTCAGGATAAATTCGGCGCTCAGCGGACCGGTGGTATCGCCTTTTTCGAGCATGTGATTTTGAACATAAATACCGTCGCTCGTAGTGAAGCCTACCTTATAGCCGTTGTTTTTGACGATGTGGGCCAGCAGGCGCGTGGTTGTCGTTTTTCCGTTGGTGCCTGTTACGGCAATGATCGGGATGCGTGAAGGCTTTCCGGGAGGGTAGAGCATATCGATAACCGGGGAAGCTACATTGCGCGCCAGGCCTTCGCTCGGTGCCAGGTGCATGCGGAAGCCGGGAGCGGCGTTTACTTCCAGGATCACACCGCCGGTTTCTTTGAGGGGCTGCGTGAGGTTCTTTGCCATGATATCGATGCCGCACACATCGAGCCCGATCACGCGGGCAATGCGCTCTGCGAGGAACACATTCTCCGGGTGGATCATGTCGGTAATATCGATGGAAGTGCCGCCGGTGCTCAGGTTGGCTGTGGATTTGAGGTATACCACTTCGTCTTTGGCAGGAACGGTATCCAGCGAATAGCCGCGTTTCTCCAGCAGATCGGTCGTGTCGCGGTCTACGGTAATTTCCGTGAGCACATTTTCGTGACCATAGCCACGGCGCGGATCTTTATTGGTTTCCTCGATCAGCTGGCTGATGGTGCTTTGGCCATCGCCCACCACGTTGGCAGGTACACGCTGTGCGGCAGCAACCATTTTATTGTCGATCACGAGCACACGGAAATCGTGGCCGGTAATGAATTTTTCAACGATCACCTTGCGGCCGTATTTTTTGGCGAACTCCATCCCCGCCAAAGCATCTTCCCAGGTTTTGACATTGATGGAAGCGCCTTTGCCGTGGTTGCCGTCGAGGGGCTTTAACACGATGGGGTAGCCGATGCGGTCGATGGTATTTCTCAGGTCTTCCTCATCCACGCAGATGTCGCCTTTGGCAACCGGAATGGCATTGTCGCTCAGGATCTTCTTCGTTTGCTCTTTGTTGCAGGCAATGTCCACGGCAATGTTGCTTGTCTTGCAGGTAATGGTCGCCTGGAAGCGCATCTGGTTGACGCCGTAGCCGAGCTGCACCAGGGAGTTGGTGCCTAAGCGGATCCATGGAATGTCGCGTGCAACGGCTTCATCGACGATGCTGCCGGTGCTCGGCCCGAGGCGGACATCTTCACGGATCTCCCGCATTTTTTTGATGTCGGCCTGCAGGTCATAGTCTTCGCCTTTGATGAGAGCCTCGGCAATTCTCACGGCGCTTTCTGCGGCATATAAGCCTACTTTTTCTTCGATGTAGCTGAACACCACGTTGTAGGTGCCCGGTGTTTTTGTTTCACGTGTCCGGCCGAATCCCGTTTCCATACCGGCCAGGCTTTGTGTTTCGAGGGCAATGTGCTCGATCACGTGCCCCATCCAGGTGCCGCGGTCGATGCGCTCAAAAAAACCGCCGCGCTTATCCTCCGAACAACGGTGCTCGACCAGGGAAGGCATCAGTGCTTCGATGCGCTGCCTGAATCCCGGAATTTTGTTGGTAGGGGATTGTTCCATCTCTTCAAGGTCGAGGCGCATTTGAATGAGTTTTTTGCGGTTCACGCTCCAGATGTTCGGTCCGCGAAGGGCCTGGATGTTGAGAATTTTCATAGGTGATGTGTTTAGTATATGATTCGAGGCTAGCGTTTAAACTACTGCATTACAATATAAGAGAAATAGGATATAAAACAAAGAGCAGGAGAAAAAAGTATTGAGATTTGAGTGGTAAGCCGTGAGACATGAGAAAAGACAAAGGGACGGAAGGGACAGAGAGATTGAAGTCATGAGAAAAAGGATAGGGGATGCCTAAGGGAGTGTCCTCAAAGCCTCAGAAGCTAAGGCTACCCAAAATATAAAATGAGCCTTCTAATGCCAGTCGAAGCCGCAATGCCGGCACTGTTTGGCGAGGGGCGTGCGCGCCAGCTTTTCGCAGCGCGGGCAGGTATTGAGGATCTGATCTTTGTGATGGGTAAAAAGCCGTTCCGCAATTTTTAATTTTAAGGCATTTTCTCCTAAAGCCACAAGTGCGTTTGTGTTGTTGTCCAGGAAACCATAATACTCGTCGTATTCCCGATAACGCTGAGCTTTTTTTCTTTCAACTATTTTCTGCCATAGTGTTAAGCTACAACGGGTCAATGCTCTTTTCTCTTCCGGGAGCATCCAGGGATGGCCTTTTTCGAGCAGGTAATTTTTTTCTTCTTCGGTCATGGCTTGAATTAACCGGTAATCCTCGGGCGCTGTACATTAAAAGGATCGAAGTCCGGGTGTTTCCAGAATTTCTCAAGGCCTATGTGGTTATACACGTCTATTTCTTCTTTATAGATGGGATATAAGCCTGCGATATTGATCTTGTAATCTGTGCCGATATCCACATTCAGGTACTGTTCTTTTTGAAGTACGGCCGGCGCAAAGACCAGGAAGGCGCTCATGTCCGAATCAGGCGCGATGGCTTCGCCGAAGTTGATCGTTTGCCCGTAGCTAAAAGGACATTTTCCGCGAAGCTGGTTGGCAAGATAGCCGGTGACTTGTCCCCAGGCGAGTTCCTGACTGTCGACCGAAAGACATAATTCGCCGCGTCCGAATTTCCAGTCATCGTGTTTGACGGTCGACAGGCCATAGGTGAGGGACGTGATGAGGCCTTGCTCGGGCAGGTTTTTGTAGACAATAGACGTCACGCCCGGAACTCCTTCCAGTCTGGAATCGTTCTTAAAGAACAGGGGTTCTGTTTCAAAAATAGTATCCAGGTGGTTCAGGTAGTTTTCAACGGGTGTCATGCTTTTGTGCTTTTATGGAAATAATAAATATATCTTTTTTTTCGGTGAATGCAATGTTCTGTATGATGTCCATGGCGATGTTTTTGATATTCGACCCCTCCGGGGTTTGTATCATATAATCTCATGAGTAGGCAGAGTCTTTAGCGCATTTAAAAATCCCGAAGGGGTCGAATAGTTGGCCTCTACCTCTTAAATAACAACATGGCCCTGATCCGTGCTCATCCGCTTAATCAGCGCTATCCATGTTCTATTTTATTCTGGCCCAACACCATCTCTCTTTCCACGCCAACATCTTTCAAAAAAAGCTCATCATGCGATACAACAAGCAACGTACCCTTGTAGCTGTTGATAGCATCCGTTAAGATCTCTAAGTTCTGAAGGTCTAAATTGTTTGTCGGCTCGTCGAGGACGATCATGTCCGGCGCTGTTTCGCCCATGGTGAGACAACACAGGATGAGGCGCATGTGTTCGCCTCCGCTCAATGCGCCGCAGGTTTTATCCCAATCTCCGGGCTGAAAGAGAAAGCGCGCCAGGCGGAGCTTGACTTCGTGTTCCTGCAATCCTGTACGGTTAAACTGTTGTGCCTGCTCATACACCGTGAGTTGCCGGTTGATGAGAGAATACTCCTGGTCGATATACACCACTTTGTAAGCGGCCCGCTGAATGGAGCCTGAGGCAGGCTCCCGCGCTCCCAGAATCAGCCTGATGAGCGTGGATTTACCGGAGCCGTTGGGTCCTTTGATGGCGATGCGTTCTCCGCTGCGAACCTGGAAGCTCAGGCCTTCTTTCCAGAGCAGCTGAGGGCCGTAGCGGTCGTTGATTTCTTTGGCGCTGACAAGTGCTTTGCCTTTGTGCAGGCCGGAGGAATCGAAGCCGAAGCGCATCTGTTCCATGCCGGGCAGGTTGTTACGAAGGCCTTTGAGCTCCTGCGATAGCGTCGTCATTTTTTCGGTGTGAACGCTTTTCAGCTTCGCCGTACTTTTCTCCGCCTGGTTGCGCAGGGTATTCATGGAAATGGTCGGAAGCCCGGCTTTCTCCTGCTTCTTCCTGCCGCGGGCATCGAGCCGTTGGCGCCTTTCGGCCGTGTTGCGCTCTACCTCTTTGGCTTTTCGCAGGGCTTTTTCCACGCTATGGATCTCTTCCTGAAGGGCCTTGGTTTCCAGCTGCTTTTGCCCGGCGTAAAAATCATAATTGCCGCCATAGGCGTTGATGCCCTGTTCGCTCAACTCGTACACGGTATCCAGGAGGTTCAGTAAGTGGCGGTCGTGGCTCACGACCAGCAGGGTGGCTTTGCTACCGTAGATCCAGTTGTAAAGCTGCTCTCTCCCGGCGGCATCGAGGTGGTTACTGGGCTCATCAAGCAGGATCAGCTCAGGCCGGTGAATGCTGATGCCTGCCAGGAAAACCCTCGTCTTCTGCCCGCCGCTGAGGCTGCTCATGGCATGTTCCGGGTCGAGGTTTTCCAGTCCCCAGTAAGCGAGGGCTTCCCGGCAGCGCTCTTCAATGGTCCAGTCGTCGTTCAATGCGGCGAGGTTCGCTTCCGTAACGTGACCGTTCAGGATATCTGACAAGGCTTTCAGAGGTTCTTCAATGCCGAGCGCCTGTGCCACCGTCAGGTGCTTGTACTGCCCGAATAACTGCGGGACATAATAAGGCGTTGTGTTGCACAGAATGCTTCCTTCCGATGGCTCTGCCAGGCCGGCCATGAGTTTCAGCAGGCTGGACTTTCCGCTGCCGTTGTTGCCCACCAGGGCGGCTTTGTGCTGTGCGTGAATGCTGAGGCTGAGCCCTTCGAACAGCCGTTCTTTGTTGGCATGGGTATATGCCAGGTTCTGTATGGTAAGCATGATGGATCTTTCTTTTTAAGAGTAAATAAAAACAGGCCGCCGGAGGTGGCGACACGAATGGTTTTTAAAAAAGAAAGAAGGTCCTACATGAGTGGTTTAATTATTTGGTGGATGTAAAGGTAAGGAAAAGATGTGAGATGCGGGTAGTGAGATATGAGATCAGGGAAGCGCCGCGTTTAAAAAAGGAAGAGCCATAAATTTTATTAGGGCATCAGGGCGCGCTTTCCATGTCTCCCGATATCTTATCGGGAGACATGGAAAGCCTGCCGGCGCCTGAGCTTTACGCCGGCACGCCCGGACTTTAAATAATCTCTGTCATCTTCATCATACTACAAACAGTCATTAAAGTCATGCTTTTTACCTCAGTACCTGATGCAGGGTTATCACAGCGCATAGTTTCCCAAGGTAGTCATCCTTACCAGGCCGTCTTTGATACTGATGCAGCCAAAGCGTTCCAGCTTCTGAAGCGTGGAAAGCACCTGCTCCCTGTTCAGGAGTTTTTTGTAATGTTCCTGCATGCGGTCAATGCTTGTGCGGCCTTTGCCGGCATGGCGTATAAAGCGCATGAAAGCGTCGTCGCGGTAACTGTAGCCCTTTGTTTTGATGAAGTACTTAAAGCAGCCCTTTTCCTGAATGACTTCCTGCGTGGTGTTATAGGCATAGAGCAGCTCCGCCATTTCCTCATGCACGGTGTCGTGATAGCTATCGAGCCTGTATTTTTTTCCTTTATAGCTCTGATCCCGGAACAGGGTAATCACTTTGCTGCTGCGCTCCTCCGGCGGGGCTTTCCGGTATTGTGGAGCCAGCACATCCAGTCGCGCTTCCATTTTTTCCGACAGGCTCAGGAGCTCGTCTTTTTCAATGGTCAGCACCGCGACACCTTCTTTCCCGATCTGCTGCTTCAGCGCATTGCTGATGTAAGGATACTCAGGGAAGCTGTCCATATAGCCGCGGGAGCTCATGCCCTGGTATTTCCGGCCCTTGCAGCGGTACTGGCTTACGCCGTATTCCTGCGGCTCGTCGTCGATGAGCGCCTGGTTGCGTTCCCGCTCCAGGTAGCAGTGGTAGCAGATCTCCTTCGGCAGATGCGATCCGGGATCAGGAATGATAAGCTTGCCGCAACCCGCGCAGGCAATAGCTTTGTCCCGCTCCATCCAGTCGGGGCAGCTGTCGTCGGCATCATCGGGGGAAGGAAAATAAAATTCCAGGCCGTATTTTTTCACGGCTTTTGCAGCCAGCTCTTTGGCAAATGCCTCTTTCGTTTGTCCGCTATAGGACTCCACCCGGCCCAGGTAATGCCAGACCAGGTTCCCGGAGACAGAAGGATTTTCGGCGTAGAGCGAAAGGGCCAGCCACCAGCCGCCGGTATCGCCGTCCCACAAGGCTTGCAGCACCCTGGGCTTGCCGCCGGTTTTTTGGATTTCCTGATCGAGAATTTCAAATGAGCTGATGTCGGACATAGGCTTTTATGGAAGATGGACTATGAAGATAGGAAAAGGATGGAAAATGGAAAAGGGAAGTCGTGAGAGGGAAAAACTGACAGCGTGACTTCTATACCTGATGGTCTGAGCTATCATTGGGATTAATGGGTTTGATAGTCATTTTCCGTGGCACATTTGGCTAAGGTGGTGCGTTGTGTGTGGTTCATGGGCTTATGGGACGAGTTTTAATGGGTAGCGGTTTTCGAGAAGAAGTTCATGACCACCACACCGGTTACAATGAGCACGATGCCGATGATGGCCGGAGCATCGAGCGCCTGCTTAAAGATCGCCACCGAAATGATGGCGGTGAGCACAATGCCCAGCCCGCCCCAGATGGCATAAGCCACGCCCAGGGGAATGTATTTGAGCGCCATCGAAAAGCAGCACAGGGAAATAATGTAAGAGACGCAGGTCATGGCGGTAGGAAACACTTTGGTGAAGCCGTCGGCAGCTTTCATAAAGCCGGAGCCGGTTACTTCAAAGATAATGGCTAAGGCGAGCAGGAGGTATTTCATGAGGCTGTCATGTTAGGTGTGATACAAAGAAACGGATTTATTTGCCTCGTTGTGCAGGGGCAGGACAAGCGTGAAAAGCCCTGTCACAAGAAGCTGTGACATAAAAGCACCTAAGGATAACCATAGGTGTTGAAAACTTTAGTGGTGGGGACCTGCTCAAAAACCCTTTTTTATAATCGCTCATGCAGCGTTTTCATAAACCGTTGGTCTTATCAATAAATACCTCTTTATGAAAAACATGACCTTATGAGCGGCCATGGATGGCAGTATGATCGGGAAGGGAGGGAGTCTGCTTTTATAAAGCAGGTACAATAACTGTTTTAAAAAAATGTACCTTTTTTCATGACAGAGGTGCCGGGGCCCGATCTTCATTGTTTATAAATCAGGATTGGGACTATAGGCTGTGGAAAGAGAATTTTCGTAAAATTGCGTATGTGTTTTGTGCTATTTTTTAGTACATTTCACCGCCTCCCAAATCACTCAATAAACCCTTTTAAATTATTTTATTTATGAAAACAACAGCACAAAGGTTCTACAGACCCTTGCTGGTCTTATTTATGGCCATGATTGCCCATCATTCATCGCGCGCACAAACCCTCGCCACACCTACTGTATTCACAGCCCTGGCAGCCGGCTCACAAAGCGTGACAGGAGCCTCTGTTTCAGGAACAGAAAGCTGGTTTCGCTGGCCCTGTGGCGATGGCATTACCAAACTGGAGGCAAAGATCATGGAACAGGGTAAATTTTATCAAAGCTCAACGGCAGAGTTTTACCTGGTCGTTTCTGCGGATAGCATTCACCGGGTCTTCGTTGACTCCCTGAATAGTGATAGCACCTTACACCTCGTTGCTGGTAATTTGACTTCCGCCGATACGATCTTTATCCGTTTTGTCAATGTCAACGGGGTATGCGGCGCATGTACCTATTCAAACCCGATTGTTGATTTTACGATATTCAGTACCACAAGCGGTTGTTCCCCATCACCCTGTAGCTTAGTAAGAAACGGCAGCTTTGAACAGGCCAATTCAGGTCCTTGTGGAGGCTATGATATTACGGATGGGGTAGATTGCTGGTTTCCTTATGAAAATTCCACGGACGTGTTTCGGAGAAATTGTACTGCGAATGGTGGAGCAAATAATCTGGGAACTAATACCTATAACTACATACCGGTCATTGACAGCCATAATGGATCTCCGAATAATACCATTATCGGGGAATTGTGTTATACCCAGGGGAGTACTGGTTATTATATAGAAAACATTCAAAATCCATTAGTCAGCCCGCTTCTGCCGGGGCATACGTATGAGCTTTCCTTTTGGGCCTATAATAATCGTAGTGGAGTTAGTAATCCGATGGGGTATCCCTGCTGGGTCACTTTTGCAACAAGTCCCGGTTATGCTGTTTCTCCTTCTACTAACCTGGCAATGGCCGGCTCATTTCCTTCGGGATTGAATATCCTGAATAATTTCGTTGTAATCCCGGTTAACACCTGGACAGCTTACACTTATACGTTCACATTCGCAGGTGGAATAGCTGGTAATTTACTGGTAGGCCCAAACTTTCAACTAAATTCCTTCGATGGTTACGTCAACAATACAGATAACAAGGTTTTATACATTCTTTTAGATGATATCGAAATCAGGGAAATTACTGATTTAACTGTTCCCGCTTCTCCGACTATTTGTGTGGGGCAAACAGCGACCTTGACGGCTTCGGGCATGACCTCTTACCTCTGGCAGCCGGGAAATGTCAGCGGTGCAACTATTAATGCCAATCCTATTGCCACGACAGTTTACACGGTGACGGGAACAGATGGCGGAGGCTGCACGAAAACAAAGACTGTTACCGTTACGGTTGATCCTCTGCCTACAATTACGATGGTCACGCCCAGCGCAGGTATCTGCCCCGGCGGCAGCGTGACCTTATCAGCTAACGGCGGGGTTTCTTACACCTGGTCGCCTTGCCCTGCCATTAATACCAATTGTAACACAAACGCCCTCGTGGTAAACCCATCCGTTGCTACCACCTACACCGTTACCGGGCTGGCCTCAGGTTGTACCAATACCGCAACCGCTTATGTCTACATCTTAGACCCGACGAACAGTATTCAGGTCAGCGGCTATACCACCATCTGCCAAGGGGAAAGCGCTTATTTATCTGCCACGGGTGCCACCAACTACACCTGGTCGCCCTGCGCCTCAGGCTGTAACAGCGCGACCCTGGCACCGACGCCCAGTGTCACCACCACCTACACCGTGCGCGGGATCAATGCCTGCGGGGTGCTTTCCACCAGTACGGTGGTGGTCACCGTCAAGCCGACATGGCCTGTTGACCCTGCCGTGCTGAGCAACCCGATCTGTTCCGGCAACAGCGTGTCGGTGATCGCCAACGGCGGCTCGCCCTACAGCTATACCTGGACACCCGGCAACACGGTAGGCACCATGATCTCCGTGACACCGACCATAACAACCACCTACACGGCCTGTACCTCTGTGCCAGGATGTAGTACAACCTGCGCCGCGGTGACAGTCACCGTGTTGCCGGTTCCTCAGCTGACCATCACACCCGCCAGCTTTACGGTCTGTGCCGGAACACCCACCACTATTACGGCATCAGGTGCTTCGACCTATACCTGGGTGCCTTGCAGCTCAGGCTGTAACTCAAGTGCTGTTAGCGTGACCTCTTATACCAATCCAAGCACCTATACGGTAACCGCGACAGCCGTGAATGGCTGCACCAGCTCCGCACAATCAGTCGCAACCGTCATCACCCCCGGCAATAACCTGGCGGTGAGTCCTTCTCAAACGATCTGTATCGGCAACAGCATCACCCTCACGGCCACAGGCAGCAGCGGCTATACCTGGACGCCCTGCACCACTGGTTGTAACAGCAGCACGATCAGCGTCAGCCCAACGGTCACCACTACCTACACCGTATCCGGGCTTAACAACTGCGGCCTTGCCATTACCCAAACCGTTCAGGTGGTGGTAACACCGCCTTATGTGATTAACGCGACGGCGCAGCCTAATACCATCTGCGCCGGCAGCTCCGCCACCTTAACAGCCACCAGCGCAGGCCACGTCACCTATCAATGGAACCCCTTATTTGTGACCGGCTCTACCGTGGTGGTAACGCCAACCACGACCACCACGTATACCGTGTCCAGCATTGTTCCGAACTGCGGCATGGCACAGGCGGTGGTGACCGTATCGGTCAATCCGGTTCCTTTAACGGCGAACCTGAATCCTTCTTCCAATTTTATATGCGCGGGCAACACGGCCACCCTCACGGCCAACGTGTCGCCTGCGGGGACTTACACCTACAACTGGGCGCCAACCGGCACACAAAGCGCCTCTCCTAACTATACCTTCACCCCAACGGATAACGAGGTCTATGTGTTTTCGGTAAGCAATGCCTGCGGCTCCGTGGTGAGCAACAGTGTGTGCATCGACGTGGTGAACAACGAATGCTGCCTGACCATTGAAAACATGGCCGCCAACATCAGCATCGGCAGCTCCGGCACCTACAGTAATATGGACGGCACCACGCAAGGCCCCAAATGGAGGGTCAACGGGCCGGTGACCATCACCGGCAACGTCGCCTGGAGAAACATCGACTACCACATGATGCAGGGGGCGAAGATCACCATTATGGCGGGAGCGAAATTAACGCTGCAAAACTGCCGTTTGTTTTCCTGCGCTGATCTGTGGGAAGGGATCATTTTACAGGCCGGCAGCGCTCCGGCAACGCCTAAAATCGAGGTGATCAACTCCACGATAGAGGATGCCTACAGGGCCGTTTATTACGATGCACAAAACATCGGCTGGGATGATAACATCATCACCAGTGGCAGCACCTTTAACAAAAACTACATCGGCCTTGATGTGGCCAATACCCCGGCCACAGGGCACTCCATTACGGTAGCCATCGCTTTGGCAGATAACTTTACAGGCGCGGCTTCCTTGACCAGCCCCGGCAGCAAGCTGAAATGCAGCAGCTTTTACAACCCGGCGCTCAAAGCCATCCCCCTGGCCGGGGTGTATTTCGATAACCAGAACTGCGATTTGCATTTAGGGGATGCGGGCTTTAATCCGGCGAATGCCAATACGTACGATAACCTGAACTATGGCGTTTACCTGAACAATGCCATGACACGGGTTTTCAAAAGCAGCTTCACCAACCTCAAAGGCTGGGGCGTGACCGGCTTACCGGCGCCGCCGCCGATCGGGGTGGGGGTGTATGCGGTCAACAGCTACCCAAGTGCGACACACAGCATCCATGTGGAGCAGTGTACGTTCACTAAAGTATACCGTGGTGTGCATACGGAAGACATCAACTTCTCTGCGGTCCTCTTTAACCAGTTCCAGGCACCTTTTACCGATGTGAATTTTACCGGCAACATGGCGGTGTACGCCAATAACACGGTAGACCAGGCATGGGTGCAGAACAATGGCATCACAAATTTTGCCACGGGGATCTATCATGGCTATTCAGCGCCGGTAGCGGCCACAGGCTTCAGCCTTTCGGTGTTTCAGAACACGGTAAACGCGGTAGGGACTGCGACCGCGTATTGCAACCAGGCGATCACGCTCAACGATGCCGTGAATACCTTCAGCACCACGGGGCGTACATTGCATCTATCCACCAACCGTATCACAACAGTGAAAAACGGCATCTCGGTGAACAATGTGCGGAGCGGCCTGCGCATCAGCAACAATAGCCTGAGCATCCAGTACAGCGCCAGCGGCAATGCGGCAGGCATCCGCATGAGCGGCAGCCAGGAAACCTCGGTGGATAATAATACCATCAGCTCCACCGGTACCGGCAATGTGAACCTGCGTGGTGTCTACCTACAGCTCAGCCCGAACTGCTATCTGCGCTGCAATACGGTGAGCAATGTCGGGCAGGGCTTTGTATTTGAGGGCAATTGTTTGACCGGCAATAATGGCTTTATCAATAATACGATCAACAATGCTTACGATGGCCTAGTCTTGAAAACCAACGGCATCATTGGCCAGCAGGGACTGAGCACCGGTATTGCCAACCTGAAATTTACCGCCGGGAATAAATGGCTGGGAACGTTTTCAAATTCTAAGACATTGGTCACTGATGCGGGTAGCTCGGCGCTAAACTCTAAGTTTATCATCCTGAATAATGCGAATGAACTGCCAGCACCTCAGACTTTGAATAAAGCTACGGGTAATGCAAACCCGTCTATTGATAACTATGGATTATCCTCTGTAAATAATCCCGCCTCTCTGATTGTTATCAATTCTGCCAACCAGGTATGCCCGGCACCGAATACCACCGGGTATCGTCAGGCTTCAGCAGATACTACCGGAGAGGCTTACCTCAAAGCACAAACCGATAGCGCCCTCTTTGATTTGTTGGCAGGTCCGGGTAACAATGCGGTGATCGAAGCGGAAACCCGTGAATTAAACCGCAAATATGTGTTTGATTTAATGGCTCAGGGTTACACAAGCGACCATGCGGGCTTGACAGCCTTTTACACGCAGCAAAGCGACAGTGCCGTCGGCATTTACAGTGAGGTGGATAGTTTGGTGTTAAGCGGCAATTACCTGACCGCTCAGAGTCAAAATGCGTCGGCAGTCGCTGATAGCCGCATCCAACAAAATCAGCAATTGGTTAACGCAGCGATATTAGCACAAGCTGCTGGCAATAGTTTGAGCGCAGGAGAGCTGGCAGACCTGGAACAGTTGGCAAATTTCTGTCCGCTCGTAGACGGGAAAGCCGTGTATCAGGCAAGGGCCTTATTATGCGCCCTTGCTAAAGACCAATTGGTATTTACTGAGAGCTGCGATTTTGAAAGCAAGAGCCGTAAAGGCATTACCTCGGTTATAGATCAGGAAGCCATTAACCTTTACCCGAATCCAAATCAGGGAGCAATGACACTGCGCTATAGTATCCACAGCAATGCTACCCTAACGATTTACGATATCAGTGGCAGAGTGCTTTACCAATCCACTTTGGATAAGGAACAAACAAGTTTGCGTTTGCAAACCAGTCTCGCCGAAGGAATTTATATCTATTCCATCGTTAATGAGCAGGGACGGGTATTGAAAACCGATAAATTAGTAATTATACAATAAGATTATTAAGGCGCAGCATTGTTATGGTGCTGCGCTTTTATTTTGTAAATTTATATCCTATGTCGAGGTATCGGGTACATGTTCTTATTGTTTTTGTGTTATTCTTTCTCTTAGCTGGGAAAGCCCAAAATCTTGTGCCTAATCCATCTTTTGAATACTTCACGTCTTGTCCTTCGGGTGGGCAAATTTTTAAATTATCGCCTTGGTGTGGATTAGGAGGTGGAGAGGATGCATATAATGTATGTTTCAATACAGTATTTTCCCCAGGCCCGGGCGGGTTTGGCATTCCTTATACATTTTTCGGTTTTCAATATCCAAGGACAGGAAATGGTATAGGTAGTTTTATAACAATGAGAATAGGAGTAGGAACTCAAGACAACAGAGAATATATTCAAGTGCCATTAGCGGCTCCTTTAAAGTCAGGGAAAACTTATTGCGGAAGTATGCATCTCAACTTATATAATGAAAGTAAACATAGCACAGACAAAGTAGGAATGTACTTTTCAACAACTCCTTATGCTTGCAATCAGGCTTTTCCAATGCCACAAGTTATCCCTCCGTTAAATGTCACTCCACAAATTGCTAATTCTCCCGGTAATTTCATTACGGATACGCTTAATTGGCTAGAAGTAAGCGGGTCATTTACAGCAATAGGTAACGAAGCGTATTTAACTATTGGAAATTTTTTGAGTGATGTATATACAAATACAGTCATCGTCAACCCCTCATCTGCATACACAGTAATAATATTTTTAATCGACGATGTCAGCCTGGAAGAGATCATCCCGGCGCAAACGATCAAGGATTCCACCATTTGCCTGAACGATAGCATCGTGCTGGCTCCGGCAAGCCCGACTGAGTTTGTGGAGTATAGCTGGCAACCTACCAACGGATTGAGCTGTACGAATTGTGCTTCTCCTAAAGCAAGTCCGCAAACGACGACTACTTATACGCTTACCAAAAAACAGTGCAAAGCCACCACCAGCGCCCGGGTTACCCTGAGCGTGAAAACAGATTGTGATGTCAAAAAACAGGTAGAGGTTCCGAATGTCTTCACTCCCAATGAAGATGGAGCTAACGATACTTTCAGGGTTCAGTTACCCTCAGGCTCCGTCTTAAAAGAGTTTACTATCTATAACCGCTGGGGAAATATTGTTTATAGTACGGACGTACACGGGCAAACGGTTCTGCTGTGGGATGGCAGAACTACTGCGGGTGAGGCGTGCTCTGCGGGGGTGTACTATTACGTATTGCAATACATGGAGGCGGAGGGCGGTGTCCAAAAACGGAATGGTTTTATTTCGGTGTTCAGGTAATGCCTGTTATCGCACACCTTTCATTTCAGCCCTGTAAACTCGTATTTTTAGATCCTATGGCCGGATGGCGTATACAGATTAGTTTGGTATTTGCGTGCTTCTTTCTATGCAAAGGAAAGGCGCAAAACCTTGTGCCTAATTCTTCTTTTGAGTACTTCACATCTTGTCCTAAATTTCAAGAGTTTTATAAATTGACACCTTGGTGTGGTTTAGCCGGAGGTGAAGATTCCTATAATGTATGCTTTAATTCCATTGGAGGGCCGGGTGGCACAGGAGTGCCTTATCAATTTCAAGGCTTTCAGTATCCCAGAACGGGTAATGGCTTTGGTAGTTTCGCCTTATTTACCTTACCTGGAGGGGGGCCGAATAGGAGGGAATATATACAAGTGCCATTAACAACGCCATTGATTTCAGGTAAAACTTATTGCGGAACCATGTATCTGAATTTATATAATGAAAGTAAGCATACCACAGATAAAGTCGGTATGTATTTTTCAACCACGCCTTTTGCCTGTAATCAGGCTATGCCAATGCCACAGGTCATTCCACCTTTAAACGTCACTCCTCAAATTATTAATCCTGCTGGTAACTTAATAACAGATACCTTAAACTGGACAGAGGTAAGTGGTACATTTACGGCAGTCGGAAATGAGCAATATTTAACCATCGGCAATTTCGCTAACGACGCGGCTACCAATACAGTGGTGGTCAACCCTAGCTCTGCGTATACGGTTACTTATTTTTTGATAGATGATGTCAGCCTCGAGGAGATCATCCCGGCAACAACCATTCAAGATCCTACCATTTGTCTGAATGACAGCATCGTGCTGGCTCCGGCAAGCCCGACTGAGTTTGCGGAGTATAGCTGGCAACCGGCTAATGGCCTCAGCTGTACGAATTGTGCTTCACCCAAAGCAAGTCCGCAAACGACCACGACTTACACCCTTACCAAAAAACAGTGCAAAGCCACCACAAGCGCACGGGTCACTCTGAGTGTAAAAACAGATTGTGATGTGAAGAAACAGGTAGAGGTTCCGAATGTCTTCACACCCAACGAAGATGGGATAAACGATACTTTCAGGGTTCAGTTACCCTCAGGCTCCGTCTTAAAAGAGTTTACTATCTATAACCGCTGGGGAAATAT